>JAFTFL010000020.1 GCA_017449525.1 Bacteroidales bacterium | reverse complement strand
TTCGCCCCTCTCTCTGTTTGTATATACTTGGTCAGAGGCTTAGTCGAGTATAGTGTTCCAGTTGTGAACATCTTCATATTCGCCCAGCTGGATGGAGCGCAGACGCTCGTACAGCTTCTTGGACCAGGGGCCTGGCTCCTTGCCAAACACGTAGCTCTTGCCAGTCTCGGGGTCGTCAAGGCGCTCGATGGGGCTGATAACTGCTGCAGTGCCGCAGGCTCCAGCCTCTTCAAAGTCGGCCAGTTCCTCAACGGCAATGGGGCGGCGTTCCACTTTCATGCCCATATCCTCGGCCAGCTGCATCAAGCTCTTATTAGTGATGGATGGTAGGATGGAGGTCGACTTGGGGGTGATATATGTATTGTTTTTGATGCCAAAGAAGTTGGCTGCACCTGCTTCGTCCACGTACTTCTTCTCTTTTGCATCAAGGTAGAACTCGCAAGCATATTGGCCGCCGTGGCATGCTTCGGTGTGTGCCTTCAGCGATGCAGCATAGTTGCCACCCACTTTGTAGATGCCTGTGCCGAGAGGTGCCGAACGGTCGTATTTACGGGTGATGACGTACGGGTTGGCCATGAATCCACCCTTGAAGTATGGTCCCACTGGGGTTACGAAAATCATGAACAGGTACTCATTGGCAGGTTTCACACCTACTTGGGCTCCTGTGCCGATGAGGAGCGGACGCAGATAGAGGCTGGCGCCAGTGCCATAGGGCGGGATGAAGCGTTCGTTCATCTTGATGACGCGCTTGCACATCTCAATGAAGGTCTCCGTGGGCAGTTCGGGCATCATGATGCCACGACAAGTGCTCTGCAGGCGGGCGGCGTTCTCTTCGGGACGGAACATGCGAATCTTGCCGTCCTTGCAGCGAAAGGCTTTCAAGCCTTCGAAGGCCTCTTGTCCGTAGTGCAGACAAGTGGCTGCCATGTGGATATTGAGGTTTTCGTCCGACGATACCTCTATCTCGCCCCATTTTCCTTCACGGTGATAGATGCGTACGTTGTAGTCCGTTTTCATGTAACCAAACGGGAGGTTCTGCCAATCTAAGTTCATGTTGTTTAGCGTTTTTATTCTGAATATTACGTTGGTTCGTACATGCAAATATACGAATTTTATGCTACTGGCAAAGTGCAGTTGCTGCTTTTTCTTGATGTTGTCGTTCGGGGGAGGCAGCGTGGTATGGTCGCCGTTTGCAAGCGTGGCGCGGTGCGCTGGTCGGGATGTTGTGCTGTGGGTTGGACGATGCAGTACGGGACTGGGAACAAAGTCGTTCGGTAGGATGCTTTATGCCGTACGGCGTAATTGCTTTGCAACAAGGTAAAAAATAGGTTTGTACGAGTTCGTGTGGAGGTATGCTGAACGGCATCTGCACCTGCTGTCGTAGGCCAGTGGGGATGATGGTGATGAGGGAAAGGTGGGGTGGGAATGGGGTGGCGGATGGTAAGGAGAAGGCTTGCACACCGAAGTCTTGATGTCCGTTGACGATGCAAAGGTACGCTTTTTCCCTGAATGGGGCGCGGCGCAAAAGGCGAGAGGCTTGCAGCGTCGGCGGTGGTGGCGCTGCAAGCCTCTCGATTATTGTGTGCTGCGGAATGGCTGCTTCCGCTGCAAGTGGCAGTCTTTTGCCTGCCGCTTGGGCGATGTTACTGCTTGATAAAACGCCCTGTGGCTGAAGTGCCCTGCAGCAGATAGCCACCAGCAGGCAGTGTGCCGATGCGCAGAGTGTTTTGTCCAGCCCTTAGGTGGAGCGTGCGCAGGCGTCGACCTGTATTGTCGATGATGTAGGCTGGTGTGTCGGCAGGACTGTCAATTAGGATATAGTCGTGAGCTATGGTGGGCGTGATGCGCAACTGTGCTTTGCCGTTCGGTGCTACGATGCCGACGGTGTTGTACTCGTAGCAGCCTATGTCAATTCTACTGTTGTACACCCGCCTGTTGCCGTGCAGGTCATAGGCAGCATAACCGCTGAAGCGCACCTCGGGGCCAGCATCGACTAAGGGCGACTGCGGTTGCAGATGCCAATCGCTGGTTTGGCTGCTCAGTCCGCGTTCGGTGGTGGGGTTGACGAAGAGGGGGGCAACGTCGAGTTGCGACTCGTTGTCGCTGCTCAAGAGGAGGGCAAAACTTGTGTCGCCGCTGGGCAGGATGGTGGCCACGGCTTGGCGTTCGATGGCGCAAGCGGTGTTGGTAGACCACTGTAGCTGACTGCTGTCGCTGTAGGGTCGATTGTTCCAAAGAAGGGTGTAGAGCATCTTGGTGGAGGCCGACGATAGAAGGCCTTCGCCACTATTGCTGACAATGGTGTTGCCACTCATGGTGCCGCCGCGGGTGCTTACCCCGACAGCGTCGTTGTTGGCGATGAGGCAAGAGGTTATAGTTGCACCGTAGCTGTTTATGGCCTCCGAGGCAGTGTTGTCCGTGATGTAGCATCGAAACAGGTTGCCACTATTGACAGAAACCGCAGGGCCTTCGGCATAGTGGTTGTCGGTCATGTGGCAGTGCAGGGCTACCCCATTCTCGTTCGCTATGCTCAGCGCGCTTCCTTCGCTGCTGTTGCCCGCCGTGAGGATGACTTCGCGGAGAATTGAGGGCGATGCGTTGGCGGTAATACGTGCTACACGGCGGCGGTTTTGCCCGTTGAGGTAAGTGGGGTGGTCGTTGATGTTGCTGTGCGCAATGTTCGATTCGTAACCGCCGAAGCCTCCGCACAGGGTAACTCCGGAGGGAATGGTGAAGGCTGTGGCGGAGGTGGTATCACCGTAGTAGGTGCCTTCGCGTAGCCACACCTGGCCACTCTTGTAGAAGCTACGCGCCTGCAGTGCCAGCTCGGGATGGCCAGTGGCCTGTTCCCATGACGAGCCGTCGCCTCGTCCGTTGGGGGCGGCGTAGTAGATGCTACGGTTGGCTGCCAAACCAGAAGGGATGATGCCGAACACGGCTCCTTGGTTGCCAACGAAGCCGTTCATGTCGTCGAGCGTATAGAATCCGTCCTGATAGCCACCCCAACCCCAGTTGAAGTGGAACAGGTCGTCCTGCTCTTGATAACCGTCGCACACAAAAGCGTGTCCGCCGTCGGGCTTGTAGCCCTGGTAGTAGACGGGCAATCCCCTGTCGAGGTCGGCCTTGACGCGTGCTTTCCAGGCCTCGCTCTCCATGGTGTTTTTGATGACATATTGGCTGCCAAAGTAGCCAAAGTGGGCGAGTGCCTCTGGCACATTGCTCGAGGGAGCTCCGCTGCCACTGGTGTGGTACTGGTATTCGTAGGTCATGCTCACTGCCACTCCACAGTGGTAGCACAGCAGCGACACTGCGTTTTGGTCGGCCGTATCACTGTCGCCACTGACCTCGTCGGGCATGTGCGAGAAGTCGTAGAATGCTGAGTCGTGATGCACCGTCAGTCGGCCGTAGGCCTCATGCACGTAGCTGCTTTTGCCAAAGCCCGTCTGAGGATAGCCGTGGTAGCGCAGAATTTGCGCCATGGCTGTTGCGACGCATCCCGTAACGGAGTGTCGACCATCGTATTCGGGGCAGAAGTTGTTGTAGCCCGTTCGTTGCGACCATCGGCTGCTGAGCAGAGGCTCTACGCTTTTGCGCCCCTTGCGCAGATAGGGGGTGCGGTCGCCAGCCGCTAATGCGCTCCACGCCGACTGAGCATCGGCGTTGTGTGCCACCTGAGGTATGGCGTCGGCGTAGCTCACTATCCAAGCACGGAAGGAGGGAGAAAGTTGTGCTTCGTCATAGGGGCCGTTGAGGCTGTAGCCAAGCACTGGTGTGCAACAGTCGTTGGCACACATTACTATAAAGCCAAGACTGTCGATGTTGAATACATATATGGCGGGCGTTCCGCCTCGGTCGTATTGTGCTACCAATTGAGGATGGGAGATGCTTTTGCGCGATGTGTGCCACTGCAGAAAATGGGTGGCTGCCTTGCAGGCCTGGTTGGTGTCGACCACCGCGGCCTGTCCCGTGGTGGGCAGCAGGGCGAGGATTGCCAGGGCGACTACCCACAGGATGTTTCTCTTCATTTTGATGCTAAAAAGTTGACGATATTTTGTACCACGATGTCCTTCCTTATTGCAAACGACTCGCGGGTGGCGTATCCGACGTGTGGCACCGTGATGCAGTTTTCGCACTGCAGCAGGGGGTGTTTCGACGGGAGAGGAGGCTCTTTTTCATATACATCCACGGCGGCTCCCGACAGTTGACCGTTGCGAAGTGCGGCAGATAGGGCGTCCATGTCGACCACATTGCCTCGAGCGGTGTTGATGAGGATGGCTCCTGGCCTCATTGTGGCGAGTTGCTGCTCTCCGATAAGATGGAATGTGTTGTCGTTGAGCGGCACGTGTAGACTGACGATGTCGCTTTCCTTCAGAAGGTCGTTGAGCGAGCGGTAGTGCACGCCCATTGCCGATACGCTGGCGCGTTCGCTCCGACTGTGGGCTATTACGTTGCAGCCAAACGCCAGTAGTAGTTTTGCGGTGGCAGTGCCGATAGCACCAGTGCCGACAATGCCGATGGTTTTGCCGCGCAACTCGCTGCCGAGGAATGTGCCGCGCTGTCCGCCACTATGTGTGGCCGTGTGGAGCTGGGTGATACGCCTCATGACGTCAATCATCAGGCCGACGGCCAGTTCGCTGACGGCTGTGGTGGAATAGCCTGCAGCGTTGACAACGCTGATATGGTGCGACTGGCAGTAGTTGAGGTCTATATGGTCGAGGCCAGTGAAGCCGACCGAGAGCATCTTTAGCCGGGGACAGTGGCTGAGCACCTGCTCGCGAAGTGGAATGTTGCTGATGGCTACAATGTCGGCATCGCTCATGCGAGCAATCAACTCTTCTGGCAGCTCATTGCGATCGGTGTAGAAAGCCATGGTGTGTCCCATCTGTGTGAAGCGGCTTTGAATCTGCTCCAGTTCGCTTTGTGCAATACCGAGGGACTCTGCAAATACTATGTGCATGATATGTTTAGATTAGAGATGAACGGTGGAAAATGTGGGGAACTGCCCTGTCAATGGTGAGAGTCGTAGAGGTGGCGAGGCAACCGTGGCGACGGTGTCTTCCCTTCGGATAAGGCAAAAAGAAAGAGCGCATACACTCGATAGAAGTGTGCGCTCGGATAGAAGTATGTCCTTCTGAAGATGCGCTGTCGCCCTGTTGTAGAACCTCGGATGGAGCGGCAGTCGTTGTGACAGATGGCAGGGTATGATGCCTGTTGGTGCGGAGCATCGCGCGAAGGAATGTTGATAAATGATGTCCTGTGATGCTGGAGAGCGAGGCTTGGTAGTGTGGGGAAATGCGACCCATAGGCGCAGCGAAGCGTGGTCGGCTCTTTAGTGTTTCTTCTTTTTTACACTGAATCCGAACCCCCCGATGCGTTCTCCAAGAGAATAGTACTTGCCGTGCGAATAGGCTATAGGATGGGCGTGATTGAGGTAGAACTGACCGGTGGAGCGGTCAATGAGCTGCTCGTCGGCATCCACGGCCACAACGTTCGCAATGAACATGTCGTGGCTGCCAAGCTCCTTTATTTCTACTACTTGACACTCTATGTTGAGCGGCGACTCGTCGATGAGTGGGGCTTTTACGATTTGTGCCTGTACGGGTGTGAGGTGCATGGCCGAGAATTTGTTGACAGAGCGTCCACTGTTTACACCGCACCAGTCGGTCGCCTTGGCTAACGCCTCTGTGGTGAGATTGATGACAAACTCACCAGTGCGACTGATGATGGAGTGCGACAACCGCTCCTTGCGAACTGAGATGTAGCACATCGGTGGTTCGCTACACACAGTGCCAGTCCACGCAACTGTAATAATATTGTACTCGGCTTCGGTCTCTCCACAGCTCACCATCACCGCTGGTAGCGGGTAGAGCATGGTGCCTGGCTTGAAGGCTTGCTTCATTCCTGGAAACGTTTTTCGAGCTCGCTCACCCAGTGGTGGAACTGCTTGTCTGTCTCGTTCAGATTGGCCACGGTCTTGCATGCGTGCAGTACCGTTGCGTGGTCTTTGTTGCCACACTGCAAGCCAATGATGGCCAACGATGCTTTAGTAAGCTTCTTGGCAAAGTACATCGTGAGCTGGCGAGCCTGTACGATTTCTCTTTTCCGGGTGCGCGACTGGATACTCTCTATCGGTAGGTTGAAGTAGTCGCACACGATCTTCTGGATGTACTCTATCGTAATTTCTCGGGATGTGCTCTTGACGAACTTGTCTATCATCTGCTTTGCGAGGTCAATAGTAATCTGCTTCTTGTTGAGCGATGATTGTGCAATGAGGGAAATGAGAGCCCCTTCGAGTTCGCGAACATTGGTGTTGATACTGTAGGCAATGTATTCGATAACATCGTTCGGCATGTCAATGCCATCGTTCTCCAACTTCTGGCGCAGAATAGCCATTCTTGTCTCTACGTCGGGCGTCTGCAGGTCGGCAGCAAGTCCCCATTTGAGGCGCGAAATGAGCCGTGGCTCGAGGCCAGAGAGTTCCGACGGTGCTTTGTCGGAGGTGATAATGATCTGCTTGTTGCGTTGGTGCAGGTCGTTAAAGATATGGAAGAACGCCTCTTGGGTGCGTGGTGCCTTATTGGCCCAGAACTGGATGTCGTCGATGATGAGCACATCAGTCATACCGTAGAAGCGTATGAAGTCGTTCGTGTTGTGGTCTTTGCCTGCAGTGGCATATTGCTGCATGAACTGCTCCGACGAGAGGTAAACCACGGTCTTGTCGCTGTGATACTCTTTTGTTTTGATACCAATGGCGTGGGCCAAGTGGGTCTTCCCCAAGCCGACTCCGCCGTGAAGCAGTAGTGGATTAAAGGCTGTCTTGCCCGGGTCTTTTGCCACAGCGTAACCGGCGGCGCGTGCCAGCCGATTGCAATCACCCTCTACAAAGTTCTCCAGTGTGTAGTTCTCGTTCAGTTGTGAGGGTATTTTGATTTTCTTTATGCCAGGAAATATCAAAGGGTTTGGCATGTTCTGCACATCGCCGTCGTTCACATTTACAGCAACGTCGACTGGTTTGTTCTGGGTGGCCTGTGCGCCAACCGAAGGTATGGTGGTCGTCTGGGGTTTGCCTGTAGGGTTGGTGTCCATCAGTATCTTGTATCGTAGTTTACCGCTTGTGCCGAGTACGGCGTTGATTGTTTTCTTCAGTAGGTGTATGCAATTGCGCTCCAGCCACTCGTAGTAGAAAGGGCTGGGCACCTGTATGGTGAGTGCGTTGTTCTCAAGCTTCACAGGTACTATAGGTGCGAACCAGGTGTTGTACAGTTTTTCATCGATGTTGTCTCTGATGATTTCCAAGCAGGCTGCCCATACAGTTTTGTGGTCTCGATTCATTGTTGATGATGGTGCTTTATGTTGATTATTATGTTCGTTAGCCAAGAGATACTCTTTGAATATCCTTGTGCAAAAATGCACATAAAATAGGGGATAGGTTCTGAAAAATAAATTTGGATATGTCAATTCTTTTGTGTAAACGTTTCAGCGGCGTTGAGGGTTTGCGAACAGGTCGGTGGGAATAAGGGTTTGAAAAATAGAAAAATATTCACACTGTCGTGTTGAAAGTGTGCTAATATACGAATACTTTTTGATTATTTGTGTAGTCTTTTGGAAGATTTTATCAAGTTTTGATGGGTGCTTTTTGTAGTGAATGGACGGTTGAATTCGGCTTGTTTTATGTGTAAAGTGTTGAATACAATTGTATTTTGTATTGATTAGGTTAGCGATTTCTGTTGTGGGAAATGGTTGATGAAGTAGTGTAAAATGGTTGGTGGGGTAGAAGAGAAGGGTTGGCGAGGTGGTGGGGGGATGTTGATAAGGAAGAGAAAAATGGTTAATGAAGAAGAGAAAAGTGGTTGATAAGGTGGTGTAAAATGGATGGTGAAGCAGAGAGAAAGAATTGGCGAGGTGGTGGGGGATGGTTGATGAGGTAGTGTAAAATGGTTGGTGAGGTAGGAAGAAAGGGTTGGTGCGGCAGCGGGGAATGGTCGCTGGGGTGTATTGGTGATGATTGTATTTCCCCCAGTTTTGGGTTGCATATATAATATAAGGTGTATTGATTCGGTAGGGTGAGAACTGGGTGGGTGTTGTTGGCACTGCTGATGTTGGGTAGGATGGGGAGTGTTTATCTGTAGTGAGAGAAGGGGTTGCCAGTCAAGGAGTGGATGAGTATGTGTGGTGGAGGCTATGCTTGTGTGAAATGAAAAAGCACGGTGGGGCTACGGGTGTAGCCGCATCGTGCTTCGGTTGTTGTATAACCCTGTCTGCTCCTACTGGGAGGATGGGGTTGAGGAGGGGTTAAGGTTTAGCCCTCGTAGAATGGCATTTTTACTGTGGTGGCCTTTACTTGCTTGTCGCGAATTTTGATGAAGATTTCGGTGCCTGCCTTGGCATATTCAGCGCAGATGAGGGCGGTGCCGATGTTCTTGCCTGTTGAGGGGCTGGGGCTTCCGCTGCGCACCATACCGATAACTTTGCCTTCGGCGTTGCACACTTCGTAGCCGTTGCGAGCAATGCCGCGGTCTACCATTTCAAAACCAGCTATCTTACGCTTGATGCCAGCGGCCTTTTGTGCTACGAGCAAGCTCTTGTTGATGAAGTTGTTGTTCTCTGCTTTCAGTTTGGTAATCCATCCAAGTCCTGCTTCGAGAGGGCTGATGGTGTCGTCTATCTCGTGTCCATAGAGGCAGAATCCTTTCTCAAGGCGCAGGGTGTCGCGGCACCCCAGACCTGCGGGCATGATGCCAAACTCTTTGCCTGCTTCGAACACGGCGTCCCACACCTTCAGTGCGCAACTTGCGGGCATGTATATCTCGCAGCCGCCTGCACCAGTGTAGCCAGTGGTGGAGAAGATGACGTTGTCAACACCTGCGAAGGTTAGAATCTGGAACGTGTAGTATTCCATGTCAACGACGTTCTTGTCGGTGAGCTTCTGCATAGCCTTGAGGGCGTTGGGACCTTGCACTGCAAGCTGTGCCCATTGTTCGCTTTCGTTCACGAAGTCGGTGCCCAAAGTCATACCCATCTTGTCGGCTATCTGACTCATCCAGTTCCAGTCCTTCTCAATGTTGGCAGCGTTGGGAACCATGAAGTACTCGTCGTCTGCCACGCGGTATACGAGCATGTCGTCCACGATGCCGCCTTGTCCGTTGGGCAGGCAGGTGTATTGCACCTTACCGTCGGTGAGGGCTTCCACATCGTTTACGGTGCAGTATTGCATGAACTGTTTGGCTAAAGGCCCTCTGGCGCGAAATTCGCCCATGTGAGATACATCGAACACGCCCACGTTGTTGCGCACGTTGTTGTGTTCTTCAATGAGGGTGGTGTACTGGATTGGCATGTTGTAACCTGCAAATTCGGCCATTTTGGCTCCCAATTTGATGTGCAAATCGGTGAAGGGTGTGGTTTTCATTGTTGTATTTTTTTGATGTTTATACTCCTGTGTGTCGTGTGCCTTTCTGAGGCAACGAGGTGCAAAGGTACGAATTTTTTCCGGCTTATGGTGTGCGCGTGGGTTTATCATGGCGTGGAGTGCGAAAAAAATAGTACCTTTGCATGAACTTTCGCCTCGAAGAGTGGTTTCCTGCGCGCCGCGGCAATGGGTTGAGTGTGGCTCTTGGGCTTGAGGGGCTATGTGTGGTGAGCGTTGGGGGCGAAGGCGTACAGCTTAGTGGTCGGATGCCGTGCAGCGTCCGACCTTCTCTTTTGTTATGGTTTAGCAATTCAGTGCGTTGCGTCGTATTTATGCCGTACGGGATGGGAGTTGAATCTGTACGGCGTGTTTCCCTGTGCCGTACGGCGTAGGATGCTCGGCCGTGCGGGGTGGGATGTCGTTTGGGGACGGGGGTGCTGTGGCAGGTGTGGAACCCTAAGCCCCGCGGCACGAGGCCTTGGGATGGGATGTGCAAGGGGCTTCGGATTGGCCTATGGACGGTGCATTCCGAGTGTGCCAGCAGAAGCAGTGGATGGGGCACAAGAAGTGTGCCGAAAAAGTCGTAACTTTGCACGTTTAAACGTGAACTAAAAGTCTCTTCACACACATGGAGAAAGATAATATTATAGAAGAGGTTACCAGCGAGGACTACCGCTGGGGTTTTGTTACGGATATTCAGACCGAGACCATTGGTAAAGGGCTCAACGAGGAGGTGGTGCGCACCATCTCGGCCAAGAAGGGTGAGCCCGAGTGGCTGCTGCAGTTCCGCCTCGATGCGCTGCGCCGTTGGCAGACCATGGAGGAGCCCGACTGGGGACATTTGAAGTACGAACGGGTAGACTACCAAGACATTATATATTACGCCGCTCCCAAGCAGGAGAAAAAGAGCATGGACGAGGTGGACCCCGAGTTGCTCGCCACGTTCGACAAGCTCGGCATCCCGCTCCATGAGCAAAAAGCCCTGGCAGGTGTAGCCTACGACGCTATCATGGACAGCGTGTCGGTGAAGACCACCTCGCAGAAAGCTCTGGAGGAGAAGGGCATCATCTTTTGTCCCATAAGCGAGGCGGTGCAGAAATACCCTGACCTGGTACGACAATATCTTGGCTCGGTCGTACCGCCTACAGATAACTTCTTTGCGGCTCTCAACTCGGCCGTGTTCAGCGACGGCTCTTTTTGCTATATCCCCAAGGGGGTGCGCTGCCCGATGGAGCTGTCGTCCTACTTTCGCATCAATGCAGCTCGCACTGGTCAATTTGAGCGCACGCTCATCGTGGCCGACGAGGGTGCTTATGTGAGCTACATGGAAGGGTGCACGGCTCCGCAACGCGACGAGAACCAGCTGCATGCCGCCATTGTGGAGATAGTGGCCATGAAGGACGCCGAGGTGAAATACAGCACCGTGCAAAACTGGTATCCAGGCGATAAGGATGGACGCGGCGGTATCTACAACTTTGTTACCAAACGTGGCATCTGCAAGGGTAGCCACAGTAAGATATCGTGGACTCAGGTCGAAACGGGTAGCGCCGTAACGTGGAAGTATCCCAGCTGCATCCTGCAGGGCGACGACTCTACGGCCGAGTTCTATAGTGTGGCCGTTACCAACAACTACCAGCAGGCCGACACGGGCACCAAGATGATACACGTGGGGAAGAACACCCATAGCACCATCATGTCGAAGGGCATCAGCGCTGGCCATAGCCAAAACTCCTACAGGGGTTTGGTGCAGATAGCCCGCGGCGCAGAGGGCGCACGCAACTATTCGCAGTGCGATTCCCTACTGCTTGGCGACAAGTGCGGAGCGCACACTTGGCCCTACATCAAGGCCAACAACTCGTCGGCCATTCTCGAGCACGAGGCCACCACAAGTAAAATTAGTGAGGAACAGCTCTTTTATTGCCAACAGCGAGGCATCTCCCAGGAGAACGCCGTTGGGCTTATCGTCAACGGCTATGCAAAGGACGTGCTGCGCAAGTTGCCCATGGAGTTTGCTGTCGAGGCGCAGAAACTGCTCAACATTTCACTCGAAGGTAGTGTGGGCTGACGCTGGGGCGAAATGAGTCCTGCATCGAGTAGGTTTAACATGTGTCGGAATGAAGTATATTGAATTTCATAAGGACTACGGACTTCGTGGCGTGCCTTTCTGGTTTGCCGTGGAGGAATACGTGGCGCGCCATTGGACGGACGATGACTATTTCCTCATCTGGCAGGTGGCTCCCTGTGTGATGGTGGGGCGCAACCAGCTCATCGACAATGAGGTCAATGTGGAGTACTGCCGCCAACACCACATCGCCATCACACGGCGCAAAAGTGGAGGTGGCTGCATCTACAGTGATGAAGGATGTCTCCTCTTCAGCTATATAGTGCGCGAACACGATGCGGCCGTGGTCTTCGAGCGTCGCATGCAAGACACCGCGCGCACGCTCCGAGCTGCTGGTCTCGAAGTGGAATTGTCCGGACGTAATGACATCCTGGTGCAGGGTCGCAAGGTGGCAGGAGCCGCCTTCTACCGCTGCGGAACGAGCAACGTCATGCACAACTCGCTGCTCTTCTCTTCCAATTTTGACCACATGCAGCGGGCCATCACCCCATCCAAGGCCAAACTGCAGAGCAAGGGCGTGGAGTCCGTAAGCCAACGTGTTGGCAATGTGGGCGACTACACGTCGATGGATATTGCCTCCTTTCGTGTCTTGGCGCGGCGCACCCTCTGCAGCAATGCGGCTCGAGTGCTGACCGAGGAGGACATGACCCAAGTGCTGCAGATAGAGCAGCAGTTAGCAAGCGACGAGTTTATCTTCGGCAGCAATCCGAAATACAGCGTGGTGCGCAAGGCGCGCATCGATGGGGTTGGCACCTTAGAAGCCCGCATTGAATTGCGCAATGACGTGGTACGTGCACTCAACTTCACGGGCGATTTCTTCCTGCTGGGCGACATTGACGGCGAACTCATTGCCCGACTCAAGGGCGTAAAGTTTAGTCGTGAAGCCGTCGGAGCGGTGTTGATGGATGTGCCTGTCGGACGGATAGTGCGTGGCCTTACGGCGAGCGAACTGCTTGACCTGTTGTTTGGAGCGGTACGCAAGCCTTCGTGGCTCAAGTCGAAATACAGCACCGACCAGGATTTTCTCTCTACGCAGCGCCTCATCCGAGACCAGGGGTTGCACACCATTTGCCAAAGTGGGCGGTGCCCCAATCGGGCAGAATGCTGGCGCAACAGCACCGCCACCTTCATGATTGGCGGCGACGTGTGCACTCGGCACTGTAGGTTCTGCAACACGCGGACTGGTCGCCCTGCCCCCCTCGACGCTGATGAGCCAGCACGAGTGGCCGAGAGCATCCGCAGTATGCAGCTGCGCTATGCGGTCATCACTTCGGTGGATCGCGACGATTTGCCCGATGGCGGTGCCAATCATTGGGCAGCCACTATTCGCAAGGTGCACGAGATGTGCGCTGGCACTCGCGTGGAGGTGTTGATACCCGACTTTGGGGGCGACACCAGCCTGCTCGACATCGTACTGCACGAACACCCTGATGTGGTGGGGCACAACATGGAGACCACTCGCAGCCTCACGCCTTACGTGCGGAGCGTGGCTACCTACGATCGGAGCCTTGGTGTGCTGAGCTATGTGGAGCAACAGGGTTATGCAAGCAAGACAGGCTTCATGGTAGGATTGGGCGAAACAGAGGAGGAGATACACGAATTGCTGCGCGACATACATAGTACGGGCTGCCGTCGGCTCACCATTGGGCAGTACCTGCAACCCACCCATGCCCATCTGCCCGTGATGAAATACTACACGCCCGACGAGTTTGCACAGATGCGACGCGATGCGCTGGCGTTGGGCTTCGAGCATGTGGTCAGTGGCCCGCTGGTGAGGTCGTCCTACCATGCCGACCAGTCATAGCCAGGTACACCTTATATTATATATGTAATAAATATGGCAAAGAAGTTGTCCACGCAGGAGATGAACCGCCTCTCGGTGGAGGAGTTTCGGGAGAGCCGCAAACTGCCGTTGGTGGTAGTGCTCGATAATGTGCGTTCCATGAATAATATAGGTTCTGTCTTTCGTACATCGGACGCTTTCCGTGTGGCACAGATAGTCTTGTGCGGCATTACGGCTACACCGCCCCATCGCGACATACACAAGACGGCGCTGGGAGCCGAGGATGCTGTGAGTTGGCAGTACGAGAATGACACCCTGCAGTGTGTGCATCGGCTACAAGAACAGGGCTATACCGTCTATGCAGTGGAACAGGCGCAGCAGAGCACGATGCTGAACGGGCTTGAACTGCCCGAAGGGGCACGCATTGCAATTGTATTCGGCAACGAGGTGGACGGCGTGCAGCAGGAAGTGGTGGACGCGTGCCACGGCTGTATAGAAATACCGCAGCAGGGCACCAAGCATTCCCTCAACGTCAGTTGTGCTGCTGCCATCGTGCTGTGGGAAATGTATAACAAATTGCAACAATGTCTTCAAACGGTTTGAACAAGGAAGAACGCATAGGAGCGGCACGCTCCTATCACAAGCGGGGCTGCAACTGTTGTCAAGCTGTGGTAATGGCATACGCCGACCTGCTGCCCGTGTCGGACGAAGTGGCACTACTCATGGCCAAGCCCTTTGGGCGAGGATTGGCTGGGGAGCGAGAAGTGTGTGGCTGTGTGAGTGGCATGGCGCTGGTGTGTGGCCTGGTGGGAGAGGATCCGCAGCTGCATGACCTGATAGGTCAATTTCGCAGTGAAAATGGCGACATTGTGTGCGGCCGACTCCTGCAAAGCGGCAAGCGTCCGTGCACTGAGTTAGTGGCTTGTGCGGCTGGGCTGTTGGCCAGCGCACTTCCAGGACAACCCTCTGCGATATGACCAACAAGAGAAAAATATTCAACGACCCAGTCTATGGCTTCCTTACCATAGACGACGATGTGCTGTTTGACGTCATATCACACCCCTATTTCCAACGGCAACGACACATCAAGCAGTTGGGGTTTACCTATATGGTCTACCCAGGTGCGGTACACAGCCGCTTCAGCCACATGCTGGGTGCCCTGAACCTCATGGGGCGCGCCATCGACGTGTTGCGTGTAAAAGGAGTGGACATAACGGCCGAAGAGGCGTTGGGTGCCAAATTGGCCATCCTGCTGCACGACGTGGGACACGGCCCGTTCTCACACACCTCGGAGTACATGTTGGCCAACGTACCGCATGAGGTATGCTCCGAATTGTTCATGGAACGCATCAATACAGAGTTGGGCGGACGCCTCTCTACTGCGATAGCTATATTCAATGACACTTATCCGAAGCACTTCCTGCACCAGTTGGTGTCTTCGCAATTAGACATGGATAGGTTGGATTACCTCTCGCGCGACAGCTTCTTTTCAGGGGTGTCCGAAGGCGTGGTCGGCACAGAGCGCATCATCAATATGCTCAATGTGCACGATGATGCCCTGGTGGTCGATGAGAAGGGCATCTACTCCATAGAGAAGTTTATCATATCGCGTCGGCTGATGTACTGGCAGGTGTATCTGCACAAAACTGTAGTGGCAGCCGATGTGTTGCTTTACAACATTCTGCGCCGAGCCCGCTACTGCCTGTCACAAGGCCAACGACTTGAGGGATCGCGCGCTTTGCTCTTCTTCCTGCAACACAAGTGGAATGAGGATGATTTCCGAAGCAATTCGCAGCTGCTTAGTCAGTTTGCACTGATTGACGACAACGACGTGTGGTCTGCAGCGAAGGACTGGATGATTGGTGCTGAAGACCATTTGCTCCGCACCCTTTGTAGAAATCTCGTAGAACGTAGGCTATCGGCTGTGAAGGTGTCCGAGAAACCATTCGACGACGAGGTGGTGGACAGCGTGCGCCGACAGGCCTGTGAGTCTCTTTCGTTGAATATTGCCGACGCAGACTACTGCGTGGCGACAGGTAAACATGTCAATCATGCCTACGACTTTAATGACCAAGAGATAAAAGTGTTGTTTAAAGACGGCCGTTGTCTTGATATTAGCGAAGCAAGCGACCAGCTTGACCGCCACTTCCTTGAGAAGTCGGTTACAAAGTACTACATCTATTACCCCAAAGAACTAAAGAATAGAGTTGCCTTATGAAGAGAGTCCATTTTATCGCCATAGGGGGATCGGCTATGCACAACTTGGCTATAGCCCTGCATCAAAAAGGATACACTGTTACGGGTAGTGACGATGAGATATTTGACCCTGCACGCAGTAGGCTGGCGTCCTATGGACTACTGCCCTCTGAAGTAGGCTGGCATCCAGAAAGAATCAGTTCGGAGCTGGATGCCGTAGTGTTGGGCATGCACGCCAGGAAGGACAACCCAGAGCTACTTCGTGCACAGGAGTTGGGTCTAAAAATCTATTCTTACCCTGAGTTCTTGTACGAGCAATCCCGCAATAAGACTCGGGTGGTGATTGGTGGAAGCCACGGCAAGACCACCATCACTGCCATGATATTGCACGTATTGCGACAGGTTGGAATGGATACGGACTACATGGTAGGGGCTCAACTCAAGGGGTTTGACGTCATGGTTCGTCTTTCGGAACAGGCACGGGTGATGGTTATAGAGGGTGATGAATATCTAACTTCGCCCATTGATCCCAGGCCCAAATTTCACCTGTACAAACCCAATGTGGCCGTCATTAGTGGCATAGCATGGGACCATGTTAACGTCTTTCCGACGTTTGATGTGTACAAGGAGCAGTTTACCCGTTTTGTAGATTTGGTTGAAGCCAATGGCACACTCGTTTACTGCGCTGCCGACCCGCAGGTGTGCGAAGTGGTGGATGGATGCCAACGTACTGATATAACGAGGAGTCCATACAACGTGCCGAACTATCGTGTGGTGGATGGGCAGACTCTGCTGATGTTGCCGTGTGGAGAGGTGTCCCTGCAGGTTTTTGGCCGACACAATATGCTGAATATAATGGCGGCGTACTATGTGTGCAGGCGGCTCGGGGTGAGCGATGAGGCATTTGGCACTGCGATAGCTTCGTTTGAGGGAGCTGGAAAGCGGTTGGAACTGGTGAAAGCGACCTCGACCTGTGCGGTCTACAAGGATTTTGCGCATGCGCCTTCAAAGTTGAAAGCTACGGTGGCTGCCGTGAAAGAACAGTATGCCGACCGACGGTTGGTAGCCTGTATGGAGTTGCACACTTTCAGCAGCCTGTCGGCAAATTTTCTGAAGCACTATGAGGGGAGTATGGCTGGGGCAGATGTGGCACTGGTCTATTTTAGCCCCCACGCCATACAACTCAAGCGACTGCCTGCGCTGAATAAGGAGCTGGTGGCTTCGGCTTTCGGTGGGGGAGTAGAGGTGTATGATGATTCAAGTGCATTGGTTGAGCGAGTTAAGGCTTTGTTTCCCAGGGGTACATCGCACAGCAATCTGCTCATGATGTCAAGTGGAAACTTTGACGGAGTGGACATAGCACAGTTGGCAGTCGAACTAATAGGGGAAGCATAGCGTGCTGGTGATGCAGTAGGTGTGCAAAAGTAAAAAGGGTGAGCTTGTGGGCGACATGGGCTCCGACACGTTTATGATATAATGTATACATGTTATGGCAAAAGGTAATTTCCAGATAGGTGATAAGGTGAAGTTCCTAAACCAAGTGGGTGGCGGAACAGTGAGTAAGGTAACGGCAGACTTTGTGTTTGTGCAGGATGAGACAGGGTTCGATATGCCCATGCAGGCCGACGAACTGATACGTATGGCAGACATGACGGGTGTAGGCAAAGCATTTAATGATAAGAAACTGATGGATGCTGCTCCGACTGCACCTGCGGCCGTGAGGACAGCTGCTACACCACAATTGGCAGCAGAGGAGGAAGTGAAGCAACTGAGGTCGCAAGTGGCAAACCTGCGAGACCAAGTGTCGAAACTGAAAAGACAACTGGAAAGCCTACAACGGCAAGGTGCCCGTGCTGTGGTGGACAACGTGTTGTCGCAGCACATGGTTGCGCCTGGGGAGGCCGAGGTTGATTTGCACATCGACATGCTGTGCGAGAGAGCGGCCGACCTTACGGCACATGAAGCTTTCGAAAAGCAGATGCGTTATTTCCGTACCTGTATGAACCATGCCTTGTCTAATGGTGTGAAACGAGTGGTGTTCATACATGGAGTGGGGAAGGGAGTGTTGAAAGATGAAATTATAAAGGAACTGAAGCAATACAAGGGGTTGCACTTTTTTGATGCATCTATGTCAAAGTATGGCACTGGGGCTACTGAGGTCTATTTCGGTTCGGACGTATATAAGGATTGATAATTGATGTACAGAAGCAGGCAGATTGCAATAGGTAACCTTACGTTGGGAGGCGGGGCACCGATACGGGTGCAGTCAATGACCAACACCGATACACTTGACACCCGTGCCACAGTAGAGCAGACTTTGCGGTTGGTAGAGGCTGGGTGCGAGATGGTTCGCATTACAGCTCCCGATGTGAAGGCGGCAGAGAATTTGGCTGAAATCAAGAGTGAGTTGCAACGCAGAGGCTGCAACGTGCCTTTGGTGGCCGACATACACTTCAATCCTCGCGCTGCAGAAGTGGCAGCCACTATAGTGGAGAAAGTAAGAGTGAATCCAGGTAACTATGTGGACCGGAATGTGGGAAAGCACTCGTTCTCAGATGCGGAATACGATATGGAACTACAGCGTATAGGGGAAAACATGAGTCGGCTGATTGAAATCTGTCGTAAACATGATACGGCTATGCGCATCGGTGTGAACCACGGTTCGCTGTCGGAACGTATTGTGTCGCGCTACGGCAATACGGCTGAAGGCATGGCGCAATCGGCTTTCGAGTTCGCGGAAGTGTGCCGTGGACAGAACTATGAAAAGCTCGTTTTCTCGATGAAAGCCAGTAATGTGAAGGTGATGGTGGATAGTACGCGACGGCTGGTGGAGAAGTTGCAGACTGCAGGTATGAACTATCCTATCCACCTTGGCGTAACCGAAGCTGGAGATGCAATGCAGGGTAGGCTGAAGAGCGCGGCGGGTATCGGCGCACTGCTGATAGACGGTATTGGAGACACTATACGGGTCTCCCTCACAGAAGATCCTGTGGAGGAGATACCTGTGGCGTATGGTATTTTGCAGGCTGTGGGTGCGAGGGTGTCGCAATGTGAATACATAGCCTGTCCATCATGTGGGCGCACGCAGTACGATATTCAGTCAACGCTGCAGCGTATTAAGGCACGCACCCAGCATCTTGTGGGTATAAAGATAGGCGTAATGGGCTGTATTGTGAATGGCCCAGGTGAAATGGCAGATGCGGACTACGGCTATGTGGGGAGCGGACGCGACGTGGTTACTCTCTACCACAAGCAGGAAGTGCGTAGACGAAATGTGCCACAGCAGGAGGCCGTGGATGCATTGGTGGAGTTAATTAAGGCTAATGGAGACTGGCGAGATGTATAAATCGATTGAGGAAAATTCTCCTTCACGTAGTTAATACATTGTATTCGGACTGAGAGTCTGGCAATCCTTTGTTTCCCCGACTGACAAAACGATTGATTATGGATTTTAGAGGGTGGGGCTACAAGGGTGAATGTCAAATAGAAAGAAGTGAAGATGTCCTTTGTGGGATAGTCTATATTGTAGTCAACACAGGATGGATGATGTAGTCTGTGGGGATTATAAACCATTCTGTTGATTAAATGTGCTGAAAAACCAAGAGGTTAGGTGTGTGAAGTATCGATATTTTTTAGTATTTTTGCTACGTAAAGAAGAGAATGATGCACAGTTTAAGCACGTGCTTCACAGGTAAGTAGATAATAACATTTGTAGATAGATGGTATCAGAACACGAAAAAATTACACAGGTAGACATTGAGACCGAAATGAAGACGGCATACATAGACTATGCAATGTCGGTCATTGTGGCACGTGCTCTGCCTGATGTGCGAGACGGTTTTAAACCAGTTCATAGAAGAATTCTGTTCTCCATGAATGAGAATGGCATCACGTATAATACGCCTACGAAGAAGTCGGCACGTATTGTGGGTGATGTGCTCGGTAAGTACCACCCACACGGTGATTCATCGGTCTATGGTGCTTTGGTGCGATTGGCGCAGCCGTGGGCAATGCGTTACCCACTGGTTGATGGACAGGGTAACTTTGGTTCTATTGACGGCGATGGTGCGGCTGCCATGCGATATACTGAAGCTCGTCTGAAGCGCATAGCGAACGAAATGATGGCTGACATCGATAAGAACACGGTGGATATGATGCCTACTTATGACAATGAGGCTGAAGAACCAACCGTGTTACCAGCACGCATCCCAAATCTGCTTATCAACGGTTCGAATGGTATCGCTGTCGGTATGGCGACCAACATGCCTACGCACAACCTGCGTGAGGTGATGAATGGGTGTCTGGCCTATGTGGATAATGAGGCCATCACAGTCGAGGAGTTGATGCAGCACATCACAGCACCCGATTTCCCTGGTGGTGGCATTATATATGGGTACAATGGGGTGCGTGAGGCTTATACTACGGGACGTGGCAGCATTATTCTGCGTGCCGAAACCTCCATTGAGACAGATAAGAACGGCCGTAATCTCATTGTGGCGCACGATGTGCCCTATGGGGTCAACAAGGCAGAGATGATCCGCAAGCAGGCTCAACTCGTAAAGGAAGGCAAGATAGAGGGTATTACGGATATTCGCGATGAGAGCGACAAAGACGGCATACGCGTCGTGTATTGTCTGCGTCACGATGTGGTGCCGAACGTGATTCTGAACAAGTTGTTTCAACTGTCCGAATTGCAGTCGTCCTTTGCAGTCAATAACATTGCGCTAGTTAAGGGGCGCCCGATGCTGCTCAACCTAAAAGACCTTATTAAGTATTTCGTTGAGCATCGCGAAGAAATCGTTACCCGACGCACCCGTTATGAGATGGCTGAGGCGGAGAAGAGGGCGCACATCCTACAGGGCTTGTTGAAGTTGCTCGATATTACGGATGAGGTGATTGCGCTTATACGTGCGTCAGAGACACAGGAAGAGGCTCGCGCAGGCATGATGGCTCGTTGGGGCTTCAGTGAATTGCAGGCCGAAGCTATTACAGCTATGCGTCTTGGACAACTTACACGTCAGAACCGCATTGAGTTGCAGTCTGAATACGATGATAAGATAGCCTTTATCGAACGGTGTAAGGAAATACTGGTCAACCATAGTGCACTCATGAATGTCATCAGGGAAGAGTTTATTGAGATACGCGACAAATATGGCGACGACCGCCGCACGCGCATTGAGTATAATGCCTCAAACTTCCGCATTGAGGATACGATACCTGACGACACGGTGGTGATTACCATTTCGCACATGGGTTACATCAAGCGCACGCTACTCAATGAGTATCGCACTCAGAGCCGAGGTGGCGTTGGGTCGAAGGGAAGTTCCGTGCGCAGCGAAGATTTTGTGGAGCATATCTTTATAGCAACGAACCATAACTACATTTTATTCTTCACAGAGAAAGGACGTTGTTATTGGAAACGTGCCTTCGAAATACCCGAAGGAGGCAAGGATTCGAAGGGTCGTGCCATTCTGAACCTAATCAATATTGAGCCCGACGATAAGGTGCGCGCCTATGTGAACGTAGAGAATCTTAGCGATGAGGATTACATGCGCAACCACTTTATTATCATGTGTACCAAGAATGGTATCCTCAAGAAGACGTCGCTCGAGGCTTATTCGCATCCGCGCACCAACGGCATCATAGCCGTGGGCATACGCGACAACGACCAGTTGCTAACAGCACGTCTTACCGACGGTAAGAGCCAGATGATGATTGCCTCACGTAAGGGCAAGGTTGTGCGGTGTGATGAAGCCGAGTTCCGTGCTATGGGACGCGGGGCGAGCGGTGTGAAGGGCATGACGCTTGAGGGCGATGATGACAACGTGATAGGCATGCTCTGTTTGAGTGATGTGAATGAAGACATTCTCGTTGTTTCGGCCAACGGCTTTGGCAAGCGTTCGTCGCTGGAAGGCTACAGAATTACTCATCGTGGCGGCAAGGGCGTAAAGACGTTGCAAATAACTGAAAAGACGGGCGACCTGATAGCTATCGAAAATGTGAACGATGACCACGACTTAATGATTATCAATAAGTCGGGTATCACTATTCGAATGAGAGTGTCCGATTTGCGTACCGTTGGCCGTGCCACGCAGGGTGTGAAGCTCATCAATCTGAGAGGTAAAGATACTATCGCTTCGATTACAAAAGTGGAGGCTTCTGAGTCCGATGAAGAGAACGCTGCAGAGGCTTCGTCAGAAGGTATGGTTGCAGTGCAGGGCGAGGAACAGCCCGTTTCGCAGGCTGAGTCCAATGCATCTGTAGTGGTCAATAGTGTAAATACGGAGGGAGAGGAGTAGGTATTAGCCTGATTTGAAACCGACATGCATAACGTTCGAAGTCTATACACATGCAATGATGAAGGTTTGCGCCGAAGGGTCGAGGGTAGTACATCGGCTCTGCGAAATATGTACAGGTTCAATGCTGAAAGCATTGGATGACATGACGGAATGAGTATGTCGACTCCTCAAAATGTGTATTTTTCTTTGTATGGATTCATACATTGCTAAGTGTGAATGCACTATTAAAGGATATTAAAAGGATAAGAAACGAATATAATAAACAGCCCTAAGTAAGTTACTAAGGGCAACAACAACCAAAACACAAACCACTATGAAAAAGCTAACATTGATGCTCGCGCTGATGAGCATGGTCTATTGGGCAGGGGCTCAGTCCATCAATCTGAGCAACGCTTACGAGGCACAGAACCGTGGATACCTTGTGAAGGCCAAGGGTTATATCGATCAGGCGAGCGAACATGCCGATACGAAAGCCGAGGCAAAGACATGGTTCTACAAGACCCTTATCTATTGCAAGATTGGTGGTGCCATTGTCAATCCGCAGACGAAAGCAGAGCGCAAGGAAGGACAAAATCTTGCTAAGGTTTGTCCTCACTGGTACAGCACGGCTTTCGAAGCCCTGTTTGCATGGCAGCAGTTCGATAAGGAGGGCGAATATACCGATAAAATTAAGCGCTTCTTTCCCTATCTCGGTAACACCTATTATAATATGGCTGTAACCGAGTATGAGAAGAGTAACTTCGACATGGCTATGAACTACTGCGACTCGGCCATTATGCTGGCCAATGTGTTCCGCAATGACGACCTAGCCAATAACGCTTACTACTTGGCAGGTTGCGCAGCGCAAAGCACTCGCAATACTGACCTTACCAAGAAGTATTTCCAACCGTTGGTTACGGCCAAAGTGTCGCCCAAATCAGTGAAGTTTGATGTGAAGATGGTCTACGAGGCACTTTTCACTACCTATTATAAGGAAGGCGACACCGTTAAAGCAATGCGAACAGCCCGTGCATTCACTCAGGCTTGCAAGACCGATTACAATGCCCACGTGCTGATGGCCACGGCTTTCATATATTCGGGCAATAATGAGCAGGCTCTGAAGAGTATCAATATGGCGCTTACGCTGGCCGAAAAGGACTCGGCGCAATTGCCTGTAGCACTATGCCGTGCAGCCAGTATCTACGACCTCTCTAAGCAGTTTGATAAGGCTGAGGAATGCTACAGAAAGTCGCTGGCTCTCAATTCTAACCAGTACGAAGCTAACTACGGACAGGGGATAATGCTCTACAACCGCGCCGTCGACAAGGTAAATGCAGCCTCTGAAGTTCCTGTGGAGGATGAGACAGGCCTGTACGACAAGTTGAATGAAGAGGCTAAGCAGCTCTTCTCAGCCTCGGTACCTTACTTCAAAGGCGCAATCTCCTACATTGACGGGCTCACCAACGAAGACGACATTGCCGTTAACCGACCCAACCTCGGCCGTTGCCTCACGGCTTTACGTACGGTCTATGCCCGTGTCAACCAGAGCGAGGAACTGAAAGAGGTGAACGCACGCTTGGAGGCATTGCAGAAATAAGCATCCCTCGCCAAAGCGTATATCCGTTGCCGACAGTCTGGCTCAGCCATCTGCTGAGTCGGACTGTCGGCTTTTGGGTATAGGCCATTGTTGTTAGCCATAGTGCGTTTGTGTTGGAACGGGAGTACTATGGATGTATGTATAGAATTGGTTGTGCAGCTGTTGAAGCTACGTTTGCGACGGATATAGACCGTTTTTCGTACGTACGGGAGAACTGAATATGGCAGCAGATGAGTGAGTAGCGCATAGATGAGAAGTGTATGGATATCGGTTGATGTGTGCACACCAAAGGTAAAAGTTTGATGGAAAGGTGGGCGCGAAGCACATAGATAACGATTGATGAGTACACACCGATGGGAAAATGTGTTGTAGGATAGCAGGACTGAAGTATATAGATAACTGTTAATGAGTACACACCGAGAAGGACTGGATGTTCATTTTCTCGTTTGAGAAGTGCTTAGCTGGCGTTGTGCGAGTGTGTATCGCAAGGCTCAGAAGAGTGTAGTAGACTTTCTATAGCTGCGTAAGACGCAGTTTATACGAGCGTTGGTGGAGTCGTGAACAAGTGTGGTGAGTAGGTTCGCAGTGCAAAGGGTATTTTGGAAATGTGTGTATTTAATTGGTTAATGATTTCTCAATGTACAGTATGTTAACTAAAACTGATTAGAAAGAAGATATACCGATGTACAACTATTAACTATATTTAAGATAAGCAACAAAATAATTAGAATATCTCTACATACGCGGTAGACAATTGTCGCTTTGCTTTCACCTGTTCTTCTCGTTGTATCTCGGTCTTCGTTCTCCATAGCTTATGCTGTGTTGTCAATATATGCCGATTACGAGCTTTTTCCAATTCAAGTATATGGGAATAATCATTTATAATTTTTTCACACTTATCGACAATGTCTATAGGATCATACTTCTCATACTTTTTCATCTGAATATAAGGCGCTAACGAAGTGTCAGTATCGCGATGAGGTATACACTGCAACTTTGTGGCTAATTCTGACCATTTCTCGGCATCCTTAGTCCATCGATAGGTGATTTCTCGACGAAATGGTGAGAAGAGGAGATGTAGGGAAACGGGAGAGGAGACTTGTGGCGGTGCAACGAAATGACGTAAAAATAAGGGAACGAATACATTTCGTATTTGCTCCCTTATTCATGAATGGTTTTGCATCAGCAGGGGGAGGAGTTTGCTTCAGAGGGGCACACGTAGCGAACTTGTCAGGGTTGTCATCGCCGCTGTTCGAACCGCTACTGCCCAAGGAGGAACTGCCCGAAATAGCTGCGGCCACCTCCCTGCCGTTGTGCCCTTCTTGTCTTGCAGTTCAGACCACGTGATATCGCAGGCTATGAGCGAAGTGCTCATCTTTTCCTTGCCAGTTAACTGCATACTGGACTTCTCGAGACGGAA
The DNA here is from genome assembly GCA_017449525.1 of Bacteroidales bacterium. GTDB lineage: Bacteria > Bacteroidota > Bacteroidia > Bacteroidales > P3 > Colimorpha. The sequence goes on along the minus strand of JAFTFL010000020.1, from coordinate 5,721 downwards.
CTGTACCTTGCCATGATGCACTGAATTTGATTGGTTTGTAATAGGATGAATTGAAAAATGTGTTTTTCTTTGGTTAGGAAGGAGATGAGTGGGGTCGGTTGTGATGTAAACCTTCGTTAGGGTTGATGTAAGCTTACATCACGGGGCAAATATCTGTACCAATGCATGTTGTCGTGGGTATTGCAGTTGTGAAAACGCTATTGCTGATGGACAAGGGGAGAGGGCTACTGCTGAACGGTGTTTTCGGCTATAGATCCGCGGTAAGCGGGACATGTGTGGCGCGAACAGGAGCAAATGGCTGTGGCCAAAACAAGCAGGAGGAGTGCTATACCTGTGTACTTTTTCATGGGTTTGGTTTTATCATAGTTTCGGTGTGCATAACGGGGGGCATACGCACGTAGTATATAGGTGTGCAAAAAAAATGTGTGTGAGGGGCTGTTAAGGGCGAGCAGTGTGGCCGATGATGAGTGATGGGATGCGATTTCATGCGATGGACAAAATCGTTTTGGCGGCCGAACGAGGCCAGTTCCTAAGCCAAATACATCGGGAAGCCTGTTTGGTCGAAATAGGGAGGTTAATTACAGATACACCTGTAAAAAACATTTGTAAAACATGCGCAGAATGCAATCGATGTATGTGTGTACACTTGTGATTTATAAATGGAAAATTAAAGATAATGCTTTTATGGTATAAAATGTGTGGACATATGATATTTATATCCACAAACCAGTGATTTAGTGTATTTACTTCTACAGATAACTTAATGATTATATGAGATGAAGTAATGCTTGAATATTGCATTTAAATAAAATGTAATATATTATATAACAGTAATTTAATTCCATTCTATTGAACTATTTATTTATGTTACAAATGTGATTTTGTAAAAATGTTGTGATTTATGAATGTATTGATAATATTGTTATACATTTGTAGTTATCGCACTTGATAAATTAGAAATGTCAATACTATGGTCAGACGTATAAACCTACTGATGCAGGCCATGAATATGTCTGCAAAACAGTTTGCAAGCGAAATTGGCGTGCAGCCTTCGGGCATGTCGCACATTTTGTCGGGGCGCAACAACCCAAGCCTGGATTTTGTGATGAAGGTGGCAAAGCGCTTCCCACAAGTCAGCATCGAATGGCTGCTCTTTGGCAAAGGCTCCATGTTTGCGCTGGATGGTGCTCCGTCGCCTGAAGAGACCGCCGTTGAGGAGCTCGTTGCGGACGGCACGCAGATGATGCTATTTGCTTCGCTCAGCGATGAGTTACAGTCAGATCCTTCTCCAGCAGTGTACGGCGCAGGTCTTAATGAAAAGTTGGCAGATGTTGATGTGGAGGATGTACAAGTCGCGGAAGTGGATGTTTCGGGGCGAGATGCGTCGGCTGATAAAGCCTTGCAAACAGGTGCGCTACCTATTGGGGGTATAAACAAGGAACGTTTGGAATCTGCACCGAGGATTGATCCTGCCAGTTCGTTCCCGCAGGGGTATGTACCTGTTGTTGAGCAGGAAGGTTCTTCGCGGATGGAAGATATGGGCATGCCCCCTTTAAGGAACGCACACATCTTCCGTCGGGAAAGCGCTTCGCAGACGGGGAGTATGGATACGTTGCCACGGCAGGAGTCTGCTCGTCGGCAGGGACAAGCTCGCCTTGTGCGCGTGTTGTTATGCTACGACGACGGACATATGGAGTCGTATGAGTCGTATGAGCCGTAGGCTAAGCAAATGAAAACGATGTAAAAAGAGGGGTTGCGCCAATTGGTGCGGCCTCCTTTTCTTGTAGCGGTGGGATGGGGCGGTGATCGAAGCCTACTCCTCTTTCATGCCAGCTGCTATGCGGGTGCGCTTGCGCTCGGTTTCGTCCAATATGATTTTGCGAATACGCAACTTGGTGGGCGTTATCTCCAAGTATTCGTCCTCCCTTATATACTCCATCGCTTCCTCAAGACTGAAGTGGATGGCTGGGGTACAGGTACTTTTGTCGTCGGCACTTTTGCTGCGCATATTAGTGAGATTCTTTGCTGTAACCACATTTATCACAATGTCGTTGCCTGGACGTAGACTCTCGCCAATGACTTCCCCACTGTAGACCTGGTCTCCTGGGTCGATGAAGAAAGGCCCACGATCCTGTAGTTTGCTGATGCTGTAGGCGGTGGATTCCCCCGTTTCCTTGGCGATGAGGGCTCCCATCTTGTGGGTGTCCATGTCACCTTTCCAGGGCTGGAATTCCAAGAAACGATGGGCGATGACAGCTTCACCATTGGTGGATGTAAGCAATGTGTTGCGCAGACCGATAATGCCTCGCGAGGGGATGGTGAAGTCTAATTGCACGCGGTCTCCCTTGGTCTCGACGGTCGACATTTCGCCTTTGCGGCGCGTAACGGTGTCTATCACCTTGCTGCTGTAGGTTTCGGGCACGAGCACTGTAAGCTGCTCAATGGGTTCACAACGTTTACCGTCAATCTCTTTGATAATCACTTTGGGCTGACCTACTTGTAGTTCGTAGCCCTCGCGGCGCATGGTCTCAATGAGCACGCTGAGGTGAAGAATGCCTCGGCCGAATACTAATAGCGAATCGGGCGAATCAGTTTCTTCAATGCGGAGGGCAAGGTTCTTTTCGAGTTCTTTGTAGAGACGGTCGCGCAGATGTCGGCTTGTGACAAATTTGCCCTCTTTGCCGAAGAAGGGTGAGTTGTTGATAGTGAACAGCATGCTCATGGTCGGTTCATCTACCTTAATGGGGGCGAGTGGCTCGGGGTTGTCGGCATTGCATATGCTGTCGCCGATTTCGAACATCACGTTCTTATCAAGGTCAAGCAGCACGGCACATATTTCGCCGGCATCCACAATGTTTTTCGTGCGCTCTTTGCCTAGTCCTTCAAAGGTGTAGAGTTCCTTTATGCGGCTGTTGATTTGGGTACGGTTGCGCTTGATGAGTGCAATGCTTTGGCCTGCTTGTAGTGTGCCTCGGTTGAGACGCCCCACTGCAATACGGCCGAGGTAAGAACTGTAATCAAGGCTGGAAATCATCATTTGCGTGTTGCCTTCCTCCACCAGAGGGGTAGGAATATGGTCAATGATGAGGTCCATAAGGTAAGTGATGTCGCTGGTGGGCTTGTTCCAGTCGGGTCCCATCCATCCTTGTTTGGCACTGCCATAGGCAGTGGGAAAGTCCATCTGCTCATTGGTGGCACCCAGGTTGAACATCAAGTCGAACACGGCCTCCTGTGTCTGCTCGGGGTCGCAATTCGGTTTGTCTACCTTGTTGATCACCACAATAGGCTTCAGACCAATCTCGATGGCTTTTTGGAGTACGAAACGTGTCTGAGGCATAGGGCCTTCAAAAGCATCGACCACCAGCAATACGCCGTCGGCCATATTCAATACGCGCTCCACCTCACCGCCGAAATCGCTGTGGCCAGGCGTGTCAATGATGTTGATTTTACAGTCTCTGTAGCGTACCGAAACGTTTTTGGAAAGGATGGTGATACCGCGTTCGCGTTCCAAGTCATTGTTGTCGAGAATAAGATCGCCCGTTTCCTGATTGTCGCGAAAAAGTTTTGCTTGATGAAGCATGCGGTCTACGAGGGTTGTCTTTCCGTGGTCTACATGAGCTATAATGGCAACATTACGAATGTTTTGCATAACAACAACTGCTGTAAGTACTGTATCTAAACAGCCTGCAAAGGTACGAAAAAACTTTTTTTTCGCTTTTAAGCACTGTGCTGATGATTGATTGGAGGCGTATAATAGATGAATTAAATGCTATATGAGAGGACCATGACAGTAGTGAAAGGATGACTAATTGGACTCTTTGTCGTTGTTTTTTTTGTATATCATGAAACACGTAATTGCGTTATCTTGATAATTTACTCGTCAGGTGCAAAGATATGGATAGAAAAAAGTTTATCGAAAGTTGTTTTACAGAATTGGAAAGAGTGCACCTCTTTTTTGCACGTTTTGTTTCTGCATCTACAACGATAAAATATAATATATTGTAGTTGTATTGTAGATGTATAGTGCTTCACAATAGAAAGTATATATCTTTACAAAACATCCCTTCTATCCCTGTATCCCTTTTATGAAAATCACAGACCATAGGTATAGAATCACAACTATGGGATACTAAATTCCACGCATGGTATTCAACATAATAGCATAAGGGATAATTCCCGACTTTATGTCCGAAAGACAGGTGGGTTGCATTGCGTTTTACTAGGCCTATTGTAATTCATGCCAGTGGTGATTCGTACAGTTTTTTCATTCTTTTCGTAAATCCTCATTTTTGAATAGAGCAGTTTTTATAATAGAGGAGTTTACTTACGTTACTGTTCCACAGGAAATCAAGGAAGTTTGGAATGTGGAAGTTATTACATTGATTTCTGTGTAAGTTGTTATAAATTAGCTCATTTGCGCTAATTTGAATCATTTTTTGGACTTGTGCTCATGGACGAATGTTGAGGCTGTTCCGTTACCAAAGTGTTACCTGCGATTGTTTGGGTAATATGTGTAGAATTGGGTAATCTGTACAAGATTCTTTGTGCCTCGGAATAATATACATGTTCTGACATATTTTACATAGCAGGGGATGCTCTGAGATTGTTTAATTTTGCAACCCAAATTCAGAACATGATGAAAGTAACAAAATTCAAGGTGCTGCTGTACCTAAAGAAAGGCAGTACAGACCAAGCGAGGAAAGGCATCCCATTATGGGACGTATCACCCTCAACAATTCGATGGCGCAGTTCTCCTGTAAGCTATCGTGTACCCCTAATCTGTGGAATCCTCGTTCTGGCAGATTGGAAGGCAAGAGCCGTGAGGCAGTGGAGGTCAATGCCAAAATTGACAAGATGCTGCTCAACATCAACTCTGCCTATGACAAGCTATTGAAGCGTAACGTGAACTTCACAGCCCAAAGCATCAAGGAACTGATGCAGGGCAGTGTGGATTGCCAAGTGACACTAATGGATGTGATGGACAGACTCTATGCAGATATGGAAAAACGTGTCGGCATTGACAGAGTTGCAGGTTCGTTAGTTCACTACAAACAAGCACAGGCAACTCTCAGCAAATTCATCGAATCCAAGTTCAAGACAAAAGACATTGCTTTCGGGCAACTGACCAACCAGTTCATTTCCGACTACTATGAGTTCCTTATTACAGATTGCGGCTTTGCCTCAAACTCAACAAGAAAGTACCTTGCCATACTGAAGAAGGCTTGCCGACAGGCTTATAAGGAGGGCTATGCCGACAGGCTCTTCTTTGCAAACTACACCCTGCCTAAGTTGCAGATTGGCACACCGAGGACTATCAGCCCGGAGAATTTCAAGAAGATACAAAGTCTGGAGATACCGAAAGAAAAGGAATCGCAGATACTTTCGCGTGACCTATTGCTGTTCTCCTGCTATACGGGAACAGCATATGCAGATGCCGTTTCTGTTACCAAAGAAGACCTTACAACTGACGCGCAGGGCAGTCTTTGGCTAAAGTACCACAGGCACAAGACAAAGGCACTTGCCCAAGTGAAACTGCTGCCCGAAGCCATTGCCTTGATTGAAAAGTACAGGGACGAAAGCCGTGATACATTGATGCCCTATCAGAACTACAAGACCCTTTGGGACAATCTGAGGAAGATTTGCAAGATGGCAGGCTCCACGCAGATGGTTTCACCGCATATGGCGAGACACTACTATGCCTCGATTATTACTCTTGCGGAG
>JAFTFL010000019.1 GCA_017449525.1 Bacteroidales bacterium | reverse complement strand
GTGGAGGTATGATGACATCCTACCATCGCCGAATATATATCTACCCCATCGATGCCTATTCGCTTGCTGTGGTGAAGTTGGGTAGCGGCAGCAATTTGCTGGGATATTACATGTATCATGGCGGCACCAACCCTGTTTCCAATATGCTCAATGGCAGCGATGTGTTAAGACCTTACGACGGCGACCGCCACATCTATCTCAACGAGACCCAACGCTCGCGAGCCACCAACTACAACGACCTGCCTGTCATGACCTACGATTTCCAGGCTCCCATCGGTGAGTTCGGGCAACTCAATCCACATTACTTCATGCTTCGCAAGCTGCACATCTTCCTTCACGATTTCGGAGAAACATTAGCACCGATGGATGCAACATTTCCTTGTAAACAAGACGTTCCACAGCGTGATGACACATTCCTGCGTTGGTCCTACCGCTCGCTTGGCGACAGCGCATTTGTGTTTGTAAACAATTACGAACGTTTTGCCAACCTCACCGACAAAAAAAACGTCGTTTTCTGCATCGATGGCCTTACATTCCCTTCACGCCCTATAACCATACCAGCTTCCACTGCGTGCATCTTCCCTGTAGGAATAGCAGGTATGAAGTATGCAACGGCTAATATAGTGGCTCGCAGAGGCTCCAACATTTATCTGGAGAAAGTGGATGGAGTGATAGCCGAACTTGCCTTTGCTGACGGAAAGACCATGAAGAACGTACAACCACGTGGCACCGATAAGCCCGTCTATACCAGTCGGAACGGCACGAGCTACTATCTCATCGACAGCGAAACGGCCGGTAGGTTGTTCCTTGATGATGCCTCAGCTTATGTGGTTTCGAGTAATACGTCATCAGCCGAGAGTCTGCACTGGCAGAAAACACAGGCAGCAAGCAATCGCACCATAACAATAGGTGTGAACAAAGCAGCGCAAGCTCCGCTCGATTCCGACTTCGACCATGCAGCGACCTACGTTATCGATTTGCCTGCCGAGCGCAGTAATACTTTGCTTGATATAGAGTACTACGGCGATTGTGCCCGTCTGTATGCAGGAGGCCGTCTCATCGACGACAACTTCTACAATGGGCGTCACTTCATGTATGCTCTTTGGCGCATTCCACAGGACATTCACCAACTCACTTTGCGCATACTGCCCATACAAGCCGATATGCCCGTCTACTTCCCTCGCGAAGCTAAAGCAGACACCGAGGGAGAGCAACTAATAAGCGTGAAATTGCTGAATCAATAAGCAGCCACTATCTCTGTACTGGGTATTGAGGATATCCTTGCAGTACGTTGAGGATATCCTCGCAGCATGTTGAGGATATCCTCGCAGCAGGTTGAGGATATCCTTGCAGCACGTTGAGGATATCCTCGCAGCGCGTTGAGGATATCCTCATTTCACACACCTGCATACACTTTTTACATATATTTATTTCGCGCGCACGCGTATAGTTCTATGCAGCAATCGTTTCACTCTGTTGAGGACACAAAAAAGGGGCGGCTCCACGCCGTGAGACGCAGAGCCGCATGCCATTATGTGTCGTGACAGAAGAGGCGATTACAGCTATTTTTTCACTTCTGGCTTGTCTTTCGAAGCTTTGGCATAGCGTTTGTTGAGTGCTGCCACCACTTCGTCGGTCACATCATATTGGGGTGCACCATAGAGCACATTGTCGATTCCGCTGCTCTTGCAGAGTATGAAGTCGTAGCCTTTCTCTTCTGCATAGCTGCGAGTGAAATTCTGTATGGTGTCGGTCAGCGCCGAGAGTTCTTTCTGATATTCTTCTTGAAGCGAGTTGGAGAGGCGTGCCTGCAGGCTCTCTATGTCTTGCTGCAACTTGGCCAGGCGTGCCTGCTCGCTCTCATACTGCTGTTGGGTGATGGAGTTGGATTGCACCTTACGCTGAAATTCAGCCACCTGAGCCGAGAAGTTCTTACCTTTCTGTGTGATGGTAGCCTCAGCATTGGCCTGCTTCTGGTCGAAGCGTTCTACCACTTCTTTGTAGTATTCATACTGACTGGTGAGGGTGTCGATGAGCACGTATGCTATCTTCAATTCTTGTTTTTCCTCAGCCGGTACGGCTGTTTCTACCTCACTGTGCGTCGGAGCGTTAGTACACGAAGCCAGCAACACAGCCACAAGGCTGGCGCAGAGGCTTCCAAAGATTGTTGTCTTCATAATCTGATTTACTATTTACGGATTTACTATTTACGATATATGTACTATTTAACTATTTAGTTATTTCCATCCGGATGGCATCCTCTCCCCTTGGGAGGGGGAGCATGGAGGAGGCTATTCCTTCACCGCCCTCGGGTTCTTCACCCTGGCCATGCGATCCTGGCTTTGGGCACATGTCACTCCCCTATCGCGCATGGCCTTACTTCCCGACACATGTGTGTTAGGAAAGCGTCCGTTCTTCTTAAAAATGATGCCGATGCACAAAAAAAACATGCTTACGGCAAGAATTATCACACAAAAGAGTGCAAGTTTCACCATTATTTCGTAATTTTGTGGGTGCAAATATACGAAATAT
>JAFTFL010000012.1 GCA_017449525.1 Bacteroidales bacterium | reverse complement strand
GATAATGATCCTACACTATATCCGCATTGGGACAGTGTGGTATGCTTTATAGTACTGATACTTTATAAGGAACACATCCAATACTGTATTGGCAATAGGATTATACTATATACAGAGTAGGGAAACGCACCTTGTGTCATGTTGCTGATACAAGGTGTCGGGTGCATCTGATACAGCATAAGTATCGGTTCCACTACAATACAAAGAGAGTGTATGTATGATGCGGTATGAATATGATCCACTGTACAAATAAAAAAGAACTGTGAACTTTTGTGAAGTCCGAGGTACTGCATTACCACCTATTACTCAACAAAAAAACTCGCGACTTCCGCGAGCTTCTCGCTCTAAACTGAATAATAGTGTGAGTGAAATATGCAGATTTCAGACACACCATCGAAGCAAAAACGCCTATTATTCCGTTCTGAATATTGCTCTAACCTGTTCCTATTTCTCTATGTACTTGTAGATGCAGGATTTCGTCCCAGAGCAATCGACTTTGTGTCGCAATAATCTACACAATCTAATATTCTACATAAAAAGAACTGGTATGGATGTCGTCCACCGGAACTACCCATCCATACCAGTATCAAGAAATCAACGACGTCACTTACTTCTTCCCTGCATTGCGAGCATTGTAGAAGATTTTGAAAGCTCCGTTGTTGCGCAGTTCTTGCTTAATGTCGCTAATCAATCCCATGCGAACATCCATGTCTGCCTTAATAGCCGTCGTGATGAAAGGACGGTCTGCTTCTACGCGAGCAGTTCTCTCTCTCTCTACAAACTGGCCAATCTGCGACACATCAGAAATCTGATCGTCCAACTGGATACGAGGCTCGGTACCAAACTTGGATTGAAAATTCTGCTGAGGCACACCAACATTAATGTAACTCACAAGACTTTTACGTTCCAATTTGCTAACCTCAGTCCCTTGTGGCACAGAAATCTTCACGAAGAGGGTGCTCTCACGCATCGTGGTAATCACCATGAAGAAGAAGAGCAACATGAAGATAATGTCAGACATAGATCCCATATTCAACTCGGGCGTCTCCTTAGGTTTCTTTCCTGTGAATCTTGCCATTATTTGTTCCCTCCTACCTTTGTGGGTTCAGCTTCGGATATAGCGACGGGGATGGCTTTATCAATAGCTCCACTTTGCGTTTTATCCAAGTCAGCATACTTCTTTCCAAAACGCTCAACGGAAAGTTCGTCTCGCATTTCGTTGATGGCTGCAGCCAACTCGTTCTGAACCTGAAGATACATATTATACGATGTACCACGGTCATTTTGAAGCGAAATAACGCCCTTTGACACGGGATACGTAGTACCAAATGCCTCGATATAGGTGTCAAGCTTTTCGGGAAGGTCTGGATCATTATTGGGATTACCCAAGAACTCTTTAGCTCTATCCTTCAAAAGACTTACATCACCGATCTCGCCATTGTACAGAATACGGTCTTTGCTGTTAATCTTCACAACAAAGATATTACGCTTCTTTACTTCAGGCGGCTTCTCCACACTGGGTGGCAATGGTGGCGGCAAACGACGCGCGATACCCATATCTGTATTGATGCTTGAAGTCATAAGAAAGAACGTCAAAAGCAAAAACGAGATATCGGACATCGAACTCGTGTTTAAACCTGGTGTTTTTCTCTTACTCATTGCAAAGACTTATTTTTTGAAGGCCTTGGAAACCTCCACATAAATAATGGCAAGAACAGCAACTATCACCAACGCATACACGCTATAGCATGCCGCACCTATCCACTTCGATGCGTTTGCTGACAGATGGTTACTTTCAAGCAATACTGGACTCACATCTGCAGGATTCGAGATAAGATAAGTTACCAGTCCCAAGGCAACCAGCAAACCTATGGCCAGCAAACTACGAACAGCCGATTTGGGAGAATCCTTGAAGAGCTGAATATAGTTAACAACAACAAAAACAAGGATGCCAATAATGGCAACGGCCATAAAGCAAAGCAAAATGCCATACACCACATCGTACATCCCAGAAAACTTATTACCAATTTCAAGCATTGTTCCTGCTTGAAGTTCATGCTTGGAGTCGGAGCCTGTAGCATGAATGACAGCGAAGAACGCTCCCACAATAGCCACAGCAAGGCCGACCCAAGTCGATATTTTCCTTACTTTCTCTTCCATAATTCAAGTTATTTACAGGCGCTTGGGGTCATAACGACCTCTAACGTCAAGAAACGAGAATACGACAAAAGACGCTGTTTACTTCTTATTCTTTACAAGGATATCCATGAAAGATATAGAACCATCCTCCATCTGTGTGGTGATGCTCTCTATTTTGGTAAGAATATAGTTGTAGAAAATCTGGAGAATAATGGCCACGATAAGACCGAACACAGTCGTCAACAGAGCGACCTTCATACCACCAGCCACAACGGTCGGGCTGATATCACCAGCTGCCTCAATGTCATCGAAAGCCTGCACCATACCAACCACTGTACCGAGGAATCCGAAAGAAGGAGCAAGAGCTATGAACAAGGATATCCATGTCAAGTTTGCTTCCAAACGAGCCTGCATCACACCACCATAGGAGGTAACGGCCTTCTCAACATTATCCAAACCTTCTTCGATACGATCCAAACCCTGAACGAAAATACCAGCCACAGGACCACGAGTGTTTTTGCAGAGTTCACGAGCACCAGCATAGTCGCCTTTCTCTACGTAAACTTTCACCTTATCAAGCAACTTGTCCACATTTACAGTAGCAAGGTTCAAGTAGAGGATGCGTTCTATCACCAATGCCATGCCAAGGATAAGGCACAGCAACACTGGGGTCATCCAGCCTGCACCACCCTGTATATATTTTTCTTTTAACACCTGATGGAAAGTCTTCTCCACCTGAGTGTCAGCCGTAGCAACGACATCCTCCACCACAGCCTCATCCTCTTCAACTTGCTCCGTTGCTACAGAATCCGTAGTAGTTACTTCCTGTGCATACACACCATTGAAGTTCGTAAATGCCAATAGACCTACTATTGACATCAGTGCAATCACCTTTTTCATAATGCTTTTAGTTATTAATAATTAATTAGTTTAATTGTTCTATTAATGCTTTACTGATTTGCAAATTTAGCAAGAAGTTTTGATACAAGCCGTACTGGAGTTGTTTTTTTCTACACATGCCTCCCCAACGGCAATCTACGCTGGACGACTTTCTGAGCAACATAAAGACTATACTTCTCGGTGACGCATAGATGTAATAAACTCTGACAAGGCTGTTTTCCCTTCTGCTGAAGCATGTAACTTATCGACCTGCGGCAAAATTTGGACTAAACATGAATCAATATCAGATTCAACAACACTGCGGAGGTTTAACTTGTCATATAGTCCCATTATCCTTTCAACACGAACATCATCACTTAACACATGCGAACTATACATGTCAGATAAGGCACGCCCATCCTTCTCTGGTAACATTTCTGCCGCCTTGAGTAGCATATAGGTCTTTTTTCTGTCTACTATGTCTTGCCCCTGCCTCTTACCAAACTTATCAAAGTTTCCATATACATCAAGTAGGTCATCTTGCATTTGAAAAGCGTACCCTAAATGCGTACCTATAGCTTGTAGTAATTCAACGTCTTCAGCAGGAGCATTACCACAGAATGCCCCCATTTCTAAAGCACCGACCAACAACACGGCCGTCTTCAGTCGAATCATCTCCTTATACTCCTCCATCAGGACCATATCTCTTTGTTCGAAATCCATATCAAGTTGCTGACCCTCGCAAACTTCTAACGCGACACGAGAGAACACCTCAAGAACACGATCTTTATTCGCCACGTGAGCTGATACCAATTGTTTCACCGATAACGCAAACATTGCATCACCTGACAATACTGCTGTGTTGCTATTCCACTTTCTATACACAGTTGTTTTGCCACGCCTAACAAGCGACTGATCCATCAAATCGTCATGCAACAAAGTGAAATTATGATACAACTCAACCGCTATAGCCACGTCCTTCACGTCTTGCAATGGGGCACCATACATGTCTGCAGCAAGTAACAGCAGAGAGGGGCGCAACCGTTTTCCACCCATTCGCATTGCATAATCTATAGGTTCATACAAATTATTCGGGCTATACAGAAAACCACATTTGTCTATCACGTCCTGAGCAAGTGCAATAATCTCCTTGAAGTTCATATTCATTTGTATTAAAAATACGGTTCTCTAAAATGGAAAATCTATCCCTATATTGGTAACAATTTGATTGAATTTCCAATGAGGTAATCGCCAACGTAGCGCAGTCTCTTGTCCTGGGTCGTAAAAGGGGATAGCAAAGTCGAGCCGTACTGTAATAATTGAGGCATTGATTCGAACACCAAGTCCTCCACCAAGTGCCAAACTTTGAGGTAGTGTTTTCAACGAGAACTCGCCCCCTGGGTATTCCTCACTATTTCGGAATAGCCACACATTGCCTGCATCGAAAAATACCGCACCTTCGAATATACTGAACAGCGGAAAACGATTTTCCATATTTAGCACCAGTAACAAATCGCCTGTACGCTCCACATCAATTGTCCCCACCGTAGAATATGTACCAGGCCCCAGATGACGAAGTTGCCATGCCCTGATAGTGGTAGGCCCACCTCCAAAGAAGCTTTTCTCATACGGCAAACTAATAGAGTTGGAATAAGGCACACCTACACCCAACAACATCCGCGCCACAAAAACCGACTTCGCACCATAATAGAAATACTGCTTTCCTTCAGCCGAGAAACGTACATACTGCGAATACGGAACCCCCAAAATACGTCTTACACCATTTTCATCAACACCAACACCCGTCAATCTTGACACAACATCAAGCACGTTACCTGCCGATTCTGCCATCAACAAAACGTATGAGAAATTGCTTCTCTCATTGTACTGCTGCGAACTATAAAGCAATTCATATTTAAGATCCATGATGAAATGGTCGCTGTACTGGTACTTCAATCTGGCATCACTAAATCCTAAAATACGAGACATGAACGCAGAATCCACACTCAGGAAACGGACATAGGTCAACTCTACCGGAGTGAGGCGGTGTTGCACCTTACTATTTCTTGACCACAGATAACCGAATGACGCATTCGACAGCACCCGTTCGAAATAACTTTTGTACTGGTAGTTTGCACCCAGACTAAACTGCGTATGCGGCTTCACTCGCTGCCAGACAATATTTTTTGCAAAGGGAGCCAGGAATGCGGGCAAATCCAATGACACTTCTAAACCCGCATCAAAAGAGGAAAAGTAGTCACGAAACTCATTAAAAGTGGTGTCCCTAAACACCAACATTGGAAGTTCAAAGAGCAAAGACCCCTTCACTTTCAGCAATTCCGCACCACCGAAAAGGTTCTTATTTTGATACTCCACGCCTGTTTCTAAACCAAGATTACCACCCCAAAAGCCAAGTTGCTGAGACCCGAATGGACTGGCATTATTCAATTCCAACGAAGTTGATAGTCTATGCTTAGGCAGAGATATGAGCCTCAATTTCGCATCTACAAGAGGCAAAGTATCACAACTTCGAGGCGATTCCACAAATTCAACATCTACGTACTTGAAGGTTCGCAAACTCAATAGGGAATTATAGGTCTGCTGTGCCATGCGCGGTCTATAGGTTGCACCTGGAAACAAAAATAGGTTGCGGACCACCGTCTGTGGCTTCATATCCATCGTCCCATTGAACACAAAACGGTAATCCACGATCCTCGACCGTAACTTGTATGGGTATAGCAATGTATCAAAGCCTATCTTTTCTTGCCGTATTGAAGTGTTAATAGGCTGAATATAAACATTACCTATCCTATATTTCTGAAGTAATATGGAGTGTATCCCCTCATTATCTCTTTCTTGCACAACAGGGTTGTGAACGAGCACGTCAATACGTAGTTCATTGCTAAGAAAAGAGGTATCTACGCGAACTGTCAGCAGAGATTCATTTGCTCTATAATACCCTGCATTCTGTAACAATTGTGCGATACGACTACGCTCACTCACTATTGCATCTTGACTATAAAAATCACCCACGCGCAACAGTGAGGATTCATGCATTGATTGCATAAATCGGTGCACCTCCTCTGTTTCCGCAGCATAGTTTACTTCTCTTATTCTATATCTATGCTGAGGCTTGACATGATATACTACTCTCACCTCATTTTTCTTCCACCTAACAGTATCAAATGTTACTTGCGAACGAAAACAGCCCTTGCTTTCCATCATGCCTCTCAACTGCTCTGCCGTCCTTAATGCAAGCCCCTCATCATACACCACTGGTGCCTCTCCTTGTTTTCGTAAATATCGGTTCACCCAATTCGAATCGGCTGGAGACGAGAGACAGTACATCCTCATTGAAAATCGAAAGAGAGCCAAGAACCGAGAGTTCGGTATTTGAGAGTAAAAGTTCTTACTGTCTTTCAATACACCACTTATTTCATTGGCTGATGCAGACAACTCCGGAGTCAGCTCAACCTCTATCATATTAGAGTTCAGCACTGATTGTCCGGGCAGTAGAAATTTCTGCGTACTGCAGGATGCTGCAGTGGTGACTATCCAAAGTGCCATGCAAATATTCCACACTGGCTTTTGCATCCCACCCAAATGCCGCCGCAAAAATATTCTCACCAACCGCATACGTGGCTCAATATAACATCAGTTGCTCCCAGATGAGACTTCATATATTCTAAACAAACACTTGAAGCACGACACCATTTTTCATCATTATCAAGCAGGTCTGTCAAGACATTGTCAAGTTCCACATCGTTCTCCACCGACCAAGCTCCACCCTGATTCTTCAAATCTACAGCCTCCTGGAATTTATGGTAATTCGGCCCAAAACAAACTGGGGATCCGTTGGCAGACACCTCCAATATATTATGTATACCTTTCCCAAAACCGCCCCCCACATAAGCCACCTTCGCATATCTATACATAGACGAAAGACGACCTATACAGTCTACAATCAACACTCTACATCCAGTCATCGTTGTCTGCTGCTTCCCCACTTGCGTATACCGCACCGTTTGTTCCAGGCTAAATAACCTCTCTATATCCTGTAGATGATCCTCCCCTATCATGTGCGGAGCAATCACCATGCGAACATCTTGATGTCTTTGCATGAAGGATTGAAGTAGCATTTCATCCTCAGGCCATGTACTCCCCGCTACGACAATCTCGTCGTTTGCCTTAAATCTTTCTACCACATCATCGGTCTCGGCAGCATGAGCTATTTGATATACACGGTCAAAACGCGTATCTCCAGCCATCGAAACCGAACTCACTCCATGCTGCTGCAATAGAGAAACCGACTCTTCATTCTGCACAAAAATGTGGTCATATTTACGCAATTGCTTGCAAAACCAATGCCCATACGAATGAAAGAAGTACTGATTCTTCCTGAATATGGCACTAAAAAGATACGTGGGTACTTGATTCTTGTTCAAGTAATGCAAAAAGTTGAACCAAAAATCATACTTCACGAAGAACGCCACCTGAGGGTGTAGGGCCTCTACAAAGCGGCGCGCGTGATGGGGTGTATCAAGAGGCAAATAGGACACCACATCGGCCATATCGTAGTTTTTCCGCACATCATAACCCGATGGCGAGAAAAAAGTAAGAACAATGAATACGTTGGGATATCGCTTCTTGTACTGTTCAATCACGGGACGTGCCTGCTCAAATTCTCCAAGCGACGAGGCATGAAACCAAGCCACAGAATCGTTATCTATTCGTTTTGGTAGGACATCCCAAACACTGCGCCAGCCATGCAGCAACTTCTTGGCTCGCACATTCCATATTGACGCCAACGTTACTGCAGCTCCATACAACCAAATACCTATCGAATACAGAAGGCGCATCATACCCTATGTCCAGTCTGGTATCTGATTAATAGTAGTAGTATTCGTGCGACATTTTACGCTTAAGGGGGAACATCCAGCTCACCTTGAGCGAAACCATGAAATCAAAGTAGTGCCGATTGTCTGGTCCGCGAAGCCCTATTTTGTCGTCTATCACATAGTCTCGTGCTGAGACCGTCCAGCACTGGCTAAATTCAAGAGCCACGTAGAGGTTGACCAAATTCACTCTATCATTCATGTACCAGAATCCAATGTCTTCACTCAGCATCAATCCTCTTCTCCGATGGTCATACAGTCTTGCATAGTCGCCGTCCACCTGCGGTGCATTCACCTCATTTTTCATGAACACCGTCTTGTGCTGAAACCAACCCACGTTGACCTTCGCAAATGGGCCACTGTTTGGCATATCCCTCGAAATTCGAAACAGACGGCCAAAACCGCCGCCGAAAAATAGTCCTCTATTGTAACACGTTACGACAGCATCTACTCCATTTGTTCCAACGATAATGCTGTCGCGTGTGAACACGTTGGGCATCCGCCCCACTCGGTCTGTCAGGTTATCATTGCCAAAGAAAAAGTTGAAATCGGCAGAATATAGCCAACCACTATGAGACAAGTACATGGCATCGACCCCAAAATTCAGAAAGGGGGAATCGTAGAGGTCGGCAATTGTACCTGCTTTCTTATCCATAGGAATATCCCCACCCTTAGCAAACGACAGCGACGACATTGGGTGAATCACCCCCACATTAAATCCTATAATGGGACAGGCAAAAGTATCCCTTTCCGCTTTGCCGTCTTGTGCCAAAAGTGGAGTACGCATCCCCACACACAACATTAGGACGGCCAGTACACTACATATTTTTTTTTGCATTTGCTTCGCGTGATTATTGCTTTAGCGAAAGAGCCTGCATCATTTTGTAAAACAAATCGACATTTTGTTGCACACCCGAGAAAGCCGACGCCCCAGGGCCATAGGCGAATACTGGCACCATTATGCCAGTATGGTTCCCACTAATGAAACGTACCTTGTCGTTCCTCTGCTCATCTATACTTCCATCTACGAGGGTCAGCCCCCCTGTCTCATGGTCGGCAGTGACGACCACAAGCGTCTCTCCATTAGTCTCTGCGAAATCCAGCACTTGATGCAAAGCCGCATCCAGTTCATTCATCTCCTCGCGCAAATAGGCTGTGTCATTGTTATGACAAGCCCAATCAATCTGTGAACCTTCAACAAGAAGCACAAAGCCGCTACCTTCCTTACTCTGAGCCGAGAGAAAGGCTTGCAAACCATCCCTCAACCAATAACCTCGCTTTGATGCAGGCCAGGCAGGGCACTCCCCATCAGATAGAAGTGCACAGAGCTTGTCCCCTCCCTTACCTCTAACGTCTTCTATTTTGTATACTACTTCGTAACCTCTTCGTCGCAACGTGTCGAGTGGATTTCTTCCATCTTTGCGGTTTTGTGGGTTGAAGTGGAGCCGATCTCCTCCTATAAAAAAATCAATGTTCGACTGAGCCAGTTGCAGACTAATTTCGTCGAACATTTTACGGTTCTCCACATGGGCATATGCGCTGGCGGGTGTGGCATCGAGGATGCTACTCGTAACAATGATGCCCGTGTGTCGTCCCTGTCGTGCTGCCATACTGAGCACCGATTCATATTCTTTCCCCTGCGGCGAACGGGCTATAGACTTATTATTCACCTTGTGCCCCGTAAGAATAGCCGATCCACCAGCCCCAGAATCAGTCGTATACTTGTCTGCAGAATTTGTAATGGAGAAGCCGCTGTATGGGAAGCGTAGAAAAGCACTCCGTTCTCCATTGACAACGATAGAACTATACACTTGTGCTGTCCCCATACCATCACCAATCACAATAATAAGGTTTTTGGCCTTGCCTCCTGTCTCACTGGAATGGGTGTGTATCTGTCCTCGGGGTTCACCATCGGTGTTACTTGCTACACTACGACAAGGTCCTAATTGCAAACACAGCACCACACAGGCCAACGCAGAGAAGCATCTTTTTTGCATCTTCATCATTCATCCTACACTGTAGCGAATATGCCACAATCGCATCTAATTAAAGCGCTTATTCAAACAAATCTTTCTTCACTTCACACCTATCGACGGCCTCCTGACGAACGACTGCCGCCCGAGAAACCACCCGAAGAGGAGTGCGAGCCACCACCCGAGAAACCACCACTGCGTCCGCCACCGCCACCAAAAGATGAACGTGATGACGAACTGGTGCGCGAACTTCCACCATAGGAGGACCGCTCACTACTGGGTCGATATGACTGAGATGGTGATGTCGGCTGACGGAACGATGAGCTTCCACGCCCAATGGTGCCTCTTTCAGAGGGTACCGCCATAGTACCAGTGCGCTGATTATCAACCGCACGAGATACACGATATGGACTGGCATTGCCTTGTGAACGTACATCGTGCGACGGCTGAACATATCCCTGTATAGCTCGACTGGAACCATCCTGGCGTGAATACACTGCACGGTTCGACGCGCTCCGTCCGCTCAGTTGCGCCTCACGCAAATTCTGAACTGCCGTAGGCTTTACATAACGTCCCGCCCCACTATTACTTTGTCGTCCAACGGCTATCCCTGTCGCACCATTGCGTTGACCACGTTCTGGCACAGCATACGATCCACCACGTCGCCCTATTTCCGAACCATTCACATTCCCTCCTCGCACTGGGCGAGGTGCACTTGAGCCTGGGGATCCAAGTCTGGTGTTTGCCGCACCACGCTGAGCCACTCTCGAGTCAAAAGGCCTTCCGCCCGTATTTTGTTGCCACGGACCACCACCATAGGAAAACCTCCCGTAGCCATAACAAGAGCCATAGTAACCATAATACACTGGCCACCCATAGCCAATGCCCCAGTAGGGACTATACCAACCCCAGAACGGATCCCATGACACAGAATACCAGAACGGGTCCCACATACCCACATGGAAGCCCACACTCCAATAGCCATAGGGGTAATAATACGGCCATCCAAACGACACAATGCTTGAGCCCCACCAATACGGGTCGTGGGTATACCAATACATATTAGTATAACAATCGTCGTAGTAACTGTACCCACTTGGGCGATGAAATCTATTAATACGAGCCGAATACTCAAAATCGGAATAGCCCTTGCTCAACTGGGCTTTCTTCGTTGTATCGCGAACGGTGGTGTCCGCCCGTTCGCCTTGTATTACCACTACAATATCTTCCGACTTAGAAATAATAGTGTCGAGTTTTGGGGCAGCAACTACAGTCTTGTTCGTATCCCGTACACTACCCACCAAAGCCAAAGAGCCTGCCATAGACGTGCACCCGAATGCAGCAAACAATGCACACACACAAGCCCTTTTGTAGTTCTTCTTTACCATAAGAGATTCCCTTTGAAGTAAGCGTCAATACGCCGTGTGGCTTTTTTTTTCTAATTTTGCATTTTGATATCGGCACAGTTGTGCTTCTATTGCGATACATAACGACACATCACAACAAAAAGTATAAGACGAATGGCAAAAGATTTTGTAAAGCGTTCCGAAAACTATTCGGAATGGTATAACGAACTCGTCTCTCGAGCCGGGCTTGCCGAAAACTCTGCCGTCAGAGGCTGTATGGTTATCAAACCATACGGCTACGCCCTGTGGGAGAAAATGCAACACCAACTGGACCAAATGTTCAAGGACACTGGCCATCAGAATGCCTATTTCCCCCTCTTCATACCCAAGTCGTTTCTGAGCCGGGAGGCTGACCATGTGGAAGGCTTCGCCAAGGAATGCGCCGTGGTTACCCACTATAGACTCAAGACCAACCCTGATGGTAGTGGGGTTGTAGTTGACCCCGAAGCCCGTCTGGAAGAAGAACTCATCGTGCGTCCCACCTCAGAAACCATCATCTGGAGCACCTACAAGAACTGGGTCAAGTCCTATCGCGACCTACCCATTCTTTGCAACCAGTGGGCTAACGTGGTACGCTGGGAAATGCGTACGCGCATGTTTCTGCGCACAGCAGAATTTCTGTGGCAGGAGGGACACACTGCGCATGCCACCCGCGAAGAGGCCGAGATTGAGACCAAACGCATGCAGGAAGTGTATGCCACCTTTGCAGAACAATGGATGGCAATGCCCGTCGTAAGGGGTGTAAAGTCGGCCAACGAGCGTTTTGCCGGTGCGGTTGACACCTACAGCATCGAGGCAATGATGCAAGACGGCAAGGCTCTACAGGCAGGTACATCACACTTTCTGGGTCAAAACTTCGCGAAAGCCTTCGGGGTGCAGTTCCTAAACAAGGAGAACCAACTGGAGTATGTGTGGGCAACCTCATGGGGTGTATCCACCCGTCTCATTGGGGCTCTCATCATGACCCATAGCGACGACAACGGCTTAGTGTTGCCTCCACGCTTGGCTCCCATACAGGTAGCCATCGTGCCCATTGCAAAAAACGAGGAGCAGATGAACCATATTAACGCCAAGGTCGAACCCATCATCAACGAGCTCAAAGCACGTGGCATCAGCGTAACCTACGACAACCGTCCAGAGTACAAGCCAGGTTGGAAGTTCAACGAGTACGAGTTCAAGGGGGTTCCCGTACGCTTGGCCATCGGACAGCGTGATATCGAGAACGGCACGTGCGAGGTGTGTCGGCGCGACACGCTGGATAAGGCAACCCTACCTATCGAGGGCATTGTAAACCATATAGTTCAACTACTGGACGACATTCAGAACGCTCTCTTCCGTCGTGCCGACGAGTTCCGTCGTCAAAACACACGGAAAGTCGACACTTGGGAGCAGTTCACTGAGGAGATTGAGAAAGGGGGCTTCCTCCTTTGCCACTGGGATGGCACCACCGAGACCGAGGAGAAAATCAAGGAACTCACCAAGGCCACCATCCGCTGCATCCCCTTCGATTCGGCTCCCGAAGAAGGCAAGTGCATCCTGACAGGTAGGCCATCGAAGCAGCGCGTCCTCTTTGCTCGAGCTTATTGACAAGTACGCTCTATTACCTATAGCAACGACAATTCAATTCAATCACACACATCATTTAAACACAAAAACAGGTACAACTATGAAAATTCAGAACAAACTGATGGCCGAATGCTTAGGCACATTTTGGCTGGTTCTCGGTGGCTGCGGCACTGCACTGTTCGGCCACGTAGGTTTTCTCGGTGTGGCTTTGGCCTTCGGTCTCACGGTAGTGGCTATGGCCTACGGCATTGGCCACGTCAGTGGCGCGCACCTCAACCCCGCCGTATCGTTCGGCGTGTGGGTCAACGGACGTATGAAAACGGGCGAAATGCTGCTCTACTGGGCTGCCCAAATCGTGGGTGCCATCATCGCTGCGGCGTTGCTGCTCGTCATCTGGAATGCTGCAGGACTGGGTTCTACTGGCGTATTCGCTGCCAACGGATGGGGCTCAGAATTTGCAGCCGCTACGGGCAACGAGAACTATCTCAGCATTAGTGCAGGCGGTGCATTCTTGGTGGAAGCACTGCTCACTTTCGTGTTCCTCATGGTGATATTGGGTGCAACCGACGAGCGCAGCAACAACAAGTTTGCTGGTTTAGCCATAGGCTTGACGCTGACACTCATTCATCTCATTAGCATTCCGCTGACCAACACCAGCGTCAATCCCGCACGCTCCATCAGCCAAGCTCTCTTCGCCACTCCTATGGGAGGCTGGAGTCCTTGTGGCCAGCTGTGGCTCTTCATCGTGGCTCCTCTCGTAGGTGCTGGCGTGGCAGGCCTGTGCTACAAATGCGTTGCTCCCAAAGAGAAGTAACCGTATTCGCTCTACCGTAGTTCAACACATAGAGGGCAGGTTCTGACGAATCTGCCCTCTTCTTTTGATCCAATGCAGTACAGCATCTCCCCCAAAGCCGTACTACAGAAAATGGCACCTCGCACAACCAATGAGCAAATCGTGCAGTTATAACTTCGCTATGCTGTACGCCTTAGGCTTCACTGCCGTGGAGCACAACAGGCTCTTCCGTACGGCATAAGACCTCCTACAGCACTGCATCTCACCCCCTGTCGCAGGGCATCTTAAACCCTCCACTCAGGAATTAATTCAAAAACAAAAAGGGCTTCGCCATCGATGACGAAGCCCTTGCTGGGTCGATAGAGAAGCGAATCGCTCCCTGTTTACCTGTTCATTTATTCTTCTGCAATTGCACCCATGGGGCATGCACCTGCACATGTGCCACAGCTAACACATGCATCAGCATCTATCTTGTAGATGTCGCCCTCAGAGATTGCTCCAACAGGACATTGGTCAATGCAAGTACCGCATGCAACGCAGGAATCAGAAATTTTGTAAGCCATTTTCTTGATGTTTTATAGATTAATTACGCTGCAAAAGTACATCTTTTCTTCTGCACAACCAAGCAGACACACTCATTATTTTCATCACAATCCCACAAAGACCTATTTTATATGCAGATACATCAAACTCTCTTATCGTACACCATGCCGTACTACATTGTTCCGTACGGCTATAAGAGTCGTTTTCCATCGAATTTTCACCCCTTGAAAGCAGCAATTCCGACAGAACAAAATAAACAACTACTAATCAAGAAAATAAATCACATTTCAGCAGCATTCGACATATTCCCTCACTTGAAGCCATCTCCGAACACTGCACAAAAAGAAACTCCGGACTGACAGATGAAGACTGCCAGTCCGGAGTATAATTACTGCATCACCACCTCTCTACTTGAAGTACTCGATGCGGCGCTCTGTGATGTAGGTAGGACGGGCACTCGCCCCCTCCAGTTCGTATTCTACCTTCTGAATCCAGTTTCCCTGGTCATCATACCGATATTTATAGAGGCTAAAGAACACCTCTGGCTCCTGTTCTGTATAATCATATAGAGTCTGCGACACTGGTTGTGCATGCTCATCGTACTCGTACCTCCACTCTTGCACCTTAGTGCCCTCGGCATCATAGACCACGGTGGTGCTCACATTGCCGTCGGCACCATACGTGTAGTACTCACGTTTGTAGACATTGTTGAAGGCGTCGTTGTACGACCGTGCACTTACGCGCCCTTTAGCATCGTACT
Organism: Bacteroidales bacterium; assembly: GCA_017449525.1. GTDB lineage: Bacteria > Bacteroidota > Bacteroidia > Bacteroidales > P3 > Colimorpha. The sequence goes on along the minus strand of JAFTFL010000012.1, from coordinate 106,503 downwards.
TCACGAGGATGCGATTCTCCGTTTGCCGTTCCTCGTCCTCCACATAGCTTTCGGTCAGAATATTCTTCGCGTCATATAAATAATAGGTGCGGCCTATTATCTTCTCGGCCGGGTCTACAATCTGCTCCAGCGTGGTCAATCCGAACCCATCGTGTTTATAGCGGGTGCGAAATATCAAGCTGTCCTCAGTTGATAGATAACTCATGTTGCGCCGCAGCCCTTTGCTATTGTATTCCGTGCGCAAACGTTCCAGCACATCGCCGTGCACCATGGCATCCTGAGACACCGATGCCTCGTAGGTGGTCTGCTCCACCATTTTCACCTGTCCACGGTAGCCGTCAATCTGTGCATCGGTTGAATATTTCTGTGCCGACACTGCCGACCCAAGCGCAACGGCCAACACCAGTATGGCTATGTACCTTGTCTTCATCGCTGATTACTTGTTTGATATATTGATCACTTGTCTTACTATTTCAAGTTCGGAGCTCCACCTTGCATTCCCCCGCACACCACTCTTTCGAACCGAAACTTGCGCACAAAACGACAAAAAGTACAGTTTATTGCGCTGCAACTCCTGATAGTCACAAGTTGACATGCACAGCAGCACCCACTGCCACCACAGTTCAGCCTCCGACCACCCGTACAGCCTCAGGCAACGGTGCGCGCCGCAATCCATCGCATACCGAAGCACGCCACCCATACCCGTAGCCCCATGAAACTCTGTTTTTTTTAGTACCTTTGCATCTGTATTGTACTACATATTACTCACCAAAACGGCAGAAAAACACGGCAACAATCCCATTACAAACGCTCGCATTCACTATGCAAACCGCTTCATATACCCAGGAAAGTCCCCTACGTAAGCACACATCTTTCTCCCCACAAAAGAGCCAGTTCGCCCTGCGAAGCGTAGCAAGCGAAGAGCATTTACACCGCCAACTCTCATTTGGGATTGCACAGACAATAGACTCATAATCAAAGTTCGAAAACCTCATTTCCCATACCATATCATGGAACAAAGCATTCTGCTATGTTTTCTTGCATACACGGCGCTGCTATTCGGCGTCATGTGGCTCACCTCGCGCAAAGCAGACAACGACTCATTTTTTCGTGGCAACCGACGCTCACCGTGGTTCGTCGTGGCCTACGGCATGATTGGAGCATCACTATCGGGCGTCACGTTTATGTCGGTGCCTGGCGGTGTATACTACGGCCAATTCACCTATATGCCCTTGGTGTTTGGCTACGTCATCGGCTACGCCGTCATTGCGCTGCTACTGCTGCCTCTCTACTACCGACTGCAACTCACCTCTATCTACACCTACTTGCAACAGCGCTTCGGCATTCATTCTGAGCGTACAGGGGCTTTGTTTTTTGTCCTGTCGCGCCTCATGGGCTCTGCGCTGAGGATGTATTTGGTGGTGTACGTGCTCTACGAATTTGTCTTTAGCAGTTGGGGTATTCCGTTCTGGATACCCGCCGTCATATTCATAGTACTCATCCTGTTCTACACCCTCAAGGGGGGATTAAAAACCGTGGTGTGGACCGACATGTTGCAAACGACCTTCCTCATTTTGGCGGCCGTGGTAACGGTGGTGGCACTGCTGCGCAATATGAACATGTCGTTCGGTGAACTGATGAAACATGCAGCCGAAGGTGGCTATACCCGCATGTTCGAGACCGACTTTGCGCACCCCAAGTACTATTGGAAACAAATACTGGCTGGTGCCTTCATCACCATCACCATGACGGGACTCGACCAGGACATGATGCAAAAAAACCTCACCTGCAAAACACTTCGCGATGCGCAAAAGAACGTCATGACCTCCAGCCTGCTGTTCATTGTGGTGAACGTGCTGTTCCTTTCGCTTGGCGCCGCCCTCATATACTATGCCGCCAACACGGGAATGCAGTTGCCCACCAATGCGGCTGGACAGGTGCAAGCCGATAAGATATTCCCAACCATAGCCTTTTCGCTGAACCAGTTTACAGCCATCGTATTTGTGCTGGGCATGGTGGCAGCGGGCTACTCCAGTGCCGACGGCACACTGACCGCCCTCACAACCACCTTCTGTTTCGACTTTCTACACTTCGACAAGCGTGGATGGAGCGAAGCGCGTCAAACTCGCATTCGCAAAACAGCACACATCGCTTTCGCTCTGCTGTACCTACTGGTCATCATAGCCTTCCGGCCTTTTCACACACAGTCGCTCATCGACACACTGTTCGATGTAGCAGGCTTCACCTATGGGCCGCTGCTCGGCCTCTACGCATTCGGCCTCTTTTCCAAGAGGACTGTGCACGACAAGGCCGTACCATTCATTGCCGTTGTCAGCCCAATGCTATGCTACATTCTGAAGGCGAAGTCGCCCGACTGGTTTGCAGGCTACCAGATAGGTTTCGAGATATTGCTCATCAACGGACTACTGACCTACATCGGCCTACTCTTGTGTAGCACACCGACCACCCAAGCGATGCCACCGTCAGATTCCGCTCCTAATCATTAAAGCCACCACTATGCACCCCCATCCACACAAGAGATACATAGCCGCCAGTCTTCTGCTGACACTCCTCGTCAGCAGTTGCGCCTCATTCAAGGTCACGCCCATCAACAAGCAATCGCAAGCGTCTGTGTCGGGAGGCATGCTCTATGCACTGCCACTCACCCAACTGCGCATAACCGTCATCACAGCAAGTCAAGACCTTTCGCAGGCCGACTTCGCCGCCTTTGCCGAGGAGATGCTCGGCGACACAGACAGCACCCCAATTCCAAACAGCATACGCGACATCAAGATAACCACCACCACCGTAGCCGACCCGAAGGGCTACTATTGGGTTACCCCCCTTCGCAGCAGCATGCAGACCAATAGTAGGCACCTGCTGCAAGCCATCGGTTTCCGAACCGATGCCGCACCCAGTTCCCCTGTTTCACCTGCGCCTGCGGGGTCTGCACACGCTGGTACCACCGACTTCAAAGGAAGCGTTGATGCTACGTACAACCGCGCCGACACCTTCTACACACGCCACGACCAACCTGGCCGCCCCTCGAAAATTGTGGCCATGCGCGACCACAGATCACTGCGAAGTCAAGCGCAGCAGGCAGCCCGTCGTATTGAAGAGTTGCAGCATCGCAGGATGCAACTGCTAAACGGTGAAGAAGAGACACCACTCGACCCTCGGACACTCACCCTGCTACTCGACAAGATTGAGGCCGAACTATCTGCATACATAGCACGTTTTCGTGGTGTAATCCACTTGGATACCGTAACCATCGTGGTAGACCCCACCTCAATGGACAATGAGGACGAGTACCCCCTACTCCTATTCTCCCCCAGCATTGGCATAGTTCAGTCCAACCAGAAGCAAATGCCTACCGACGTGGACACGCTGTGGTGCTCACAGCAACCAAGTGGCGAGATGAAGACTGTGGCACGTATACACAAATACCATGCAACCCGAAGCAGCAGACTGGGATACACCGAACGGCACTCCATAAAATATCGCATTCCTGAGCCAACCACCATCAGTCTTACGTTTGGCGACCACACTTGGGAACAACAAGTAGATATCCTACAGAACGGCCCCACGGTGCGGCTCCCTATTAGATGTCGACAAGCATTGTTCGACCCACAAACAGGCACCCTACTGTTTTACTCGGCACGATAAACGACCATTTACTCTCCACACTACACCCTCCTCATCAATAACTCAGCATGAAATTCGAAATTACCATACTCGGCTCGGGTGCAGCCACCCCGACATTGGGTCGACACTGCAGCGCTCAGGCTATCAACATCGGTGGATTCCATATCCTGCTGGATTGCGGCGAATCCACACAAACCCAACTGCGCTACTGCCGTCAGCGACTGCAATCTTTCTCACTTATCTTCATTTCCCACCTGCACGGCGACCACCTGTGGGGCTTGCCTGGTATGCTTGCCTCGATGCACCTGTGCGGACGCACCGAGCCAGTCGACCTCTTCGCCCCTCCAGGTCTTAAGACATTGCTCGACATGCTGTTCGACCTTTCCGACACACGCCTTGCCTACGAGCTACGCATCCATGAGCTACAGCAGACCTCCCCAACGGAGGTGTTCCGAAACGACCAGTGTTCGGTCGTCGCCTTCCCTCTCCATCACAGCGTGCCCACCTATGGATTTATATTCGAAGAGGCCACTCCCTACCTCAACATCCGTAAAGAAGCCATTCAGCAATACAACATTACCGCCGACGAATGTCGACTCTTAAAACTGGGCAAAGACTTGGAACGCCCCAATCAGCCCCTTGTGCCCAACAGTCAGTTAACACACCCTCGAAGGCCAGCACGCCGCTATGCTTACTGCTGCGACACAGCATTTGCCGACGACATAGCCCCCACCGTGGCAGGGGTTGACCTACTGTGTCTTGAGAGCACCTTCGACAACAGCCGAAGCGACCTTGCAGAGCAACGCCGCCACCTTACTACGACGCAGGCCGCCACCATCGCCAAAGAAGGCAACGTGAAGCAACTGCTATTAACCCACTTCTCAGCACGCTACAAAGACATATCCACGTTGATAGCCGAAGCACAAGTAATCTTTCCGAACACACAAGCTGCAGCTGACGCCGCTTCCTTCGAGATTCCCATCACCAACGCACCAGTCTAACCCAACCTGTGCCGAGCCGCACTACCTGTCGAAGCGCACGCCCCCTATTCTTGCATACAGCAAATTGTCCTGCTGAGCCGTTCCACCACCTATTAATTATATAGCGACATGAGGTTGCATTTATAACATCTAAAGATTATAAATTCAACGTCATGAAGTTATATTTACAATGTCTTGGAGTTAGATTTACAACGTCTTGGAGTTTCATATTCAACATCACGAGATTAGATTTATAACATCATAGAATATACTATTCAGCATCATGATGCTATACTCAAAACGTCTTGAGTTCACATGCTTAACATCATGAGAAGATACGTTCAGTTCTTTGGAGCCAGAATGAACAAGGGGTGATACATTCCTAAAGAGGAATATATCACCCCGTTTCACTGCCACGGCCATTCTCCAGCCATAGCTGTTAGTTGTAACTCATAGCAGGACTACTCGTTTCCCTGATCCTCGCGTCCGTGGCAGTTCTTGTACTTCTTGCCCGACCCACACGGACAGGGATCGTTACGTCCCACTCGTTTTTCCACATGCACAGGCTGCGGCTTCTCCTTGGATGCCGTATTGGTCGACTGGGCCGATGCCTGCTGTTCGTTCCGCGACGTGCGCAACCCTTTATCATTGCTCTGCGGCACATGTCCCTCTCTGACTTCCGAGTCCTCACGTAACTTCAGTGCAGCACGCGACAGGAATGATGCAATCTCTCGATTAATCTCCAGCATCATCTTTTCGAACAAGTTGAACGACTCAAACTTGTAAATCAGCAGAGGATCCTTCTGTTCGTAGCTGGCATTCTGCACCGAAGTCTTCAGATCATCCAATTCACGCAAGTGCTCCTTCCACAGGTCGTCGATAACGGCAAGCGTAATACCTTTCTCGATGGAGAGTTCTACTTCCCTACCGTGTGTCTCGTAACTTTTCTTGACAGGAGCTATGACATTCAACACCTTTTTGCCATCGGTTATTGGGAAGACCACGTTTTCATAGCGGGTATTCTCATATATATTCTTGATGAATGGGAATGCCAACTCACCGATGTGATGCAACCGCTCCTGGAAGTTGTCATACACCAGTGTATAGAGCTGCTTAATCATTTCATCAGCCTTCCCATTGAAAAGCTCACGCTCATTATATGGGAGCTCCACGGTGAACACCCGAATCATGTTCAGACTGAAACCTTCATAATCACGATTCTGAAGCGCTTCGTTGTACAAATATTCCACGGTGTCGTAGAACATATTGGACACATCAATAGAGAGTCGATCTCCATAGAGCGCATTACGACGCTTATTGTAGATGACCGTACGCTGATTATTCATTACGTCGTCGTACTCAAGCAGTCGTTTACGCATGCCAAAATTGTTCTCTTCCACCTTCTTTTGCGCACGCTCAATCTGCTTTGTAATCATGGAATGCTGGATCACCTCACCTTCTTGCAGACCCATTTGGTCCATGATGCGGGCTATGCGTTCCGAACCAAAAAGACGCATTAAGTCGTCTTCAAGTGATACAAAGAAGAGGGACGTACCCGGATCACCTTGACGGCCGGCACGTCCACGTAGTTGTCTATCCACACGGCGGCTCTCGTGTCTCTCGGTTCCGATGATGGCCAAGCCACCCTTTTCCTTTACGCCTTCACCCAACTTGATGTCGGTTCCACGGCCTGCCATGTTGGTTGCGATGGTAACTTTACCAGCCTCTCCTGCCTCCGCCACAATGTCTGCCTCACGTTTATGCAACTTTGCATTGAGCACATTGTGTGGAATTTTTTTCATCTTGAGCATCTTGCTCAGAAGCTCGGATGTTTCAACCGAAGTAGTACCCACCAACACTGGACGCCCTTCTTGAATGAGACGTTCAATCTCATCAATAACGGCCTTGAACTTTTCGCGCTTGGTCTTATAGATCATGTCGTCCATATCCTTACGCGCGATGGGGCGGTTCGTAGGTATGACTACCACATCGAGTTTGTAGATATCCCAGAACTCTCCAGCCTCTGTTTCTGCAGTACCAGTCATGCCAGACAACTTCTTATACATACGGAAGTAGTTCTGGAGCGTGATGGTGGCGTAGGTCTGCGTGGCGGCCTCTATCTTTGCATTTTCCTTGGCCTCCACTGCTTGATGCAATCCGTCACTCCAACGGCGACCTTCCATAATACGTCCAGTCTGCTCATCGACAATCTTGACTTGACGATCCTCAGTTACAATGTAGTCCACATCCTTCTCAAATAAGGTGTAGGCTTTCAGCAACTGATCCACCGTATGCACCCGGTCTGACTGCACAGCATAGTCGCTCAATATCTGTTCCTTCTTCGCTGCTTTTTCCTCTGGGGATAGTCCTTGCTGCTCCAGCTCGGCCAGTTTTGAACCAATGTCAGGCAACTGGTAGAAGTCGGGGTTCTCACCCAGGCTTGCCAAATAATCCATGCCCTTGTCAGTCAGTTCCACCGTACGGTTCTTCTCGTCGATGACGAAGTACAAGTCATCGTCGATGATATGCATGAATTTGTTCTGCTCCTGCATATAGAAGTTCTCGGTGTGCTGCAAAATAGAGCGGATACCTGTTTCCGAGAGGAACTTTATGAGGGGCTTGTTCTTCGGCAATCCACGGTAGGCACGCAACAAGGCCTTCGCTCCCTCCTCTTCTGGCTTGGGATTGGGGTTTTGTGCTATCAGACGTTTGGCATCGGCCAACGACTGCGACACAAGGGTGCGCTGCACGTTGTAGAGCTTCTCTATCACAGGCTTGAATCGATTGAACTCCTGGTCATCATCCCCTTTACCTGTGGGGCCAGATATAATAAGAGGTGTACGGGCATCGTCAATCAGCACCGAGTCCACCTCGTCGACAATCGCGAAATTATGAGACCGCTGCACCAGTTCCGAGGGGTTGCGGCTCATGTTGTCGCGCAAGTAGTCAAAACCGAACTCATTGTTGGTGCCATAGGTAATGTCCGCATTATATGCAGCCTTGCGTTCCTCGCTGTGAGGTTCGTACTTGTCAATGCAGTCCACCTTCAGCCCGTGGAACTCAAAGAGCATACCCATCCACTCCGAGTCGCGCTTAGCCAAGTAGTCGTTGACCGTAACCACATGCACACCTTTCCCTGGTAGCGCATTGAGGTAGACTGGTAGCGTGGCCACAAGGGTCTTACCCTCACCTGTCGCCATTTCGGCTATTTTGCCTTGGTGGAGCACCACACCACCTATGATTTGAACATCATAGTGCACCATGTTCCACCGTATCATGTTGCCACCTGCCATCCAGGTGCTCTTAAAGTAGGCTTTGTCGCCTCTGATGCTGACGCTTTCACGCGTAGCAGCCAAGTCGCGGTCGCGGTCGGTAGCTGACACCTCCACCTCCTCATTCTCAGCGAACCGGCGTGCAGTCTCCTTCATTACAGCAAATGCCTCGGGGAGAATGTCGTTAAGCACCTCTTGAGTCTTATCGTACGCCGTCTTTTCCAGCTCGTCAATCCGACGGTAGATAGATTCCTTTTCCTCTACTGGCATGTCGTATTCGGTCTCTATTCGTTCGCGAAGGGTTGCCAATTCGGTCTCCTCGGCTTCCACACGTTGACGTATAGTCTCCTTAAACTCCAGTGTTTTTGCTCTAAGAGCGTCGTTGTCGAGTTGTTGAATAGCTGGATATGCTGCTAAGCAGGCATCCAGATAGGGTTTGACTTCTTTCAAGTCGCGCTGCGACTTGTTGCCAAAGAGCTTTGTGAGAAAGCTAAGCATATTGTTGTCTATTTTTATATTATCTACTACTTTCTGATGCAACGCCTTGCCCACCAGTAGGTCTGAGTGCACAAGGCGGCAAAGATACGAAATAATGTTCACACACCCGTACGGCGCACGCGCGCCGAGCCTCTTTGTCTGCTACCATTCACAGCACGTAGCTGCGCTTAGCAGCTGCCACTCGAGGGCTACAGTGCATTGTAGGCAGGCGAGAAGGTATCGCCACCCTCCAGCCGTCCCGTACTTAGCCCTTTCTTGAGCCAGCGCATGCGTTGTGCCGAGGTGCCGTGGGTGAAACTCTCGGGCGATGAATAGCCACGAGCTTTCTTTTGCAAGTAGTCGTCTCCTATCTTCTGCGCCGCATTGATAGCCTCCTCAAGGTCTCCATCCTCAAGCGAGCCGAACATGCGATTCTCATGGTATCCCCAAACGCCGGCGTAGTAATCGGCCTGCAATTCAATGCGGACGCTGGTCTTGTTCTTTTCCGTTTCACTTTGGCGTGCCATCTGGGCATGCGCGTCATCGAGCGTGCCCAACAGGTGCTGCACATGGTGTCCCACCTCGTGTGCAATGACGTATGCGCAGGCAAAGTCGCCCGATGCCCCAATGCTGCGCGTCATTTCGTTGAAGAAATCCAAGTCAAGGTACACCTGCTCGTCGGCCGAACAATAGAATGGTCCCACCGACGAGGTGGCTCCGCCGCAGGCACTCTGCACACTGCCGTGGAACAATATCAACTTGGGCGCACGGTACGTACGTCCACTCCGCCGAAACACTTCCGCCCATACATCTTCGGTGCTGGCCAACACCTGTAGGGCAAATGTCTTAAACTCTTCCTCCTGCGCCGTGGGGGTGTATTGCTCGGTTTGCGCTGTGGTGCTACTCAACTGTTGCACTACCTCGCCTGGGTCGCGCCCCATGAGCAGGGCTATCAGCCCCACCACTATAGCACCACCTATGCCCAATCCTGCCATTTTTCCACCGCCGCCCGAACGCCGGTCTTCCACGTTACTACTCTGTCTTCTGCCTGATAAATCCATATTCTATTGTTCTGCTGTAGTACGATACTTTGTTAGTCTTGCCGATTACACCGTCCTCCGCTCACCGAGCGTCGGCCGTGATGTCATGTTCCTTCTGCAGTCGTTCTTCCTCCTCGGTGGCGGCCTCTTTCCGGCTGCTATCTATTGCCTCCGACACATTAATCACATAGTCTCCCAGCTTCTCGTAGAGCGAGTAAAGCCCACTATATACTGAGCCGATGGAGTAATCATATACGCCTTCGCGCAAATCGTTGAGGTGCTTCTGTCGCAATTCGTCGCGATATGCATTGATAGCCTTCTCGGCATCATAAGCTGCGTCGAGGTTGATAAGGTGGTAATGCCCATGAAGGTTGGCATCCATCACCTCGAGCGAACGCTGCACCAAGTCGTTCATGTGGGCCAATCTCTCATTCAATGTCTGGTCAAAGTGAACGGCTGTGTCGCGCTTGTTCTTGCGTATCATGGCCAATTGGTAGATGGCATCGCCTATGCTCTCCAGATTATCGATGATGCGGAGCATGGAGCTAATGCGCTGTGATGCATAGCGTGAGTGGTCACCCTCTGATATTTTCGTGAGGTATCTGGTGATCTCAAGCTCCATTCTATCAGTGATTGCCTCGTACTTCTCAATACGTTTCACGATGTTGGAGAACTCTTCCTCCGAAGTTGCCGTGCGCAGGCCAGGCAAGAAGGTGTACATGCGCAAGACCCGTTCCGAGAAGGTTTCTATCTCCTGCTTGGCGGCTTCTATGCCGATTTCCGAAGTGTTCATGTAGCCACCCGCAATGTATTTCAGTCGGAACTCGTCCTCTCCCTCCTCGGCTGTCGTCTTGACCATGCGGTTCACAATAGCGATAATTTGCGGTATGAACCACACCATGACGAGTGTGCCCACTACATTGAAGAAGGTGTGGAAGATGGACAGCGCGAGCGGTATTGCTTGCGAGGCGCGTGCCGAGTCTGGGTCATAAGGGCTAATACCCTTGAGCGAAAGCATTAGGTGCGCGATGAATTGCATCAACGGACGGAAGCATAGGAGGAACAATACCACGGCCAGCACGTTGAACACGAAGTGGGCTCGGGCCGCCTTCTTTGCAGTGCTGTTGGCTACCATGGCCGCCAGGTTGGCCGTTATGGTGGTACCAATGTTCTGTCCCATAACGAGAGCCACAGCCACGTCGAACCCTATCCAACCCTTGTAGCACATGACAAGTGTGATGGCCATCATGGCCGCACTGGCCTGTACCACACAGGTGAGTGCTGCGCCAATCAGAATAAAGATGAGGATGCTCCAGAAACCGTACCCCGACAGCTGCCCGAGAGCCTCCAAGAACCTCGGGTACTCTTCCAGGTTGGGCATTGCGCCCTGTAGGAACTCCATGCCGATGAGTAGCAGTGCCAGTCCTATGATAAATTCGCCTATAGACTTCAGCTTGTCGCGTTTGGAAAACATGAATGGAAGCGACACCGCCATGGCCAAGAGGGGAAAGCTGAACGCCCCCGAGGCTTCTCCCAAACCGAAGAGGGTGATTATCCATGCTGTAACGGTGGTGCCAATGTTGGCTCCCATGATAACCGCAATGGCGCCGGCCAGCGAAAGCAGTCCTGCATTGACGAAGCTGACCACCATCACCGTGGTGGCCGACGAGGACTGGATGGCCGTCGTAACTACCGTACCAGCCAGTATGCCCTTCAGCGGATTGCTTGTGGCCGAGGCGAGCACGGTGCGCATCTTGCTGCCCGCAATCTTCTGCAAACCCTCACTCATCAGCTTCATTCCGAACAGGAATATGGCAAGGGCTCCAGCAAAATTAATCAGAATAACGAGTAAACTCCAAACCATTATTGTAGAATAAATGGGTAATATTCAGCGTAAATAAACACTCTGTTATTGCAAAATTTCAGCACAAAGATAAGAAGAAATCCATGTACTACCCTTGTCCCCGAGGGACTTCTCCCCACCGTTTTTTAAACCAGTTTTCAACCACAGGAGCCGCTCCTCAGGTTGACCGCGCCCCACTTGTGGCCTACTCTTATAGTCCCCATTGCCGCACAGGTCATGCATCTACGCCGCACGGCATGCGCCGCCGTACCGTACAGCTGAAGCCTTTATGCCGTACGACATATAACCGCTACAACAAGCTGAGTGAACGCGCAATTGCAGCACATCACACGCGGTGTCGTACGGCACCACTGCCCATGCACTACGCTGTGTGCCTCTGCGTACGTGGAGAAAGAAAACTGATGCTGAGCCGCTGAAGCCACCCTCTTCCTCGGCAAGCACCGAGGGATAGGACGACCGTTCGGACTGCAAAGGTACGAATAAAACAGGTACTGTCGAACCACCACACCCACAAAAGAGCATACCATCTTGCCATCCAACCGCTCACAAAATCCTCTTCCTACAGTACTCCGCCAGTCCCACTCCCATTCAAAAGGACGGAATTTTATGTATCTTTGCATCCCTATTAGAACATTGATGTTGAACAGAAATACACATAGCACAACATGTTAAGAGCCGTTCGCATTGTACTCGCATTGCTTATGTTTGCCAGCATCACGCTGCTCTTCTTAGACCTTACTGGCGTTGCGTCCGCCTGGTTGGGGTGGACAGCCAAAATACAGCTACTGCCCGCCATCTTGGCAGGCAACGTAGTGGCCATCATCATTGTGGCGGCCGTTACGCTGCTGTTTGGACGAGTGTATTGCTCGGTGGCCTGTCCGCTTGGTGTCATGCAAGACCTCGTGGCACGATTTAGTCCCAAACGGTTGCGGCACACCTACCGCTACACGCAGTCTCACCCCTGGTTGCGCTGGGGCATCTTTGCCGTATTCGTGGTGTTGCTCCTCCTCGGGCTGAACAGCATAGCACTGCTCATAGCCCCATACAGTGCCTATGGTCGTATCGCATCGCAACTGCTGCAGCCCTTAGCCATTTGGGGAAACAATGCGGCCGCCGCTGTGGCACAGGAACACGGCAGCTATGTCTTTCACACCGTACCCCTCCTCCACAAGGGTGGGCTGACTCTCATCGTAGCCATCGCCACGCTGCTCGTCGTGGGCATCATGGCTTTTGTCGGGGGACGCACCTGGTGCAACAACATCTGCCCAGTGGGCACTCTGCTGGGATGGCTGTCGAAATACTCACTGCTCAAACCACACATTGACCAGAACAAATGTGTGCAATGCCATCGCTGCGAGAAACGCTGCAAAGCAGGATGCATCGACATTGAGCACAAAACCATAGACCACAGCCGCTGTGTGGCCTGCATGAACTGCACCACCAGTTGCAAGGTGGATGCGCTGCACTACAGCCGGCAAAGGACAGAAAAGGCCGACCTCAGCAGCACCGCAGCTGCCACCACCGCAACCGACACATCGCGCCGCAAGTTTATCACCACCACCGTGGCTGTAGCCACCTCGTCGGCACTGGCCGCACAGGAGATGAAGGTGGACGGCGGACTGGCTGTCATCCTCGACAAGAAGGTGCCGGCCCGCAACACTGCTGTAAAACCTGCTGGCTCCATCAGCCTGAAGCATTTCGCCCACCACTGCACGGCCTGTCAACTGTGCGTGGCCGAGTGTCCCAACCACGTGTTGCGTCCCTCGAAACGCCTCGACACCTTGATGCAACCCGAAATGAGTTTCGAGCAAGGCTATTGTCGACCCGAGTGCACGCGCTGCTCCACCGTGTGCCCGACAGGTGCCATACGCCCCATCACCCCCGCCGAAAAGACCAACATACACTGGGGCCACGCCGTGTGGATAGCCGAGAACTGCATCGCCAACACCGACAACATAGCCTGCGGCAACTGTGAGCGGCACTGCCCCGTCGGTGCCATCATCATGGTACCCAACAAGCAAAGCCAGCACAGGAGCCCTGCGGCCATACCCACAGTGGACGAGAGCCGCTGCATAGGATGCGGAGCGTGCGAGAACCTCTGCCCCTCGCGCCCCATCAGCGCCATCTACGTAGAAGGACGCGAAACCCACGTGCAATCGTGAGTAATCCCCTACACCTCAAAGCGAAACATACTGAACGCTCAATCGTACTACACAGAAATACAACATCAACTACCCAACACTATGAGCAAAGTACTCGACATACTGAAGACAAGGAAATTCTGGAGTGAATTCCTCATCATGACAGTGGGCATGTTCATCACAGCCTGCGCTGTGTACTACTTTCTCGTGCCAAGCAAGCTCATCATCGGCACCATCTCTGGCCTCTCCATCGTGCTGAGCACCGTGTCGGACCAGCTCTTCGGCGTGGCCCTGCCCGTATCGACGATGATACTCATCATCAATGCCATCCTACTCGTCCTGGCCTACTTCCTCATCGGTAAAGAATTTGGCATTAAGACCGTATACACAGCACTCATACTCGGGCCGCTGACGCGCGTACTTGAGAAATTTGCACCGTGGGAGGACTTCGTCCAGCCAGGCACCACCTCCATCATGGGCGACATCTGGTTCGACCTCCTATGCTTTGTGCTACTGCTCAGTGCCGCACAAGCCGTGTTATTCTCCATCAACGCCTCCACAGGCGGGCTGGACATCCTGGCCAAGATAGTCAACAAATACCTCCATTTCGACATCGGCAAGTCGGTAACCGTAGCGGGAGGCATCATCTGCTGCACCGCCTTTGCCATCAACCCCTTCAACATGGTTGTCATTGGCCTGATAGGAACCTGGATAAACGGCATAGTGGTGGACTACTTCACCGCCAGTCTGCACAACCGCAAACGCGTCTGCATCGTATCGAAAGACTATGAGCGGCTACGCCAATACATCATCGGCGACCTACAACGGGGCTGCACGCTCTACGAAGTGATAGGCGGCTACACCAACGAGAAATCCATTGAGTTGGAGACCCTCCTCACCAAAGATGAATTTTCGAAACTGATGACCTACATCAATACCAACCAGGTGAATGCATTCATCACCGCTGGTAACGTGAGCGAAGTGTACGGCTTCTGGCACAAGAATAAAAAAGCGCGTAAGCACGCCGACGCAAGATAAAACAGGTGCAAAAACAAGAAAATATTTGCTCCCTCACACAATAAAAGACCCACACTGCTGTTATGAGGAAGCTTGACAGCAGACAAGAGGCGACAATAGCTCAGTTGGTAGAGCGGCGGCTTCCCAAGCCGCAGGTCGCGGGTTCGAGCCCCGTTTGTCGCTCAAAGGTGTACAGAACACGACCCTTCACCCCGTGCAGTGGAGGGTCGTTTGCGTTACCCAACCCATAACACAGCGCACTACAACAGTCTCCACCCGCAAGCATTGCCATGAAGAAGAACTTCTTGCTTATTCTCCTCGCAGTATTCACCACGGCCGCCATCAGTCTTATCATCATACAGCTGAGCCAGACCCGAAGGGCTGCTGTCGTGAGCGAGAACCTGTTCAACATCAGTGTAAGCAACTCGCTCGACGAGGTCATGGACCAATTGAACCGACTGAAGGTGGAGGACTACATAAGTCAAAACGACCGATACAAGCTCATCAAGTACAAGCGCATCGAAGAGTTGAACCAGAACATGCAGCAGATCCTTCAGAACAACTCTGCCCTGTTCTACGACGAAAAAAGAGTGCACATTGGTGCCTCAATGCAAGACCCTGCCGTTATTGTGGCCCACATCAGCCACGAGGACTCGGCCACAATTAAACGCTACAACACCTTGTTGTCGAGCCGCGACAAACTACTGAACAGCCATGCCTTCTACGACCAATTCATTGACGAAATCTCAGAGTATGTGGTGGACAACCTTATACATCAAGCCACATTCAACTACGCCCTGATAGACTCTCTCATACTGGAGCAACTGGTGCTGGGTGGAATAGACATCCGCCCCACCATAGCCATCTACAATAATACACAAGACACTTTTCTCCACATCAGTGAGCCTATCAACACCGAGCTGATACGCGACGCCCCCTTCCGGTTCAGCTTCAAACCCAGCGCCCTCACCACGACCGATAAGTACTACATCCTACTACGTTTTCCCACCAGTTCCTTGATACTGGAGAACACGCTGAACAAATATCTCTTCCTAAGCATATTCCTTCTCATCATCATCACACTGACATTCGCGGTGGCAGTGCGCATCATCGTATCGCAACGCAAACTGGACGATATGAAGTCGGACTTCATTAATAATATGACTCACGAGGTGAAGACCCCCATAGCCACCGTGGCTTTGGCCTGCGAAATGCTGGAAGACCCCGACGTGGAGACTGATGAAGCCTCACGCCGCACCTACATCAACATCATTCACACCGAGAATGCACGCATGCAGACGCTGGCCGAGACCATCCTCCTCAGCGCCAAGATGGGAAAGAAAGAGTACAAGATGAAACTGCAGGAGGTGGATGTGGATACCCTCATCACCAAAACGGCCCAAAGTTTCACACTGTACATGAAAAGCCACAACGGACACCTCACCATAGACCTACAGGCCAAGTCCCACGTGGTAGGAGACGAAATGCATCTGCGCAGCATGATAAACAACCTAATCGACAACGCCATCAAGTACTCCCCTTCGGTTGTAGACATCACTATCTCGTCGCGCCGCGACAATGACAACCATGTGGTGCTGAGCATATCAGACAAAGGCATCGGCATCAGCAAGGAAGACCAAAAACACATTTTCGAGAAATTCTACCGCGTCTCCACAGGCGATGTGCACAACATCAAGGGCTTTGGCATCGGCTTGAACTACGTGTCTGAGGTAGTGCGGATGCACAAAGGCACCATCAAAGTGGACAGCGAGTTGAATGTGGGTACCACATTCACCATTACACTGCCCTGCCTGTAGATAGAACATACACCTCATAAAAGAGCCGCCGGCCGCAGCATCTGCTGCGGCCGGCAGCTCTTATTTCATCAGTTTCGACCGACAGACCTGTTCGGCATCATTGGTTGCCAACCTGCGGCACATGCAACCGCACACCAGCACAGGTGGCTCGAAATTCTGGGCTGTACATGCATTGGATGGTTGTCAACCCCATCGTGCAGTCGCCCGAGGATGCCACATACAGATCATATTCCAACACATAGTTGCCCTTCTCCAAACGGTCGATGAAGAAAGAAGTAGAGGCATCGTACACTGCCACATAGTAGCTCATGCCTGCTCCGTATTGCCAACCGGAGCGAGAACTGACAGGTTCGAGAATCGAGGCACGGCCATCGCGCAGTTCCACATATTCAAGATTGCGGTCTGCAGCAATGAGGATGCGAACCTTCACCTTGTCTCCCACTTTCAGTTTGGACTGCTCGGTAAGAGTCGAAAGAGAACCGTCCTGGTTGTAGCGCAGCAATTGCTTGCTCATCGAAAGGCCCATGGAGGAGGCCTGTACTTTGTCCATCTGCTCGAAGTACTGCCAGTACATGGCCGCCCATGCAATGCCGTCCGTGCTCTTGCTCAGCGACACATGACTCATGTCTGCCGTGATGCTGTCCGAAGGCCAGTGTCGCGTTTGATAACCCGTACCAGCCTGCTTGGCCGTTTCCACGGGCTTGCCAGCTACGCGCATGGTGAGCGACTGGGTCTGCCCATCATCAAGGCTGGGGCTACCGCCCATCAGAGCCGTTACAGCATTCACGGTGGCCACATCGCTATTCCAACGGGTTGTCTGCTTTTGCTTGAGCAGCCACTGGCGCATAAGCGAAGCACTTTCCTTATCTTCTGGTGTGATTTCTTCAAAAGCCTCGATGAGGAGCGACTGTACCTCTATGGGACGTTCGTTCCACAGAAAGCCGCTCTGATTGTCGCGCCAGTACATTCCCATCTCATCGCTGCGCAGGCTGCTTGACTTGAGGCGGCGCACTATGTCGGCTGCTATCCGCTTGTCGCCAGCCCGATGGAATACGAGAGCCAATTGGGCGCGGGTGTAGAGCGAAGTAAACTCCGTGTAGCGGCGTTTGGCGTTGTTGTACATATAGTCGTAGGCCTTCTTGTACTGCGAAGAGAGCGAAGCCTTGCTGTAGAAACTGCGCGTGTACAGGTAATCGACATCAGTAGTTCCACAACTGGGGTGATTCAAGTACCACAAGTAGGCCTCGTAGTTCTTGCTGTCCACGTAGTCGAGCGCACGCGTCATGGCCGATGACACATCAGTACCCAGCAGTCGAACCATACGACCAAAGGCCTTTAGGACATATTGGGTAATGTAGACGCTGCCCCACCGACACTGTGGCATCCAACCCCAGGAGCCATCGGCATGTTGGTCGGCAAACAACTTGGATGCAGCACCCTCAATGGCGGTCTTGATGCGCGTCTCATCGAAAAATGTGGCCAGTTGAGTCTTACGCTGTGCCTCGTTGTTGGCATCGCGCAACCAGGGAGTCTCGTGCAGCAGTGTCTGCTTCAACTGTTCGTTCTTCTCCAATGCCGATTGCAACGCCTCGGGTTGTTCGGTTTGCCACGTGCGAAACACTTGTTCTATTTGCGGATTGGCACGAACGATAGCCTGAGCCAGCGTATTCACGTAGACACTGTTGACCAAGTAGATGTTGCTCGGATTCTCGAGTTCGGCCATATAGGGAAGTGCCTGGATGGCGTACCATATTGGGTTGGCTGTTGCCTCAACCGCGAGGGCGTGATGCTTCAGGGTGGATGAGTTGACCGTTGCGAGCGAGGACAAGGTGAATTGCTTCTCTCCCTTGCCGTTGATGTACATAGCCATGCTCTCTGTGATGAGTGTTCGGTTGCTCAGCACTGGTATCTCGCCCTGTTCTCCATCGCTGCAGTTCTCGCCCCGTGCCACTATGCGGTATCGAGCCACACGGGCATCGTCGCCAACATGCAGTCTGAACCTGACCGAGCAGTTCTCTCGCGGCCCGAGTGTCAAATATTGTTCGGCCTCATCCTGCACCAGCAGCAGCGGCTGCCCCGTTTCGGCATCGTACATATCGAGTTTCACCGCCACCACTTGCACACTGTCGGTGCTGTTGACGACCTTGGTCAGGAAGTCGGCCGTGTCGCCACAGCGTATGAAGCGCGGCACATTGGGTACGACCATCAACCTCTTCATCGTAATAGCTGCATCTGCAAGCGTCCCGAACTGCAAATCCTGCGTCAAAGCCAATCCTCGGATGCTCCATTTGGTAAGGAGTTCTGGAATAGTGAAGGAGAAAGAGACGCGGCCACTGTCATCGGTCGTCATGCTTGGGCGGAAGAAGGCCAGTGGATTCAAGTTGCTGCGCAGCGCTACTTCCTCTTTCTTTGCTCCCGTTCCCGCATCGGTGTTTGCAGGTTCCGCAACCATGTACACCACCTCTTCTTCAGCATCCTCCTCTGAAACAGTAGCCAAAAGGACTTCCTTTTCGACTGCCACCGACCGCGACATATTGACTGTGGCCGTTTTGAACATAACCCGTCCCCTCGGCATGCGACCACTCTGGCCATAGGAACGTAGCGACCAGACAATAGTGCTGGCGGTCTTGCCGTCTACCCATTTGGGGCGTACGAGGAAGTCTAAACTCGACGCATCATACACCACATGACGCAACTGCTCCTTCGACCCATTGCTGTGCCACGGCGCGAAAGTCCATGCCAAAGTGCCCAACTCTTCGAGTGCCGCATCATACATCGTCATCAAGAGACTGGCCGAAGAGTCCGTCGGGCTGACCACACGCACTGTCCACTGCTCGTCGCCACCGGGCTCAAGTTTGTTGCGGAACGTGTGCCATTCCAGCTGCAATTGCTTATGTTTGCGCGGTACATCCACATAAAACGTCTCGTGCTCCACGACCGCATCGTGCACTGCACACACATTGATAGTAAACCCACCAAGCATCTGATCAGTAACCTCGACCGAGAGTTCCCCCACCTTGTCGGATGCGTTGAGCACCCGATGCTCGGTAGCCTGTCCATTCACTACACAGGTGTAGTACATCGTCGTGTTGGAATGACGGCTTCCGTAGCGCAAATGCACCTTTTCGCCCACGTAGGCTCGAGTGGTGCTGAGCGATGTCCACAGCAGTCGCTGGGACTGCACTTTCTTCTCAACTGGCAAAGTAAGCGTTACGACGCGGTAGGTCGACGTAGTGTCGCCGTGGCCGTCATCGGCGTGCAACGTGATACGATAGGTGCCAGACGGCAGTTTGGGTAGGGCAACGCAGTGCTGTGCCTCCCTGCCTATATTAATATAGGTATCCATCATGGTCTGCACCACAGGCCACGACGCCGCCTTGTTGTAGTCATCGCGGTAAGCATATACAGGGTAACGCTCTGCAAACGTCTTCTCGTCCAGTGCATGCCAACCGTCGGCGCTCATGAGCGGATGCGACAGCCGCGGATGCTCGGGTTGACGAAGCCGTTCCACCTGCAAACGCACCCGTCCCTCTATCGGGGCACCCTCAAGGTTGTTGTAGGCGAAAGCCAATGTGTCAAGGGTCGACATCTCGTCTTGCAGTTCCACAGTCAGATAGCTGTTCGTTCTGCCCACCACGATGGTACGATGGGCCTCGTGTGTCTCGCCGTTGAGGTCGGTTACTTTAGCTGTGATGCGGAAACGGTAGATGCGCTCGTTCGGTTTGCTCACCGAACTGTCTGGTGTCAGCATGAATTGAAAGTGGAATGCGCCCTCGTTGCTGGTCGACAACCGTCCCGATGCCACCACCTTGCGTTCCGACACGTCGTCGGTATTCCACCACCAGCGCCACCAGGGGCGCATTTCCTCGCGCTCCACTGTGTATTCCACTTGCCCCCCCGACAGTGGCACGCCAGTGTATGAGACGGCACTTCCGCCCACTTCGGCCGAACGTCCCAACTGGTGAAGCGAGTTATCGGCAGGGAGTTCAACGGTGAACTTGGGCTGCTTGTAGGCTTCTACCCGTAGGGTGGCCAAGTAACCGTGGCCATCCATCCGCAGGTGGTAGTTGCCTGGCAGCGCGTCGGCGGGCAGATGGAAACTGCTACTGGCTGTGCCGTACGCATCGGTGCGCAGTGTGTCCTCAGCCAGTTCGCGATTGTTCACATCAACGAGCCTCATGCGCGCCTTCCGCCCTTGCAAGGTGCGGCCATCATCCAGCCCCTTTACCTGATAGCACACGACCATGTAGTTCACCTCCTCGCCCGGCTTGTAGACGGGTCGGTCGGGAAAACAAGCCCACTTGACCGATGAGTCCCGATAGTCAGTGTGGAGGTATACCTGCTGGGTGGACTCCAGCCCTTTATACGTTGTTGAGAGGAGTAGACCACGGCGGTTGGTGGCGATGTTCTTGATGCTGAACCAGCCGTTGCGGTCGGTTTTCGTGGTCGAAAGCAGGTTGCGGTTGCGGTAGGTGTCCACGAACAGCTGCACCGTTTGCCCCGCGAGGGGTTTGCCCGAAGCTCGGCCGACCACGTAGCCCGACAACTCATCGGCGCGATCGTCGGCCACGAGCCACACCACGTCGCTCACTACAAAGTCGGTGCACACCAGTCCCTGCGCCGTGGCAAAGTCCTTGGTTGGCGAGGCCAGCAGGGCATATTTGCCAGCGGGCATCGACGGCAGATAGATGTAGACGGTCTGCGCCTGGTAATCGTCGCGCTCGGGAACGGACTGGTCCCACGCTTTCAGCACCGGCTGCGAGCGCAAGTAAGCGGCTGGCGTGGAACTTTTGTGCCATTCGCCCTGCTCAATGATGCGAAAATATAGGTGGTTGAGGTTGCGGCAGGTGGCCGTTCCCAAGATGTCGAGCCCCACCGAGGAGGTTTGCTTCAGCGAAAGGGCTATCTCTTTGGCCTCAATTTGGCTGATGAGGTTCTGACAGGCGGCTGTCCACTCGCCTTTTTCGAAACTCTTGACGACCTTTAGGCAACATTGCCGTGCTTCCACATCATTCTTTTGAGCACGAAGCAGCAACGCCTTGCGGTAGTAGAAGTAGGCTGCCTCTGGACAATCGCGGGAGGCATTGCGGTCGATGCAGTCTTGGACGATGGCCAACGCATTGTGTGGCTGGTCGTCTATCAGCAAATCGCACAGTTCGTGTTCCCAGTGGATGCGCAGGCAGGGCGCGTCGGTGCGGTGAAAATTCACCTGATTGGTGCGCAGCCTAATGGACTCTGCTGTCGAGGAGCTGCATTCTACGGCCACTTCGGTCAGCACGTCGAAGAGGGTGGGCGTAAGCAGGAGCCCTTTGCTGCCGAGCTTCGTGCAGAAGGGTTCCACGTCGGCCACCGAGGTGCGCTGCAGCAAGGGCAGGTCGGCAAGCATTTGGGCGACATGTTGGCGAATGGTGTCGTCGAATTGACTGAGCGACCACAGTTTGTAGTCTGGGTCGGCCTCGTCGGTGGGACGATTGTCGGCGAGCCGCCAACGGTTCGCGTCGCGATAATTTTTATAGAAGCGCGCCATGTGGGCATGGGCTATGGCCAGTTCGATGCCGCCAAGTCGTGGCATGATGAGCCGGAAGCGCGCTTGGGTGCTGTCGGAGGCGTTCTCTTTGTAGGCGGCCTCGATGTCGGCCAGATAGCAGGCGGCCAGAAGTAGCGAGCGGGTGTCGTCGCTTGCCGAAGCCGAGGCGAAGAGTTGCTGCGCCGAGGTGTCTGCCTGCTGGTAGGAGCCCCGCTCCATCAGTTTGTCTATGCGCGACCATGGGGTATCGCTCTTTTGTCCCATGCCGCCTATGCCGGCCGCAATGGCAGCAAAGGTGAGGATTGTGTGCTTGAGGTTGTGCAACATGTTGGTATGTGTGTTTGTCGGGCGCTGCGCAGCGGACGCGTCGGTGGCGCGATTGGCCGCGTGGAGTCGGCCGTATAACGGCGTGAGGCTGCCTATTATTGCCTTCATGAGGTGGTTGCTTGGGGGTGGGACATACTATTTCTGCCGATTTGCAGTTTATGATGCCGTGCTGGGAAGGGCTGTGCACCGCGCCCAGTGAGCAGAATAGACATCAACACATAATATATAAACAATCAAAACATCTGATCTATGAAAGGAAGGAATGTCCCATTCAAGAAGAACATGATTCAAGGCGGCAGCATCGTGCTGGCTGCTCTCGTTGTCGGGCTGTGCATTGTGAGCGCGGTGCGGGTCAACAAGTCGTTCGAGAACACGGTTACGGTGCGCGGCCTGTGCGAACGCGAGGTGCCGGCCGACCGCGTTATCTACCGCATCAACTACAGTTGCCAAAGCAATTCGCTGACCGAGATACGCCAAACGCTGCGCCAGAACAATGCGCTGATTGTGGAGTTGCTGCGCAAAGCTGGCATCGACGAGGATGAGATTAAGTACACGCCAGCATCGGTCATGGACCGCTACAATGGTTATTACAATACGGACAACATTTCCTACCGCTACGGCGCGGAGCAGAACATCAATGTCTTCACCACCAAGATGGATGTTGTGAAGCAGTTGCAGAACAGTTTGGAGTCCGACCTGCTGAACCACGATGTGATAGTCAATGCTTTTGCCTCGTATGAGTATCGGGGGCTGAACGATATCAAGCCGTCCATGATTGCCGAGAGTTTGGAGAATGCGCGCGTGTCGGCCGAGGAGTTTGCCAAGAACAGCCACAGCCGTATCGGCAAAATGCGGACGGCATCGCAGGGCTATTTCACGGTGGACGACCTCGATGAGAACACGCCTCAACTGAAGAATGTGCGCGTGGTTACCACGGTGGAGTACTACCTGAAGTAAGCGCATCGGCGTGGGGCGGCGGCAATAGGGTGAAAGGTGTTTTTCTTCGGCGCGCCGCCCGATGATGCTAACGAGGGGGCTGCCTACTGGGCAGCCCCCTCGTTGTTTTTGGTGCTGTGGCAGATCGGCTGGGAAAGGGGCCGCTATCAGTATCGAAAGCGTGGCCACTCGGTTCCACCGCCGAGGCCGATCGGGGCGGCTACCGTCGCAGGTCGAAGTCGGATAGGCGGTAGCGGCTTTCGATGCGCTGCTGGGTGCTGTCGGGCAGGGCGGCGAATAGGTTGCGGCCGAGGAGCGCCTCGAGCGAGTCGACGGTGAGGGCGCATTGGCGGAAGGAGCCGCGCTCCATGTCGGCGGGCATGACGAAGGCTACGGCCGAGTAGCTTCCCCCTCGGGGCAGCAGCAGGGCTTTGAAGAAGGCGTCGGGCACCCACACACGGGCTGCTCCTATGGTGCGGGGCGTGGGGCTGTGAAAGATGGGGCCGCACACCACGTGCACCGCGCCGTAGCGTTCGGCCAGCAGGCGCACATGCTGCTCCAGCGCGTTCCATGCACCTGCGTTGAGGGCGTGAGCCTGGGGGCAGATGTTGGTAAAGTAGTAGCTTTCGTAGTAGGCCTGGGGGTCCCACTTCATGTCGGCGCGCGGTGCCATGTGCCCCTTGTCCCAGCCCGAACGCGAGTAGTCTTCGCGCGAAGCTTGCCGGCCGCGCAGCTGCGGGTCGCGACTGAACGAGGCGGTGGCGACATAGGTGCCGCGTGCCTGCTCGGCAGTGAGGGTGTAGCTCACCCAGTTGGGCACGAGGGTGGTGTGGTTGTAGGAGGAGGTGAAACCGGTGTAGCGCAGCAGGTGCTCGCTGCTGTCGGCTTCGGGAAGGGAGAGGTCGGCTGTCGGTTCGGGAATCAACTGTGGCGCAGTGCACGAAGCACAGCACAGGGCGGCGCACAGGAGCAGGAGATGACGAATGCGGAGCATGGGCGGCGGGTTAAAAGATGTCGGTGATCGTGTGCAGGCGACCAGCTATGACGACGGTGTCGCCCACCCGCTTGCCGTGCACGGCGGCGTAGAGTGGCACCGCGGCGCTGACGGCGTAGTACTCCTCGTCGGGGGCATCGTCGGGGGCGAACTTGCCAAGCCCGATGGCGAGGAAGAGGCGCAACCCGGTGGTAATGACCACCGCGCCGTGGTCGGCCACCGAGTGGGGCGGCTGACGTAGCAGTGCCTCGAGCACGCGCAGCCCTTCGGCGGCCTCGGCGAGGCGGCGGGCGTGCATGTCGCGCGAGCGCATCATCTTGGTTCGGAACGAGTCGTAGCGGTCCACATTCTGACCGTAATCATTGCTTTGCTGCTGGGCGGAATCCATTTCGCTGCGCGCCACATCGGCCACAGCCTGTTGGCGAGCCATGCAGGCTTGAATGACGCGTCGGCGCATATCGGCTTTGCTATTCATGCTGCCCATAACGGCAGGTGCCCAGGTTTAGTGTACCCATCGACCACGGTCAGTTTCGCAATCGACCACGGTCGATTCAACAATCGACCACGGTCGGTTTAGCAATCGACCACGGTCAGTTTAGCAATCGACCACGGTCGGTTCAACAATCGACCACGGTCGGTTTCGCAATCGACCACGGTCGGTTCGGCAATCGACCACGGTCAGTTTCGCAATCGACCACGGTCGGTTCAACAATCGACCACGGTCGGTTTCGCAATCGACCACGGTCAGTTTCGCAATCGACCACGGTCGGTTCGGCAATCGACCACGGTCGATTGAAAAAAGCACCTCTGATTTTTCGGAAAAAAACTACGCCTCGTCGGCCGGCTGCGGCAGCCGCGTGAGCAGCAGACGGTCGATGCGCGCACCGTCCATCTGCACCACCTCGATGCGGTAGCCATGCCACTCCACCTGTTCGCCCACGGCGGGGATGTGCTCCAGGATGTCCAGCACGAGTCCAGCCACCGTTTGGTAGGGCAAGTCGTCGGTGGCAAGGTCCAAGTCGAGAGCCTCAAGCAGCTCGTAGAACGAGAGTTGACCGTCGACCACGAAGCTATCGTCCGACCGGCGCACGATGCGTTGGCTACTGGCCTCGTCGGGCGAGAGCTCGCCCACCAGCACCTCCACAATGTCGTGCAGCGTAACGATGCCCTGCACGGTGCCATATTCATCGATGACCAGCGCGTATTCCGACTTGGTGCGCTTGAAAGCCTCCAAGGCACGGTAGAGCGACATGCTTTCGGGCACGAAATGAGCCGCACGCATGCGCTTGAGCGGGTCGAACTGCTGCCACGAGGGCTCCAACAGAGGGAAGTCCTTGAGGTAGAGCACCCCCAACACATTGTCGGACGAGTGGGAACAGAGCGGATAGACGCTGCAGAGCGATTGGCGCACGCGCTGCATCATCTGCTCGCGCGGCTCGGCAATGTCGAGCCACACATAGTCGCTGCGATGCGTCATGACCGAGGCCACGTTCACATTGTCCAACACAAAGACATTCTCCACCATGTCGCGTTCCATAGCCATCACCTCTCCCCCCTCGTAGCCTTCGTTGACCATGGCCTTAATCTCCTCCTCGGTAACCTTGCCCTCCTCGTTCTTGACGCCCAGCAGCTTCACCACCGCCCGTGTGCCCTGCGACAAGGCCCACACCAAGGGCGTGGCCAGCACGGCACACACCTGCACTGGCCGCATCACGATGCGCGCCACCCGCTCGGCCTTGTTGAGCCCAATCATCTTGGGTACCAACTCGCCCAGCACAATGGTGAAGTAGGTTACCGCCAGCACGATGAGAACCGGCGACAACGCCGCAGCCACCCCTGCATTCATGCCCCAGCGCACGAAAAGCGACGCCAACGAGTCGGCATAGGCCTTGCCCGAAAAGAGGCCGTTGACGATGCCGATGAGCGTAATGCCGATTTGAATCATCGAAAGGAAGCGGTCGGGATTGGCCAGCATGCGCAGCAGCGCCTCGGCCGTCTTGTCTCCCCGCTTGGCATCGGCCTCCAGCTTGCTCTTGCGCACCGACACCAGCGCCGTTTCCGACATCGACAACACGCCATTGAGCAGTATCAAAAGCACTATTACTACGACACCTATCATACTATTGGTCATTTGTTATTGTCAAACTCAGCACCCTCGGCATGCTGGCGGCCACCCTCGGCGCGCTCCCCGACCGCTATCGGTCCCCCCACCGGCCGCAAGCAGGCGCTGTGAGCCAGCGCATCGGGATTGCTACCCAACTGCCCCTGCGGCACGGCGCACCCCAACGAATCGAACAGCCGCGCCCAATAGCGCGGCAACTGGCCGTCGGCATCGAGAAAATTCATCGGCTGCTGCTCGAACAGCGGTGCGCCCCCCTTGAGGCGGTAGCACTCCACAACCAGCTCACTGCAGTACAGACGCTCCGTGCCCACCGCGAAATAGAAATCATACGGACGCCCCACCAGTCGCAACACACGTGGCGACACCGAATCGCGCTCGTACTCGACCGCCACCCACATAGGCTGCACCCAGCCCCCCTCCGCCATAAACTCCTCGACCGACCGCAGCGCCACCCCTCGGCGAGGCGTGGCCTCGGCCACCAGCAGCTGATCTCCTTGACGCACCACCACAGCCACATGAGTGAACCGCCCCGTGGAAGCCTCCACCGCAGCACCCATGCCAGCCGTGTCGCACTCGAAAAGCAGGTCGCCCTCGAAAAGCGCCACCTCATCGCCCGAGCTCAACGTCACCACAGTCTTCGGCTCCTCCACCACCGACCCTGGCCCGTCGAGCATGCCGACACTGTCGACACACCCACTCAGCGCGACCACCGCCCACAGCGACAGCCACACTCCTCGCCACCGACCAAGACGGCTTCCCACCTGGTGCCCATCAGTCCTCACTACTTACCCCTCCCTTGCACAATAATAATAGCAGTATAGAGCAAAATCTTGATGTCGGTGGCCAAAGACATATTGTCCAAATAGAGCAAATCGAAGCGCAAACGCTCCACCATCTCATCTACATTCTCGGCATAACCGTACTTGACCTGCCCCCACGACGTGATGCCCGGCTTCACCTTCTGCAACAACAGATATTCTGGTGCGCGCTCCACAATGCGGTCAATGAAATACTGGCGCTCAGGACGCGGCCCGACAAGCGACATCGTACCGCGCAGCACATTGTAGAACTGCGGTATCTCATCCAAACGAACCTTGCGCATGAACCTGCCCCACGGCGTAATACGCGGGTCGCCATCCGACGACAGCGCCGGCCCAGCCTGCTCGGCATCGACATACAT
Organism: Bacteroidales bacterium; assembly: GCA_017449525.1. Classification (GTDB taxonomy): domain Bacteria; phylum Bacteroidota; class Bacteroidia; order Bacteroidales; family P3; genus Colimorpha. The sequence continues at coordinate 79,164 of JAFTFL010000012.1, read as the reverse complement.
CGACCTGAACTTGTGCATCCGAAACGGTTTTCCACCCTTTCCGACACGCTCCTGCGTATAAAACACGGGGCCAGGCGACGACAACTTCACCATCAGTGCCGTAAACGCGTACACCGGCAGCAGCACCACCATGGCAACAAACGACAACACCACGTCGAACAGCCGCTTCGTGGCGTACTGCCACGGCTCCATGCCACGGGGATTTATCGTAATCAGAGGCGACTGAAAGATTGAACTGGCCGTAACCGAACCGAACAAAATGTCGCGCAAACTGGGAGCTATCTTGACTATCAGCTCATCGCACCGGTTCAATTCCATCAACACCTCGCGCCACACCTTGTCATCACCCTCGAAAGCCATTATGGCCTCCTCCACAGCATACACCTCCACCACCCTGCGCAAATCGGCCAACCCACCCAAGCAGGGCATTGACGCAGCCAACCGCTCATCCACATCGCCATCCATGCTCACACAGCCCACGAACAGATTGCCCGAATAGACCTCCTGCCGCTGCAACTCCTCGTAGACCCGCCACGCCTTCGCGCCGCTGCCCACCAACAGCGTTGGGAAACCAATCTCGCGATTGTGCACCCGCTTCACTGTACGAGTAGTGATGAGCAGCCGAGGCACGTAGGTCAACACGAAATGTACCAGCAGCAAAAACAGAAACGACCAATAGTACGAGCGATACGACTGCAGATTGTCGTCCAACAAAAACAGGAAGAAAAGCACCAGTACGCCCAGCAGCGATGCCGTCATCGTCTGCTGCAACTCCTTCAAACGCGCACGCCTGTACACGTTGCGGTACATGCCTTGCATAGCGTAGAGGCAAAGCCACCCAGCCGGCACCAGCACAATGCCCAACCAAAATTTCGAATCGGCAAACACCTCCGCTGTAGCGTCCCAACCGCCCTGCTCAAGCACCACCTTGCGGAAGACAAAGAACAAACCCCACGCCAGCATGGCAGCCAACCCATCGGCCAAGAGGTACCTAAGAAGCTGCTTCGTTTTATTCATACCCCGATTGAGTAGCCGTCCGCCCCCGAACGCATCACATCACCACCGTATTTCTCCAACAAAATCTCTTTCATGACGCAGCCGTCCGACCCCGAACGCATCACATCACCACCAGTTTGATATTGTCAAGCATCAGCCTGCCAGACCTGCCCTCGTCGTTGAGAATCGTGAAGTAGGGGCGCAGCAGCGGATAGTGATTGTACTCGGTCCACAAACGACCCAGGTTCACATAGATTTTGTCCCAATGCTTGTTGGGCTTCAGCACCAGCGCCGAGTAGATTTGGTTTGCTCCTCCTTGAGTCATCGGGTTGTTGAAGCCGATACTGAAGTTGAAGTCCGACCAATAGTCCAGCTCCAAATAGACATACGCGCCCGAATTGGGCACATACACAAAGGTGTCATACCAAAAACTGAGCGACTTCTGGCTTGAATTGACCCGAATCACACCGCAGCCAAGCCCGCTACACACCGTGTCGGGCTGCAGCTCGATGCGCGAAACGACTGTGTCGAGGCTGATACTCTGCGCGCCCGGTTCAAAAAACTCCTTCCACAGCACCTGCATTTGCGAACGAGGTTGGTAATTCGTCGTCAGAGTACCGAGCGACGACACCTGGCCAGGAACCAACACCACGCTGGTATCATCGATGGTCTTGTAGTACGGATAGTAGATACGAGTGCCCGTAATGCCGTTTTGTATCACCACTGGTACCACCGTCAAGCGCCGCGGTTTCCCCTGCCGAAGCACAGGCACCTTGCAAGGCAACTGGAACGTGCCGAGCACCGTCTCTGCTGTGTCGCCGTCGAAATAGAGCAGTAACTGTGCCGCGTCTATCGCCGACGAGAAAAAACCATCCTCTGTGCTCCACGAGTCGGTGGCCACGTCCTCTACTGTGATGGCATCAAGTGAAATATATGCTGGTACGTGCTGCTCGCCCTCGTAGTCGTCGCAGGCCCACATCATCAGGCCCGCTACCGAAACCACCATGCAGCTCAACCAATGTCTGAGTTTCATATCCACACTTTAGTTCTATACCTTATTTATATAATGCAGTGCTGCGCATAAACGACCCTCACCCCCTTTTATTGTGTTTCCACACGCTGGCCAACACCAGGCCCACGATGACCACTGCCATGCCGACCGTGGCGCGCCACGAGAACTGCTCCTGTCCAACAGCAAGCGCACACACCAGCGAGAATACTGGTATGAGGTTGTTGTACAATGAGCCTCGCGTAGCTCCAACGACCTTCAAACCTGCGTTGTACATCACGTGAGCCACCGTAGAGCACAAGATGCCCAGAAATGCTATCAGCATCCACATCCGAGGCGAGTAGGACAACTCGCCCAGCGTACCACGGTCGAACACCGCCACCAGCGGAATGAAGTACAACATGGCGAACATGTTCTGATAAGCCGTTATCGTGAATGGGCGATACTTCTTCAGCAACCGCACCAACATCAGGTTGTAAACCACCGCCACCACCACGGCCGCCGCCATTAACAACAACCCCTTAGGGCTTGCCGTGAGCGAGAAATGAGGCCCCAGCACCATGATAGCCAACCCCGCCATCGAAATCACTATACTCACTATCAGTTGCCAGTTCAGCTTCTCGCCGTAGCACGCCGCCATACCGAATGGGACAAAAAGGGGTATCGTCGCCACGATAATGGACGACAGGCTGCCCGAAACCAATTGCAGTCCATACGTCTCGAAGATGCTGTACATAAAGGGTTCCACAAATGCAAAGAGCATCAAAAAGAGCACATCCTCGCGACATAGGCGTTCGATGTTCTTCGACATAGCCAAAACTGGCCACGTACAGACCGTTGCCACCAGCAGTCTACCCAATATCAGTACAAAAGGAGTAATAGGCTCCGTCAGGAGCAGGTCTTTAATGACTATTGAGGAGGCACCCCATAGTGCCGACGAGGCAATCAGGAACAAGTGTGGCCACATTTTGCCACCGTGCCCTTGCGTTTGACCGTGAGTTCTGCCCATATTTGTATCAAAAAGCGTACCTTTGCACCGCCACCGACAGTAGATCTACAACCTACTACCGCGCTGTTTCGTAGCGGCAAGGTGCAGCAAAAATACACAAAAAAGATGACACGTATCGGCCTCCTATCCGACACTCACGGGGTTGTTTCCCCTCAAGTTTACGATTTCTTTGCTTCATGCGACCAGTTGTGGCACGCCGGCGACATCGGCCCAGGCGTACTGGAACAGCTGGAAGCCTTCAAACCTGTAAAGGCTGTCTACGGCAACACCGACGGTTGGGATGTGCGCGACCGTGCTCCTCGCACCCAGCTCTTCACATGCGATGGCCAGAAGGTGCTGATGACCCACATCGGGGGCTACCCTGGCCACTACGACGCCTCCATTCGGCCTCTCCTGCAAAGCGAGCGCCCCAACATCTTCATCGCTGGGCATTCCCACATTCTGCGTGTTATGTACGACCGCACACTCAATCTGCTCCACATCAACCCCGGTGCTGCCGGACGCGAAGGCTTCCACCGAGTCTGCACATTGGTTCGCTTCGTGATAGACGGTGAACCGAAGCAGTTAGAGATAAAGGAATTTCCCAAGTTTCCCTCCGCCACCTGATGCGAGAGCTTTCGCTGCTCATACTCGACCTGCTCGGCAACAGCCTTGAAGCCCAAGCCTCGCGCATCGAACTCTCCGTGTTCGAGAGTGTCGAGCGCAACTGCTTTGAAGTCATCATTGCCGACAATGGACGTGGCATGACAGCAACCGTCGCTGCCCAAGCCCTCAATCCGTTCTTCACCTCACGTCGCACTCGCCGCGTCGGGCTCGGACTACCATTGGCCAACGAGCTCTGCGTACGATGCGGAGGCGCACTGCATTTGGAGAGCGCCCCCTGCATCGGCACCACACTTCGCCTCAGCATGCAGCACAGTCACCTTGACCGGCCGCCCATGGGCGATATTGCAGGCACCCTCATGCTGACCTGCCTCACCAATCCCGCCCTTCACCTCATCTATCGTCATCAAACCGACCAGGGACACTACCTCTTCGACAGCGAAGCAACCATTCAGCAGCTCGGCTTCGACTTCCGCACCGACCACACCTCCTATCAGTACATAAAAGAGATGGTCAGCGAGCATCTCGAACTCATCGGTGCCTCTCGCTGACCATCACTGCACTTCTGCAGGCCCACCCGTGCTCACTCATCCAGCAGTGGCAACAACTCCTGCTCGAAGATGTCGGCTCTTATGAGCCGATAGTGGTAGTGATACGCCTCGTTGAACGATTTGCTGTGGTGCATCATGTAATGTCCTTCGGCCAGAGTCTGGGCAATGTGGGTGCTATCTGCCTCAAAAGTGGGCATACGGCGGTCGCGCTTGCTCAGCGTGCCCATTATTTCAGCCCATTTTCCCTCCCATTGCTGTACGGTGATGGGGTTCGGCACCTCGGTACTTCGTAGCAAGGCACTGCACAACTGCTCCTCCGACACTCGGTGTTCGGCCACCGCACGCAGGTTCACTCGCACATATTGCCCACAGGCCTGCAAGGGTTCCCACATTGGCCCTCCCAACTCTTCTGCTTGTTGCAGTTCTCTACGGATGTAGGCTGCGCAGGCTACTGAATCGGTGATGAGATGTCCCACCCCAAAATAATCTTGAAACGAGTACTTGTACAAGTCTTGCAATGTCGCCGACTTGTAGGTGCGCAGATAGTCAGTCGCCGACCACGTGCGCAACTCCACCTTGCGGTGGCAACTGGTGCCCAGCACGGCCACTCCTACAAGAGCCACCCACCATACCGTCTTCATCTTCTTCATAGTTCTCTCAGTGTTCTTAGTTTTATCGTTCAGTTTTGTTCAGTAAGGTTTCTGTTTTCTAATCTTTCCGTCGCGCTGTGGGGCAGTCGGGGCTCATCCGATTGCCTCCTTGTGCCGATGTCGCTCAGTGCGCTTCACGGTCAGAATCGTCAACTCATATAAAGCATAAATAGGTACAGCCACAAGACACAGCGTAAATGCGTCGCCCGACGGCGTGATGACTGCCGACAGGCAGAGGATAACAACCACGGCGTGGCGACGGTAGCGGCTCATCGGCTCCGACCGCAGCATGCCTATTCTGGCCATCAGCCAGCCCAACACCGGCATCTCAAACAGCACTCCCATCACAATGCAGAGTAACAACAGCGTAGAGACGTACGATGTGATCGACACCACATTGGGCACTGCAGCATCAACCTGGTAGGTGCCCAGAAAACGGAGCGTAAACGGGAAGAGGACGTAGTAGGTCAGTACCACTCCCAGCATGAACATCACGTAGCCCGCCACCACTGCCCTAATGGTGGGACGACGCTCCCGTTCGTAAAGAGCTGGCGATATGTAGCGCATCGACTCAAATACCACATAGGGCATAGCCACAAGCAGACCAGCCAGTAGCGATACTTTCAGGTGTATCATGAACTGCTGCGTCAACTCGATGTTGACAAGTTCAATGCGAAATGGTGCACTGCTTGCGGGCAGCAGCCAGCGGTAGGTAACGAAATCGCTACTGCGGGGCGCGAGCACCACCTCAAACAGCGTTGACTTGAAAAAGAATGCCACCACAGCACACACTCCCACCACCGCCAGTATACGCAGCAGGCTGGAGCGCAAGTCGTCAAGATGTTCCCAGAAGCTTTTGTATTCTTCCGCCATCTATGCTCGTCGACGCAGTTTACTGCGCCGCTTCGTCGTGTTCTCCTTTGGGCTGGGCGGACTTGCTGTCGAGGCTGTTCTCCCCCACGTCGTTCATTCCCTCCTTGAAGTTCTTCACTCCTTTGCCCAAACCGCGCATGAGCTCAGGTATCTTTTTACCACCAAAGAGAAGCAACACTATCAGTGCTATTATTATTATCTCTTGGGTGCCAATCATCAGTGTGTTCATCTTTTTGTTGTTCTATGTGGTGTAACTTGGGGTACGCCATGGATTATAGTGCGGATGGCTATGCCGATGCCGATCCAAGGTCTACGCCATCCAACTTCAAGGCCTCTGCATAGCGGTCAATGCGCTGCAACTGTGCTGGGATGTCAATGCTTTGGGGGCAATGGCTCAGGCAAGTGCCGCAGTGTATGCAGTGGTCAGCCTGTCGCAGCGTGGGGACGGCGCGGTCGTAGTCCACCAAGAAGGCGCGCCGAGCCTTGCGGTATTCGGGACTTTGCCTATTGGGTTCCACGTTGCCCGCCGCGAGACTTTTGTTGTAGTGCGCGAAGATGCCAGGTATATCAATACCGAATGGACAGGGCATACAGTACTGGCAGGCGGTGCAGGGCACTGTGGGTTGCGACACCAGCAGCATGGCAATGCTCTCCAGCATCACCAGCTCCTCGTCGCTGAGCGGACGCAGCGGACTGTGGGTTCGCACGTTGTCCACTATGTTGTCCATGTAGGTCATGCCACTAAGCGAAGTGAGCACCTTGGGATACGTGCCACAAAAGCGGAATGCCCACGAGGCCAACGACTCCTCGGGTGCACGCTCTTTGAGCATCTGCACCATGCGGTCGGTGAGCGAGCCGTCGCCTCCGGCCAGTCGTCCTCCTAACAAGGGTTCCATAATCACTACGGGAATGTCGCGCGAGGCCAACTCTCCGTAGAGATATTCTGCATTCACGTTGCGCGGATTCACTTCGCGAGCGAAGTGCCAGTCCACGTAGTTCATCTGTATTTGCACAAAGTCCCAATGCACATCCTGATGCATCGAGAGCGCGTAGTCGTACACTTCTTGAGCGCCATGAAAAGAAAATCCGAGGTTGCGTATGCGACCAGCGGCGCGTTCCTCGAGCAGAAAGTCGAGCATGCCGTTGTCGATAAAACGGTCGCGAAACAACTGCATCGGGTCGTCTCCCCCTCCGATGGAATGGAGCAGGTAGTAGTCTATGTAGTCCACCTGCAGATTGCGCATCGAGGCTTGATACATCGCCAGCGAGTTCTCGCGCGTCCAGTTGGAGAAGTTGCTCAGTTTGGTAGCCACCTTGTAGTTCTTACGCGGATGGCGGCACAGTGCTTTGCCCATGACCGTTTCGGAGCGGCCCTGGCAGTAGACTGGCGAAGTGTCGAAGTAGTTCACCCCATGTTCCAAGAGGTAATCCACGTGGCGATTGAGTTCTTCTTGGTCAATCTCGTCGGTATCGCGCCGTGCGCTCCCCCCCGTAACTGTCGGTAGGCGCATGCAGCCGTAGCCTATGAGCGAAACCTCGTCGCCGTGCGTATCCTTGCGGTAGGTCATCTGGCCATTAGGCTGGTTGTTCTGCTGCGCGCTCTTCTCTCCAGCAGTAGACGACTCGCCGCAGGCCACAGGCACCAAGGCTGCTGCCGCCATCCCTCCGCCCAAACGGCGAAGGAAACGACGTCGATTCATCGTATCATCTGTCATCGTACGTTGTATGTATGTGATAGTTATACTCGCACTATTCCAAGCACTATGCGGTGCAAAGATAATCATTTTATCTCACATCCTTTTCCTCCATTCGCACCGCCCATCGATACGCTGCCGTAAGCGCACTGCCTGCAGTTCACCAGACCACAAACAAGGCCGTACGGCGGCATGCCACAACCGTGCTGTTCAAGCAGCGCGCCTTCAGCCGGACATCACACAGATACTATCCGCTGCCTTTTCTGCGTTTACCCCAACACAACGAATGTTAGGAGACCTACTATGAGAAACCACAAGCTGTTCAGCGAGCGCACCATGTTGTGGGTTACGCTGGTAAATGTCGTTGTCATTTTCCTGCAAGGATACGGATTAGACAACGGCATGATGTCTGCCATCGACATTGTCTGCACTTTGCTTTTTGTCCTCGAGATGATGTCCAAGCAACGTCGCATGGGACTGCACAACTACTGGCACGACGGCTGGAATGTGCTCGACGGCGTTGTAACTATCGTTACGCTCCCTTCGCTCCTGGTCTACCTTTTGCCCCCCACCGGCGGCTTGAAAGTGCTGGTGGTGCTGAGGGCGCTGCGGGTGTTCAAGGCGTTTCGCGCTGCGCGCCATTTTCCCAACATCGGTGAAATATGGGGTGGGTTCAAGTTGGCATTACGCCAATCTGCAGGCTTTCTGGTGGGCTACCTCATCGTCATCGTAGTGGTTGCCCTGTTCAACAGCACCCTCTTCGCCAAGGCTGCCCCCGACTATTTCGACACACCGCTCAACGCGGTTTACGCCATGTTCCAGATGTTTACCGTGGAGGGCTGGTACGAGATTCCCAATGCTGTAGTGGGCAACATGTCGCCCGTGTGGACCCACGTGGTACGCCTCTATTTCTGCCTCCTGTTGATAGGTGGGGGCATCATCGGTATGTCTCTCATCAATTCTATCTTTGTCGATGCACTGGCAGCCGACAACAACGATGACGTGAAGGCTCAACTGGCCACCATGCAGCAGCAGGCCGATGAGAACCAGCGACGATTGGAGGCACAGATTGAAGAGCTTACGCAATTAGTGAAGCGGCTGCAACAGTAGCACGGCCACGCGCCCCTCTGCGCCATCCCATTGAAGCGATGACTGTCGAAGATTGCCCCCCTCTGCCAAGCGGTTAGGTTTCAAGTGGAGGCCACCCTTTGCCCCAGTCGGGAAATGTTCGTACCTTTGCAGTCGCGTTCCCGCATTCAAGGAGCGTCTCGCCCATACACAGGGCTTTCAGCAGGTCCTTTGTTTCACATTTACTCTTGGTGCAATAGTGCACGACGGGTGAAGTCGTACGGCATCCACCCCTCTTGCCGTACGGTGCCCATCCCTCTTTTGCGCCACCGCGCTGCGCCCCACCTTGTTGTGGAGGATTTATGCCGTACGGCATGAAGGTCTGCGCCCCACGACGTGGTGCGCACTGTCGTACGGCATAGCCACCGCCTTCGTACAGCAGCGTAGCACAAGCCGCGAGAGACATGCCCCCACTGACGAGGTGGTGAGTTGCAAGAATTGTCGTATCTTTGCACTTCTGAAGCAGTAGTTTCACGTCAAACTAACAGGCTATGAACCCGACATTTGCTATAGGCATAGACATCGGTGGCACCAATACCGACATCGGACTGGTGCGGAGCGATGCGGTGGTGGTAGGACGCCGACGTCTCCACACCACCGACTACACCACTGCGCCCCAGATGGCAGCCGACATGTATGAAGCTGTGCGCTCGCTCACCACTGAGCATCAAGTGCCTGTCCTCACCGGCATCGGCATTGGTGCCCCGAACGTGGATGCTCGCACCAGTTGCATATCGCACGCCGCCAACATCCACATGGAGGGTTCTATAGACCTCCGTGCCGAGTTGGGGCGTATGACCTCTATCCCCGTAACGGTCGGCAACGATGCCAATGCCGCCGTGCTGGGCGAATGGCTCTACGGCGGCGGACGCGGCTTAGACAACATCATGATGGTTACCCTCGGCACGGGCGTAGGGTGCGGCATCATCAGCGATGGCCGCTTGCTGTTGGGCACCACAGGCGCAGCTGGCGAGTTGGGACACTGCATCGTAAGGCTCGAAGGGCGCACGTGCGGCTGCGGACGGCAGGGTTGCTTAGAGACCTACTGCTCGGCTGGAGGCATCGTGCAGACCTACCGCGAACTGGGTGGCCGCGACGGCGCAACACTCACCTGCAAAGACCTCGACGCCCGAGCCGCCGATGGCGACCCAATAGCCATAGAGACCTACTTGCGCACAGCCGACATGCTCGGACTGGCTTTGGCCAATGCCGCTGCGCTGTTCTCTCCTCAAGCCATCTTCCTATCGGGTGGTCCCACCGGGGCTGGCGACCTGCTGATGCTCCCTCTGCGCGCCACGTTCGAAAAGAACCTGCTGCACATCCTGCGGGGCACCTGCACCATAGAACTCTCGCAACTGCCCCATGGCGACGCCGCTCTGCTGGGCGCGGCCGCCCTGACACAACAGCCTGTCCGATAGAAAACCACACCAACGTACACAACGACACCCCATATCACACATCCAAGCGTATGAAAAAGATATTGTTCCCCACTCTGCTTGCCGGCGCACTGCTAATGGCCGCATGCGACACGAAAACCTGCTACTGCTACAACTATTCCTCGGTAGGCTACGCCCCCACCGAGTCGCAAGAGTACGTGGGCAGCGACCAAGCCTGCCAGGCTATCAACCGCGGCACCGCTGGTAACCCGGGCTCGCGGGTCTGCGTGGAAAGCAACGAACGTATAGACCCCAGCCGGTTGGTCTACAAGAAATAAAAATCCCTTATCTGTGCCCCTCTTGGGCACGCCGACCTACATTTCGACAGGAACCACCCTGGCGGGGCTACCCACGTAGAGCAGAAAACCTCTTACGCGGTCGTAGCCTGCTTCACGCAGTGCACTGACATAGGTCTCAACCTGCCGTTGGTGGGCGGCCGACGGTGCGCCCGTCTTGAAGTCCACCACACTTACATCTCCACCACTGATAACGATGCGGTCGGGGCGCAATGTCTCACCATGGTAGATGAGCGACTGCTCGGCCAGCACCTTAGCATCATGGGCAAAGAAGGGTGCCACCTCGGGCTGGGAGAGCATGGCCGTAAGCATGCCAACGTAATCCTCTTGAGCTTCGGCACACTCATACTGGTGAAAATAGGCCGCGACCGCAGCCTCCACATCCTCCACCGTACGCACCTGTTCCAACATGGCGTGGAGCCTGTTGCCCCTGTCTCGCGAGGATTGCTGCCGGCGCTCACCAGTTGCCACGGCTATACGCGGCTGCCAAGCAGGATACACCAGGTCGGTCAGCAGTTCGATGCGCTGGGCATCCACCCTTTCCTCCCGTCCCTGTCGGCTCTCCTGCCGACCGAAAGTGAACACCTGTCCGCAGCGGTCGGCCGCTTTCTTTGAACCGCGGCTCTTTGTTGCCACCTGCACCCCTTCCTGCTCGGCGCTGGGCTCCGACCGCTTTTGCCATCTGCCAGACTGAGCACCCTGCGCAACGAAATCGTACAGGTAGCCGGCAAAGCCGTTCTCCACACAGTCGCAAAAGAGGTACAACTGTTCGCGAGGCCGCGTGAAAGCCACATAGAACTTATTCATCATGTCCAACTCCTGATGGGCGCGCTCGTCTGCAAACTCCTCGTCGAACCACGAGGGGCGCGCCTTCGTCTCGGAAGGCAGGCTGACATACGACACCTCGAAAGGCATCACAGGACGCTTGCGGTCTATCCACATGGCCGAGCCATGTCCCCGAGCAGCATGCACAGGCATGATGACCACGGGCGACTCCAGCCCCTTGGCCTTGTGCACGGTGAGCAAGCGCACCGCGTCGTGCTCGCCCTCAGCACTGGCAGAGAGTTTGCCAAGCTTCACATCGAGATATTCCACAAAAAGCAGCGGATCCTGCGGATGCAGCCGTGAGAAAGAGGCCACCGTGCCAAGCAGTTTGGCCACATAAGCCGTCTCCACTCCCTGTAGGGAGAGCGCAGACAGGAGGTATTCGCACATGTCGTAGAGCGACATGCCCCGCAGCAAAGCAGGCCGCACCTCGTAGCCTTCGGCCTCCAGCACCTCCCACACACTGCGTCGGCTCAAGCAGGCTTCAGACAGCGGAGTCCTAATGCGGTGGAGCAGATGCAGACATTCCACAGCCTGCGCCGACAACGTGCGGTCATTGGGTCGTACCACAAGAAGCATCAGTGTGCGCAACAACAGCACCACCACGCTGCCTTGCAGCAAAAAAGACTCGGACGAGACAATGGGGATGGCCTTCCCTGCCACCCGACGCGAACCGAGTTCGCCTGCTATGGCGGCCAACTGCTGGTTGGTCTCTGCCAGCACCAGAATATCACCAAAGCACCAGCCCTGTTCCTCTACGAGTTGACGTATAGTCTCGTAGATATGCCCATAGTTCTCGTCCTTCGCCACGAACTGCACCTCAACATAGCCCCCTTCGCGGCCACACTGCTGCCACAAGTCGGGATGAGGATAGTCCGCAGTGGGCGTACCTATGTAGACGTCGTGAATGAGCTGATTGGCCACACAGGGCCCTTCTGCCACCCATTGAAAAAAGGTGTTATTGAAGTCGACAATGCGTCCTAATGAACGGTAATTGTTGCGCAGTATCTCAACACTACTCTTGCCTGCAGCGGAGAACGCATCGGCATGCAGCTCGCTGTCGACATGCGGCAACTGCACAAATTGTTCCACATTGCCCTGCCGAAAGCGATAAATAGCCTGTTTGGCATCGCCCACCACTAACGAACGGTGAAACTGGTCCACCCCATTTTCCAAGAGGGGGATGAGGTTCTGCCACTGCATGCGCGATGTGTCTTGAAACTCGTCAATCATGTAGTGCGTGTAGCGGCTGCCCAAGCGCTCGTAGATAAAAGGCATAGGCTCGCGCTGCACCACCTCTGCAATGCGCTTGTTGGTCTCGGAGATATGCAGTACCTCGTTGTCTCGTGAATAGTCGGTTGCCAACTGGTTCAGCTTATTGAGTAGCGCCAGGGTGAAATGCTGGTCTAACATCAACTTGCGCGACACATACGAACGATAGTCCAACGCCATCAGTTCCTCGAAAGCCTGACAAATAGTCGGAGACAGCGCCTCGATGGCAGCGCGCCTATCGGGAGAGGCCTGCTTGTTGGCGATGTTCCCCGACTGGAAGTAGCCGCGCATGGTATCTGAGGGCGAGGAAGCCTTGTCCACGTTACCTTCGGCCACCGCCTTGAAGAAAGGGACGATGCCTCGACTCTTGCCAGCGAAATCGTCTGCAACAAATCCCTGCTCGGCGAAGAGTTTCAGCATTGTCTCACCACGTCGTTGCACCTCCTGCTCCAGCTGCTTGTTGGCCTCTACCATGCGCCGTGCCTCCTCGATAAAACGCGATATGGGTATTTCCCGCAGGCTGTCGAGATAGATGGGCGAGTCTTCGTCGAATATACGTGCAGCCATCTCCACCAACCGCTGCTCCACATCAAAACTGCGACCGTCCTCCATCAGTTTCTCGGCAAAACGGCATACCGCTTCCGTCAGGTCGGCATTACCCACGGCTCCCACCTCAGCCATTAGTTCGGAGACTGCATGCTGCACAATGTCGTCGGTGTCCAACTGCAAGTCGAACCCTGAGGAGAGGTGCAAATCGTGTGCAAACGTACGCACCACACGGTGCACAAAACTATCTATCGTGCACACGGCAAAGTCCGAATAGTGGTGCAAGATGGCCGACCGCACCACGCGAGCACGGTGCTGCAGCTGCTCCATGGACAGGTCGAGCTCGTGGCACAACTCACGTCCCAGCGCGAACCCTTCGCCTTGCTGCTCAATGCAATCCAAGTAATGGAGGATGCGCTGCTTCATTTCTCCAGCAGCCTTATTGGTGAAGGTGATGGCCAATATACGGCTAAAAGCGTACTCCAGCGCATGATCTATCGTGGTCTGCGAAGAGGCATTCGGCACATCGAAGGCCATCAGCAGGTACTGTTTGACCAGCGTATATGTCTTGCCCGAGCCTGCGGCGGCCTTGTAAACATAGAAATAGGGAGCACTATTGAGTGTAGACATAGCAAGAGGGATTGACAAGGTTTCGAAGACTTACTGCACCTTCTGAAGCAGCACACAATTGCTCACGCCGCGCTGTCCAAGGTGGTCGAAACGACCGTTGTCGGTCGGATAGTTCAGCACACCCTGCCACGGCTGTCCCTGCATGTACATGGTAGTGGAGCCGCCTCCGTCAAGATTTATTGCATCGCGGCAACCCAACCAGCGCATGACATCAATCAACTCAGTCAACGACAGGCCTGCCGACTCCCTCATGCGTCCGTCGACCACAACAAGCAAAACGGTACCATCCGCCCTGATGCCTAAGGCAGTACGATTATGACGCTGGGTAACAAAAGTGCGGTCGTTGCGCATGGGGAATGCACGCCCATCAAGCATCAGCAGTGGGCCTGCCGTCATCACATTGCTGTCGGGAAGCGACTGCTCCCAGACGCGCGAGCTGTCGGTGTGTAAGAGTACAGGGCGACCCTCACGAAGCACCAGGCAACCATACTGATAGTATTTGCGGTTTATGGTGTCCACTCCAGGCGTGTTCTCACCAAGCTGCACCCCGTCAATACGCAGGAAGCAAATGGGGTTGTGCTTGTCCATGTCAAAGAATGACCCATTGATGGCGGCAAAAGCCCCATGTCTATCAGCATGCTTGGACACGACCGTACGCACAGGTTCGTAAGAGAAAGAAAACCGATAGGGTGCATCCTTCGGCACTTCCAGCACGAACACCCGCTGTGGAGCCAAACGATGTTGACCCGCACGTAGCACCAACCTCTTGAGAACAGTCCCCTCTATGGAGTCGACCGTCCATGAGGCATTGACGAATGATGCCGAGTCGTCGAGGTTCGATTTCGTGGCGTGAGAGCCACCCTGTCCAGGAGCAGAGACGGTCTCCCCCACCGTCCATCGGGACTGCGACGAACGCCATACGAAACCATACACCAAGAGTCCGACCGAAAACACGCAGAGAACCATCCACCAGTGAGGTCGATTGCTATGCTTACCTTCATGTGTATTCATACACCCAACTGTTACATTTAAATACGACTTCTCCTCTACATCTCGATTTGAGAATAGAGACGTGCCACCTCGGCAGCGTAGGTCTTCGACACAGGTATGTCAGCCAGGCTGTGCACATGTAGCACAGCATAGACCCCGTCAGACTCGTGTCGAAGCATCTTCACCTTGCGCAAATTGACCAAGTACGAACGGTGGCATCGCACCAAACCGTTCTGCGTACAGGTAGCCTCTATACTCTTGAGCGTGTTACGCAGACAGTAGCGATCCACCTTATCACCACTCTCATAGACAATATCCACATAATTGCCAGCCGACTCAATGTAGATAATGCTATCGCTTCCAATAGCGATTTTCTCATTGCCTCGCTCGTCAACAAAGCTGACGATGCGCTCGTCCGACCGAGGCATACCACGCTGCAACTCCTCCAACTGTTCGGTCAGTCGAGTCAAAGCATGCCGCTGCTGACAATGTTTAGCTGACATCCACAACAAAACGTATGGGAACACGAGTACCATGATCGAATAGAGCGAGGCCGTAGGAACTGCTCTGAAATAGGGAATATGGAAGTAAAGGGAAATATAGAGCGAAGCGAAAAGTGATATCAGCGCCCATTCGGCGACCTGCCAAACCAAGTAATGCAAATCCGTCAGCCGAGCACGGCGAGACATCACGAACAGCCCTCCACGACTCAACAGCAGTACAAGTAGCGAAATGGAGGCCAGCAAGGGAATGGTCATGGAGGAAGCCTCGTCCCACACACGCAGCGCATCGGCTCCGAGGCCAAACGTTGGGTTATAGAACACGGCGAACACTATTATATATATAGGTATCAGCAGGACGAACGTGGCCATGTACTTGGGGGTACTGACGATTTCCGCCAAATTCTGGTCGAATTCTGCTTCTGATTTATTGTCGTTTATTCTCGTCATAGTTGTTTCTTTTCCTGTACTCGCAATGCTTTATCCCTGACTACCTATTCTGCGTCGCCTCAACAGATTGGGCATACATGCTACGACAAAGCGTCACAACATGCGCCCAGTCCTGCTTTTGCATGCAGTCGTAGTGCTGCAACGGGCAACGTTCTAAGCCGAAGCGGCTACAAGGTCGACACTTTAAGGCCTGCACTTCCAAATTGACAGCCTCAGTGCCATACGGGGCGAACCCCATTTGCGGAGTGGTGCATCCCCAAATGGCTATCACTGGACGGCGCAACGCTGCAGCGATGTGCATCATGCCAGTATCGGGCGTAATGACAACAGCAGCACGGCCTATTATCCGTGCCGAATCGCTCAGTCCTGTGCAACCACAGAGATTGAAAACCTGCCCCTGCGCCGTCCAGTCCTCCTGCTGCAACAGTTCTTGTTCTGTCTTGCCCCCCACCAACACTACAGGAAGATGCAGATTCTCGCACAAGAAATGCAACCTGTCTATAGGGATTTGCTTAGTGTAATGCTGCGCACCACACACAATAGCCACGTAGGGGGCACCTGGTAGCAGTTGTTCCAATGCTGTCTTATCCGCAGCCGTGGGCATAAAAAGATCAAGTCCACGACCATCGTTACGCACCTGCAACGAACGTACAGCCCCAAAGTAGCGGTCGACCACATGCAGTCCTGTGCCAGCGAACAGCTTAGTACGAACATACCGACGACGTGCACCATCCTCCTTGTCAAAACCAGTAGACTTACAGCAAAGCAGCAAACGAAGTACGTGAGACCTCAAATTGCAATGCAGGTCGACCACTTGATCATAATGCTCTCGCCTCAATAACTGTGCCGTTCCCCACAAAGAGGATTGCAGTGTATAGAGTTTGTCAACATACGGGTTATGCTGTAGCAATGGGGCGAAACTGGGCTTGGTTAAAAAGTGCAGTTCAGCACTGGGGACCTGTTGCTTCACACCTCGCACCACCGCCGAAGTCAACACGATGTCGCCTATGGAACTGAAACGTATAATCAGAATTTTCACGGGCGTTCGATAGTTAGTGTGTCGGCTGCGGCCTCCTTGCGGTGGCGAAAGAGTTCTCCCCACCTATTGAAATCGCGTGTATACTTCAGTCCAACCCCCTGCTTGTAGGGCAGGTCATAACGGGTGTAGTCATTGGTATTGCTGCGATTGAAGACGTACATGTGGAATCGAGGACTGAAGCGGTAGCCCATCAGCATATCGCCAGTAAGGGTCGTGTTGCTGACGCTGTTCATTTCGCGAGCCTCGCCCCCCATACCAAAGGTGGTCTCAATATAGAACTTGTTCCACTCTTTGCTGATGTCTACCTCGAACTGCTCACGAGTCAATTCCGTAGCAGACTTGTAGTCAAAGTTCACGTCTACAAAATCCACCATACTACTAACAAAAGAGCCCAGCGTGTTGGCCATCACGCTGTAGCCCCCAGAAAGACCACTCTCCATCAGACCACCCGAAGAGGTGGCTGTAGCAGTATTTGCATTCGAATAGAAACGATTAAAAAGCAACAAGGAGAAGGTCTGGTTGAGCATGTCGCGCTCGTTATTGCGGTCAATATAGGCGAACACCTCATCCTGCACACTTTGGTCGGCATTAGGCAGTCGCAGGTCAAAATCGATTGTAGGGTTCTGCATTGTTCCCTTGAGTGCAACAACGTTCTCCACTTGAATGCTCTTCTGAGAGTTGTCTGCCCCAAGTGAACCTGTGAGCGAAGACATGTTTACACGCTGCGAATATGCAGCATTGATGTCGAACACAACATCGGAAACGCTACCTGGGAAGTTGATAGTACTGCCCTCATCAATGGCAAAGTTAAGACTCTTCAGCGGCATTGATACACCCACGGTGCCACCACCTATTTCGTAATTGCCCAGAATAAAAAGGTTGCTGTTGGAGGATAGTCCCACTTGGAGGTCGCCAGTCCCCGAAGCTTTGATGTTGGCCGTTATGGGCGAAAAATCCATAGGTAGGGAGACCTTCACATCGGGTGTAACCGAGAGGTTGAGCGTCAATCGGTATTTATTGGAACTGCCACTGCGAGCCATCACCTGCGTTGATGGTTTTTCTTCGTACGAATCCGATACAAATTCTATAAAGTCGGCCTCCTTGACCTGTTTCCTATTATTGATGGGTACTGCGAAAGAACTACCTGAATTGGTACGTGCATCGATGTTGACATTCAAGTTGGAGAGGGGTCCTTGCACCCGTCCATTGGCCGCAGCATACACAGTGCCATAGAAACCATCAGCCTGAGGCTTCGTGTTTAGAAACAAGAAATTGTTGCTGTGTAATGCTATATCGAGGGCAAAATCTTTCAAGTGGTTGTGATTTACGCTGCCCGACACAAAGGCGGTGTTGCCTTGTCTGTCATGCAATATAAAGTTGGTAAGCATGATACTTTTCTCGGTAAATGCAATGCTGTCGCTAAAGAGAATTGGCACTCCCAAGAAGTCCACAAGCACATTGCCCCCCTCAACATAAGCCATGCCGAGCAACGAGGGTTTGCTCAATGTTCCCCCAATTTCGAAGGTACCGTGAAGCAAACCGCCGAACGAAGAGGAGAATGATTGCACTAACGGTGAAAGAACGGCCAAATCGAAACCGTCGAACTTGGCATTGAAGTGAAGTGCAGCATCGGCCACTCCAGAGGACATGTCCATATAGCCTCCTGCCGAGATGGGCACTATAGAAACAGTGTCATTGCCCTTTTGCGTTGTAAACTGGAGATTCAGATGGTTCAGTGTCGCATCCCAATCGGTATGCACCGATGCATCCCCCAGCAGTTGATTATTCATGGAGAGACTCGCAATGGAAAGGTTGGCGTTCACATAGGGAGTCTGCTCGAATCCGCGCGCCGTCAATTGCCCGTCAATGCGACCTGCAGGATACAATCCTACTGGCTGCGTAAGAAAGGATAACTGGCCAATATCGAAATCTCTGAATTCCACTTCTGCCACATCTTCAACTTCCTCATCCATCAATACGTTCACCTGCATCAACTGGTCTTCACTCATGAGTTTAAGATCCTTCACAAGAAACAATCCTTTCCTCATTTCAACAGGAGTTTGTAGTTCTGCCTGCCACGGCGCACCATAGACGAAGAAGTCGCCTTGTCGCAGTTCGAACGTATTACCTGTTTCGCTGCTCAGCATGCCAATCTGCAGATTGCCGCGCGACGGCTTGTCAGCATGGTTATCCCACCTCAGCACGACATCGTTGTTCTGCTCTGACATATTGAGGTTCAGACGTAATTCATTAAACAACTTTTGTGCCGAAGTACTAACCTGCTCCACATCAAGGTTGACAAAATACTGTCCGTTCCTTCCTATTCCCCCAGCCCCTATGTCGGTAAACTGGAAGCCACCGAATCGGAGCGAATCGGAGCGCAAAACAAATCGAAGTCTATCGGTGACATTGTACGTAGCTCGCAGATAACTACCTTCTGCTACGTGCAACTGAGGGAGAAAAGCCGAAATGCGCTGTGCCGTGTCGTGCCATCGGAGGTCTACATCAAACAACACATTGGATAGGCAAGAATCAGTCTGTTCATCCGTGGGTTGAACAGCCCAAGATTGCTTGTAGTACGCAGGAAGATAATCATTGCACCACTGTTGCATCACCGTAGGCAAGTCGCTATATTGAAAACGACCACGCAAAACGGCCGAAAGGACATCGCAGTTGAGATCGATGGTCTTATAACCTTGCATAGACCGCACTCCGGCAGACATGGAGGTGAGGTAGAAGCCTCCGCCAGACAGCCCAATACGGGTGTCGTCAAGCAGGAGGGTTCCATAGAGGCTCTCCAAGTCATTGCCAAAGGCTTGTGCCTGCAGTCGGGTCTGAATAGGAAGAGAAGAATCGACCGAAGTCAACAGATGTAATCTACCAACATCAATGTTGCGTACAGCAGCTCCCAGTTGGTACTTCCACACACTGTCGTTTAAGTCGGCCTCGGCCGTCATGTCTACATTCAATAGCGTATCGACAATACGCACATCGCCCTTCAGTCGACCGTCCTTTGCATCTACGAACACTTGAGTGGATGCAATGTTGTTGCCACGCAACATCGTGTGATGCAATGTGCCATCAAGAGCAGCATTCATGGTTTGGGGGGTGAGCCCTTGCCCCTCAAAAGAAAGGTTCATCGCCGTACGGCTTACCCAATCGTTCGGCAACAAGCGGGACACCTGCAACCCTGGAGAAGAGACCTCTCCCACATAGGTATAGTCGTGCGACTGAGGGTCGTAACGCATCACCAAATCTGCCGTAATCCTCCCAGGCCGACTCAGCATGTCAACCGTAGCAAAGAAGTTGCGAATGGTACCAGAGAATGTTGCAGAAAGATGTATATCGTCTAATTGTTGTACCAAATGCTCGGCCTTCATCTTGATACTCCCTGGGTGCCGCACGGCCTTCAAGTCAGCATAAGTGGTATTAAGCTCGTGCATATTGACACTGATGACGGTACTATCCATTCTGGGCAAGCCAATAATACTGCCGTCGAAATGCAATGAACT
This sequence comes from Bacteroidales bacterium, assembly GCA_017449525.1. GTDB lineage: Bacteria > Bacteroidota > Bacteroidia > Bacteroidales > P3 > Colimorpha. The sequence goes on along the minus strand of JAFTFL010000012.1, from coordinate 59,155 downwards.
TTGCTTACCGAATGAAGCGGTGAAGTCCGCCACATGCATGTCCGCCACGGGCCCATGCACAGTACCGCTCATATCCACCCGTTCATCCATACCCCACAAGGTGTGCGCCCAGTAGGCCGCATCCGTCATGCAGGCAGATGTACCAGGGAGGAACTTCGCAAAAATGTACGTACTGTCGATGAAGTGCTTCATATTGTCCCACGAGCCATAGTGCAACAAGACGTCACCACGCAGTGTTGTGCTGTCTGTGATCAACTCCATATCTGTCGCACTGATGCCCTTCTGCGAAACAAAAACATTCATGCGGATATTACGCACATTTAGGCCAGACCGCTCGTGAGCAGAGAAGCGATCCATCCTACACGTTACATGATCGGCATCGACGCGCACGTTGTTAAAACGCGCACGGATATCAGAGAAATCCATGCGCCGCACATCAACTCCATGCTCCGCCGTGCGGTAAGTCGTATCATCTATCGCAAGGTCCATCTTGTATCGCACATGATTCAACGTGAGCCTGCCCACATTGACAATAAACCGCCCCCCAGGCGTTTCATCCTTAGGCTGTTCACGCTGACTCTGCAGCCCCTTGATAAGATACTGCAAGGAAATACCATCGGGAGACGTGGTAAGATGGAAATAGGTGTAGCTGATGTAGACCCGATCGAACTCCAATCGGTGGTCATGAAATGGAAACTTCTTGAACCTGCATATAATGCGCCGCGAGGTTGCAACCGTATCTCCCTCTGGAGTTATCATTTCCACTCCTCGAACCACAACACTACCCAGTAGATTTGCACCGATACCACTGACCTGGACCGAACCGCCACATCGCTCCGTCAAATAGCGACTTGCAGCAGAACCCACCAACGATTGTACCACAGAATAATTGAGCAGAGCCAGCAGCACATACACCACCAGCACCAACCACAAGAGGCTTCTCAACAATATTTTCCCTACCTTTTTAATACAGCGTTGTCCTCTATTGCCAAAGCAGTTTATCCTCCAGTATCAGTTCTTTACCCTGCTCGCAGTTATAGACAACGTAACGTAACCGCACCCTATTTATTATGCGGCTGTACATCAGCCACCCCGTAGTACTGTGTGTACTATACACCCCCAGCCCTACAAATAATGGGCAAGAAAAGTGTCTTGCGCCGAAAAGAGTTGACATAACGACCAACAAAGATGAGAAAAAAGAGAAAACGAAAGGGGCTCTCATTTGAGTCAATCAGAGTGGGAGGAGATTACTCACGAACACTATGTTGAACAGGTGAGTCAAGGCCAGGTGCGAAGAAGTATGGGTACTCCCAGCCGACGGTAAGCCGCATTATCAGCAATTTTGCAGCCACAAAAAAACAATAGTGTGCTATTGATGAAGAACAAACCCATAACCACTCTCAAGTGGAAGATCATAAGGCTCTGCGCAAGGAAGTCCACCGTTTGAAGCAGCAACTCTACGACGAGCAGATGAGTGCCGCCTTTTACGAGACAATGGTAAAGGTGACCGAGAAGACGTTCAACATGGAAGTGCAAAACGCTGGCTCCAGACAGTCGAAAGGCTGCACAAAGCAAAAAGTATATGTAGTAAAGCAACTTTATGCACTGGCTGGTGAACAAGACAGACCTTTTATATGAGACGATGACGTGCTGTTCCACTGTTTAGCAATAGAGCATTTTCAGTACAGTTCGTAATGGATGTAAGGGCGAAAGCTCCTGGGAATAGGAGCGGATAAATGTGGCACATGAACCTCGGCTGCTTCAGTAAGGAATAACGTGTAAGAATGGACGTATTAGTACATGGAGACAAAGTCATTAACAGGAGTCAATATAAGGTCAATGCACATTGCCCCTGCCATTGTCACTAAAGGATGGACAGAAGGCTTGATTCGTCGTGAATATTTCTTTACAGACAGTCGAATAATCTTCGACGAGAACTATCACGATCGTAAAGAAGGAAAGAAAGCAGACTATCTGCTTTTCCGGACACCCGATATGCCTATTACTGTAGTAGAAGCGAAGGATAGTAATAAACCTGCGAGTGGAGGTATGCAACAGGCAATGGAACGGCTGTTCACGTGCGGAAAAACAGACCTGAATATAGCTCAAAATTGATATGCGAATGCCAATAAGTGGAGGTACGCCTCGCCGAAAACGGTCAAATTTGCCTATTACACCAAAAAAACATACCTTTGCTTACACTAAAGGTAAAAAGCACAGGCAGAACAATCAAATTCAAAAAACTCAAACACAGCATATTCAAAACTACCGAGAATGAAACTTGGTGCGGTTGCCTGTATGCAAAAACATAAAAACGACTAAAGTAATAGAACTATAGTGTAATATGGCACTTATTCTTGCTATCGAATCGTCGTGCGACGACACCTCGGCCGCAGTGTTGCGCGACAACCATATGCTCTCCAATACTATCGCGTCGCAAAAGGTGCACGAGCAATACGGGGGAGTTGTCCCCGAACTGGCTTCGCGAGCGCACCAGCAGAACATTGTACCCGTTGTTGACACTGCCCTGAAAACCGCACAGGTCAGCAAAGAGGAGGTTGACGCTGTGGCATTCACGCGCGGGCCTGGCCTAATGGGGTCGCTTCTAGTGGGGGTGTCGTTCGCAAAGAGTTTTGCTCAAGCACTAAATATTCCCATCATCGAGGTCAATCACCTACAGGCACACGTGCTTTCTCATTTCATCAAGGAGGACAAATTGAGCATCACGCCACAATTTCCGCTGCTATGCCTATTAGTGTCGGGCGGACACACACAAATACTGCTGTTGCATAGTCATTTCGACATGGAGATTATTGGCCAAACTATTGACGACGCAGCGGGAGAAGCCATCGATAAAGCGGCCAAGATTATGGACTTGGGGTACCCTGGTGGTCCGGTGATAGACCGCTTGGCGCGCGAGGGAAATCCGAACGCATTCCAATTTGCCACTCCTCACGTGGGAGGCTACAACTACAGTTTTAGCGGCATAAAAACTTCATTCCTATATACAATACGCGACTATCTTGCCACCGATGCGAACTTCATTACGCATCACCAAGCTGACCTTTGCGCTTCCATTCAAAGTCGCATCATCGACTACCTGCTTCACAATTTTGAGAAAGCCGCCATGAAACTTGGCGTAAAGCAGGTGGCCATTGCAGGTGGCGTGTCGGCCAACAGCTACCTGAGAACCTCGATAGAAGCACTGGGCAAGCGCCATCACTGGCAGGTATTCGTTCCCAAGCTACAGTTCTGCACCGACAACGCTGCCATGGTCGGCATTGCAGGCTACTACAAGTACCTTCAACACGATTTTGCAGACATCAGCCTGCCACCATACACCCGAGACAACAACCTGTAACCCGTTCCTCTCCGCACCCCACCACACAATAGTCCAATGCGCACACTCCGCCTCATACTCCACTTGCTTTCGGCAGTCATGCTGATGTGGCCCAGTGCGCAGGCTCAGGACATTCACTTTTCGCAGGTTGACATTGACCCAATTCTCTCCAATCCGTCGTACACTGGATTCTTTGATGGAAGCGGACGTTTCGGACTGGCCTACCGCAACCAATGGGCCAGCGTAACCAACGCCTTTCAGACCCTTGCTGCTTCGGCCGAAGTAGCACTCACCCGCAGGCGTTACCAGCGCGATGGATTGAACATCGGCGTGTACCTGTATCGCGATGTGGAGGGGGAACTACGCTATGGCACCAACCTGGCCTCGGCCTCACTTTCCTACTTCGTGGCCGTCAGCGGCGACCGCCACTTCATTTCGATCGGCCTTGAAGGCGGCTACGGCCAACTGGGGTTCGACCTTACCGAAGCACGTTTTGAAGAATCGGGAGACGACATTGCCAGTCGCCGAGTCATATTCCCCACGATAGGCGCTGGAATGGCTTGGTTCTACAACCCCAGCGACAACTTCTACACCAAAGTGGGCATTGCTGCACACAACATCAACCGACCCAACATTTCCTTCATGGGATTGGACGACACCTACCGCGAGCCACGGTTCAATGTGTACTGGAGATCCGAATTGCGACAATGGGCAACCTTTTCACTACTCCCCATTGTCGCTGCACAGCACCAGCACAACTACAACGAACTACTTATGGGCATGGATGCCAAGTGGTACATATCAGAAAGTCGAACGTTGAGGTTGGCCTTCACCGCTGGCCTTTACTACCGATGGCGCGATGCGCTGATGCTACCACTCAGCGTAGAATACAATGCCTTCATATTCGCCCTGTGCTACGACGCCAACCTCTCGAAGCTCACACCTGCATCTAAAAGCGTTGGTTCCTTTGAGTTGCAAACCGTCTACCTGATAAATCCACAGAAAACCGTCAAGCGCAAGGCCTTGCCCTGCCCAATCATTTAGAAAAAAACTTCATGAAAGTAGAACATACCTCCGCTATGAAACGAAAACTATTACCTCTACTCTTCGCCTCGCTGCTACTGTGGCCAATCTGTACCCTACACGCCCAACTGACCAACGCCATCTACGAAGGAGACAATGCCATGCAGTTTGGTCTATACAAGACTGCCTACGAGTACTACAAGCAGGCGCTGAAGGAAGCACCACAAGACTTGACTATCGTCAACAAAACCGCCAATGCGGCACGACTATCCAACGATTACAACACAGCCCTAAACCTGTACCGACAAATCGGCTTCGACCGTGCGGCGCCACGCTTCCCCGATTGCTACTTCCACTTGGCATCCATGTACAAGCACACAGGTCAACCCGACTCGGCCCTCATCTTCTTTGAGCGCTATCTCAGTTCGCTGCCGACCAACGATACGCTCATCATACGGGCCAGACAGGAAGTGCGGTCGTGCCAGTGGGCGATAGAGAACTCTTTCACGGCCACCGAGTATACCATTCGCCACGAGAATAAGAACATCAACACTGCTGGCAACGAGGCTGGAGCCATCGTGATAGGCGACAGCCTAATGTTGTTCTCGACCATGATTGAACTGACCAAACCAAGCCGAAAGAACGCCATCAACACAGACTTGGTGCTAATGCAGATTTACCAAACTGCGCTGAGCAAAAACGGCAAGCCTGGCCCTGCCATCCCCAACGACTGGGGACTGAACAGTAAAGAGTTGCACTCGGGCAACGTAGCCTTTGACAACCGCAACCACATTGTGTACTTCAACCGATGCAAACCTGACGACTTTGCCACCATACCCTGCGACATATACTATTCGAAATTCAATAAAGGGAAATGGCAGAAGCCCAAGAAGCTGGACGGAGTCAACGCAGAGGGATACACATCAACGCAACCCGCCATAGGCTATCTTGACGATGGCACCACCATCCTCTTTTTCTCCTCCAACCGGCCTGGCGGACTGGGGGGCTTCGACATTTGGTATACACTCATCGATGCCAATGGGCGCACATCTCCCTGCGTCAATCTCGGCCTACCCATCAATACCCCTGGCGACGAAATCACCCCATTCTACAGCCAACGCGAACGCAAACTATTCTTCTCGTCAGATTGGCACTACGGCTTTGGCGGGTTTGACATATTCGAATCGGAAGGACAACGCGACAGCTGGAGCCAACCACACAACCTCGGTACAAGTATCAACACCCCAGCCAACGACATTTTCTTCAGCGTTATGCCAGGCAATAAAGATGAAGGTTATTTGGTTTCCAACCGCAAAGGCTCCTTTTTCGTCCACGACAATACCTGTTGCAACGACATCTACCACTGGCAACGCGCACCTCGCGACACCACTCCCGCCACCACACCCAAACAATGCGACTGCCAGAAGAAAGCCATCAAAGACATTCTGCCCATTTCGCTATACTTCCACAACGACGAGCCCGATCCAAAATCGAAGAAGTACACAACTTCCACCTCATACTTCCAGACCTACAACCGCTACATGTTCATGCGCAGTCAGTACAAGGCCGCCCATATCCTTGACGGTTCACGCGCAGCCGACAGCATAAACCGCGAGATTGATGTCTTTTTCGACCACGAGGTACAAGCTGGGTGCGAGAAGTTTGAGCAATTCCTCAAACTTCTGGCCGAAGACCTGCGCAGCGGAAAGAGAGTAAAAATGACGGTAGAAGGATACGCTTCACCCGTTCATACTGGTGCCTACAATGTAAGTCTTTCCAAACGGCGTATTGCCTCCATCATCAACCAACTAATCATCCACAACAACGGCGAGTTGCTTCACTATCTCGGAAACGAGGGCAACGGTTCTCTGCAAATAGAGGAGGTGGCATACGGAAGCGAACGCTCGGCGGCAGGTGTGTCGAATAGCTACACCGATGTAGCCAACTCCGTATACAGCGTAGAAGCAGCCCGCGAGCGACGCATCGAAATCATCGATTACCGCTACCTCGAAGACGACAGCACGCTGATAACCTGCATGAGGCTCCCCAACCGCGCTGTACATATCGGCACTTTCTTCCGCGGAGAAACCGCCAATGCAGAAATACACATCAACCATGTATCGGACGTGCCTCGCACGCTCGACTTCATCAGCGTCGGCAACCCCTCCATTACCGTCACAGGGTACAATTCCTTGCAACCAGGCAAAGAACTCATCATTTATCTCCACATTGACAACCGACACGCCTCGCCGTCGCCATCCACCTTCGTGCCACTCACACTGCGTGTGAAGGGCGAGCAGGTTACACAGACACTTTTCCTTGAATACAGCGTCCTACAGTAGGCGCAACACTCTCTCACAGGATGGCATCTGAAACCGCTGCCACATCGAATCGTCCGACCACCTCAACCACCTGGTGGGCGCTGGTCATTCTGGCCGTGGGTGCTGCATTGCGCTTTGCCCAAATTGGGAGCCCACTCACCCATAACGAACTAAGCGCCATTCTGCGACTGCGGTACGACACGTTATCCGACCTAATACGCTTCGCCGTAACGGAGGGAGACGTGCATCCTGCTGGCGTGCAGGTCTTCATGTGGATATGGGCACAGTGCTTCGGCACGCAGGCTTGGGTAATGCGCATACCTTTCTTATTGATGGGCACCGCCTCTGTGTGGATGATTTATCGGATTACATCGCGCTGGTTTGGCGAATACGCGGCTCTCATGGCCGAAACGATTATGGCCACAAGCCAATATACCATATATTATTCGCTGGTTACGCGCCCCTATTCCCCAGGACTACTGGCCGTGCTTGGGGGGGGGGGTGGTTCTGGACATTGTTAGTTATAGAAAAGCGCAAGTCGGTCGGTGCGGTCGTTGGCTTTGCTTTATGTACTGCGCTGTGTGCATACATACAATACTTTTGCGCTTTGACCGCCGCACTTTTGGGCACCGCAGGCATTTTCATGACAATCACTGATGCTGTTCGAGCGAAGGACACCAACAGCAAAACCATCGCCGCTTATTTCTGCGGTGCCTGCCTACTATCCATCGCGCTTTGGCTTCCGCACCTCCCTATAACACTCCATCAGCAACAAGAACTGCACGGTCTTGGCGGTTGGCTGGGAAAACCTTCTCCCCTATTCTTCGTACACTATGTACAATATCTCACGCACTTCTCGCTCGCTGCATTCATCGTTCTGATGCTCTGCATCGTCTTATCGTCCACGCGTAACAAATGGTGCTCAAACAGAAGTAGGAGAACCGTTGCCCTATCCATTTGCCTGCTGCCTCCACTGATTGGATACCTATACTCCACAATCGTGAACCCTGTAATGCAGTACTCTGCCCTACTTTTCTCATACCCTTTCCTACTGCTCGCACTGGTCAGTGGAATCGACTCGGGACGAGGGCGCACCGTCCTGCGCTGTACCGCAGGAGCGGTACTCATCTTCACGCTACTCTTCGGTCGGCAACACTACAAAGTCATCAATCGAGAGTGGATAAAACAGGCGGCCACCATGTTTGCAGACGCAACAGACCAATACGGTACTAACAACGTCATCTGCGCCGTCAAGGAATGCGCTGAACTGTTAGATTATTACGACACCGCCGCTCACCACACCTTGCCTGCCACCGTGGACGACGACCAATTTGCCCAAATGCTCGACACCGCGCAAGCCAACTACCTGCTGACAGCCTACCTGTGGGACTCACAAATGGCAACCGCCCTGCAGCACTACCCCTACCTCATCAAACGCTTTTGCGGCGTAAGCACCGACGTGTGCCTGCTGAGCCGCATCAAACAGCCCAGCATCGAATGGGACAGCACCGTGGTCGCCGAGAGGGACTTACCCACAGGTGGTCGCCCCGTTACAGAAGAGTACTTCATGCTGCTCGACACAAGCCTGTCTGCCCTTACAACAAGTCGCTTCACCCTGTTGAGCACCCAGCTTGCTTTCACCGCAGCCGACTCCTGCACCAATCTGAAGCTGGTCATCGAAACCCACATTGGAGGCAAACTGCGCGACTGGCGTTGCATATCAACCAACCAGCGCCCCTTCCTCACCGACCATGGTATCACTGTCGAGTTGCCCGTAAAAGAAGAACTCAACATAAAGAGCCGAAGCGACCTACGCCGTGCTCAAATAAAGGTCTACCTGTGGAATCCCGAACAAGACACCCTCACCATACCCATACACGTTCGCATCACCACCACCCCTACCAACCCGTACATCTACGCCATCACCGAGCCGCTGCACTGACCACCCTGCAAAGCGACCTACTAAAAAGGTTATAGGCTTTGCCACCGCAAAGCCCACACATGCAAAGAAGCACGACCAAAGTAGATTAATCCTGTTCTTGCGAGCCCTCCAATACACGCTGATAAGCCTCAACGGCTAAGGTGTAGGCATCCATTATGTCTATGCATTTGTCTTTCCATTCGGGATAATCGGTGTAGAAAATAGGCCACGCTTGCTCGTCATAGAGACTATTCTGTATCGGAGTATAGGTGCGTGCATTTGAATCCCCTTCGTATTCATGGAAGCAATCGCACGGATAGAAGTGAAGGATGTGAATATTGAGAAGTTCGACACATATTGCCTGCAACCCACCATTGCACGACGGCGCATCATCATTGAGCGATGCCAGCTGATTAACCCAGAGTATTCGGCATGTATGCCATGTATAATACATGCAGAGGACGATCTAAACACATAGCGTAAAAATGAATGCCACCACGAACCAATTATAACCATGAAATCTACAAAGGGTAGAATGCGAAAAGGCAACAAAATAAGCACAGAACCTATTCGACATTGCATTTCCGTCCAAAGAACACACTATATCAACCATTATCCAATCTCCCTCAATAAAGAATTGAGTCCAGTGGTATCTATCCCATCGTTGCATTCACGCTTCGCAGAAAATTACGAGAGCGGCTACAGAGGAAGGACAACGTGATCGATGGAGTCCTCCGACTGTGTAGCAAAAGGGGTGTGTGTTTCGTTCTGAGGGGTTAAACGTATAGATTGGTGAATCTATAACGTTTAGCTTTCTCATGTTATACGTCTATACGTATCATTTATGGAGCAACTTGCTCGGATTAAAAAAGACTTCTGCGAAATGGCTACGACTGCTTCCTGTAAAAAGCGAAGAAGACGGCACAGATGAGGAATAGGAATGAGACCAGATGGTTCCAGCGGATGGTCTCGCTTTTGAAGACGAATGCCACTATCAGAGTAAAGACGATTAAGGAGATGGCTTCCTGCATCACCTTCAGCTCCATTAGACTGAAGGGACCGCCCGTTATCTGGGAGCCTATGCGGTTGGCTGGTATCATGAAGAAGTATTCCACAAGGGCTATGCCCCACGACAGGAAGATGATGGCAACCAGTGGCCAATCGGTCGTTATCTTCAGTTCCTGTAGTTTCAAGTTGCCATACCAAGCGAATGTCATGAAGACATTCGAGATGACCAGTAATAATACCGTCAATAGTCCCTTCGACATAATCCTATCGTATTATCTATTATTAAATGTTATCTTCACTGAGGGACCGTCGGGCGTTGCACTCCTGTGGCACATCACGAAGCGTAGAGGCCAGCCATGCCAGAACTGCCGTGGCGGCGTGCTGGATGTTGTGCTGACGATGGTTCCCCAGATGAAGCAGGCAGGCTTCGGTTCCCGCGACAGAGGAGAGTGCTATCCACACAGTGCCCACGGGCTTATCTGGAGTGCCTCCTCCTGGGCCAGCCACTCCTGTGGTGGCCAGTCCATAGTCGGCATGCAGTTTCTGCCGCACACCGTTAGCCATCTGAATGGCTGTCTCTTTGCTTACTGCGCCGTGAGTGAGCAGTGTATCGCGTTCCACGCCGAGTACCTCGTGCTTCACGCCGTTGCTGTAGGCTACGACGCCTCCCACGAAGTACTCCGAACAACCAGCCTGTGCTGTTAGCATTTGAGCGATGGTACCACCCGTGCAACTCTCGGCGACAGCCAGCGTAAGGCCCAAACTGCGCATGCGGTCGGCCACATAGGATTCCACAGTCTCGTAGCCCACACACACGAGGTAGTCAGCCACCTGGCTTTGGAGTTCGACCAAATGCCTCTCCATTTCGGATTCTGGCCATGTCTTGTCCATGCCCTCGGCCGAGATGCGCAGTCTCAGCAGGCCAGCCTGTGGCAGGTAAGCCAAATGGATATGCTGGGGTAAGGAGAGTTCCCACGGTTCAAGGCGGTCGCTGAGAAAGGATTCTCCCACACCATGAAGCAAAAGGGTCTGATGCAGGCAGTATTCGGCAGAGAAACGTTTTTGCAACTGGGGTAAAACGCGCTCTCGCATGAGATACTCCATTTCATGTGGCACTCCAGGCATGGCTATTACTGCCTGCGAGCCAAGCTTGCCGTCGTCGATGTCGAACCACATGCAGGGAGCCGTCCCTACATCATTGTTCAGCACAGTGCAGCATCGGGGCACGAGTGCCTGTCGACGGTTGGTTTCGGTCATAGGGAAGCCTCTCCGTGCAAAGATGCGCTCCACATTATGCAAAGCTATTTCGCTCTCGTACAGCTCCGAATGGAAGTAGTCGCACAGGACGATTTTCGTTATGTCGTCTTTCGTGGGACCGAGGCCACCAGTTATTAGCACCACATTGCAGCACGTCAGCATCTGTCGCAGCGCGTGCTCTATGGCGACTCGCTCGTCACCAACCACTTCGATAGTACAGACCGACATGTTGGCAAGGGTCAGCATCTGCGCCATACGAGAGGCGTTGGTATTGACCACTTGCCCTATCAGCAATTCGTCGCCGATGTTTAGGATACCTACGTTTGTCATACGATTATCTTTCTGCTTCTCATTCTCGCCATGGGGAGTACCTTTCAAGAGTATAGGATGCATCCCCTAATGTGGAATATACCATTCTATGGCATGAAACACATCCTTCTAAACTATGGGTTGTACCTTTCTAAAATATGAAATGCTCTTTACAGGTAAAATAAAAAAGCGCAGCAAAACGAGTTTGCATGCGCTTTGAGGAGAACCTTACCTTTGTTACAACCTTTGGTTAGAGATTTCCAGCCAAAGCAATGTATTGGTCGGCATCTCTGTACTCGGTCGAGTAAGGATATTTCTCTTTAATCTGTTCAAAACAGGTCTTGGCCTTCGCTCCGTTATTATCCACCAAGTAGGCGCAACCCGCTTTCATCAGTGCATAGGGAGTGGTGATGTCGTTCTCGTCCATCTTAGCGGCTGCCTCGTAGTGGCGTAGAGCGACGGCGTTGTCGCCCAGTTCCAACGCAGCATCGCCAGCAGCTATCTCGGCGAATATCGGCGTCAGAACATCGCTGCCTTTATAGGAGTTGAGGTAGTTGACAGCTTTATTGAAGTCGCCCAACTGCAGATAGCATATGCCTGCGCAATACTTAGCGCGCTGGCCAGCTTTGGTCTTGCCATAACGGTCAGCAACCGACACAAAACCTTCAAAGCGGTCGTCACCATCCAAAGCTTTCTGAAAATCGCCCTGAGCGAACCATTGCTCAGCAGCAAAAACTGCGGCATTAGCACGTTCTTGACGAGGTTGAAAATAGAACTTCTTCAAGCCGAAGAAGCCAAAAATGATTACCAATACGGCCACTACGGCAATAATCAGCAAGGTTTTATTCTTTTCAAGAAAAAGTTCCGACTTTGAAATAACATCTTCAATGTTAACGCCTTCCTTCTCGTTCTGTTTTTCCATATTCTCTGTTTTTTCTGTTGATTAGTGGGTGCAAAGGTACGGCTTTTTTATTATTTGTCGCATCTTTTTGTAACCTCTGCCTCATGAATTCTCAAACTTTTATATACACAGCTCACGCATCGCATGGCATCGGGATTACCACAAACAGGTAGTGTTACACAACTGGCATGCTAAAAAGGACCACTGCGTTCTTAGTAAAGTAAAAGGTCAGGCATCTTTATAGTAACAGGGTTGACGACATTCTTGAAGTAGTGGGAGGTTTTCGAATTGATGCACGCATAGTGCAGAGGAGGCCGTAGACCTTTGCGCCACCATGCTATACACAGATGCTATGAGATCTTCCGCAGAGCGTAAAATTTGTTCAGTTAATGTTCTTTGCATTTTTTTTCATACCTTTGCATCGTTTTTACGAACAGCACGAAACACTCACAGAACCCAACGAAAGACAATATGAACACCCAGACACGTTACCTCGGACTCACACTGAAGAGTCCCATCATAGCAGGAAGTTGCGGCCTGACGGCAGACATTGATAACCTAATTCAAGCAGAGCAATCAGGGGCTGGTGCCGTGATATTGAAATCAATATTTGAAGAGCAGATCATTCACGACATAAAGCGCCACACAAAAATAATAGCCTCTACCGACCACTACGGAGATAGTTATGATTACATAGCCCAACATGTGGCCGAGGACTCGGTAGACCAATTCTTCTCGCTTATCAATCAGGCCAAACAGAAACTCTCCATCCCCGTTATTGGTAGCATCAACTGCTACAGTTTTGAAAACTGGCTGAACTATGCCAAACGCTTCCAAGATGCCGGGTGCGACGCTATGGAGTTGAACATGGCCATCCTGCCTTACGAGACCAGCCTATCCTACGACGACGTGGATCGACTCTTCTCCAACATCATCAACACGCTCAAGAAGTCCATCTCCATTCCCATTTCCATCAAGGTAAGCAACTACTTCACCGACATGGCAAAATTTATGCAACAACTGAGTTGGATAGGAATAGACGGCATCACGATCTTCAACAAGTCTCTCAACATCGACATCGACACCGACGCGCTCGCGCTGAAACCCGCCCCGTCACTGTCGACCGAAGGTGAATTGTACACCACATTGCGCTGGACAGCCATTCTAAGCAAGAAACTGCGCTGCGACTTGAGTGCGTCCACTGGAGTGCACACGGCCGACGACGTAGTCAAACTACTCTTGGCTGGAGCAACTACCGTCCAGACCGTATCGGCTCTATACAAGAACGGTATGGCATATCTACAAGCGTTGAACAACGGCTTACAAAACTGGATGCAACGCAAAGACTACACCAGCATAGACCAATTCAGAGGCCAGTTGGCCATCAAAGCCAACGAGGAAGCATCTATGTTCCTCCGCACCCAGTTCATGAAATACTACGCCGAAATAGAATAGTTCAGTCGCGTAACCACAAGGGCGGATGCTTTCGATACTCCGCCCTTATATACTTCCCCAAGCAAATATTCATCAACAAACAGAACTATGGAAGAACGTACTACAAGCTTTTTCAGATTTGAAGACCTGCGTGTCTACACAAAATCTCAAGACTATCTGGCATGGCTCGGCAACACCGTCAACTATGCCGACAGCGACCCTCAGGATTGGCTACTGCGCAAATGGAATGATGCAGCGTGGGGCATATCCATCTCCATTGTAGAAGGCTCAGCACGCGGCCGTTCGCAATTTGAGCACCTGCTGCGCTGTTCAAAGACACACATACGGGAATGCGTCGTGTGCACCCAAATAGCACTACGTCGCAACTACATCACGCCCGAAGTAGCTGACCAATCACGTTCCTATCTCATGGAACTCACTCGCATGACAGGTTCATTGCTGGTATCGCTTCAACGCAACGACAACCGAAGCGAAAATGCCGACACCTACATGGACAACAACTTCTACGACACACACTCCACCCCCTCAGACAAAGCGTAAAACACCACACCAAGTGTGCCACTGCCCACCCAACGCGGTTGCCGTCGCACCCCTTCCCACTACTACTCACCTCACTACTGCATGTATCCCCATCTACCTCAACTGCGACACACTTCCAGCCACAACTTCTTTCTCATAGCAGGTCCCTGCGTCATAGAGAACACGCTCTCACCCCTCACCATTGCCGAAGAGTTGGTATCCATCACCGAACGGCTACAGATCCCTTTTGCTTTCAAAGCATCTTACCGCAAAGCCAACCGCACTCGATTGGACTCCTTCACAGGCATTGGCGACCAGAAAGCCCTGCGTGTACTGGCTAAAATCAAGGAGGAATTTAATGTACCTGTGGTTACCGACATCCATGACGAGACCGAGGCACGCGCCGCTGCCGACGTGGCTGACGTACTACAGATACCAGCCTTCCTCTGTCGCCAGACCTCCCTGCTGGCCGCCGCAGCCAAAACACAACGATGTGTCAACATCAAGAAAGGACAGTTCCTTTCCCCCGATGCCATGAAGCATGCCGTAGACAAAGTAATGCACTTTGGTGGGAACGACGTACTGCTAACCGAACGCGGCACCACCTTCGGCTACCAGGACCTCGTAGTCGACTTCCGTAGCATTCCTATCATGAAATCCATCGGTGTACCCGTCGTAGTAGACATCACTCATTCGCTTCAACACCCCAATCAACCTAACGGTATCTCAGGAGGCGACCCCACCATGATCGAAACCATAGGACGCGCTGCTGTAGCCGTAGGCTGCGACGGCATCTTCATGGAAACGCACCCCTCGCCAGCCAACGCCAAGTCTGACGGAGCCAACATGCTACCCCTTGGCCGAGCAGAAGAGATGCTGCGCAAGCTGATAGCCATTCATCAGACTGTACAACAGTTCTAATCACCTTGTACATCACTCAACACACTCTTACAACTCATTGAATAACTCAACCGTGATGCACCGCTGACTCATAGGCATCTTCGTAGGCATCACACGCCAAGAACAAAGTAAGTTATGAATTTGAATCTAAAAAGACCTTTTGTCGTATTTGACTTGGAGACCACTGGGGTTCAAGTCGGTGCAGACCACATCGTGCAGATGTGTTTCCTCAAAGTATTGCCCAGTGGCGACACCGAAGAACGCACCTACTTGGTTCGACCTGCCGACCGTGAGGGCAACACCCTACACATTCCCGAAGAGACAACCGCCATTCATGGCATCTCAGATACCATGGTGGCACACGAGCGTACCTTTGCCGAAATCGCACCCGAGCTTGCCGACTTCATTGGAGATGCCGACCTCGGAGGCTACAACTCCAACAAGTTTGACGTGCCGATGCTGGTCGAAGAATTTCTGCGTGCGAACCATCCCTTTTCACTCAAAGGCCGGTTTCTCGTCGATGTGCAAAACATTTTCCATAAGATGGAGCAGCGTACCCTCAAAGCAGCGTACCATTTCTACTGCAACAAGGAACTTGAGAATGCTCACTCAGCCGATGCCGACACCAGAGCCACTTTTGAAGTTCTGAAGGCTCAATTAGACAAATATCAAGGAGTGCCCTTCATCGAACGCAACGGCAGTTCCTCCTTCGTCGAGAACGACATTGAGTCCCTTAGTCGATTCTCCACTCTCACCCCCAACGCCGACCTCGTCGGTCACATGCACTTCGACCACCAGCACCGTGAGGTATTCAGCTTTGGCAAGCACAAAGGACAGGTGGTAGAAGAGGTCTTTCAGAAAGAACCCGCCTATTACGACTGGATTATGAAAGCCGACTTTCCCCTTTCCACCAAACAACTCTGCACCGACATCTACCAACGCATACGCCAAAATAAACTGGAGCAACTCAAACAGAAATTCCAGTCCTAAAGCCTCCCAGCAGAACATGAAAATCATTGCTATCTGCCGCAACTACGCCGCGCACGCAGCCGAAATGGCCACCTCACCCAACAAACCAGCCATTCCCTCCTCGCCTGCTTGGTTCCTCAAGCCCGACAGCGCCCTGTTGCACGACGACAAGCCTTTCTTCTACCCAGACTTCTCCACCGACGTACAACACGAAGTGGAAGTAGTAGTGCGCATCGACCATGTCGGCAAAAGTATCGAACAGCGCTTTGCCCATCGCTATTACAGTTCGGTCGCTTTAGGCCTCGACCTCACCGCACGCGACCTACAACGCGAAGCCAAGCGCAACGGTATGCCATGGGCTGCTTCCAAGGGGTTTGATGGTTCGGCTGTTCTCAGCTCCTTCGTTCCTTTAGACAGTTTAGGCGGCGATATTCAGAATTTGGGCTTCTCCCTGCTGCGCAATGGTCAGGTGGTTCAACAAGGCAATACAGCTGACATGATATTCCCCGTTGACCAACTCATTCAACACATATCGCAATTCATGACTTTACGTACAGGAGACCTTATCTACACCGGGACACCTGCAGGCGTGGGACCCATAGCCATTGGAGACCAGTTGCAGGGCATTCTTTGCGGACAGCCCATGTTCAATCTCCGCGTGAAATAACTCTTTACTTTTATACAGTAACAACATTAACAACGCAGAGGCGCATAGGCATGTTTGAGCATTCCCTATTCGCCTCTGCGTTTAGTATTTAGAGGTAACAACCTCTGGTATCTATATGTATACGCTTCTGGTGTCTGTATGTAAACGTTTCGGTCTTGCTTTCGCAGCCCTACTGATTGTCGTAGCACTGCACCTCATCATAGAAGAACTCCAGTTCAACACCCGCCTTGCGGAACAACTCTTCGCTCTCCTCACCTGCATGATATTTGCGCTCGCACACCACGCGTCGTATGCCACAATTGATAATTAGCATGGCACAGGTTCTACAGGGTGTCATCCTACAATACAGGGTTGCACCCTCCAAGGCGATGCCTCTACGAGCCGCTTGACAAATGGCATTTTGCTCAGCATGAACGGTGCGCACACAATGAGTCGAGACATGTCCATCCGCCTCCACCGACTGGCGAAGCAGGTGTCCCACCTCGTCGCAGTGTGGCAGACCCGCGGGCGAACCCACATAGCCCGTAACGAGCACCTGTTTATCCTTCACGATAACACATCCACTTCTGCCACGGTCGCACGTTGCTCGCTTCGAAGCCGTATTGGCCAATTCCATGAAATACTCGTCCCACGACGGGCGCATGTACATTCCCTCCTTCTCAAATATCTCGCTCAACACCTGCTCCACCCTGTGGTACAACTGAGAAACCGTACCGCCATTGTCGAAGCAATAGTCAGCCTGCTTAATACAGACCGAGAGGTTTTGCTTGTTCGGATCTGTGGACGACATCTCACGCAACTCGTTCGCCTTGAAAGTATCAAACGACACATGATCGGTCGCTGACCCACGCATTACAATACGGTCATAGCGCACACTCACTTCGGCATCGACGGCAAACAGGTAGAAGTGCGGCTTCTGACGCAAAGCGTCCACCTCTCCGGGTGTCCGTACACTTTCTATGATGCAGTTGTGCCCCGAGGCAGCAGCCCTCTCGTAAAGCTGCTCTACTATATATGAAGGCGAGTGCGCAGCCCTCAGCTCGTTGCCCACCTGCGTCATTGTGTCGCGATTCACCTCAAGGCCACGACGCTCAATTTCTTCTGTCAAATAGGCGCGAACCGAGTAGTGCACAAATCCCTTGTGCTCTACCAGATAGTCTACTATCGTCCCCTTGCCTGCCCCCAATGTTCCAGTGATGCCGATGGTAATCATATGCGCCCTAATTGGTCTTATACTTGTACTCGACCTTAGCCAACTCCTCATTAGCGTCCACAATCTTCTTCTTCAATCCTTGTTTGTATGCAGAGAGTTTCCTCATCATCCCTTCGTCCGAAAGAGCCAACATCTGCATAGCCAGGATGGCAGCGTTCTGCGCTCCGTTAATAGCCACTGTAGCTACGGGTATTCCTGGGGGCATCTGCAGGATGGCAAGCGTAGCGTCCAAGCCCTCCAGCACTGAGCCTTTAATAGGCACACCTATCACTGGCAGCGTTGTTTCCGCAGCAATTACGCCTGGCAGTGCTGCTGCCATGCCAGCTCCTGCTATGATTACTTTAATACCTCGGCCTTGAGCACCTTTGGCAAACTCGCTCACCTCAGCGGGTGTTCTGTGTGCCGACAGGGCATTCACCTCGAACGGTATCTCCATTTCCTCCAAGAAACGGCAGGCCTTCTCCATTACGGGCAAGTCCGATGTGCTGCCCATGATAACGCTTACAACAGGTGTCATATATACCTATTATTATATGTGTATTCTATTTTATCTCGTTCTGTGCTACATTTGCACCTATGCACCAATAATCAGATGCACCAGCAGGTAAAGCCAGTGTGCCGCCAATCCTGCACACAAACCTCCTATGGTATGAGCCCCAATAGCCTTCCCTATCAGTTTACGGTATCCCAGGCTATCCAGCATGGCGGTGTGCGTACTGAGATATCCACTCCAGCACATACCCATGGCCGTAAATACGGCAATGGCATTCTGATCGAGGATACCTGCCTCCATAAACCGTGGAACAAGTCCTAAGGCTGCACCCACAGCACCCAGTGCAGTGATGGGGAACGCAATCAGTTCTGGCGCTTTAAATCCGAAGAGCCAATCAAACACGAAATCTATCTTTCCCGCCAACTTTGGGATAATGGGCACACCTTCGTATGCCACTCCAGCGTACCCCACAGCCGCATCGGCTGGACCAAAGGTACACATCATCACCAGGGTGGATATCACCAACACTCCCGGAATGATGGCCAATCCAATATCGACACCATTCTTACCCCCATCAAGCACCGCGTTGAGTGTGCGCATCAGCACACTTCCCTCACTTTTGAAGGATATCTGCTGTTCATCGCCACCCGACGATACAGGCATGTCCATTTCGGGGTAGGCCTTTAGGGTAGCCCGCTGCATCAAGCGTGTGGAGACAATGCTTCCCACTACAGCCCCAACCAGCCCTATCATGGCTCCATGGAAAAACCCCTTTGCTGCCATGAAGGCAATAACCACGAGCCCCATACCGAATGCTGTACCGAAATTGGTAAGCGAAACCAGCTGATACTTCCTGAAATACTGGTTGAAATTTTTATCCTTCGACAGGCCTATAATGGCTGGATTGTCCGACAGGAACGTCATCACCGCACCCAATGCGGCCACACCTGGCAGGTTATACAGCGGCTTCATCAACGGCCGAAGGATATTCTCCAACAGTCGCACTACGCCAAACTCCACCAGCATCTTGCCTATGGCACCCGTGAGCACACATATGGCCATTAGGAAGAGCACCGTCTCTATCAACAGCCGATAGGCCGTTTGCATAACGGTGTTGAGCATGTGTGGCAGCGTCATTCTCGATGCCAAGAACCAAAAGAAGCCTAAGAAACAAGCCAAAAATACCAAAGCCTCAAGGCTGCGACGCGTGGTAAACTTCATATTCTTGAACAGGCCTCCACGCTTCGACGAAATTGGCTGTTCGGTTGGCTGATTCTGTTCAGACGACAATTGTTCCATCTATTGTTGCAATATTGTATGAAAGGTGTATGAAATCTATTTCGAAAGCAGTCCTTTGACATCGACATTCCACGTGGCTCCCACATTGAACGTCCAAGTGTGCAACGGGTTATCCGTGCTGGATGAAGCCTTACTGGTCTCACTCTTGAAGTGCTTAGCCACAAAGCCGTGGAACCTCACTGCCGGACATTTCGCTGGCCGAAACTCTGCACCCAGTGCCACAAAGTTCTCGTTCAACGAGCCATATGTCTTTCCTAACACCGATGCATCAAACACCGACAGATAGTCGTATGCCGTAGCGCCTGCGTATCTCGCGTAAGCAACCATTTCGTTCTTGTCGGCCAGTTCCAGACCTGCCTTTGCAAAGAGCGTAGTGCGCTGCGACAGGGCGTAATCCACACGTCCCACCAGCCCCAGATAGTCCACCTGGTCAAACTGCATGCTGTGCATCATCAAGTCCACATAGGCTTTCCATACATCGCCGTCCCACTTGTTGCCCAGTGCCACATAAAGAAACTCAGGAGAATTATCCTTATACAGATTGAGAACACCTGCACTGTAGAGCGTCTTGAAATGTCCCATACTGCCACTCCACAACAGATTGAGAGCAAAAATACCCTCATCAAACGGCGCTCCGTAGTGCATGGCTGGTGAGTTGGCAAGCTGAAGGCGCAGCGAGTGGTTGCCACCGCCGAACGTGTAGGCCGCCGACGCTCCAAGCTGGAAGCAGTAAAACTGATTCCAATAAACAGCTGGAACGTACACGTCAATGGGCGGTGCATCATACTCGAAGCCTCCCACCGCCAGGGCATCCTTACCCACCCTGAAGTTCCAACGCTCGTTTGCCGCATAGTTGAGCCACAGAAAGTCTGTATTATCAAACAGTGTGCTGCTGCCTGGATTGGCTATGATACGTTGGCGAAAGTAGTAACTGAACCCGCCATTGAGGCTTCCGCCCATGTGCAGGTTAAAGTACTTACCACGAAAACGGTACTCCTGCCGTTCAGCCTCGGCGTTATGCAGAAAGTCAGCCTGTGCATCAGCGCGCATCTCCAGCCGAAGTGTAGAAATGGGGGCGACCTGTTCCTGTGCTTGAGCACCGTTCAGACCTGTTATGGAAGCTGCCGCAAACAGTCCAACGGCAACAATCTTTTTGATGTTCATTTGGTTTAATCGAATTGAACACATATCCTTCGCGAGTGCAAAGATACGCTTTTTTTACACCGCCCATCGACCCCATCCCCTACATTGAAATATAATTACTACCTTTGCCCCTCAAACATAAATCGTACAAATGAATATGAAAAGATTAAGTTTAAAGACCTTATGTCTTGCGGCAATGATGTTCATAGCTGGTGCAAATGTACATGCACAACTGGAACAATCGGTATTTCTCAACCTTGCGCTTCCTGGTGCACAACTCAACGACAAAGTTTCGCTCGCTCCTGGCCAGTACTGCCTCGGCATCGACAACATCGGTATGGATGCCACTGCAGGTTTCGGTTTGGGCTACCGCACTGGATTCCGTTTTGACGTAGGGTTTGGTGATGTTACCCCGTTCGTGTCGGCCGATTTGTTCTGGAACAGAGTGAAGAGCGATGTGCGAGACAACCTGTCTCTCAACGATGGGAAATCGGCCAACTACCTCAACATTCCCCTCATGATTGGCGTAAACTACGGATATCAACTGACCGACGTGTTCCGCCCCTTTGGCGAGTTCGGCTTGGGGTATGACATGTTCCTCATCACGGGCGAAGGCGCAAAGAGTAGCAGTGTGCTGCCTTATTATAAATACTCTACCAAGGGCACCTTTGCATGGCAAATCGGTGCAGGTTGCTACTTCGGCAGTCATGTAAGTGCAGGCATCCACTACTACGGCTTCGGCAAACACTCAGTCTCCTACCGCAAAAATTCTACATTTCTGCCCACCGACAACCAGAGCGCTACGGTGTTGCGCAGTGCAGGTGCTTGGACGTTGCGCATTGGCTTCCACTTCTAAGAGCCTGGCGCTGCAGACGGAAGTGTTGCGATGCCTCAGCATCGGCTGACGCACAGCACAGAAACGAGGGGCGAACAGTTTTTCACTGTTCGCCCCTCTTCTTTATGGCATTCGTCCAAGTGGACTACTTCAAATTCTCGGCCAGCTGCCGCATTACCACAGCGGCATCGGCGTGCTGATAAAGTATGTTATAGACAGTTTGCGCGATGGGCATCGCGAGGCCTCCCTCTGCGCGCATACGTTCCACACAAGCAGCGGCATAGTAGCCTTCGGCCACCATCTTCATCTCCAGTTGCGCTGCCTTGACGCTGTAGCCCCACCCCACCATGTTGCCAAACGTACGGTTGCGGCTGAACTGCGAGTAGCAC
Source organism: Bacteroidales bacterium (assembly GCA_017449525.1). Classification (GTDB taxonomy): domain Bacteria; phylum Bacteroidota; class Bacteroidia; order Bacteroidales; family P3; genus Colimorpha. Next base: position 37,193 of record JAFTFL010000012.1, on the reverse strand, counting down.
GTAACGAGCAGGTCGCCCAGATAGGCATAGCGGTGCATGTGGCGCACCGAGGCTGGTGCACTATAATCCATGAACTGCTGCATTTCGGCCACCGCGTTGGAGATGAGCACTGCTATGAGGTTATCGCCAAAGCCCAAACCGTGGCACAGCCCAACGGCTATGGCGTAGATGTTCTTCATCACGGCCGCAAACTCTACACCGCGCATGTCGGTAGTGTAGGTGGTGTTCACGTAATTGCAGTTGAGCAACTGCCGAGCCCGTTCGGCCGTAGCGGTCGACGATGAGGCCACGGTGAGGTAGGTCAACTTGTTGCGAGCCGTCTCCTCTGCATGCGAAGGGCCGCTCACCACGCTGAGCATGTCGTCTGGAATGCCCAGTGTCTGATGCAGAAAGTCGGTAACGATTTGGTTGGTTTGCGGCACAATGCCTTTCACGGCTGAGTGGAACCGTTTGCCCTGCACCATCTCGGCTCTTACCCCCTCTAATGCGGAGGCCAAGAAGGCCGATGGTACGACCACAAACAGGTCGTCGCAGTACTCCACCACGCGTTCTATATCGCTGGTGAGGTGCAGGCGGCGCACATCGAGCATCGTCTCGCTTAGGTAGGTGGGATTACGTCCTTCGCGCACCAGACCTTCGATGATGTCTGGCTCGCGCACCCACCAATGCACTTCGCGTTGAGGTTGTTCGAGCAGTATTTTCACTATTGCGGTGGCCCAGCTGCCACTCCCAAGAAGTCCTACCATAATTGCACGTCTCTTTTTGGTTTGATACCCTTCGCACGAAAGGTAAAGTGCAAAGGTACATGTTCCTCCTCGTTGCGCGAAGACTTACGCCCCCTTGTTACACACCGCACACTGTGCATTTCAGCTTGAGGGCACAGGTTGTGCCCCTTTTCAACCAAAATTGCAGCACACTATAATACAGTACCTTACAATCGATGACACGCATCCTGTTGCGCACATTTCATTTCCGTGCTGACGGTATGAGGAAAAAGCGTACCTTTGCATTCTGAAAGGAGTTCTGACAATTCTTGTCTTGGCTGCAAATCCAAGTGGCCTACGCTTCTCCACCACCTTTTCCGACTGAGCACCATCCCCGAAGAGTGCACTCTTTGGAGGACGATGCCGTACTGCATCCTACCCATCTTCAACCCATCCACTTCTCATCCACCTCGTTACGCCCATAATGTACCGTTGGGCATCCTGCCTCATGCCGTACAGCACGAGGATCCTTGTCGTACGGCATTGGGGCAGATGCCCAACGGCGCAGGTTTGCCTGCGCGAAATATTATTAGTATCTTTGCTGCATCGTTTTGGAGAAGACATCAGCACCAGCATGACCATTAATCTACTGAGCCAATACCCAATGCGTACGCTCTCCGTGCGAGCGCACACGGTGCCTACGGCTCGTATGCGCCGCGCAGCAACAGCTGTGGTGTTCCTGCTACTGATGCTAAGCGGGCTGGGCAGCCATTCAGCCTGCGCTGCCCCTGCGGGCAGACTCCTGCTGAGCGAAGTCTTGTTCAACCCGACAGCCGACGGTTGCGACTATGTGGAGCTGTACAATCCCTCCGACACCGCGTGCAGCACGGCTCCGCTGCGTTTTGCGCGCATCACCGCAGCCGGCACCATCGGACGGCTCTATTCCCTCGGGGTGCCGCGTAGCGTTCCGCCCCATGACTACCTCGTGCTGACCACCGATGCGGCTTGGCTCCTATCGCATTTTCCAAAGGCCGATGCCTCGAAAGTGGTCGAGGTCGATGCCCTTCCCGCATGGCCCAACGAGAGGGGCTGCGTGGCACTCGTGGCGGCGGCCGACAGCCTCATGGTAGACCGCCTGGACTACACCGCCGACATGCACCACTGGGCACTACGCAACGCCAAAGGCATCGCGCTCGAACGGCGCAGCTTCACCACCGCCACTGCCGAACGCTCCAACTGGGCTTCGGCCTCGGCCACATCGGGCGGAGGCTCCCCCACCCTGCCCAACAGTCAGCAGTGGCAAGCCCTCGAGCTCTTCGCCCTGCAACCCTCCGACCTATTCTCGCCCGACGGCGACGGCCACAACGACGAGCTGCACATCCTGCCGTCTGACCTCGTGGCCACGGCAGGTACCAACATCACAGTCTTCGACCTGTCGGGACGGCGTGTCCGACAATTGTGCCGCAACGCACGTCTGGGCAGCAACGAACCCGCCGTGTGGGACGGCCACTCCGAGCAAGGCACCCTCTGCCCTTCGGGCGACTACGTGCTGCTCATCGAAGTGTATGACCCCTATGGGCACACCCACCGCGAGCGCAAAGCCGTTCACCTCATCACACATTAGCACAACGCCAAAAGACGACCCCCACAAGAACTGAATATCACAATCGCAACACAAAAACAATCCATTATGAACGCACTCGACAATCTAACTCCTGCCCGCGTGTGGCACTACTTCGGAGAAATCATGCAGATACCGCGCCCCTCAAAACACGAGGAGCGTATCAGCGCCTACCTGCAAGCCTTCGGCCGCAGCCATGGCCTTGAAACACTCAGCGACGAGCTGGGCAACGTGCTCATACGCAAGCCTGCCACACCTGGCTACGAGCAGTCGGCCGGCATCTGCCTGCAAGCCCACATGGACATGGTGTGCGAGAAGAACAGCGACAAGCAGTTTGACTTTCTCTCCGACGCCATACAGCCCTTGCGCGAAGGTGATTGGATTACAGCTGACGGCACCACCCTCGGTGCGGACGACGGCATAGGAGTGGCCACCATACTGGCCATACTCGAAGCCGATAACATAGAACACGGCCCGATAGAAGCCCTCATCACCGTGGATGAGGAAACTGGCCTCACAGGCGCTGGCGGACTACGCACCGACTGGCTGAAGAGCTCCATCCTGCTCAACTTCGACGACGAGGACGAGGGCGAGTTCTGCATAGGCTGCGCAGGCGGCATTGACACCACCGTGGCCATTGACTACACCACCGAGCCAGTACCGACTCAGCACACCGCGTTCAACCTCAAAGTTTCGGGCTTGAAAGGCGGCCATTCTGGCGACGACATCAACAAGGGGCTGGGCTGCGCCAACAAGATATTGGCACGCCTGCTGTGGAACGCCGAAGCACGTTGCGGCATGCGCTTGAGCAGCATCGACGGCGGCAACCTGCGCAACGCCATTGCACGCGAAGCAGAAGCCGTCATCACAGTGCCCGCCGACCAAGCGGAGGCACTGCGCCAACTGGTCGACGAAATGGGAGCACACATCCGCCACGAGTTCCGCACCACCGAGCCCGCCCTGCGCATCGAACTCTGCCCCACCACACAGCCCTCACAACTCATCGACAGCAACACTCAGCGTCGCCTGCTGGATGCCCTCTTGGCCTGCGCCCACGGAGTACTGGCCATGAGCCGCGAGATACCCAACTTCGTAGAGACATCCACCAACCTGGCCTCCATCAAGATGCGCGATGGCCAAATCCACATAGCCACCAGCCAGCGCAGCTCGGCCGAAAGTGCCAAACTGGCGGCAGCCCAAAAGATAGAGGCAACGTTCCGCTTGGCCGGCGCCCACGTGAGCCACGGCGATGGCTATCCCGGTTGGAACCCCAATCCAGACAGCCGCGTGCTGAAGGTGGGTGTAGAAACCTATCGGGCACTCTACGGCCACGAACCCGTGGTACGCGCCATCCATGCCGGACTGGAATGCGGCCTCATCGGTGAGAAATACCCCCACATGGACATGATATCCTACGGCCCGACCCTGCGCGGCGTGCACTCGCCCGACGAGAAGATAGAGATACGCACCGTGCAGATGTTTTGGGACCTCACACTCGCCATACTCAAGAACCTGAAGTAGACCCTCATCTGAGACTCTACAGCAGAGACAACACAACAGTAAAACACAGACATCAGCACCGTGAATGGTTGGATTATAGCCCTGTGCTGCATGGCAGGCGTCGGACTGGCCGGTGTAACATTCACCCACCAGCCCAGCTTCGGTCGTCTGCCACGTGGTGAGCGAAAAGCCCGCATGGAACAATCGTGGCACTACAAGGATGGCAAATGGCAGAACGAAGACAGCACAGCCACCTTCTCAGCCAAACGCTCTGAGATACGCGACATGCGCAAACGTCGCAGCGACCGGCTGCGCCCCACCGAGCCTGTTACCACCGTCCAGACCGACATCAGCACCCTGCCTCGCGACCGAGACTGGATGCTCTGGTTCGGCCACAGCGCCTACCTCTTCTGCTTGGAAGGCAAGCTGTTTTTAGTTGACCCCGCACTCCTTAGCGGCTCGCCCGTAGGGTTCATCAACCGCCCCTTCGACCAGACCTACAGTTACACACCCGACGATCTGCCCAACGTGGACTACCTCATTATCACACACGATCATTGGGACCACCTGGACTACAAGACCGTCAAACAACTGCGCCCACGCATAGGCCACGTGGTCACCCCGCTGGGCGTAGGTGCACACTTGGAGCGCTGGAAGTTTAGCGAGGAACAGATAGTGGAGCGCGACTGGTACGAAGACTGGACTGCACCCGACAGCACGGTGTTCCACTTCCTGCCAGCACGCCATTTCTCGGGACGCGGGCTGCGAGGCAACCGCACCCTGTGGGGTTCCTTTCTGATAGAACGTGGCGGACGCAAGGTGTACGTGGGTGGCGACAGCGGCTATGGACGCCACTTCCGCTGGATAGGAGAGCACTATGCCGACATCGACCTGGCTGTACTCGAGAACGGACAGTATGACACCCTGTGGAGCAACATCCACACCATGCCGCAATATCTCGGCCGCGAAGCCAAGGAACTGGGAGCTCAGCACGTAGTAACGGTGCACCACTCCCGTTTTGCACTGGCTAATCACGACTGGGACGAACCGCTGCGTAACGAGCTGGATGCTGCCCTCAAGGACAGCATCAACCTATCGGTTCTCACTATAGGACAACCCGTTTTCCTCGACGACATGCCCACCACCTCCCTTCAATCTAAAGCCGAATAGCCCTGTGCCGATACACAAACCTACCGAAGAAACTGCCACCGAGCGCCTGTTTGCCATAGACGAAGTCGACACCCACCACCTGTGGGGCACCAACGAGCATCTGCTGGACTTTGTTCGAGTACTGTTCCCCAAGATAAAGATAATCGTGCGCGGAGAGATGATGAAAGCCATCGGTTCCGTAGACGACCTTGACATCTTCGAGGACAAACTGAATGCCATACTCGACTACTACGAACGCTTTGGCCACCTCAGCGAGAACGCCATCATGCAAATATACGAGTCCACCCTTCGTACGGGCGAAGAGCCCAACGACGAAGTGCTGGTGCATGGCCGCAATGGGCTACTCATCAAGGCGCGCACCAACAACCAACAAAAACTCGTAGCAGCTACGCGCGACAACGACATGGTGTTTGCCATAGGCCCCGCCGGCACGGGCAAGACCTACACAGCCGTAGCCCTGGCCGTACGCGCACTGAAGAACAAGGAGGTGCGACGCATCGTCTTGACACGTCCCGCAGTAGAAGCAGGCGAAAACCTCGGGTTTCTACCAGGCGATCTCAAGGACAAACTGGACCCCTATCTGCAACCCCTCTACGACGCGCTGCGCGACATGATACCGCAGCAAAAACTGGAGACCTACCGCGAAGACGGCACCATTGAGATTGCCCCTTTGGCATTCATGCGCGGCCGCACGTTGGACAACGCATTCGTCATCCTGGACGAAGCGCAGAACGCCACCAGCATGCAACTCAAGATGTTCTTGACTCGCATGGGACGCAATGCAAAGTTTATCATCACTGGAGACTTGTCTCAGATTGACCTACCCCGACACCAGCAGAGCGGACTGCCTCAAGCTGTAGCCCTGCTGCGCCACATCAAAGGCATCGGCATCGTGGAGATGGATCGTAGTGATGTCATCCGCCACCGACTGGTAAGCGACATTATACAGGCCTATGAATCGCTGGCGCAGCGCGCCACCACAGAACCCTATCCAAGTCGACAGACTGCTTCATCGGACATCCAGTCCCCCATTCCAAGCGAACCTTCCCATGAAGACGAACCCCAATTGCAAGATTAACCTCGGCCTACAGATAACGGGAAAGCGGCCTGACGGCTACCACAACTTGGAGACTATCTTTCTGCCGGTTGACACCTTTCGCGACGAATTGGAGATAGTGCCCACCGACGGACAACCCCTGATGGTACAAACTGGAATTGCCCTTGATAGTGAACCCAACGACAACCTCTGCATGAAAGCATGGCAACTCCTGCACCGCCAGTTCGACATTCCTGCAGTGGAGATACGACTACACAAGTGCATACCCTACGGGGCCGGCCTGGGCGGAGGCAGCAGCGACGCTGCATTTACCCTCAAAATGCTGAACGAGATGTTTCATCTGCACTTGGACTCAACGGCTCTTACCGAGCGGGCGGCACAGCTCGGTGCTGATTGTGCCTTCTTCATTGCGAACCGCCCGTGCTATGCCACTGGTATTGGTGACCGTCTGACCCCTATAGACATTGACCTTAGCCACTACGACATCACCATCCTAATACCTAATGGCGAACACGTGTCAACACGGGAAGCCTACGCTGGACTCGCGCCGATAGAAGACAATGCAGCGTACCACACCGACCTTCGGCAAGCCGTACAAAAGCCCATAGAGCTTTGGACAGAACTCATCCACAACGACTTTGAAATATCAGTCTTCCGTAGTCATCCTGCCATAGCAGCGTGCAAGCAAGCACTGTATGACGGTGGGGCGGTGTACGCAGCCATGTCGGGTAGTGGTGCTGCCGTCTACGGGCTTACGCCCCGAAAGCGATGAAACTGACTTCCCCAACACAACGAAAACCAAAGAAAACATATACAATACACAAATCAAAAAACAACCCATATCATGGTAGACTACAAACAAATAGGACTGGTAAACACCCGCGACATGTTTGCCAAAGCCGTAGGTGGCGGATATGCCATTCCGGCCTTCAACTTCAACAACCTCGAACAGATGCAGGCCATTATCATGGCGGCTGTAGAGACCAAATCGCCCGTGATACTGCAGATATCCAAAGGGGCACGCAACTACGCCAACCAGACCCTGCTACGCTACATGGCAGAGGGGGCGGTGCAATACGCAAAAGAATTGGGCTGTGCACACCCCGAAATCGTGCTGCACCTTGACCACGGCGACAGCTTCGAGCTTTGCAAAAGCTGCATTGAGATGGGCTTTTCAAGCGTCATGATTGACGGCTCGGCACTGCCCTACGACGAGAATGTAGCACTGACTCGTCGCGTGGTGGACTATGCTCACCAATACGACGTAACCGTGGAAGGCGAACTGGGTGTGCTAGCCGGCGTTGAGGACGAAGTATCGGCAGCCGAGAGCCACTACACCAAACCCGAAGAGGTGATAGACTTCGTTACCAAGACTGGAGTGGACAGCCTGGCCATCAGCATCGGAACAAGCCATGGAGCCTACAAGTTCACCCCAGAGCAATGCACCAAAGACCCCGAGACGGGACGTCTGCTCCCCCCACCACTGGCATTCGACGTGCTGGAGGCCATCGAAAAGAAGTTACCAGGCTTCCCCATCGTACTGCACGGCAGCAGCTCGGTGCCACAAGAGGATGTAGACACCATCAATGCCTATGGCGGAAACCTAAAAGCAGCCGTTGGTATACCCGAAGAGCAGCTGCGCAAAGCCGCCAAAAGTGCTGTATGCAAAATCAACATTGACAGCGACAGCCGCTTAGCCATGACCGCAGCCGTGCGCAAGACGCTGGCCGAAAAACCAGCCGAATTTGACCCGAGGAAGTATCTCGGCCCTGCTCGCGACCACATGAAAGAGCTCTACATCCACAAGATTGTCAACGTGCTGGGCTCTGACGGAAAGTTGGCTCAATAGGCCACATTCTGCACTCAAGACACAGGTGCACCCCAACACCTGTGTCCTACTTTCGCTACAAACGAACACACTACACACAACAAGCAGACTCCGCAATGTTCACGACGTAACATTGCGGAGTCTGCTATTCATCATATACCAGCACCACTGCGCACGAATCGTTGCAGGAGTGCTTTTCTCACTATTTACCGCAACCTATAAAGCCTTCTGATTGGCCATACGAATAGGGAATCCACATGTTGATTTGGCCTGTCGCAGCATCATAGTAGTAATAATTCTCATTACCACCCGTCTTGCGCTTGATGTAGTCGAGCAAAAGTCGTTCCACATAGATAGTGGCACACAACTCGCCAGCCTCCTCCACCGTGCGGTACACATCATCAACGGTCAAACGGTCGAAGTGCACCGACATAGTGGCCTTGTCATCTTTGATAGAAGTAACTTTACCCTTGAAGGCTTCAGACTTCTCCACATTCTTGAACCAAACCGAGTCCAAACTTTCAGTGGCAGACCCCATCTTCAGCCATACATTGCAACTAATGTGGCGCAGATTGTAGTCGTATGCATAATAGACTTCCTGCTTAGTTACAAAGTCGCTGCGCTTCGGCTGCAAGAACTCCTCAGCCTCCAACTGCACCACGTCGAGCACTAACGAGCTGTCGGAAGGAACAGGCAGTTTGGAACCCGACTTAACCACATGCACGGGAATGCCACTGCGAACCAACACCTGTAACATGGACGTACTGAATCTGGACAAGAGCACGCTGTCGTCCACATAACGTAACAGAGCTGTCAACGAATCGGCCATGTGCTGAGCCTGCTGTTCTGTAAGCGCACGACCTTCCTTCATCTTCTCTACACTGCTATTGACGAGAATGAACTGCTCTGGCATTCGCACATATACAGCCTCGCCATGTTCGAGCTTACCCTTTCGGGCATTCTTCAGATAGGAATTGGCCATGCGATACTCACTCTGACAGGAGGCAGCAAGAAGCGAAAAAACCACCACAGCCATGAGCATCCAATCCAAACGACAAGAGGAAGAGATGGAAGAAACGTTGTTTTTCATACTTATAATTGTTTCGTTCTGCGACTGCAACCGTAGTGCATTTCACCCTACGGACAAATCAAAAGGCAAACGTTCGGTTCAAAACATTATTGTATTCAGAAAAGAATTAGTATATTTGCAGCCGAAAAACAAGAATAGGAGACAACTATTTTAAAACTGACAAACAACAACTAAAGGGATTCATCAATGCAGAGAGAGCGTATCAAAAAAGAAGCATGGGCATATTTGCTGGTCATTATCGGCAGTGCCTTGTTTGCAATTGGGGACGTTATGTTTGTCAGTCCTTACCTCATGGCTCCAGGAGGGACCTACGGCTTGGCAAACGTGCTGAACACCGTTTGGCCGTGGCAAATCAGTTGGTACGCCATCTGTATGGACGTTCCCCTGCTACTTATTGGCACATGGATTCTCGGGCCGCGGTTTGGTATTAAGACTGTGGTGTCAACCTTCTTGATATTCGCTTTCACATGGGTACTTGAGCGCACTTGGGGGTATGATCCAGTGATACACGACGGCATATTCTACTCCGAGCCACCTGCTACGGTAGGCTCGCTCGTGGAAGTTCCTCATGGAGGCGCATGGTTTATGCCGGACTATTTCCTCAACACCGTTGTGGCTGGTATAATATATGGTATATCCATTGGGCTTATCTTCAAGTCGGGTGCCACCTCGGGCGGTAGCGACATTATCAGCATGATTCTGCACAAGTACACCAAGATTTCGCTCGGTACACTGGTGATCATCGTTGACAGTTGCATCACCCTCTCTACACTCATAGCTCACGGTCAGATCCGCCTTCCCATCTACTCTATACTCATTATATATATAGAAGGCAAGGTGATTGACTTGGTCGTTGAAGGGCGAAAATCTTATAAGACCGTATTCATTATTACTGAAGAGGTGGACAAAGTGCGCAACTTTATACTGAACGACATGCACCGTGGTGGAACTTTCTTTATTGGTAAAGGACTATATCAGGGTGCAGAGCGAACGATGATATACTGCTCGATGGAGCGCGCAGACTTCGTTAAACTAAAGAATAACATCCACAGCTTAGATCCTCACGCCTTTGTCAACGTGATGTCAAGCAATGAAATCTTAGGGGAAGGCTTCAAAAGTTTAACGGCAGATTGAGCCATTGACTACGTGGTCTGCCCCAAGAGACCACGCACAGAGAATGTTTTTTGGGTTATTAGGGGAGCTGGTCCTCTGGCTGTTCGGCTGGGGGACCGGCTCATTTTTAGACATTCCAAAGCAGAAGATGTTATTCATATTGTAACGTTCCATCTCTCTGCTGCGAAGTCAACCGACACTACTTCACGACGAGAAAACCACTACAAGCACAGGCTGTTCACGAAAAGATACACCACTTCAAACAAGAAAGTAGCACATTTCTCGTTACATCATCAGAGCGCATAATGATATACTGTCGTGAACGTACTGCAATTATGCTATAAACCACCCTACCCTACTTCCGATGGAGGAACGATGGCCATGCACCAAATCACCATGGGGTTACTCCGCGCAGGATGCAACGTCCATGTGCTGAGCGTCAGCAGCGAAAAACATCCAGTTGTGGACCAAGACATACCGACAGAATACAAAGAAGCGACCGATTTTGAAACCGTCCGTCTTGACCTCAGCGTGCGACCCATGCCTGCCTTGTTTGCCATGATGAGCGGACAGTCCTACAACGTGCAACGATTTGACTCCCCCATGATGCACAAGCGTATCAGGAAGATTCTATCGGAAAATCATTTCGATATTGTACATGTAGAGAGCATATTCCTTGCCCCCTATCTCTCAACGATCAAGGATTGCTGTAACGCCCCTGTTGTGCTCCGCACTCATAACGTGGAGCATCAGATTTGGAGGCGCCTTGCCCAAAACTGCCACATACCGTTCAAACGGGGTTATCTTCGCCATTTGGCATTAACCCTACGCGCTTATGAATGCGATATGGCACCCAAGTTCGATGCCATAGCCAGCATCACGAATTCGGACGCATCCTTTTTCAGAGAGATTGCTCCTCGACGAGAGGTTATCACTTTACCTTTTGGGGTAGACGTGCCGAAAGACAACACCTCCGACGCTGGTGATGCACCCCAACCAACCATACCTCATTCTGTGTACCACTTAGGATCCATGGACTGGGAGCCCAACATAGAAGGGATTCAATGGTTTCTCAGAGCAATCTGGCCCAAAGTAAAAAGCAAGATACCTGATGCCACACTACACCTTGCAGGCCGGCACATGCCGACAGACTGGCAAGTGCCAGACGGTGTGAAGGTGGTAGGGGAAGTGGCAAATGCCAAATCATTTATTGAGGACAAGCAATTGTGCGTGGTGCCTCTGCTATCTGGCGGTGGCATGAGAATCAAAATTATTGAGGCCATGTCGTCAGGCAAGTGTGTGGTGAGTACCCCCGTTGGTGCAGAAGGCATCAACATCACGAATGGCACAAACATGCTCATCGGCCAGGATGCTGACGAATTTGCACAACAAGTCGTATTCGCCCTTCTCAATGACCAAGCACGGGACTCCATAGGCTTGGAGGCACAGAGACTGGCATATGAACGTTACGACAATTCAAAACTCACAGACCAACTGCTCAGCCTATACCGTAACTTACTAAGGAAAAGACAACAAGACGAAAACGAAATATAGCCCCATTATTTACAAGATACAACAAAGTATACCACAGGTACAACTGATTTTCGCAACACCCATGACAAATCAAATCAACAGAATCATTCGACACACCGTATTCTCCGCTCTGTTTATTCTGGTGTCTATCACCTCAGCCGTCGCTCAGACCAACAAGATACCAGGCACCGACGTCAGTTTCACACTTCCCAGTGGGGAATGGAAGTATCTGGAGACCTACGAAGTCAACAAAGATGTGAGTGTGTATTTATATTCTTATGCTGCAGAAGATGTGGTCAGCCCCCACGGGGATACTATCGTGCCCTTCGTCAAAATATACGTGCACCGCAACTACACGGGTTCTGTATACGACTTGGCATACTCGCGCTATGTGCATCAGCCATTTGAATCCATAGAAGAGTACACTAAAGGCGTACCGCAAAAAGGATTGGGATACGTCGGTGCATACACCGATGCCAAAGAGAAACGGGACTACCAGTTCAGAATGGTTTACTTCAAAGTGAAGAACACAGCCATCGAATTTCGGTGCGAGACGACCTTGGACACTTTCAAACAATTCGACCCACGCTTCAGCGCAATAATTTCCTCTCTAAAAGTCAGTACTGGCAATGCTAAATAAACGGCTATGGTTAATAGCGGGATGGTATATCCTGTTGGCCACATTCAATGTGTCGCATGCTCAAAAGGCCACAGATGGTAGCAGCTCCCCTGATTGGCAAAAGCAGTACCAAAAACTATGCAAAGAACTTAAGTCTAACCCTAACGACATCGGAACGCAATACCATCTTGCCCAATTCTATGCAGATACAAACAACAGCATGCGGAATATCACACTGGCCATGAAATATATCTCACAGGCCGAAACATCCTACACCGCCGCGCTGCAAGATAAAAAAAGATACCGAGAAACCATACGACTCATTAGGCGTCATATCACCCTCTCCGTTATAAGGGAGGAACGGAGGTCTATCACAAACACAATGTTCCACGAACTGGCGACAGATAGCACTCGCTATTCCGAAGCACAACTGCGCGACATTGTCAACACGTTTGCCAACGAGACAGCCATAAAGAGACAGGTGGATCGCAAACGGCTCCAGCAGTCCTTGCTACACACCCTGCAAACAGGAAGTACGGATGCGTACCATCAGTTTATCCAGAATTATCGTGGCACAGAAGCCGCCTTGGTATGCGGCAACGAACTGGGTCTAATGATGGAGCGACAGCTCATTTCAGCACAAACTCCACAGCAAGTCGACAATATTGCAGGAGCTTACGCTGACGTGGAGAACGTGGAGAGAGCCATCAAGAAACGTAAAGCCAGCTTGGCCTATGAAGACGCACGCAGACAAGGCTCGGCTGAAGCGTATCTGCAATTCCTAAAATCCTATCCATACGCCAACGAATATATCAACGCACTGGACGCATACGATTCTCTTCGGCTAATGGAAAGTCGCAAAGTGTCGACAGCTCGTGAACTGGCGGATTTGGCACTTCACTCAAACAACGTCGCCATAGTTAATGATGCGATGCGACGACTACGTTCTATGATAATAGACGGCCATAATACTGAAGCTGCCAGAATCTACATCAACGAATTCCCCCTGGATGAGCAGCACAATAGCATTATGAGAGAGGTGTACGCATGGCATACTTCCGAAGGAAATAGTGCTCCACTGCTTCGTTTTCGCCAAGACTACCCCTCTTTCCCATACACTGTAGCGCTTGAGGAAGACTTGCGAGAGGCTGCACGAATCGACAAGATAAACCTACTAACACCACCTCAAAACACCTCGTTTCGTGCCAATGCGAACATGGTGTACGACCTAACTGGGAAGGATATATCCTATGTTGCCATGGTACGGCTGCTCCAGTCGCTCATTGCTTCCAAATCATGGAATGCCGTACTAAATCGCATCGAATTCTTTGACCTGTGCTTCGAATCATACTGCACAACTCAATACAATGACCTAATAAATCTCATCAAGACTCCTACGGATAAGCGCAAGACAGTCTCGTCTGAAGTCAGCCCTAATTATGACATACAAGACGCTATGCTCACAGAAGATGGTCATACTCTATACTATACACATGTAAGCTCTGAAGGACATACTACTATACAAACAGCACATAGCGTTACTGGAAAGAAGTACAAATGGAAAAGCAATGGTATGCTATCCCTGTCTGGAATGGACAATAACCAACTGCGGTTCTATAGTCTCTTTGACCACGATGAGGGCATGCTTGTCGGTAAGGAAGGCAGAGTATTTATGTTTCATCGCAACGAAAATAAGACATGGGAACTAAGTGACAGCCTCCCCTCTGTCAACCAAGGATTGTATACCGTTGATGCGCACATGGTTCCAGACGGCAGTGGCATGCTGGTAGCAAGCGACCGGATAGGGGGCTTGAATTGCCAGCCTTCTAATTCTTATTTTCACGGAGATACAGCATTAGCCACGGACATCTATCTCATTCCACTTACAGAGAAAGGATGGGGCGAGGCAATCAATCTTGGAGTCAACATAAACAGCATATATAGTGAGAGATGTCCTGCTATAAGCGATGACATGATGACCCTCTACTTTATTTCCGACGGACGAGCTGGCTTAGGGTACGGGGACATTTACTTCTCTCAACGTACCTCTAAAGATGATTGGACAGCATGGTCGCCCGCTGTAAACTACGGAAAAGAAGTCAATTCTGGTTTCCGAGAACAATCCATCTCAATACATCACGCAAGCGGACGCCTACTTTTTTGTTCCAATCAACAAGGTCATTATGCCCTATACTCTACTCCATTACTTTACGGAGATAAACAGGCAGAAAAAAACATCCGTATCAGTTCTCCCACCCTTTCAACACAACTCGAGGTCTGGGACTTGAACACACAACGCATGATTAAAGAACTACACTTGTCACCCTACAGTCCAACAGCGAACATTCAATGCAATGAATCTCAGTCATATCTCATATACCCAACGGATTACAACAGAAAGAAATATTTCATTCCATCCATTGTAGTAGTTCCACAGGATGTTCAGATTGATTCCATTCTCAAAACATCATCTATTGCGATAGACGCAGAGAGTCTGCAGCAACAGTCTGTAGAAATGATGCTACCTGCTGTTCTGTTTAATAGCAACTACCAACAATTCTATGCATTAGGTTCTAAAGAGCTACTCAATATTGCCTCTTGTCTACGAGAAAACAACCACATCAACATAGAACTTTCTGTATCCCTGACAGACACAAAAACATCAACAACGGATTTTCAGAGAGCCGTTCAGCTTTGTACCGAAATCAAAGACAAATTAATCGAGTTGGGTGTAGACAAAGAACGAATCGGATGCTCACCCCAAAACAGTAAATCCACCAAAAAGAACGGCACGACTGAAGTGTACGTAACATTCTTCTCTAATAACAATTATTAACAACGAGTGGCGCATTACTTTACACACACTGAATATTGCAAACTTTGAGAAAGCAGTATTTTTGCATGTGGTTAACTACATCTGATAGGGTTGCATGGAACTACATAGGACGCTGACGTACAAAGGACACAGGATTCACTTTCGGGAAGAAGGCAAGGAGCATGCCCAAACTTTGGTCCTGCTGCATGGCTTTTTACAGAATCTTGATGTGTGGAGTTCCTATACCCTAACATACATGCGTAGCATACACATCGTCGCCATAGACCTACCTGGACATGGATATAGTGATGTCTACGACAACGTCCACACCATGGACTTTATGGCAGAAGCCGTTCGAGCCATCTTGAATGAGATTGGTGTCGAACAATGTGTGATGGTTGGACACTCCATGGGCGGATATGTTGCGCTTGCCTTTGCAGAGCACTATCCGTACTTGCTTCGAGGATTGGGGCTTGTCAACTCACACGCATTTGCTGATACCCCCGAGCAAATACAGAGTCGGGAAACAAATTTACAGACTGTAAGATCGAATACCCCTGCCTTCGTCATTGGATACATCTCTGAGTTATTTGCACCAACTCGTCGCGTTGCACTCAATCAGGACATCAAAGACCTTCAAGATACCTGCCTTGAAACACCCCAGGAAGGGATTGTAGCTGCAATTCAAGGAATGGCGTTGCGTCCCTCACGAATACATGTCCTACAACAACTCGAAGTACCAACACTATACATTTTAGGGAAGGAGGACACAAAACTTCCACTCGAATACGGCATGGTGGTTGCTATGGAGGCTAAACACGCGGAAGTTCTGATTTTAGCAGATGTGGCTCACATGGCTCTAATTGAAGAACGCGACTACGTCAAACTCCGGCTACGCAACTTCGTATCAACCTGCTATTTCTGAACCAATCGACCCTGCCCTCTACATTTTCTCCAGCAAAGAGAAAGCCCCACGACGGTATATCCCACGATTTGTTGGGAAGTGTCAACTTGGCCACCAACCATCTTGTAGCAATCAACTTCCACACCTAAACCTCTAAGTGAGGTTGTGTAGCATAGCATATACGGCTAAACCAGCAACAGATTTAATACCCGTTTTCCTCGTAATATTTTTTCGGTGTGTACTGACCGTGTGTACAGAAATGCACAGTTGATCAGCAATCTCTTTACTGCTCAGTCCCTTTGCCACAAGCATCAAAACATCTATCTCGCGATCGCTCAACTCACCCGTCGAACTCATATCTTCTTGTGGCATGTTGTCAACAGACGCATCACGGAGCAGAGTCCTAACATGGTTTGCATGATCCCTAATATCCAATACCGTTCGAAACGACTGCAGTAGACTTGGTTCTACATACTGATAGACCAAGGCCACTATCGCCATTGCAGGACGCTGCATCTGCAGTGTTGCCAACTGGCTACGATATTGGGTGATTAGCATCGTAGGATTTATGAGTAAAACATCTGGAGCCAAGGCCGACAATCGCTCCGCTAAAGAAGAGCAATCACTCAAAGGTGCCAGCACATTAAAATCATCCGTTTCGGAGAGGATAGACTGCAACCCTCTGACAATAATTTCTGAAGGTTCAACAATCAAAAGACTGGACTTGTGCTTTATCATAACGTCCTCCTTTCAAGGAGTTTAATGTAGGGCAGCAGAATTTTCTCCTCAATAACAGTATGTTTTTCTATATCGGCAGCTAATTGAAGGATGTCGAACACCAGTTCTATGGATTCAGTCGGAAGAATATTTGAGGGCAAATACTTGTATACAATACGCGTTAAATCGCTCAATTTATCCTCAATATTAGCATGCGCAGAGGAAAAATGCACTGAAACCTTTGCCGTCAACCGTTCACCCTGTTGCAGTTTTTGTAGCAATGGGAAGACTTCGCACTCTTCAAATTTGAAATGTTCCCCAACCTCCTGCTGGTAATCATCATAGAAGGTTGTCAATACCTGTTCCACACGACCGCCAACGCTACCCACGACATGACATAGATGTTGCTTTATGTGAGGAAGCCTCTCATTCAAGTAGTAGTTGTGTGATGCCAGTAGATAAGAGACAAGCATACTCATATCCATTTGCTCGAAATCTGCAGTCGTTGGTTCATACTCATCATACGTATAAACATTGCAGACCAAAAGTAGAAAATCTACTGGTACCCCATATTCATCACACACTTCCTGCACAGTCTTCTCTCCAAAACCAAGAGGTATGCCAAACCTTGGCAACATTAAAATCAGATTATGATTGGCAGCAATCACCTCTCCCAACTTCATTTTTCTTTGAAATAAAGGACTCATTTGCATCTCTCTCCTTAGTATATTAGAACCTAATAATTACATACCTTTGGCATCTCTCCTACCCTACACTCATATATCTACTATTCCTGAACATACACTCGTTTTACTCGAGGCGATATAGCTGTCAAGAGTTCATAAGGTATCGTTGATGCCGCTGCAGCCAATTCCTGCAGTTGTTCTGCCGTTTCAAAGAGCGTAATCTCATCATATTCTGAACACTCAACGCTTGTAACATCAACAAAACACATATCCATGCACACCTTTCCAACAATCGGAACCTTGTGTCCATGAAGATAGAAACAGCCGACACCACCCCCCAATGCTCTAAACAATCCGTCCGCATATCCAATTGGCACTATGGCGATATTCGAACGCCTTGGTGCCACCCAGCCACAGTTATACCCAACAGAATCACCTCTCTCAATAGTCTTTATCTGCGAAATCCGACTTCTTAACCGGCTCACCAATGCAAGGTTTTGCTGAACATTTGGTTCTGGCGAAATACCGTATAACCCAATACCCAGCCGTACCATATTCATCTGCGCATTGGGGAACCGAGTGATTCCTGACGAGTTCAAAATATGCCTACAAATATTGGACGCTGGAAAGTGATTCGACAGTTCATCACTCCACATACGGAAGCGTTCGATTTGTGCTTGAGTAAAGGAATCCATCAACTCGTCTTCGCTACAAGCCAAGTGGGAGAAGATTGATTTCACTTGCAATGGGCAGTCTGATCCAGTAAGCATAGCAGCTAAATCCTTAATGTCCATTCCAGAAAAACCAAGACGGTGCATGCCTGTATCAAACTCAATGTGGATAGGAACCTTCGACTCTCGACATCCATTATTCGCCGCATACAGCATAAACGACCTGAGCACGCGAAAACTATACACATCCGGCTCAAGCCGATAGCGTATCAAATCTCCATAACTTGCTTCCTCCGGGTTCATCACCATAATAGGAATAGTAATACCTCCTCGTCGCAATTCTACCCCCTCATCTGCATAGGCCACTGTTAGATAATCCACTTGATTATACTGCAATGCATTTGCTATCTCGACTGTACCCGCGCCATACGACGCCGCTTTTACCATAGCCATCAACTTGGTCGCTGGCCATAACCGCGAACGATAATACGTAAGGTTTTGAGTCAATGCAGACAGACTTACCTCAAGAACTGTTTCATGAGTGTGTTGCTGAAGTGCCTTTGCTATTTCCTCAAAATGAAATACACGAGCCCCCTTAAGCAATATCATTTCCTGTTGGAAAGAGGATAAGGGATGCTTGTGAAGGAACTCTTCGGTAGTATTGTAGAAAAAGGCATCCACCTCACTGAAAAGATGTTGCCACCGCCCAATTGATTCGCCTATTGCAATGAACTTTCGGACACCATGTTGCACTACGATGTCCGCAACTCTTGTATACAACAACTCTGCATCCAAACCCGTCTGCGGGACATCGCTCAAAATGAGAGTACGGTAGTTAAGACGATGCTCCGTCTGCAAATAGTCCAATGCAATGTTTAGCGAACTTAAATCTAAGCTGTAGCTGTCGTTTATCAAGACACAGCCTCCCACTGCATCCATTCGCTCCATGCGCATTGCAATGGGTGTAAGTGCTCCACACCTCTGTGCTATTTGTTCTGGAGCATACCCTAAACAGCACATTAAGGAGATGCAGTGCAGTGCATTCTCAATCGATGCCTTGTCGACAAATGGTATCTTGACCTCAAAGGATTGTCCTGCAAACTTCAGTTGAATCTTAGTAACACGCCGTTCACTTTGAACCGATTGGATGCGCAAATTACAATCATCTGAGTTACCCCATGTAAATCGATCCACTTGACGAAACGCAGCATTTCCCAAGACCGCAGCATGTATAGCATCATGATCCGAACAATAAATCAGAACTCGACAATGCTCAAAAAGCTTCAACTTCTCAGCAATTTTCTGTCTTCTATCCACAAAACCTTCATCGTGTGCCTGACCTATATTTGTAAAGATCCCAATCGTTGGCTGAATAACATTTCGCAGTCTGTCCATCTCCCCCTGCTCGGATATTCCAGCCTCAAATATAGCCAACTCGTCGCCTTCGGTCATCTGCCAGACAGAAAGAGGAACTCCAATTTGCGAATTGTAACTCCTCGGGCTCGCCACCACTTTCTTGTCTGCCGAAAGCATCTGTACCGCCCACTCCTTCACAATAGTCTTCCCATTGCTACCAGTTATTCCTACCACGGGAAGGGCATACTGATTCCTATGATGCGCAGCCAGTCGCTGCAATGCGTCGACCACATCGGCTACATACATCACATTTACATCCTGCAATCTGCTGAAACCATAATCTGAAATCCCTGCATAATCGCTCGGTACCACAAAACTGCGGACTCCTTTTTCGTACAATTCTTCAATATAGTACACACCAGAATTTCTTCTGGTAGTTATAGCAAAGAAGAGGGTTCTCGAAGGATTTGAAAGGCTGCGGCTATCGGTCAATAGCGTGTCAACCACGTCTTTTTCATTCGATATCGAGCACCTTTGCGGTCGCACAATTTCTATAACATCCCCTATCGTCATGATTATATTATCCTGTTGAATGCTGAAAGAGTTTCGTCCCCGAGCAATCGCATATCGCAATTCACACTATTCGCACTTTGATTTCAACACATGATACCCTATTGGACACGACAGGCAATCGTCCAGCATACAATGTTCGTTATAAAGTTGCACCAAAGACTGAGAGTAGGCTGCATCTTCTACTATGAGCCCCATACGCTTCCACATCCTAACCACATAGTTGTCTTCTGCCTTCATTTGATGCAACAATGAGAAAGCTCGGTCGCACAGATCCTCACGAGCATGTCTTACGCCATACTCAAATAGCAGTGGTGCCCACGCATTTATGATGAGTATATCAATAAACGAATCACCTATGATAACCGAATGTGTCTCTGTTGCAATATCGAATCGATAATGCGTTTCCCAATACTCTGATGCACTAACCCGAAAGAGTTTCTTCAGCTCTGCCACATCTCCTATTTCGACCATTCTTGCAAAGAAATGTGAAGTACCTGTGATAAGTGCAGCCAACTGACTAATACGTAACGTAGGAAAACTCGTAGGTCGAAGTCGAAAGAACTTCCATAAGTAACCCTTCATAGGCGTCAGCCTATATGCATGCTGCAAATACTGATACTCTTTTTTTAACCTTGTAGGGTAGTCGTCTTTAAACGACGCATCTAAAAGACCCGATTGTCCCATCAGCAAAGCCTCTACCCGAAAGGGGTTATCCTTAATCTTTGCAATCGTTTTTAAGGGTGAGAACTTAGCCAACATTTCAAATGCATACGCATTGGTTTTACCGCCAAAATACCGAGCCACCATCCAGTAGCACACCGACTCCCAATCCCCAATACTATCTTGTAACAAGCGATCTATATCCCTCACCTTCCGCTCCATCCGCTCAACGAGCAACCTATCCGATACGGAGCGAAGAAGCAATGGAGGTAGTTCCAGCAATTGCCTTGAGCATGCTACTTCTCCATCCTCTCGACCAGCCATTTCTTCAAACTGACTCACCATCGCAGCTGGAATAGCAGAACTGATTTCCACCGTAGCCACCCGTTTCCCATCCCCCATCACGACGTCATAGTCATGCGTGTACACTACATGCAAAATGATGTTGCTGTAATTCTCATCCCCCGAATGCCCATGCGCTTTCCAATCAGATGCTCGTACATGCAACTCCACATTCCCAACCCACAGGACATTTCCAATGCGGATTTTGGCATTAGAAAAATCCGGACCTGCATCACGATTGAGCAGACCCGGTTTTATTATGGTCAATGGTGTACCGTCCGTAGTGTGCAACTCTCCTTGCAACAACTGATGTTGCCACACGAATTGCAAAAACCTCTCCGAAATGCTGACAGCCCCCATATTCTATGACATATTCCCTACATCAACAGCATTGCTTAATTGAACAAATCTTTCATCTTATCGAAAAAACCTCGCTCTTGCTTAGTTGGATTAGGCTGAAAGTTCCGATGAGTATTGAGTTTTTCCAATATCTCTTTTTCCTCCTTGGTTACTGACTTGGGCACCCACACATTTACGCTTACAAGGAGATCGCCCCTTGAGTAACCATTCACATCGGGTAGCCCTTTCCCTTTCAGACGCAGCACCTTACCCGAAGGTGTTCCAGGCTCTAACTTAATTTTGGCCTTACCATGAAGCGTTGGCACCTCTATCGACGCACCCATGACTGCATCAGAGAAAGTTACAAAAGCATTGTGGAAGAGATTATTTTCCTGCCGTTCAAAATTGTCATTCGGCACCTCCTCTACCAGTATAATCAAATCACCAGGCACACCGCCTCGTGGAGCCGCATTGCCCTTGCCTGTCATGGAAAGTTGCATGCCGTCCGCAACACCAGCAGGGATGTTAATCGTAATTATTTCCTCTGCTTTCACAATGCCATCACCATGACACTCGTGGCATTTATCCTTAATTATGCTACCACTACCACCACAATGCGAGCACACACTCTGCGTCTGCATCTGTCCCAATATGGTGCGACGTACTTCTGTAACCACACCAGAACCGTGGCAATGCGAGCAGGTCTCAAACGAGTTATTTCGTGCACCCGACCCACCGCACGATTTACATGGCACATATTTATTGACCTTTATTTTCTTCTCCGCACCGCTGTCTATCTCCTCAAGAGTCAACTTTACTTTTATCCGAAGATTGGTTCCTCTCGTTGTTGCACGTCCTTGTCCGCCTCCTCGTCCACTGCTAAAGCCGCTGAACCCACGGAAACCTCCGCCAAATAAATCTCCAAAAATATCCCCGAATTGCGAGAATATATCGTCCATGTTCATGGATGCACCACCGCCAAATCCACCAGCACCATCCACACCAGCATGGCCAAACTGGTCGTATCTTGCCCTCTTGTCTGGGTCGCTCAATACTCCATAGGCTTCGGCTGCTTCCTTAAACTTCTCCTCTGCCTCCTTATCTCCCGGGTTCCTATCTGGGTGATACTGAAGAGCCAACTTCCTATATGCTTTCTTCAAAGCATCGGCCGTGGCAGACTTGTCCACGCCCAAAACTTCATAATAATCTCTCTTTGCCATCGATAACCTCCCGTTTATCGTTCTGTATTACACCTCAAGAATAAGACTGAAATAGTAAATTCCGAACTGCTCTTAGGCCGACACAACAACTTTACTATATCGAAGCACCTTGTCATTAATATAATATCCCCGCTCTATCTCGTCTATCACCATCCCCTTTTGTTCCTCCGATGCAGCAGGAATACGGGTAACAGCCTCATGGAGATTTTCGTCAAACTTCGTGTTGATTGCCTCTATCGGTTTCACGCCCTTCGACTGCAACGTCGACAGCAACTTACTATGGATAAGTACCAAACCTTGTTTAGCCTCGTTGTCATCGGACAATGCCTTCAATGCACGTTCCATATCATCAACTATTGGCAAAACAGCTTTCAGCACATCCTTTCCTCCATTGAGAACCAACTCTGCCTTTTCAGCATTGGTTCTCCTTCGATAATTCTCATATTCGGAATAAAGTCGCACGTACTTGTCATTAGCCTGTCCAAGCTTCTCCTCCAAGTCATGTATACGTTCTTCCTCACCACTCTGCCCATTCTCCTCTGCACCTACCTCAGTGGCATCCTGCTCCATTTCTTGTTCCTGTATCTCTTTCTCTTTGTTCTCTATCTCGCCGTTTTTCTCGGCTTTTGCAGCTTTATTCTTCATGATTTTCCTTGTTAATCTCCTAATAGTCGACATTTGTGTGTTCTAAAACAATACCATTATGTGAACTACTGCCACATTGTCATTCTCCGAACAGACTCTGGCCGTTTTTCGGTCGATCAGCCTGTCGCCATTTGAAGCCATCCATATATTGCTCCTCTTTGGGTAGTAAGGTTACTGGGTACGCCTTCATATCTGGAGTCGAACTCACCACCACCCGATTGGCCTTCCTCTTTTCGAAGTAGATGCGTATATCGCTACCGACTCCTACGTTGACTCCTATCAAGGATAGACCAACATCGGCATCCGTATCCGTCAAGTAGTATACCATCTGTGCATTGCCGAGTATATCCGCATACAGTGGTTCTCCTTCGGCGAACCACAGCACACCATTCTTCCCTTTTATTTGATTATAATGGATTTCATCCAACTTCTCTGCCACCATGCAATTTGCAAGAAGAGATGCTTTCTTGGCCTGCCCAGCTTCGTGCAAAATACGCATGGTATCTGCCGTACACTGATATTCGTTATACCACAAGACTGGGTGTCCATACATCGTTAGCAACGAATCGCTGCGTAGATAATAAGCAGAATCACATGTGGATTGCACATCATACCGATACATACGCACCGAATGATAGGCATTAATGTATTCAAGTTCTTTTTCCTCATTGTTCCCTACCACAAGCGTATCCGCATGAACATAAAGCGTATCTCCACTGACTATATAACAGACCAACGCACTGTCCGTCAAGAATGAAACGTGCTGATTTTGGTCCGACTCACAGTAGCCCCCATACCCGATGAGCTGGTTGACGGTATCATGCATTTCCACACGACCTATAGCCCTACACAACTGCTTCTCCTCGTAATAATGTAGTGTATCGCACATAAGGCTGTATGAACCATTATTAACCATGGTCTCCTTTACCGATAGCGCATAACCCTGACCTGAGTAGTATTGCCCCTGCTGACTACGAATCATCGTAGTATCACTATAAATGGTGGTCTCTCCAAAGAAGTGGGCAACCTTCGGCATCGTTTCGTACAGCAGACTGTCTGTATACAGACGTGAGCTCTGATTATGCAGATACACATCCACACTGATATGCATCCACTTTGTCGTGGCATCGTATTTACCCCTACCACAGTCGAGCGTATCCTGTCGATTCACAGCATGTCCCCAATTGCTGAAGTAGGCTGTATTACGAGTGCGGTCGAAGGATAGCATGTCGCTGTACAACTCCGTTTCCCCATCAAATAACGCCACTGTATCGCCCCAGATGTCCAGCAGTCGAGCATTACCATCATAATACAACTCTTCCCCGTATATGAATGTAGTGTCCGTCAAGTCAATCACCACATTACCAAACGCCGTGAAGTCATTTTGTGCTGTATTTAAAACTGCCGAGTCTGCATGTAGAGTCATACCTTCGTGCACAGCTACTACCCCTTTGCACAGAATCCAGACATTCGAATTATCGGGGTCGCGCCGACCAAGCCCACTTTCATACTGAATCAACTTCTGCGCCTGGCCTGGCCATGTAGCCTGTGTCAGTAATAGCAATATCAACACGATGTACCGACTCCACCTCGTCTTCATCGGACGCTTTACTACGACAAACAACTTTTGACTATACACACGCATCATTCCCTTTGCAGCAAGGCGCACATCATTCAACTAACAAATGAGGAGAAACACGACACTGCGTTTCCCCTCATTTCTCACTGTTGTCGGTGCTATATCGGTGCCGAATCCTACTTAACAGCTCTCGAGCCTAAACGATCCATGGCACAGCGGAAACCTATCCACGACGTCGACCTGTCTTGGTCATAGTAGCGACGGGTACCTGCTTGCATCCAGTAGGCGCGGTCATTCCATGAACCACCTTTCACGACTCTCACCTTGTTACCCATCAACGAAGAGACCTCATTAGCATTCGGTGCAACACGGCGATACATCATATTGGTAACGCTGTCTGGATTGCTCAATGCGGACTCTTCATCCGTTGCTCCTGCGTCTTCATCGTCTGCAACAGATGTCCATGTGGATATTGTGGTCTGCGATGAGTAGTCAAATATATTGGAGGAATAGTCTCCATCCAAGTAGTTCACATTGTCTGCCTGACGATAGTTACGACGGTTCATATCGTCGTCCACATTGCGATAGATGATACCACCTGTCGTATCGTTGATAGCAATTTCTTCGTCCACATAGGTCGGCGTGCGGTAGATGTTACCACGGAAGGGGTTCTGGTCTTCACCTCCGATGGGGTCAGGAGTCTTACGGTAGACATCCATGCACCACTCGCTCACATTGCCTGCCATATGATACAAACCGTAGTCATTGGGGAAGTACCACTTAACGGGGGCCGTATAATCCCAACCATCATTCAAGTTGCCTGCCACACCCATTGCATCACCGCGTGACCTCTTGAAGTTCGCTAAGAATTGGCCATAGTACTTCTTGCTGGCCGAACGAACACTTTGGCCTGCCCATGGATAGGTCTTGTGCTCCACAATACGTTCATCATAGGTATTGCCAATCATGCCCAACGCTGCAAACTCCCACTCAGCCTCGGTCGGGAGACGGTAATACGGGAGAAGAATACCATCCTCGCGACGCACCTGTCGAGGTTCGCCACCTGCGCTGGGGTCTAAGTTGGCCAATTCCTTACCCGATTCTCCTCTATATTGTCCTGCCAAATATACATCAGTCTGGAACGCGGTCTCACCGCGAAGGTCAGTTTGGTCAAGTACGATAATACCCTTATCGATAAGAATCTTCTCGTTCACACGATCAGTACGCCAAATGCAATACTTCGAAGCCTGCTCCCAAGTTACACCGACAACGGGGTACTGGTCATAGATTGGGCTTTGGAAATAGTAGTCCACAAAACCTTCACGCCAAGCCAACTTGTCGCGCCATGCATTGGTATCGGGGTAGATGTCGCGAACGCGTTCGGGATACTCCTCACCGAAAGCACGCTTCATCCAGTACACATATTCCCTATAGGCAATATTGCTCACCTCGCATTCGTCCATATAGAAAGATGACACAGTCACTGTGTGAGCCACATTGTTCCACTGGTATCTGGAATCGTCCGCAACACGACCCATCGTGAAAGAGCCGCCCTCTATAAAAACAAGTCCTGGACCAGTTATCTGCTCGTCATATTCAGACACTTCAAATCCGCCCCACTCCGAGTTATTGTATGCCCAACCGGTTGTGGCAGACTTGGGCTTACTACATGCTACAATAAGCAGCACGGCCGACATCATTGCAATTGCGATTCTTGTCTTTTTCATATCATGCGGGTATTTGATGGTTTCCTCTTGTCTTTATGCTTTCTTCCCCTATACGTACAAGGGAAGGAAATGTTTCATTTGTCGGAAAAATATTCTGTGAATTTAGAACGACGGACAACGGATAGCTTTCACCTTGTGCTTCTGCTCTGGGCATGGCAGCAAGATGCCGACG
This sequence comes from Bacteroidales bacterium, assembly GCA_017449525.1. Taxonomy (GTDB): domain Bacteria; phylum Bacteroidota; class Bacteroidia; order Bacteroidales; family P3; genus Colimorpha. Next base: position 10,552 of record JAFTFL010000012.1, on the reverse strand, counting down.
CTCAGTTCGTGTGCGCCCGAAGTGTTGTTGGCCAAGTGAGAAACCGTCACATCGTAGCTGTATCCCACCTTGAAGTAGTCCTGTTGCACACCCACCATGAAGATGAATGCATCGGCGTTCTCAATGCCGTTGCGGAACCAAACGCCAACCATAAAGGGCATCCAATCCAGGTACACACCGTAATTAAAATAATGGAATCCGCCCTGATACTGATAGACAAGATTGGGCGAAATGACGGGTGTACCCAGGCCCAGCGAGGAAGTCCTACGTTTTTCCTCCGAAATATTGATGAGGGCTCCGACGTTGGCAGTAAGCTTCATCGGTAGTTTAGTTACCCCATAAAATCCATTGGATGGCTGCGTAAGGTGAGCAGCCGACACACCGGCATACCACGCAGGACCGTAGACCAATGCACCAGCGGCGAAGTCAAGATACCAGACATTGGTGTGCTGAGGCATCTGCGCCGACGATATACCTGTAAAACCATAGATGCGGTCAATCATGTCTGGGAACCGTAATTCGTCCCAGTTCAGACTCGTATTCACCACACCAGCCTGCAAAGCCGCGTTCACAAACACCTCTTTACCTGCTTGGAATCGGAATGCATACATAACCGATGCCATGCTGGTGGAGAGCGCGCCGTGGTCGCCTTGTCTATCGGTGAGAATGAAACCGCCCACACCACCGTGGAGCGCGTCCACGTATTGGTCATACGAAGCCGACACGGTAGTAAACGCACTCACCAATGCTGGCCACTGATTTCTGAAGTTCAAAGAAACACGAGGACACACCTTCGAACCTGCAAAAGCGGGGTTCAAGTAGAGCGGATTCGCATAGAATTGGGAGAACACCACATCTTGTGCCTTCATGGTAGACAAAGAGAGGCAGAGTAGAGCCGCAACTGCAAAGATTTTACGTACGTTCTTCATCATATTAGGCTGCTTTAGGCACCATAAATTGAAACGCAATATTACGAGTTTTTTGGCACATAGAGAATAAACGGCTGAAATTAATTTGTTTTAGCCTATCTCGCAAGTTGTTACAAACACCCTCAGTTCGACCTCCAGATTTGTAAAGTGCAGTATTTAGGCGCGCTATTTGCGCATTTTGAGCATTTGTTGCTCGGTCATTCGTGCCATAGTCGTTCCATTCATCAAAGACGACTGTCTCAGCATGCATGCGCATCCGTTCGGACGTTTTGGCGCTGTAGCTGCCGCCGACACAGCAACACGTAGCAACTACCCTTTCTTTATTCGGGAGTCGTAGGCCTCACCTCCACTGCCACACAGGACGGCTTGCTGCACAAAGCGCCCTATAATGATTCGCTCGTTCCATTTCCAGCGTGCGAATCGACCCATTATTACGTAAAGCAAATAGCTTATTCCATGATGTTTACAAGCAGATGTAATGCACAGATTACGCCATCCGAGAGAAAAGGTGTACCTTTGCAGCAGTTCGGTAAATTAGGAAAAGTCGTTATCCTGCTGGTTTCCTGCACAAAAGTGTACCATCGCTGGCCGCTCTGTATTCCGACCCCCTCTCCAACATTTTTTTAATTACGAACTCTGACCTTGGGGGCAAATGCCGTGCGGCAACAAGTACACCACCTCAACGACACAGCCATACTCTTACTACGAAACATGTAGCCTTCACCATGTTATACAAGTATCCTTCCGTACGATACGAGCGTAAAAAGCGTACGGTTTGAGACCTGTTGCCGTACGGCATAGACGCTGATGTCCTTGAGCACGAAATCCATTCCTCAAGCCGTCTCAGCAGGTTTTCCTATGCATATCACGTAACACATCTTGCTACCAATGGTTTGAACCAGTAGCACGCCCAACTATGACGCCCAGCTGCATAGGTCGAAATATCGCATTGGAGAAGCACCACACAATTTATATGTGAAAAGGAAGTTATCTATGAGCAATCGGCACAATGCCGAACACTGTAGCAACACATGGCGACACACACTCAGGCATGAAGAACAAGCAGTTTACGACTTCCGCCCTTCGCGCAAAACATTCTCGCGCAGCACATAGCATACGCTTGATGAAGGGGCTATGCTGGTGGATAGCACTGATTGCTTGTGCAGTTCTGCCTGATATGCTACCCGCACAGACCTCATCCGTGCTCTCCCAAGGCACGTGGTGGCGACTGGAAATCAAACAGGATGGACTCTACAGCATTGGACCGCAACAGTTTTCTTCCCTGAAAGGTCTTAACATCAACGCTGTGAACCTATACGGCCATTCGGGCTATATGCTCTCTGAAGACAACTCGGTATCTCGCCCCAATGACTTGCAGCCTATCGCCTCGTGGGTACACGACGGCAACGGCAACGGAAGATTCGATGACGACGACTACATCGCCTTCTACGCACAGGGAGTTGATCCTTGGCAATACGACGCTGCCATAGAGCGCTATGTGCACGTGCGTCATGCCTATGCGACAGCAAATTACTACTTCCTCAGAACCGACGACAGCACGCCTCACCGCGTAGCCTCCGCCCCCACGCTACCCACGGTCGCCACCCTCATCAACCAATACACCTACTGCACTTTCCACGACGTTGACCAGACCAACACCCATCAATCGGGGCAAATATGGGTGGGCGAACACTTTTCCTCCACACAGCCCACACGCACCTTCAGTCTGAGCACCCCACAATTAGTTGCTGGCTCCACCGTGAAGGTACGCTACGCGTTGGCCTCCATTGCTTCAGGCAATAGCAACTTCCGCTTAGGTGTTGAAGGTACCCAAGCCGTGCAAACTTTCACCACTTCCCAACGCTATCGAACTGCCATTGAAGACGTAGTACTCAGTCAGCCGCGCACGTCCATAGGTTTTTCTCTAACCTATACCAGCAGCGACGGCACAGCCTCGGGCTACCTCGACTTCATCGAACTCACCGCCCCTGCCACATTGTCATTCCCTACAGGACAACTGACGTTCCGTTTCGCCCCAACGGCCGAAGGTGGCGACACCGCGACCATCCGCATCACCAACGCTACTAAAAAACTGCGAGTGTGGGACGTAAGCGATGCGCACAACCACGTAGAAATGCCCGTCGAGATAACTGGAAACACAGCCACTTTCACGACAACTGACTGGAAAGGACACCAGTTTGTGGCCTTCGACGAAACATCGTTCGAGCATGCAACGTCGACCACACGCATTGCCAATCAAGACATTCAAGGCACCACCCCACCCGACATGGTCATTGTGGCGAACTCCCTATTCAGACAACATGCCGACCGGCTGGCATCCCTCCACAGCATCATGGACAACATGGATGTGCTGGTGGTGTCCGACCAAGAGGTGTACAATGAATATTCTTCTGGGAAACAAGACCCCATGGCCATACGCGAAATGCTGCGACAGATGCGACGGCGTGCCGCCGAGCAAGGCCGCACCGCCCCATCGCACCTCCTGCTGTTTGGCAAAGGAACCTATGACAACCGCGACATTCAGGAACTGCACCTACCGACAGTGGTAACGCCGCAGTCTTCCGCCTCTTTCGATGACGAGAACCTCTCCTACTGCAGCGATGACCTATTCGGCTACCTTGACAACCATGAGAAAGGCAACATCTACGAAAGCATCGATGTCGCTATAGGCCGCCTTCCAGCCAAAACGACTGCCGAGGCCGACATCATAGTCAACAAAATAGAACAGTACATCTACCGCTCGGACTTTGAACAAAGCACCATACGGGGCGACTGGCGCAACACGGTGGTCATGCTTGCCGACGATGCCGACCCGGGCAAAGCAGGAGACAGCGCCTTTGCCAAGTCGGCCGAGTACACTGCCCAACAGATTGTGCACGCCTATCCTCAAATCAATGTAGAGAAAATCTACGCCGATGCCTATGTGCAGCAGTCGGGAGTCATCGGCTCGTACTACCCCGACGTGAACAACGCCCTAAAGCAGCGTATGGACTACGGCTGCTTGTTCCTCAACTATATTGGGCATGGGGCCACACGCTACATCGGCACCGAGCGCTACATCGGTCCCAACGAAATAGCCACCTACTCCAACAGCAACCAGTTGGCATTCGTCATCACCAGCACCTGCAGCTTTGGACGCTACGACCTCACCGACTCACGGTGCGGAGCAGAGGAGATGCTCTTCGCATCGGGGGCAGGCATTGGGGTTATCTCGGCCGCACGCCCCATACCCCACATCCAATCGTTCAACAACGAAGTGTGTCTCGCCATGCTCAACCCCGACTTGTCCACAGGCGAAGCCCTGCGACAAGCCAAGAATCACACCCCTGTGTCCCACAGCATTTGTCTGCTGGGCGACCCAGCACTACATCTGTCACTGCCCGACTACAAGGTGTCCGTCACCAGTGTCAACCAGCGTCCAGTCTCCTCTACTCCCGACACTGCCACAGTGCTGACACGCGTAACAGTCAGCGGCGAAATACAAGACCAAACAGGAACATGCGTCAGCGACTTCGAGGGCGAGATATTCCCCATCGTATTCGACCGCGAGATGCAATGCCGCACCCTCGCCAACGACAACGAAGGCTCCGAAATCTCATTCGTACAGCAAAAGAACATCCTCTACAAGGGACGCGACTCGGTACGCAACGGTCGCTTCACCTACTCCTTTGTGGTTCCACGCGATGTAGCCTACACCTACGCCAAAGGCAAACTAAGCCACTATGCCCATTCGGCCTCGGCCAACGCCACTGGCTCGTATGACAACATACTCTTTGGCGGCTTCAACGACGAAGCCGTCATCAACGAAAGTCGCCCCAACATCCAACTCTTCATAGGCGACAGCAGTTTTGTCAACGGTGGCTACACGAACGAGAGCCCCACCCTCTTCGCTATCCTGACCGACAGTCTGGGCATCAACGCTGTGGGTAGTGGCATAGGCCATGACATCGTGGCCACCCTCGACGGCAACGCCAACGACGTAGTAGTCCTCAATGATTTCTACCAGCACGACGTATTCCGCAGCGACAGGGGCTACGTTTACTACTCCTTCACTGGTCTCAAACCAGGCCCTCACACGCTGACCCTTAAGGCCTGGAATATCTACAACTATTCGCAACAGGCCACCATCCAATTCCGTGTCCGCAGCAGCGATACAGCCGCCATAGCACAATTCTTTGCCTACCCCAACCCAGCGGCTGACCAAGTGCGAATTTACACCGAGTATTGCGCCGCCGCTACCATAAAGTCGGCCTCCATCAGCATATACAACCATCTGGGACAACTCATCACCACGCTCAACCCCATCATAGACAGCGAGCACAACACCCTGCGGCCCATCGACTGGCAGTTGCGCTCCTCCAGTGGTGCGCCCCTCCCCCATGGCCTGTATCTCTGCCGCCTCAACATACAGACTGCAGACGGCGAAAGCCTTTCATCCACAACCAAAATCGTACGGCTAAAACAATAAAACCCCACATCAAGCGTTTTCCCCACCGATATCGTCCTTTCGAAAAGAACATACACTTATAATATATATATTGCACACACAACAGCATCCATAATGCACACGACAGTTCTCAAAACAGCTCAACAAACTACCAGCTCAACATCACGACTGTTACGTAGTGCCGTAGCACTCGCAATACTGTGCACTCCGTTTACCCTACAGGCTCAGCGCTACGCCTATACGGGACAAGTGGACAACTACATCTCGACGGGTATGCCTATCATCTTGGTGTCGCCCGACGCCACCGCAGGTGCCATGGCCGACATAGGAGCCGCCTCCTTGCCCGATGCCAACTCAGCGCACTGGAACAATGCCAAGTTCGCTTTCATAAAGGACGAAATGGGGCTCACCACCACCTATACTCCTTGGCTGCGCCACCTGCAGGTGAACGACATGAACCTACTCTACATTGCAGGTTACAAACGCATCAATAACCGCAGCACCGTAGCCGCCTCTCTAACCTATTTCTCCCTGGGAAACATCACCAGCACCAACGAAGAAGGTGCAAATCAAGGCACCTTCAAGCCGAATGAGTTTGCTTTTGACGTGTCCTACGCCATGAAACTCTCAGACAACTTCTCATTGGGTGCCACCGGACGCTTCCTACACAGCGACCTGACCAACGGTATGGACATCAACAGCACAAGCACAAAGGCTGCCAATGGATTGGCAGCTGATGTCGGCGTGTACTACCAACAAGAAATAGACCACAACCAAAGCGTGGCAGCAGGAGCACACCTCAGCAACGTGGGTTCCAAACTCTCCTACTCGGACGACGACTCGCACAAAGAATTTCTGCCGACCAACCTACGCATTGGAGGACGCTACACTTACACCATTGACAATTACAACGAGATTAACGCGATGGTGGACATCAACAAACTGCTCGTACCGACACCACCCGTTAGCGACGGCGACACCACCTACAGCAACTACTACCCCACTTGGTCTGCCTACGAGCAAACCAGTTCTATACAGGGACTCTTCCGCTCGTTCTACGATGCACCTGGCGGACTGAAAGAGGAACTGCAAGAAATACAGCTGTCCATTGGTGCCGAATACTGGTATGCCAAAATATTTGCCGTACGAGCCGGTTACTTCTTTGAGCACAAGCACAAAGGCGGACGCCAATACCTAACCATTGGAGGCGGTGTGCGCTACAACATGTTCCACTTCGACCTGGCTTATCTCATCCCTACAACCAACTTTAGCCAAAGTCCACTGGCAAACACCATCCGCATTTCGATATCAGTCAACATGGCAAAGGAGAAGAAATGAAACTACGCACTGGCATAGGTTACGACGTACACCAACTGGCCGACGGCCTTCCTCTGTGGCTGGGTGGCATTCGCATTGAACACAACAAAGGTCTTGTAGGACATTCGGATGCCGACGTACTGATTCATGCCATCTGCGACGCGCTGCTGGGTGCAGCCAATCTGGGCGACATAGGTCAGCATTTTCCAGACAACGACCCTGCCTATAAGGGAATTGACAGCAAAGTGCTGCTCTCGAAGGTAGGCCAGTTACTGGAAGATCAAGGCTTCACTATTGAGAACATTGACAGTATCCTGTGCATGCAACGCCCCAAAGTCGCACCCTATATCCCCTCTATGAGAGCGCAATTGGCATCGGTGCTGCACCTTTCAACCGACGATATCTCAATTAAAGCCACTACCACGGAGCACCTCGGATTTGAAGGTCGTGAAGAGGGCATTGCCGCATGGGCAACAGCTCTCATTGCGAAGCAGTAACACAACTCACAACCATACACCATGAGCAAAGAGCAACACAAGGAGTCTACCGACCAAGAATTAGACCTGCTGGAAGACAGTGGTTGCAAGCTCATCTTGTACAACGACGACTACCACACCTTCGATTATGTAATCAAAGCACTGGTCGACATCTGCCGCCACACGGTGGAACAGGCGGAGCAATGCTCCATAATCGTACATTACACGGGCAAATGCACAGTCAAGAATGGCAGCTATGAAGAACTGCTCCCCATGCACACCGCAATGCTTGATAAGCAGCTTTCCACTGAAATAATACGCTAAGCATACCACATGAATCCCATCATAATAGGAGCGCTCATTGTTGTTGGGCTGTTGCTTGTAGCACTCGAGATAGTAGCACTACCTGGTGGCATCGCTGGAATCTTGGGATTCATCATTGCAGCCGTGGGAGTATGGCAGACCTATGCTCACTACGGTTTGACCGCAGGCAATGTAGCTCTCATCAGTTCCATCATCATCCTGATAGGTCTACTTGTATACTTCCTCAAGGCGCGCACTTGGCGCAAATTCAGCCTCAACGACGAGATCAACAGCAAGGTGAACAGCAATGTCAACATCCAAGTGGGCGACAAAGGCATCACCCTATCTCGACTGGCTCCGACCGGCAACGCCATGTTCGGAACACAAATGGTAGAGGTACATTCCCAAAAGGAATTCATCGAAGTGCAGCAGCCCGTAGAAGTTGTTTCCGCAAGAGACAATCACTTCGTCGTGCGCTTGGATAGCACGGCTGCAGACGAGAAAATAAAACCAACCTCTTGAACATTCAATAGGAAATTCAAATACACATTCATCAATTATCACAAATCATGGACCCAACCAGCCTTTTCATCATTGTAGCAGTCTGTATCGTTTTTCTGACACTATTCTTGTGGCTCTTCCCCATAGGAATTTGGTTTCAAGCCCTTATTTCGGGCGTACACACTTCACTCATCCAACTCGTGTTCATGCGCTTCCGTAAGGTACCGCCCACAATTATCGTGAAGAACATGATATCGGCAGCCAAGGCAGGTCTCAAACTTAATCAGAATGAACTGGAGGCTCACTACCTCGCAGGAGGACGCGTCAACTCGGTTGTCAACGCCCTCATTTCTGCCGACAAAGCCAACATGAACCTCGACTTCAAAACGGCAACCGCTATTGACTTGGCTGGTCGCGACGTATTGAAAGCCGTTCAGACATCAGTCAATCCAAAAGTTATCGATACGCCACCCGTTACGGCTGTTGCAAAGGATGGCATCCAGCTCATCGCAAAAGCACGCGTTACAGTGCGCACCAACATCAAGCAACTCGTAGGCGGTGCTGGCGAAGAGACCATTTTGGCACGCGTAGGCGAGGGCATCGTCACCTCCATTGGCTCAGCACAGAACCATAAACAAGTACTTGAGAATCCCGATTCCATCTCAAAACTTGTACTTACCAAAGGATTGGATAGTGGCACCGCTTTCGAGATACTGTCAATCGACATCGCTGATATAGATGTCGGAAAGAACATCGGCGCACAACTTCAGATGGACCAAGCCAATGCCGACAAGAATATTGCACAGGCCAAAGCAGAGGAGCGTCGCGCTATGGCCGTCGCATCAGAGCAAGAGATGAAGGCAAAAGCACAGGAGGCTCGAGCCAAGGTGATTGAAGCCGAAGCCGAAGTGCCGCGCGCCATGGCTGAAGCATTCCGCAATGGTAATCTCGGCATCATGGACTATTATCGCATGAAGAACATGCAGGCCGATACCGAGATGCGCGAGAGCATTGCTAAGCCGGCATCTGCCACCAAGCCGACGGTTACAAAATAGAAAGCAGGGCTCACAGCCCTGCACCTCTACAACCTCGGAGTATCGGACGGCGCAGTCTATAACGGACGACTGACCACGGTGTCGTGGGAGTCGCTGGTGTCGAAGAAACAGACCCACCCTAAACGCAGCAAAAAGACCGACGAGGAGCAACGAACGGACACCGCCCTACACGAGTAATAGGAGCGTACAAGAAGATTGCTCCTCGCGTAAATTTGAAAAAAAATAACTCATAAAACGCAGTAAATGACTAACAAAGAACGCTTAAAAAAATGTAGATTGTACACGGGCGATGAAACCTGTCCAGACATTCCAGAAATGGCCGCTTTTTGGTGTGCTGAAGCAAATTGGGTAGATGGACGACACTTCCCACTCAACGAAGGAGAAACAGCCAAAACAATACTCAAAATAATTGGTGATACTTCTACGTCGCCAAACGTACCTCAATCCCTCTTGGTTGAAATGTATGTTTTATTACGCAGGAAACTTATCGGGCAGGGGTTCGATGAAGAACAGATAGTCAAGAAATTTGCAGCACTATTCGATAACTATATCAAAATTACGTCGAAATAATGACGGCCATGCACCATCTTGTGCCCTGTAATTTTCCATCTCGCTTTTTGGGATACAAGTATCTCCTGCTCGTAAGGTACTGACGAGTATGCACGAATACTTGTACCCATCTGTTTCCCCGTACACCTGAATACAACCTTATTCCCATCACCATATGGGGCAAACCTCGCTACGTTTTCGCTCGCACTCCAACTTGATATGCCATCCATCGAAAAAATGCCTTCGTTTTCCGCCATGCCAATAAAACGCTGAAGGGTTGTATCGTCCACGGATATTCCTCTGTAGGTCATCCCCTCGTATTTTGGAGAAATACTAATGAATTTTTCAAGGTTAATACTGATGGGTTCTACTATCTGTGCGACATCTTCCCCTATATTCTTCCCTTGTTGAAACTCCCTCACTTTCGTATAACCATTTCCGACATAGTAGTCTATCGCATCAAGATAATTTGTTGCTTCCTCGTCTCCTATGTTCAACGATTGTTGCATGTACGTCATGCTCTCTTTTGTATTTGAGAATATTGGCGTTTGGGTAGTAACATAACTTGTATTCTCAACACCTAAGACTTCATCAACTACAGTTGCGTCAAGCTTCCGAAGTCTGTACCCTGCCGCCGTCATGGTTCCGTTATCACGCAGGAAGTAGGGCATAGACTTCGCCCTCGCAACACGTTCTTGGTTATTCGACACCCACGCCTTGAAGTTCTGCGGAACGTCCTGCACCTCGTTCTCGCTGCCCTCCAGCGGTTCCTCGCCCCGCAGGATGCGCTCGTTGTCAGCATCCATTTCAACAGGGGTCTTTAGTATCGTGGTGGTGTAGCAGCGGCAATTAGGGTGCCAGCCCGTAAACTTGAAGTCTTTGGGGTACTTGCCTTGCAGTTCGTCGCAGATGTCGCGGAACACACCCTCGACCCCTTTGCAGGTGTGGTTCGAG
>JAFTFL010000011.1 GCA_017449525.1 Bacteroidales bacterium | reverse complement strand
CTATCTCTCTATCTTCCTCGCCTCTGCTCTCCTTTACTCGCCGTACAGGAAAGTACTTTCTGCCCTACTGCACTGCACAGCATGCCCAACTGAATATGAACATACAGCCTTCGGGTGTTGGAAAAACAACCTACAAAATGTTAGGTGTGCAGCCCACGGGGGTTGGATGGACGGCCTACGGAATGTACCCGTTTTCCGCTGGAGAAGTTACTCTTGAGGAGCACGCAAAAAATTATTTGCAAGTACACATAATATAAAAAGGGCGAAGCCGTTTTGAGGGCGTTTTGTACAAGGTATAAGGTCTGTCAGTCCGACATGTAGGGCGCAGGCGAAGAATAAAAACATATATAAACAATGAACCAACTAACAACATCATCGGCAGGCACGCTCGAGTCGGGCGACATCATGGTGCAGATTAGTCCTTCGACTGAGGCTGGGCTGCACATTGACCTCAACAGCACGGTGGCCTACCAGTTCGGTGAACAAATCAAGAAGGTTGTATCCGAGACCTTAACGGAGATGGGTGTAACAACGGCTGATGTCAAGGTGATTGACAAGGGCGCTCTCGACTGCACAATTCGTGCACGAGTTACGGCTGCTGCCGTACGTGCCACAGGCAAGGATGTGTGGAAGGACTAACCATCAAAATTCCAAAATCACTATGCAAAGACTAAGAAGAACAATGATGTTCGTCCCGGGCAACAACCCGGCGATGATGCAAGATGCTTTCATATACGGTGCTGATTCTATCATGCTGGACCTCGAGGATTCGGTAACCATGGCAGAGAAGGATGCAGCTCGCTTGTTGGTGCACAATGCACTGAAGACTATAGACTACGGCCAGACCGAGATGGTGGTTCGCATCAACCCGCTGAACACTCCTTACGGCAAGAAAGATGTGGAGGCTGTAGTAAAGGCTGGGGTGCACGTCATCCGCATGCCCAAGACCGAGACCGCCGATGAGGTGCGCGAGGTGGAGGCCGAGATAGAGCGCGTGGAGCGCGAGATTGGATGTTTGGGCCGCACGAAGATCATGGCAGCCATTGAGAGCGCACTGGGCATAGTCAATGCCTACGACATTGCCATAGCTTCAAAACGCATGATGGGTATTGCCCTCGGTGCTGAAGACTACTGCGCCAACCTGAAGACGCAACGCACTCCCGACGGAGCCGAACTGCTGCTGGCTCGCGAAACCATCGTCGTGGCCGCTCGCGCTGCCGGTATTGACGCCCTTGACACGGTATACTCCAACTTGAACGACATGGAAACCTTCCGCAAGGAGGTTGAACTCATTAAGACCCTTGGATTCGACGGCAAGTCCATCATCAATCCTCGTCAGATTGAGGTGGTCAACGAAGTGTTCGCACCCAAGCAGAAAGACATCGAGAAGGCTCAAACCATCATAGCCGCCATCAAAGATGCTGAAAAACGAGGCAGCGGCGTAATCGCAGTCAACGGAAAAATGGTAGACAGGCCTGTGGTATTGCGTGCACAGCGCACGATTGACTTGGCTATAGCCTCCGGGATATTAAAAGAAGAAGACATATAAATTATGAATACATACAAAGAACGTGCTGGGCTTATTGAGCAAGCAGCCAAAGCCTGCAATACGACTGTATATAAAGAAAAAGAGGTACCCAACAAGGATCTGACTCCACGCACCACGTCGCTCACCAAGAGCAGCAAAGTGATGAGCTTGGAAGATGCCATTCGCCACACTGGCCTAAAGGATGGCATGACCATCTCTTTCCACCACCATTTCCGCGGAGGCGACAAGGTGGTGAACCTCGTGGTTGACAAGTTAGCTCAGATGGGCTACAAAAACCTGCACCTGGCTGCCTCCAGCCTCATCGACGTGCACGAACCCCTGATTGAGCACATCAAGAACGGTGTCATCAGCAAGATATCTACCTCTGGATTGCGCGGCGAACTGGGCAGACAAGTCTCTTTAGGACTAATGAAAGAGCCCGTCATCTTCCGCAGCCACGGTAACCGTGGAGCAGCCATAGCCAGCGGCGAACTGCACATTGACGTGGCTTTCATCGGAGCTTCCTCGAGCGACCCCATGGGCAACGCCTGTGGCTACTCGCGCTACCCGACTGCAAAATCAATTTGCGGATCACTGGGCTACGCACTGCCCGACGCACAGCATGCCGACCATGTGGTGATACTGACGGACGATTTGGTGCCCTACCCCAACAACCCCAAGTCCATTTCGGAACTGAACGTGGAGGCCGTCGTTGAGGTGGAATCTGTCGGCGACGCTTCGAAAATCAGCAGTGGAGCCATCCGCGACACCAAGAACCCCCGCGACATCCTCTTGGCGCAGACTGCTGCCAAGGTGGTGGAGAACAGCGGCTACTTTGAAGACGGCTTCTCCATCCAGACTGGTTCAGGAGGAGCCTCGTTGGCCGTTGTGAAATTCATCCGCCAGAGCATGATTGACCGCAACATCAAGGCCAGCTTCGCATTGGGCGGCATCACAGCCCACATGGTCAAGATGCACGAAGAGGGATTGATAGAACGTCTGATAGACGTGCAGTCGTTCGACAAGGTGGCTGCCGAATCCCTAATGAACGACCGCAAGCACAAGGAGGCCTCCTCCATAGAATATGCAGCCTACAATGAGCCCAGCGCAGCTACGCGCATGTTAGACATCGTGATTCTGTCGGCCTTGGAGGTGGACGTCAACTTCAACGTCAACGTGCTGGTGGGAAGCGACGGCATCATACGCGGAGCCATCGGAGGCCACCCCGACACAGCCGCCGACTCGGCACTGTCCATCATCGTGTGCCCCTTGCTGCGTGGCAGAATACCCTGCGTCGTGAACGAAGTTACCACGCTGATTACTCCTGGCTCAGGCGTGGACGTGGTCGTTACCGAGTACGGCATAGCCGTCAACCCGCGCCGCCCCGAGATAGCAGAGCGCCTCACTAAGGCTGGTCTGAACGTAGTGGATATCCACGACTTGGCCGCACGTGCACAGAAGATTATCGGCGATGCCGCCCCACTGCCCTTTGGAGACAAAGTGGTCGGCGTAGTACTGAACCGAGACGGCTCGGTGCTTGATGTCATCAAGAACATTGTAGAACCGACCAATTAAAACACTTCACAAACTTCGTATACCACTTGCTGCAGCTCCCTGTAGGCAGATGCAACACATCCCCGCGGAGCGCAGCAAGTGGTGGCCGAAGTTTCTCTGCGTTTGCTGACCGATGGAAGAGGTAACGCTTGAGCAACTGCTGCAAAGCCGCGACAACCGGCAACAACTGCAGCGACAACTTTTACGCGACTATCCTTCGCACACATTAGTGTGTATCACCATCGTAATGCCCGGCAAAGCCAAGCGCACTCCGCACACCTCCATCATAGCCCAAGCGGCTGTGGAAGCCCTGCAGCAGACATTCACACCACTTATTGCGTACCTCCGCGAGCGAGACCTACCGACAGGCTACGAGATATACGCCTGCGTGAAGTGCGATGCGCGAGAGGCCAAGCATGTCCTGTGCGAAATAGAAAGTAGCCACCCGTTGGGTCGGCTGTTTGACATGGATGTCATTCTGCCCGACGGCACCCCGCTCTCTCGACAGAGCATCGGGCGTCCAGCACGTCGATGCCTGCTGTGCGACAACGAGGTGCGCTATTGTATGCGCAACCACACCCACAGTCCTGAGGATCTATTAGAACACATTGCTCACTTAGTATCCACGTATGGAGTTCACTGACCAGTCGTTCGAAATACGCCAAATGCCACTGTCCATTGCCTCGGTGAGGCACAGGGTTGAGCAATTTTTGGCACACAACGACCTCCGTATGGAAGAGGGCTTGGACTACTATGCCGGCGTATTTGCCGAGGGTGAGGACGAGATGCTTGCAGGTGGGGGGCTGCACGGAGCCATCATCAAGTGCATAGCCGTCGACCAGCGCCTGCGCAACACCAACATGAGCCTCTCATTGATTTCGCACTTGCTCAGTACCGAGCGAGAACGGGGCAATGAAGAGGTTCGATTGTTTACAAAGCCCACCAACAAAAGCACATTTGAGCACTTGGGGTTCACCACCCTTGCAGAGGCCCACAAGGCCATCCTCATGGAGAACGGCAGCGGACTGAAGCACTACTGCCAGCAGTTGCGCACACTCCAACGGCAGGGCACAACAGGCATCATTGTAATGAACGCCAATCCCTTCTCTTTAGGCCACCAGTACCTTGTGGCACAGGCTGCAAAGCAAGTAGACACCCTGTTCGTAATGGTGGTGAGGGAAGACTGCTCCCTGTTCTCATTCACCGAGCGCATGGAGATGGTGAGACGCGGATGTGCCGCGTATACCAACGTTCAAGTTATTGCGGGAAGCACCTACGCCATATCGGCCACAACCTTTCCCTCCTACTTCCTAAAGCGCGTGGAAGATGCCACCGACACTCAGATAGAACTCGACCTCAACCTCTTCTGTCGCCACATAGCTCCTGCCCTGAGCGTGAGCAAACGCTTTGTCGGGAGCGAGCCAACCGATGCACTGACCCATCGGTATAACCTGTTCATGCACACCATTCTACCCCAATACGACATGGAGGTGGTAGAGATAGAACGTCGACAAGACGAGGCGTGCGCCATCAGCGCATCGCGCGTCCGCGAACACCTACGCACACGCCACTACGAAGCAGCCGCACGCCTTGTGCCCTACAGCACAAAACCTTACCTGTTAGCACGACTGGCTTCGCAGTCATTACTGGATGAACTCAACACGACGCCCAAGCCTGGCCTGGTGGACAAGCACGATAGTGGCTCGCACAATGACATGGACTACGAGTTGATGAAAGTCAGCATCGAAGCCCTGCATCCCTATTTTACCACCATTGCCACCCACTGTTTTGACCTTGGCAGCATTGACGTCGGGCAACTGAAGCAGATAGGCCTGGAGGCCGAAGCGCACATGTTCGACCGCACCCACGGTGTGAACACCCACAAGGGAGCCCTCTTCTCCATGGGGCTGACGCTGGCATCCGCTGCCACATTGAACAGCAGCCAGCAGCCACTAACCCCATTGGCACTGCAGCAGACCATTCAACACCTCGCTGCACCTTTCCAACCCGCCAGCAACACCCATGGGCAGGCTGTGCGCCAATCACATCATATAGCCACCGCCTTGGAGAATGCACAAGGTGGCTATGCTCAACTGTTCACGGACTGGCTGCCCTATTACCGCGCACTGCATCAGCATGACTGTAGCGATAACGACGCCTCGCTGCGCCTGCTCCTTCACATCATGACCACCCTCGAAGATAGCAATATATATTATAGGTGTGGTGCCGCAATGGTGGGGCAGATAAAACAAGAGGCACAGCACTACCTTGACAACTTCCGGCACGAAGCATTGTCGAAGTGGAACGAAGCACTTATCCACGCCCACGTCTCACCAGGAGGAGCCGCCGACATGTTGGCCTTGACACTGTTCGTAGCAGCCGTCTGCAGCGAAGAAGAAACCGCTCAGCAGTCGAGAGATAAGGCAACGGAGCAGCCCACTTCAGCCGTTTGCAATGAAGACTTGTTGAAAAACAATACAATAGATGCCGCAGCATCAAAACACAGCATTGAAAAACCAACCGCGCATGAGAGAACAACTATAAGTTGCGATTCCCCTGAGAAGAATCCACAATATGTTTTAAACAACACTTAATTAACAATGTTATGATAGAGCTGATCAACCACGGAGTGTACCTCCTAAACGGCGAGAAAATTGCTGACAAGGCAGACCTGTCGGCAGATGAAGCACGCGAAAACACGATTGCCTATGGCATTCTGCGTGCACACGATGTAGACAACGGCAAGGGCAAGAAGATGCGCATTCGCTTTGATGCCATGGTGTCGCACGACATCACCTATGTGGGCATCATTCAAACTGCACGCGCCAGCGGACTGGAGAAGTTCCCACTCCCCTACGCTATGACCAATTGCCACAACTCACTGTGCGCTGTGGGCGGTACTATCAACGAGGATGACCACGTGTTCGGCCTTTCGGCAGCTAAAAAGTATGGCGGTATCTACGTCCCTGCCAACCAAGCAGTGATTCACCAGTATGCACGCGAAGCAATGGCTCAGTGCGGCAACATGATTTTGGGTTCCGACTCACACACCCGCTACGGTTCGCTCGGCAACATGGGCGTGGGCGAAGGTGGCGGCGAGCTGGTTAAGCAGTTGCTGCGCAACACATGGGATATCAACGCCCCCGAGGTGGTTCTCGTATGGCTGGAAGGCACTCCGCGCAAAGGTGTGGGGCCGCACGACATTGCCATTTCACTAGTAAAGGCTACGTTCGACAATGGATTCGTAAAGAATAAGGTGCTCGAATTTGCTGGCCCTGGTGTGAAAAATCTGCCGATTGACTACCGCAACGGCATCGAGGTGATGACTACCGAGACGACCTGCCTTACCTCTATCTGGGAAACGGATGATGAGGTGAAGCACTATTATGAAATGCATCGTCGTCCTGAGGCTTACCGCGAACTGCGTCCAGGGAAAGTGGCCTACTACGACAGCATGATTCGTATTGACCTCTCAACAGAGGAGTGCATGATTGCGTTGCCTTTCCACCCCTCAAATGCTGTGAGCATTCACGAGCTGCAAGCTCACCCCGAAGAAATCCTGTCGAAAGTGGAGGAGGATGCCAAGAAGCGCTTCGGCGACAAGGTGGAGGTGCACATGATGGACAAGATTATCGACGGCAAGGTGCATGCCGATCAGGGTATTATCGCCGGATGTGCCGGTGGTACATACGACAACTTGAGTGCTGCTGCCAGCATTTTGAAGAATCAGAGCGTGGGCAACGACTATTTCACCATATCGGCCTATCCGCAATCGTCGCCCGTATATATGGCTACCACGCGTGCGGGCATAGCCGAGGAACTGCTTGAGGCAGGCGTTGTCATCAAGCCAGCATTCTGCGGCCCGTGCTTCGGAGCAGGCGATGTGCCAGCTAATAATGGCTTCAGTATCCGCCACACAACGCGTAACTTCCCCAACCGCGAAGGTTCGAAGCCAGGCGCAGGTCAGATTTCGCTGGTAGCTCTGATGGATGCACGTTCCATTGCAGCCACGGCTGCCAACGGCGGCGTGTTAACTGCTGCTACGGATGTGGACTACACCGACAACCACAAGCCTTATGAGTACGACCCCGTTATCTACGAGCGCCGCGTGTACGATGGATACAATAAGGCTCAGCAGGAGTTGCCTTTGCGCTACGGTCCCAATATCAAGGACTGGCCGAAGATATACCCCATGCAGGAGAACATGTTGGTAGAGCTGGCAGCTGTTATTCACGACCCCGTAACGACGACGGACGAACTCATCCCGTCGGGTGAGACTTCAAGCTACCGCAGCAATCCGCTGAAACTGTCCGAGTTCGCCCTTTCGCGCCGCGTGCCAGAATACGTTGGTCTGAGCAAGCGTATACAGCAGGAAGACCTGCAGCGCCGCGACGGCAAGTGCCCACAGCACGTTCTTGACGCGCTGAAGAAAGTGGGTACCACGGCCGAGAATACCTCTTTCGGATCGTGCATCTTTGCCAACAAGCCAGGCGATGGGTCGGCTCGCGAGCAGGCAGCAAGTTGCCAAAAGGTGCTGGGCGGTGATGCCAATATCTGCTACGAGTACGCTACCAAGCGCTACCGCAGCAACTGCATCAACTGGGGCATTGTGCCTTTCACCATCAGCGAGGGCACTCCGTTCGACTACCAAGCAGGCGACATGGTATTCATCCCTGGTATCCGCGAGGCTATTCTGCGCGGCGATGAGGAGATAGATGCCAAAATCATCACCGCTACGGGTGTGAAGGACATCCACCTCTTCTTCCAAAATCTGACCAAGGATGAGCGCACCATCCTCACCGATGGATGCCTTATGAACTACTACGCTAACCAAAAGTAAAGCGCGCCCAATGCTTACGGCGGGCGGTACCTATGAGCACTGCCCGCCGTATAAAAAGTGCAGAAAAGACGTTGGAAAACAGAAGTTCACACACTGGTAAACCACACGTTACGTGTTGGGAAACGGTACGTCACCAGTCGGGAATCGATACATCACACGTCTAATTAGAGCACATAACACGTTTGAAAAGAATATATCACACATTTCAACACAACACATCATACAACATGGAAAAGATAAAGATGACCACCCCATTGGTGGAAATGGACGGCGACGAGATGACTCGCATCCTGTGGAAGATGATTAAGGACGAGCTACTGCTTCCGTTCGTAGACCTCAAGACGGAGTATTACGACCTGGGGCTGGTGAAGCGCGACGAGACGGGCGATAAGATTACTGTCGAGGCTGCCGAAGCATGCAAGAAGTACGGCGTGGGCGTAAAGTGCGCCACTATTACGCCTAACGTGCAGCGTATGAGCGAATACAAGCTGCACGAAATGTGGAAGAGCCCCAACGGCACGATACGTTCGATACTGGACGGCACCGTGTTCCGCACCCCCATCGTTATCCCTACCATCAAGCCGGTGGTTAAGAACTGGGAACAGCCCATCACCATTGCGCGCCACGCTTATGGCGACGTGTACAAGGGTGTGGAACTGCGCGTCGAAGAGGCTGGCACAGCACGCTTGGTCTTCGATGGTGAAAGCGGCAAGCATGACGAGGTGGTGATCCACAACTTCAAAGGTGCTGGCGTGCTGCAGGGCATGCATAACCTCGACAAGTCCATCCGTTCGTTCGCCCATAGCTGTTTCAAATTTGCCATCGACTCGAAGCAAGACCTCTGGTTCTCCACCAAGGACACCATCTCAAAGAAATACGACGGTCAGTTCAAGGCCATCTTCGAAGAAGTGTTCCAGGACTATAAGGCCGAATTTGAGCGCCTCGGTATCACCTACTTCTACACGCTGATCGACGACGCCGTAGCCCGTGTCATCAGAAGCAAGGGAGGCTTCATTTGGGCCTGCAAAAACTACGACGGCGACGTGATGAGCGACATGATATCGACCGCCTTTGGGTCACTGGCCATGATGACGAGCGTACTCGTCAGCCCCGACGGCAACTATGAGTACGAGGCCGCCCACGGCACCGTAACCCGCCACTACTACAAGCACCTCGCTGGCGAGGAGACCTCCACCAACCCCATGGCAACCATCTTTGCATGGAGTGGAGCCCTGCGCAAGCGTGGCGAAAAAGACGGCATCAAAGAACTCATGAACTTTGCCGACCAGCTCGAAGGCGCCTGCTTCGACACCCTCGGTGAGGGCATCGCCACCAAGGACCTCGTGAACCTCATGGAAGGCATTACCCCCAAGGCCGTTAACAGCGCCGACTTCATAGCCGCTATCCGCCAACGCCTCGAGAAACGTCTCGCCTAAGAATTCCTTTGGCACAGCAGTTTCTGGACACCAAACAGAAGGCATCTACCCCTCGGCAGATGCCTTCATTCGTTTTCCTTACCACCCTCCACGTCCTCGCCCGATCCGCATCTCCGACCCGCGAAATTTATTTTCAAGCCCAGAGGAAAGCCCACCCCTAAGGAAAGCATCCCTCAATCCTGATGTAAACGTACATCAGAAATTGAGAAGGCATTCTCAGTATTTTGAGAACACATACTCTGCATGTTGACAGCACGTTCTCAATATTCTCACTACGCATACTCATTATCTTGATACACATATTGAACAACTGATGCAAAAGCACATCAGAACTAATGAAAGCACACATCAGCCTTGAAGCAACCCCTCCTCACCATCGGTAAGGGAGACCCCTCACATGCCCCAAGCACCCACACAAAGCCCCACGGGCGCTCCCACCCCCATAGTAAACCACCCCTCTCTCCACCCCAAAGCATACCCCACACGCGCCCACACCGCTCGACCCCGAAAAAGAATCCACCCACAGTACCCGTACATAGAATTAAAAACGTACATTTGCATGCACAGCGCACAGGCGCTAAAAGAGTAAACATCCTATAAACTAACCGTATGCAGAAATACCATGTATAAAATTCTAAACAAAAAACAACTCACCGCAGTCGTCCATCTCATGGAGGTTGAATCCCCTTGGATAGCACTGCACGGCCTCCCTGGCCAGTTCGTTATCGTCATACCAACCGAAAAAGGCGAACGCGTTCCCCTCACCATAGCCGACATCAACAAGGAGCGCCAAAGCGTAACCATCATCTTCCAAGTAGTTGGCGACAGCACCCGTCAGCTGAGTGCCATGCGCACTGGCGAAAGCCTCTACACTATAGCCGGCCCGCTGGGACGCCCCGTCAGCATCCTCGAAGGCTACAGCGGCCGTACACTCCTTGTGGCCGGTGGCGTGGGCACAGCCCCCGTCTACCCCATAGCCAAATGGCTCCACAGCCATGGCCTGCAGTGCGACGTCGTCATGGGAGCACGTAATAAAGACATCTTCTTCTTCACCGACGAAATGGCCGCAGTTTGCGACAACCTCTACCTCATGACTGACGACGGCAGCAACGGACACAAAGGCCTCGTAACCGACAAAGTAAGAGAACTCGTCGAAAGCGGTCAGCACTACGACCTCTGCATAGCCATAGGTCCCATGGTCATGATGAAATTCGTAGCCCAACTAACCCGAGAGCTCAACCTGCCGACCCAAGTATCACTCGACTGCATGATGGTCGACGGCACTGGCATGTGCGGTGCCTGCCGCGTAACAGTGGACGGCAAAGTCCGCTTCACCTGCATGGACGGTCCCTTCTTTGACGGACACCACGTCGACTATGACGAAGCACGACGCCACCTCGCCCGTCCCGACGAACAAAAATACCGCATAGCCACCAATACCCCCGACCACCACTGCAACCTTGCCTCCGCCGTAGACCAAGCCCTTGAACAAGCTGCCCTCAGCGGTCCCAAAGCATCCCGCCAACACCCCCAAGAGCAAGACCCCACCCGGCGAGCCCACAACTTCGACGAAGTAAGCCATGGATTCACCCCCGCCCAAGCCGCCATCGAAGCCAGCCGCTGCCTACAGTGCAAAAAACCCATGTGCGTACAGCACTGCCCAGTAGGAATCCAAATACCCCAATTCATCAGCGCCATCAAGCAAGGCCAAATAGCTGAAGCCGAGCGCATCATCAAAATGGACTCCTCGCTGCCAGCCATCTGCGGACGCGTATGTCCTCAAGAAAACCAATGCGAAGGCAGCTGCATCATGGGCAAAAAAGGTGAACCCATTGCCATCGGAAACCTTGAACGCTATGTGGCTGACACCATGCGCAACAACCCCCAACTGCGCACCGCCCCCACCCCAACTCCCACCCCCAACGGCAAAAAAATAGCCATCATAGGCAGCGGACCCAGTGGCCTGGCCTGCGCCAACGACCTCGCAAAGAAAGGCTACGCCGTAACCATCTTCGAAGCACTACACCACGCAGGTGGCGTCCTCGTATACGGCATACCCGAATTTCGCCTCCCCAAAACCCGCGTAGTAGAACCCGAAATCGACGGACTCCGTCAGCTCGGTGTTGACATACAAACCAACGTCATCATCGGTAAAAGCATCACCATCGACGAACTCCTCGACAACCAAGGCTATGCAGCCGTATACGTAGCCTCTGGAGCAGGCCTCCCTCGCTTCATGGGCATCCCTGGCGAAGAACTCGTAGGCGTATACAGCGCCAATGAACTCCTAACCCGCACCAACCTCATGCACGGCTACGACACCGAATACGCCACACCTATATACTTAGGAGAACGTGTCGCCGTCATCGGAGGAGGCAACGTAGCCATGGACGCAGCCAGAACCGCCCTGCGACTGGGCAGCAAAGTAACCGTAGTCTACCGCCGCAGCGAAGCCGAAATGCCCGCACGTCGAGAAGAGCTACACCACGCCCAACAAGAAGGCATCGAATTCGCCTACCTCACCAACCCCATTGAAATCCTCAACGATGGGCAAGGCAACGTCGGCGGCATGAGACTCCAACGCATGGAATTGGGCGAACCCGATGAGCGCGGACGCCGCAGCCCTATACCCGTAGAAGGCAGCGAATACACCCTTCCATTTGAAACCATCATCATGGCCCTTGGAACCAGCCCCAACCCACAAATCAAGG
Source organism: Bacteroidales bacterium (assembly GCA_017449525.1). GTDB lineage: Bacteria > Bacteroidota > Bacteroidia > Bacteroidales > P3 > Colimorpha. The sequence goes on along the minus strand of JAFTFL010000011.1, from coordinate 99,441 downwards.
ACACCACCCCAGGATTGGACACCACATCGCGCGGCGGCATAGCCATCGACGAAACAACACGCCAAACCTCACGCCGTGGAGTCTTTGCCGGAGGCGACGCCGTAACTGGAGCAGCCACCGTCATCCTTGCCATGGGTGCAGGCCGCCAAGCCGCGCAGGCCATCGACCAATACCTCAACTCGTAACCGAGAGGAGTACACCCCTAACCGCAAATTGCATTAAATCACAGCAGGCGTAACCCGAGGGGGCACCAGCGATGTCCCCTCCACACCGCCTCAAAGGTAGCATATAAGCCCACCTCCATACTCACCAAAACAACTGCCAATGAAGCAATAAACAACAATTAGTATACACATCACAGAATAGGAAAAAGCAAAGTAGCCAAACTCTGGAATCTTTGAAACTTCGACAACTTCAAATTCCACCCGGAGCAGAGCCGCGGAGCACCCGCCACAAGGCGTGGGCTTTGTACGTTGTAATTGGGTGGAAAGGTAGTCGAAGACCTCAAAGATTCCGATGAAGACATACGCAAGTGCCACGCTCTTTTTATGTGTATACCGCACTACAACCAATATCGGCACACAACAAAAACAACCAAAACAATTGACCGATGAGTACAATGCGACAACAGTACACAAACCAATATGAATAAGAGAACAATACTATCAGCCTGCCTGCTGATAGCAACAACGTGCACCATAGGATGCTCCAAAACCACCTGCTCATGCCAAGAATTTGATGCAGACTCAGGAGCCCTCGTCGGAGCCCAAACTGTAAAACCCGAAGACTACAACGCCACAACCTGCTCAGGCATTGAGGTAAACCTTCGAACTGCAACGCAGGGCGACTTCATCTACCGTTGTTCAGAAGTATAATCAATTCAACAATCATCCTGTATTTCCCCATGCCCGCCGTGCCAAATACTTCTGCACCCTGCAAGTGGAAACCTGCTGCAAAGGAGGCTGTCCTGAAGCACATTGAATACAGCAAATGAGCACGTATTCAACGCTCTTTGGACCGCCCAGCAGCAGGCATGGGGAAAATTCATTACAATAAAGACAATCAACCATGAGAACAAAAACACATCACAACAAGCACCACCACATGCGATTCGCAGTACTCACCTTTGCCTTGATAAGCGTCGGCAGCCTCGCTCTCCTGTGGGGCTGTAACGACGATGAAGACGAACACTTCTACGATCCTTACACACAGGGCGGAAGCGGTGGAGGATCTGGCAGCGGTACAGGTGGCGGTGGTGGCACCACGCCCGACTATAGCACCCCTTCTGCCCCAACGGGACTGAACTGCAGTAATGTCGGTACATCAAGCGCTCCGCGCGTACAAATTCGCTGGAACAGTTCCACCAATGCCACTGGCTACTACGTCTACCGCAGTAGCTCCTCATCGAGTGGTTACCAGCGGCTGACCTCCACATCAAACACCTTTGCCTACGACGAAAGCCCCATGACAGGCACCAACTACTACCGCGTGAGCGCATACAACAGCAACGGCGAAGGCTCACAGAGTAGCTACACCTCTGTCAACATCGCCTCTTCCGTACAGAAACCATCAGCACCCACAGGTCTACAAATCCAGAACTATGGCAACAATAATCTGCCCGACCTGCGCCTTTCATGGAACGCCTCCACTGGAGCCACCTCGTACGACATCTACCATTCCACCTCCTCTTCAAGCGGTTACAGCAAAGTCAACACCGTAACCACCACCTCTGCCGGAGTGCCTATGCCTGCCAACGGCAACAACTACTACAAAGTGAAAGCAGTCAATAGTGCTGGCGAAAGTGGTTTCTCCTCCTACGTGTCCTACAATTACACAGTGGCCTATTCACCGTGTAATCCCACCGTCACGGCCAGCATCAGCGGCTCCACCTGTCGACTTTCGTGGACTTTCCCGTCGTCATCTGGCTGCGGACGTCCCACTTCCGTCCGCGTTCGAGCCAAAGTGTCCGATGGTAATTGGACCGATGTAGCCACCCTCTCTGGCACCGCCACCAGCTATAGTTTCACTTGTTCTAACTACTTCACATCTCAAGGCTACCTCTACGTAGGCATCATTGGCGAAAATGCCCAAGGCAGCGGTTCCACCTCCAAAATCTACAACCGCAGCACTGGCACATGGTATTAGCCAACCGCACCTCTGTGCAGGAGAAACGAAAACAATGCACAAACAAATCACTATCTTTGCACATGCAAAGCTTAATCACTGCACATGCAAAAAATAGACTCTGCGCAAGTAAATCACAACTCCTGCTCAGGTGCAATCACAAAGAAGAGGAACTGCTTTGCAGTTCCTCTTCTTTTGTTGTCCAACCAGGACTCGAACCTAGACTGGCTGATCCAGAGTCAGATGTGCTACCATTACACCATTGGACAATATTTCCTCTCGTGGAAATCGGATGCAAAAGTACAACTTTTCATATTTTCCACCAAATCTTTTTTCATGTCATTTCACATCAACACTCTATGACAGATATTTACAGTACAAACTTTTCTTCCCTTGTAGAGCAACTCTACTCCACAAAATAAGTGGCACGGTCTCTCTTCTGTCGAAAAAAAGATACCGTGCCACGCTTGTTATGTGCACTTCGCAGCCTCGTACTGGCTATTCTACAGATGACGACGAATCGTCGAGCGAATTGCCATCCTTGGCCTTATTCTCAAGTTCCATCTTACCAAAGCGGAACGTGATACCAGCACTTATGAATCGGCTCGTCAGGTTCAGGTCGGTGCTGTTGGAGGTGTACGCTGGGTTGGTGTTGCGACTACCCGACCCATAGCGAGCCCCCCAGTTGAAGATGTCCTGCACGTGTACAAATGCCGACACCTTGCGCTTGAAAAAGTCGGCTCGTACCCCAAAGTTAAGGTTGTAGCGAGCCTTACGTTCCGAAGCAAGGCCAATCGTGGGCGAAGAGTAGTTGGCCGAGGCGTAGATTTGGTAGTTCTGGTAGATTTTCGCCCACGAATTAAGACGCAAACTATAGCTCCATCTGCTGTCTTTCAGCACCCCCTGTGCACCACGGTCCATTGAGTATCCATAGTCATACAGGTTGGCGTAGAGGCGCACATTAAACAGGCCTGTGGGGCGATAGGTCATATTGAGACTCGTTCCCACCCTGTAGGAAGAGCCCATGTTGTAGGGCATGCTGAACGATACGGTGCGCATCAAGTACTCATCTATCACATCTTCGGCGTCGGTGAGCGAACTGATTTCAGCTGCAGAATAGCGCGCATAGGCTTCCACTCCCACCGAGCCGAAGTTGGTAAAGAACTTGGTCCAGCCTGCTTCGGCCGAATGGGTGCGCGACGCCTTTAGGTCGCGGTTACCCGTGGAGTAGCTGTCCTCGCCATAGGTCCTAAAGGTGGTGAGCTGTTGGCTCGACGGGTTACTCATTCGCATTGAGTAGTTCAACTTGAAGTTGTGCATTGACTGTGTACGATAAGAGAGGTGAACCGAGGGGCGCACGGTGAAGAAGTTGAACGCCGTGTCGTCCACAAAGGGCATCGGGCTATCGTAGTAGCGCAAGTCATAGTGCTGATATCCAACACCCAACCCCAATTGCATGGTGAGCAAACCAAAGCGGCGTGTCCATCCTGCGTCAGCATTAGCCTTGGCGTTGGAGAAAGCGGTTCGATACGAACGCAGCGTGTCCTTCGACAGGTCGGCACCAGCCGCGTCGAGGTAGGTGCGTTCAAACTGGCCGTGCGAGGCATCATAGTCCACTCCTGCCCCAAAGGTCAACTCCGACTGCTCGCTCAGCGGACGGTTGTAGCGCCCATCCACACCCAAACTATAAGAACTCGAGCTTGTGTAATAGTACTTGCGCTCATCCAGGAACGGGGTGTATTCCACATCATAGTCTCGCACATAGTCTTGATCGGAGTTCGAGGTGCTGTAATTTCCTCTTGCGCTGAGGCGCAGGTTGTGCCCGTTCTCATCAAACTTGCGCGTGTAGAACAAGCCTGCCATCCCAAACGAGGAGCGATTCGACCCCGAAGTGGTGTCAAAATAATGGTACAGGTGCTGCGTAGGCACAAACCTACGGTCGCGTATCATGTCCACCGTATTGTCCGACGAGGTACCGTTGAAGTTGAACGAACTCCACCCCGAGAGGTTACGCATACTATCGATGTAGTAGTCAAAGTTGGCCGAAAAGGTCATACCCCAATTGTCGCTCTCGCGCCGCGATGACGATGTGTCGCGTTCGGTCAATATGTAGGCCGACGAATCGGCATTGAACGGACTGTAGGCCGACGTATCGCTTGAACTACCACTGCTTTTGCTGTAACGGCCACTGGCAAACAGGTTAATGCTCAACTTCTCGTTAGCCCACATGTAGGACATCCATGGACTTACCTGTGGCTGCGACGACCCATTGGCACCAAACGATATGAAGTGGTTCTTTTTGATGTGTGCCGTGGTGATGATATTGATGACCGCCTCGGCTTCTGTGGCATATTTTGCACTGGGATTCGTAATAGTCTCTATACGGTCCAGCGCATTGGCTGGCAGAGTCTCGAGGTAGGTCTTCAAGTTCTCCGCATTCAATTTCGAGGGTCGGTCATTAATCCATATCTCTACGCTGCTCACGCCGCGCAGTGTGATGTTGCCCTCTATGTCCACCTCCACCCCGGGTGCATTTTGCAGCGCGTCGCTCGTCGTACCGTCCTGCACCGAAGGGTCTTCCGTAACGTTGTACACCAGCTTCTCGCCGTCCATAGCATATAGTGGTCGTGCGGCTGTAATCTTCACCTCCTTCATGGTGGTTGCTCCAGGGTGCATGCGCAACGTGCCCAATGCCGTATTGTTCTCTACCGAGAAGGGGAACATCAACGTCTGGTAACCCAGTGCAGAGACCTTCATCAAGTACTTGCCTTCTGACAGTCCGCCCACCTCAAAGTAACCGTCGGCATCGGTAATCGACCCTTTCACCAGACTGCTGTCCTCAGGCTTCAGCACCATGACGGTAACGTACATCATGGACTCATTCCTGGTACTGTCAACAAGCGTACCCACCACCTTATATGTAGTGAGCTTGGTCTTGATGGTTTTCTGCCGCACCGTCTGGCCCCGTTGTTCGCTGCGGTTGCCATCGCGGTCAAAAGGCGGACGCCCACCAGGGCCTCCTGGACCTCCTGGCCCACCAAATCCGCCACCTCCCGAAGGACGACCTCCGGGACCTCCTCCTGGCTGTCCCATCAAAATCACTGGCACCATCATGGCCACAAGCGCTATCAGCACACGGTACCATCCAAGTCTTTTCGCTCCTTTTCTCATCTTTTTGCGTTCTTTATTTCGTGTAATCTTCATTCATCATTCTGGCAGAGAGGGTTCTCCACTCCACTATCCACATGCTCACCGAAAACGGCACGGAGTGTCTTTTAGTACACTACGCCTCTCAAAAATTGCACATCAACATGCTTTTATCCGTTCTTCGCCACGGCTTATCGTCCCCCAAATCGTCCCCTCTGCTCCTCGGCCTTCGCACCCGTACGGCACACCACCCAAGTCCTACAGCGCAGTCATGTAAAAAAAAAGACGTACCTTTGCATCCCGTTGTGCGCGAGTGCGCACACGCATCGATAGTAGTATATAATAGTGAGAGCACATCTGCACATTCCACCCATAGCCTCCTCTTCCATTGGCTTGCCTGCCTTGAAGTGCTTCACATCCTCTACACCCGCACAATGATTAACTATCAACTCCACACCCTATCGAACGGGCTTTCTCTTATTACCCACCAGGACAAATCCACCCCCATGGTTACGGTCAACCTGCTCTACGGAGTGGGTGCACGCGACGAGCAGCCGAGCCACACAGGCTTTGCTCATCTGTTTGAGCACCTCATGTTTGGAGGATCGGAGCATGTGTCCAACTTCGACCAGCACGTTAACAATGCGGGGGGAGAGAGCAACGCTTCGACCAACAACGATTTCACCAACTACTACATCACCGTTCCTGCTCAGTATTTAGAGACGGCTCTTTGGTTAGAGTCCGACCGCATGCGCTCGCCAGCCTTCACCCCCGAAGTGCTGCGCGTGCAGAAGCAGGTGGTTACCGAAGAGTATCACCAACGCTACATCAACCAGCCCTACGGTGATGTGTGGCTGCACCTGCGCCCCCTGTGCTACCAGGTTCATCCGTACCGATGGTGCACCATTGGGAGCGACATAGCTCATGTGCAACAGGCCACGCTCGACGAGGTGTGGGCCTTCTTCCATACCTTCTACGTGCCCACCAATGCCACCCTATCCATTGCGGGCAACATTGACCACGACCGCGCCCTGCAACTGGCCGAGAAGTGGTTTGGCGACATTGCTCCTGGCAACCCGCCTCAGCGCAACCTGCCTGTCGAGCCCCCGCAGAACGAGCCGCGCTCTCTAACGCTGCACCGCAACGTGCCGAGCAACGCCATCTACATGGCGTTTCATATCTGCGAGCGCACCCACCCCGACTTCCACACCTACGACCTGCTGACCGACCTGCTCTCCAATGGCAAGTCGTCGCGCATGTACAACCGCTTGGTGAAGCAGAGCGGTCTCTTCATCGATGCCGATGCCTACATCACAGGCGATGTCGACCCAGGCCTGCTCATCGTGGGTGGCAAACTGACCGACGGTACCGACGTGGACACAGCCTGCCGCGCCCTGTGGGATGAGTTGAACCGCCTGCGCGATGAAGCGGTGCCAGCCGACGAGCTACAGAAGGTGATTGGCAAGGCCGAGAGCAGCTTCGTCCAGTCGCAATACAAAGTGGCTGACCGCGCTGCCACCCTCTGCTACCTACACCGCATAGGCCACCTCGAGTGGATTAACAACGAGCTGGACCGCTACACCCGCATCACAGCCGCCGACGTGCAGCGCACCGCCTGCAGCTGTCTGCGCCCCGACAACTGCTCCACCCTTCTCTATCTCCAAGCACACTAAGCCTCATGGGACTGAAAGATAAACTCAACGGCGTGGGTCGTCAACTGCGAAGCAAAGCATGGCCCGCACTCTATTCCTTCCTCTCCGACCTCTACACCGGACTGAGTATGCTCTTCAACAGTGCGGTCAGTCTCGTGGCTCGCATCCCCTTTGGGCGCATCATGCAACGGGTGGCGCACCTCGTCGTAACGACCATCCACAACCTGCTCTTCAAGTTTTTGCTACCAAAGAAGTACCGCAATCTCTCACGCGAAGAGATGTACTCCATCATCTTCAAGAGCGACACCCCTGCAGGCAAACAGTTCGACATAATCCTGCTCATCCTCATCGGGTTCAACATCCTGGTGCTGATCCTCGACAGTATTGATGCTGTTCACGACAACCTCAAGTGGCTGTTGAAGGTTGTCGAATGGCTTTTCACCCTCATCTTTACATTCGAATACTACCTTCGCATCTACTGCCACAAGCAACCCTCAAAGTATATCTTCTCCTTCTACGGGCTAATCGACCTGCTGTCCATCTTTCCAGCCTATTTGAGCCTGCTGCTGCCGGCCACACAGACTTTGACCGTGTTTCGCGTGCTGCGCACCCTACGCGTGTTTCGCGTGCTGCACCTCAAACGCTTCATTGATGAGGGCAGCGTCATCCTCAACGCGTTGCGGCGCAGCATGTATCGCATACTGATATTCATGCTCTTCGTGTTCCTCATTGCAGTGGTGCTGGGGGCACTGGTCTACACTTTTGAGCAAGGGCGCAACCCGCAGATAAGTAGTATTCCGGAAGGCATATATTGGGCCGTGGTAACGTTGACCACCGTGGGCTATGGCGACATCACGCCGGTTACAACCATGGGCAGATTCATATCGGTGGTGGTGATGATACTGGGTTACTCCGTGATAGCCGTACCCACAGGCATCGTGGCTGGCGAGACGGTCAACGCATTCCATCAGCACAATCATCGCACGCGCACCGACGAGTTCTTCAACGACGGGTCGGACGACGACGAGGAGACTGATACCAACGAGACAACGACACCCTCCGAACCGCTCAGCTTGCCTGGCCGCTCGGCCGAACCGATGCAGACCGATGTCGCCACGCCACGCGCCGAGAAGTACTGCCAGCACTGCGGGCACGAGGAGACAGACCCCACCGCCACCTTCTGCAAACATTGCGGCACACGCCTGTCGAACATCGGGTCGCACTCTTGGCTGGGCGACTTTTTCTCCACCTGATGCATGCCTCTTTCCCTATGAACCACAGGTTTTCTCTCTTTTCTTGGGGTAGACACGCCCTGCAGATGGCAGCAGGAGTGCTGCTGATGATGCTCATGACCAACACCGCGGCAGCACGACCTGTGGCCGACACGGCATGGTCGCCCCTCATCAAGAGTGTGTATCTCAACCGCAACGGCATCGAGCTGGAGCTACCACTGCTCAGGCTGGGCTCGGCCGACTACCTGTGGCTGCGCTTCGATGAGCTCTATACCGAACCCCGCAATTTCCGCTACCGCATACGCCACTGCTCTCGCCTGTGGGAAGTGGACGATCTGGAGGCCTACGAGTTCATGAACGGCTTTGACGACCACGATGTGGAACACTTTGCCCCCTCGTTCACCACTCGCACCGACTACACGCACTACAGCACACGCATACCAGACCAGACCAGCTCCTTCAGGCTATCGGGCAACTACGTGGTGGAGATCTACGCAGAAGACCAACCAGACAGCATTGTCCTCACCCGTCGGTTTGCCGTGAGCGAGGAGATTGCCACCGTCGACATCGAGGTGAACCGAGCCACAAGTGCTTACGGCAACTTTCAGCGAGACCAGGAGGTGAGCCTCTGCTGGGAACTGCGCCAGGGGGAGTACATCCCCTCGGCAGCCAACTACGCCGCGGTGGTGGTGCGCCAAAACGGCCGCGACGACTTGCAACGCACCCTGCACTTCAGCGGCTACAACGGCACGAAAATGTGCTACAACAACCACCGCGAAAACGTCTTCCCCGGAGGCAACACGTTCCGCTATTTCGACATCAGCAATGCCAGCACCCCAATGGGCAACGTGCAACGCATCGAACGTTTGGGCTCGGACATCATGGCCATCCTACGGCCTGAAGAGGTGCGTGCGCGCAAACCCTATACGGCCGATGCCGTACTGGCTGGGGGAATGAAGACCAACGTGTGGAACCGCACGCAGGTACAGACCGAGGCGGAGTATGTGTGGGTCAACTTCTCCCTCCCTATGGCACAACCACTGCTGGACGGCAGCATCCACGTGGTGGGCGAGCTCACGCAGTGGCAGCTGAGCGATGCAAGCCGCATGGAGTGGCAACCCTCCTACCACTGCTACACCCTGCGCCTACTGCTGAAGCAGGGATACTATGCCTACCAGCTGGTGGTGAAGCGCGTGGGAGAGAGCGAGGGGTCGACTGCCGAACTGGAGGGCGACCACACTGAGAGCCCGAACAACTACACTGCCTACGTCTACCTGCAGCTGCCCAACGACCGCTACGACCGCCTTATCGGCACCGCCCGACGCTGAGCCCCCTCGGCGGGCGCGGCGCTGAGCACGGGCTCGGGTTGCAGCACGGGCATCGATGCGCACAAGCATCTGTGCCTCACATTCCCCACCTTCAGGCATTGCTCCATTGCCGAAAAAGTTGTACCTTTGCAAACCGCGCCGTGGGGCTATCGAAGCTTCGCCGAGAGTGTCTGCACCGCAGATGGCTCGCCCCACAGCCGACGAATCCCGTTGCTCCTCTTCCTCACCCCCATAAGCCCCGCCCCACAGGACAGGGAGGCACGTGCCGCACGGCATAGGTTCTTGCCCTGTACGGCACCCGCCCATGCACAGCAGCATCTGCATATAGCACACCTACTTGTACAGCCCCCAAGCCGTACGGCACCGACCGCTCTGCCCTACAGCAAAGCAGCCTGCCCCGTACGGCACACACCCCACCAACCGTAGGGAACCAAAAGAAAAAGGAGAACGGCAGCACACCGACGGCTGCCACCACAAAGTCAGAAAAACTGAGTGCCACCACGATGGACGGACTCAGAGCAAAGGTCTCACACCTCTGGTGTAGAAATCACCGTGGCGGACAGCACTTCCACCCCGTCGTGCAGTTCAGAGAAGGCCACACTGCGGTCGGAAAGAGCCGCATGCACTGCGGCAGGTATCGCCCTCGGGTGGCGAAGCGAAACGAGCCGCACACGGCGTGTGGCATCGCTCACTCGGAAACGGTTGTCGCCACGCAAGCCCACCACCCACACGATGCGTTCGCGCGCATCACACAGCAGCCTTACAGCATCCTTCTGCCAGCGGCAGAGCTTGCGGTCCACAAAAAGGTCGCTCAGGAGCTTCCGCCCCTTCATGCCAAAGGGCACAAAACTGTCGCCGTCGCGCCATGTGCGGAAGTCCAGTGGCAACGCCAACGTTTCAGCATCGACACACAGCAGCCACGACGGGGCTTGGCGCAGCGCACGCTGCAACGCAGCCACGTCGCGCACCGAGGCCTCGCCCCACCACACCTGCGACGGAACCGCTGCGGCATGCTTGCCGTCGCGGTCAGCGACCGTAGCCTCCTGCCCAGTGGAAGGCCGCAACCGGCTTCGTGGCACCACGTAAAGAAAATCCCTGCCCATCTCCAAACAATGCGTCGGGCTGAAGAAGCGGCGCCCTGGCTCGCGGCGCGGAGCAGCCAGCAGGTCGTCGACCACCGACAGGGCAAAACCAAAGGGGGAAAGCAACTCGTAGAGCAGCGTGCGTGCTGGCTGCAACCGAGCCAACTCATCGAGCTGTAGGCGCCACACCCAGGCATCGGACTCCACCTCCGCAGGCAGCGCACCGTCCTGTCCTGCCTCCCAAACGGTCTCATCGAGCTGCACATCAGCAAAGGGCCATTCGGCCTGCATGGGGGTAAGCAACCGCCGGCGGCAATCGGCCACTGCGCCGCGATACACCTGCTCCACCTCAGCCAGCCGCTCAATGTTGGCCGCCATCACACTGTCCACCTCGGGATACATATCGCGCAACAGCGGCATCAACTGCAGCCGTATGCGATTGCGGCGATAGATAGCTTCGCTATTCGTAGCATCCTCCACGAAGCGCAACCCCTCGCGGGCAACGAAATCATCGATTTCGGCGCGCGAAAAGCAGAGCATGGGACGAACCACTCCCTGCGCAGTCCGCGGACGGATGCCGTGCAGACCCGCAAGGCCAGTGCCTCGGAAAAGGTTGAGGAAAAAGGTCTCCACCGAGTCGTCGCGGTGGTGCGCCGTAGCGACACAGGCGTAGCCATACTGCGCCATCAGGCTGAAGAAAAAGGAGTAGCGCTGCGCGCGCGCCTCTTCCTCGATGCCGCGGTGGTGCTGCGCAGCCAACCGCTGCGTGTCGACCTGCAGCACGTGGCACACGACACCTGCCTCCTCGGCCCACAGCCGGACAAACTGCTCATCACGGTCGCATGCCCCAGGGCGCAGATGAAAATTGCAATGAGCCACCGCAAAGCGATAACCGGCCCGGCGCATCAGCTCGCCCATCACCACCGAATCACGCCCCCCACTAATGGCAAGCAACACCTCTTGCGAAGGGTCGAAGAGGTGTTGCTGCTGAATAAATTCTACGAAGCGGCGGAGCATCAGCGCTTGAAGACCAGTTTGCGCATCAGACGCTTGCCGTTGTACTCGATGCCATAATAATAGGTGCCAGACACATTGAGCTCGCTTCCGAGCAGGATGGTGTTCTCACCCATCGGGTACTCTGCAGTCTTCTCGTAGACCTTGCGGCCAATCTGATCCATCACAAAGAACCGTACCTTGCCTGCTGCTGGGATGAAGAAGTCAATATGCGTTTCATCCGTGTAGGGGTTGGGGTAGTTCTGCCGCAGCGACATTGCAGAGGCATCGTCGACCAACGGTACGCCCTCGAAGTAGTTGACCACCTCTATGCGGTTGGTTTGGTCATTGGTGCTGTTCAAATCCAGTTGGAGACGAGACAGCGTCAACGTGCCCTGATAGTCGCGGGTCGAACTCTTTGCGATGTGGCCTGGCATGGTGAAGACCACGGGCTGGTTGGGATACATGAACATTGTATCAGCGGTGCCCTCACGATTGATATCGCGTGTCAGCGTTTGGCCGTTGACCGTTACGGTGAGGTACATACGCTTCCAGTAGACCACCGAGCCAACATTGACTACTTCCACGCGCACCTTGCAGGTGTCTTCACGGTTCTCCTCAATCATAATCTTGTTGGCCTGCAGGTCGAACGAGTGCGGCACAATGATGGAGGTAGTGTCGTTGCTGTGGTCATTGTCCGTAGGAGCCGTTACGAAGGCCTTCACGACAGGGAAGCCTCCCTGGGCGGGCGAAAGGATGGGTTCGAAACGATAGTACATCGACGACAGCGAAGCAAACGGTGTCTCGCCCCTCCAGTGCTCGATGGTGAGCGTGGAGGAGTCGTTATTGAGGATGTAGCCTACGTCGAACTCCGTTACACCCTGCGAACCCACATTCTGTATCTCCAACTCAAGGTAGTGTCTACTACGCCACGACAGAGAGTCAAAACTGACATGCACTGCAGCCAAGTCGGCTATAGAGGTGATGCCTTGTACCGACATCTTCAAGGTGTCGTTGTAGATATAGTCGTCGTTGTCGTACTTAACAACGGTGGTGAGGTTCATTCGACCCATCGTAGCACGACAACGCTTGCGGAACGTATAGTTGTAGTACTCCATGGACTGGAGCGGGCGACCCAACACCGTATTGAAGTTGAGGTCTTCCTCAACGGTGGTGTTGTTGAAGGTGTACATCATCCGCACATTGCTCACAGGAGACGAGCCGTAGTTACGCATGCGCACCGTAATGTCGAGCGAATCGCCGGCGATAGCACGCTCAAGCGGGTAAAGGATGCTTGACATCGACATGTCGTTGTTCAGTGGGGCGAGGGCGAAGTCATGGCAACAGGAATCGTTCTCCCAGTAGATGTCGCTGTTGACAACTGTGTAAGCGCATATCTCGAACGTGTCTGGGAAGTCGGCGCGAACCACGAACGGGTCAGGATAGGTGTACAGCATGGTCTGACCAGGCTTCAAGCCCTCGGGTACGGAGAGGTTGCTCAGGCGAGGCATATTCATGCCGTACATGTGGTAGGCCATGTCAATAGAGTAGATGGTGTCAAAACCGTAGTTCTTCACGATGACACGCGGGTAAATGGTCTCTCCGAAGCGTGGGTTGACGGGGTAGACAATCTCCGTTACACCGACATCGACTGCACGCTGACGACGGTCAATGAACACATTGTCCAGCACAACGCCGTCGCCCACACCAGATGTGGTCAGTGCGCGGAATACAAAACGGAACTGCAGCCGTTGCTGGAATTCGCCACTGATGGCATTGGTGCTGTACCTGTAGTACTTGAATGAGTATCCAATGGAGGAGCCCGTGAAGCCCTCGGAAGCATCGTACCACATGGTGTCTAACTGCGAACCGACCCTAATCCATCGGCCACGATAGTCATAGACTTCGAGCCACACAGAGGAGTTTGCAGCCAGGTCGGATGCCATCCAGAAGGAGATGGTGTCTGGGCGTATCTGCGAGATGTCGATGTAGGGTGAGTATAGGTAGCTCAGGGAACCCCTGCCATGAGTGTTCGCCTTCGAAGTCAAGCTGGTTGCCCATACGGTAGAATCACTATAGCTGCTACGTAGGTTGGGCTTGCGCGTAACACCACGTTGCCAATAGTTGATATTATGATTCGTAAAGCCACGAGGCGCATACCAGATGTCCTCACCCTCGAAGTTCTCTTTGAGGAAAAGGGTAACGGTCTTGAAGCGGTGATACTCGTACCACAGGGTGTCGTTGCGTGTAATGGTGTCGCCCACGGTGGTTACACAAATCTTCACAAGAGTAGTGCCCTCAGCGAGGTGGCGAGTGGGCAACGATACGGTTTCGCTATGGCCAGGCAATAAGTTGCCAGTCCAGTTGAACGACCCTCGTCCAGTCGGGTCGGTTGGGTCGCCGTCAATGAAGGCGTAGTCAATACGTGTAGAGGTAACCGTATTGCCACCATTGTTGGTAATGGAGAAGACAATAGTGGTGCTATCCTCCTCTATGAAGATGTTGCGCGGCGATACCACACGGGTGGCCGACAGGTCGACCGGTACAGGTTGATCCTCTATCTTCAACAGGTAGTCCTGCACCGTACCAAAGGGGATCTCATATTGGAGGTCCATCGTATCGTTTGCATCCTGTACAAGATAGAAACGCATTCTGGTATATCCCAAGTTAGGATACTCACCAGCAGGAGCCTCCATTGATAATGGAGTGCCCCACTCCGTCGTATCTGTTAGTTCTTGATAGTCGTACGGATAAGAGTACACAAACTTAACAACACCATTGGACAACACCGTGTCCTTAAAGATGCGCTCGAACTCCTCAAACTGGCCATTCCTGTTGTAGTCTATATATACGTAGAGGGCAGCCTTGGTCTCATAGTCTTCGGCCTTGTCGCTGTTGGACACCTCCACGATAATCGTATCGGCGGCACCTTTTATCATGTGGATAACGGGGTCGATTGTGTCGTTGGGCGCTCCGATGCTGGTGTAATCACGGCCAATGGGGGCAAGTTGATAGTCTACGCCCGATACGCTGACACGCGTGATGTCCATACCCTCTGGGTGAAGCACATCGAAAGTGCGCTTGTCTACATTATTGCCATAAACACTCGACAATAGCGAGGTGAAGACTTTAGTATTGCGAATCGTGTCGTTGCGGCGTACATCATCGTTCGAATAGTCGGTCCAAACCCGCAGCTCGTACGAATGGCCTTCCACAACATTAATCAGCGAGTCGAACGAGAAATAGCGGTCTTCACCTGGTCCAATAGTGCCTGTGTAGGTCTCTCTGACCAGCTGCAAATCAGTCTGACCACCCACATCGCGCAGCTGGTAGACCACTGCAAAGTTTGAAGCAGCCTGACGTCCGTAGTTGATGATATTCACCCGGACTGTGTCATTGTCCATGTAAACCTTGTCGAAGGGTGTTACTACACGCTGTATGGCCAAGTCGACACCCGCTGAAGGAACGACCGTTACGTGGACTGGATTATAGTAACTGGTACAACCAGAGGTGCTGATGCAACTCAGATAGTATACCGAGTCATGGAAGTACTGCGGTGTTTCCCACCACGTGGAGCGCAAGTAGTTGGCCGACTCGAAATAAGGAGCCTCTGTCGAGTCTCTATGCCAACGAATCGGGCGATTCACCACCGTCGTAGGCGTAGGCAAATCAGTCTGGGTTGCCCACAACGTATCCCATGAAGCATAGGGCAAGCGCAGATCTTGTCCAATGGGGGCATGAGGCGTGTACTTGCTCGTAACATTAATATAAGGTGTGGTGTCGGTTATTGGCTTCTGGTCATAGGGGTGCGTTTGCCAAGCTCTCAATCGCACAGCCACGTCGCGGTCGTTACCTGTGGGGTAGAGGTTGGCCATCGTAGTGAACGGAATATCGATGGAGGCGTTCACGGCCAAAGGAACTGGCAGCGTTATCTGCTCAGTACGGATGAGTGGGAACTGAGATACTATCACGTCGGGAGAAGCCGATGTGGCCTCAAAGCCAATAGTGAACGGAACACTCGTCGGGATGTCCTTGCGTCCAACGTTGGTGAGGCGGATGGTAAGGGGCGTCTCATATAGACGGCAACCGTCGCCCAACACAGCCGACACAGCGTCTGCTCTCATATTATACGACGGGTCGATGAAGTACTCCACAGTGTCAACATTGTCGTCAACGAACAAATCATTGTCCATCGGCATGAATTTGACCACAACCTTTTGTGTATCGATGATGCCAATGGGCAGCGTCAAGTACGCAGTATCAATGATGGAGCGACCCGGTGCAAGGGAAGCAATCTGTCTTGGCGTAGTGATGGTGAGTGGCGACGAGCCAGCTATTTCGGCTGTCCAGCTCAGATTGCTCTCGGTAGACGAACCGTTGTTGTAGAGTTTCACCACGACACGGTGCACATCGTCCTCGATATAATCCATGTCTGCATTTGGCTCGAAGATTTCCATGATTGAGATATCGTGCAGGCGACGGTTCACCTCATCGGCTCCGATACTTGGCATAGGAATCTGCGGGCGTATTTCACCATCTATATCGTAGGGCACCTCCGTATTATACTGCGCAAGCTCGCAATAGGTACCGAAGGCCATGTGTGCGTCGCGGTCTGACACATAGTACGGGTCGTCGTTGTACGAGTTAGCATCTTGACCACTTGCGACTCGCATAGAGTCGAGGTTGTCATAATCCCTGCCCCAGTACACAAAGTGACGCAACACCGTATCCATTGCAGTATGGTACACGTTGAAGTCGGACAACGATATTGCAGCGGGCGACTCCACATAGTAGCAGTAGCCCTGGCTGAGATTGTCAAAGAGATTGTTCAAAATATACAAGTTGGAACTGGCATTGCGCACTAAGAAAGACTTCGACGCGGTAGAGGTAGTTCCAGCGTAAAGGCGCACGGTGTTGAAGTAGACGTTCACGTGCGAAGTGGAGGAATCTATCCAGATACCCGATGGGTCGCCGTCGTAGTTACCAGTACCATGCAGTGAGATGAGATTGCTGTAGATCTTGTTGCGCACACTGTTGTTGGCAGCGCAACGCGACAATACGATGCCTCGCTTGCTACCGTTGCGCTCATCAAATAGATTGATGTCGTTGTACTCCACATCTACACCACCTGTATGATCGGCAATATACATGCCCCACAGCGAACGGTTGTTGATGTTTACACCTGAGTATATCTTATTCCAAGTGATGACAGCGTCGCTGGCATTGGTCAGGAAGAGACCTCTACTTGTGAAGTTCAGCAGTTTGCTGTGGCGCACATTTAGGCCCATCACACCACGTCCGTAGGTCATCGGGCTGCGAATAGCATTGAAACCACTGTCGATAACACAGCTGTCGATGTAGAGGTAGTTGACGTAGTCATTCACTAAGAAACCTACGGCACTGACGGTGTTCAGACCTCCCCTTACCCGTATCTGAGAGTTGGTAAAGTGGATGTTATTAGCATTCTTCAGTGAGACAACCGTCGAGTAGTTGCCCGTTCCTTTGGCATAAAAGGTAAGATATTTGAAGTTGAGGTTGTCCGCATTCTCTATGTTGACCACATAGTTAGCCGACTCAGTGGGGCTGTGGCGGATAACAACTGCCGAACTGTCGTTCTCCGATGCTCTGAACGTTACGGGTGAAGAGTACGAACTGCCGGGTATGTTGGAGAATGTGAGTTGCTCGTTGTATACGCCACGCTGTACGTGAAACTCAACTGCACCGTCCACACCGACGGCATTCAGCGTATTGACTGCCTCTGTAAATGAATGGTAGTCGTTGCTGTCGGCTGGACCGATGGTATATATACCAGCACAGAAGCTCACCGCCAGGTCAGTAACGATGGTATCGTTGACCTTAATGGTGTCGCCAGCTGCATTCACAACAGCTTTTAGGTTGTGAAGACCTGGCGTAAATGTGGGTGTTCCCACAACCACACGTCCAGTAGCACCTGGTGCAATAGTGGTAGTTCCAGTGTAACGTGCATGGGCTGTGTCAATCCAGTAGTCGACCGTATAGTTACTAATTGGGGTGCGGCCACCGTTACGCACATCAATAGTCAGCTGAGTCGGGCCACAGGACGATGCCGAGGCACTGCCCCACACCCACTCCAACGATGCATCAACGTCGGGGGCACCTTGTACATTCACATATATAGGTCTCTTGGGACCTTCACATCCATATTGCGTGAACGCAAAGCGGATGTCTGGCACGTTTTGGTCACGCGATGCAGAACCCACATACGAAGCGATGTTGGCGTTGCTGTTGTTATCCGAATAGATAACGCGGCTTGCTCCAGTAGTTGTGCTTCGGATGGACAAGCCCGAATTGCGTGCACTCGAAATGTAGCGGGTAACCTGTACCACCACGTTGGCAATACCATCCCAGTAGAACGGACGGTCAAGACCATGGCGAATCCATCCCCCCCGACTGCTTTGAGAGATTGTGTAGTTCGAGCGGCTGTACACGCGGCTAAGGTCGCGCACCCAAGCTGTGCTCGAGTTGAAGTTCGCCAACGAAGTGGGTGCCATCGAAATCACAATTGAGTCGTATGTTACCGAGCTCTCCGTGAGGGATTCCAGATAGAAGGATACGGCACCTATATAGCCAGCCGAATAGCCCGATGCTGCAATCTCGCTGCCCAAGTAGATGTACTGCTCCTTACCATAATTATTAATGGTATTGTAGGGTGAGGGGTAGCGGTTAGCAGCCATCACCGTAGAGAGCGATCCTACTTGTGCTATGTCATCATAAGCGGCCACCTGCGACACGTAGAAGGTGTCCTGCGCATAAAGGAAGTCGGTCAAATACACATTGGTCGTATCGAGCAAGCGCATCTGCCGGTCATACCATATCAGAGAATCGGTCAACAGTCCGATGGCCTGTAGGGTATCCTTCGAGGCATACTGCACCGTGTCGTAGGTCTTCACATTGGCCAAACCTGGAGTGTAGCGCGAAGTAATGACCGACAGCGACGAGTCGTTGAGCGTAGATGCATCACTGCTGTTGTGGTCAAGCCACACGCGCACGCTGTATTGCGTCTCAAGAGCTGTCGAGGAGAGGTCGGCCTGACGACTGAAGGTGTGAACACGCGACGAGCCGGCTGCCAATGGGGGTAACGTGTCAGTGCAGCGCACCACACCGTTTACCGAATAGTGCCATATCGTCGTATCACTGGAGGCACTACCATAGTTGGACATACGCACCACTATCGGTTCCATACCAAGTCCACAGCCCTCGGGCACTTCCACACTGTCCACAGCCATATCGACCTGAGGCAAGGCGCGGATGTTAATCCGTACCGTACTCATGGCACTCTCACATCCGTTGTAAGTAAAGCGCTGCATCGATGCGTTGGTGGTTCCCATCGACATCGGGTGCGATTCGTCAGCTACTTGCCAGCACGTAGCTGACTGCGTAGAAGCCGAGGTCGGCCAGCGCAGACGCGACACACCTGCCGAAGTGGATGCAAGGCTGATGGCCGGGCCGTTCCAGATGGTGAGCGGTACGCTCCCCACAAGGTTGTTCCAGCGAGTCTCCGATGTTATACCATTCAATGGCAGCACATCCATCAGTCCAAGCGTATCATCGTAGTAGGCTATACCCAGCTTGGTACTGGTGGTCGCACTCATATCCCTGAAGCCGAGCGTGTGTGCCGAGTCCACAACACCTATATTGGTTCTGCATTGCAGCACCATCGACTCACCTGGTTGTATCACCACATTGGGGAACTCATACGTGCGGTTGTTCAGATTGTCATCATTACTCACGAAGAGCAGTCGGTCGCCCTTGATGTGAGCTGGCACGTCGCCGAAGTTGGACAGTTTTACAGCCAATCCCGTGGAGGAACTCATCCAGAGCGGCTGCGGCGAAGTAACGCCGGCTCCAGTGCGTATCACCTGCACCTCCGATATAACCACTATCGGCATGTTGCGGTACTGGCGAATATAGAAAGTGGTGTCTTGATAGAGCGGCGCGGTCGTGTAGTCATTGCCGATGAAGATAGGTTGATTCGACAGACTGTCGCTATACCAATAGGTGAGCGACTTGTGGATGCGACCCGAGTTGAACAAAGCGTAATCCCACGACTGCAGGCCTGCCGTAATATTAAAGGTGGTACGTGTGCCATAGTCGATGGTACGCGTGATGGGCGTTAGGGCTGGATACTGATAGCGTGCTGTAACCGTGAATTGAGACGAGTCATTGCTTATATTGGGGTCAGTGGTCGACGACAGCCACAGCGAGAAGGTGTAGGTGGTATCGTTCATACCATTGACAGGGAACGACACATTGCTTCCTGTGGTAAAGATGATGGTGTCGCCACCTGGTATAGTACGGTCCACCAGTACCGAGCCAGATTGGCCAGGGGTAAGTACCCCCATGCGGTTACCACGCGAGTAGTAGAGGCGCAGTGTGTTGGTTGCCGAAGGCACGAACGGGTTCACACCGCTGTTTTTGATGACTACGCGCAGCGGAGCCGAAGCAGGAACAGCGCAGTACTCGTCATACGGTTCGGCCAAAGCCTCAATGGCGAAGTCGTTAGCAAGCGGGAGGAACTCGAAGGCACCCACACACGGTGCTGAAGCGTCGCGGGTGGTGCCGAACATGTCGTTCGTAACCTCAGCCACGGGCTGTGCATGGCCCTTGACATTGGCACTATAGGAGCGCAGGTCTGTGGCCGAAGCCCCAATGAATGAGGGGTTGATCGCTTGAGACTGTGCATCACCCAGTCGTGTCTGCCATGTGGAAAGGTTGAGGCAGTTCACTCCGTCATGACGGTTCAGAATGCGGCTCTGCGAATAATAGATGTTGTTGCCGATGAAGTTGGTGCTACCAGCCTGCGGTATGTAATTGAACGCGTAGTTCACCGTATCGAAGCTGGAGACTATATTATTGTAGAAGTAGCACTGGTTCACACCGCTACCTCCCAAAGTGGCAGCAGCTATGCCGCCGCGCGTCGGTGCCACCAACTTCACTGAGTTGTAGACCACTTTGGTGTACGAGGCGTTGATGACGTTCAGTGCCGTAGTCAGCATATTGGATGTACCCTCATCGTTGCTGACCAGCATATTGTTGGCCACCACAGCGTAGGCCGACGACGTGCCGTTCAAACCCGTTACACCTATACAGGATGCACCAGAGGTAACATACATCACGTTGCGCGTAACGCGCATTGCCCCGTCGCAGTCCTGCAGCAGCACTGCATAACTGGAGTTGGAGATGATGTTGCGGATGGTGTTGCTGTCAACAACCGATGCTATCTGGTTGCGCACCACGATGGCATTGTTCAGTTGGTCGGTGAAGGTGGAGCCCTCGATGCGGCTACCGCGAGCCTTGTTGTCCGCTGCCGAACCGATAAGGCTTATTGCCAAACCTCCTCTGAGGAATTCGCAGTCCTTCACATGCAGCGAGTCGGCACCACCACTATATATTAAGGTGTAGGCCACACCAGAAGTAGGAGCCGAGAACCTACAGTTCAAGAAGTGGCAGTCGCTGCTGCGTGTGCCCATGGAGACGCACGTCGTAGTATTGGTTGCTTCGAACACGAAGTCCTTCACACGGACATGCGATGCCTGCTGCAAGTTGAGCATACCCCGAACCACTACGGAACCAGCTGCACCAAGTGGCTCAAACTGGATGTAGTTCGTAGGCGATGCACCTGGCACATGCGGCACATTGATGGTATTATTGTACGTACCCGGAGCCACTTTCACTGTCAGCACACCGTTGACTCCACACTGTTTCAGCATAAAGAAGAAGTCGTCGAGTGTGGCAAAATCAGCACCTGTACCTCCAATCTGACGGATGCCATTCATGGCACCGTTGCAGGATACAAAGCTGCTGTATGCAGTGTCGTTCAAGGGTTCGTGATCACGATAGGTAATGCCGCCACCAGTCAGCGTGTCGTCCACCCACGCCCTAATAGTATGCGTACCCGAGGTTAACCATTGGGTAGTGCTGATGGTGATGTCTTGGGTTGCATTGGCGGCCAGGTTGCCTGTCCAGTTGTAGGAGTGGGCTGCCGAATCGTCAATCTGATACCACACCTTGAACGACGACAGGGGGGTCGAACCAAAGTTCTTGATGGTAACCCGAATATTATTGGCCGAAAGCGCTGTACCTGGGGTTGAATCATTCGGGGCAAGAATGCTGAGCACGCCCGCGTCGAACCTCAATGGCAGATTGGCAAAGGCTGTAAAGCCAAAGTCAGGACGCGACGCAACGAAGTTACCCGAGGAGAACATCGTATTGCCCGAGGTGAAGGGACTGCTGCGGTCCGACGACGAATATGATGTCGAGAGCGACTGCCCCGATACGGTAGTCGACACCGAGCGCACGCGCAGTGCCACATTGTTGCGTGTAAAGTTGTTGGTGCTGGAGAAGATAACCAGCACATCCTGACCTGCATAGAAGAAGGTGTCCTGTAGGTCGATCGTTCCTACGGTGAGGTTGTTCTGAGTCAGGGTGAGTACACTGTCGTACACTATCTTGGAGAATCCCGAGTAGAAAGTCTCAGTGTTTACCTCGTAGCCTGCCGGCACATTGACCATGCGAATCTGCACTCGCTCACGTGTGGACGCTGCAACGGCCGATGCTGTGAGGAACTTCAGCTGGGTGATGGCACCAGGCTGGAAGCCCATGCCCTGCATGGCCGACTGCGGATAGAGGAACTGAAACTTCGAGTCTCCATTAGCGCAGAAGGGCATGTCGGTGGACATGCTGGCAGTGTAATCATAAGTGGTGGTATTGGCGTAGCCCCTGATGTTGTGGTATCTACCCCAAGCCGACTCATCCGAAGGATAGGTGCTCGTGTTGTGGTTGACTGAACGATCCTTGACCACAATGCGGTAGTACACGTTGGTGTCGTATCCAAAGAAGGGGATGTAGCCACGGTAGCGATCAGTGGTACCGCCCACAAGGCTCATCGGCGATCTGAACACAGTGTTGCTGTATCCCACCTTGTACAGGATGTAGGCCGAATCCGGGTCGATGCTCTGGCCAGCTGCCACAGAAGGCATCGACGCTTTCACCTCCAAACGAGTAGGTTGACTATTGGGATAGAGTTCCAACTCGGGTATGGAAAGCGTAATCATGTTCGGGCTGTACATCATACCCGAACTGACTCGCACCCTGATGTTGTCAATATACCAGGCAGGATCCGTAATGTCGGAGGTACGAACCATTGGATTCAGCGTAAAGCGGATCAGATACTTCCTACGCTCACGCTCTACACCTGCCATGTGGCGTTGC
Organism: Bacteroidales bacterium; assembly: GCA_017449525.1. Classification (GTDB taxonomy): domain Bacteria; phylum Bacteroidota; class Bacteroidia; order Bacteroidales; family P3; genus Colimorpha. Next base: position 76,633 of record JAFTFL010000011.1, on the reverse strand, counting down.
AACTGGAAGCGCTCTGCCCTCCAGTAGGAGTTGTTGCGCGTGCCACTTTGCCACACATCATAGGAGCGGCTCGAGAACGAGGTGTTCTGATTATAGTCTATACTGAATGAACCTGTTGTGGTGTCGTAGATGGGCGCACCAGCCATTTTCACCCAGGCGTTGTCGTTCTCATCCACACGACGTATCTCGACCAAGCCAACCTCTGCAGGACGCGACGTTGCAAGAGCATCCACATAGCACATGTGGCTGAACTCCAACACAGCGTACGACCAGTCAGGATTCTGAGTTAGGTCGATGGTGTCCAGCATCATCACCACTTTGTTGTTGGTGTGGGGGAGCTTGATGGACCGGCTGCCCGATGAGGCATACGTCTGGTCCAAGGTGCCCGCTCCTTGCTGGAATTGATAGGAAGATGTCTCTCCTGTTGCTTCAAAGCCCTGCTGGTAAGCTGTTACAATCTGCGCCTGCAATCCGAAGCTGCAAAACACAAAAAACAGAACCTGTAGTAACAATCTTTTCTTCATCTTATCTGTTTTTTTCTGTCTGATTTACTACTATATATCGCGAAGCAACAGAGAAATATCTCTGCTGATTCGGCACAAATTCAGTTTACAAATATACTCTTTTTCTTTCATTATGCGTGCCAGTGCCCCTAAATTCCTCTCTCGAAGCTGCGCTACGTAGTGGTTCTCTCCCCTCTCCATAACCCTCCTACTACCACTACCGAACAGTGATTCCTCTGCTTTGGGCTAAGACGCAAAACAACGACTCGATGTTCTAAACCGTCCGTTAAAAAAACGCAAATGCCCACATCTTCGCGGTCTCCTCCGACCGCCCGGGTAGGCATAGCACAAAGGAGTTTGCACACACCCCGTTGCGACGCGCGACACCTCCTGTTGGACCGATGCCCCGATGCCGTACGACAGAATCGCCCATGGCGTTCGGCCCTCCCATCTCCGCCGTACGGCACATAGTCCGCACAACAACGTGAAGCACTGCACTATCGCACACTTATCTACACAAAGTCGTACGACAATAGCAGCCATGCCGTACAGCAGTAGCCACTACAGTCCAAGACAGCGAACGAAAAATTGATGGAAAAAAATTCGATTCCGCAAGCACCACACCCCCAAGCGGCGCGCTGCCAAAACGGATGCAAAAGTACGCAAAACAGGTCAAAGACACAACAACTCAAAGAAAACTCGACAAGTAGGTTGGCTCTACACCACCTCATAGAGTTCATTCTCAATCCTCAACGCTCCCCTTGTCATCGTGTAATCTTGCCCACTCTCCTCCGCCCCAGGGTTCCCCTTTTTGCACATTGCCACACCCACCAATAGCGGACCACCTCACCCCAAAGCACAGCAGCACTTGCCTTCCGAACGAACACGAAAAAGCCTCGCAACCGTTCTGTTGCGAGGCTTCGGGTGGGAGGTGGGGCTCGAACCCACGACCTCCAGATCCACAATCTGGCGCTCTAACCAGCTGAACTACGCCCACCGTGGCTTCCACCTTATCTGTACGGCGGAAAATCGAGTGCAAAAGTACTACTTATTCTACACACTACAAAATTTATTTCACTTTTCAAACGAAAACCCATTGCTACTAAAACACTTAAAAAACTCATTCACCACGCCCCGTAGGGCACTTCATTTGGTCAAGCGAGCCCTTTTTTGTACTTTTGACACATGATTTCCAAAGCGAAACTCAAAGCCTTATCTCTGTATAAAACACAGAAACAGTGCGAAGCAGACAATCTCTTCGTTGTGGAAGGATCCAAGATGTGTGAGGAAGCCCTGCGGAGCGACCTCGAAATCGTGTGCCTCTGCGCACAGGCCGAATGGCTGCAGCCACGCGTCGGCCTCCTCGCGTCGAGGAGCGACATTGAGATACTCGAAGTGTCTGAAGCTGATTTAGAACGGCTGAGCAGTCTGCGCTCCACGGGCAAAGCCTGGATGCTGGTGCGTCGCCCCACCCACACACTACCACCAACCGACAGCAACACCCCTCTGCTGGCCCTTGACGGCCTGCAAGACCCAGGCAACATGGGTACCATTGTGCGCACCGCCGACTGGTTTGGCATGCGCCAAATCGTATGCAATCACAACACGGTGAGCTGCTACAATGCCAAGGCTGTCCAAGCCTCGATGGGTTCCCTGTTCCGCACCGAGGTGTGCTACACCGCACTACCCGAATGGCTCAGCACCATGCGTCAGCAGGGATATGCCGTATGCGGTGCCACGCTGGGCGGCACATCCATCTACGACGCGCCGCCCCCCACGCGAGCCATCATCGTGGTAGGCAACGAGGGGCACGGCCTCTCCGCAGCCGTTGACGGCCAACTCACCCACCGCATCACCATCCCCAATGTGGGTGGCACCTGCGAGTCGCTCAACGCCTCGATAGCCACCGCCATCATCCTGGCCGACCTGGCGCGCCGCCTACACCACACCTCACCATCCCATTAACCCCCTCTACACTCCACTCATGGAACTCAGCTCTATCCTGTTAGAACAAGCCGTCGACGCACTGGCCACCCTGCCTGGAGTGGGCAAGCGCACCGCCTTGCGCTATGCGCTGCACCTCCTACACTCGACCGACGACGAATTCCGCTCCTTCAGCCATGCGCTGCAACATCTCAAAGAGGATGTGCACTTCTGCTCTCGATGCCACAATATTAGCGATCAGGAGCTCTGCCCTATCTGCAGCAATCCAAAACGCGACGGCACCACCATCTGCGTCGTGGAGAACATACAGGAAGTCATGGCCATCGAAAACACCCAGCAGTACAAAGGCACTTACCACGTGCTGGGAGGTGTCATTTCGCCCATTGACGGCATTGGCATTGCCGACCTCAACATAGCCTCGCTGATAGAGCGAGTGCGCAGCGAGCAGCCACGCGAAGTCATCCTGGCGCTGCCTACCACCATGGAAGGCGACACAACGAACTTCTACCTGCACAAGCAGCTCAAAGCGTTCGACAATCTACTGATAACCACCATTGCGCGCGGCATCGCCATCGGCGACAATCTGGAGTATGCCGACGAGGTAACCCTCGGCCGTTCCCTCACCCATCGTATACCGTTCGACCAGTTGTCATGACAACAAAGCATTCAATTTTCCACGCTCCAACCTCGGCCACTCGCACCTTGACAAGCCTCCTGCTGTGCTGCCTGCTGTCGCTTCCCATGCTACACTGCAGCAGCCAATCGTCCACCCAGCTCCCCTCCGCTGCGGCCTGCGACCACGAGCAGCTGCGCCGCGACATAGGCGAGATGCTACTGGTGGGATTTCGAGGCCTCACAGCCGACGACACATCGCACATCATCCGCGACATACGCCAACATCACATTGGGGGCGTGCTGCTGTTCGAATACGACGCGCCCTCACACAGCCGTCCGCGCAACATCAGTTCGCCCACCCAGTTACAACACCTCTGCCGCCAGTTGCAAACAGCCGACTCCACACCCCTATTCATTGCTATCGACCAAGAGGGAGGCCGTGTGAACCGACTGAAGAGCCAGTACGGTTTCCCCCCCTTTGCCTCGGCCAAGGCGATGGCGCGCGGCGGAGCCGACAGCGTGAAGCACTACGCGCGGCTCACCGCACACACACTGCACACACTGGGCATCAACCTCAACTTTGCCCCCTGCGTGGATGTGGATGTCAACCCCGACTGCCCCATTATCGGGCGCATCGAGCGCAGCTTCTCGGCCGATGCCGAGCGGGTGGCACAATGCGCCGCCTGGTGGATTGAGGCGCACCATGAGGAGGGGGTAGTGTGCTGCCTCAAGCATTTCCCAGGACATGGCAGTTCGCTGGCCGACACCCACTTGGGCTTGGCCGACGTGAGTGACACATGGCAGGAGCACGAACTCATCCCCTACCGACGGCTGATTGCCGCAGGGAAAGCCGACATGGTGATGACCACCCACGTGTACAACGCCCTATTGGACAGCCTACAGCCCGCCACACTCTCCCGCCGCACCCTGACCGACCTGCTACGCGACAGCCTCGGATTCGACGGGGTGGTCATCACCGACGACATGGCAATGGGTGCCATGACCCAGCACTACACCCTGCGCGACATGCTGCTTGGTGCCATTGAGGCTGGAGCCGACATGCTCTGCCTGTCGAACAACGGCGACCAGTACGACCCCGACATCGTGCCCCACACCATCGACCTCATCGTCGCACTGGTGGACGAAGGTCGACTCGCGCCACAGCGCATCGCTCAGTCGGCTCAACGCATTCGCACCCTAAAAGAAACGCAACTCCACCCCAGTCGTTAACCTCCTCCGCATGACTCATTCCGAACTCCAAGAGAAGATATTCCAGATAAGCTCCGACGAGGAGTTTGAGCAGGTAGCCCTCGCCACGTTCCGTTATCAATATGGCCATTGCGCCCCCTACCGCAGGTGGGTAGACCTGCTGCACATCCACCCAGACTCTGTTCGCCACAGCAACGACATACCGGCTCTGCCCATCGAAATGTTCAAACGGCGGCACATCGTGTCGTTTGCCGAGCAACCCACAGGCTACTTCCAGAGCAGCGGCACCACCAGCATGGAGCACAGCCATCACTATTACCGCACCCTGGCGCTCTACGACCGCAGCCTCACCCAGGGCTTCCGCTCCTTTTGGGGCGACCCAGCACAGTACCGCATCGTAGCACTTCTCCCGAACTACATACAGCAACAGCACTCCTCCCTTATCCACATGATGGAAGTACTCATCGGCCAAACCCGAGATACCCTCTCTGGCCTGCACGAGCACATAACGCAATCGCTTGTTGACCTAATGGTGAGCACCACCCGTTCCGACCGGCGGCTGATGCTCTTCGGTGTAACCTACGCCCTGCTGGATTTGGCCTCCGACTATGCACCCGACCTGCAGGGAGCCATCGTCTTCGAGACGGGTGGCATGAAGGGGCGACGCAAAGAGATGGTCAAGGCCGAACTACACAGCGTGCTGAAAGCCGAGCTGCACGCCACGGCAATAGCCTCGGAATACGGCATGTGCGAACTCTTTTCGCAAGCCTATTCCCGCGCCGACGGACAGTTCCATACCCCCAGTTGGATGCGGGTGCTCGTACGCGACCTCAACGCTCCTCAGTGCCCAGTTCCTCTCGGACGCACTGGCGGCATCAACATCATCGACTTGGCCAACTTGGACAGTTGCGCCTTCATTGCTACGCAAGACCTCGGCCGACGCCTCCCCACAGAGCAGCCACTCGACACACCCTTTGAACTACTCGGCAGGATTGACCACAGCGACCTGCGCGGGTGCAACCTCATGGCCGAGGGTCAAGCGTTCCCTCAACGTTGAGTCTCGCCACACCTCGCCCTGCAGCCACTCCCCACCACCTCTCGACCTGCCGCTCTCCTATTTTTAGGCTGGTTGGACTCCTGTCGTTCGGCCTGTCAACCTCCACTCATCAACCCACTACTCTACACCCCTATGCAAAGAGAAGGGCGGTGGACTGCTTGGATGGCACGCGCCATCGTCAATCAGTTCACCGCCCTTGAATATATCGCCCGACGCTGCGACAATCATCATGTTATCACCACAGTCTGCGCATCGACATCTTGCAGAAGGCAGCTGGCTCAACACCTCCATTGCTCACCCTCTTTTCTCCTACCGCAGCAGGATAACTGTACCCTTCTGCTTCTGCGGCACATTGGGCATCACCTCGGTGCTGTACACCACAAGCCATACATAGCTTTCTTGCGGACAGTCTCTTCCCTGGTAGGTGCCGTCCCATCCCGTATTGGGGTCGGTGGTGTGGTAAACGAGTAAGCCCTTGCGATTGTAGATGTAGAGCTCATAGCTCGTGATGCCATCCATCTTGATGAGGAACTCACGGTTGGTGTTCTCTCCTGGGGTGAAGGCATTGGGCGCAAAAAGAGTGGCCTTGCGGATGGGGATGATGCGGTAGGCTGTATCAGTGCAGTAGTCATTGAAGGCGACCATCATCACCTCCACCGAGTCTGCATCGCGCGACGCAGTGTAGACCAATCGTTGTCCACCTTCCACAAGTTCGCCATTGACATACCAGTCGCGCCAAGTGCTGTGTCGACTGTGGTCGAAGGCCGTCAGCGTGAGGTCGTCGAGCGTTAGGAACTCAGGCGTAACGGTCATTGATGCTTCGGGCAAGTACATGTGATGGAGCGTTACCGAGCCCGTTGCTGGACAGGTCGGCACATCCGAGTAGTCCACCATCACGTTGAGGGTTGTAGTCTCCTTGGGGTTGAAGTAGAAGTCGCGGCCATGCTGCGAACCCCAGTCGCGGTTCCAATCGCGTCCTTCGATGCTCCAGTCCACGTAGTTCACATTGGTTTCAAGGTGCACGTGGAACAGTGCCTCTTCGCAGATGCGCAGAGCCTCTACACGCAGCGTAGGCTTCTCCAACTGCGTGAGCGTAAGCCGTACCACACTGTCACACTGGTGGGTGGTCGACAAGGTGTCGACATACTGTCCTCCCTGCGTCAACGTCCTGCCATTGAAAAGGTACTGGCCACCCTCACACAGACTATCTGTCAGGGCTGTATAGACTGGAGCATACATGGTGAGATGGAGTGCCACCGTGCTGTCGCAGCCTGCGACGTTGGTGAGCGTGGAGCGAGGCAGGGTGGTAGAGTTCGAGTAGATATTGCCATCAATCCAGCGAATGGGGGCGCAACTCACCTGCGTGTCGACTGCATCAGTGGAATGGCGCACCGTCAAGTCGAGGCGCACTGTGCTGTCGCAACCGAGGGCGCTGCGATAGGTGCGTACGGGGATGGCGGTAGAAGCGGTGTAGGTTACACCGTCTATCCAGGTGTAGGCATCGCAATGGTTTTGACTATCCACGGTTTGATGCACGGGATTCACCTGCAACTGCACCCGTATCACACTGTCGCAGCCGTTGGCAGAACGGCGATGCAGCGTGTACTGTCCACTGACTGTGCCGGGCAGGAACGTGGTGTCACGCCACTGGCGTGGAAAACCATCCTCGCAGATCGCAATAGTATTGTCCTCCACATCGTAGGTGGCACGAACCGTCAAGTGAAGCGTGCCAGTGCTGTCGCAACCCGCAAGGCTACGGCGGTGCAGCACATAGTCGCCGCTGGTCGTTCCGACCTGTAGCACTGTGTCACGCCATGTATAGGGCAACGCCCCAGTACAAATAGTAGCGGTATCGCGCTGCAGGGCAGGTTCGTGAACCGTGAGATTCAAGTGGAGCACACTGTCGCAATGCTGCAGAGACTTGTAGCGGCGCATGTAGTCGCCCGACTGTATAGTAGTACTCAGCGTGGTGTCGCGCCATGCATAGGGCAGTGCGCTTCGGCACAGGGCAGCAGTGTCGCGCGTTGTGTAAGTAGGATGAACGACCAGTCGCATCGTCAAGAGACTGTCAGCACCCGACTGTGCATGCAGTGTAACCCTCTTACTCCCCGCCGAGGTGAACACGCTATCGTTCCACGTGAGGGGCAGCATATTGTCGCAAACAACACTGTCTATGCTGCGCGACACGTTGCGCAGCACATGCAAACTGTAGGTTACCACACTGTCGCAGCCTGCCACATTAGTAATGCGTAGGGTGGCACGCGAGGTGTCGCCGTAGATGCGGTATCCATGGTAGGTCCACGGCAGGGCATTCTCAACTATGGTGTCGCAGACAGTGGCCGAAGTGGGTTGGTTGACAGTGAGGTGCAGCGTTACCGTGCTGTCGCAACCCAAGGTGTTTACCTGTATACGCACATAGTCGCCGCTCTGCGCATACTCATTGCCGTACCAACTGAAGGGGTCGCATACCACAGCCGTTGTATCGCCAGTGCTGCTATTAATAACAAGGTGCAGTGTGGCGGTGCTGTCGCAGCCCACTGCATTGGTAAGGGTACGCATGTAGTCGCCGCCTTGGGTATACTCTACACCATACCAGGAGAAGGTACTACACACCGCGGCTGTTGTATCAGCAGCAGTGGTGCGATTGATGGTGAGGCGAAGGGTTACCGTACTATCGCAACCGACAGCATTGGCAAGGGTGCGCGTGTAGTCGCCGCTCTGCGCATACTCGTTGCCGTACCAACTGAAAGCGTCGCATGCCACGGCCGTTGTATCGCCAGCAGTGCTGCTATTTACAGTAAGGTGTAGGGTGGTGGTGCTGTCGCAGCCCACTGCATTAGTCAAGGTTCTCGTGTAATCGCCGCTCTGCGCATACTCAGAGCCATACCAGGTGAAGCTGTTGCAGACGGTGGCTGTAGTGTCGTCCGACCCACCGCGGTTCACGGTGAGGTGCAGTGTTATTGTGCTATCGCACCCCGAGGTGTTGGTGATGGTACGCACGTAGTCGCCGCTCTGCACATACTCGCTGCCGTACCAGCTGAAACTGTTACATGCGACCGCCGAAGTGTCGACCGTACTGCTACGATTGACCGTGAGATGCAGCATTACCGTACTGTCGCAGCCCAAAGCATTAGCCAGCGTGCGCGTATAATCACCACTCCGTGCATATTCGGTACCGTACCAGTTGAAACTATTGCATGCTGCAACTGTGGTGTCGCCAAGTGAGGTCGGCACAGACTGCAGACTGTAATGCACTATAGTGTCTGCTGCATTCGTAACACGAATAGTATCACTGAACGTTGTGTCATGCATTAGCATGTGCCCATGCCACACAAAAGGAAAGTTGTTCGAACACACCGTCGTATCACGATGTCGAGTAACCGTAGCTACTACTACTGTCAACGGATTGTTGCACGTGCCTCGCACTTCTGTATTATCTTCTATTGCAGGGTAGGCGTAGAAGTCGTATAATTCAACCTCTCGTGGCAGTCGTATGGTGTGTGGACTTTCGGTGATATGTAGCAGAGTCGAGGGCCCTACACCTGGAGTGAATCCATGACTACCATATTCGACATAGTAATCGGGCGACGGCGAATCGAGGGTGGCCACTACAGCACTGTCACCCATGAGTTGCAGCGTTGGACGCAACCATGTGTCAGCAACAAAATTGTCAATATACACATTGCCGAAGGTATAGCCTGGTCGGCGCACGTCTACAAAGGCGGCACGACGTGCTGTACCTCGGTAGTGAGCAAAAGAATAATTCACTGCTGTCCAATCATTGGGAGTGTAGATTGTGTCAAGCGGTTCAAAGGAAGACATATCATTTGTATCGGGCAACGCACCAATAATCAATACCCCTGGCTCAGTGCGATGCGCTCTCAGCAGAAATGATATATTGAGTTCTTGCAGCGATTGAATAGCGAAGTCAGGCATGATGGCATAACAGATGTTATTATCCATCACATGTAGGCAAAATGAGTTCGGGGCAGAAGCATTGTAATCTCTCGATACCAATGGATACCGCCCTTCGTCAATGCGAAGCGTGTTATGTCCCGTCCATAATCTGGGCATATTTCCCTCACCTGATGGGTAACTATCAAAGTTCTCGCAGTAGGGTAATGCTACTCCTGTAATACGACGGATTGTATCAATATCGGGGTTGGCACAGCCATGTATCCTTAGTTTCGGCAGAAATCCTGAGACCGTGTTGGCGTTGCCAAGCATGTATCGACTACTTCCACTCTCTCCATCTTTACCATAGAAACTATATGTTGTTCCACTGGACGATGCACTATGTCGAATCTGGACAAGCAGGTTGCCATGAGCATAATCAAAGGGCTGGGTGAGTGGGAGTACAATGTTGCCATTAGCATCAGGAACGATTGAACCCCTGTACACTTCTGTGAGGGGTGTAGTATTGTCGAACTCGATCATAAGACTCGACCGCAACGTAATGCCCAAGCTTATTATCCATTCTCCACCACTAACAGGAGTAAGGCCTCCCTGGGTGGATACAAAGTAGTGCAACGAATCAATCGTATGCCCTACAAGTTCCACAAGCATTGGCTCGGGGTAGATTGATTGTGAGTATTGAGCTTGACTTGCGTTACCACCCGAGAACGGTAGGTATTGGCTTGTAACATTACCAGCGGCAAGTAGCAAGTTGTCACATGTATCTACTTGACACTCGCTAACCGTCAAGTGCAACGTTACCGTACTATCGCAGCCCACTGCATTGGCTAAAGTGCGCATGTAGTCGCCACTCTGCGCATATTCGGTGCCATACCAGTTGAAGTTGTCGCATGCGACGGCCGTAGTGTCACCCACTGTACTTCTGTTGATGGTGAGACGAAGGATTACCGTACTGTCGCAGCCCACGGCGTTGGTGAGAGACCTCGTATAGTCCCCACTCTGGACATACTCATTGCCGTACCAGGTGAAGGCATTGCAAACAGTAGCTACTGTGTCGCTCTCCGTACTCCTATTAATAGTAAGGTGTAGGGTGGCGGTGCTGTCGCAGCCCGCTGCATTGGTAAGGGTGCGCGTGTAGTCATCCGTTATCGCGTACTCTGTACCGTACCAGGTGAAGGCATTGCAAGCGGTGGCTGTAGTGTCGCCAGTGGTAGGGGCAACTTCACGCAATGAGATGGTGTAGGTGTTGTTCGTCGTGTCGCACTCGGCTTGCAGCCCTGCGTTTTGGGCAATAGTCGCACCGGTTCCGTTGAGGATGAACGTAATGCTATCGGCGGCGCAGAGTGCTGCTATGGGGAGCGTGATGGTGGTCTGACCCACAGAACCTACAGCAAGTGCGGTCGTGATGGTGTCCATACGTAGCAGGGTATCTGCTTGTATGCCGTGGGCAATGGTGGCGATGTACCACGGGGCAGCCATAGCAGCATCGCCGTGGTTAGAATAACCTATGCTGAAGGAGTGAACCCCGTTATCCACGGTGTAAACCACCGTGTCAACCGCCACGTCGGCCGCCAAGGTGAAGGGGCGACCATAACGATCCAGCGTGGTAGCCTGCTGCAGGAAGTTGTTGAACGGCCGACTCTCCGTACCCTCAAAGTCGGTAAATACCGCAGCGTTCCCAAACAGATACTGCGGTATGGTGAGGTTCTCATTTACGTTGGTAACGTTGTACATGTACTGGTTCCACACCTTGCGTGCAGGTGCCCATTCCCATTCGGCCGACCTGAGCAGGGTCAACTTGTGGTTCGACACCGACACAATCTCGGCATGGCCATCGGCATCCACGTCGACCACCAAGGGGTAGTGCATGTCTGTGGTTTGCGGTAGCGGCAGTGTACTGAGGGAGTAGATAGCCACTGTGTCGCGACCCGTCAGGTGGCTCTTCCCACTGCCGTTCATCACACGCACCGTGCTCTGGTCGCTCACGACAAGTTCCAGCAGACCGTCTTGATTGAAGTCGAAAGCCGTAATGCTGTTGGAGTAGGAGTCCTCGTCAACGGCTATACCCCACAGGTAAGTGAACGTACGCGTCGTGGGGTTGTACCTGTAGGCGCGGAACTTCTCCGCCATGCCCGCCACACCGCATTGTATCAGCACCTCCAACTTCCCGTCATTGTCGATGTCTGCAATAAGGGGGATGCTCTTGCCCGAGAAATCAGTGCTTATCACAAGGGGCTCACTCAACGTATTGTTGTGCACATCCCACACATATCCATACACCGTTCCAGTGAGGGCGTGGGTGCTACGGTTGCTGATGAATACATCCAGATAGCCGTCGCCGTTGAAGTCGGCCACCTGGGCATGACCATCTTGAGGCACTCCCACTGGCGGAACGACAGAGGCTGCCAACGTGGCACCATTACCAGCCGTACCGTTTGTATTGGTGAGATTCACAGCGTAGGCCTGGTTACCCAATATCAACTCGGGGCGCGAGTCCCCGACCACGTCGGCCACGATGGGCGACGACAACTTCCACATCACATTGGTGGGATGGGTCCAGTGTGCATAGGCCGCCCCCAGGTTGCCCACTGGGGTTATCTCCACAAGCAGTTTGCCCGTTTCGGCACTGTACACCTTGTTGCGCACATACAGTTCGGGATGGCCGTCCTGGTCGAAGTCTGCAAAGCCAATGTTCACCGCCCAATCGCCGTAGGTCGAACCGTAGTTGATGTCTGATGTCCAATAAGGAGTGGCTGGGGTGCTGGAGGTAATGTCGTATGCCCGTAGCTTGAAGTCCACACAGGCTGCCACAATCAGTCCCTTGCCGTTGGGCAGCTTCACCAATCCGTAAGCGGCGGCATCCCATGCCGACACGTTGGAAGGCAGCGTGATGTCGGCCTTCTGAACCTTCGTGCGTCCGTCGAACACTATCAGCCTGTTGACGTAGTAGGGCCCGGACTGTTCTGCATCCACATACCAGCACACGATTTCGGGCACTCCGTCGCCGTCCAAGTCGCCCACCAGTGGTATGTTCTGGGCACTCACTACTGGTGCTGACTGCCACCCAATGGTGGTTGCCCATCGTGTAGCCGTAGGTTGAATGCCGCAGTTCACGTCCAGCACATTGTCGGGAAGCTGCGCCACAGTGATGCGCACCCAGCGGAAGAGGGTGTCTACTACCCCGCAGACGATGGCCACGCACAGGCTGTCACAGCCTATGTAAGGCTGCGGAGAGCCGCCAAACTCATCGTCCAACTCTCCACCAAGACCTCCACCTGTCGTCCCTGCCGTATAGGAGAAGCAGAAGGAAGATAGTGTCGGAGTGGAATTGTCTCTGTCCTCATCCGTATGCAGGCGCGGGTTGAACGTACCAGGGTCATCCAACTCTCCACCAAGATCAACATCTATGCCCTCATTATGTCCTGCCTCACAAGCGAGGGCTGTGCCATGTCGGGGTGCGGTAACTATGAGGAACTGCGGATTGTTGCAGGGCAGTGTTTCGTTCTGAAAGGGAAGTACCACGACCTGCTCACCTGCGCCGACCAGAATGTGGCGTCCAGTCAAGACGCGTTGAGCCATACCGTCAGCAGGCAGCGCAAACTGAGCGAGCAACACCAGCATGCCCACCAACGCACTGACTGCGTTCAAACTGCGACGCTGCTGGCAACTTCCTGTGCCGCACGCCGTATCGTGAGTGTTCACTGCATATCGTCTGTTAGTATATTTTCGAGAGGGGATAATGTGATGTTTCATATTGAAAGAAGTTCTCTTACACATCATTCGTCATGCGAAATAAGGGGCGCAAAAGTACGATAAAAAAGTGATATATCAGCGGTTGCATGGCGGGAATTGTCCTCGTGTGGCATAATAGTCGTATCTTTGCAAGCCGATTATGACACCAACCGACGAGTTCTACATGCGTCGCTGCCTTCGGTTAGCCGCCTGTGGCCGAGGCCACACGCGCCCCAACCCCTTGGTGGGAAGCGTAGTGGTGAAGGCTGGCCGCATAGTGAGCGAAGGCTACCACCGCTGCTATGGCCAGTACCACGCCGAACGCAACGCACTCCTGTTGGCTTCTGCAGCCGACTGCCTCGACGCCACCCTCTACGTCAATCTCGAACCCTGTTCGCACTACGGCCATACGCCACCCTGCGCCAACCTCATTGTGGAGCGCGGCATCAGGCGTGTGGTGTGCGCATGCGACGACCCCAACCCGCTCGTCTCCGGCCGAGGCTTCAGCCTGTTGGAGCGTGCTGGTATCGAGGTGGAGCGCCACGTGCTGGAGGCCGACGGCCGACGGCTCAACCGCCGCTTCTTCACGATGATGGAGCAGCGGCGCCCCTACGTCATACTGAAATGGGCAGAGAGCAGCGACGGATTCATAGCACCTGCCGACAACCGCCCCTACTGGCTCACCCTTCCCTGGCAAGACCGTCTCAACCACCGGTGGCGCACCGAGGAGGCTGCCATTGTGGTGGGGTCGGAGACCTACCTGCGCGACCATCCGCAGCTGACGCCACGCCACGTCTGCGGGCCCGCCCCACAACCCGTGGTAATAGACCGCCGCAGCCGACTCACCGACGTACCCTCCCATTGGCTCCATCTGCACACCGCCACGCCTGAAGCCACCTTGCAGGAGCTCTTCCAGCGTGGACTCCAGTCGGTCATCATCGAGGGTGGCCGCCTCCTACTCGATGCCTTTCTACAGGCCGACCTTTATGACGAGGTGCGCCTACTGCGCAGTCCCCGACCGCTCGGTAGCGGCCTATCCGCCCCCGACCGCCGCAGCATCGACCCCCGTCGGCTCACTGTCTACGACTGGCAGCTGCAGCCCCTCGCTGCACATCCTGCCACCGAACCCCCTACCCCACTCCACACCCATGTTTGACGACACCTACCGCACCCTTGCCGCTCCCGCCGAGGGCATCTACAAAGAGAAAGGGAGTAAATTCCTCGCCTTCGCCTACCCCGTGGCCTCGGTCGAGGAGGTGCGCACCCATCTCGACCTGTTGCGCAAGACCTACTTCGATGCGCGCCACCACTGCTACGCTTACATTCTCGGGCCTCACAAGGACGCCTACCGCGCTAACGATGATGGGGAACCTTCCGGCACTGGAGGAAGACCCATCTATGGACAGTTGCTCTCGGCCGACCTCACCAATACGCTCATCGTCGTTGTGCGCTACTTCGGCGGCGTACTGCTCGGCGCTTCGGGGCTGGCCAACGCCTACAAGACGGCGGCTCGCGACGCGCTCTCCAATGCCTCCATCGCCGAGCGCACCATCGACCTGTGCTACCGCATCCGCTTCCCCTACGAGGCGATGAACGATGTCATGCGTTTGCTCAAAGACTACAACCTGAAGCCCACCAACCCCCTCTACGACACGGCCTGCAGCCTCGAGGTGAGCGTGCGCCAGTCGCAAAGCGTGCCGCTCTACGACGCGCTCTGCAAGTTGCAGGGGGTTCATGTCGACATGCTGTGAGCTATCACTTCGTACACCTCAGTCCCGACGACGTGCCGGCCATGCTGGCTTTGCAAGAGGAGGCTTTTGCCCACCTGCCTTCATCCACTTGGCTGCGACGCAACAGCGCCGAGACCTTTCGCCAGTGCACTCTGCCGCCCCACACCGCCGTTGGCGCACGTACGGAGGAGGGCACCTTGGTGGCTTTCGCCCTACTCTACGTGCCCACCTCTGCCGACGACCCCGAGCGGCTGGCCACCCTACTGTCCAAGGCCCCAGCGGTGCGCACAGCCAACAGCAAACTCTGCATCGTCCATCCCCACCACCGCGGTCAGCACCTCGCGGCGCAATTAGGCACACGACTTGAAGCCGAAGCCCTTCGACAGGGCATCGGCCTGCTATGCGCCACTGCATCGCCCCACAACGAGCCCAGCCGCCGCGCCCTCGAAGGACAGGGCTACCACGCCTGCGGGGCGGTCAGCAAATACGGTTTTGACCGCCTGCTCTACTGCAAGCCGCTGCACTAAGGTCGCCACCACAAGGCAGCGACCCCGTTGCCATCATTGAAGTCTACCTACTGCCGTTTGGCTGAGGCTGCCTTGCGCCCCTCGGCGGGCTTGGCCTCTTTCTTGGGGGCTACAGCCTTGTCGGCCTCAGCAGCCACTGGGCGTGCCTCGTAGCCAAACTTGCCGAAGCTCTGCACAAGGGCAGCGGCCGTGGTCTTGTCGGCATCGTAGGTTATCGTTACAGTTTGCCTCTCCAAGTCTGTGGCTATGTCCTTTACGCCCTTCTCAAAGCGCAGGTTACTCTTTATCTTGGTCTCGCATCCGCCACAGTGCATCTGGGGCGTAGTGGTAACGACTAAGGTCTTGATGTCTTTGGCCGCGAGGGTCAAGGTGGTGGTCAGTGCGAGGACTACCAGAAGTGCATGTTTCAGATTCATGATTGATGTGATGTTTAATGGTGGTTGATGATCAATGGATGGGTTGTTAAACAAATTATTGCATGTGCTGGCCGAGGTTGAGCCGCAGCCCGCCGTAGACCATGATGCCCTGCATAGGGCCCCAGGTGAGCGTGGGTTCGAAATCGGAAGCCCAGGGGTTGTCCGCCCCGAGGATGGGAGTAGGCTGCCGATAGGAGGTGATGTTCTCTGCACCGACATAGAGCGTGCAGTGTCGGAAGCGACGCGTAAGTTGCATGTTCATTTGAGCGTAGGTCGGAAAGGTAGCCTCCCACGAGGGGGTGCCGTCGGCCAGTGTGTAGGGACGCGGCATATCGCCGCCCCCATTGATTTGCAGCGTAGCATCCACCTGCCAAAGATCCAGTGCATCGTGGTAGCTCAGCGTGAAGAGCGTCTTACTACGCGCAGTGAGGGGTTTGCGCAGCAGCTCGCCGCCAATCGTAACGCGCACATCGTTCAACCGATAGGCCGCTGTGAGCTCTATGCTACGCGTCAGTTGATACGATGCGTCGACCTGCACCGTGTGGGAGTAGGAGCGTCCGTCGAGAGGCACGATACGCAGCAGCGAGGAGTCGCTGTTGTAGTCGACAACGGTCTGGGTGAAGAAGTGCGTGTAGTAGTATTCTGCATTTACTTTCAGCGTCTTGTTGAACAGCGGAATGTAGAGCGACGCAGCGAGACCGCTGTTCCACGCCCGTTCCTGGCCTATGGAGTCGACCTGCACCTGCCGTCCGGTCGAGAAGAGGTAGTTGTACTCGGCGTAGGGGTGGACGGTGCGACGACCGAGCCCCGACGAGGCACGCAGTGTGAGAAGGTCATTCACGACCCACTTCAGATGCGCCCGGGGCGTGGCGAAGGTGCCGAAGACAGAGCTGTAGTCGGCGCGGATGCCCGCCATGGCAGTGAGGTGATAGCTTGGTTTGAAGGTGTACTGAGCGTAGGCTCCAGCCACGCGTTCTCTCCAGTCGGGACGGGGCAACTCGGGGTTGGCCGCCGCGCGCCCCATGGCCACCTGCTCCGACAGCCCGTCGGAGGTGATGCTTACCCCTGCCGAAAGGCCGTGCACCTCGCTCGGCTGATGTTCTACCATCAGTTGGGCGAAGAAGTCGAGCTCGTCAGCACGGTAGTGCCTGTAGCCATAACCACCATGGAACATGTCCTTTGCGACCGATGCCATCAGTGCCACATTGGTGCCATGGGCAGGGTCGAGGATGAAGGCATGCTTCGTGTAGGCCTCGTAGCGTTCCGCCTCAATATGGATGGCAAACGGGTTGGCCGTCATGGCATGACTCGTCAGTTCGCCACCCATACGCTCCTCGCGCAGCGCGGTAATGCCGGCGTGCATGATGTAGCGGTCAGAAGCGTAGTGCCAGCGGTTCTGCAGGTTGTACTGCGTGGTGGCGGGCAGGTCCATAAAGCCATCGCCATTGGCATCGGAGTGCATGAAGTCGTGGTCGGCATGCAGTAGCAGCTCGGTGCTGAGCCCCTTGCCGAGGTGCAGATTGGCATCGGCATTGGCCTCAAAGCGCGCCATCGTGTTGCCGTAGAGGTTGACGCTGATGCCTGCGTCGTCTTGCGGCTTGAGGTACTCGATGTCAATCTGACCGGTGATGGACTCGTAGCCGTTCTTGACCGAGGCAGCCCCCTTGGAGACGCTGATGCTCTTCATCCAGGCACCAGGCACATAGTTCAACGCGTAGGGGGCAGCCACGCCACGGAAATTGGGCATGCCTTCGGTGAGCATCTGCACGTATGTGCCACTGAGACCCAGCAGTTTAATCTGACGTGCACCAGTGGCGGCGTCGGAGTAGTTGACATCGACCGAGGGGTTGTTGACGAAACTCTCACCGAGGTTGCAGCAGGCGGCCTTGAAGAGCTCGGCACGCCCCATAGTAATCCCATTTTCAGGCCCTTTGAGTTTGGACATACCTTCGCGTCGTTGCGAACTGACCGACACCTCGCCCAGCGTGTGTCGGCCGATGCTGTCGGGCTGTTGCGCCGCAGCCTGCCACGTTAGTAGCAGTAAGAGTATGATAACATGTGTTTTTCGCATAAAATATAAATTGTGTAGTGGTTTGATATGACGATTGCACGGTGCGCACTACAGCGGCTGCACGAAGCGCCCACTTTCTGCGCACAACACCTCATTCCATGACACTTGCGCATCATGAATGGGTAGGCTACGCCACATTCATACCCTCCACACCGAAATCCAACTCAACCGCCCTCCAGGCGGAGACAGACTGGCAAGGGATGCCATGGGGCAATGGCACATGAGAACCATGTTATCAGCAGGTTGCATCGGTTGCAACCATGCCGTAGGCAGGTCTACAGCCCCGTCGATTGCCACCGTAGGCGAAGCGCAGAAGTCGTCGAGCTGCTGCACCTCAACCGCCATGCAGGGCGCATCGCGCCGGCAGCAGTCGTCGCCTGCCAAGTCGGAGGGCAGCAGCAGGCTCACCCGTCCCGAGCAGGCGCAACGCATCGTCCCGATGCCACCGCTGACACCAAGCAGCAGTACAGCCACACAGATTGTCAGCACTTTTTGCATTATGGTCGCAATCCTTGCCACGGTGCAAATATACACATTCCTCCCCATCACTGCAACACATTTATCTCTTTTTAGCACAGCACCCCTCCACGGCCAAGCGCAACCGACGCGCCGCGAGTGCAACCCTTTCCACTGCTCAGTGCAAGAACTCCAAACTGTTACACGCGCAAGGTCGGCACCGCTCTTGCGCCATTCTGCATCTTTTTTCTGTGCGCCGATTGCCGAAAAAAGCGTACCTTTGCAATCGCATTCGCCTCTGATGGCAAGACGTTTTGCCCCTGCTTAGCCCATTCCCTCCACCACTGTTTCACCATTCCATACTTCACAGCACAGCAGCCAATGTCGTTGGGCATTGGGCTCCATGGCGTACGGCATAAGCATCCCGTCGTAGTCTACCCGTTCATTTTCACCACACCACAACGGCAATTAGCCGTACAGCACAGAAACAAAAGTCGTACGGCACGGAAGCCGGTGTCGTACGACATAAAAGCAGAAGTCGCACGACACAGAAACAGAAATCGTGCGAAACAAAAGCTGCAGCCGTGCGAAACTGGCCTCTGCACCGCACGCTTCGCACCCCGTTATTGCACCGTTTATACATGAATTTTGCACAAAAAGTAACTAAAATTTGCACAAAAAAAATAAAGGTGTACCTTTGCAGAGAATTCCTATGCCTTGAGAATAAGTCTTACGACAGCGCAAGGAATTGCTATACATTGTTGTAAACGAAAGGGGAAAGACAATGAAACAGCGTGTGAATTACACATTGTGCCTAATATTATTGGTAGGCTTGAGCTTTGCAACCAGCGCACAGAACAAAGTCGTTCAGAAGGTGAAGAGCCACATCGAAGCAGACCCGCTGACCATCTCTGGTCAGGTAGGAGGCTCGCTGCAGATGACCTACAACAACCGCGACGTATACTCCAGCTCGTCGCCCTTTGCAGCAACCGCCTACGCAAACTTCGTCATCGGTGTCTATGGCTTTTCGATACCGGTCAACATCAACTTGCTTAACGTCAGTTCAACGCAGTTCACCTTCCCTCGTCCCCAACTGTCGATAAACACCACCCCAACATATAAGAACTGGCGGTTCCACTTTGGAACAAGCAGTATGCACTTCTCTAACTACACCTACAGTGGGCTTTCCTTCACTGGTCTGGGCGTCGAATATCAAGGCAAAGCACTGCGGGCCGCCACTTTCTACGGCATCATGCAGCCTGCCACCCGCTTCAAGGAGTTGGATAACCGTTCGGCCATACAATATTATGCCGACTCGCTGCTCGGCCTCAACGTACAGGATGCGGCCAACCCGCAGTACAAACGCACTGCCATCGGCGCGAAGCTGGGTGTCGGCTCCACCAGAAACTATCTTGACCTCAGCTTCTTCAAAGCCATAGACGACACTGGGTCATTGCCCTACAACTGGATGTACGAGGGCACCGACATAGCAGTCTACCGCGACAGCGTGGTCAAGGCCAAAGAGAACCTCGACGTGGGGTTGGCAGGGCGAATTTCAATAGGCCGATGGCTGACGTTCAACGCCAACATGGGTATGAGTATTTACAGCGACGACCTCACCAGTACGGCCATCAACTCGAAGACGCTGAATGACCTCGGCGTGGCCGACTCGGCCGACAAGCAGGTGCAGAAGGTGATGGACATCCTCGACAAGGTGCAGTGGCTCTATGTGCCACGGCTCTCGTCGTCGGTGCGCTTCGCTGGCGATGCGGCCATGAACCTGACCTTTAAGCACGTATCTGCAATGTTCACCTACCGATTGGCGCAAGCCGACTACACTTCACTTGGGGCAAACAAGTTCAACCAAAACGCCCAAGGATTCGGAGGCAACACCAATATCAATCTTTTCAAAGGGCGTACGTTCCTCAGCCTCTCGGGATATCTGCAGAAAGACAACCTTGACGGCAAACAGATATATACGAACCAGGTGGGAACCTTTGCGGGCTCTATCAGCAGCAACCTTGGACAATCGTTCAACATAGCCCTCTCCTACAACGGCATCAAACAAGACCAGATGGACGGCACTATGACGGTGGTGGACAGCATACGCCTCGACCAACTGACCCACACCGTTACCCTCTCACCCTCCTACTCAATACAGGGCGAGAACACGCACACCTTCTCTCTTAACTTCAACACGGTGCAGAACAATAACAAGAACCCCCTCATGAAGAGTAGCACCGATGTGAGCACCTACACCGCTGGACTGGGCTACGACGTGGCACTCACCGCCAAGCGTATGAACGTGGGAGCCAACTACGACTTCTCCTCCTCCTCGGCAGTAGGCAACAGCTACACCTCGCATTCGCTCGGCGGCTCGTTCAGCTACACCATCACCAAGACCGACAAGATGAACCTGCGAGCCAACTACAGCATGTCCATCAGCTTTAACAACAATGTGGACGCCACCGAGGAAAGCGGCGGCGGAATCGTTGACCCCGACGAGGAGCCCACCAGCAACAAGACCAACAACATCTCGTTCAGCAACCGACTGGGTGCCACATTCAGCTACAACAAGCACCACTCGGCACAGTGCTACCTCTCTATGAGTAACTACAGCGAGAACATAGTCATTGGACAGAAGATTGCCACAAGTTTCGACTTGCGCTTCAACATAGCCTACAATTATTCCTTCGCAAAACGAATCATCAAGAGCAAGAAGAGCAAGGTCGAAGACGAACCCATACTGAACAGCTAAGCCTCGGCCACGCCCCAATACAACAGCACCTCCGATATGAGACACACCAATACACAACATACAACAATCAACGCCATGAGAGCACATACAAAAGTTGGTAGAACCGAACTCACCTGCGCACCGCAGCCACAACCCAACAGCCTGCGCACACACGCGCCACGCTTCGCGCGCGTATATAGAATAGGTGTAGCATCACTCCTGCTCATGCTGCTGACCACCCTCAGCACCGCTTGGGCACAGGACGTGAAAGTGCAGATTGTGCCCAAGACAACCAACTTTCCGCCTACCCTCGTCAGCTACATAGACAATCCCGAGAGCTATCTGAGCATCCGCATCACGAATACCTCGGCTATGACGCAGCGCGTATACTTACAGCTCGAAATGGAATGCCAGTTCTCCACCGATGGAAATGCACCGATGCGCCTCTACACAGAGGAACACGGCAACACGCGTCCGTACATAGAGCTAAGGCCAAACGAGACGCGATCCATCAGCGACCGCACCACCATCGAGGAGCATTTCTCCGGACGCTTAACAACCAACGTCAAAGAGACGGACCTCGCCAACCTCATACGCCTACCGGAAGGACAATACAACATCTGCGTGAAAGCCTGCCGCTGGGCAGAGCTGGTGAACGTAGGAGCCGACAACGTGATAGACCAAAGCTGTCTGCCCATCAACATCTGCTATACGGGTTCGGCACCAGAACTCATCACCCCGATTATGGGGCAAGTTATCAATACGGAGCCCCAGCGCCAGATAGGGAAGTTCAGCAACGTCGGCATCAACATGCCGTCGGCAGGCATCAACGTCATCACGCCCACGCGTCTGCTCAACCTGCGCTGGACCAGCGTCATCACGAACTGCCCACAGAATGCCAACTTTGACTACCACCTCAAAATCGTCAAAGTAGACCCCAACCAGAACATCAACGACGCCATCGATAGAGGTGCCGTTATCTTGGCCAAGAACTGCGGTAAAAGTACCCTCTATCAATTCGACACCCTGCGCAATCTGAAAGTACATTTGGAACGTGGAGCCACCTACGCTGTGCAGGTGCAGGCCGTGCAACGCGTGAGTAACGGCTCCGTCATGTCGCAGATGAAGCTGGGCAACGACGGCAAGAGCCAAGTAGTGGCTTTCACCTGGGGCCAAGCAGAATACAAGGTGTTGCAGCGCCTCCCGAAGGACACTATCCTTAAGAAAGCGGTGCCAAACACCAGCGTCAACGTAGCCAATGTCAGTTCGCGCCCCACCGTGGTGAACAACATACGCCCCCACTACATCGTGGCACCTTTCAGTGACAAGACCACATTTGACTCGGTAAAGGCCAAGTTCAGTGGCGAATCTGAGCTCAGCGAAGTATCCAAAAATCTGCTCTACAATACGGACGATGGCGTGCCAGTACTCGACCCCAAGAAAGCGACCGAGAACGTGTCGTGGATGCCCATCCGCAGCGCCAACGTACACTCGGTGCACTACTCTGCAAATCTGTACGAATACATGGGCAGCCCCGAGTTATCCACCTCCCGTAAGCCGATTAAGTCAAAGTCGATGAACGGCGACATCAGCACCATTGGCTACTTTGGGATTGACAACGACACAAAAATAGTCATTGCCGACACCACATGGCACTCCGTGCTCGAGCAGGGCAAGAAGTACATCCTCACCGTATCGGCCACAGTGGGCTACCGATATGAGAACTATGTCATCACATCAACCACCCACTATGTCAATGGGAATGAGGCCGACGTGGAGCGCGACACGACACGCACTATTCACTACGGCGACACCTCCTACTCGTCGACGATCACCTTCCAATGGGGTACGGATAGTGCCCTGCTGGACCGCATCGTGCCTGCCCAGTTTGCACACCCAATAGACCGCACGGGCGACGACTGGAACGACACCTCTTTCCTGCACCTCTCCGAACCCACTATCTACGAGCAGCCGATGCACCACGCCTTCGACATGCAGTGGTCTGAGGCCAAGAACATCAACGTGGACGACACGGCAGTATACACCCTCAATGTCTATTCTCTGGCTGCGGGCAAAGACATAGCAGCAGCCATAAAGGAAACACCTCTGTACAAAACAGACTTGCTGACCGACACCAAGTACGCACACGGCATACTCGACTCGCTAAGCAAAGACAAAAACTACGTCTTTCGCCTGCAAACCTCGGTGAAGTACAAGAGCAGTGCCTCGAAAGAATACCTCAACACGCAGTACAAAATGCTCAACGACGGCTGGTCGCACCCGATTGTGATGAAGTTTGTGGACACCGTCAACTATAGCGATGCTGTATCCGTGACCAACTCCTGCTTCCCTGGCGACACTGCGAAACTGAGCAAGAAGAAGATAGCCCCCAAGGTGAAAGACCTTGTCAATTACCGCATCCCCATCAAGATGGGACGCTTCAAACTGGTCATCCAAAAGGCTACGCTGAAGGACAGCACGTATTCGGGCGAGGGCTACATGATGTGGAACCCCTTGACATGGGGCTGCGGCATCAAAGTCTCTTTCTCCGACTTGCGCATAAACAAAGACACCATAGCCATATCGGGTACGGCTCGATCCATAACGACTGACAAAAAGAACTACCTCAACCTCGGCCTTGAGGACAGCAAGTTCGGTGCAGGTTTCGACATGGTGAGCAACGAAAGCGCCTCGCTACTCAACGAGGTGTCGGGCTACTTAGGCAGCACAGGCAAGGACATCAAGAAGTGGTACGACATCATCAACAACACATCCAACGTACTGAGCGAAACCATACACGGTGCAATAGACGGCACGGGGACCTTGGGAGTAGTAACCACCCCCATCCGCATCAGCGACGGACTGCTCGGAGCAGAGTCGGACAATGTGGCTGTGGCCCTCAACGATGCCTACTTCTCGACAACGACGGCTCAGATGAATCTGCTGGCTTTCTACTTCTCGCACGATGACAACATGTACATACCACTCATCGCCACCAACGTCTGTATGGATCCGAAGTCATTCATCCCCGACTCAATAGGCGATGTACATCTGTTCATGGCTCGCAACTACAGCTTCACCCTGTCGGAAGGCTACACGCTACGACTGAAGATGCCTACGAAAATGTCGGAAGTGAATGACGGAACCCACCTCACCTTTGACCACAAAGGGTTCAAAGAGTTTGCAATCGACGCCGAGCTCGAGTTCGGCACAAAGGACCTACCCGACAACAAGATGCTGGCAGTGGACATGAGCAACGACGGCCGTGTGCAACCAGACAAGCCCGTTAAGGCACATCTTTACACCGCCGTGCGCAAGTGGAACAACTGGGTAGCCACTATTTCAATGGATCCTTTCACCGTGGTGGGTTGCGAAGAGTTCACTTTTGTGCCGACGGGCAAGGGCATCTACTTTGACCACTCGGCAGACATGACCCCCGACATAAAGTTCCCGGAGAACTACATAGCAGACAGTAAGAAGAAAGAATGGAAGGGCTTCTACCTCGACCAATTCACCATTCTGCTACCACAGAGCATCTGCAACACCTTCGTAGACCTGGCTGGTGAAGAAGCCGTTGAACAAAAGGACAGCATGGTGGTATACTCCTATGGAGCCAATGGCCAGCTGACTGACTCGACAGCCTACATTCTGCCCAACACACGCATCAGCTGCAGTGCCAGAGACCTCATTCTGGACAATGATGGCATCACCGTCAACGTGTCGGCCAATAACCTGCTCAAACTGGAGACCAAGAATGGTGGCGGATGGGCATTCAGCCTTGACACCGTAGGCGTGTACTTCCGCAAGAGTAGCTACAAGAACAGCTACATCAAAGGACGCGTCAAGATACCCCTCTTCTCGGGCGATATGAAGTACAGTGTCGCCCTCGGCACAGACAGCATAGACTTTGCCATCAAGCCCAACGGCAAACTGAAGCTCGACCTGTTCGTGGCCGACGTGGAACTTGACGAGAAGTCAACCCACTTCCGCATTGTCCATGACTTTGGAGGCAACACCTACAAGACAGACATGGATGGCAACCAATCCTATACCTACAAGAACCAGAATGCCACCACCCGTGTGGACTTGACGCTAAATGGCAAACTTACCATTGACTTCAAGCGGTTCGACGTGCCAGTGTCGTTGCCTGGTATCAAATTTGAGAACATGTACATGCGAAACTTCACTTCAAAAGACGTGGAGGTTAGCTACAAGGACAAAGATGGCAAAGTAAAAAAGAAGAAGGTAGAGTCCTACAAGTTCGGCAACTGGGACTTCAATATAGGGAACTGGAGCAAGGCCTCACCACAGAAATATGTGGGTGTGGTATACCCCGAACCTGAGGAACCGTTGGTGGATGCATTGGCGCTCGCACCAGAGGAGGACAACGATACTGCCGCAGCAGAGCCCATTCTATCAGGATCCATCGGTGGCTTCAAGTACAGCATCATGACGCTGGATCCTGCATTTGAAAAGAAATCTGGCGGTGTATACAAAGTTGGCATCAAGTTTGGCGGCAGCATGGAGCTGGGAATCGGCGACAAGCAATCGGTGGGAGCATCAGTAGGCTTCGGTATATGGTGTGATGTCAATACGAAGGACTTTGATGTAGGCAACTTCAGTGGAAATTTCGACTCGGCCAGCTTGTCAACCAATATTGGCCCACTGAGTGTGGCTGGACGCATCATCCACACAAGAAACGATTCTCTATTCGGGAGCAGCTGGCGCGGTATGCTTGATGTGAAGATAATGGACGTGATTGAGGTGAAGATGGGTGCAGGCTTTGGTACAAACCTGCGCACGGACAAAACGGACTCCTCCACGTATGACTGGTGGTACTTAGAAGGCGTAGTAGACATGGGCACAAGCTCACCTTTCGTTTTAGGCCCACTGACCATCAACGGCTTTGGAGGTGCCTTTGCCTACAATATGCAACCCTCGCAAGAGTTGGCCTCCATGAGTGCGAAAGACCTGAAGAGCCCTCAGGGCAGCTTTACAGACCGCATGGTGTCGTCAACGGGTACATCATTCAAGCCACAGTACGACGCTTGGATTGCCCGTGCTGGTATTTCGATGATTCTAACAGCTGATGCAAGCACGCTCAATGCCGACGGCATACTCAATCTTCGTATATCGAATGGACACTTTGCTGGTATCAGCCTACAGGTAAACGCCAACATCCTGTCGTCTTATGACAAAGACAAGAAAGAGGCCAGCAGTGCGGCCATCAGCGTGGCATCGTTCATAGACTACAGCCGCGGACAGACGGAGGGTGAATGGACGCTCAACTTCTCGGCCTGTGTAACTGCAGACATCAACCTGGAATCTTTCATTAAAGGAAGTGACTTTACGAAGAACTTGGCCGCAAACATCAAGTATCCGACCTCCTCTATTGAGGCTGCTAAGGACGGACAGGGTGGTGCCCTGTCGAAATACATCGACAAGGTGAAGGTGCAGACCTACAACTACGACTCCCTTGAGTCAAAGAAATCACAACTTCTGGCACTTGATTCTACCTCGTTCGACTCGTTGCCTGGAGTTGGTGCTGGCGCAAAGTTGCAGATACCGATTGACCTGTACGTGCATCAGTACGCATCTGGCGAGGTTGGCCCCAAGAGCGGTAAAAATACCGAGTGGTTCTTCGCCATTGGTAGACCCGCCTATGAAGACCGCGTAACATTCGATGCACACCTTGATTTAGTGGTGTGCAAGGTCAAGACCGTTTGGACTATGTATTTCATGACGGGCAACTACTTCCCCGATGGCTTCGCACTACCAGATATACCTGATGAGGTGCAGAAATTCCTCGGCAGCAAATATGAGAAAGCAAAGAACGGCCGCACAATGCCAACATTTGACAAAGCAGGTGGCGTGGCATTTGGTGCTTCATTCTATGCCGGCATAGAGATAGACATGTTGCTCTTCCTTAAAGCAAATGTGTACATCGGCTTCGATGCCGCACTACTCAACACCAACGGACAAGGCTGCTCGGGCTATAGCAAAATAGGTAAGAACAACTTCTACGCCATGGGGCAAGCCTATGCTATGATTGACGGTGAAATGGGACTGAGCCTGAACCTCGGCTTCTGGAAAGGCAAACTGAAACTGGTGGAGGGTGGAGCTGGTGCCCTGCTGCAAGCTGGCGGCCCCAATCCTACGTGGGCATACGGTATCTTGGCCTTCAAATGCCGCGTGCTGGGCGGTATCATCAATATCAACACCAGTGTAGACTTCTCGCTTGGCCATGTCTGCTTGCCTGGCACGAGCGACCCCTTGGCCAATGTGAAGCTGTTCCAGAATGTAACACCCGCACAGAACACACTGGCTGATGCCAAGAAAAACACAGTGTCGGCATACTCACAAGGTGTTATTGTGTCGAACTTGCCGTGGAACGAAGATGTGCTGCTGAGTGCCGATGAAAAGCACGGCAAGGGTACCACCACTCGCAAGTTCCGCTTCGTGGTTGACAAGAATGAGTGCGGTGCTTGGTACGTGGGACGCGACAATACCCCAACAGATAAGAGCCCCGTGCTCAACCTAAAATTTACGCCATCGACCCAGGAGAGCAATACGCAGTTCTTCGAGTGGACTAAGGGTGGTCTGCCAGAGAACTCCAATATATTGATGAAGTTCCGTGGCCGTGCCCTTGAATGGCGCAAGACCGACGGGAACGACCTCAGCGATGTACAAAGAAAAACAGACTACTACTATGACATCAGCACCAACTATGCTAAACTGGTAAACAAGACCGACCCCACAGTAGAACATTGGCGAGACCCAGTCTATACCGACAACAAAGTTACTAAGCATAGGGAATGGCATCAGGACACGATGTTCTACATTACCACTCAGAAGATGCCAGACAACCTGCGCGAGTGTGTAGTCTTCACCTGGCCGTACAATGGCGACCCGCACTTCCCCGTGGATGAGTTCTACCAAAGTGGCGGCCGATACCGTGCCCTGATATATCTCTTCCAAGACAGAGACTTTCTGAACAAACTAGATGAAGACGGCCGCGAGGTGAAGGCATTCCTCATAGAGAGGGGTATCGGTGCCAACAACAATGCACATGCTTGCGACTACATTTACCACAAGAATGGATACTTGGGCAGTAGCACGCCCTGTATAGAGATTGTCTTACCCAAGGACTTTGGTATTAAGTATACGGACTACGATATGGCCATTCGACTCATGATGGTGAAGAAGTCCGACTACAACGCCACCCTCAAGCAGATGCAAGATCAAGCCGAAGGCAAGACGGTGGCTCAGCAAAAGAAGTTCGAGAAGCAAAGCCGCGACGTGGACGACCTCAAGCGTAAGTTACAGCAACAGAAAGATAAGTACACCAAGACCGAGACTTTCACCACTTACGACCCAAAAACGGGACGCAAAGTGAAGAAGATACGCACAGTGTACGATGAGCAAGCTGCATCACAAGACATAGCGCTGACTCAGCTGAAGGAAGCCGTAACAAACTACGACACAATGGCTGATACTGCCATGCTGTATGCACGCAAGATGCTGGCCAACGACTATGCTCTGTGTATGACTTCAGGCTCACCCATCTACACACTTTATTTCCGCCTTTATAGCCCCCGCACTACCTACAGCCAGATACTGACGGATAATTACCACACACGTTTTTCTGGCCTATTCACCACAATCAACACTGTACAGACTGGCTCAACAATCCGAACCAAGCAGGAGCTCCATAGCGACTACAATAGTCATGAAGTGATGCGGTTTGCCTACTGGTTCGCACCCTACAAACCAACCGACCCAACCCAGTACAAGACAGGAACCATTCTTCCTCCTATCGTCTATGCGGCACTCAACTTCAACAATGCCGGAACACCACGGAACACCACGGAACAGTATCCCAAAGAGTTCGATTTGTACTGTGCCTATGTGAATAACCTGATAGACATGGAGAAAGCCATCAAGAACACCTATGCCAAAACAGACCGCCCTGTGCAAGATGACGACCAGTTCAAGTTAGGCAACCCCAAATGGACAACGAACAACATGCCTAATGCATCCGACCGAACCACACTACACAGCATCTTTGCGGAAGGCTTCGCGAGACAGACCAACGACAACTTCATCAATCTGGATACACGTATACTTCTAAACAAGAACGGCAACGTATATGAAACCGCAGCAAATGTGGGCAAAAAGTCATTCCCTGAAGGCAGCGGTTCGCGCGTAACCACACCGTGTCTGCTGAAGGTTGAACTGACTGGAACCAAGTGGCGCTATGACTCGACCAACATAGGTCGCTTTGACGTTCAGAAAAAGATGAGTGACGGACAGTACGTTACCCGACCGCAAGATTCATACGTGGGTGGCGCCACGATTGTGGACGGGGCTGTGGCAGCCATGCTCAGCGACATCGGTAAGTACCACGACTTCTACCAGGAACTCTACGACAATGCCAACTACTTTCATTCAAAAGGTTGGAGCCATAAGCGCGACCAAATTGAACACCTTTATAAGTCTGCGTATCGTCGCAATCTCTTCACAACCGACTTCCCCTACAGTTTCACCAAGTCGTGCTACGTAACGTGGTGGTTGAGCCATTGGCGTTCTCAATACTATGCTGGACAGCTGAAACGCAAAGACACAAAGTATGACAATATGAAGAACCTCTCTATTCCCAGGGCTTCCTTTAATCTTGACGGGAACCAGTCCCTCTACTGGATGGACTATGTGATACACTATGACAAGATAGCCTACAAGGTGAACGATACGAAGGGAACATTGTACGAGGATCTTTTCACCGAGAAGAACGATCCCAACAATGGCAAGTTCGGAGGCTGGCGCACCACTGCGTGGTTCAACAGTATCTCAAAAGGGGGCAAAGCTGCCGAATATCCAGAGAGCTACAAGAATGGTCGACTACAGTCAACGGCTAACCAGACCAAGTTACGCAGAATTGCTCTGAACTTATACTACGTGCATGGCGGTTCCAATTCGTCGGACTACAACATCTTCGGCAAGATGGCCGACAAGGCAAAGCAATCCTCGACCACCAAGACCTACGAGTTCATCGCCAATCAGATGATTGAAACCCAATACTACTACTACTACTCAATGAATGAGGCCACCGCCACGAAGCTCCGCAAGAATGCAGGTCTGACATTCCACGAGCTGAGCGACAGCAAGGAGCGAGACAAACTGGACGGCTCCAACGTTTGGGAAAATAAGAAGTAACTGGTAGGCAACATCGAATAATACGACAAACATGAAGACGAACATTAGAATACTGATAGCAACCATTTGCATACTATGGATTGGCACAGAGGTACGGGCCCAGCAAAGCAGCGAACCTGCAAAAAGCAACACGACGATTACCGAAGTGTATACCGTTGACACCAATGCGCAAGAGATAGAAGCCAACTCAAGAGGGCGCGTACGCATCATGGCACGCAGCTATGGCGACAGCATCGTACTGCGGTGGGCTCCTTTCGACGCAGGTGTATGGCTCACCTCAATCAAGTACGGGTGGTCACTCCTGCGGACCTCCAACCGCGATGAGGACTTGTACTACACCACCGACCGCAATGGAGATACCATTCCATTCCTGCGGCTTAACAACGGCAAGCCTATCATGCCACTCACGCTGGACGAAATGATGGAGCGGTACGACTCGACCGACTTATACATAGGAGCGGCAGCTCAAGCCATGTATGGCGCCATGCAGTACAACGTCAATGACCCGCAGTCCCAGAACGGCATGGATTTCATGACCGTGGTTGCCAAGCAGTATCAAGAGCAAACACAACGCCAGTATATGGCCTATCTGGCTGCCGAGTGCGACCCTCGGGCGGCTTCGGCCATGGGTATGCGCTTCGTGGACCGCAATGTCCGCAGGGGTTACACCTACGAATATACCCTGGAAAGCCTGCTGCCCGAAAGCCTTATTGAGATGAACATGCCCTCGGTGCTGGTAGAGTGCGTGCCCTTTGTGCGCACCGAGGAAGAGATGATGCCCGAGATTAGAATTACACAGATTGATGCTCACCGTGTGGCATTGCGGTGGGACAAGAATAAGTTGTCGGGCTACTATGTGGAGCGCAGCGAGGATGGTGGAGAGTGGATTCGCGTGAACACCGAAGCTCCTATCTGGCCTGCTGAGCCCGACTCAGGAACCTATTATGCCTATGGCGACAGCGTGGCTACATGGATGTTGACCGAAGTAATTCACGTAGATTCCTTGGGGTTGACCTCTACCTACCGCTACCGCGTGCGTGCTTTCGATGCCTTCGGGGAACTTACCGAGTGGCGAGAGAGCAACAACTTCAAAATGGTTGACATGATACCCCCATCTCAGCCGTTGATAGATGTCATACTGCCAGAAGAGAACCGCATCTGCAAAATCAGCTGGAAGAAATACGGCATAGAGCCTGACTTCATGGGCTACGTCGTAACCTTTTCACCCGACCTTGAAGGCCCATGGAACAATGTGTCAGGGCTGCTTCCCACCAATGTCCACTCCTACACCGATAGCACTGCCGACGTGCGAGGGCGCGGCTACTACCGCATCTTTGCCTACGACACCGCAGGCAACATCTCCTTTTCGGCTGCCATGCTCAACCACATTGAGGACGTCATTCCCCCAGCACAGCCACAGGGACTCGCCGCCATCTCGGCCGACACTCTGGGGTTGGTCTACATCGAATGGCGCGCCAACCACGAAGCCGACCTGATGGCCTACAAAGTGTATTTCGCCAACCAGCTGGATCACGAATTCATCGAACGCTCGGCTGGCTACATCTACGGCGACACCACTTTTCTCGACACAGTGGACATGACCTCGCTCACCAACGTGATATACTACTATGTCATAGCTGTAGACCGCAACCACAACTACTCGCAGCCGTCCGACACCCTGCGGGTGCGTCTGCCCGACATCATTCCACCAGGAGTATGCGTACTTGAAAGCCTCAACCAGAGCGGCGACAGCATCGAGCTTGAGTGGCGACCCAGCGTATCAACCGATGTCGAAATGTACTACGTATACCGTCGTCCCAAGGGCGCTGCACAATGGGAGAACGTGGCCTTGATATCGCCCGAAGACGTATTGCCTGGCCATAACATTTTCTTCGGCGAACGCCTT
Source organism: Bacteroidales bacterium (assembly GCA_017449525.1). Classification (GTDB taxonomy): domain Bacteria; phylum Bacteroidota; class Bacteroidia; order Bacteroidales; family P3; genus Colimorpha. Next base: position 44,602 of record JAFTFL010000011.1, on the reverse strand, counting down.
ACGCCCTCCGTCCACCCCTACACATACTGCATCGAAGCCATCGACAGCGCACGCAACAGCAGTGGATTGGCTGGCCACGCCCTGGTAACAGTCAGCGAAAACAAAGTAGTCGAGGCCAGCATCAAGCTCAAAGCTAACTACGACAGCAAGAAGAAGCATGTAGAACTGTCTTGGAAGACCGACTTCACAGACCGTAAGGACTTCTACGGCGTGGTTTACCGATCCGATAACGGAGGCGCATTTCACGACATCGGCACCTTCCGCCGCGACGAAACAACTTATGTGGACCACTCGGTGCCAGCGTCGAGCCAATGCACCTACTACATTCAGATGAAACTACAGCGAGGCCGCCACACCACACCCTCCAACGAAGTATTGGTAAAGACAAAATAGAGCCAGTACTCCTTTAGACCGACGACCACACATTGAAAGAGGCGCGGCCAATGGCCGCGCCTCTTTCAATGTGTACACCACTCCTCGCCAACCCACTCATCAGCGTGGCGAACCCGAACAATACATATAAAACATGCAAATAATTGCGCATTAGTAGGGACTCATCATTGATGCTGGGGGGAAAATGTGGTGCTCGGTAAGTTCCTTGGTGTAGTCTGTGCTGGCATGCTACGTCCCTCGGTCCGAGTGGTCGATGAGGCTCTTGTCGCGACACTGTTGGGAAGTATCGACAAAGCCTGTTAGACGGCCTCCATGCTGTATTTGGCTTCCAATATCGGGGCTACGCTATATCCTACGATGCGTTTGCCGTATGCGTCCATCGTCAGCGTCGGGGATCAGAAGTGATGGCCCAGTCGGATGGAGGGTGCTTCTATGGGTACGTAGGTAATGTCATAGACCCAAACCTGGTTGAGGTAGGTTGGAATAATGTTCTTTACTATGTTGGGATATGTCGGCAGGTTGTGTTGGGAAGTTTGTTGTTCGGGGCATGGGTTCGCTGCATGACGTTTAAGCCGTTCTCATATAGGATGTTCCAAAACACATTCCTTCCCACGCAATATTCCGAGGTACATGTGCCACAGTTTATCCGATCCTATTCCCAGGAGCTTTGCCCGTACCTTCATTACGAACTGCTCCATTGCCAAACAGTGAAACAGTACATCATCGTCTCATTTATAAGGGGTCTGTTTTGTTCACTGGCCAGTGCACAGAGTTGCTTATTTGCATATCCTTGTTCTCTGTGCAGCATTTCAACTGTCTGGTGCCAGCGTTTTGCATCTCTATGTTGAACGTCTTCTCGGCCACCTCTACCATTGACTCGTAAAAGGCGGCACTCATCTGCTCGTCGTAGAGTTGCTGTTTCAAACGGTGGACTTCCTTGCGCAGTGCCTTAGGATCTTCCACTTGAGAGTGGCTATGGGTTTGTTCTACTTCAGTAGCACACTTTTGTCTTTTGGGGCTGCAAAGCTACTGATAATGTAACTTACAGACAACTGGGAGTGCCCATACATCTTCGCCACCTGACCTTGACTCACCTGTTCAATGTAGTGTTCGCGAGCGATCGCATCTCGCTCTGATTGACTCAGATGGGAGACAACTCCCGTTGTTTTCTCTCATCATTTTTTGTTGACTGTTGTGTCAACACATCGGTAAACTCAACGACCTATCGGGGAATAAAGCACCTATACAAAAGCAAAGGGGTCGTCCTCCGACGGAGGTCGACCCCTTGGTGATCTGTGGCGGATTTGAACCGTCGACCTCTTGCCTGTCAAGCAAGCGCTCTAAACCAACTGAGCTAACAGATCTCGTGCCGTTAAGCGAGTGCAAAGGTACAAACTTTTTGGCGAACGAACAACGCTGGACGTACAAAACTTGCCCACTAATACGTACAACCCACAGCCAAACTCCTGTTTAATCGCAACTTTCACTCCAGTACTATCCGTACATGCATCGCACTCAAGCCGCACTCTCATTGCACTCTACCCACCTCAGCACCCCCAGTAAGTACGCATTTTTGCACCAAAATCCACATGCTTCTTGTTCCAACACCGATGCGCGCAGCCAGCCTATCCCATCTAAACGACACAAAAGAGGGTTGATAAGTGGCGTTGAGTCACTCCTACAGAGTGGGATATAATTACTATCTTTGCACCCACTGTTTGGCCTCTTGCTAAGCAGCATAACACACTGACCAAACCATGGAGAGAGACATTCTTGCAGAACTCAACGAGGCACAACGCGAGGCCGCAGCCTGCACCGAAGGCCCCGTGATGATAATAGCAGGCGCAGGCTCTGGCAAGACCCGCACGCTCACCTACCGCATAGCTCACCTCATTGACCAAGGCGCCGACCCCTTCGGCATCTTGGCACTAACCTTCACCAACAAGGCCGCTGGCGAGATGAAAGAGCGCATCATAAAACTTGTAGGCAGCCGCGCTCGCAACATCTGGATGGGTACCTTCCACTCGGTCTTTGCCCGCATCCTGCGCTCTGAGGCATCGCACTTGGGCTACACCTCTTCCTTCACTATCTACGACACGGACGACAGCAAATCGGCCATCAAACAAATCATTAAGCAACTCGGTCTTGACCCCAAGACCTACAACGTAAGCTACGTTGCCGCCCGCATTTCGATGGCCAAGAGTAACCTCATCTCGCCTGCCGACTACGCCAAAGACATCGAAATACAACAGAGCGACCAATCTGCCCGCAAGCCCATGATAGGCGAAATCTACCGTCTCTACAATCAGCGGCTTCGCAACGCTATGTCGATGGACTTCGACGACCTGCTCTTCAATACCAATATACTCCTCCGCGACTTTCCCGACGTGCTGCTGAAGTACCAAGAGCGTTTCCGCTACATCATGGTGGATGAATACCAAGACACCAACTACGCCCAGTACCTCATCGTTCGCAAACTGGCCGCCCGCTTGCAGAACATCTGTGTGGTGGGCGATGATGCGCAGAGCATCTACGCCTTTCGTGGAGCCAATATTCAGAACATCCTGAACTTCAAACGCGACTATCCTACCGTCAAACTCTTTAAACTGGAGCAGAACTATCGCTCCACCCAGAACATCGTCGGCGCAGCCAACTCCATTATATCAAACAACCGCGACCAGATTAAGAAAGAGATATGGACCGACAACGGGCAGGGCAACCCCATACGCCTAATACGTGCACGTGACGAGAAGGATGAAGGACAACAGGTGGCCGATGCCATTGCGCAAGCACACTTGGGCGAGAACGCCAACTACCGCGACTTTGCCATACTATACCGCACCAACAGCCAGTCTCGCTCCCTCGAAGAAGCACTGCGTCGGCTCAATATTCCATACCATATCTACGCGGGCATCTCCTTCTACAGTCGCAAAGAGATCAAGAACGTACTGGCCTACCTACGACTGGTCATCAACAACCACGATGATGAATCGCTGCTGCGCATCATCAACTATCCCCCTCGTGGTATTGGCCAGACGACCATCGACCGCATTCGACTTGCAGCTGCTGACAACGACATCAGCGTCTGGACCGTGTTGGAGAACCTTCCCTCCTTTGGGCTGGGCATCAGTGGCTCCATCATGCAAAAAATTGAAGCCTTCACGACCCGCATCAAAATGTTCTCGGCCTTAGTTCCCGACACCGACGCCTACCACTTGGCACGCCAAGTGGTAAATGCATCGGGCATCCTTATCGCCCTGCGTGATGACGATGACCCCGACAACCCTAACCGCATAGAGAATATCGAAGAATTGCTCAACGGAATACAGGAGTTCTGTGAAGACGAGGACCTCATCACGCCCGACATGCTGAGTGATGAACCCGACACGGCACCCATATCCGACATCAAAACCCTCGACAAGTTTCTGCAACAGGTTCTTTTAATCACTTCGGAAGACAAGGATAAGGACAAGGACGCAGACCGCGTGTCGTTGATGACCATCCATGCTGCCAAAGGGCTCGAATTTCCCTATGTTTTTGTAGCCGGTATGGAAGAGAACCTTTTCCCCTCCGTTCTCTCAGTCAACACGCGCCAAGAATTAGAAGAAGAGCGACGCCTTTTCTACGTGGCCGTTACACGGGCCGAGCGGCAGTTGACGCTGAGCTATGCTACTATGCGATACCAGTACGGCAACGCCTCGTTTCAGGAACTCTCACGATTTGTCGAAGAAATCGACCCCCACTACATTCAAATGCCACGGCGAGAATCGCCTTTCCCAAAGCCAGGACAACTGCCAGGCAAAGGCTTCATACGGCGCATCGGCAACGCCCAAGCCTCACCCTCCGCTACTGGACGCACCACGGTGCAACAGTCGCGACCACAAAACGTGCAGACATCGGCACCCACTACCAACAGTCCAGCAGCCATCTCCGCCATCCAAGCTGGCATGATAGTAGAGCACGCCAAGTTCGGACGTGGCACAGTCATTTCCATTGAGGGCACTGGCGACAGTACCAAAGCACTTATTAACTTCGACACGGTTGGTGAAAAACAACTCATGCTGAAGTTTGCCAAACTCTCTATCGTCAGCGCATCATGAGGGCATTAATTCAGCGCGTAAAAGAAGCCTCAGTCAGCATCAGCGGAGTAGATGTGGGGCACATCCACACGGGGCTACTGGTGCTACTGGGCATCGAGGACAGCGACACCGACGAAGATATACAATGGCTGTGCGGAAAGATAACGCGTATGCGCATCTTCGACGATGACCAGGGGGTGATGAACCTACCACTGACCGACATTGACAACACGAATATCCTACTCGTAAGCCAATTCACACTCATGGCCTCCACCCGACGTGGCAATCGCCCATCCTACGTTCGCGCCGCCCGTCCCGAAATCGCCCTACCGATCTATCAGCAAACCGAGCAATGCCTCTCCCAACTGCTTGGCCACCCCATTGCCACAGGCCAATTCGGAGCCGACATGCAAGTGTCGCTGATTAACGATGGGCCTGTAACCATCTGGCTTGATAGTAAAGTCAAGGAGTAATACTCCTCCGCCCCCACTTCCCCTACTGGTATTGAGCCCAAACGCTGCGAGGGCGACCTCTGAAATCCTCTCTCAACTCGGCTCTGTAGTTCAGTTCCGATAGCATTTCCAGCGTTTGTTTACCATACAACTCGTTGATTTCAAAAACAAGAATACCACGCTGTGATAACAACGACCGACAGCGGTTTGCTATCACTCGGTAGAATAGTAATGGGTCTTCATTGGGGACAAAAAGTGCCAGCTCTGGCTCATACAACAGCACATTGTCCTCCATTGCTTCGCGCTCACTGGGCGTGATGTAGGGTGGATTGCTCACCACCAAATCAAATTCTCCTTCAGGCAACTTCGCCGTGTGCTGCAACAAATCTGCCTGCATCCACCGCACCTCGACCTCGTTCTCCTCAGCATTCCTTTGCGCCACCTGGAGCACTTGGTCATCCACGTCAACACCCCACACCTCAGCCCCTTCATAACGTTTTGCCAACGCGATGGCTATACATCCGCTGCCTGTACACAGATCCATCACTCGCCCTAAGTCATGGCACGCTACCGTTATCTGCTCCACTATCTCTTCTGTCTCTGGCCTCGGAATAAGCACGTGGTTGTTCACCTCAATGCGACAACCAGCAAACTGGGTGTACCCAATAATATATTGTATAGGTTTCCTCCTTTTCAAGTCCTCCACCGCCCAGTAGAAACGCAGCAAGTCTGATTGGTTGATAGGCTCATCGCGGTGCAATAGATACTGCACCGTTGTCCAATCCAAGAAACCCTCCACCAGCAGCCGCCACATACTGCGCAACTCTCCGTCAGCATACAAATCAGCAAGTTGAGCATAAAAGTACTGCTCGATATCACGCAGCCTATTGGACGGTATGGGCATTCGATGCGTATTCATCAGCAAAGAGAAGAAAAATCAATCCAACATTCCTCAGTTCCGATCTGCTCAACTCGCTGCCGACTACTTGCGACCGAAGTCAGCAGGTATTTCGCCCCAACGTTCTGTTTCCCATTTCAGTATTCTAGTTGTATACTGATTGTTGTGCAGCCAGCTTTCTGCTCTTCTAATCACGTCGAACAACTGAGCCGTATCTTGGTCATGTCTGAGCTTCGTCCTGCACTGCTTTGCACGCACCCAATTGATGGCATTGACCGAATCGGAATATAGGGGCACCTCGAGTCGGTGGTTTTTAATGTAGGCCAACCCATGAACTATCGCCAAGAATTCACCTATATTATTTGTACCTTTGGGTGCTTTGAAGTGGAACAGGCGCGTGTTCGACCCCACGTATACCCCTTGATACTCCATCACTCCAGGATTGCCACTGCAAGCTGCATCCACAGCTATACTATTCAGTTCAGGGCCTCCAGGTCCCGAATAACGTTCAAAATTGTCAGCGGTCATAGGTTCTAACTCGCCCACCTTAGACTGCCTCTGTATTGGGGGTGGAGGCAACTTGAAAGCAGCCTCAGCCTGTGCCAACGAGTCAAACGCCTTGTATCTCGCTCCCTTAAACCCGTCAATCTGCTTGCGGCAGTACTCCCAAGTCGTGTATATACCAGGCTGCACACCTTGCCAAACCACATAATAGCGTTGCTTCTTAGCCATACATCACCTCCCTACCACTCATCATGTTCGCACTGCATAGTGCCAAATCTCCAAATCGGCTCCACATACCCACCTGCATCTGCTCTCCGCCTGCCCCACTTCGCTCGTTTCCATTCCAGTCGTCCTGCTGGATACAGGTAATACGAGCAAACACAGCCACCATTTCTTTCTCGTCGCATATATTGCGCATCCCGTTGAGCTCACCCAGTAGCCGCTTCCGATTTTTGTCCGACAAGTAGAATATGAGCGACCCAGAAATTACTGTACGAAGGCTAACAAAACCGCCACAACTCATCTTGTCGCTGGCCAAAAGTTTGTACATGCGTACCACAAAACGTGCATACACCTCCACCTTGCGCTCGTGTATTTTAATGCTCTTCTCCTTCTCCTCTTCCGTCACACGTTGTCCACGCATCAGCAGCATAGTTACAACAACCACTACAATAGCCCCTGCGCAGGTTGCCATCACCTGCGGCCACAACTTTGGCACATCCTTCAACCCCACCGCATTCGCCATCGCGGAGAAGCTGACTACCAACGCCAACACGATGGCTATTGCCAATCTGCGATTATCATTTGAACGTACCATGTCTTACAGTACTTGACTGCTGCGCATTCTCCCTGTCCACCCGTCGAGCCTCCACACGCAACTCTTGCCCCCTGTTCAAGTTCCAGTTCGTCATCATAAACACCCCTCTACCCATCAAAAAACTCGGCTCAACATCTCAAAGAAGTCGAGCCGAGCCTTGTTCATGATGTGAAACGAACGACTTTGCTATGCACCAAGCTCAAGGCGCTTGAATGCGGTGCAGCAAAGCTCCTTGTCTGCCTTTGCAATGAAGTCTTTTACCTTCACTTTACTTTCCATGATATACTCCTGCTCCATCAGGGTATTCTCTTGGTAGTACTTGTTCAGGCGGCCGTTTGCAATCTGGTTAATCTGAGCCTCATTAAGGGAAGCAGCCTTCTCTGCAGCCACTTTTTCCTTAATCTCGCGAGCCTCATTCACTTGTGCTTCGGTAATCCAGCCCTTACCTACGTTCGAAGCCATGTGTTCTTCGCTATCCACGTGGGCTGGGTTGATGCCAGCCTTCTTCAGTGCAGCGTCAACAGCCTTGCCAATGAGTTCCTCTTTGGTCTTCTCTACGGCCACCTTGAACTCATTGTCCTTGATCTCCTGCGGTACACTGTTGGCATCGAGGGCTACAGGGCGCATTGCCACGACCTGCATTGCCACGTTGTGGCCTATTTCGTCAAAGCCCTCCTTGTTCAAGCCGATGATGGAAGCCATACGGTTGCCTGGGTGGATGTATGCGTAGACTTTGGCAGCCTCCACGGTCTCGTAGTGTGCCAACTCTATCTTCTCACCGATTTTTGCTATCTGGTCGGTGATGCAGTCTGCCACAGCGCGGCCACCCAGTTGCATAGCCATCACAGCCTCTTTCGAGGTGAGACGCTGCTGCAGGGCGTTGTCAAGAATAGACTGTGTGAATGCCACAAAGTCTGCATTCGTTGCCACGAAGTCGGTCTCGCAGCTCAGCATGAGCATAGCACCGAAGTTGCCATCGGTCTTGGCGAGAACACAGCCCTCATTGGCATCGCGGTCAGCGCGCTTGGCAGCCATCTTCTGACCCTTCTGTCTGAGAAAATCAATCGCTTTGTCGAAGTCGCCATCGCACTCTACAAGAGCCTTCTTGCAGTCCATCATACCCACGCCAGTCATTTGGCGCAGCTTGTTGACATCAGATGCTGTTATGTTTGCCATGTTAGATGTTCTGAATTGATAGTGATTTGTTTTTATCCTTCTTATCGTTCTGCCGAAGAGGGCTTAGTCTTCTTTCTGAGCGCTTCTTCTCGGACGGCGAGTTCTACCATCCTTGCGCTCCAGCTTCTCTTCGCCACTTTCGCTTTCGCCAGCCTCCACCTCGTCAGCTTCAGCAGCTTCCTCCTTGTTCTCAGCCTTGCGCGTATCCTTGTCTATCTGATACTCAGCTTGACCTTCTTGGATAGCCTCAATCATATACTTGAGGATAGCAGCAATCGACTTCGATGCGTCGTCGTTGGCTGGGATGGGGAAATCAATGAGCTCGGGGTTGGTGTTGGTGTCAACCAAAGCGAACGTCGGAATGTTCAGACGGCGAGCCTCAGCCACAGCAATATGCTCCTTGTTGATGTCCACCACAAAAAGTGCACTCGGCAAGCGAGTCAAGTCAGCAATACTGCCGAGGTTCTTGTCAAGCTTGGCACGTTCGCGCTGTATCTGCAGACGTTCACGCTTCGATATAGCGTTGAAGTCCTTGTCCTTCATCATCTGGTCAAGGTTGTTCATCTTCTTCACAGCCTTGCGTATGGTGGTGAAGTTGGTGAGCATACCGCCCGGCCAGCGCTCGGTAACGAATGGCATATCAACGGTCTTCACCATCTCGGCCACCACGTCCTTGGCCTGCTTCTTGGTGGCCACGAACAAAACTTTCTTTCCCGATTTGGCAATCTGCTTCAGTGCTGCAGCAGCCTCATCAGCCTTAGCGATGGTTTTCTGCAGGTCAATAACGTGAATGCCGTTATGCTCCTTGAAAATGTAGGGAGCCATCTTGGGATTCCATTTCCTCTTGAGGTGGCCAAAGTGGCAACCAGCCTCAAGCAATTCTTCGAAAGTGAGTTGATTCATTTGTTTTAAATAGTTTGTTTACATTCCTTACATTACCAATTGCAGGGTAGTCCAACCGTGGAGTCGCTGCAATTTGGATACTAAACAATATGTTCTCTTCATCAGCCGTCCCACAGGACGAGCAGCAGCATACTAACGCTTGCTGAACTGGAAACGCTTGCGTGCCTTTGGACGACCCGGCTTTTTGCGCTCCACCATACGGGGATCACGCATCAGCATGCCTTTAGCCTTAAGAGCAGGACGATCCTCAATGTTGTTCTCGCAAAGAGCACGTGCTATAGCCATGCGCAGAGCCTCAGCCTGACCGGTGATTCCACCGCCGTCGAGGTTAGCCTTCACATCCCACTTACCTTCTGCACCTGCCACCTGGAAGGCCTGGTTCACGATGAACTGTAGGGGACCTGTTGGGAAATACTCCTTGTAGTCGCGCTTGTTTACTACGATATTACCGTTGCCAGGGGTCATGTAGATGCGAGCCACAGCGGTCTTTCTTCTACCAATAGTGTTGATTACTTCCATGAGACTACTCCTTATCTGATGTCGTTAATGTTGATTACTTTAGGATTCTGTGCCTGATGAGGATGCTCTGCACCAGCATAGATATGCAGGTTGCGATAAAGAGCAGCACCTAAGCGGTTCTTGGGGAGCATACCGCGTATTGCATGCTCAAGAACTCTCTCCGGATGCGTAGCCAGCACCTTAGCCGGCGTCGTTTCGCGCTGTCCTCCTGGGTAACCAGTATAGCGTTGGTAGATTTTGTTCTCCATCTTCTTGCCGGTGAACACCACTTTCTCGGCATTGATGATGATGACGTTGTCGCCACAATCCACATGTGGAGTAAACGAGGGCTTCGTCTTTCCCCTCAGGATGTTTGCAACTCTTGTGGCGAGGCGACCCACGGTTTGGCCTTCTGCATCCACCAGAACCCATTCTTTCTGTACGGTAGCCTTGTTGGCCGATACCGTCTTGTAGCTTAGATAATCCATTTTTTCTTCTTTGTCTTTTGTGCTGCCGTGCCTGGGGAAGATGAGCATAGTGCCGACGGATAATGCACCCTTTCTTTGCTCAACCCACCTTGCTCACTGCGTAGCGGTTTGCGTTCTCCTTTGTGTTGACATGCAGCGCATGAACGGGTATTAATTGGCTCTACATGCTCCACAAAGAGTTTGCAAAAGTACAAACATTTTATCAACCGACCAAATTTCTTTTACCTTTCCTCCCCGAAACAGTCCTCCTTATCCCTCGCCACCGCCGCTTGCGGCCCTTGCATTCGGCCATACTTTCCCCTCTGCCTCCTCCCCATCTGCATACACCTATTATATTATCAGGTGTCGCTGCCGTCATGCCTCATGCGTGCAAAGTTGGCCTCTTTTCCCATAATTATATTCCGTCCTTCGGCGCAAAAAAGAGGGCATTCCCCCTCGGCAGGGGTCGCCTGCCTGTGGGAATGCCCTCTTGCGCTACGTTCAGTCTCAGAAGCTGAACTGTAGTCCCAACTGCGTGTTGAGGTTGGCGCGATACACATTCGCATCATCCAATGCGGCCCAGTATCTGCCCCACATGCAGGAGCCGTACAGGCCTATGTTGCGCGTAATGTTGAGCGTAGCGCCTACACCTGCCCCATACTCTATCCAGTTGTAGTACAGGCGCACACTACCCAGCCTACCTGCTGCATACACATCCAAACACGTGGTCTCCACCCCCATCAACGGCAGCAACTGCACCTGTCCACTCACACCGAACCGTACCATCACTGCGTCCTTTGCATAGTCGTATGGATTGCTGATGCTTGGTGTTTCATCGGGGTACTTAATATAGGTATACCCTCCGACACCTGCGTATGCTCCCACACTGAATAGTTCTCCTATCCGATGCGTATACTCTACGGTAGCTGCATGAGACCCGTTGCCGTATATCACACGGTTACTCAACCCATCCTGCTGTGGGTCAGTCGGGGCAAGCGGCATATAGCTCCACCCTATCCGTACGCTGTTGTTCGGCTTGTCCATCTGTGCCTGCACCTGCATCGCGGTGCTCACCATCACGACTCCTACAAGGAGCCTGTAAAAGATCTTCTTCATGATGTCCTCCCTTTCTGTTTATTTGACACCAATCGGTTCGTCTTTAGAGCACCCCGCCATGACCAACGCACCTACCATTGTTAATACTAACGCTGCTTTGCAGCTCTTCCTTGAGGCTATGCCTCTTGCATTAAGTGTTTTCATCTGTCTTAAATCACATTTAGACATTAAACAATAAAATAGACCAACACGTAGAGAGGCCTTGTGGATGCAGCAAGCAGATAAAAGACCAGGTCTACGCCGTAAAAACTCCACTTGCCGGGCTCCAATCATCACATCTGCTGTATACCTTGGATGCTTGCGCGCCATAACATCCTACATACAGTGCAACAACTAAAACCAAGCGCAAGGATACATATAATTCTTTACATAACAAATTTATTCTTCTCTGTTCAGTAAACACGCATCAATCATAGAATAAAATCAATAATTTACAACGAAATTAAAAATTAAATTCTAATACAAATACCACGATTAAAACACAACTTCTACACCGAATATGTTCGGTTTTAGAGCCGACAACCAACAAAAAAAAGAGGCATCCCCCCTCGGCAGGGGTCTTCTGCCTGTGGGGATGCCGTCAGACTTGTGGCGCATCATCAACTGCTCTGCGCTACAGCGCAGAGGCGAATTTCACTCGTCTTCCTCTATGCGGGTCGCAATGAAGGTGATGGTGCCCGTAACGGGGATGGACACCTCATTGTAGACCACGCTGCCTTGAGCCGTGGAGGTCCACTGCAGGAGGCCTTCTTCAGCGATGGAAATCACGGGGTGGTGCACGCTCAAGTTGACGGGTATTCCCTCCACCGTCTGCTCAATGTGCATGTCGGCCAGGTGCAGTCCCTGCTCGTCCACGCTGCCGGGCACAACCGTTCCCCTGAAGGTCATCACGACACTGTCCGCCGTGTTGCCGTGGGCGATGGTGGCGGGGTCGTAGAGGGTGTCCGAAGTGTAGTGCTGTTCGCCCAGTATGGGCAACGTGTAGGTAGCCACGGCGATGTAGCCCACATCATAACGACCCACTATGCGGTCGGCCAACGTGGTGGTGTCGGGTTCTGGCTCGGGGCTCACTTCGGCAAAGTAGGCTACAAACTCGGCACTGGTGTCGGCTACGAAGGTGCGCGGGTTGTCGGTGTTGTGGTCTTGCCAACGAACAAATCTAAAACCCTCTGCTGGAGTGGCCGATATGGTTACCTGTGTGCCCTTCAAGAAGGTACCACCGCCCGACACACTGCCTTGGTCTGGGTTGTCGGTGCGCACCACGATGGTGCAGCTGTTGGAGGGGCGGCTGCTCGTGTCCTGCTCGTCCGCACCGCGCAAGGCGAAGTAGGCTGTGTACGAAGCATCACTCTCCACGGTGATGGTGCGCGGATTGTCGGTGTTCTGGTCCTGCCAGTGGTCGAAGCGATAGCCTTCGGCCGGGCGGGCCCCTATCTCGGTTTTAACACCTTTGGCATGCACGCCGCCGCCGTAGACGCTGCCCATGGCCCCGTCGGCCGAACTCACGGTGATGGTGTATTCCTTCTCGGTACAGGCTGTGGCAAACAGCACGAGGCAGCCAAGCAGCAGCGCAAGGCGTGTGGGAATGTGAAATAGTCTCATAGGGATGGTTTTTCTACTGTTAACGTATGGTTATCTGTTGCAACACAATAGGGGGCAACGCGCTGTGCGCCTGCACCTACTGCAGATTCAAAATACGGCACAGCCTTATTTCTTGGTGGCCGTGTAGTTCAGCGTGCCGTTGACGGGCACTGTAACAATGGAGTACGACACGTTGCCGCTGAAGTTGCCATTCCAAGAGGTGGCACTTTTGCTCAGCAGCGGAGCGGTGGTGTACTTGATGGTAATATCGGCTTGCAGCCCTTGGAGGAAAGAGAACTCGCTTGGGAGACCAATGCTCGACAAGAGGTCGTTGGCGTTCTGTGAATCAAGGTGCAGACCCTCCTTGTCCACATAACCGGTGGTAGTTACGCGGTCCATCACCATTTTCACGTGTCCATCGTCGCCGTCGAGGGAGAGGGTGGCCGTGGTGTTGCGCTGCGGAATGTTAACAGAGCGCTCGCCCTCGGTAGGTACATTGACCGTAACAGTGCCGCTGTAGACAACGTCGTAGTCGCCCACCATCTGCTCAGCGTAGTGCTTGTTCTCTTCGTCCTTCTTGTCTTCGCCCGACTTGCAGGCTGCAAAGCCCAACAGAGCTACTGTCATCATGCAGGCCAAGAATGTGCGTTTCATAGTTGCGTCTGGTTTTTGTTGGTTATACTTCGTGTTTTGACGGTGCAAAGATACATGTTTTTTTACACACGCGTGGCCCACACGCCCTGCGTCCGTTGGCGCGCCGCCCTTCGCCCCGTGCTGCACGCCAGATAGAGTCCAATTGTTAAAACAGGATCTCTCCTCGTCCGAAATGCTAAAATCGTCGTACCTTTGCAACCGCAACCGCCCGTTGCCTCCCCTTTCTGCCGCGGTGCTTCCGCCCCACTCACCGTTCGATTTCGCCCTTTTAACAACTGAGCCCAGCCGCCCCTGCCGTAGGGCAGCACCCCCCGCTGCCGTACGGCACGCCGTGCACCATGCAGCGAATTTACTATATTCCACCTTGTTGTGCACACCACATGCCGTACGACATCTGCCCCCAATGCCGCACAGCATCGGGACGGCTGCCGTACGGCATCGAGGCAGCTGCCGTGCGACACACCGTGCTGCCGACCGCAGCCCTCGGCCGTCGTCCCCACACAGACGGAATTTAACACCCGTAGTCGTTTTAATATTTTGCCGCAGGGCCTATGCTGACCTGTCCGGCGGCACCACGCGCCCCCTCGCGCCGAGGCATGGGGGTGCCATGTCGGCCTTTTTGCGTAATTTTGCACTCCGTTACCGCCTGCGGCGTTGCTGGGTCAGTCCCACACCGCTTAGGGCACAACCTACTGCGAAGCAATGAAAAGACACCTATTCGCCACCGCCCTGCTGTGCACCCTACTGTGCGCCGCGTGCACAGGCGACGACTACACCCCCAAACCGCGTACCTTCGTGCGCCTCGACCTGCCCGACAAGGCCTACACCCTCTGCGACACCGCGGTGCTCCCCTTCCGCTTTGAGCGCGCCACCGATGCACAGATGACCGTCAAGCGGCGCAACGCCTCCGAGATATGGGTCGACCTCACCTATCCCGACTACCGCGGACTGGTGTACCTCAGCTACAAGCCCCTGCGCAAGCCTGCCGACCTGCCCAACCAGATAGACACCAGTTACCGCCTGCTGAAGATGCACTTCGACCAGACCTCGGGCGTAGAGGAGAAACAGTACATTGACGCGGCAGCGCGCGTTTTTGCCACCACCTACAGGCTGAAAGGCAGCGCAGTGGCCAGCACCTTCCAGTTCTGGGCCACCGACAGTGTGCAGCACTTTCTGCGCGGTTCGCTCTTTCTGGACTGCCCACCGCGCAACGACAGCCTGGCACCTGTGCTGGACTACCTGCAGCAGGACCTCATACACTTAGTGGAGACCCTCCGTTGGCGCAACAACCCTTCATCCCCCACCCGCCCATGAACCGCTGCGCACCTTTCGCCCCCGTACAGCACATCCTCCTCGGCCTGACGCTGCTGGTGAGCCTCATGATGCCTAAGCTCGGTCCCGCGCAATCGGGCTGGTGGACAGGCTGGATAGTCGATGTGTCGCTGCCCCTTTCGCTGCACCTCGGCACCGACACCGCAGCCCCGCAACTCTACAGCCCCCTGCAGTCGACACAGCCGCTGCCCGTCAGCACCTACCGCCGCGCAAGCGACACCCTGCACCTGTCGGCCAAAAGCCTCGCACTGCGGCTGCAACTGGTCTACCACCCAGCCGACAGCACCTGGCACGGCAGCGTGCGCCAGCGCGCCTTGAACTGTCCCATCGTGTTCCGCCCTGCCGACACACTGCTCCACCTCAACCGGCCACAAACACCCTCGCCCCCCTACTCCTTCACCGAAGAGCCCGTTACGCTGCAGCGCACCGACCGCGAGGGACGTACCGTAGTGCTCAGCGGCACCTTAGCGTTGCCCCGCCAAGCACTGGCCGGCAGCCGTGCACCCGCCGTGCTGCTGGTGAGCGGCAGCGGCCAACAAGACCGCGACGAGACCCTCTTCCACCACAAGCCCTTCCTCGTGATAGCCGAAGAGTTGGCCGCCCACGGCATTGCCACCCTGCGCTACGACGACCGCGGCGTAGGCCAATCCACCGGACCGGTAGAAGATGCCACCACCCTCGACTTTGCCGACGACGCCGAAGCCCTACTGCGCCTCTTGCGCCGTCATCCGCGCATCGACCGCCACAGCGTAGGCATCGTAGGCCACAGCGAGGGAGCCACCATCGCCTCGCTCATAGCCGCGCGCAACCGCCACGTGGCCGCCATCGTCCTACTGGGCGGACAGGGATGCAGCGGACGCGACGTGCTGCTGCAGCAAAACCGCGCCCTCTACGCCGAAGCCAACCCCCAAGCCCTCACCACGCGGCTGCACATCATGCAGCGGTGCCTCGACACCTTGAGCGCCGTAGCCCCTGCCGACCTCACCGCAGCCGTACGCACCATCGTGGCCGACGAGCAGCAGCACAGCGGACTGCCTCAGACCTCACTCGACAGCGTAGGGCTACCCAAAGGCTTCGCCTTCGCCCTGGCACAACAACTGAACATTCCCTGGATGCGCACCTTTGTAAGCCTCGACCCAGCACAGTGGATGGGGCGCGTGCGCTGCCCCCTGCTGGCCATGACCGGCAGCCTGGACCGGCAGGTGCTGGCCGCCGACAACCTGCCCGCCATAGCACGGCTCGCCACCCACACCACCGCAACCACCCACCAGCTGAACGGCCTCAACCACCTCTTCCAGCACTGCACCACCGGCCACACCGAGGAATACCTCCTAATCGAGGAGACCTTCGCCCCCGAAGCCCTCGAAATGATGGCACAGTGGTTGCTGAATGCCCTGCGCTAAGCAGCCCACACATCGGCGCTCGCCGCCCCACCGCAACAGCCCCACCCCTACGCTCGCACACCACCTGACCAGCGACAGCGCGCCATCTGCACCAGCAACAGCGCACATATTCAGAAAAATGTTGTATCTTTGCAACCTGCAAAGAAATACATTGTATTGTTGTATACATCCTAAACATAGCACACTATGCAAAAAACACTCCTCCTGGGCGACGAAGCAATAGCCCAAGCATTCATAGACGCTGGTGGCAGTGCCATCAACAGCTATCCCGGTACGCCGTCGACCCAAATCACCGAGTACGTGATTAAGTCGAAAGAAGCAAAAGCGAAGAACATCGTAGCGAACTGGTGCTCTAACGAGAAGACCGCCCTCGAGGCCTCCCTGGGAGTGGCCTACGCAGGCAAAAGAGCCATGACCTGCATGAAGCACGTCGGACTGAACGTTTGCGGAGACCCTTTCATGAATGCCGCTATCATCGGCACCAAGGGTGTCCTTATCGTGGTAGCCGACGACCCCAGCATGTTCTCCTCGCAGGACGAACAGGATAGCCGCTACTACGGTCATTGGGCCATGATTCCAATGCTCGAGCCCTCGAACCAACAAGAAGCGTATGACATGGTGTTCTTCGGCTACGAACTGAGCGAGAAGTTGGGCACCCCCATCCTGATGCGTATACCAACCCGCTTGGCACACAGCCGCGCCGGTGTGGAACGTCGCGAGGCGCTGCCCCAAAACCCAATAAGCTACCCCAACGACCCGAAGAGCTTCGTGCTGCTGCCCGTCAACGCAAAACGCCTGTATCGTGAGCTCATTGACAAGCAGCCCCTCTTCACCAAGAGCAGTGAAGAAAGCGGCTACAACCGCTACATTGCAGGAGCAGACAAGAAGCTGGGCATCATCACCACTGGTATTGCATACAATTACCTTATGGAGAATTATCCTGACGGCCATTGCCCCTACCCCGTGGTTAAAATCACCCAGTACCCGTTGCCCTACAGCCTACTGAGCAAACTCTACGACGAGTGCGACAGCCTGCTCGTTCTCGAAGACGGTCAGCCCTTTGTTGAAGAGCACATCAAGGGATTCCTCGGCAAAGGCAAGCCCGTGCACGGACGCCTTGACGAGACCATCCGCCGAGACGGCGAGCTCAACGCCGAGAAGGTGGCCAAAGCATTAGGCAAGCCTATGGAGAGCGGCGCCGCAGTACCCGCTGTGGTTACCAACCGCCCACCGGCACTCTGCGCAGGATGCCCCCACATCGACAGTTATGAAGCAGTCATCGAAGTGATGAAACAGTACGAGCACGGCCGCGTGTTTGGCGACATCGGTTGCTACACACTTGGATTTAACATGGGCGCCATCAACACCACCGTCTGTATGGGAGCCTCTATCACTATGGCAAAGGGAGCAGCCGAGATGGGCATCTTCCCCTCGCTGGCAGTCATAGGCGACGGCACCTTCGGCCATAGCGGCATGACGGGTCTGCTGGACTGCGTGAACGAAAAAGCCAACGTGGTTGTGATGATACTCGACAACGACATCACCGCCATGACTGGTGGCCAACCCAGCAGCGCCAATATGAAACTCTTCAACATCTGCAAGGGGCTTGGCGTCGATCCCGACCACATCCGCACCATAGTGCCCTTGAAGAAGAACCACGAAGAATTTAAGAAGATACTCGAGGAAGAGATCGCCTACAACGGAGTAAGCGTTATCATACCGCAACGCGTCTGTATCGTCGAGAACAAGAAAAGAGTATCGGCCAAATAAGCATAGACAGGACCACGGGCGACGAAGCCGCACGGCATTCCCCTCGTCGCCCTTCACAAACACAGATAACCGATTATGAAAAAAGACATCATATTGTGCGGTGTAGGTGGCGACGGCATTGTATCCGTGGCCAAAATCATCAGCGATGCAGCCCTCAAGCTGGGCATGAATGTGAAACAAAGTGAAATCCACGGCATGAGCCAGCGTGGAGGTTCGGTGTTCAGCCACCTGCGCATCAGCAGCGAACCCATATTCTCTGACGTCATTCCCGAAGGGAAGGCCGACATCATTCTCAGCTCTGAGCCAATGGAGGCACTGCGCTACCTGCCGTTCCTCAGCCCCGAAGGATGGGTAATCACCAACAGCGACCCCTTCATTAACATAACGAACTATCCCGCCATGGAGCAGGTGAACGCCGAGTTGGGCAAACTGAAGCACTGCGTCAGCTTCAACGCCAACGAGATAGCCAAGCAACTCCATGCCCGTGGTAACATGGTGCTCTTGGGTGCTGCTGCCCCATATCTGGGCATCGATTTCGCTGAGCTGGAAGAGGCCATCTGCAACATCTTCGGCCGCAAAGGACAAGAGGTAGTGGACACCAACATTGCAGCCATCCGCGCCGGACGCGACGCCAAATAGCCACAGAGCGTTCATTACGAGGCGGCACACTCTTGCCGTCTCACCCCAAGTGAGACAGTCCCCCCGAACGGACTGTCTCACTTTTTATATACCCACGTGCTTGTCTCCGCGACACCAACGAATAGACCCTACAGCAACTTTACCAGCACACAGAGCTCCCGTTCACCACAACATCACGACAGGCGCAGAAGTATTTATTGGTAAATATACTATAAAATTTATACCCCTACCGACCGCCATCAAAAAAAACACCTAACTCTGCACGGTCAAATCAAGAACACGCCATAACATCAAAAACCATGAAAAAATGCCATGCCACTCCAATGAAAGAGATGCGTGCACGAACGGCCGCACGAAGGCAACTGCAGATGATTACGATTGCCTTTCTGACAGTATGGCCCATCGTCCACAGCTATGCACCAGAACCTGTCGCACCCCAAAGAGACCGACCATCTCAGTTTCGCAGTCCAATACACGTCCGCAACGTTTTTCACCGCTGCTGAGTTCAAAAACTTCATGACTGCACAACGACCCCACAAAGACAGCACAACTACCCCACAGAGACAACACCAAAGTACTTTATGGCATTGGGATTAGGGCCACCCTCGGTTAGGCTAACCCTCCAAGCAGAGAACTTTGCCGTGTACACTTCGCCCGTTGGATGTATGGCAAGGAGCAGGCTGCCGCCGCTCAAGCCGAAGTCTACACGCATGCTTATTGGCTCAAGCAGACAGCAGCAGTATTACGAACTTTTCCCTGATAGCCCGCCACTGCCTCATGGCACCCCTCTCGTTGGTGCTCCACCCATAGCAGACATACTACCAGCCGCATCTGCACGTTATGACCCAAAATCGTACACCTATAATATATAAGGTGTACATAAAACCAGGACGCAATGAAGACGAAAAGAATGATGATGCGAATGGGTCTCTGCATGGCAGTAGCACTGATGGGAGTCGGTTGTTCGAATGGCTGCAAAGAGGCCACGCTGAAAGAGGGCGACTACGACGTAGTGGAAAGCTATTGGGCAAGCTACTGCTCGGCTGTACTGAACGAAGCAGACACCATAACCGCGAACATGGACGTGCTGGCAGCACTCCTGCTCAGCGCCGATGCTCTGGAGTTGGATACGCGAGAACTCAGCGCACAGTACACGGGCGACTGCCTGTACCTCTTCTCCCCCGACGAAGTGGACACGCTTGACAACTTCACCATTACCACCAGCCGCATACAAGCAGACCACGAGAGCCTAAACGGCTACGTGCTGCAACCCGCCGAAGGTGGAGAATGCGACGTGTGGTACCACGGCCACCGCGTAATGCGCCTGCGGTTAAAACAATAACAGACTGCGAAAGTGATATTCAACCACTCAACCTCCGCAAAGACGGTCGTACTTCACTTCGCTCCATCGCTATGAAGAGCAAGTTCATTCCCCATTGAAAGATAGGAGGAAACTTGCTCTTTTCTATATGTACCCTACGTTCCAATAATATCTTAGAGTAGAACGTGCAAACACGCCTCCGCACAACACATGGAATATTCTTTGCGTACAAATAGTGGTGTCTTACTGCCGACCGCAACACTGGCAATGGGTCAGAACTCAACACCATACTGCAGTCCATTGAGATATCATTTGTTATTTTACACCTATATTGAAAGAACTATAATTACTCTATAACACTATGAAAAAACTGCAGTTGGCCACGCTTACAGCCCTAATGATAGTTGTATTTTGCCTATTCCCCTCCTGCAAGAAAGAGGAGGCAAAGCACACCGAATGCGACATACTCAGTGCTTGGGTGGAGGGCGAAGCGTACGAACAGTACTTCTACAGCAGCGCTGCCATGAGGATAGAGAACATCCCCTCGAACGTGCAAGAACTTACCTTCACCGTCCTGTCATTGGACGAGTTGCCCCCAATACCCCTACGATTCACCCTCTCGGCAGGTGCCACCATCAGCCCCGCCAACGGTTCGCTGCAAGACTTCACGCAGGGGAGCGTGGTATACACCGTTACCTCAGAAGACGGAGCGTGGAACCGCAAGTACACCGTTACCTTCAAAGAGCCCTACGCCCCAGCGAGCCGGTATAGTTTCGAGCATGTAGATACGGTGGAGGGCTCGGTGTTCAAGACAACCACCTACCATGTGTTCTACGAGGTGGATGCCGACGGCGCAAAGCACCACATATGGGCGTCGGGCAACGAAGGGGTGGCCATCGTTAACTCCTCCTACACCCCTGCCGACTATCCCACCCGCTCGGTGGACAACGGCTACAGCGGTCGTAGCGCATGCCTTCGCACACAGGACGCTGGTACCCTTGCACGCATGATGGGCAAGCCCATTGCCGCAGGCAATCTCTTTCTGGGTCGATTCAATGTGGAGCAGGTCATGACCAACCCACTACGCACCACCGAGTTCGGTATACCAGTCAACCATCGTCCCGTTAAGGTGGTGGGCTACTACAAGTATCAGCCTGGCGAGCAGTTCACCAACTCTGCCATGAAGGTGGTGGAAGGCAAGGTAGACGAAGCCAGTATATATGCCCTCTTCTTCCGCAACGAGGATGCCGACGGCAACGCATTGGTACTTACGGGCGAAGACTTGGAGACCAGTCCCTACATCATCAGTCGTGCTGAGGTGGCATCGTTGCCAGCCGTAGGCGAGTGGACACGATTCGAGATGACCTTCTCGGACTGTACCCCCGATGCGACAGCACTGCAACGTCAGGGATACAGCATGACCATCGTCTTCTCGTCGAGCAAAAACGGAGACACCTTCGAAGGTGCCATAGGCAGCACCCTCTATGTGGACGAGGTGGAGGTTACCTATGAGGCCGAATAGTACAGTCCAACGGTACGCCCTCCTCTGCACAACACTGTGCCTCATGCTGCTCCTCGGAGGCATACAGGCAAGAGGACAGAGCGACAGCATACAGTTGCAGCTGGGTGTGGGCTACGCCGTAGGGGGCACTACCCCCCTTTCGATGCCTCAATCCATCCAAAGCGTTGACGCTTTTCACTTGGCCCTCTCGCCCACCGTATGTGCAGGCGCTGCCCTGCCTATTGGCAACCACTGGAGCCTGTATGCTGGGCTGCGTGCTGCCCGCAAGACAATGGACGTAGAGGTTACCACCCAGGGCTACCACATGGCCATCGTGCAAGGCGACAATAGTATTGAGGGATACTTCACGGGACATGTGCATCAAGAAGTAGACCTGTGGGCTTTGAGTCTGCCCGTGCAGGCCTGCTACAACCTGGGGCAAAAGTGGTCAGTGCGCATGGGTCCCTACCTGTCGGCAGTAGTGAAGGGGCGATTTGGGGGTGTGGCTTCCGACGGCTACCTGCGACAGGGCACACCGGCTGGGCCGCGCATCACCATTGGAGACACCGAGGAGACGCAAGCCTCCTACGACTTCAGCAACGAGCTGAACCACCTGCAATGGGGAATAGCTCTCTCTGCCGACTATACCCCCTGGCCGCACATCGGCATCAATGCACACGTAGAATGGGGACTGTCGAGCCTGCTGCATAACGACTTCCACACCGTAGAGCAGACACTCTATCCCATCTACGCCACCCTCAGCCTGTTCTATAGGCTGTAGCGCACAATCAACAAGCGCAACTCACATAAGCACGAAGGAGGAGCGTACCCCACTCAGTTCGAGAACTGAGTGGGGTACGCTCCTCTTTTCACCGCTTGTGCTACAGCGGCACTGCAATAGCTGCGCCATTCATTTAGCTGTCTCGGCGCACAAGTAGTACATAGGCCGATGTGGAGCTGGCGGTTCCACTGGTGATTTGCTTTTCGGTTATACCATCGGAATAACCTGTCAATTGCACCGTATATAGGTATATGTGCTCATCGTCAATTTGCTGATATGCGTAGAATGGAATACCCACCAGCCCTTTCAACTTTATTGCAGACTCGTGCGCGGGGTCCTCATATATATTGTACGTAGTAGTATGCTTATACTCAAACTCACCCATAGCTTGAGCCTGTTCCAAAGTCGGTATATCCCAATCGGTGTATCCACCTATGTTTGCCGACGAGATGAATGATTGGTAGCCCGATGAAGAATATTGATACTGGGCATTGGATATTGGAGCCACCTTGTATTTTAGGCCGCTAAAAGTGAAGTAAGCTAATGAACTGTAGTTCCGCCCTGGACGATAGAGCGAAAGGCGTCCATAACTATATGTCGGGTTGCCCAACCCGACAAGAGATACGCTGAGCGGTTCGAAAGTGCCGCCCGTCGTGATGCGCAACTTGGTAGATGAGCTCACCTGCAGAATGTCGTCCACCTTTAGGTTGAAGCGCCCCTGCGCGTCGCTCGTAACGACCGAACCTATAGTCTGTCCGTTGCCGTAGAGCGATACCTGCGCATTACTCACATAGTTTCCTGCCTCCACATCGTAAAGTTGTCCACTGTAGACTATGGACTTGCTGATGCCAATGCTTTCTGGGTCTTTTACGCATGAGGCCATGCTCAACAACAACGCCAACCCCAATATAACGGGAAATAAATATCTATTCATGATGCAATTTCGATTATTAATAAGAACAATGATTCTCTACATGCTCAGAAACTGAGTGTGATTCCCAGTCCAGGTGCAACCACATCGCCTGGGGCGAATTGCACCGTCGGAGCCAGTGCCACTGCGTCGCGACGGTAGCGTGGGGTCATAGTGGCTGCTCGCACTATGTTGTAGACATAGAACGCTCCTGCCGCCGACCACAGTGCTACATTGGCCACACGTAATACACGATAGTCATCATATTTTTCCTGGAACCGATCCAAATCTGCCGTAATCTTGGCCGAGTTCAAGTCGGGCTTCACATCATACTCAGCCGCTATATACGTCCCCACTGCTCCGCCCACAAGGGCAGCTTCGCCCAGCAGTGTGAAAATACCGCTTCCATAGTGGCGCTTACCCATTTGGCCAAGGCCGGGGATGATGGCGCTCTTCAGTGCTGCCATGCCATTGCTGTATTGGCGCGTGTCGTGGCATGCCGAGAAGTCGTAGTCGAACATGGGCGACACGTTGCCCGACGTAGCCACTTGGTAGAGCATGTAGACGACGTAGCCCTGCTTGTCGCGCGACGGCTCGGCATAGGAACACACTTTGTACATCCGGTTGCGCATCTGCGTGTCGTCGTACTTCACGGCACCGTCCTGCACGGTGGTCCACACGCCCAGCCGCTGGGCTGTGTTCATCACCACCTTCTCGGTGGCCATCCGCTCGCCCTCCTCCACGGTGGCGGCTTTGGCACTCTCCACCACGTAGATGTAAGTGCTGTTGGTGGCGCGCGGCTTTTGCACTATCCAACCAGGACGGCCACTGCTCTGCGCAAAAGCTGGCAACACCGCATGCAGCAACAGTGCAGCCAGCAGGATGTATGGGAAAATACCTTTTTTCATTGTGTTGTGATTGTTGATTGCTGTAAACATGGTACAACGGGATGTCGAGGGGTTACCGACAGTCGCTGAACGGCTCGAACTCGGGCTTGATATTGCCCGCCACGGCCACTTGCCAGAGGACGTAGAGGTGAGTACCCGCCGAGGTGCGACTGCGTTCACGCCACTCGCACACCTTGTTTAGGGGCAGACGCATTTGCATGTCGGAGGTGTTGATGCTGGCCGTGATACCTCGCTCGAGGGCGGCCACGTCGTCCTTCTTGTCCACCACCACTCCCAACTTCCAAGAGCTCTCCATGATGGCCATAGCGAAAGCTTTGGCGTAGGCCTTCTCGTAGGTGGGTGCCTCAGCGTGGGTTACGCGGTAATAGTAGGTGCTGTTGCCTGGCGTGGGCGTGGTCAACAGCCAACTGGGGCGTTCGCTGTCCTGCGCCATTAGGTGGTTAGCACACAGCATTCCTGCTGCCAAAACCACAGTTCGAAGCACGCGCACCGCAGTCCGTTTCCTCATCGTACGCTTCATTCCTCTTCTTTGGTGGGAAAGTTCTTGAACGTCTCATCGAAGGCGGCACGAAAGGCCTTTTCGTCCAATCCAGCCTGCTTGGCAGCCTTCATCAGTTCCTTCTCGAAGTCGTCAACGGGCGACTCCATGGCGTAGAAAGCCTGTATCATGCCGTACTCGTCGAGCATCACATCCTCACACGTCTTGCGGCAGCGCTTCAGCACGCCGTCCACCTTGCCTCTGAAGAGCGACTGCGACTTGCGCAGTGTGCTCTGCGGCACCGTGTTGCCCTTCACCGTGTGCGAATAGTTGTCGGTCAAGGCCACCACCTGCTCTTCCAGTTTCATGCGCATCTTCTGCTTGCAGTCTTCCATAGCCAGGCGGATAGCTTCACCCTCGTCCTTGTCCTTACCGATGCCACGGTCGCGGATGTACTCGTCGTCATCCACCGAGTTCTCGTAGCAAGGCAGGTCCATGCGCGCCCCACGCTTATCCTCCGCAGCCACTTCGCGCTGCAGCCGCTTCAGCTCACGCATCTTCTTCAGCCGTGCTATCTCAGCATCAATGTCGTCATTACTCTGCCCCATGGCTGGAGCCACAGCCCCCATAGCCAACAGGAGGCTCATAAGCCCCCAAATACACGTACGTGTCTTCATGTGATATTTGTGTTAAAAAGTGAACCACTTGATGTGCAGCACCCACTGTTTTGCATGAACGCCTCCGAGCGAAGCGCATACGACCCACTCCGCGCCAATGCCCACCCCATCGGGGCGAGCCCGTAGGCAGATGCTGCAAATAAGATGTTTGAACTGTTCGAAGGTGTGCTGCAACGCGTTGCCAGACTGTTATGCAACGCTATCGCCGCGCAAAAGCCACCCCTCAGAGACCCATGCTCACAGGGGGGGGGTATTGAGTTACAGGCGCTTACGCATACAACCTTCATCTGTGCATCCTTCTTTTCTGGGTACAAATGTACAAAGATTATTCTTCACCGACAAATAATCGGCTCCACCACAGCACTCCGCCACCCACCCGTTTGCCACAAAAATTCCCAGTCCGCACAGGCAACGAGCCACCGCTTCTGCTGCAGACAGGAAATCCGTTGGCAATGTAGCCACAGGGCGGGCTTCACAGCATGCTTCCCCCCATAATGCAGCGCTATGACAGCAGTTGACCGAAAGCCAAAGCTCACTACAAACGAGCGATTTTGTACTGCTGAATATAGAGCCACATGGCGTACAGTAGGTGGGGCTACACCGTACGGCATGTGGGGGTAAGCCGTAGGGCGCGTGCCTGTATGTCGTACGGCATACAGGCAGCTTAAGAAGATGATTTATAAATGAGTTGTACCGCATGCTACGGCAGGCCGTACACGATTAGTGCGGATGGCCTACGCCTCCGCAATGGAAACACAGGGGGTCGTGCTGCACCTGCTGCACGACCCCTTGCTCATTAACAAACAACATTGATTTATGAAAACAAACAATCTTTAGAGGCCAAGCGCTTTCCATCCCTGGTTGTAGCGAATGTCTGTCGAAGCATTTGCAGCAGCGATATCGTTCGTGTCTCGCTGCGCTCAGCGGTTCGAGGACAATGCACTTCGCATCGTTTGCACTTCTTTATTTACTCCCGTCCCAAACAGCTTCGGCGCGCAACGAGCAACTGGGGACGCATCCCTTCTGTCCGACTATCGCTCCAAAGCCGACTGAATAACGGTCATTGCGCTCATTTATTTTCTTCCAATATTCACTTCCGTATTGCCTCCTACTGCCCCGCGGTTGCCTCCTCCGTAGACATTGCCTACCACGAAACTATTGCCTGTGATGTTGACCACGGTGTTGTCCTCCACTCGGCTTTGATTACCACCACCGAACACACTGCCTTCTATGCGGCTATTGCCCGTGATGGTGATGTGCACATCGCCATGCACTGCGCCCAAGTTTTCGAGCGACGCGGATGTCTTCAGATAGTTCGTTCTTATTGTCGGGTCATTGCGCACAGCCGAACCGATAGGGGTCGTGGTTTCGGTGTTACTCCACGTGTACAATACCGAGTCGCCCACAACGCCGTCATAGCAGATACCTGTGGCACCGTCGCGATGCGGCAGAGTAAGGTTATCCTTGGTGTAGACCCAGAAGGAGGGTATGGCTGCTGAGTATCCAGCCCCATAGGCGTTGCCCAGCACGCGGGTGTCGGTAAGGGTGGATGTAACGTTGCCCTGCACGCCCCCCAGGTTGCCCGCCCCGTAAAAGTCGGTCAGTACCGTGCAGCCGTTGAGCGTAGAGCTAACGTCGCGAGAGGTGGTGGCGGAGAAGACCGCATTGTACAGATAGGTGCGTGCGGGGTGATTGGTGTTGTCTCCTGGGGGAATACTCCATATTGAGAAGCGGTATTTGGCCTGGAAACTATTGGCCGAAGATGAAGATAGCGGTGTGTAACTTTCCATCCACCAATTCCCATCACCACTTGAACCTGGCGAGCTGTTGGCTCCTTGATTGTCGTACGATTTGGTCTGCACGTAGCAAGTTCCTCCATTGCCAGCACCGAAAAAGCGCCCGAAGCAGGTGTTGGTAGCACTGGTGGTGATGGTCTGTCCATCGTTCATGTCGCCCGTTTGCGGCCCACCGCAATAATAGGACACGATGCTGTTGTTGATAGTTACGCGAATGCTGCCTCGCACCTTGCGCACACTGTTAATACCTCCCCCATAGAACTCACCAATGATAGAATGGTCTACCGAGAACACCACGTCGCCGTTCACCGCCTCCGAGCCTGCACCAGCCATCAGCCCTATGTGGCCTCCATTGGTATAGATGTGAGGGTTGTCTTCATTGGCAACATATTTTGAGCCACTGTTCGCTATTTCGCTGTTTTCTATGCCTGACAGGTATACAGCACCATACTCGCCGCCGAGTAGGCTGATGGCGCAGTGGCGTGTGGCATACGAGTTGTTACCCAAATTGTGGCAGCCTTCGGCCATGTAGCGCATCTTTATATGGCCGCCTACGATGATGTATTCCGTGTGGTTGGTCGTGCGATCGGCATCACCATTTAGGGTAGATATAAACTCGTTGAACTGGCCAGCCATTAGGATAAGCGGTGAGGTGAGCTTAGTTGTTTCTCTACGACCATCGTAGCGGAACTCGCTGAAGTGAATTATCGAAGTCTCTGTAACCTCGAAGTGTCCGCGCAACCACAACACGCCGACAGAGGGAGTGCGTACTGTGTTCTCGATTTTCGCAGCCATACCGAGGTCGGGTACTGGCACAAAGTCGAAGCGCAGTTGGGGCATTTTCGTTTCGGTAGAACTGCTGCCCACCTCGAGCGCGAAGTAGTGGTCAGGCTCGTTGTCGAAGTCCAAATCGGTCGTAGTTATGGTGTAGGCTTTTGTGCCATCGCCGTCACACAGAAAATTATCAGACGCTTTATTATAGTGATGCCGATTGGTTAAGAGTACCACAGCTTGGTCGTAGACAGTGGTGCCTGCCTGCATCTGGCCGTTGATTGGGAAGCGGTCGGTGTGGGGATAATCGGACAGGCTCCAGTCGTAGGAAGGCCAAGAGACTGCGCTCCAAGTGCCTGCTGGTGCGAACTTTCTATT
Organism: Bacteroidales bacterium; assembly: GCA_017449525.1. Lineage (GTDB taxonomy): Bacteria > Bacteroidota > Bacteroidia > Bacteroidales > P3 > Colimorpha. The sequence goes on along the minus strand of JAFTFL010000011.1, from coordinate 16,399 downwards.
ATTACCATTCGAGACATCGACAAGCTCATTCATGTGGTCATAGCACTCCAAATAGACAGCTTTGCCCCAGTAGGCCTCGATGGTGATAGCCGTTACCCCCTCGGGCACATAGTAGTAACCTCCCTGGGCGAAGACACGGCCACTGACGCTGTAGAGATCCTTGTTGGTACAGAAGCGGTCAGCAAAGTTGTAGCCATGCTCCCAGTGCTTCTCAAAGGTGCCAGGCGTGCCGCCGACCACCCCCGTAATCTTCCACCCTGTAACCACATAGTCGGTGTAGTTGCCTGCATAGCGGTTGGCATGGTCGTAGACCGACGGGTTACCGAAGGTGGTGTTGTAGTAGGGCAGTTGCACCTTATAGTAGTTGAAGTCGTGGTGCAGGGTGTCCATGTCAGTGATGGGCAGGCTGAGGGTGATGGAAGCGGAGCCCGAACCCGCATGGTGCGCGCCGGCCTGAACAGTCACCTGCAACTGTCCCAGCTTGCGCCCCTGGTATGGCAGGGCATCGCTGCGACTAATCATCGTGCTGCCTGCAGCATTCATGACCTGCAGGGGGTCTTGGTTGATAGTCGACGGGTAGGTATCAAAGGCCTTAAGTATAGGATAGGGTGCCACCGAAGGGTCGAGCACCCATTTGGCCAGGCACTCCTCGCGAGCAAACGTGCCGAATACCCACCACGAGGCCAGTCCGCGGTTGCCATTGAGGATGGGGCGATAGTACTCAAAACGGGTGAGGTACTGCTCTTCTACTGGCCATGTGCAGTGATAACCCGCAAGGGTGCCCACCGCTCCGTCGAGGTAATAGTTGTAGTTATTGACACCATTCGCCCCGTTATTGCTGATGTTCTGTCCGCCATATACTGCGTAGCCGCTTGCCACCTGGCCATAGAACATGCAATTCATCACCATGGTCTTCACATTGGATTGCGTAGTGGCAAAGGTGTTGTTGCCCACAATACCGGCCGTGGTCTCCACGTTGCTACCGCTAACAGTAGCAAAGCTGTAGCAGTTGATTATGCGCGCCAAGTCCTCTATCTTGCCTGCAATAGAACCGACGGCACCGCCGTCGGTCGTGGCGACGGTCGACTCGCTATTCAGCACGCCACAGTTGAACACCCGTGTCGCTTCCAAAGCATTGCACACTACCGCCCCTACATTGCCTGCGGCACTGATCGTGGCGCGATCAATAACGATGTGGCCAATCGTAGCCCCTTCGGCGTAGCCTATCACGGGACGTGTGGCTGAAATGGGCAACAGCCCTCCGTAGAGAGCGCCTGTAAATGGTGCCGTCTCGGTGCCCACGGTGGCATCGACCTGGGGAGTGCCTACCAACAGATAGGTGGCAGCAAGATCACTGATTTGCGAGGTGCGGTCAACCAAGTTAACCGTCAGCGTGTTCACCGCCGACACGCCTCCTCCCAGAGAATTGGTAGCAATGGCTTTCACTGTGGCAGTACTTGGCGCGCTGCCCGTGAGGGAGAAACGGTTGGTATAACGCTGTGTGCTGCCCACAGGATTACCCGAGGCATCCACTTGGGGAGTGCTCCCATCGGTGGTGAAGAAGAGGTTGACTTTAACACCGTTATCCTCCTTGGCTATCACAATCTTGTTATCGGGTGCAACAACGATGGAAGGCATGTGCATCTGACCACTGGGCAGGTAGGGCACGGTAACCTTAGTGGTGCACGAGGGATTCCAGCCTGGGTTAGTTAGCCGAATGGTGAGAGAGACAGCGGCACTGGTGCTGTTGGTATAGGATGCACCTGTGGTCCACGTACTGCCACCATTAGTGGAATACTGGGCAGTGTAGGACCCACTGTTGATGGTGAGTATGTTTTCCTCACGGGTGTAGGTGGGCGTGCCTGGCACCCGCATGGTATGGCTGTGGGTTACCTCAGACGAGTACACCCCATCCCGCATGGCCACGGCGCGGATCGTTGCCGATGAGGTCATAGTGCCCGAAGTAGTGGTGGCGGTGAAGCTGGTGCGTGTAGCCGAAGTGGAGGGGTCGGAGCCGTCGATGGTGTAGTAGACAGTGGCATCAGCGGCGTTGTTGGTGATGGTGAAGTCATTCGGGGTATCACAAGCGGTGCTGACACTGATGGCGGGTGCTGCGGGAGGAGGCGTAGCATTGACTGTAATAGAAGCTGATGCACTGCGAGTAGAACCATCCGTGTAGTGGGCCGTAACCGTCAGCGTGGCGGTGTGATTATCGGACGCTGGAATGCCCGTGCAGCTGATGCTGTTGGAAGCGGTGGTACCCGTATTGCTGCTGGCAAGACTGAGGTAGGTCTCGTCCGATAATGCCCAACTGAAATGATCTACCGAAAGCGCAGTGTTGGTACTGGTAGGCAAGGCATAGTGCGCCGTGGATGCTGCGTCTTCATAGTAATAATAGGTACTGCCAGCAATCGTCGACTGCCAGTACGCGGGGGTGCCCGTAACAGTGGGAGCCGTGTGGGTGAGGCTGAGAGTCTGGCTACCCGTGGCGCTGAAGGTGCGGTCATCCACAGCAAGAGCCCCTGCGCTGGAGACGGACAATGACGACGCATGATAAACGGCGGAATAGACCACAGCGCGGTCCGCATCGCCGGTGTTCGTCCAGTTGCTACCATCCCACTTAGGGCCATTCCCACCATTACCCGTACCATCGATGGTGCTGCCATTGGAGGGAACTGTCGCCAATTGACAGGCCCAAACCTGTGGAGAGACCACTGCTGTGTTGTTACCACTTTGCAAAGACAAATAGTAGCTACCAGTGGACGCAGTCATTCCATTGTGCGGCTGTAGGTAGCGATACGTAGGATTATACACGTCCATCATGTCGGTAAACTTCCACAGAGCTGTGCGCGCATTGAAGGCGGTTGCACCAGTACCATTGTCGGACACCGTGCTGCCATCGGCGCTATGGCCAAGCAAATGGCCGCCATGGTGTATCACAAAGAACAGCTCCTCGGGTTCAACTGTTACGGTTGAAACCGCCGTGCGGGTAGACCCGTTGTCGTAGCGAACTGTGAGCGTCAGCGTACCGCTAACGGCCGTAGGGGGATACGACGTTCGGGTCAATGTAGCCGTCGTGGAGCTACCACTCACACTGAGGTACGTAGCCGCATCACCCGACAAACTCCACTCAAAACTACACGATAAGGGAGTGCTGGCTGTAGGGGGCGTGTGAACGGTGGCGCCGTGGGGAGAGTACCACATGGCATCACCTGTGTTGCATTGATAGTACAACACACTTGCACTGGGCATAGTGTGCTGGGCAGTTACAGTGGTAGTAGTCGTGGTATAATCCATGTGGACGGTGGGCTTATCTACACTTAGGCTTCCACCCGTCACATCATCAACCTGCTCCAGCGCATAGAGGGAGCCCCCCACAGTCGATGATACAACCCAGTTGGTACCGTCGTAGTTCACATACCGAACTGGTGATGCAGGAGATCTTTGCACGGCGTTGCCATTACCCACATTAAGAAATAGGTATCTGTCGTCTAACACAGGGGTACTAAGCCTAAAAACGCTACCAGGATCCCAGTAATCGGAGCACAGCACCATATAGCCTACACCTGGGGTACTCTCGGGGTTGGTGGGGATTAGGTGGCGGTGATTGACATCCCAATGAAGGTCTGCATCGCGCTCCCATACACAGGTAGATATATCGAATGAGGAGGCCTCAGGCAGCAGCGCATTGAAGGTTGCATTGTGAGCCAAGAAATGTCCATCCTGGTAGATAACATAGAACTCGCGAGGAGATGGGAGTGTGGGCTGTGCAACCGAGACATAAGTATGCAGCAATAGTATGAGGAGCCAACCCCAGAGAAATCGGTTCGCACTGTTGAGTAATTTCTTCATTGTCGAACGTTATTTTATAAACGAGGCACGTGGCGAGGTTCTTTACAACCACGCCACATGCGATAATTCTATACGTATTTAATACAACCTGTCAAAGCGGAAAACGGAGTTCTCCTTCGAATCATGATAAACGTTTAGTTCCCTACTTTTACTACATACCGTTCTTCTGGCATCATGATGCGCCACAAAGAAAGAAGACAAACAACGCAACAGGAGGAGGGTATCCCCATAGAATACCCCCCCCCACATTGTTGTCTATTGGCATACGAGCTGCTAACAAATTACAAGCCCAGCGCTTTCAATCCCTGGTTGTAGCGTATGTCAAGCGGAATGTTGGCGGCAGCAATGGCGTCGAGATCCTGTTGCAAGTCGGCTTTCACCTTGCCATGCTCGGCAGCGTAGGCCTTTGCGGCTTCGTAATCGCCTTCGCCCTCCATCTGCAAGATGATGGCAGCCCATCCCTGCATGGCCTCTTTAGCTTTGGCCACGTCGATGACGTACTTGCCATCGGCATTACGAGTGAAGGCATCGTGCTCCTGCATATAGTTAAAGCACATCATGTTGGCAATGCCATGAGCCTCGGTAGCACCGAAGCGCACACTGCGCAGGATGCCAGCCACGAAGGTGACGTAGGCATCGTCAACACTACAATTGGTGATTTCGCCCTTCTCAATGAGGGTCTGGACAAGGAACAAACCGCAGATGTCGGCCTTCGCTTCTTCCCAAGCGCTGTATTGCTCCTTGAGGGCCTCACGCAGGCCTTCGCCTTTGGTGACGGTCTTCTTGACACCGAGACCGTGAGCCACTTCGTGGTAACACACGTTGCCGAAGAAGGCATTGAACGTTACGTTAGGCAACTGCTCGTCGCAGACCATGAGTTTGGCTATTGGCATCATGATGTTTTCGAACTTGGCCTGCATGGCGTTCTTGAGCTGCAGTCGACGGCTGCCCTTCTTGAGGTGTACGTTCTCGTCGTTGGGCAGGTTGATGGCAATGGTCTTGGAGCCCGCATTGCAGTCGCCGGCGTAGTAGATAACGTCATACACATTCAAGTCGCTGCTGGTGCCAGGCACTTCACGTTTGTACTTCGGGTCGCAGGGCAGAAGTTTTTGCATCTCGGGCAACATGGCGGTGAAGCGAGCGAGGTCATTGCTCCACTGCTCGTCTTTGACGAGGATGAAGCTCTCATAACTGGTTTTGTAGCCGAACAGGCCGTCATCGTAGTTCTCAATGGGACCCACCACAAAGTCGAGGCGACTGGACTTCATGTCCATCCAGGCCATATCGCTGGCAAAGTAGTCGTCGGTCTGCATAGCTCTACGACGCTCGGTGAGGTAGTTCTTCAGGCCTGGGTCTTCGGCCAGTTCGATGGCTTCGCCCATGAGGCTGTCCACCTTGGCCAGACGGTCGGCGTAGGCGGTGTGATAGGGCACGACTGCGAGGTCGCCGCCGTTGTTTCGCACAATAATAGTGTACGGGCTATACTTGGCAGGGTCCTGCAGCGCGTCAAACTCGGCCTTAGTCATGTCGGTCGGGTAGAAGTTGGCTCCGAGGGGGCGCTCCCCATAGCCAGGGATGAAGGGTTTCTCCTCATTGAGGCGGTCCCATGCACCGTAGTGTATCTCGGCGAACTCGCGCATGTAGGGGTCGGTCAGTGTGTCGAGCGAGGCGCGCTTGTCGGCTCCGAAGTACTGATCCCAGTACAATTCGTCCATGATGTCAGCAATCTGAATAAAGATGGGGAGCAGCTGGCGTTCTTTTTCGCTGAGCACGCTCAAGTCGGTCGTGAGGGTGTAGGGGGCATAGGCATCTACTTTAGCCTTCAGTGGAGACACACTCTCGGAGGTCTGCTGGTGACGGCATGCAGTAGTAAGTGCCGTAATAGCCATGAGTGAAATCATCAGTTTTTTCATCGTGTAGTATGTTACGAATTAATACGATTAATACGGGTGCAAAGGTACAAACATTCCGTCAATTGTAGGCCAAATGTCGCAAAAACTTTACCACCTTGTCCTACGGCATACCGCGCGACGCAGTGCCGTACGGGGCTGATATGCCCCCCCTGCCCGTCCTACTCAACTGCGCGCCATCGGCCACCGCCTGCAAGTGCATCCAGCACGCGCACCGCGCATGAATTTCCAAAACGTTGTACAAAACTCAGAGCCACATGGAACATTACCGGCACAAAGCCTCCGCACTGTACATAGCAAGCCTGTACCATGCATGCAGTGCAGCTCCTACGCCTATGCCAATAACATGTATCATCGTGGAATTAACCGCGCTCTCAGTTTCGGAGGTACTTGACTTGTGGCGGTTAAGCAGGCACGTTCACAGCAGCGAGGCGGCCTCGGCGAGTTGTTCCCATGTGGGGAGCTGTGCCAGCATTGTCGGCGCACCCGACTGGGGGTCGCAGCCGAGGCAGAGGTGCTGCATACCGTTGGTGAGGTAGAGGTAGGGCACACGGAGAGTGCGGTTGTATCGAAAGGCTTGGTCGGCGGTGGCCTGGCCAATGGGAACGGTGGGCTTCTTGCATTCCACTATCATGGCTGGACGCAACAGGCCTGTTGCCGACTTGGCGTAGACCACGATGTCGCATCGCTTGGTGAGTCCATCCACTTCGATAGTCGCCTCTACTGCCATAAGTTCAGTGGGGTAGTGCTTGCCGCAGCAAAGGGCATGGAGCACATGTTGACGCACCCATTCCTCGGGCGTCAGCCGCACATAGCGTCGTCGCACAGGGTCATACACGCGCCAGGATGTCCCCTCCTGGCGCAGTGCGAGATGGGCTGACGGCAAGTTGAGCGGTGGAAACCGCTGCGGATCAATAGTCGCTGTCGCCCCCATCGTCCATACTGTCGTCGGCGTGCTGACGACGCATGCGGTTCTGGTCGAGGCCGCGATTTATCTTGTAGGAGAAGCCCACGGTGATGCTGGGCGAGAAGCGGCGCATGCGTACCACACGGTACAACTCCTCGTTGTCCGTGGTGTGGCCAAAACCACCGGTGCAGAACACATCGCCCACACGCAGGTTGATGGTGGCGCGTCGTTGCCAGATGTCCTTCTTCACCGCAAGGTCGCACCAATACGAAGCGCGCATATCGGTCTGCAAGTCAAAGAAGGGGGCATTGTACTGCCCGCTGAACTGCACAGTCCAGTCCTTTGGCAAGTTCATGAACGAACTGAATTTACCTCCGGCTCGAAAGGCAGTACGGTCGCTGCCGCCCAGCAGTTCGGTTCCTTCAATACGACTCTCGTAGAGGTTGACACTGACATTAATCTTCCACCATTTGGTCAATTGCTGGTCCACGATAAGTTCCAGCCCAGCGTTGGTGCCCTTGTTCAGGTTTTGCCACGTACTGGCCCAATAGTCATCATAGGCGGAGTTGTAGGTCATCCAGGGCGAGTAGTAGGCCACCGACGCTTCGTTCCACACAAAGCCGTAGCGCGTCATCATACTGTCGGTCTGTCGGAAATAGAGGCTGGTGAAGATGTTGGTTTGCCCGAAACTCAGATTATAAGAAAGCTCGAAAGCGTTGGTAAACTCGGGATTGACCCCTGGGTTTCCGAACGAGAGCTGCTGTCCCTCGCGCACGTTGAGGTAGGGGTTCAAATCCCACATCCAGGGACGGCGCACACGGCGGCTGTAACTGAGCTGCATGCTGTGGTGTTCGTTGATGAGGTAGCTGAGGTGCAGCGTGGGATAGAGCTGCCAGTAGTCCTTGTGCACATCCTGCGCTGCGGGGTGATTGCGGTCGTTGCCGTTTACCACACAGTATTCGCCACGCAACCCTGCCTGTGCCGACAACTGCTTGGAGAAGGTAGCACCGAGGGTGGCGTAGACGGCGTGCACTTGCTGGTCATACACGTAGTGGGTGGACGACACGCTGTCCTGCACCTTGTGCAACAGTGCGTCGCTGCCATAGCGTGTCATATAATATAGGTAATTCTGGTCGCTGAAGCTCATCCGCCCCTCGTAGCCTGTTTCCAAACGCCACTTATCGCCGAAGGGGTGCGTGTAGTTCAGTTGCAGGTTGACGTTGTTGCCAGTGTTGTCGGTCTCGGTCTGGCGCTGATAGTAGTTGGCCTGACGTGCCCAACCGTAGTAGTCCTGTATCTGGTTGCCATCGCCCGTACCGTTGCGATGGCTGTAGGTAGCATCGAAGGTGAGCTCTTGGCCTGGTGCTGCAAACTTCTTTATGTAGCTCAAGTTGAGCGTGTGGTTGAGGTTGCGATTGGAATTGGTGTCGGTCTGCAGGTAGTCCATAAAGCCAGCCGAGAAGAGGTCATGCCCCTCCACATAGCTGCGGCGCAACCTGTTGCCACCGCGTAGTTGGTAGCTCAGCAGGAGCGAACTCTTGTCCTTGAAGTAGTACTCTGCCCCCACCTTAATACTGCCCATGTAGTTGTTGTGGATGTTGCCGCTCATGAGGCTGTCGTAGCTGTAGGTAGCACCGTTGCGCCTACGGCGAATGTCGGTACGGTCGGCACCTCCTCGGGCGCGCTTCCCGCCATCCACATTGAGAAAGAGATTGTATCGGTCGGTGGTGTAGTTCAGGTTGAGTGTCCCCATCATGGTGGGTATGAACTGCGGCAGCCGCTCGGGTATCAGAAACGGTAGCGGAGCCCCCATATTGAGGTTGGCCACCCCGTTGAGGCCAAGTGCTGCGCTGGCCTTGTCCTTGAGTTTGATATTGATGATGCCACTCATACCCTCTGGGTCGTACTTGGCCGAGGGGTTGGTGATGACCTCTACATTCTCCACCGTGCTGGCGGGTATCTGCTCCAGCAGACTTTCCAAGTCGCTCCCCAGAAGTTCGTAGGGCCTACCATCGATGAGCAGTTTCACATTGGTCGACCCACGCAACGTTACGTTGCCATCGTTGTCTATGGCCACACTGGGCACTTGTTCCAGCACGTCGGTAGCCGTGCCACCCCCCGTTACGATGTTGCGGTCCACATTCACCACACGCTTATCGAGCTGATACTCCACCATGCTGCGCTGCGACTTTATTTCCACTTGAGTCAAGGTGGCAGCCGACGGGCTGAGCATGATGCGTCCCAAGTTGACTGTGGCGGCCCCTGCACTTAGCGTTACAGGCTTGGGGTGCAGATAGGTGGTATAGCCCATGAAGGAGACGCGCACCAAGTATGTACCCATCGGCAACTTGTCCACACTGAAAGCTCCGCCTGCGGCCGACACGGCACCACCCACCAGCGAACTGTCGGTCTGTTTCAGCACCGTGATGGTGGCATACTCTATGTTGTCTTTGCTCTGGCTGTCGCTGACGCGACCCGTGATGCGCCCCAGCTGCGCCTGCGCGGCAAGTGTTGTCAGCGTGAGAATTAGCACAAGTATTTTCTTCATACGTGTCTGTGAATTGGGTTGCAAAGGTACATAAAAAAGCACACATCCGCCCTACGCCATGTGTGAGGCACATGGCGCAGCCCTACAGGCAGTTCCTACACAGCCTATTGCGGGGAGCCGTTCGAGGGTTTTGGGGGCCTCACATAGTGGGGCATATCGAACGGCACTTCGAGCGACAGCTCCACCAGCCCACCGAACGAGCCGTCGGCCTGTTGCCACGGAGTTTGGTAGATGAGCTTCTTCACCTTTTGCCCAGTGGGGAGGGTCTTCTCAATGGTGTAGATGTTCGAGGCCTGCTGCGTGAGCAGCCCGATGAGTTTGGTGCGCGCTGGCTCGGGGTGGCAGTCCAGTAGGTTGTTGTTGATAATCTTGTGGCCGTGGCTGTTGACATCGGCCGAATGCTGGTTCATGTCGAGGATGTTGCCCTTGGCATCGCACACGGTGATGGCTATCGTGCCGAGCCCTTCGAAGTATTGGTCCATTGCAGAAAAATGTTAATTATACACACAAAAGAGGTGGGCTCATCCGCGATCATATGGGTCAAAGATGTTCGCGAGTGAACCCACCTTCCGATTACGCTATTCGGCTACAGCGAAGTCTTATTTGCACTGCAAAGCAGCGAGAGCGATGCTGTAGAGTTTGGTCTTGGCACTGTCGCCACGGCTGGTGAGCACGCACGGCACACGGGCACCCATCACCATGCAGGCCAACTCGGCGCCTGCCAGCTTGGTGCAAGCCTTGTAGAACACATTGCCACTTTCGATGTTGGGGAACAGCAGGCAGTCTGCATCACCAGCAACGGGGCTGGTGAGCTTCTTGGTCTGAGCACTTTCGGCGTCGATGGCGCAGTCTAAGCTCAGTGGGCCATCTACGATAGCTCCCGGTATCTGTCCGCGTTGGCTCTGCATGCCCAACCATGCAGCTTCTGCACAGGCCTGCATGCCCACGCTCACCTGCTCGGTAGCGGCCAGCACAGCCACCTTGGGCATGGGGTTCTCCAAGCTCTTGGACACCTGGATAAGGAAATTCATGATGGCGGTCTTCTGCTTGAAGTCGGGAGCCGGTATGATAGCCATATCGCTGCACACGAGCAGCTTCTTATAGGCCGGTACTTCCATGACGGCCATGTGGGTCAGCATGTCGTTCTTCTTGCCTGGCATCAACCCCTTCTCCTTGTTGAGGATGGCGCGCATGTACTTGTCGGTACTGAGCAGTCCCTTCATGAGGAAGTCGGCCTTGCCCTCATTGATGAGGCTCACAGCCACTGCACCGGCTTTCACATCGCTGGCCTCTTGCACGAGGTCAAACTTGTTCACATCAATGCCCTCTTCCGCGCAGACACGCTTGATGGTCTCGATGTCGCCCACCAGTGTGGCATCTACGATGCCGCGGTCTATAGCTGCACTCACGGCACCTATGGTATGCGAGTCATTGGCGTATGCTGCCACCAGTCTCTTTTTGCTCTTGCTCTTGACAAGCTCCAGCAGGTCATCTAACTTTGTAATCATTTTGTTTATTGTGTTTTTATGTTGCGTTCGCTCAGCGGAAACTGCTGCAAAGGTACGCAATCTTTTTCAGACCGCTGCACAATGCGACCCGATTTATTACGCCCTCTCCCACACCGCCCGTACACCCCTGTCCCACACCGCCCCACGCGGCGCACGCTGACACCGCCGCCACGCCCCATCGTCCTTTGTAAGAATTTTCGTACCTTTGCAGAGTCGTTCTCAGCACCGACGGCCAAGTGCTCAAGCATCTCGCCGCATGCTGCACCCGTCAGGGGCATCCCTCGCCCCTGCGCTTCTTCCCCACCCAGTCTTTCCCCACCCCTACCTCAGCCCGAGCCCTCCTGCCGTGCGGCATAGAGGCTGATGCCGCACGGCATCGGCATTGCTTCGCAACCAGCGCGCTCCCCCACAACCAGTTAACCTCTCTCCTTGTCGTACGGCACTCGCCTCTTCTCCTGTACGGCACGCCGCCCCCTTCCGTACGGCCTACGGGCTGCAACCCTACGACCAATGGGGGGAAATCACCACGCATCGGTCGGGGCAGCAGGGCAACGGTTCCGTCCACTCCGACCGCTGACACGTCCGCTGCACGGCATTGCAGAGGCGCAGAGACTGCACCTATTGCACGGACGAACAAAAATTGCTACATTTGTAGGGAGTACGGCTGATGCTGCAGCACGTGCAGCGCACTGTATGTCAACGCGAACTATCATCATTCTACAAACGAAACAACACCAAATATGGCACTGAAACGCGTGATGGTACTGACTGGCGGGGGCGACTGCCCTGGCCTCAACGCAGTGATAAGAGGCATCGTGAAACGCGCCGCCCAAGAAAAGGACTGGGAAGTGGTGGGTTGCATTGAGTCTTTCAACGGCGTGCTAAGGGAACCGACCGAAATCGTGATGCTCGACGAGAAGAGCGTCGAAGGGCTGCAGATACAGGGGGGCACCATACTGGGCACCACCAACAAGGGAGGCCCATTCGCCTGGCCTGTGAAAGAGGCCGACGGCACCTGGACCACGGTGGACCGCAGCGACGAGATGCTGCGCAAACTGCAATACATGGGAGTGGATGCCGTCATCAACATTGGGGGCGACGGCAGTCAGCGCATCAGCCTCGGCCTCTACAAGAAGGGGCTGAACATAGTGGGGGTGCCCAAGACGATTGACAACGACCTCTCGATGACCGACTATACGTTCGGCTTCCAAACTGCCGTACAGATATGCACCGATGCCATCGACAAGCTGGTTACCACTGCTGCCAGCCACAACCGCGTGTTTATCATGGAGGTAATGGGGCGCGATGCAGGCTGGATAGCCCTCCACAGCGCCATAGCCGGCGGAGCCGACGTGTGCCTCATACCCGAGATACCCTACGACATTGAACGCATCAAGCAGAAGATAGAGACCCGCTACAACAAGCGCCGCGGCTTCTGTGTGATAGTCATAGCCGAGGGTGCCATGCCACAGGGCGGAGGCATCACTGGCACGGAGACTGGCGAGGTGGGCTATCAGCACATCAAGCTCGGCGGAGTGGCCGACAAGCTGGCAGCCGACCTGAAGACGGCCGGTGTGGAGCACGACATACGCTGCACCATACTGGGGCACCTGCAACGCGGCGGCACTCCCATAGCCTTCGACCGCGTGCTGGCTGCCGAGTTTGGCGTGCGCGCCATGGAGTTTGTGATAGAAGGCCAATTCGGGCAGATGGTGGCCTACCACCACCCCGACATCATAGGCGTTTCGCTCGAAGAGGCCGTCAGCAGACCCCACCTCATCGACCCCAATGGCCACCTGGTGCACACCGCCAAGGGACTGGGCATTGAACTGGGCAACTGACCGCAGCGCACCCTAACAAGAGACAACACCTTAATATATATAACAACACATCATGGAGACAAAGAAGATAAAGAATGCACTCATCTCCGTCTACTACAAGGACGGCCTGGAAGACATCGTAAGAGCCTTGGATGCACAAGGCGTGACCATATATACCACCGGCGGTACATACAAGTTCATCAAAGACCTGGGCGTGGAAGCCGTAACGGTGGAGTCGCTCACTGGCTACCCCTCAATACTGGGCGGACGCGTCAAGACACTCCACCCCAAAGTGTTTGGCGGCATACTGAGCCGGCGCGACATGTACAGCGACGGCGAACAACTGAACGAATACGAGATACCCGAGCTCGACCTGGTCATTGTCGACCTCTACCCGTTTGAGCAGACCGTGGCCTCGGCCGATGCCACCGAGCAGGACATCATCGAAAAGATTGACATCGGAGGCATATCGCTCATTAGGGCAGCCGCCAAAAACTACAAGGACGTCATCATCGTGCCCTCGGTGGACCACTACAGCGAGTTCCTCAGCCTCTACACCAACCAAGAGGGAGGCACCACCCTGGGCGACAGACACCGCTTTGCCACCTACGCGTTCGCCGTGAGCAGCAACTACGACACAGCCATATTCAACTACTTCAACCGCACCGAGCAGCAGCCCGCACTGCGCATCAGTAGCAACCACTGCACTGCACTACGCTACGGCGAGAACCCCCACCAGCAAGGCTTCTTCTACGGAGACCTGGAAGCCTGCTTCACCAAGCTCAATGGCAAAGAGATATCGTACAACAACCTGGGCGACATCGATGCTGCTTGCGGTCTGATAGACGACTTTGACGGCACGAAGGAGGCCACCTTTGCCATCTTGAAGCACAACAACGCCTGCGGTATTGCCAGCCGCCCCACCCTGCTGCAGGCATGGACCGATGCCTTGGCCGGCGACCCCGTTTCTGCATTCGGAGGGGTGCTCATCGCCAACCAGAAAATCACACGCGACGTGGCAGAAGAGATGCACAAGATTTTCTTCGAAGTATGCATAGCGCCCGACTACGATGCCGATGCACTGGAGATACTGCGTGGCAAGAAAAACAGAATTATCCTGAAGCGGAACGACATCAAGATGCCACACCAAATGTTCCGGAGCGTCCTCAACGGGGTGTTGCTGCAAGATAAGGACAACGTAGTGCCCACGGCCGAAGACATGGCCACCAGCGTAACCTCGACCCCCATTACGGCAGCGCAGGCCGAAGACCTGGCCTTTGCCACCATCGTAGTGAAACACACGAAGAGCAACGCCATCGTATTGGCCAAGAACAAACAGCTGTGTGCCAGCGGCACAGGACAAACAAGCCGTGTGGATGCACTGCGACAGGCAATAGCCAAAGCCCAGAACTTCGGCTTTGACCTCAACGGTGCTGTAATGGCATCGGATGCTTTCTTCCCCTTCCCCGACTGTGTGGAAATAGCACACGAGGCTGGAATTACCGCGGTGGCACACCCAGGAGGCAGCATCCACGACCAAGATTCCATTGACTACTGCGAGAAAGAGCACATGGGAATGGCCATCACTGGCAAACGACACTTCAAACATTGATGAGGAGCGCGCAAGCAGGGGCAGTACTGAATAACATTATTTTTGCAAATAATGAAACATTACTGCCCGAACTGCGTATAAGTCTCAGAAGAAAAAAGAACACGATAGCATAGTACGACAGACAGCATGAGCCTGCTTTCATTTTTCAATAAGGAAGTTGCTATGGACCTTGGCACCGCCAACTCCATTGTCATCTACAACGACCAAGTGGTCATTGACGCTCCTTCGATAGTTGCCATTGACAAGAACACCAACAAGATATTGGCCGTCGGCAAAGAAGCCCAGAAGATGTATGGGCGCAACACACGTAACATTGACATCATCCGCCCCCTGCGCGGTGGAGTCATTGCCGACTTTGAGATGGCTCAACACCTCATCCGCGAACTGATAAAGATGACCAACGTAACACGCAGCTTCATGCCACCCGCACTGCGCATGGTGATATGCATCCCCAGCGGCATTACCAATGTGGAAGAGCGCGCCGTCCGCGAGAGTGCAGAACAAGCTGGTGCTAAAGAGATACGCATGATACATGAGCCCATGGCTGCCGCTATCGGTATCGGTATTGATGTACTGGAGGCCTACGGCCACATGATAGTGGATATCGGAGGCGGTACGGCCGAAATAGCAGTCATCTCATTGGGTGGTATCGTATGCAGCAAGTCGATAAAGGTTGCGGGCGACGAGTTTAACGACAACATCGTGGAGTATATGCGCAAACAGCATAACATGGTTATCGGTGAGCGTACTGCAGAAGAGGTGAAGATTGCTGTGGGTTCGGCTGTGTCAGAACTGGATGAACCACCCGAGAATTTTGCCACTCTCGGACGAGACCTCCTTACGGGGTTGCCCAAGGAGATATCCGTCAACTATAAAGAGATAGCACACGCACTGGACAAGTCGATTGCCCGCATTGAGACCGCTGTACTTGACACCCTGTCGAGCACACCGCCCGAATTGGCTGCAGACATCTATAAGACGGGTATCTACTTGGCTGGCGGTGGTTCACTGCTCAGAGGCCTTGACCAGCGCATTTCATCGAAGACAAAACTGAAGGTTCACATTGCTGACGACCCACTGCGCGCAGTGGCACGAGGTACAGGCATCGCCCTGAAGAACTTCCACAAGTTCTCATTCCTCATCAAGTAAACAGAGGGAGGGAGGCTTCACCATCTACTAAGGGGCACCGCTCCATCTACCATAAGGTGCCCCCACTACCCACAAAGATTCTCTCCATTACCTTCAAGATTTTTCTTCACTACCTACAATTATTTTCATCACTACTTACTAAAGCAGCAGAGCCATCATCGTTGGATGATAGCTCTGCTGCTTTCTGTTTAGCCCACTCGCGAATGCCCTCAATGACCGCGATAGGGATTATTACACAAGTTGAACTCGAATCATCTGTGCGCTCCGTTGTCATCCTCACGGACGGCACACGGATGCCCACGCGAGTTCTACGCGTCAATTACACTCGCACAAAAGGTGGCCATGCGGACAGCAGTCAACCACGTGTGTGCTGGTGCGTAGCTTAGGCTTCGCCCATGGGGCCTAACTTGCCCACCTCATCGAAAAAGGGTATCTCTCCGCCCCTTTCTCCCTCACGAGGGGTTGGCTCCACTATGGTGCCGAACTGCTGCTCGTACTTCCTAACATTGTCGACCAGGGCATTGAGAAGCCTACGAGCGTGGATGGGTGCCAAGTAGACTCGACTACGTACCACTGCACCCTCCATACCAGGTGCCACTTGAGCAAAATCCACGACGAACTCCGACGCAGAGTGCGAAATAATAGCCATGTTGCTATAAACGCCAGACGACACCTCTGGTGCTACATTAATCTTGAGTTGTTTTTCCTGTTCGTTTGCCATACCTATACCTATTATATATATTACCTTGAATCCTGCACCCCTTGAAGTTTCTCCCTACTCTTCACCTTTTCTTTACGTGCACCAAAGAACCAAATCCTTTCTCGTTCTGAGATTCAATCCTGACACACCATTACACTACACATTGAGAGCCTTCGACTGCTTAATACTGCTATTTATAATCCTGTCTCGACGCGATGCCACGCTTTGTGCTGATGGTCTTCGACTGCTTGGTACTGCTATTTATAATCCTGTCTCGACGCAATGCCACACTTCGTGCTGATGGTCTTCGTCTGCTTGATACTGCTATTTATAATCCTGTTTCGACGCAATACCACGCTTTGTGCTGATGGTCTTCGTCTGCTTGATACTGCT
>JAFTFL010000002.1 GCA_017449525.1 Bacteroidales bacterium | reverse complement strand
TTTATGTGTTCTCCAGAACACAGCAAGGTATGTTTTGCGCCGCTCGAAACTCCGTGAGCCGCTCAAAACTCCTTGCTCTGCCGAGGGCTGGGGTTGGCTTCCGAAGTCGGTCTGCCCGTCCAAACGAGCCGTTGGCAAAAGGTAGGGAATGGTGACGGTGAAAAGCACCACTCCGGCATAAACAGAAGATAAAAATTGTAATGTGATTTAACCATATAATAAGAGAGGTATATGACAGACAGAAGAAAAGGTGGGAGAAATCCCAAGTTAGACCCGACAGTAAACCGCTACTGTGTGCGATTCACAGGCGAGGAGAACAAGAGGCTACTGGCAATGTTCAAGCAGTCGGGTATGCCATACATGGCATGTTTCATCAAGGCGCAGTTCTTCGGACAGGAGTTTAGGACATTCACGGATGACGGCAGCATGAAACCCTACAATGACAAGTTGTCTTCGCTGCACAGCCAGTTCCGACAGTTAGGCAATGACTACAATCTGGCGCTGAAAGAGTTAAAGGTTCGTTTTCTGAGCCTCATGCTACCCGCTTGTTACGTCGTATGGAGAAATCCCTTATGCAAATGGCGGAGGTCATGGATAGGGCAAGGCGTCTGACTGAGGAAGTCCGAAATATACAGGAACGGAAGGACAGGCATCTGTAGTATCTGGGCAAATGCCGCTACATGAACGCCTTATATCGTCAGACAAAGATGATGTCTTTGCAGTCTGACAGATTATCCATTCCTTTGCACCCATCAAACGAAAAAGCGACCCGATATAAAAAATTGTAATCATCAACGAGAGCACTTTTGTTCAATGGACGAAGAACTTGGAAAGGCTGCATAGGGCAGAAGAAAATCCTACCCTATGTTCTGCTTGGCGGAAAGTACTCTACCGTGAGAGCGACCTGCTGGGCATTCTACAGCAGAACTATGTGCCAGCATCCAGACATATCCACTGGTGATGCAGGTAATGGCAATTCAGAGTAAAGCAGTGAGGCAATCCCTAACAAATCGGATTGCCTCACTGCTTTACTCCTATTTGATACGAATTATCCATAAAGAAGTAAGAATTGCCCCAAACATTTGGCAGTTCAAAAGAAAATGATTACCTTTGCTGACGATATGAGAGCGTTCTTTGGTTTGGTGAGAAATGTGTAGGAATATGTAAGTCCTCTCGTTTCTAAAGTGTTACCAGCTTCTTTATTAAATAACAATAATAACTGATTGATATTCAATATTAAAATAGAACTTATACTATTTTGAGACCGTTCCCGTTTCCCCACTGCATGTGCGTCGCGGCCGCCATTGTACGGCCTGCGCCGTGCAGTTCCTCATCCTTTATGATTGATAAGTGCAGATGCGCTCCTGTTGCCAACGGGGCATAAGGCTCGGTGCCGTACGGCATGGGCTGTTCGGCTGTACGGCATATTGGCAGACTTGCTCGTATGGCGTTGGGGCACACCAGGGTGATGAGCTGTACGTGTCGTACGGATTGCGCCCATTGTGCCGTACGGCGCGGATGTTCCAACCGTACGGCACACCACCCTCGGGCTGTGCGCCTTGGCAATGGGTACTCGCGCAGCCCCAAGCAGGCCATTCTGGCAGCCCAGTAGGTGCGCCTGTGGCGATGAGCAATAAAATGGTCTTCGAGCCGTTAGCAGGAGCACTATGAGAAAACCGACTCTTCTGTTGTTTTTCGCGCTGGGCATTGTGCTGCACACCTCCGCACAGCGCGCCATCAAACCCAATCCCGACATAGACCAACGCCACGCCTGGCAAAGTGTCAATCAGGTGCTGAACCTCATTGATTCCTATTATGTTGATAGCGCCAACACCGACCGCGCTACGGAAGCAGCCCTGGCGGCGCTACTGAAACAGTTGGACCCCCACTCGGTGTACATACCCGCACGCGATGTGGCGCGAGCCAACGAGAGTTTGCAAGGCAACTTCTCGGGCGTCGGCATCTCGTATCGCATCGTTATGGATTCGCTCTATGTGAGCGACATCATAGCCAGAGGTCCCTCGGCGCGTTCGGGCTTGCGCATTGGCGACCGCATTGTCCAAATCGACACTCAAGCGGTGGTAAAAGACAGTCTGAACAACAGTTTTGTCTACCGCCGGCTGAGAGGTCCCAAAGGGAGCAGGGTGCAGCTGACTGCGGTGCGCCGTGGAGTGGCGCAGCCCTTCACCGTTACCATCACACGAGGCAATGTGCCCATCCGCTCAATAGAACAGGTGTTTATGCTCGACTCGGCCACGGGCTACGTGGCATTGTCGCGCTTTGCTCGCTCGTCCTATCAGGAGCTACACGACGCCCTGCAAATCTTGAGACGACAGGGTATGAACCGATTGGTACTTGATTTGAGGGGAAACTCGGGCGGCTTCCTCGACATTGCCATTGTGATTGCAAACGAATTTCTGCCGGCAGGACGCCGCATAGTCTACACACAAGGTCGCACCGCCAAACGCGAAGACCATTTCAGCCGCAGGGGTGGAGCATTCACCTCGGGCGACATGGTGGTGCTCATCGATGAAAACTCGGCCTCGGCCAGTGAGATAGTGTCGGGCGCACTGCAGGATTGGGACCGCGCCACCCTGGTAGGCCGACGCACTTTTGGCAAGGGACTCGTGCAGCGCATGTTCACCTTGAGCGACAGCTCTCAGGTGCGGCTCACCACCGCCCGCTATTACACCCCCTCGGGGCGCTGCATCCAAAAGCCCTACGACAAAGGAAGCGAGGACTATGCGCGCGAGATAGCCAACCGCTACAAGCACGGCGAGCTGGTCAATGCCGACTCGATTAATCTGCCCGACTCGTTGAAATTCCGTACCAGCAAAGGACGCACCGTCTACGGCGGTGGTGGCATCATGCCCGACATCTTCGTGCCCATCGACACCACGCGCCTGTCGCCCTACTTTGTAGCCATTAGGAGCAAGCACCATTTGGACAACTTCTGCGTCAGTTGGGCCGATGCCCACCGCGACGACCCCGCTTTCGACACCTACGACCATTTCCTGCAGAACTACGATTCGGCCTCCGCGGTAGAAGCCTGCCGTCGCTACGCCCTCGACCACGGCATAGCCATAGCCAACCCCGCCGACACTACGGCCCCCAACGACAGCACCATGCAGCGATTGAAGGACGACCAACACTCGGCCGTGTATATGGGCACGGTACTGAAGGCCAATATAGCACGCGACATGTATGGCAACGCTTATTATTATAAGGTGATACGCCACATTGACCCCATCCTGCTGCGTGCCATGAAGACCTTTGCCACGAAGCCTAAGCAGTGACAAACTGTCCATCCAGCGCGCCGCTTCTTGTCAGCAGAGCATGACAAAGTGGCGCACCGCCGTACAAACAGCCTGCTCTGGCACACAAATGGCAGTACACAACCTCGTGTGGAGCGCAACAGCCCACCAATAAGAACACGAAAACAAACCAATTAAAAACACTACAACCATGAAAATTCAACCCTTAGCAGATCGCGTCCTCGTGCAACCGGCCGAGGCCGAACAGAAAACAGCCAGTGGCATCATCATCCCCGACACCGCCAAAGAAAAACCGCAACGGGGCAAAGTCATTGCTGTAGGCAAAGGCACTAAAGACCACGAAATGACCGTCAAGGAAGGCGACGAGGTGCTCTATGGTAAGTACAGCGGTACGGAGATTACCTTTGAGGGTACCACCTACATGATCATGAAAGAGAGCGATATTTACGCAATCGTCTAAAGTCGGATTCGAACGACGTGTGGGGCTCGCCCCGCGCGACCGAAAACAATAAAAAGAAGAAAGGAACAACAATATTATGGCTAAAGAGATAGTATTCAACAACGACGCACGCGAACAACTTCGTAAGGGCGTAGACGCATTGGCCAACGCAGTGAAAGTAACCCTCGGCCCGAAAGGACGCAATGTGGTCATCGATAAGAAATTTGGTGCACCTCAGGTAACAAAGGACGGCGTTACGGTAGCCAAGGAGATAGAGCTTGAGAACGGCATAGAGAACATGGGTGCCCAAATGGTGAAAGAGGTGGCCAGCAAGACCAATGACCAGGCAGGCGACGGTACCACCACCGCAACCGTACTGGCACAAGCCATTGTGAACACGGGTCTGAAGAACGTTACTGCAGGTGCCAATCCCATGGATCTGAAGCGCGGTATTGACAAGGCTGTGGCAGCCATAGTGGCCGACATCAAGGCTCAGAGCCAAGAGGTAGGTGGCGACATCAAGAAGATTCGCCAGGTAGCCACCATCAGTGCAAACAACGATAGCAACATCGGCGACATCATCGCTGAAGCAATGGAGAAGGTTACGAAGGACGGCGTCATCACCATCGAAGAAGCAAAGGGCATAGAGACCAGCGTCAAGGTGGTAGAGGGTATGCAGTTCGACCGTGGATACATCAGCCCTTATTTCGTTACCGATACGGAGAAGATGGAATGCACCTACGATGACCCGTACATCCTTATCTACGACAAGAAGATAAGCACCATGAAAGACCTGCTGCCCGTACTGGAGAAGGTGGTGCAAACTGGTCGTCCGCTACTCATCATAGCTGAGGACGTGGAGAGCGAAGCCCTCGCAACCCTCGTGGTGAACCGTCTGCGTGGTAGCCTGAAGATAGCTGCCGTCAAGGCTCCTGGCTTCGGCGACCGTCGCAAAGAGATGCTGGAAGACATCGCCATCCTCACTGGTGGCACAGTCATCAGCGAAGAGAAGGGTTACAAACTGGAGGATGCAGACCTCAGCATGCTGGGTCGTGCCGAGAAGGTCAGCATTGACAAGGACAACACCACCATCGTCAGCGGCCGTGGCGAAAGTGACATGATAAAGGCGCGCGTGGGACAAATCAAAGCACAGATTGAGAAGACCACCAGCGATTATGACCGCGAGAAACTGCAGGAACGCCTCGCTAAGTTGGCAGGCGGTGTAGCCGTCATCTACGTCGGCGCAGCCTCCGAGGTTGAAATGAAAGAGAAGAAAGACCGTTTTGACGATGCCCTGCACGCCACCCGCGCAGCCGTCGAAGAAGGCATCATTCCTGGTGGTGGCACTGCACTCATTCGTGCTGCTGTTAAACTGCAGGATGTCAAGCCAGAGAACGAAGACGAGAAGTTGGGTATTGAGATTATTCGTCGCGCCGTTGAGGAGCCCTTGCGCATGATTGTAGAGAACGCAGGCCTCGAAGGTAGCGTCATCGTCAATGAAGTGCGCAACGGCAAGGGCGACTACGGTTACAATGCACGCACCGAGAAGTTCGAGAACCTCTTCCAGAGCGGTGTCATTGACCCCGCCAAGGTAACGCGTGTGGCTCTTGAGAACGCCGCCAGCATCGCTGGCATGCTGCTGACCACCGAATGTGTCCTCTGCGACATCAAGGAACCAGAACCAGCAGCTCCCGCCAACCCCGGTATGGGTGGCATGGGCGGAATGTACTAAAATGTACGAACCCTGCCTGAAGGCGGTAAGTAACACATTCCACAGAAAAGTCTCGGCTGGCCAACGCCAGCCGAGGCTTTATTTTACATAATCAAATGATGAATTGCCACACTTAATAACGAAGGGTGCATCTTTTTGAGTGCACCCTTCGTTGTCTTCCTTACTTTCGATAGGCCACAGTGTGGGCTTCGGCTCTTGCACTGTTATCGAAGATTCGGTTCAAAGATCTTCGCCGTTGGCTTGGTTCAGTTTATTGTCGTAGTACATAAATATACGATATTCTCCATGACGCTTATCGATCATGAACCACACGGATTTGTGTGATATCCTCTCAAGTCTATGTTCTATTGCCATTGCCAATAACGCATTCTGCTGTTCCTCCTCACTCATACTACCCCACTTTTCTTCACCATAATCCTCAAGTACTCTGCTTGTCAAATAGTCTGATAAACCTGTTGTGTCGCTCTTGTCTTCTTCGGATATTTGATAATAGGAAGCTTGGTATCTCTTGTCGTGAACGGACATCTCATACGAGATATCCTCGTCGTCGCTAAGAGCATATTCTCCCCCAAAATCCGAGGAAACATATTTCCCATTATTCTCAAACTGGCTGCAGAGCCTGTTGAATCTAATCCTTATATTCCCTACAGATTGGCCATTTTTATCTGCAACCATGATGCGGTACACCTTGTTGTTGTTTGTTCCAACGTATAGATACACGTCGCTTCCGTTGAACTGGCCTTCAAGGTAGTCGCCACTTGTGTTGTAGGTGAAGCCCTTGGCTTTGAGTTTTTGAATCATTGCAGACTTAGTGCCGTCCACTGGTATGCCCATAAATTGGGTGATGTTCTTTTGGGAGAATGCCGTTGCGGTGAGCATCAGTGCCACTGCGAGTACAAGAATTCGTTTCATGTTCATGCCTTTCTTTTTTGTTTGTGTTATACTATTGTCGTACGTACAGAAGCGTGGCCTATTTCACCACGTCTTTAAGAGATGGTTGTGAGAATTACCTTGATATGAAGATGCAGCAAATAGCCCACGCTATACGCGTGAAGCCATCACACTGTTCTTGCATATCTTGAAAACTTCTCACATTCTCTCTTACAAGAAACGAGCGCAACGCTTCGTCGATTTCCTCGCGAAATCGGATGCAAAGGTACGACAAATATTTTGCATGACGTTCTGCATAAGGTTAATGTTTGCATAAATAGTGCTTCATGATATTGGAGTCTACGGCCTCAGAGTGTTCAGCAGGAGGGGTCGTTTATGATGAAAGGTTACATCACGCTTGATGTAAGCTTGCATCACTTCTGAGGTAAAGTTATATGAGGTGTGGTGGTGCCTTTCGTTCACATGCCGTACGGCACGGCGCGAGGGAATGAAAGTCTCTTAGGGCCTCCTTTTGTTCCATATTAGGATAGCTGGAGTGGGGTGGAATATGCACAGGTTCTGCAATATGTCATGTGTGGTGGCACTCGTATCGAATAATTGTTGTACTTTTGCACTGTCTTTCGACAGCATGGAAAGACCGATGAAAGCGCATTTCGCCTTATTCCGATCGTGTAAATCTGGACAATTTACGCAACAACTGCAAAGTTTGGAATGAAGGAGTTCCGAGATGCTCCGCTTGGGTGGCGCACCCCTCTGGTGTGGCATCCTGCTTGTGGAGCAGTTCAGAGAGTACCTTTAGATTCACTTTGCAGGGAAGTCCAGACCCTTACACGAGAAGATAGAGACCTACATGGATGGCTCCACTTTCTTCGTTGTGTATATTGGCACGAGCCTGTCGACAAAAGGAACAAAAGTTATGAGTGCAACATTGGAAGATGCCCGCAGATTGTTTAACGAGGCCTTGGCGCTGGAACGCCAAAACGACTACAGCGGCGCTATTGCCAAGTACAGGGAAGCCTTACCTATCTACAAGGAGTGTGGCAAGCCTTTCTTTGGCTGGAACAACATGGGTAATTGTTATTTTGAATTGAAGCGCTACGACGATGCCATTACTTGCCACAAGAATGCCATCATTGTGGACAACGCCAATGGGAAGAACGACCATCAGTATTCGCATTATCGCATTGCGCTGTGCAAGAAGGAGCAGAACAAGTGGGATAAGGAACTACAGGAACATGCCACTGCATGCGCCTCGGGTCCCGATATGAACATGGCAACGGACAGTCTGGGTAAGTTGGCGGCATACTACAATAATAATGTAGGAGATTATTGGAAGGCTATGGACTGCAACGTGATGAAGATTGAGCGGATTGTAGGCTACCTAAAGGGGGAGAATCTCACCGAAACGGAAAGGAGTCGTCGCTCTATGTCCAGTCCTGAATGGTTAAAGCGCGAGTACAATCGGCTCATAAGCGACATAGCTTTCAACCTGTATGCCATGTCTATAAACCATAAGAATGTTGGGGACTTGGACTATTGCGAGAAGAAGTTGCTTGCCAAGGCACAAGAGCTGTACAACCGAGTGGGTGTATCGGACAGTGCTACTGAGTACATCGCGAAGCGTATCAATGAAGTGAAAGTGTCAGCCCTCTTCCCGAACAAGACCAAGCCTTTCAAGAGGGTTATGAAACTGGTTGAAGGAATCTAATATGTCATCATGAAACGACAATCCGTTCTGTTTCGTTTTGTTTTGAGCCTCCTTCTCCTCTTTGTAGGAGGGGAGGCCTTTGCGTGGACTTATGATAACGCCACATGGATGTTCCGCATCAAGAACTTGGACGACCAAACCGCCGTTGATTCCTCTAAGGCCTGGCTTAGGGCGTTCACCCGTGGGCAGGAGCGCGTGGAGTTGATGATGCTGTCTTTATCGGCCGAAGTAAAGTACGAAGAGCTTACCCAAAGCGAGAAGACTATGAGCGACATGGGTACTACGTACACGCGTCGGTTCACGTACCAGTATTTCAAGAAACTTGACTCGTTGACCCTGAGCGGTTACAGTTCTTTTCATCTGGTATCGGAGAAGCGTCGCCCTTTCTCCTGCAAACTGACTCGCATATACGAGTCCTCGTCTGGTAAAAAACTAAAGACGGTGGGGTACTACACGAAGAATACCATTTACCATTTCACTGAGGTCTATACTGATGAGCCGTTGTTGCTGGATGAGGTTATGGCGGGCTTCAAATCCTCACTCACAGGCAATGCACAGGGGCTTTTCGCTGTCTGGGGCGACATCGTCGGTGGGGAAAAGGACAAAGGGTTCAGACACTGGGTGGGTCGGCTTGTCAACTTTTTCCTCAAGACCATGTGGCCACTCATCATCATTATTCCGCTCATTTTTAAAATTGTGCTTCCTCAATTCACTGCCCAAAATTGGTTCTTGGGCGTGCTGATTTTAGTGCCGTGCCTGTTCATCATCTCTTTTCTGTGCTGCCACGACGACTTCATGAACTGGGTGATGGGCTATGGTGAAGTATGGCCAGTGCTGGGCGGTGTAGTTATCGCCATAGCAGATGTTTTCTCTTCGGATTAAACGGAGGCAGGCAAATTGCCGAGCCGCCGCATGTGTCTCTGGTGCGCCATTCTCCCTGCTTACACTGTAGGGCGCGTGGCGCACCAGTCGTTTTTTTTACCGCATCATTTCTCCCACATTCCCCTGCATCAGTCATCGGCTTTTGCCACGCCGATGCCGTACGACTGCTGCATCCGTGCAGTACGGATGGCTTAGTCATGCCCTACGCTTGCCGCGCGTACGCCGTACGGGATGAGGACGGCACAACAACATGAGCCTTATGGCGATAGTGTGTAATCATCACCTCTGCCGTACGGCCTCTATGCCCATGCCGAACGGCATTCGGCTCTTGTCTCAAGCCGAACTGTTGTCTTTGTTGTACCATGGGAAGTGAAAAATCGAAGCATTCGCCCTGTGGCAGCCTCAGCGAGGCCATGCTGGCGAACCACTCTGCCAGCATGGGCGAACCACAGTGCAAAGGTACATCTTTTTCTGGAGAGTGTGTTCCATATCTTCAGCCTCCCTGCCTCAACTGTCCGTAGCATAGCGCACAAAAGTGCATCACGTGTCTGCCATTCCGTTGACCGTCCTTCTTCCCCCCGGTAGGGGAGAGACCGATCCTTCCTTGTCTGTTCTGGCAAAAGTTGCTATCTTTGCACCCACAAACGCTTGCATGAGAATGGTGCCGTCAGTGCTGCGAAAAATCAGAGGATGATAGTTTTTATAGACACTGAGGTTAGTGTAGTCAGTCGCAAAGTCTTGGACTATGGTGCCGTGCGCGAGGATGAGGCAACGCTACACACCCGTGTTCAGGATGAATTTGTGTCCTTTGTGGATGCCTGCGATGTGGTGTGCGGACACAACATCATAGCTTTCGACTTGCAGCATGTCCAACTGCATAAGCCTCACGACTACATCGACACGCTGCCTCTTTCTCCACTGCTTTTCCCCAAGAAGCCTTATCACAGATTGGTGAAAGACGACAAGTTGCAAGTCGATGAACTGAACAATCCGGTGAACGATGCCAAGAAGGCGCGCGACCTGTACTACGATGAGCTTTCGGCCTGGCAACGGCTATCCCCCCGCAGGCAAAGCATCTATCGGCAACTTCTGCAGGACGATGCCTATTTTGCTGGCTTCTTTAAGCAGGTGGGCACTTCTGTTGTGTACGAACCGCTGTGTGAATCCATTGCGCGGGAGTTTGCAGGACGCATCTGCGCCAACGCCGACCTAAATGTGCTTATAGCGCACCACCCCGTTGAGTTGGCCTACGCCTTGGCGGTCATTGGCACTGCCGATTTGCAATCCTTGACTCCTGCATGGGTGCTGCGCAACTACCCCTCCATCACGCGCGTGCTGCGTCTGTTGCTCAACACTTCGTGCATTTCGGACGGTCGCTCCGAGCCCCATGAGCCTCACCACGACTGCCCCTATTGTCGGCAGAGGCTTGATGCACATGCCGGTCTTCGCGAGTTCTTTGGCTATGATACCTTCAGGGTATTCGACAGTGTGCCCATGCAGCAGCAAGCCGTGGAGGCTGCCATTCGGGGCGAGTCGCTCCTCACCATCTTCCCCACGGGCGGTGGCAAATCGCTCACTTTTCAGTTGCCTGCACTCATGGCGGGTCGTAATGTACACGGGCTTACGGTGGTCATCTCGCCCCTCCAATCGCTGATGAAGGACCAAGTGGACAACCTGGCTGAAAGAGGCATTGTAGAGGCGGTTACCATCAACGGCCTTTTAGATCCCATAGAGCGAGCCTCGGCCATTGAACAGGTGGCCGACGGAACAGCCAACCTGCTCTACATAGCACCCGAGATGTTGCGCAGTAATACCATAGAACGCCTGTTGCTCAGCCGCAACGTGGTGCGTGTTGTCATAGACGAGGCACACTGCTTCTCGGCATGGGGACATGATTTTAGGGTGGACTACCTGTATATCGGCGACTTTATCAAGCAGCTGCAAGAGAAGAAACGCGAACGCTATAAACGACCCACCGCCTTATTTACTACAGCGACGTGCTGGAATATGTAATGGAGTCGAATGTGGAGGACTTCTTCGAAACAGAAGAAAGGGCTGTATTTGTCAGTACTATCCACAAGGCAAAAGGACGCGAATTTGATGAGGTGCATTTGGTGCTCAGTTCTGTCAATCCAGGCAATGAGGAGGAGATGCGAGTGAACTATGTGGGGATGACGCGTGCCAAGCACCGCTTGTGTATACATTATGGTCCGCTGTCGACGATGAGTACATTGGCAATGTCGCTCTCGATGCACGACGTGTGGCTCGGCTACTTCAAAGCACATCAAGGCCAGATTGTGAAGTTGCGCAGTGGCGACAGTCTGGAATATAACGATGGTTATCTGCTGAATGGAAATCAAGAGCGTGTGGCATCCCTATCCAAAGCTAAAAGAGCCGCAATGGCTCTTTTGGAGGAACGAGGGTATAGGGTGGTTGGCGCGGAGGTGAGTTATGTGCTGGCATGGAAACCTCAAGATGAGACAAGACGCATCGCAATCTTGCTGTGCAACCCATTTCTGAAAAAAGGACTATAACACGTATGTTCCACATGGAAAGAGAAGTCGCTCGACGGCCTTGCTGCTGTTTTTCGTGCAATGGGAATTGCTTCCGCGTAGGTGTAGCATGATTGCAGGGCAACAGGCGGCAGCGATGAGTACGGCGGCAAGGGGGAAGTGGCAGAACGATGAGGGGAGGGGGAGTCTTCAGAAAAGTGGGTGATGCGCAAGAAAAGTTGTACTTTTGCACCCGTAACAGACTAAGGAACGACTTATGCAAGAGATTGACCTGTCAACGTTAGAACAAAATATTTGCAACTTGGTATGCGACTATGCTGACGATCCAGCGTACTATCAACACCACGTGTTGGCCGTCAACCGCAATACACTTGAGGTGAGCCTTGTGTTGCGCAACGAGTTGACACCCGAGCAGGAATGGTTTATCCTCTCTGATTTGGCGGAACCTGCCGACGACTGCCAGGAACTTGAGGTTGACCTGGAGGCTGTGCACGACGTGGCCAGCCGCTACTTTGAGTAGTCAACGCCGAGGCATATAGTTTGCCAAACACTTCTTTGTCGAGTTCTCATAAACAATCGCCCGTTGCGGAGAAGGGGTGATGTGTCGTATGCCATAGAGCTCAAGGGGCGCTCGTTCCAGTATACTGCATGAACTTCACTACTATTTTTTACTCTGCATCCTAACTATGAAAACTTCATTTTTTCAACGGCTTTTACGCACGATTGGCAGTGGATGGACATTGCTGTTGCTGCTTCTGTCAGCTGCGCCTGTAGTGGCACAGCATGCTGACAGTTGCCTCATAGGCCGCAATCAGCTCCCTTATGAGGAGAATTTCAATGAGTTATCGTCTGGAAGTACGGCAATGCCTTGTTGGCGGTTGTTCAATCATGGACGTGCGCAGTGCTACGTCTATGCATTGGCTGAAACGGATTCGACGCCCTACCTTATGTTTACCGTCTATGGAGCGAACGACACCACGGTGGCTCTTCTGCCAAAGATGGAGGACTCGCTCGGCGACTTGACCATTCAGTTCCGCGTCCGCAACTATTACGGACAAGGCTTTCTGATGCTCGGCACTGCCGATGAAGCCAATCCGTTCGGCAGTTTCCGTCCTATAACCATTTGTCGTCCGGCTGCGGCAGGCTTGTGGACATCCTACGAATTTGACCTGTCGGCCTACAGTGGTTTTAGGGAACGGATAGCTTTCATGTCGCAGGCGGCACCGTACGATTGGACGTTTCTGGACGATGTGGTCGTACGCCGAAACAGCACCTGTCCGCGGGTGATGAGTCTCCGCGTTGACTCGCTCAGTTCGGATGTGCTACGTTTGGTATGGCTCGACACGGCCAGAAGTGGACGCTATCAGGTGCAGCTGCGAGGCTCGATGGCAGGTGGGGGCAGCGAGGTGGACGAACTGGTGTTTGACACAATGGCCACGTTTCAAAATCTGCTACCGAACCGCCAATACACGGGACGTGTGCGTTCCCTTTGCGCCGATAACGACAGCAGTTTCTGGTCGGAAGTGGTGTGTATGACCCCCTGCACTCCAATGCAAGGGTCACTACGTGAGACCTTCGATAGCACAGAAGTGCTGCCCCCCTGTTGGCAGCAGTATCAGTTACCTGGCTATAATCCAGCAGGAAACTACCCGATGCTCACTACCCGATATGCCAGCAGTGGTACACGGTCGCTGCTCATCAACTCGGGTTCCACGTATGCTTCCTACGTGGTGCTACCGCCAATGGCGGACAGCATACATCTGCTCGAACTGCGGCTGAAAGCGTTGCGTGCATCGAGCTATTATACAGGAATGCTGCGCGTTGGCGTGATGACCATTGCTGATGACACCGCAACATTCCACCCAATTGATTCGATATGTCCGCAGCAGGCTGGCGTGTGGCAAACGATAGAGTTGTCGCTGGATAGCTATCGCGGAGCTCAGGGCCGACTGGCACTCATGGGCAGCACCTCAGACGGCAACTATGTGTCGATGGCTGTGGATGATATTGAACTATACCGCATACCCACATGCAGACGGCCGCTTGCTGCAGAGGTGATGGCAATGACAGACAGTAGCGTGGTGATGAGGCTAACACCTCGTCGTCGGGGAGACCGGATGCACTTCGTGCTCAGCAGTGAAGCCCATCAACAGGAGGTTTCTACAACAGACACACTGATTGTGCTATCGGGACTGCAACCGACGACATCCTACAGGTGGCAGTTGCGCACGTTGTGCTCCACTACCGACAGTAGCGAGGACTTGTGCGGCCAATTCACTACGCCGTGTGCCCCAGTTGCACTTCCCTGGAGCGACCACTTTGATGGCTACGCTGTGAGCGACACGGCACAATTGTCCGTGTGCTGGCGCAAATATCACACGCCATCATTCAACGAGCAGTCTTATCCCATTCTAAGCCAAGAGTGGAGCCTATCGGGCAGCAATGCATTACGCTTCTTTGCCTATGGTGATGAGGAATGCTACGCGGTGCTACCCAAATCAGAGGTGGCATACGACAGTGTGATGTTGACCTTCGATGTACTGGCTGCTGATGCGGGCAGTCAGTTGTGGGTGGTGCTGTTGCCTGCGCCCAACCGCATTGCTGAGCATAGACTTTTGCACCGTATCAATCTGGCAACGGCAAATGATTGGCAGCACATAGAAGTGCCGCTGACAGGCGAAGGATATGTGGGAATCTACTGCTGCGCTCGAGGGGGACGTAGCAGCTTCTATGTAGACAATGTGGAACTGAAAAGGCGACCCGTGTGTCCGCAGTGGTTACACAAATCGGTCTATACGTACGCGGACAGTGCACGCCTGTCGTGGTCGGTTTCTCCATCGATTGCCCCAATACAGAACTACCATTTGACTCTTACAGGTGGAGGCGTTACACAACTTTTCCGCACTTCGGACACTTCGGTGGTACTCCCCAATTTGTTTCCCCGAACTACCTATCGTGTTACGCTATGGAACGACTGCGACAGCGCTGATGCACAAACCATTGTGTTCACCACCCGATGCCATACGGACACGGTGGAGATTGGCGGCAGCACGACAGCATCAGGGAGTGATGCGTTGCCACTACACCTATATTATAATTACTCCGCCTCGCAGCAATTGTTTCGTTCGGATGAACTCGGCTTATCGGCCACTGTTACGGCGATCAGTTTTCACTACACAGGTGCATCACCTGCTACCAAAGCGCATTGTCGCATCTATTTAGATACTGTTTCGGACACGGTTTTGCAGGCCGCTCGTAGGACTGATTATGGCCAGCTGGTCTATGAAGGCTCCATTGAAGCCACGGACGGGTGGTG
Source organism: Bacteroidales bacterium (assembly GCA_017449525.1). GTDB lineage: Bacteria > Bacteroidota > Bacteroidia > Bacteroidales > P3 > Colimorpha. The sequence continues at coordinate 260,295 of JAFTFL010000002.1, read as the reverse complement.
CACTGTGCAGTTTGACACGACGTATGATTACACGGATTCGCACCAGTTGCTATTGACAGTGGTGGATAATTCTGCTTCCTATACAGGTCGCAACCTCACCTATACATGCCATGAGGCAGCACGCCGTGCCTGGGTGTATTATAGTGATGAGCGACCCGTAGACAGTCTCTCCGCGTGGAGAGCTGTTGACTTGAATAACGACGTGCGTTTTCTGAGTTGTATGGAAGACGACTGCATGCAAGCTACGGTTGAACTCGATACTATTACATCCTCTACCATACAGGTGTATGTTCGTGCTGGTGTAGATAGTGTACTGTTCCGATGGCGAGAGGTTGAGGGTGTGCTTCCCACACCAACAAGGCGGGCTGCAGGTGAATTAATGTGCCTGACAAATTTACAACCAGCCACACGCTATGAGCTGCAAGTGGGAACACGTTGTGGTGATGATACGCTATGGACATCTATCACCTTCAATACGTTATGCAGACCCATGCAGCTCGCTGCGAACCCCATTTCAACAGATAGTTGTTTTGTGAGTTGGACGGCTGGATGTGCATCTCAAGCAGCCTTTCGAGTTGAATACCGTCCGCTGCATGATGCAACGGCGGAGACTTCGGTTTGCTATGCAGTAAGCCCCAATGCCTGGCTTACTGCGCTACGAGCCAATTGCGAATACGAAGTGCGTGTGGTGGCAGTGGATGCTGAGGGGCATTCGATAGGAGAGGCAGAATCAACGCAGTTCATCACTCCTGCGTGTGAGGCTGTAATCCAGTTTATGGCTACATGGACCGATATGGGAGTACGCCTCATTTGGAATGGTGTGCCTGAGGCGGATTGTTTTGAGGTGGAGTGGGGGACTGCGGGCTATGTAGAGGGAATGGGAACAAACATTGTGCTGTGCGACACTGCAATAGTGCTGGATACATTACAGTCCGATACTGAGTACTGGTTCTACATACGACATCGGTGTGATGAAAACAATCGTAGTTCGTGGACTCATACCAGCATCGTGACGGGACAGATGGGCGTGGTGCCGAAACCGACAAATCGTTCTCGGTGGCGCGTTACTCCCAGTCCATTGCCGCGTGGAGCAGAAGTGCACATTGAGGGTGATGCTGTGGTGAAACAGCTATTAATCTACGATATGCAAGGTCGCGTGCTACTGAATATGATGCATCCCGACATCAGACGTGGCATCCGTCTACCTCGCTCGATTACTCGGGGGCACTACATGGTGTGCATTCATGGTGAGGCATCCTCGCAGCCTCAACTGCAAATCTTGACAATACGATAACTTGCGCAAGAACATTTCGATAGTTCTTTTCGGCTATCTTATATGAGGGTCGAGTCAAGACAAATAGAACAGGTTACACCTACAACATTATAGTAACATTGCAGAGCGACCGAGGAAGAGAATGCTCTCAATTCATAGGTTGGTATACAGAACCTGTAGATTTTTGCACTTGTCGTACTGGTATTATTTTGCTAACTTTGCAAAATGGGTGGATTTGTCCGCCTTCGATGTAACTCATTATAAATAACACAACAATTAGAGAGACGTATGAAAAAGTATGTTTATACTTTTGGAGGCAAGAAGGCAGAAGGCCGCGCCGACATGAAGAATTTGCTTGGAGGTAAGGGCGCAAACTTGGCAGAGATGTGTCTTCTTGGCCTACCTGTGCCAGCTGGATTGACAATAACAACCGAGTGTTGTACTGCATACTATGAGAATGATTGCGAGTTGCCCGCAGGTTTGATGGATGAGGTGTGGAAAGCCATGGAGCAAGTGGAAAGCATCATGGGAATGAAGTATGGTGATACGGAAAATCCACTGCTTGTGTCTTGCCGCTCTGGAGCAAGAACCTCTATGCCCGGCATGATGGACACAGTTCTCAACATAGGTTTGTGCTCGGCCACTATTCCAGGGATGCTGAAGAAGACGAACAATCCACGTTTTGTTTATGACTCTTACCGTCGCTTGATTATGATGTATGCCGACGTAGTGATGGAGAAGAGTGAGGGAATAGAGCCAGCTGACGGGTGCGGCATCCGCAAGCAACTGGACGATATGCTGGACGACTACAAGCACCAGAAGGGCTACAAGCAGGATACAGAACTGACAGCATCTGACCTTCAGCACTTGGCTGAAGCCTTTAAGGTTCGGGTAAAAGAGGTGCTTGGCACTGAGTTCCCAGATGACGCTCGCGCACAGATGGAAGGTGGCATAAAGGCTGTATTTAAGTCGTGGAACGGCAAGAAAGCAGTTAGTTACCGTAAAATAGAGAATATTCCGGACAACTGGGGTACTGCCGTCAATGTTCAGGCCATGGTGTTTGGCAACATGGGTAACAACTCGGCAACAGGTGTGGCCTTTACACGCAATCCTGCAACTGGTGAAGATCAGTTCTACGGTGAGTGGCTTGTAAATGCTCAAGGTGAGGACGTTGTGGCTGGTATTCGTACGCCCAACCCATTGAATGATGCTACCAAGAATGAACAAAATCAGCATCTGCACTCTCTTGAGGAGATGATGCCTGAGACCTATAAAGAGTTGTGGAATATACGCAATACGCTTGAGTTGAACTACCACGATATGCTCGATATTGAGTTCACCATACAGGAGGGGGTGCTCTACATGTTGCAATGCCGCGTTGGCAAAAGAACGGGTGTCGCTGCTCTGACCATGGCTTTTGACATGATGGAAGAGGGTTTGATCGATGAGAAAGAGGTGGTGATGCGTATTAGCCCTGCCCAATTGGACGAGTTGCTTCACCCTATATTGGATGCATCGGACGAGAAGAAGCACAACGTCATCGCAAAAGGTTTGCCAGCAGGACCTGGTGGTGCTGTGGGCTGCATAGCTCTGACCAGCGAAAAGGCTAAAGCCTACCGCGCAGCAGGTATCAATAATATATTGGTGCGCGAAGAGACCAATCCTGAAGATGTGGAAGGTATGCGTGCTGCTGATGGTATTTTGACAGCACGCGGAGGCATGACTTCACATGCAGCACTGGTGGCTCGCGGTTGGGGGAAATGCTGTATTGTAGGGTGCGACGCAGTAAGCATAGACCTTGCAGCTGGCATTGTTAAAATTGGCGAAGAAGCCTTTCATGAGGGCGACACTTTATCACTCAACGGTACAAAGGGCTGGGTTTATGGCAGCGCTGTGAAGATGATTAACGCAACAGAAAATCCGCTCTTCAAGCGCTTTATGAACACGGTAGATAAGTTCCGTACCATGGGTGTCCGTACCAATGCAGACAATCCTGCTGATGCACGAAAGGCTCTTGATTTTGGCGCTGAAGGTATCGGCCTGTTCCGTATAGAGCACATGTTCTACGGTGAAAACAGCGAGAAACCTTTAGAGAAATTGCGTAATATGATTTTGGCTGACACGCGTGAGGAGCGCGTGAAGGCACTGAAGAGCCTTGAACCTGACGTAAAAGATTATGCAAAACAAACCCTCGAAGTGATGGATGGGAAACCTCTTACCTTCCGTTTGATGGATCCTCCGTTGCACGAGTTTGTTCCTCAAAACGAAGAGAAGCAACGGCTAATTGCTGATAAGATGAACATGACGTTCGACAAATTGCATGACCGTATTGAGGAACTTCATGAGGTCAACCCCATGATGGGCTTACGAGGAGTGCGCTTGGGTATTATCTATCCCGAAATCACGGCTATGCAGTTCCGTGCATTGTTCATGGCTACAGCAGAACTGATAAAGGAAGGCAAGCATCCGCATTTGGAGATTATGGTGCCCCTTACTATCAATTCACACGAACTGCGTCACCAAAGAGCTATTGCAGACCGTATCAAGATAGAGGTGGAAAGCGAGAAGGGTATTCATTTCAACTACCTGTTTGGCACTATGATTGAAATACCGAGAGCTGCACTGGTGGCAGACCGTATCGCCAAGGTGGCTGAGTTCTTCAGCTTCGGTACCAATGACCTTACCCAAATGACCTTTGGCTTTAGCCGTGATGATGTGAACGCTATAGTGGACACTTACGTTGACGAAAACATTATACCAGCCGACCCATTCAATACGATAGACCAAATTGGTGTCGGACAGTTGGTGAAGTTGGGAGTGGACAGAGGTCATAATACAAGACCCGATATAAAGTGTGGTGTGTGTGGTGAGCATGGTGGCGACCCCACGTCCGTAGAATTTTTCTATCATACGGGATTAAACTATGTCAGTTGTTCGCCGTTCCGTGTTCCAGTGGCTCGATTAGCAGCAGCGCAAGCAGCCATCAAGTCCTCAAGAAATGTATAAGGGGCTATAAACTTCTGTAATAAATAGAAATATCAAGGTTCATTAAATATAAACAGTATGAAAGCATCCATCATTGACAAATTGTCTGAACTTGGAATCTCAGGTGTTAAGAACATTCACTACAATCCTTCGTACGATGAGTTGTACGCTATGGAGATGAATCCCCAACTCACTGGCTACGAAAAAGGAACTCTTACAGAACTGGGTGCCATCAATGTGATGACGGGTATCTACACAGGTCGCTCGCCCAAAGATAAGTTCTTTGTCATGGACGACGTGAGCCGCGATACCATTTGGTGGAACACCAAAGAGTATCCTAACGATAACAAACCGGTCTCCCCCGCTACGTGGGACGTGCTGAAGAAGTTGGCTACAGACGAATTGTCGAACAAAGAACTTTTTGTTGTCGATGCGTTCTGTGGTGCCAACAAAAATACACGCCTCAAGATTCGCTTCATCATGGAGGTGGCATGGCAAGCCCACTTTGTGCGCAATATGTTCATTCGCCCGACGGAGGAAGAACTGGCCGACTTTGGCACACCTGACTTCACCGTCTATACTGCTTCCAAGGCAAAGGTTGAGAATTACAAGGAACTAGGCTTGAACAGCGAAACGGCGGTGGTTTTCAACCTAACGTCGAAAGAGCAGATTATCCTCAACACTTGGTATGGTGGCGAGATGAAGAAGGGTATGTTCTCTATCATGAACTACTATCTGCCTCTGAAAGGTATTGCCGCCATGCATTGCAGTGCTAACACCAATGAGAAGGGTGAGACAGCTATATTCTTTGGATTGAGTGGTACGGGCAAAACTACTCTCAGTACCGATCCCAAGCGTGCCCTCATCGGTGATGATGAGCATGGCTGGGACGATGAAGGAGTATTCAACTTCGAAGGCGGCTGCTATGCCAAAGTTATCAATCTGGATAAGGATAGCGAGCCTGATATCTATAATGCTATAAAGCGCGATGCCCTACTTGAGAATGTTACGGTGGATGCCAATGGCAAAATCGACTTCGCCGACAAGAGCGTTACGGAGAATACACGCGTCAGTTATCCAATCTATCACATTCAGAACATTGTTAAGCCCATTAGCAAAGCGCCTTCGGCCCGCAAGGTCATCTTCTTGAGCGCCGATGCTTTTGGAGTGTTGCCTCCGGTCTCTATTCTTACACCCGAGCAGACCAAGTACTATTTCCTCAGTGGCTTTACGGCTAAACTGGCTGGTACCGAGCGTGGCATTACCGAGCCCACACCAACATTTAGTGCCTGCTTTGGAGCAGCATTCCTCAGTCTGCACCCAACCAAGTACGCAGAAGAACTGGTGAAACGCATGGAAAAGAACGGTGCACGCGCATACTTGGTAAACACTGGATGGAATGGTACTGGCAAACGTATCAGCATTAAGGACACTCGCGGCATTATTGATGCGATCCTCAATGATGACATCGACAAGGCTCCGACCAAGATGATTCCGCACTTCAATTTCGAAGTTCCTACGGTATTGAACGGGGTGGACACCCATATTTTGGATCCGAGAGATACTTATGCGACACCGGCACAGTGGGAAGAGAAGGCTCAAGACTTGGCACAACGGTTCATCACAAACTTCAATAAGTTTACGAATACCGAAGCTGGTAAGGCTCTCGTGGCAGCTGGCCCAACACTGTAATTGTTGACTTTTTTGATAACATACATTGAGGAGCGGGGTGTAATGCGTTCGCATTACACCCCGCTCTGCTTCTATTCCAGTGTCCAAAGGCCAATGATGTCGATACTTTGGCTGTATTCAAGTCGACTTCTCATTTCTTCTTACTACATAGACGGGGTGTAGTGGAGGTTGCACTTTTCGCTTGGTGCCTTACACCGATGCGCCTATTGCCTATGCTATAAGATGTAGGTTGTATTATTACGGAATGGCTGTTATTCTACAAGAAAACTTTCAGTTTGATTACCAAGAAAGCCTACAATTCGATTCCTAAGAAAGGTGGTAGTTTAATTACCAAGAAAAGTGCATGCATGATTACAAAGAAAGATGGTGGTTTGATTAGTGCGGAAGGTGAAGGCTCGATTAGTACGCGAAGAGAAGATATGATTGGCAGGAGGGAATGGAGGCCTGATAAGTAAGAGGGGAGGAGGCCTAAATGATGCGAAGCATCTCTGTTCTGTTCGGCTGCTATGCGCGTTGGGAAAAGAATGGAGATGAGCAGGGCTGTAGTAGGGTATAAATAGTGAGCGTACATACTAAAAGTGCGCTTTCGTTGTTAAAAAGCAGCAAACAGATATCGTATGAAGAAGAGTTTTGTTTTCATCCTTGCATGCACCACCATGCTGTGCTGCCGTCCGCCACAAAGCAACGAGGCTGTGGCCGTCGAGTCGCAAACCGTAGTATCCAATCCTGTTACACTTTCTGAACCAGCCATCATCCAGACCGACTTCACCGAGGTGGCCGCGGCTACGATAGATGCTGTTGTCCACATCAAATGTACCATTTCCAAACTGACGCCCTACTATCAGTCGTTCTTTGGCATGATTATAGACCGAGGCATGCAACGCCAGGAATATGAGGCTTTCGGCTCGGGAGTCATCATCAGAGACGATGGTTATATTGTAACCAATAACCATGTGGTACAGGATGCTGCATCTATTACCGTTACGTTGAATGACAAACGTAAACTGCCTGCCACCCTTATAGGGTTGGATCCAGCCAGCGATCTCGCTGTGATTAAAATCAATGCTTCAGGGCTGCGACATCTTTCCTTTGGTAATTCGGACAATGTGCGCATCGGCGAGCCTGTACTTGCCATTGGCAATCCGTTCAATCTCACCTCGACTGTTACGGCGGGCATCATCAGCGCCAAAGCGCGCGACATTCACCTTATCAACAATCCCTCAAGCAGTGAGTCCCCCATAGAGTCCTTCCTACAGACCGATGCCGCTGTTAATTCGGGCAATAGTGGTGGGGCATTGGTTAATGCCCGTGCAGAACTCATCGGCATTATCGCCGCCATTGCTTCTGGCAACGGCTATTATACGGGCTATTCCTTTGCAATACCAGCCAACATAGCCAAGAAAGTGAGCAGCGATTTGCGAAACTATGGAGCTGTGCAGCGTGGCTATCTTGGCGTTGTGGTGGTCGAAATGACCAGTGAACTTGCTGCGCATAACGCCCTCGATAGTATCAAGGGTGTGTACATCGACCGCGTGTTGCCGAAATGTGCTGCTGAGAACGCAGGCTTGCGCGAAGGTGATGTCATTCTGAAGGTGAACGGCGTCGTCATCAACTCCTATAATCAGATGATGGAAGAGGTAGCACTGTTCAACCCTGGCGACAAGGTTAAGGTGGTCTATATTCGTAAGGGGCAAGAACATGAGGCTACACTCACGTTGCTCAATTCGCACGGCAATACCGAAATTGTTCGCGGTAAAAAATAGTTTCCTGTCCACACATCGCACAATCTCTTCGTAGACTTTCCTCGAACGTAGATGACAACATCGCTCGATGCGAAGTATCATGAGATGACCGAGACGCCTGTGCCGCGTTTGGTGTTGCGCATGGCCATACCCACCATCCTCAGTATGATGGTAACGGCTTTGTACAACGTGGTCGATGCTATCTTTGTTGGGCATCTTTCCACCGAGGCTACGGCTGGCATAGGGGTAGCCTTCGCCTATATGACATTTATCCAGGCCATAGGCTTCTTCTTTGGCCACGGTTCGGGCAATCACATCTCGCGCGCCTTAGGTGCACGCCGTTTTGACGATGCCTCCACGATGGCCTCTGTCGGCTTCTTTCTTCCGTTTATACTGGGCGTTGTGTCTGGAGCCATTGGACTACTTTTCTTGCCGAGCCTGTCTTCACTTCTTGGCGCTCCGCCGAGCGTGGTCGACAGTACCTGCGGCTATCTTCGCTACATTCTGGTTGCATCCCCTTTTATGATGACAGCCTTCACGCTCAACAACCAGCTTCGTCTGCAAGGCAACGCCCGGTTGGGCATGATAGGCATCACGTCGGGCGCTGTACTCAACATTGCGCTCGACCCTCTGCTCATCTTTGTGTGCGACATGGGTGTTGAGGGAGCCTCCCTTGCCACGGCCATCAGCCAGTTCTGTTCATGGATGCTCCTTCTGTGGGGCACCTCGCGTCCAGGTTCAGTCCATGTCAGCTGGCGCGCTTTTCGTCCTTCGTGGAAAGTCTTGGGCGAGATAGTGGCAGGCGGTCTGCCTTCGCTCTGCAGACAAGTGTTTAACTGTGTTTCCACTATTATGTTGAATTATGCGGCGGCGCGTTGGGCGGCACCGGGCGCACAGGCCTCTACCGTAGCGGCGTTCGCCGTCGTATCGCGTCTCATGATGTTTGCCTTCTCCTTCACACTGGGCTTCGACCAGGGGTTCCAGCCTGTGTGCGGTTTTAACTTTGGGGCAAAGCTCTACTTGCGTGTGCGACAGTCCTATCTGTTCGCCTTTGGAGTGAGTTCGGTCATTCTGCTTGTCTTCTCCTGCATCGGGCTGTTGTGGGCCGAGCAGTTGGTCGCTGTGTTTCGCGATGAAGATCCAATGCTGATTGAGATTGGTGCTAAGGTGCTGCGATGGCAGTGCTTGGCATTTCCTCTTGTAGGGTTGAGTACCGCCACCAATATGCTCTTTCAGAACATACGCATGACCTTCCGCTCTACACTTCTAAGCATTGGACGACAAGGGCTGTTCTTCATTCCGGCTATTCTCATTCTGCCTCGCTTATGGGGCATCACGGGAGTGATGATTACGCAGGCGGTGGCCGATGTGTGCACCTTTCTGTTGTCTGTTCCCTTCGCTTTTTGGATTAGTAAAAAACTCAAGACCATGGCACAAGAAGAGGATCGGCTCAACATCGTTTGATGTCTGTGCCGACCCTCTTCTTGTGTGCAGTAGGAGTCGCTGCGGCCTCGTGTGGTTAGGTCAGCAGTGGCTCGGGTTCATGTTCGCTTTCGGCCACAGCCTCATCAAGTATGCGTGAGGTTTCGCCGTGTTGTATGTCGAATACAATGCGCGTAGCGTCGTCTTCGGGCTTGTCGGTCGTGATGTTGATGGTGTCGCCCGGCAGGATGTCGGCCTTGATAATCTCCTCTGCCAGGTCGTCCTCAATGTGGCGTTGAATGGCTCGCTTGAGGGGGCGCGCGCCGTATTGCGCATCCCAACCCTTGCGCAGCAGAAAGTCTTTAGCAGCTTCGTTGATGGCAATGTTCAGTCCTTTTGCACGCACCCGTTTGAACAGTCCTTGCAGTTCGATTTCGATAATCTTGTGGATGTCGTCCCTACCCAAACTGTTGAAGTATATGATGTCGTCCACTCGGTTAAGGAACTCTGGTGCGAACGATTTTCGCAGAGCCTTCTCTATCACATCCCGTTCGGCTTCGGCTTGTTCGGCTCGCCGCGCGGAGGTAATAAAGCCTACGCCTGTGCCAAAATCTTTCAGCTGACGGCTGCCGATGTTGGAGGTCATGATGATAATCGTGTTCTTGAAGTCGACCTTGCGCCCCAGGCCGTCGGTCAGTTGCCCGTCGTCCAGTACTTGCAGCAAGATGTTGAACACGTCGGGATGCGCCTTTTCTATCTCGTCGAGCAGCACGATGCTGTAGGGTTTGCGGCGCACCTTCTCCGTGAGTTGGCCGCCCTCCTCGTAGCCCACGTAGCCTGGAGGCGCACCAATCAGTCGGCTGATAGCAAATTTCTCCATGTATTCGCTCATGTCTATGCGTATCATGGATGCCTCGTTGTCGAAGAGGTACTTGGCCAGCACCTTGGTGAGATATGTTTTGCCTACGCCCGTCGGCCCTAAGAAGATGAAACTTCCAATGGGGCGGTTGGGCTCCTTCAGTCCTGCACGGTTGCGGCGTATGGCCTTGCATATTTTGCGTATGGCCTCATCTTGACCAATGACCGAACCCTGCAGCTCTTTTTCCATATTGAGCAGGCGCAGCCCTTCGTTCTGAGCAATGCGTTGCACTGGCACGCCTGTCATCATGGCCACTACCTCTGCAATGTCGTTCTCGGTTACCTCAATACGCTTGTCGCGTTCGGCCTCTTCCCAGAGCTTCTTCTGCTCAGCCAGTTGTGCATCCAGCTCGCGTTCGCGGTCGCGCAGTGCGGCGGCCTCGTTGTAGTTCTTGAGGGCAAGAGCCTCTTTTTTGCCAGCAATGATGGTGTCGCGTTCCTGTTCCAGGTCAATGATTTCCTGCGGCACTTTCACGTTGGCAATACGCACACGGGCTCCCGCCTCATCGAGTGCATCTATGGCTTTGTCGGGCAACAGGCGGTCGCTGATGTAGCGTTCGGTGAGGCTTACACAAGCCTTGATGGCCTCATCGCTGTAGGCCACTAAGTGGTGGCTCTCATATTTTTCCTTGATATTGTTGAGGATTTCCTCGGTCTCGGCTGGTGTGGCGGGTTCCACCATCACTTTCTGGAAGCGACGTTCGAGCGCACCATCTTTTTCGATATACTGTCGGTATTCGTCGAGGGTGGTTGCACCGACGCATTGTATCTCGCCTCGTGCCAAAGCGGGCTTGAACATGTTCGAAGCATCGAGCGACCCACTGGCGCTGCCAGCTCCCACAATGGTGTGTATCTCGTCAATGAAGAGGATGATCTCTGGGTGCTTCTGTAGTTCGTTCAGAATGGCCTTCATGCGTTCTTCAAACTGGCCGCGGTATTTTGTGCCAGCCACCAGCGAAGCCAGGTCGAGCGAGACGACGCGCTTGTTGTAGAGTGTGCGCGGCACGCGTCCTTGCACAATGCGCTGTGCCAGTCCTTCTGCTATGGCCGACTTGCCAACCCCTGGTTCTCCGATGAGGATGGGGTTGTTCTTCTTGCGCCGCGACAGTATCTGGGCGATGCGTTCCAGTTCGTTGGCTCGTCCCACGATGGGGTCAAGCCGCCCTTCGGTAGCGGCCTCGGTTAGGTCGCGGCCAAAATTTTCCAACGCTGGAGTGCCCGACTTCTTGTTGGTGCTCTCTTGCGATTTGGTCTCGCGGTGTGGGTTGGCATAGGGGTAATCGTCCTCGTCCTCGGTGTCGTTCTCGTCCGTGGGGTAGAGGTCATCACTGGGCAGGGCGGAGGAAGACTCGTCCTCTGGGCTGCTCTTTTTCACCAGTGCAAACACCTTATCGTAGTTCACTCCGTTCTGCTCCAGCACACGTGCGGCCAGGTTCTCCTCTTCCATAAGGATGGCCAGCAACAGGTGCTCGGTGTGAATTTCGCTGCTCTTCAGTTTGGTCGACTCCAGAAAACTAAGGCGCAACACCTTCTCTGATTGGCGCAACATCGGCAGCTCGCTGTCCGGATTGAAGCGGACATTCTCCTCGGTTTTGCCGATGGTGGTCTCTATTCTTGTGCGAATGGCGGCAATGTCCACATTGAGTTCCATCAGCAGACGCAACGCTGTGCACTCTTTGGTGCGTAGCATGCCGAGGAAGATGTGTTCCACTCCGATGGCACCATTGTGCAACCGTATGGCCTCGTCGCGGCTGTATTTGACCGTTCGTTTTACATTTTGGCTCAGTTTGGCTTCCATGTGTAGGGGCTTGAGTGTATGTGTTATTTGGATGGAGACGCACTGTCTCACAGGTTTTGCAAAAGTACATAAATCGTGCCACCGCCATTTTGGCAGGCCTACTCTGTTGTACACCGTGTTGTGTTGACTGCTGATTGGGGACAAAGCCTCAGCCGTCCGCCCCCATGCAGACAGGATGTCATGCGGTATAAGTTGGTCGCGATTCCATTCTTTTTCGTACTTTTGCATCTGCTTGGCGCAGCGGTCGAGTAGGGGCGTTGCAGGGGTAGAAGGGTGCCCCAGCCAACTTTCGAATGCTTTCTTTTACACGAGGTGTCGATGCTTCAGCCGTGCGGCGTTGGCACCGATACTGTACGGCGTCGTGTCTACGGTGCTGCTATGGTGATGCAGTACACCTTGTTGCGACGAATTATTGCCGTACAGCATCTGTCCATCCTTCCCAACGGCTGGGCATCGGAAGCCGTACGACAGGGGACCCCATGCTGCACGGGCTGGAAGAGAGGTGCTGCTGCGCTACTTGTGTTAGGAAGTACGTTGAAAAATAACACTCACCAACGCTCTGTACACACCTGTACAATGAGTATTTTTGCAAAAACAATTGGGTATTTTTCATCAGCAAGCATGAGCGCAATAGACGAGGACGAACCCCTGCAAGACCTGAGCACCAGCGAAGAGGCTGCGCAACCGCAAGACATGGAGCACGATGCTGCCAGCCATCACGGCGACACACCAAGCGACGGCGAGGTGATTTCGCTCAACGCCATGTTCAAAGACTACTGGATAGACTACGCTTCCGACGTGATATTGGACCGTTCGGTGCCTGACATTGACGACGGATTGAAGCCGGTGCAACGGCGCATACTCCACGCCATGAAAGAAATGGACGACGGGCGATATAACAAGGTGGCCAACATCGTGGGTGCCACCATGGCCTACCATCCGCACGGCGATGCCTCTATCAAGGACGCTCTGGTCAACATGGGACAAAAAGACCTCCTGATAGATTGTCAGGGAAACTGGGGCAACATCCTCACGGGCGATGACGCAGCCGCAGGCCGCTACATCGAGGCTCGGCTGTCGCAGTTCGCAAAGGATGTGGTCTTCAACGCAAAGACAACGCAGTGGAAACCCTCCTACGACGGGCGTCATCAAGAACCAGTTTCGCTCCCCATCAAGTTCCCTTTGCTCCTTGCGCAGGGCACTAAGGGCATAGCCGTAACACTACAGTCGGTCATCCTGCCCTACAATTTCTGCGAACTGCTTGAGGCCAGCATCAGCATCCTCAAGGACGAGCCGTTCACCATCTATCCTGACTTCCCCACTGGTGGCCTCATCGACGTGAGCCGCTACAACGACGGGGCTCAGGGTGGCCGCCTTCGCATCCGCGCCAAGATGCACTACGACGAGAAGCGCAAGGCCATTGTCATCACCGAGATACCCTACGGCGTTACGACCGACACACTCATCGACAGCATTGCCAAAGCCAATGAGAAGGGCAAGATTAAGATTAAGCGCATCGACGACAATACAGCAGCACAGGTGGAGGTGGTTATCAACCTTCCGTCGGGGGTTTCGCCCGACCAGACGATTGATGCGCTGTACGCTTTCACCCAATGCCAGGTGAGCTTCTCGCCCCAGACCTGTGTCATCATTGACCAAAAGCCGTCGTTCGTTACCGCTTCTGAAATACTGCGCCACTCCACCCACCGCACTGTTGAGCTGCTGAAGCGCGAGTTGGAAATACGGCTCGACGAGCTGCAGCAGGACTGGCACCGCGTGTCGCTCGAGCGCATCTTCTTTGAGCAGGGCATCTACAAGATAATGGAGAAGAAGACCTACCAGTCGTGGGAGGAACAGGTGGACGCAATGGAACGAGCCTTTGACCCCTACCGAAAGAGCCTGCGCCGCGAGGTAACGCGCGACGACGTGCTGAGGTTGTGCGGCATGCCTGTCCGCAAGATTTCGCGCTTCGACATTAAGAAAGCCATGGAGGAACTGGCCAGCATCGAAGCCGAGATAGAAGAAGTTTCCAACCATCTTGAACACCTTACGGACTATGCCATTGCATATTTCCGCCATATCCTCAAGCGTTACGGCGCTGGTCGCGAACGCCGCACCGAGGTGCGAGACTTTGAGGACATAGAGGCCGTCAGTGTGGCAATGGCCACGGAGAAGCTCTACGTCAATGCGCAGACTGGCTTCGCTGGCTACGGATTGAAAAGGGAAGAAGGGGTCAGTGTGGTCGGCGAATGCTCCAAACTGGATGACATCATAGCCTTCCGCCGCGACGGCACCTATATCATCACCCGTGTGCAGGAGAAGTGCTTTGTGGGCAGCAATGACTGCAAGGAACTGATACATGTAGCCGTATTCCGTAAAAATGACGAGCGCACGGTCTACAACCTCATCTACCGCGACGGGGCGTTTGGCTATTCCTTCGTAAAGCGATTCACCGTTACGTCCGTCATTCGCGACCGCGAATATAATCTGACGCGAGCCACTAAGGGTACGCGTGTGCTCTACCTCACCGCCAACCCTAACGGCGAGGCTGAGGTGGTTACGATCCACCACGTCTCGAAACCGCACCTGAAGAAGACCAGCTTTGACTTCGACTTTGCCCAGTTAGCCATCAAAGGTAAGTCGGCTATGGGCAACATCATCACACGCAACGCCGTCCGCAACATTACGCTGAAAGGGGAGGGAGTGTCTACGCTTGGAGCCCGCAAGATTTGGTTTGACGAGTCGGTGAAGCGGCTCAACGTCAACGAAGCCGGTGTGCTTCTGGGAGAATTCAAAGGGAAAGACCGCATCCTTTCGCTCATGCAGTCGGGCTATGTGCGCACCACCAATTTCGACCTGGCCAACCACTTTGACGACGACTTGGTGGCCATACGCAAGTACAACCCAGCTACCATCTTAACTATAGTGTACCGCGAAGCCTCGTCGCAAGCACTCTATATAAAACGTTTCCTTGTGGAAGAACTGGACAAGAAGTTGGCCGTGGTCGATGTGGAAGCAGGCGATGCGCTGCTGCTCTTCAGTTTCGACACCTTCCCCAAGTTGCAGATAGATTATGACACTGAGCACACGGGCAAGAAGATTGCCTCAGAGGATATTGACGTGGCGGACTACATAGCCGTCAAAGGCTACAAAGCCAAGGGCAAGAGGCTCACGACAGCCGCCGTGAAGGACATCTCCTGGTTGCCCTCGGCACCAGAACCCGAGCCCGACGCGGCCAACGAAGAAGAACCCGAGGCCGATAATCTGTCGGCCGATGAGATGGGGATGCCCGAAGGCGAACAGACCAGCCTTTTCTAACCACTCGAAGAATGTCCGCGCCGCTTCACAACTCTATGATGAATTACTATCCACAACGCCAACCCCAACGCTGCACCCAAAGGCCAGTTGGGATGCTGGCATCAATACTTAAATTATGAAGATATTAGTTGTGCTACCACGGTTCCCGTACCCCTTGGAGAAGGGGGACAAACTGCGTGCCTACAACCAGATAAGAGTGCTGTCGCAACTGCATGAAGTGCATCTCTTCTGCCTGTCGCACCGACGGGTAGCAGACGACGAGCTGCAGCACCTGCGCCCCCTCTGCAAAAGCATCCATGTGGAGCACCTGCGTAAGCCAACTGCCTATTTCAATGCATTGCGCAATTTCGCGCTGTGCAAATCGGTACAGATAGGCTACTGGGACTCGAAACATTCGCGGACGGCCTACCGTCGCTTTGAGCGGAAAGTAGACCCCGACGTGGTGTACTCCCAAATGGTACGCACCATGCCCTTGGTGGCACACTCGCAAGTACCAAAGGTGATGGACTTCCAGGACGCGCTTTCGGTCAATATGCTGCGCCGTATGGAAAGTACCCCTCGAGGCTTTCGCCGCTTCCTCTTCCATTTCGAATTCAAGATGCTGCGCTCGAGCGAGTACAATGCCTTTGATATTTTCGACGCGCTCACCATTATATCGGAGGGTGACAGCAACGAGATACCCCACCGTCGCAATGGCGATATCCACATAGTGCCTAATGGGGTGGACTTCGACTACTTCAAACCGATAGAGGCTGAACGACAGTACGACATCGTGTTCTGTGGTAACATGCAGTATGAGCCCAACGTGAAAGCATCGGTCTATCTGGTGCAGAAGGTGATGCCGCTGGTGTGGAAAGAGATGCCACAGGCACGGTTGCTTTTGGCAGGTGCCACGCCGACGCGCACGGTGCGCCGCTTGGCGAGCGACCGCGTAGTGGTGTCTGGCACCGTCGATGACATCCGTCAATGCTATGCTTCCGCACAGCTTTTTGCCGCCCCCATGCATACAGGGTCGGGTTTGCAGAACAAGTTATTGGAGGCTATGGCTATGCATCGCCCCTGCGTAACGACGAGTTTGGCCAATTCGGCCCTCGGAGCCACCCCCGACCACGACCTCCTCATTGGCGACACGCCACAGGCTATGGCCGACCACATCGTGGACCTATTGCAAAATGCTCAACAACGTGAACGCCTCGTTAGCAGTGCGTCCGAGTTTGTACACAGTCATTTCTCGTGGGAAACTACGGGAGAACAACTGGCTGCCATCTTGAAGACAGCATCGGACAAGAAACTGTAGCACATCACACAAAGAACTATAATTGATGGGAAAACGTAAGTGGCAGGCCGAGCAGGGCAAATGGAAAGGGGAGACGGGCGTGTGGGAACAGCCCACCGAACGACCTACGCCTCAACAACGCAACACCTTCTCAACAGCCATCGTGCCTGAACGAGCCCTATTGGTGGCTGTGTGCACGCCCAGCGTCGGTATGGAACGCACCGAGGAGTCGGTCAGCGAACTGTCTGAATTGCTGCGCACGGCTGGCGGCATCGATGAGGGGCATCTCATTCAGCGATTGGCTTCGCCCGACAACCGAACCTACATCGGCTCGGGCAAACTGGAAGAACTGAAGGAGCAACGCGACGCTTTGGATGTGGACTTTTTTGTGTTCGACGACGAATTGTCGCCTACACAGTTACGCAACCTGGAGCGCGCGCTCGACCGCCGCATCCTCGACCGTACCACCCTTATTCTCGACATTTTCGCACGCCGTGCCCGCACATCAACAGCCAAGACTCAGGTGGAACTGGCGCAGTTGCAGTACATGTTACCACGGCTTACCCGTTTGTGGACCCACTTGGAACGTCAACGTGGTGGTATCGGCATGCGTGGCCCAGGCGAGACTCAGATTGAGACCGACCGACGGCTCATCACCGACAAGATTACGTTGCTCAAAGAACGCCTTCGCAGCATTGACCGCCAGAAAGTGCAGCAACGCAAGAACCGCGAGTCGCTGGTGCGTGTGGCACTGGTGGGCTACACCAATGCAGGTAAAAGCACGCTGCTCAACGTGCTCTCCAAAAGTGATGTGCTGGCCGAGGACAAACTCTTTGCAACCCTCGACACCACCGTGCGCAAGGTGGTCATCGGCAATCTGCCCCTGCTGCTTACCGACACGGTGGGCTTCATTCGTAAACTGCCTCACGGACTGGTGGAAAGTTTTAAGTCCACCCTTGACGAAGTGAACGAAGCCGACCTGCTGGTACATGTGGTGGATATTTCGCACCGCAACCACGAGGTGCACATTGCTGCTGTGGAGCATACGCTGGAAGAGATCGGCGCAAGCGACAAACCTACGCTACTTGTCTTTAACAAGACCGATGCCTATACCTTTACACCCAAGGCCGAAGACGACCTAACTCCGATGACGACCGACAACTTAACGCTCGATATGCTTAAAGAAAGCTGGATGGCACGAGCCTTCAATACAGCGGGCGACCCCCTTTCACCCAATCATTTGGGCACCCTCTTCGTGTCGGCTCGCACTGGCGAAGGCATGGAGCAGTTGCGCAACACGCTCTACGAACATGCGCGTCAAATCCACGCAATACGCTATCCCTACAACAACTTCTTGTATTAACGATATGCACTATATATATTAAAGGTGTGCACAATTCGCATTACTACCACCCACAATCCGCATAAACGTTGTGCACGACACGGACTTCAGTACCTCACCATTATATGAGAAATACGCTCTGCATGCTGTCGACAGCTCTGCTACTTTGCATCATGGGATGCTCCACTAACAGAAATGATATTCCCGAGAAGCACATCTCGAAGTTGTACGCCTCCCACTCCTTGAAAGAAGAGAAACTTGTAGACAGTTCTTGGATAACGACCAGAGATTCCACTACTCCCCAGGCGCTGTGTGAGCAATGGAATTGGCACAAAGGAAGAATACGTACGGTGGACTACTACAATTACTTTGACATGGGTGAGCGGCCTCTGATGCTCTTTATGGCCTATGGTGGCCCTTTCAGCGACAAGTGGAATCAGTTGGAGAGTTCGCTCGAGTTGAAGTACGGCCGCAATCGGTTGGAGTATGTCCATGAAGTGGGTGGGCCGAAGGCCATGGCCGTCTTTCTGTATGATCAGGGGAAAGTGAAGCAGGTTTACCAGTTGGATGACCTGGTTAATACTGTGGAATATGACGGAAAACAGGTGCGGAGAATTACTGTTGCCGAGGAGGACGGCAGCAACCCTGCCACATACGACTTTACCTGGGTAGACGGCAATATTACCCATGTAGCATACTGCGCCGAGGACGACACTGGTGCGGTGTCCTACACCTATGACGACAAACAGAACCCCTTTCGGGGCTACTTCTTGGGATATATTGATGTGATCTATGCGCCCCTCATTCTGTCGCGCAACAACCCCACCACTATTGTACGCCACGCCCTTGATGCTTCGGACACTATTCGTTACTCCTACACCTACGACGGCCAGTGGCCTACCATTCGCACACAGCACACCAGCCACACCGAAGCCACATATCGCTCGGCCGATTTATTTATGACCTACATTGAATACGCAGATTGACGCGGTTCACCGTTAGCCGCACTGACCACCTGCATTGCTCCGTGTCAGCACCTTATGCCCTGCCCACCCTTACGGCGGCGAGCATGCAAACTTACCAGATGACACGTTGCATCACTGTATGCCTTATTCATTATTCTTCTCTATGCATCTGTGAAGAGCGTCCCTTGCACAAGATTCTTGCAGATTACCCATTCGTCGACAGGCGAACGATCATAACCACCGCTGCCGTGTGGCAAGTTTAACAGAGGGCGCTTGACATCAATAATATCCTCCATTCCTGTTGACAAGTACAGTTGAAGGTTTGCCCAAGTCGATGTGAATTTTCGTCCTTTTTTGATGCGAGGGTGTGTACATGCTGCTACTGTCGGACGCACTATATTTGCTGTTTATAACCGCTCTGCCGCCTTCAATGTTGATCATAAGCCGATCTTCATAATTATAGTAAACCTCATAGGACGATATGCCATGCCGACTGATATAATCATTGATTACATCAAGCACGGCTTTGGAAACTTCCACTCCATTATACTCGCGTCCGAAGGCCGTGAGCAGGGTGAGCCTGCTCATGCATAAGGCCGTACTGTTGATTTTCGGGAATAATAAGATACTTTCAAAGCTATGGTGTTATTGTGTGACACACAATGGTGCACTGTTTGTAAAACGATGTAATGGTGTAACTTTTTCGCTTAAAAGCAACTGTATGTCGCATAGAAGTGCTCTTTTTGCTGCAAGGGCGTATTTTTCTTCAAACTTCGCTGATGTCGCTCAGTTCGTTCACTGAGTTAATGAAGCCATACGCTTTGTGTTTTGCCAGTTGATGTCTTTTTCGTCAGCCGTTATGCGAACCCAGCGGAGATGGTAAAGTACCTTCTCTCTGAGAGTGAATACTATCTTTCTTTTGATTGGCAACATCATAACTATTGATTTGGGGATATGATAACATGAGTTTGCGATACTTTGTTTAAAAAAATGCTACTTATAATGCAATAATAATGCGTATTATTGTGGGGTGATCATGTGCATTATTTGAATGGGGCATTGGGGAAGTCTTTTTTACCGCGTTCGTAGAGCACCTCGGGAGCAAAGCCAATCTCGCTGTTCAAACCCACGGTGAAGGGGTCGAGCTTGAAGTTGCTGAAATAGTCCTTGTCTTGCAATTTGTAGCAAAAGCTCTTTTTCATCAGCGGCGTGAAGTTCACCGCACTGTTGCTGAACATGAGCTTGAGGGTGGTCATACCCATCTGACACAACTTTCAAGAAAACACTTTGCTCATACCAGTATAATGCAGAGGTTCAATCTTCTTAATTACGCCACCGTTTTGTAGTAGTCCTCAGTTTTCGAGCTATTACACCATCAGAAGACCTCGCCGTGGTAGCGCGCACGTTATACGACTGTCCTTGATATCAATGGAGGTCTCGTCTCCTTCATGCAGAACATAGGATGGGTTGTGGGCGTTGATATCCATATATATCCGTATTCCGTAATAATCTACTTATCTCAGGCATGATCTTTGTTTTTAGATTACAAAGCTACGATTTCTCAAATTCACCGCGCCCTCGCTGGGCTTGAGGCTATTCAGCACTGCGAGACTGTGGTGAAATAAAAAGGTGCCGATCTGCGTTACTGCCCCAGAACAGAGAAAAAGAAAAGACTCGCTCTCTGCGTGCGACGCAGGCCGCTCGAAGGCGAAAAATACAAGCGAAAGATCGAAAATACCCAGTGCACCATGGCAACTAAGACGCTTGTCAACATCGTTGACCCCACCGACCCCATACCGACCTATCTTTTTGTGAAAGAACACTACGCCGAGGGCGATCGGATGCTGCTCATAGCTGCGGCATCCGACGGTGAGGCAGCCGCACATATGGCGCGTCAGTTAGCTCCGCGCGAGGTGCAGCTGGTGGTGATGAAGCGCGAGTCGGACGACTATACCTACGAGCGCATATGTCGCCGCATTTACCAGTCGGTAGACCGCGGGGCGCACTACTACGTCAACCTTTCGGGCGGCTCGCGCTACATGGCGTTGGCCGTGCAACGTGTTATGGAATGCTTTGACAGCGAGTTTTTCTACACCCAAACGCGCGAAAACCTTATCGTCAGTACCATTTTCGACCACCACTTTTATGATAATGACGATGTGTTTTTCCCCATTGGCTACCACATGGAAATAGGCGAATACCTGCAGTTGCACGGTTTGCAGCACAGCCTCGACCGCGGTACCCACTTGCCCATTCGCCCTTACCGCGCCACGCGCATCATCTTCGACCTCTTTGCCCATGGCCACCTTTCGGCCGCCGAACATAGTACCATAGGGCTGCTACGCGAAGAATACCGCGGTAACTATGACACGATGAGCATGCGTCAGTTGATGAGCTATGGCATAGGTCGCCACAACCCTGTGCCAGGACTGAATGCGTTGCTGCGCCGGCTGCGCTTCGAACCCGAAGTGGCCGGCCAACTGTCGCGCGCCGAAGTGGATTACCTCACCGGTGGATGGCTCGAAGAGTATGTGTACCACGTGGTGTGCCATAAGTTTCGCCCCGACCAAGCTGCCATCGGCGTACAGATAAGCCGCCCAGGTGTGCCACATGACAACGAACTGGACGTAGTCTTTATACGCAACAACCAGCTCTTTGTGGTGGAGTGTAAAACAGGCATCCAGAGCGTACACATGTTCAACGAAATAGTCTACAAAGCCACAGCCTTGCGCCAATCGCTCCTCGGCATATCCAGCCACAGTTACATCTTCTCCCTGCGTCCCGATTCCGACGGCCGTCTTCACCAAACGGCCGCCCTCATGGGTATACAATTGTGCGACCCTCACGACCTCACCGGTCGCAACCTTTACCGCCTCTTGCAGCAAGTGCACCGCTTGAGCGACCCACCCCAACCTGCCGCTCCAAGGCCTGAAACAATAGGATAATGGAGTGCTTACACCTTTCGCAAACGGAAAATCCACGGGGTAATAAACACCCAAGCGCAGAAAGTTCGTTGCGAGAATGCAAAACTTGAGAAAAACTCGTAAAAACCAGTAGAACAATGGAAATACCAAAACAAGTCAGAGAAGCGGCCAAAACGCTCGGCAATACGATAGACTACGAAGGCGTGTATAAAGGCAAGTCCGCATACAGCGTCGGCCCTGTATATGCGTCTGGAAAATTTCGCCCCACAGGAATGCCTATTTTCATCCTCTTCGACGGAAATACGGCAGAGACTATAATCGGAGGAGAGAGTTTTGATATTATCAGCGAACTTGGCCTTTCTTAAGCAGTCTCACAAACATTTTGCGGTTGACTATCTTGTCATCGATACGCCTCAACCCGATGCCGTTCTTCATCACTCTGTCGAGGAAATCAACCTCGGCGTGAGTAAATAGTCGGTCGCCATATTGCCCAGATTGAGGGTCGTACCAAATTAGCAGCCCGTCACGTCTTTCGAGGCAGACAACATGCCCATCCCCATCAGGCCAACGAAGGCATAACTCGTACCGGCCTTCTTCCTTGGTCGATTTTTCAATAAACAAGGAGAAGTTCTTTTTCCTGTTTTTTTGTGGCTCTGAAAAACCAAGCGGCTTGTACATATCGAATGATACTTTATCACCAAACACGTTTTTCATGGTCAATTCTGTGTCGCCTTCACCAAGTATCTTCCATACCTCACCATTGAGGTTGTCCATAGCCTCTATATTGAAACCGCGCCGCCGGAGATCGTAGGCGAGAAGATTGCACCTCGCGTAAATTTGAGAAAAATAACCATCTTTGCAACCGATTATGAAGCATTCAATTAGACAACTCGAACAAGGCGCACTACAATTTGCGCAACAAGAGATTAGCAACCTCGCCCTCAGAGCTAAGTATATTGGCACCGAGGGAGGTACATTCTATTTTGAGCCACAATATAAGCCGTCGCTCGAAAGTTCAACAGGCAATATACACCTGGTTACGTTCTGTAGGGGGCAATACGGAATTACCTTTGACTGCAAAGAAATAGAGAGCGTCAATGCTGAGCTTTTTTGAACGCTCCAGCAACAGACGGGGCAATCAATTTATCGTCTATCCGCATCAGTCAGCATTGGGATAGTAAGACAGAATTTCGCCACCAACTATTCCAGCCTTTTTTGCCAGTTTGAGGGTCGTAGAAAATCAGATTCCCGTCATGATCGCGCTCCGCAATTGTAAAGTGACCGCCGCCGTTCTTCCACCCAAGGCGCACCATATAAATGCCAGCATCGCTTGTATTGCCTCTGACAAAGGTAATAAGGCCTGCTGATTTTCCTTTATCCAGTTGCCCTTTCCAGTCACTAAACATAACCACCTCGGAGTCGGTTATTTTAATAGCCGTGCCATCGTGTCGCTGGTAGGGTATCAGCCCATTTTGAGATATGTCGTACACTACGCCCTTTCCATTCGTGTACTCTCCAGCTGTCACGTCGTAGCCCCTGCGCCGTAGCAGGTAGGCAGGAATGCAAGTACCGCAGTTGAAATTGTATGTCGTGCTTTTACTGGATGTATCAAAGTTAGGATTGACCTTACCCTCGTCGGCCTCCGTGAAATTCATAATCTTGCCCTGCACCACTGGCAGCACCTTTGAGAGTCCCGCGTTGTTCTTGCGGATGGGAGCAGGGAATTGGGCGTGAATGCGGTTGTAACGCATGGCCTTGGCGTACTCCTCGTAGGTGCCGTAGGGCATACGCGAGGCATAGGCCTCCCTCATTTCATCCGGAACGTACTGCATATTATCCTTTAGGAAGTACAGCACAGAGTAACTGGTGGCCGCTCGCTCTTGGTTGTCGCTCAGCCATTGCTTGAAAGCGTCTGGCACATCATCGACCCTGTTCACGCTCTCCCCGTCCACAGGTTTCCCGTTGAGGATGCGCTCATCATCAGCATCAATTTCGGTGGGGGGCTTTAGTATCGTGGTGGTGTAGCAGCGACAATGGGGGTGCCAGCCCGTAAACTTGAAGTCTTTGGGGCACTTGCCCTGCAGGGGGGCAGACGTCAACGAAAACGTTCTTGCTACCCTTGCAGGTGTGGTTGCTGCTCAAATACACCTCGATAGTATGATATATGTGTGATGCTTTATTGTATATCGCTCGCTAACACCTAATACCTGTATTTATGACCTATACGCCGTATTTATTAATATTTTTATATGGGCAAGCCTTCTGAACATAGTATTTGACTGGACATTGAGGGCAAATGATGTTTTTATAATTCCCCAATGACCTCTTATGTTCCCCCAAGCAAAAAGAAAAACGGTACTTCATGTATACATCACTTCTTTTACGTGTATGAATTGCGCCAGATTGCGTATAAACTGCCCTCAGACAAGGCCACAGCCGCAACGCACCATTGTCGGAGGATAAACTTGTGGCGTAAAAAGGTGGCATACAAACGAAACTTCGTACTTTTGCAGACACTTATACATACAACAAAATGCTATAAATAACATAGAAATGGCACAAAAACAAATTGTTAATCGCAACGACCTTGTCATTCGATTTGCAGGAGATTCCGGCGACGGCATGCAGCTATCTGGCACCTTGTTCTCCGACGCATCCGCCCTCACTGGGAATGACATAGCAACTTTCCCTGACTACCCAGCCGAAATACGCGCCCCCCACAATACCATAGCCGGTGTGTCAGGCTACCAAGTTCATGTGGGGTCGCACATATACAGTTCGGGCGACCAATGCGACATCCTCGTCGCTATGAACCCCGCCTCGCTCCGTTCCAACCTTAAATGGGCAAAGAAAGGAGCCACCGTCATTGTCGACGTTGACACTTTTACCCCCGAAGCTATCAGTAAAGCAGGCTACAGCAGCGAACCGTTTAACGACGAAATGGAATGCGCCTACACCATTGTGAAGGCACCTATCACCTCGTTCACCGAAAACATTGGCCGGCAACAGGGGGCTGACAAGAAGACCTACGACAAATGCCGCAACATGTTTGCCCTCGGCATCATCTTTTTCTTGGCCAACAAAACGCTTGACCAGACTTTTGCCTACCTGGAACGCAAATTCGCTAAAAAGCCCGACGTCATAGCCCTCAACAAGGCTGTGCTGACCGAAGGTTACGAATATGCCGACAAACTGGAGCTCATTCACTCTCGCATTGTTGAGGTAGCTAAGGCGCAAATGCCCAAAGGACGCTACCGCAATATTACGGGCAACGTAGCCACCGCATGGGGATTGCTGGCCGCCAGCGAACGCAGCGGACGTCAACTCTTCCTTGGTTCGTACCCCATCACTCCAGCTACCGACATTATGGTGGAGCTGGCCAAACATAAACCCCTCGGTGCACGCGTGTTTCAAGCAGAAGACGAAATAGCCGGCATCTGCTCAGCTATCGGCGCCAGCTATGCTGGTGCACTGGCCTGTACCTCCACATCAGGCCCTGGACTCTCGCTGAAGAGCGAGGCACTCGGCTTGGCTGTCATGACTGAGTTGCCCCTTGTGGTGGTTGATGTGCAGCGCGGAGGCCCCTCCACGGGTCTGCCCACCAAGACGGAGCAGAGCGACTTAGTTCAAGCTCTCTATGGGCGCAACGGCGAAGCCCCCCTCATTGTGGTGGCCGCTTCAAGCAGCGCCAACTGCTTCTACTGGGCATACACCGCTGCAAAACTGGCCTTGGAACACATGACCCCCGTCATCCTGCTCACAGACGGCTATCTAGGCAATGGCTCACAACTGTTCCGCATTCCCCACGTAGCAGACCTGCCCAGCATCACTCCACGCTTGGCAACACCCAATGACCCCGATTATCGTCCGTACCGTCGCGACCCCGAAACGATGGCTCGCCAGTGGGCATTGCCCGGTATGGAAGGCCTGCGCCACCGCGTGGGCGGACTGGAGAAAACACCCGATGGTTCACTTTCGACCGACCCAGAGAACCACGCCCTCATGGTGCGAAACCGTCAGGAGAAGGTTGATCGAGTGGCTAATTACATACCCGACCAGGTAGTTACGGGCAATCCCAACGCCGACCTACTCGTGGTGGGATGGGGTGGTACCAGTGGTGCGCTCACTCTGGCAGTGGAAGAAATGAACCGCGAAGGTAAGCCTGTTGCATACACCCACTTCAACTACATCTGCCCAATGCCCAAGAATACGGGCGATGTGCTGCGTCGATACAAGAAAATATTGGTGTGCGAACTTAATAATGGCCAGTTTGTGGGCTATCTGCGCACCAAATATCCTGAGTGTCCCATGCGCCAATACAACAAAATCATGGGTCTGCCATTTGAAGTGGGCGAACTGAAAGAAGAGTTTAATAAAATAATGGGAGAATAAATCATCATGCAACAAAGACATTTCGTACCTAAAGCTGATGTAACATACACCAAAGCTGACTTCACAAGCGACCAGATGGTCAAATGGTGTCCTGGATGTGGCGACCACGCCATCCTCTCATCCCTGCTCAACGTATTTCCCAAAGCTGGCCACAAAAAGGAAAATATCTGCATGGTGAGCGGCATCGGATGCTCGTCGCGCATACCATATTATGTGGATACCTACGGCTTTCACGGCATACATGGACGCGCCTGCGCCATAGCCACTGGCGTAAAGTTAGCCAACCCTTCGCTCAGCGTATGGGTCAACATGGGAGATGGCGACTCCATGGCCATAGGTGGTAACCATCTCATCCATCTCGTACGCCGCAACATGGATGTCAACATCACTATTTTCAACAACGAGATATACGGATTGACAAAAGGTCAGTATTCACCCACGACCAAATTTGGGCAAATAACCAAGACCTCGCCCTACGGCACCATCGACTATCCGTTCAATCCTGGTGAACTCGTTATGGGTGCACAAGGCACCTTTTTTGCACGTGCACTGGACTGTGTGCCCCAGCTGACTACTGAAATCATGGAGCAAGCCACCGAGCACGATGGTTCAAGTGTGGTAGAAGTGCTGCAAAACTGCGTGATATTTAATGATAAGGCACATACGGAAATAGCTGACCGCGCCGTGCGCGACGATCGTACCATAGTCCTCGAACACGGCAAGCCAATGCTCTTCGGCAAGGAGCACAACAAAGGCATCCGATTCAACGGACGTAGCTTGGAAGCAGTAACCGTAGGCGAAAACGGCATCACAATAGACGACATTCTGGTGCACGATATGACTACCGAAGATACGGGTATCCACATGATGTTGGCTCGCATGAAGGGCGACTTGCCCGTGGCTCTCGGCGTGATTCGAAACGTGCAGAAACCCACCTATACCACACTGTACGAAAATCAGATGGACGAATGCAAGACCAACGCTAAGTACACCTGTGTGGACGACCTACTGAACAGCGGCGACACGTGGGAAGTAGAGTAAGCTGGCACGCACCATTTCGCCAAACAGTTGCATTCACAGAGGCTGTTAACAGAAAGGGACACCCGATAGGTGTCCCTTCTTAAGTCTATCAGGAGAGGGCTGGATATGGATAGAGAGGAAGTTTTAAAACTCAGTCTTAGGGTGTATCCAAAACAGCCATGTAACGGACGGACCAAATTAGCGACACGCGTACAGGTAATAATGGAATTGCGGTCAAACTTCTCGGAGAGTTCCACACGTATGTCGTTGGCGAGTATTCTGCGTAGGTCTGTCAGGTTCTCCATTATGTTAATAGATGATAGTTTCTATTCTTCACTTTATTGATTTTATTCAGCGGTGTGCAGTTCCCCTTAGGGATGTATTGCAAAGAAGGCACATAGAGGGGAGAAGAAGGTACAAAGAAGGGAGCGTATCGTTGCATGATAAAACTTATTTTGCCAATTTCAAAAAAGGTCGTATCTTCGCAGTCCGAAAAGCCAGATGAATCAGCGATGATCATGTGGCTCGGGGTACTCGAGAGGGACCCCATTTTTGTTTTATAGGTCATATTCCACTACTCTATTACCATCGTTAATCACGCATACTATATGCTTGATATTTTGCTATCTGTTCACATTCTTATATTCGTTAATAGCTTTATGTACACCACAGTGAGTTGATGCGCATGCCAATGCGCTGGCATGCGCATGTCCATTACAGAGGTGGAGACCACCTTTATGATAAGTCCCGTGTACGATGCAATCAACAAGCACATATGTAAATGTCGACCCATTGTAAACCGTCGGAATCGGCCCTCCAATTAGACCCAACTTCTGCTATGCAACCAGAACCTATCATATAATGCAGTCGGGTAAATAGGGATGTTGAACAATACGACAATCGGTCAATCATTGATAAGGGCTGTCTGAGTTTTTTTCTCGTGGTCACCATTGTGTCGGATGCTAACTAATTCACATATGCATGCATCTTTACCACAACTATCGGCTATGACACGCATCCCCAATAATATTCTGCGTGGTGTGTCGTTCTTTGTAACAGCCCTATTCGCTGAAAAGGGCGAGCAATGAACAAGCAAGTGAAGGAACTGGGCCAGCATACGTATATAGCGATCGACTTGAAGTCGTACTACGCATCGGTTGAATGTGTGGCGCGAGGGCTCGACCCATTGACAACTTGCTTAGTAGTGGCTGACAGTAGTCGCACGTCGAAGACTATCTGCCTGGCTGTTTCACCATCGCTCAAGGCCTACGGCATAGGGGGAAGGGCTCGACTCTTTGAAGTGGAGCAGCGCGTACGCGAAGTGAACCGCGAACGGCGTAGGCTCTATGGTCGTCCCCTGCTGGGCAAATCATTTTCGGCTCTGGAATTAGCTGCCCATCCCGAGATGGAATTGGATTTTATTGTGGCCGTGCCACGGATGCGGCATTATATGGAGAAGAGTGCCCAAATTGTTGGGGCCTATTATCGCCATGTGGCAGAGGAGGATGTGCTGATTTATTCTGTGGATGAGGTTTTTATTGATGCCACACCCTATCTACCTCGCTATGGCATCTCGGCATCCGAATTGACACGCCGCATGATTACCGATGTGTTTCGAGAGACAGGCATCACCGCCACAGGGGGAATAGGGTCAAATATGTTTCTTTGCAAGGTGGCTATGGACATTGTGGCAAAGCACGCGCCTGCCGATAAGAATGGAGTTCGCATAGCCGAATTGGACGAGCAAAGCTTTCGACACACCATGTGGGGACATCGGCCGATAATCGATTTTTGGCGTGTAGGACGTGGTATGGCCAATCGACTCGCCGCCCACGGCATGTACACCATGGGGGATGTGGCACGCCAATCGGTGCGCGACGAGGAGTCGCTCTACCAACTGTTTGGAGTCAATGCGGAACTGCTGATTGACCATGCGTGGGGTTGGGAATCATGTCCGCTATCGTTAGCTCGATCCTACAAACCTAAGAACCATTCATTAAGCAGTGGTCAAGTACTGGCGCGCCCCTACAGTTTCGAAGAAGCTCGCATCGTGGTATTGGAAATGGCGGATAACCTCAGTTTGCAATTGGTTGAGGCAGGACTGCGAACCGACCAGATTGTGCTCAATATCGGGTATGATGCGCAGAGCCCCATGACGGACAATCGAGTTGCCGTTGCTAAAGACCACTACGGGCGGCCTGTACCTCGCCCTGCTCATGGCTCGCAGCAGCTGCCGCTGAAGACATCCTCCTGCCGGCTCATCACGCGAGCTGCCGACGATATATTCCATCAAGTTGTCAATCCGTCATTGCTTATTCGACGTATCAATATTGTGGCCAACCATGTCTCGGAAACATCTGTACCAGAGGTGTCTGTGCAGCTAAGCCTGTTTGAAGAAGCAACGCCAACTGTAGACCAAGAACAACTTGATTCAGAGCATCGCTTGCAGGAGACGATACTCAACCTAAAACACACCTTTGGTAAAAATGCCATCCTAAGAGCCATTAGTTACGAGGATGCAGCCACTGCGCGTCAACGCAATCAGCAAATAGGAGGACATCGTTCATAAATCGACTCTATCGCTCATAAAACGAAGAACATCACTCATGGAAGACAATTACGACGACATCATTAATCTACCGCGCCATCGCTCGGCTAAGCATCCTCCTATGAGCCTTATGACACGTGCAGCTCAGTACTCTTCTTTTGATGCACTGGGCGATATGGAGGCCTTTGTCGAAGCCACCTTTGAACTGCAGTCAACCACCTCTGATGACGATGCGAATAGTTCTCCATATTTGGCTGAGCAAAGAGAGTTTTTTGTATAGAGTTTGGAAATAATAGAATGGTGCCGACCCGTCTAATGAACGATTGGGGATACTACTTGTCAACCTGTGTCATTGCACGACGAGCCGTGCGGTAGTGGAAATGCCGTCGAGGAGGTCAGCGCGGATGAGGTAGACTTCGGCTGGCCAATGCGAGGTGTCAATCTGAACGATGGGGTACTGGGGCTCCAAACGAAGCATTTTCTGGCCCTGCAGGTTGGTGATAGTGAGTTGACGTATGGGTTGAGGTGCTGTAACGGTAGTACGTCCCGAAGTGGGATTTGGGGCAACGAGCAAGGGCGTGGTATTGGGCTGTTGCATGCTGTTGGTGGTGATTTCGAAAGCCAGAGGACTGCTCCATTCGCTGTACACCTCCTGGTCGTGATACTGGCAGGTGTGGTGTATTCGGCCGCGGATACGTGCGGTGTAAAGGCCTGTCTCTAAGTGGGTAATAACTACCGAGCCCGAGTCGCTCTGCACCGAGAAGCGCGATGAGCCGTCGGCTCGTTCCACATAGAGTTGAGTCGACTCATAGTTGGCCGCATTGTCCCAAGTGAAGGCAGCTGTAGTGGAAGTTTTGGTTACGAGTCGAAATCCCTGCACTGTGTCTAATGTGGGAATGGTGTCGGCTGGCAGTGGTCGCATAATGGGAAATACGGCTGGTAACCCATTTACTGGTACTGATATTGTTCTAACAGTCAATGTCTCTATTGCGTCGCGAGGGTTTGCCCGATAATATGCCGGATCTACGCACCATGGTTCGTTATTGAAGTATACCAAGTAGGATTCATCTCTGCGGGCGTAGGGGCCTATAGCTGCTGGCTTGGTGCCTGCACCGAACCCCCAACAACAGGGTATGACGGTGTCGTAGGCCACAAAGGGGCTACTGAAATAGAATTCGTACACATAGCAGGTTGTATCGTTTCCTGTAATGATGCAGTTGGAGTCGGTGTCGGACAATATTAGTTTTTTACGTGGTGTGAGTCTTCTTTTTTCCATTGTTTCCCCTTCGCAGAACTGCCCCGTCGAGTCAATGTAGTACAGTCTCGCCCCCCACGGTATTTGTGTGGTATCAAAGTAGAAACCAAACCAGGTGCTATTTATGGCTACCGCAATGCCATATATGGTATCGCGCTGCATGGAATATACAGACCCCTGTATGGAATAACGTGGATCATTGGGCACCCAAGAGGAAGAATACCTATAGCATTCGCCGTAGTAAGGTAATCTGTAAAGCCCATCTCGCCAGTCTACGAGGGAGTCTCCTTGCTGCGCAGTCGCACTGCCACCGAGAAAGCAAAGGCAAAGTGCTAATGTCTGTAAAATAATACGTATTGTTTTCATGATATTTTGTTATATTGAGGTTACTATTCCGGTTGATTTATCCGACACTTCTCATAGATGTAGGGCGTGTTGTTATGCAATGACGATCTGTGCGATATGTGAAAGAGTGCAGGGGTGTGTAAGGATAACGGGGCGTACTGTGGGTAGTATGATTCTATGTCAAGGCATTTAACATTGGTGGTGCGGATGGCAAGGCAACTTTGCTGAATGTCTTCATTTGCACGTTGCGCAAACCAGTACATGCTACTGGCCGCAAAAAAATATTTTCCATTGTAGCTACATACGGACTGATATATATCGTCAGCATCAATGACATCAGCAGTATATTTGTTTCCTGCATTATCCACGCATTGGTCCAGATTGAGGATAATGAAGTACGACTTATAAAGACTAATGTCATATAGCGGACATGTACCCAGTAAAACGAGACTGTTATTATCGGCGAGGTAGGCAATCTCTGTCGGTTCGGCTTTTTCCTTCAGCTGCACGTGTTGCAAGCATCTCGTTTCGCCCGTCTCCACCTGGAGGACACGTACATGGTAGGCCTTTTCGGGCTTAACATCGCCATGATATGCAGTTGCAATGGCGATTTCGTCACCTGTTGTGCGCGTGGCACATAGCCTCATGCCATTTATGGGGTCTACAGGGTCGGTTACATAGTAATACTCATCGCTGAATATTACATTGGTAGCCTCCGTGAGGTCGGTATGTGTAGCATAGCGCACAAAGTAGCCATTGGGGTGATTGCCCACTATGGCTACATAGTTGTCTGTTGATACAATGTCATTAAATATCTCATTGCTACTGGATGGAATAATTGCTGTATGAGGAATGTACTGACCAGAGTTCTGTCGCAGGCTGTCAATAATGCCGTGAACAACAATAGGTATAGATTGGTCGATGCCTGATAGCAAAGCAATGCCAATAGCAGCAAACTCCTCGGCATCAGAGTGTGCGTTGTAAAAACAGGTAATGCGGCTGAAACAGTTCAAATCCGTAGATGTATCAGCATGATACACCATGCCATCAGGTATAGTGGGGTCATACAGGACATTGGTTTTAAACGTTCCTAATAGTCCTATAGGTCGGATAGACGCTTCTCGGTACCCACAGAACACCACATCGTCACCATACACCCTAAAGTCTCGTACATGATGTCCCTCGGGGATAACGTAGAGACCCTGAATGGAATCCTTGCTAACACGTACAAAGTAGCCCCGGTTATTCAATTCGAAGTACGAGATTCCAAACCCCGTATACATTCCCCGTTCGTCGGCTCGAATCAGATTGTTTGTACCGTCTGTTAGATATTCTTTGTGAAAGTACAGACTTTCCAATTGTGTCGTTTGGGCAATCAATAGATTGTTACCAAACCATAGGCAGCATAATGCAAAAAAAATTAAAGGACGGTTCATACTGAAAATGTATTTATGTTTCTATGATATAGCGTATTTGTGAATAATCGGGGTACTATAAAACGCCCCAAAGATAAACAGTTTTCTGTATTTTTGCAAGTAGTGAACACTTTTTCTTTATCATCCGCCATGTGCATATGGTATTTTCAGAAAAACAAATCGGAATATTCCCTTGAGAAGTTACCTCACTCGGTCGTACAAGAAAACATTCTACGCGGATATTTCAGAATGTCTACACTGGTAAGCAGAATGATTTACGCACGTAGTTCAGAACAACTACACATGTAAACAGAAAATAATCTACATACGTAAAAAAGCGCAGATATGCGTGTAAAAGGAATGGGGTACATTTCGTGCTGATAATAAAAAGAGAGGAGTGAACATTTGCTCACCCCTCTCTGATAAATTAAATGCAGAATACTAACTATTGTAGAACTCTTTACATTTATAAGAGAAACTCCTTACTTCAATGCATTAAGGAGTGTGATGATAGAGGTTACGGTCTCCGCCTTCTGGGAAATATTACTGGTATTAAGACCTTCCAATCCTGTTGAGGAAAGCAGGGTATTTAAGAGTGTGGAGGCTCCAGCAGTTGTAATCAGACCTTTCCCGCCAGCGACCATGCCGTTGGTGAAAGACTTCTTGTAGGTAGCATCCTCTTTGTTGCTTTTCAAATTACTATACGCACCTGCCACCGCGAGTGCGTTCGTGATGTTGGACGCATTGGTGAGGTCAAGTTTGTTACCATTTGCCTTGTAGCTGTTGTATAGTCCAATGAGAGCCTGGGCGCAACCCGTTCCTGCCGTTACGGCCACAGGGTTAGTGTTGGCGACACCGCTTGAGCTACCACATGAGCCCAGTGCTATGGCCACGAAGCACATCAAAATAACACTGAATCTTTTCATCGGTCAATTTGTTTAATTGTTATTGTGAATTATATTACAACTTCTTAGTACATTCTCTTTACTGTTGAAGAATTGGTGCAAAGATACGCTTTTCTTTTAATATACAGAAAATTTGTATCTTTGCACTTTGATAGAAGGACACCAATATGAATCCCGTTCGACCCAAGAAAAGAACATGTCGTCTTCCTATGAATTTTACCTTATAAATATACCATTATGAACAACACCATTTTCTCATTCCCGAAGCCAGAGAACGAACCTGTGCTGGGCTATAAACCAGGCAGTGATGAGCGCAAGAAAATCCGCGCTGCGCTCGACGAGTTGTATAACATCGTAACCGATATACCTGCCATTATTGGTGGCCAGGAGGTTCGTTCGGGCAATATGGGCACCGTGGTTATGCCGACTGAAAAGGATCATATTCTCGCCCGCTACCATAAAGTTCGAGAGGAAGATGTTCGAGCCGCTATTGCAGCCGCCATGAAGGCGCACGAAGAGTGGGCATCGACACCGTGGATAGACCGTGCCAGCGTCATGATGAAAATAGCCACACTTGTGAGTGGGAAGTATCGCTACCTCATTAATGCAGCCACGATGTTGGGGCAAGGCAAAACCACCATGCAAGCAGAGATTGATTCGGCTTGCGAGTTGGTGGACTTTTTGCGCTACAATGTGCATTATGCTTCGCAAATCTATAGCGACCAACCTTGCTCCGACAAGGGCACGTTGAATTACGTAACCTATCGCCCTCTTGAAGGGTTTGTGCTCGCCATCACCCCGTTCAACTTCACCTCCATCGCCAGTAATCTATGCCTGTCGCCCGTACTGATGGGCAACGTGTGTCTTTGGAAACCATCTTCCACGGCACTACTTAGCAATTACCTGCTGATGAAGATTTACAAAGAGGCAGGTCTGCCAGACGGCGTAATCAACTTCTTGCCTGGCAGTGGTGCTCTCATTGGTGATGTGGCCTTTGCCGATGCGAACTTGGCTGGCGTGCACTTCACTGGAAGCACTGCCACCTTCAACAACTTCTGGAAAAAGATTGGAGACAACATTGCTTCGTACCGCACCTACCCCAAGATTGTCGGTGAGACGGGTGGTAAGGACTTCATCTTTGCCCACAGTTCTGCCGATGCGCACCAGGTAGCAACAGCTATCGTGCGTGGTGCCTTTGAATTTCAGGGTCAGAAGTGCTCAGCTGCAAGCCGTGCCTACATCCCGCAGTCCATGTGGCCAGAGGTAAAACGCATCGTGGGTGAAATGCTCAGTGAAATCAAAGTGGGAGACGTGCGCGACTTCTCCGCTTTCGTGAATGCGGTGATTGATGAGGCTTCGTTCGATAACTGCATGCGCTACCTTGACCATGCTCGTAACAGTGCAGATGCCGAAATTGTCTTCGGCGGTCATGGTGACAAGAGTCAAGGCTGGTTCATCGAGCCCACCGTTATTTTGGCTAAAAAACCCGACTACAAGTCCATGTGTGAAGAAATCTTTGGACCCATCATCACTGTCTATGTCTACCCCGACGATGAATACGAAGCCACCCTTCGTCTGTGCGACAGCACTTCGCCCTATGCACTTACTGGAGCCATCTTTGCTACATGTCGCAAGGCATTGCGCAAGGGTGCCGACATGCTGAAATATGCAGCTGGCAATATTTATTACAACGACAAACCTACGGGAGCTGTGGTTGGTCAGCAGCCCTTCGGTGGGGCACGAGCCAGCGGCACCAACGACAAAGCCGGTTCGTACTTGAACCTGATACGTTGGACCAGTCCGCAGGCGATCAAAGAGACTTTTGACCCAGCCTCGGACTACAAGTACCCCTTCATCAGTTCTGCTGAATAGGTCTATTTAAACTGTGTGAAAATGCGAGGGGTTGCACTGGCTTCTGCCAGCGCAACCCCTCTCTATTTTTCATTCATTTCTCAAACAAGGGTACCACCCCATGTCTTCGCTGCGTAGTCTTTTCTCCCAACGCGAGCGTTTCCCCAAGTCTTCGCTACGGATGGATGGCCCCGTAGAGCTGCTCTACAAAGTCTATATTGCGTGGCACCTGTAGGTCGAGAATTCCATTAGCAAGAGGCACCAGATGATGCTGCTGCACTGCTCGAAGCGAAGAATAGGGTTTTGAAGAGCAGAAGGCTGCACTGTCCTCTCCTCGTATTAGGATGTAGTCGGGGTCGGCATCAAACAGTGCTTCCAGGCTATAGCTCCATCCCGTTACATTCTCGGCCACATTGCGACCACCAGCCATGCGGATGATGTCGTTGATAAAGGTATTGCCTCCAGCAGTGAAGTTTCCACCTGCACCAAACCCCACTACATAGTAGACCGACGGGCGAGGCAATGTGGTATCAATAGATTGCGAAACCACTGCGATGCGTTGGCGCAACACCTTGTTGAGCGAATCGGCACGCGCAGTGCATCCCACCAAACGTCCAATCTTTGCTATATTGCTGTACAAACTGTCAAAATGGGGCTGCTCAATCACACAGACCATCGGCACCCCCATCTGGGCACACAACTGCACACTGTTCTGGGGTATCATGCTGCCGCACAGCACCACATCGGGTCGAAGCGACAGAATTTTCTCCACGTTCAGGTTGCTGATACCGCCAATACTCTCCACCGTTTTACACTGAGGAGGGTAGGAGCAGAAATCTGTTCTCCCCACCAGCCTGTCTTCTGCTCCCAATGCATAGATTATCTCTGTGATGGCGGGTGAGGCACTGACGATGCGTTGGGGATAAGCTGGCACAGTACTTTCTTGTCCATAGTCGTCCACGAAGACCAATGTGCTGTCAACGGGCAGGGTAGAGGTCTGCAATCCATTGCCACATGCCCAGCATAAAATGGCAATCAGCAGTCCAACCATCCAGGAATAAACACCTCTGTTCATAATTCAATACACCTATATTTAATATATACATCTAAAACAGCAAGACGACGACTACGCAAATAGTCATCGTCCTGCTCTGTTCGAAATGTTAATTATCGTTGTTGTGTCCGACGTCTTACAGCAGTGTGGCCATCTTGGCAGTCAGGTCGCCAATACGAGTGCTGTAGCCCTTCTCGTTGTCGTACCACGATACAACCTTCACGAAGTTGCCACCCATTACTTGAGTCAGCAGGCTGTCGAAGATGGAACTGTGGGTGTTGTCTATGATATCATGGCTCACAATAGGATCTTCGCAGTATTCCAGTATGCCCTTCATAGCGCCCTCAGCAGCCTCCTTTATGGCGGCGTTGATTTCTTCTTTCGTAACGCTACGCTCCAATTCGGCAGTCAAGTCCACCACCGAGCCGTCAGGTGTAGGTACGCGCATAGCAAAGCCGTCCAGTTTGCCAAGCAACTCCGGTATCACCAATCCCACTGCCTTAGCGGCACCACTGCTGGTGGGGATTATCGAAACAGCGGCAGCACGAGCACGACGCAGGTCGCTGTGCGGCTGATCCAAAATCTTTTGGTCGTTGGTGTAGCTGTGCACCGTGTTCATCAAACCACGACGTATGCCAAACTTGTCATTCAGTACCTTTGCTACAGGAGCAAGGCAGTTGGTGGTACAACTTGCATTCGACACAAGTTGTACATCCTTGGTCAGTACGTTGTCGTTCACGCCCAGCACTACCGTGGCATCCACATCTTCTTTCTTCGATGCAGGCACAGTGAGGATAACTTTCTTAGCACCTGCATTGATGTGCTTCATCATCTGCTCACGCTTCTTGAACAGGCCCGTGCTCTCTACCACGATGTCAACACCGAGCTCGCCCCAGGGCAGGTTCTGCGGATCGCGTTCTGCATAGATGCGCACTTTCTTACCGTTGACAACAATGCAATCACCCTCAGCATGCACTTCACCATCGAAGTTTGCGTGCACCGAGTCATACTTGAACAGATACGCCAGCGTGGCAGCATCCGTAAGGTCATTGATTGCTACTACCTCTAACTCTGGGTGAGCCAACATGGCGCGGAATGACATTCTCCCGATACGGCCAAAGCCGTTGATTGCTACTTTTGCCATCTTTATCTACGTGTGATTTAATTGTTTGTGTATGAAATATGTTTTAGTTCTGTTCGGCAAAGATACATGTTTTTTTCGGGATAACACCTCTACGACTAAAAAGTTTAGACACCGTTAGTTCAACACTTAGGGCACACTGGTTGAGATACTACGGCAGTCGGCCACAACGACGATACTGCTGCCCCACGGCTGGGTAGTTTTTCCTCTGAGGCAATGCAAAATCCCGTTGTGCTGCACAGCATCAGCCTTTTGTACTCCACGAGGGACTGATTTCATTGCATGGTTCATGCTACCGCGATGGCTATCTACACATTATTTCTTACCTTTGCATGCACAATGGAGGACACCAATAGTGCACACGGTGCGCATCAGCCAACTGCTGAAGGCCAGAATAATGCCACTTTTTCACAAGAGGATTTCTACACCCCGACTTGGCAGCAATATGTGCGCGATTTCAAAGAATATCTTCTTTTAGAACGGCAACTGTCAGCCAACAGTGTGGATGCTTACATGCACGATGTACAGCATCTGGCTCGGTTCGCTTCAATAATGAGTGTCGAGCCTACGGATGTAACGGCCGAGACGTTGCGCCTGCTGCTCGTTAACATGAACGAACAGCACGTAGCCATCACTACCCAGTGTCGCATCCTCTCTGGTCTACGCACCTTTTTCCGTATGCTGGTGCTGGGCGATGAGATGGCCGACAACCCGGCTGAAATGGTGGAGATGCCTCGCATCAGCAGGCATCTACCCGATGTGTTGACCGACGAAGAGATCAGTCGCATGCAGGCCACGCTCGACCGCACCCGTCCAGACCACTTCCGGAACTACGCCATTATAGAGGTTATGTATGGCTGTGGACTGCGCGTGTCCGAGCTGACCGACCTCATGCTGAACGACATCTATGACACAGAAGAATGCCTCATGATACGGGGCAAGGGCAACAAGGTGCGCTGGGTCCCTATCAACCAGCATGCCCTCACGTTGCTCACCGACTACATAGTGCAGGTGCGTTCGCAAATAACTCCTCAGCATGGCGAGGAGAGCTACGTGTTCCTAAGCCGTCGCGGCCATCACTTGACGCGCATGTTCATCTTCAAATTCCTCAAACAGGCCGTACAGGATGCGGGCATCAACAAGCATATCTCGCCCCACAGCCTGCGCCACAGTTTCGCTACGGAACTGGTGGAGAATGGTGCTGACCTGCGCGCTGTACAGGAAATGCTCGGACACGAAAGTATCTCCACCACCGAAATCTATACTCACCTGTCGCGCCAATATCTACGCGCTACTTTGGAGACCTACCACCCACACTACAGGCGCGATTAACCTTCTTGGAGTTCTCTCACGCCGCGACGGGTGTAGGCTATGATAGGGTAGTGGTCTTGCGCTTCAGAAGGCGACGACTACTTTCCGAACCCTGTTTTTGCCCTGTTTGACAAAGTACACTCCTGCGGTGGCTGCCTCATGGCGCAGTTGCGATTGGGTACTCTGCAGCAGCACTCGGCCCGCCACATCGCACACCAGGACATCATCACCTTCTTTATTATCTATTGTTATCGAACGCCCTTCGACACGCAACCACTCGGGGCGGTCGGCCCCGTCGTGGATGCCCAGTTGAGATGTGCTGAAGATATTGGACCGTATGGCGGACTGCGGTTGCTCTTCGTCGCAAGTCGGCTCGTCTATTTCAATGCAGTAGTAAAGGTCGGTGGCCGCGGGAGCTGTGTAGTCCACATATTCGCAGGAAGTGTTGGCGTGCAACTCATCTATCCGCTCCATACTCAGTGGCGAGGTGCCCCTTAAGATGAAGTAATGCTCAAAGTTTCTGCTAAGCGGATGGTTCCACAGCAACCTTGTGAATCCGATGTCGTCGCGCTCTCCTTGCAGTAGCATAGTCTGCACGTCGCCACTTTGAGTAGACTCGTTGTCGCACGAGTCCACTACCCCTATGCGGTAGAAGTACTTGTTGTTATTTACATCCACTTGGGTATCTGTCCATGAGTTGGTCCGACCATCCTCCACTGTGGTTAGTCGCTGCAGCGAGCTGGTGTTGCTTCCGCGGTAGAGTACATAAGACTGTGCGTGCGGCTGTTGCTGCCAATGCAGGCGTACGCCCTCCTCATCAACCCCCACCGCGCATAGTGTCGTGGGGACTGAGGCGTTGATCACGAGCTGCAGGTTCACAATGCTATCACATCCATTGGTGTCCGAAAGTACAATCTGATACACTCCAGAAGTATCGCTTTCGGCGAACGAGCGCCCGTGCAGCATCAGTGGTAGCATACTTGCGCAAGTGTGCACATCGTCATTTTGCACATGCGTAGGGTGAGTATACAGGTCGAGGTGCACGGTGCTATCGCACCCATGCATGTCGTGCATCACAACGTCGTGTGCACCGCCCATTCGCAGCAGACTGTCTCCGTAGTGGTAGGGCAAGCTGTTGGCGCAAATCGTGTCGGATGCACTGCTATTCTGCGGATGATGGATGGTGAGTTGCAGGTGATACAGCGTGTCGCATTCTGTGGCCGACGCTATGTGTATCGTGTCGGAATGATTATCGGCGGTGTAAGTGCGCCCGTTCCGCCACGTGTAGTTGTCGCACGCATGCACTGTCCAGTCGGTGCTGTAGGAGGTCAACACATCATGGGTCCACTGTGGAGCGTTCCCCCACTCAGGGTCAATACGGAAAGTGTCTATCATGTTGCACGATGCCACAAAAACAGAGTGTGGTATGGAATCAAAATTGAAAGGGCCGCGGTAGCCTCTGTTCGGGTCAATATAAAAACTGATGCCGTGCTCCACAGTAGGTACTTGTTCACAACGAAGCCATACTTTTTCAATGTTGTCGCAGTCAAGGAACGCGTAAAGTTGTATTTGGTTCAGTGCGTGTCCCAGCGTTATGTTGCGCACATTAGTGCATACAGCAAAAGCATACCTACCTATGCTGCTGATGGAGTCGTTGAGCTCTATGGTGCGAATTGTGTTTATATTGTAGAACGAAAAGGAGTTGATGGCTGTTACGCCCTGCAGCCCACGAACCTCGGTGAGCAACTCTCCTCGGATGAACAGCGTTCGACATGCCGCGGTGGGGTTGCTAAACTGGTTTGCAAAAGTAATGCGGCACCACTGCGACAGCGTGCCCATATAATCCACTCCTAAGAGTCCTCCACAGCCAGAGAAGGCAGACTCCCCAACAGAATGCAAGCCTGCAGGGAGGATAATAGACGTCAGTGCAACACAGCCTTGAAAAGCCCGTGCACCGATAACAAGTTGCTGACATGCTGTATCAAACTGAACGCTGCGTAGGGCATTGCATGACGCAAATGCACTCGACCCTATGTAGCGCAGTGAGGAAGGTAGTCGCAGGGTGTTCACTCTGGGCAATCCGCAAAAACTGTGTGAGAGTATGGTGTCAACGCCTTCTGGTATCTCTAATGTATTGTCAAGAAGTTGCTGTACTGGGAGTTTTCCCGTTTCGTAGATCGGATTATAACGATTATCTGTAAAATTTATCTTGCACCAGTCTACGAGTGTGCCGCCAAAGCGGTACTGGTAGGGGGTGCGATTGGGCTGGTAACGGAAGCCAGAGGCGACGAACCGCAGGGTGGATGGCAGAAAGACATACTGCACGCTGTCGTTGCCCAAAAAGGCACTGACTCCAATACTTTGTAGTCCTTCTGGTAGGATGATGGTGTCGAACAAGCAGTTGGCAAAGGCGTAAGCCCCGATGCTCTTAACGGTAGAAGGGAGCGACACTCGGCGCAAGCCTTGGCAGCTTTGGAACGCGGACTGGTCTATGGCTACGACGGCATACGCAGTGTCGTTGTGGCGGATGCTGTCGGGAATGGTCAGTCTACCCGAAGGCTTTGTATGCCCCAGCCAAATAAAATTGATCGAACTGGAGTACGTGCAGGGGTAGGTAATCGTAATACCACTTCTATTCAAGTCCACGTAGTACCATATCGTGTCCTGATGGGGTGCTGCATAAGGGTATTTCTGCTGGGCATAGATAGCCGCAGTGAACAGCACCGCAGTGGTCAAGAAGAGGAGCAGGCGTTTCATTGGGGTCAATGATATAACAGATAACGAGTGCAAAGATAGATAATTTCTGCCAAACGAACAAATGCGTGCGCGCTGCGGCACTATGCAGCATGTTAGATAGGCTTTCTGTCGCGGGGCATATAGCCGAAATTCACCCGTGAGAAGCAGTGGCTGCAGTACGGCGTACAAGCACACGTCGTACAGCACTCGGCATGATGCTGTACGCCACAAGGTGGCTGTGCCGTACGGCATCTCTACATCACAGTGTGCAACAATTCAGCAGGATGCCTCGGGCGTACGGCCTATGCCGTAGGACACAAGGCACTATGCCGTACGACACAAGCCTGTTCGTACTAAGCCGAGTGAAGTTATTGAGAAGGATTTAGAACCCACAATCGCCCTTGCGCGCAATTGCGCAGCCAGCTGCAAATCGCCGATCTTTCCGCCTGCAAAGGTACGTCTTTTTTGCGACATCAGCAGGAGGCTCTGCTCAGTCAACAGGACAAAGGTGAAAACCTTTTTGCACTGCGCGCCACGACGTGCCAGTTTTTTGCGTACCTTTGCAACATTGGTATACAGTCGGCGACTGTGAATAGAACACTGACTTGCAACGATATAGTACAACGTATAACCATAGGATGCTCCCGTCGCAAAGATGCGCAGCTCCTGCAATTCTACATTTATACCCATGAGTAAACAACTGATTGAATGCGTGCCCAACATAAGCGAGGGGCGCGACATGAATATTATTAACCAAGTAACCGCCGAGATAGAGCGCGTGGAAGGAGTGAAGCTACTCGATGTGGATCCGGGTGCCACCACCAACCGCACCGTCATCACCTTCGTAGGCGAGCCCGAGCCCGTGTGCGAGGCAGCATTCCGTGTAGTGCGCAAGGCAGCCGAACTGATTGATATGAGTGCCCACCACGGGGCGCACCCTCGCCAGGGAGCTACCGATGTATGCCCCCTCGTGCCGGTGGCCGGCATCAGCATGGAAGAGGTGGTGCGTTTGGCCCACCAGCTTGCGAAACGCATCGGCGACGAGTTGCAGATACCCATCTTTTGCTACGAAGAGGCAGCCCTGCTGCCCGAACGGCGCAACTTGGCCTATTGCCGCACAGGAGAATACGAGTCGCTCTCCGCACGCTTGGGCACCGACCAGTGGAAGCCCGACTTCGGCCCCAACGTGTGGAACGAACATGTGGCACGTACGGGTGCCACCCAGGTGGGAGCACGCGATTTCCTCGTAGCCATCAACTACAACTTGAATACCACCAGCACACGCCGTGCCAACGCTATAGCATTCGACGTGCGCGAGAAAGGTCGTCCTCAGCGTGAGGGAGGCAAGCCCAATGGCAAACCCATGAAGGATGCCGAGGGCAACACCATCATGATACCCGGCACACTGAAGGGCACCAAGGCCATCGGCTGGTACATAGAGGACTACGGTATAGCACAGGTGTCGATGAACATCACTTCCATCAACGTGGCCCCTGTGCACAAATGCTT
Organism: Bacteroidales bacterium; assembly: GCA_017449525.1. Classification (GTDB taxonomy): domain Bacteria; phylum Bacteroidota; class Bacteroidia; order Bacteroidales; family P3; genus Colimorpha. The sequence continues at coordinate 217,158 of JAFTFL010000002.1, read as the reverse complement.
CGACGAGGTGTGCGCCAAGGCAGCAGCCCGTGGCATACGCGTTACGGGTTGCGAAATAGTGGGTCTCATCCCCAAGAAAGTGCTTGTGGATGCTGGCAACTACTATCTGGCCAAGCAGCAGCGCTCGCTCGGCGTCAGCGAAGATGAGCTCATGAAGATAGCCATCAAGTCGATGGGGTTGGACGACCTGAAGCCGTTCAATCCTCGTGAGAAAGTGATTGAGTACCTCATCGAAGACCACAGCCAGAAAAAACTGGTGGACCTCACCTGTACTGGTTTCGCCGACGAGACAGCCTCCGAAAGCCCCGCACCAGGCGGTGGGTCGGTATCGGCCTACCTCGGCGCTCTGGGCGCCTCGCTCGCTACGATGGTGGCCAACCTCTCGAGCCACAAGGCTGGTTGGGACGACCGCTGGGAGTTCTTCTCCGACTGGGCAGTGAAGGGTCAAGCCATCAAGAACGAGTTGCTACATCTGGTCGACGAAGACACCAACGCCTTCAACCGCATCATGAATGCCTTCTCGCTACCCAAGAAGACAGACGAGGAAAAAGCCGCCCGTTCAGCTGCCATTCAGGACGCCACCCGTTATGCAACAGAAGTTCCCTTCCGCACCATGCAGGTAGCTTTCTCGGCCTACGACATCGTACGCGCCATGATAGAAGAAGGCAATCCCAACAGCGTTACCGACGCTGGAGTGGGAGCACTCTGCGTACGCAGTGCCGTCATGGGAGCACACCTCAACGTCAAAATCAACGCCTCCTCACTCAAGGACGAGCAGTTTAAGGCCGACATCCTGTCGCGCGCTGCTGACTTGGAACGCCAAGCCCTCGCCATAGAGAGCGAACTCTTGAGCATGGTCAACGCCAAAATCGACGCTTAACCCAATTGCCACCACATGCACCAACGAGGTGTATGTGGTGGCAATTTACACCTATTTAATATTACAGCACCAAGCTGACCACACCAACCGCACATACACGTCGCAACAATGGAATATCAGTTCAGCACCATAGAACCGCGCTGGCAACAATACTGGCGTGAGCACCACACCTATCAAGTGGACAACAACTCGGAGCGTCCGCACTACTATGTCCTTGACATGTTTCCTTACCCCTCGGGCGCAGGACTTCATGTAGGACATCCGTTAGGCTACATAGCCAGCGACATCTTTGCACGCTACAAGAGGCTGAACGGTTTCAACGTGTTGCATCCAATGGGTTTCGATGCCTACGGTTTGCCTGCTGAGCAATACGCCTTGCAAACAGGCCAGCATCCCGCAGTAACTACCGAACAAAACATAGCACGCTACCGCGAACAGCTGGACAAGCTGGGCTTCAGTTTCGACTGGAACCGCTGTGTGCGCACTTGCGACCCGAGTTACTACAAGTGGACGCAGTGGACATTCATCCAACTCTTCAACAGCTACTACGACAAGAAAGCCGACAAGGCTCTCCCTATCTACGAGCTGCAACAACGCTTGGCCGCAATGGGGACCTCTGGCCTGGAAGCAGCCTGCACCGAGCCGATAACCATCACGGCAGACGAGTGGAACGCTGCCGACGAAGCACGCCGCCAGCAGATACTGATGAACTACCGCTTGGCCTACCTCGCTGACATACCCGTCAACTGGTGTGAAGAACTGGGCACGGTGCTGGCCAACGATGAGGTAGTGAACGGGCTGAGTGTGCGCGGCGGTTACCCAGTAAAGAGGAAGCTGATGAAGCAGTGGTCGCTTCGTGTAACAGCGTATGCACAGCGATTGCTTGACGGATTGGACCACTTGGAGTGGACAGACTCGCTAAAAGACATACAGCGTAACTGGATTGGTCGCAGCGAAGGTGCCGCTGTGTGGTTCCCTTTGGACAAGCAAAGTCTGCGTCCTGACAGCGATGGCGAAGGACTGGCGTTCGAAATCTTTACAACCCGTCCCGACACCATCTTCGGCGTAACCTTCATGGTTCTTTGCCCAGAGCATGAACTCATCGGGACTATTACTACCGACGAGCAGCGCGCCGAGGTAGAAGCCTATGTGAACTGGGCTAAAAACCGGTCGGAGCGCGAACGCCAAGCCGAGGTAAAACGCGTCAGCGGCGTATTCACGGGGGCTTATGCCACCAATCCATTAACTCAAGAGCGCATCCCTATCTGGGTGAGCGACTATGTGCTGGCAGGCTATGGCACAGGTGCTATTATGGCCGTACCCGCACACGACAGTCGCGACTTCGCTTTTGCACGCCACTTCCACCTGCCGATACGCCAGGTGGTGGCACCACAACCTGATGAGACCAGCGACCCAGCTACATGGCAAGAGAGCATGGACAGCAAGACGGGCTACAGTGTGAACAGCGACTTCCTCACAGGCATGAAAGTGCAGGATGCCATGCGTGCAGCCATTGACCGCGTGGAGGCTATGCACATAGGCCACCGCACCGTCAACTATCGTCTGCGCGATGCCATCTTCAGCCGCCAACGCTATTGGGGCGAACCGTTCCCAATATACTACAAGCAGGTGCACACTGCCGACGGTCAGGAAGTAGGCATTCCCTACGCCATACCCGAGGACTGCCTGCCTTTGGAACTACCCGAAGTGAAGGACTATCGCCCGACATCGAGCGGCGAGCCCCCGTTGGGACATGCCACCCAATGGGCATGGGACGAGACAAACCGCAGGGTTACTGACGTGGCACACGTCGACAACAAGACTGTGTTCCCAATAGAGCTGAGCACGATGCCAGGTTTCGCAGGCTCGTCGGGCTACTACTTCCGCTACATGGATCCGCACAACGACACCGCCTACTTCTCGACCCAAGCGGTGAACTACTGGCAAAATGTAGACCTTTATGTAGGTGGCGCGGAACACGGCACTGGACATCTTATCTACGCACGCTTCTGGAACAAGTTCCTTTTCGACCTGGGGCTATGCCCACAGGACGAGCCTTTCAAGAAACTTATCAACCAAGGCATGATACAGGGACGTTCGAACTTCGTCTATCGCTCAACGAAAGACAACAATCTCTTCATCTCTAAAAACCTGCCTGGCCGTGAGGAGAACACCACGCCCATTCACGTTGACATCAACATAGTGGACAACGACGTGCTGGATATCGAAAGGTTCAGGGCATGGCGCCCCGAGTTTAAGGATGCTCAATTTGAACTGGAAGATGGCAAATATATTTGCGGATGGGAGGTGGAAAAGATGTCGAAGTCGATGTACAATGTACAGAACCCAGACGACCTCGTGGCGCGTTATGGTGCCGACACCCTACGCCTTTACGAAATGTTCCTTGGGCCAATAGAGCAGGCCAAGCCGTGGGATACCAACGGTATAGAGGGAGTAGCTCGCTTCATGAAGAAGTTCTGGAACCTGTATGCACCAGTTGATGTGGCCGAGGTAAAGTTGGATGCCACAGAGCCTACCGCTGAGGAATGGAAAGTACTACACAAGACCATCAAAAAGATTACCGACGACATTGAACGCTTCTCGTTCAATACATCGGTGTCCACGTTCATGATATGCGTCAACAGCTTGGCAGAACTGAAGTGCAGAAAGCAAGCGGTTCTGCAACCGCTGCTGGTGCTCATGTCGCCTTTTGCGCCACACATCACCGAAGAATTGTGGCACGCACTGGGGCAGAAAGAGAGCATCACCCAAGCCACGTGGCCTACCTATGATGAGTCTTATCTGGTCGAAAACGACTACCAATATCCAATTTCTTTCAACGGGAAGACACGCTTCACCATGCGACTGCCCTTGGACATCAGCCAGGAGGCAGCGGTGGATATGGTACTGCACAATGCAGAGACACAAAAATGGCTCAGCGACAAGCAACCTAAGAAAGTCATCTTTGTGCCCAAACGCATTGTGAACATCGTCCTGTAACACCCGGGCATCATGCCTCAACACTCTCACACCTATTAATAATAACAACCAAACTCCTATATGTTAAGTCGCCACTACCTACGCGCAAAAGCTCTGCAATCTCTTTATGCCTGCACCACCGAGCGTCAGACCGACAACGACACCTCCTCGGAAGAGAGTGTCTCGACCGAGCACAATCCGAAGTACACGCCCTTCTATACAACCGCTGCAGCCGATGAGTTTCACCGTTCTATACAAAGTCTGAACGACTTGGGTATTCTGCAGCTGAGTGTACTGCCCGAATTTCTGCATGTTGCGGAAATCGCCATCGAAGAGGCCTCTCATAAGTTCAACCCCACGCAGATGGAACGGCTATCCTCTCGAAGACTGCCAGAGAACAGCTTCATCCTGCGGCTTGCAGACAACTATAGTTACCGGAAATACGTTGAGAAACTGCACATAGACTGGTCGACTGTGAGCAATACACTCCGCAAACTTTACAATACACTCAAGACTAAACCGCTCTATCAACAATACTTGGAGACCGAAAACTCTGGTTATAATGCAGACAAGGAGATGGCTTTGGAGTTGTTTCGCTTCCTGTTAAGCGACGATGCAGTGCGACACTTCATATACGAGCGAGGACTGCTTTGGGAGGATGACTTCGACCAAATCTCGCAGTACAACTACATGATGCTGAAAACCCTGACGGAGGACACCTTCAACGAAAGCACACCATTTCCTATCATGTTCGACAAGACGAAAGAAAAGGACAGTGATGACTTTGATTTCGCACGGCAACTGCTGGTAGACACTTTGACACACATGGATGAGAACGAGACCATCATTCGTGAGCATCTACAGAATTGGGATTTTGAACGAGTGGCTACGATTGACCTCCTGCTCATCAATATGGCTATTACTGAGTTTACTTGCTGCTCATCCATTGCGGAAAAGGTTACGGTCAACGAGTACATTGAGCTGGCTAAAGAATTCAGTACCGACAAAAGCAGTATTTTCGTCAATGGTATACTGGACAAGATTCTGATAGATTTACGTCGAGAGGGCAAGGTCGTCAAGACGGGAAGAGGACTGATAGACTTCTCGGAGAACGACGAATTCAATGACATCTCAACCGAATTTGCATACTCTACCGAAACTGAATCATGAGAACACGACGCATTATGGTCTGCCTCTTTATGGGGCTCGTGCTGGTAGGTTGCAAACAATCTACATCAATAGACACCAGCATTATCCACAATCCGAACAGTGCTTCAGGTTACGACCAGAGTGAGAAGATGCCTGTCATATCATTTGACAAAGAACTGCATGATTTCGGACGCATTGATGCCGACGAGAACATAGCCTACAGTTTCAAGTTCACCAATACTGGTAATGCCGACCTTGTTATCTCGCAGTGCGATGCCACCTGTAGTTGTACCGTCAGCGAGTATCCCCACGAACGCATAGCTCCTGGACAATCGGGCTACATCACCGTGTCATTCAACTCAAGCGGTAAGAGAGGGCAGCAGTACCAAGAGGTTACGGTCATTACTAATGCGCAACCGTCGCGAACAACCCTCAAGATACGAGCCATCGTGAACTGACACTCTTGAAAGAGCAATGACTGGATGAGGGGAGGCAGGGCTCCACTCGTACCATTCGAATTAAAACACACAACATTATTTTACATCAAAATCAAAACAAACTCGCATGAACCAACTCTTTGTAATCTTAGATGCCGCTCCACAGGGACAACCTGGTGGAGGTATGGGCAGCATGTTGCTCATCATTGTCGTACTCTTTGTCTTTATGTGGATGATGGGTGGTAGTCAGCGTAAGCAGGCTAAGAAAGAAGCCGAGTTTAGGAAACAGATGAAGAAAGGCGACCGTGTGATGTTCTCTGGCGGCATTCTGGGTAAGGTGCACGAGGTGAACGACACGACAGTAGAAGTCGAAGTGTCGAACGGTGTCGTCATGACGGTCGAAAAGAATTTCGTTACTCCCGCGCCCGAGGCTGGAGATGCCAACAACGCCAACAAAAAGTAGGCAGCAGCCTCTGCTATCGTCTGCCCACAGGATCCTTGGTGAGGCAGACAGCCCTGTTCAGCCATGAAGTGGAAGGAATTGCTCCGAAAGCATTCGGGCTATCTCGTCGTACTGACGTGCATAGTGTTCGTGTGGCTTGGCGCAACGATGTCCGACTATAAGAAGTATGCCGTAACGATACCAGTAGAGTGGGAGGGCGTGGACAGCACACGCTATGTAGTGCTGAGCCGGGACAGCGCACTGAAGGTCGACGTCAATTCGACGGGCTTTAGTGCGCTTTTGCGTAGCACCCTGCGGAAACCACACCCCATCAGGCCAAGCCTCCGTCAGTTCCAGGATGTAGAGGCAATACCAGACCGCCCAATGACCATCCAAGTGGCTGTACACAGTATCATTGTAGATAACAGCTTCGTGCAATCGGTGTTCGGGGCTAAGGAGATAACTTCCACGACCGACTCCATAGGAATAGTCATTGCAAGGCTCCACACCAAGCAGGTGCCCATAGCCTTAAGAGTGGACGATGTGGATTTCGCAGTGCGAAACGGCGTAACGGCTACACCCTATCTACTACAACACTCGGCGGAAGTGAATGGCAGCATGGCTTCACTGGCTCGGGTCGACTCTATCTATACGTTGCCGATCACCATCCACGAACTTGACCACACAGACACCCTCAATTGTCCATTTGATATCAAGCGGCTCAACCAGCTGGCTCCCGACTTGAGGGTGCATACACCAGTTGCCCATGTAGTGATGCCTGTGGAACAGTTCATTGAGCAGACCTTTGTCGTGCCGATAGAGATAGAGCACGATGCAGACATCGGTTCGGAAGCGCAGGTATTGCTCTATCCCTCACGTGTAACGTTGTCTGTGTGGGTGCCAGCCAGCCAGATATGTAGCATTACAGCTGCCAACTTTCGGGTAACGGCTCGATTCCAGACGACCAACGGAAGTGATGAATTGCCACTACTCATCACGCAATACCCGTCCAACGTGCGCATCAAACACTGCTCACACCAACACGTCAAACATGTCATCATTAAGCAACACAATGCCGCTTAAGATAGGGATCACAGGTGGTATCGGCAGTGGGAAGACCACCGTGTTGCAATGCTTCGAAAAGTTGGGAATACCAGCTTTTGTGGCCGACAGGTGTGCTGCTTCTTATTATGAGGAGGAGGATTTTGTGTGTGCCGTGGAACAGATTGTCGGCCGAACGGTACGACGGAGCGATGGCGTTGTGGACAAGCGGCTAATAGCCGACAGTGTGTTTCGCGACGGAGCGATGCTGAGGCAACTAAACACACTGGTTCACCCACGTGTGATGGCTGATTTTGCACAATGGCTTGCACAGCAGGATGCTCCTTATGTCCTCTTTGAAAGTGCCCTTATTTATGGTGGCGGGCTACAAGGCTACTTCGACAAGATTGTGGCAGTCTATCTGGATGTCAAGGAACGGATGCGTCGGGTGATGCTACGCGACCATACTACACCTGCTGAGATAGAGCAGCGCATGGCCAACCAGTCTGAGGCAGACCGGGCCTTGCTCGAGGCCGACTATGTAGTGTTGAACTATGAGGGTAACCCTCGCTTACGTCAAGTGGAAACCATACACCGCACCTTACTCCAATTGGCGGCTTGTGTCTCAGCGCCCTCGCAATGAACGCACCATTGATGCCTTTATCCTACTACTAAACATTGAATATCTTCTACACCATGGCCTTTACAACTCTCACTTACACGACCTCGACTGCTGAGGCTGTCTATCAGCACGCTGGTATGCATCCCGTCGCGGTGTCCTCCACCATTGGTGCACCGCGCAGTCGGAGTGTCTCTCTCCTGTGCCTGTTAGCGCTATTAGTAGTATTGTTACCTTTCGCCCAGGCAGAGGGGCAGATATGGCATCCTTCAAGGCAGACGCGCCAATGGGCTGACTCGGTAACCGCCACCCTCTCGCTCGAAGATCAAGTGGCTCAGTTGCTGGTGGTGCGTGTACCCACCAAGTTCACCGCCAAAAGCCAGAAGCGTTTTGACGCTTTTCTCTCGGATCATACGGTGGGGGGGCTCTGCTTCTTTGCGGGCACAGCTTCGGATGAGGCGCGACAAACCGTGCGGTATCAGGCTCTCTCCAGTCGCCTCCCACTGCTCATTACCATCGATGGAGAATGGGGACTCGGTATGCGGCTCCGCGACTGCTACTCGTTTCCCCGACAGATGATGATGGGGGCACTGACTGCTGTTGACGATACATTAATATATAGGGTGGGGGAGGAGATAGGACGACAATGCAACGCCATGGGCATCCATGTGAACTATGCCCCCGATGTTGACCTTAACAGCAATCCCAAGAATCCAGTCATCGGGGCGCGCTCGTTCGGAGAGCAGTGGTCTCGAGTAGCGCGCAAGGGACGGCTGTATGTGGCCGGCATGCAGTCGCAGGGCATCATGGCTGTAGCCAAGCATTTTCCTGGGCATGGCGACACTGACCAAGACTCGCATCTGAGTTTGCCCTCGGTATCGCATTCGCTGGCCTACCTTGACAGTGTGGACACACGCCCATTTCGCGAACTGATAGCAGACGGCGTCATGGGTATGATGGTAGCACATCTACAGGTAGACGCGCTCGACAGTATTCCGACGTCGCTCTCTTCACAAACCGTACACCACTGGCTGCGTAGCGAACTTCAGTTCGATGGACTGGTCTTTACCGATGGACTTGACATGAAGGCCATAAGTGCAGCCCACCGTCCTGGAGAGGCCGAGGTCAAGGCACTCCTTGCAGGTGCCGACATGCTACTCCTACCCGCTGATGAGACAAAGGCACTGCATCATCTGGTCAAGGCATGCCGCCACAACCGGCGGCTGGAGCAGGCCGTGGGACTACATTGCCGCCGTGTACTTGCTGCCAAATACGACCTTGGAGTGGCTGGAAAAGCAACATTGACAACGAAACCTCATGCGCCATCGCGAGCTGACAGTATGCGATGCGTTGCACTTAGCGAAGAGATAGCCTATCGGGCTCTCACCGTGGTACGAGGTGGGAACTTCTCAATGCCTGCCGACGACTCGAAAGTGTTGCACATCACCCTATCGCCCAATTCCGTCCCAACCATTGACACTGTGGTCGTTCGCCGTGCTCAGGCCGTGATCATCCACCTCAATGCGTATGCCAATCCAAGCACAAACAAGGAATACGGAGTGTCGCAGGCAGCGGTGGATGCAGTGGGACGCATAGCTTTGACCAACCACAATTGCCTGCTGGTGGTCTACGGGTCTCCCTATATCCTCAGCAGATGGCCTGCAGACGACACGGCGCACCGTGTGCCTACCTCCATTATGGTGGCCTACCAAAACATGCCCGAAGTGCATCGTGCCGTGGCACGCCGCCTCAAAGAGCGTAGCAATCCTGCTGGGCAACTACCCGTCAGTGTGGCGGGCTACGCTGCGGGAGAACGCCACAAGCTGTTTGTGGCTCCATCCTCCCAAGCTGCAGCCGACCCCTATGCTACTTTGCGCAGTAAAGGCATGAGGGTGGAGTGCTTTCTGCAAATCGATAGCCTCGTAGCGCGCGGCATCGCGCAGCATGCTATGCCTGGATGCCAGTTGCTGGTCGCTAAGGATGGGGAGATTGTATATAACCGCTGCTACGGTAGACTGACCTATGATGCTGAAGCACCTGTGGTCGTCCCATCGACAATATACGACTTAGCCTCGCTCACCAAGATGATGGCCACCACACTGGCTGTCATGAAACTGGTGGACAATAAGCAGGTAGCCATCGGTGACCGACTCTCAAAATACCTGCCTTACTTGAAACACACCGACAAACGTAGTATCACCATAGCTCAAGCCATGAGCCATTGCGCCCGGCTGAAAGCATTCGATATCTACTGGCGCGCAGTCGACGATAGTTGCATCACTCAGCAGGAGGGTCGCGACTACGAGGCGTGCCGCGCATGTGTACTGAAGCAAATAGCAGAGAGCAAACTGGAGAAGCAGGAACGCTACCTGTATAGCGACCTGGGATTCATTCTCATGGCAGACTTAGTGCAGCAGGTGAGCGGACAAGGGGTAGACCTATTCGTGCAACAGCAATTCTACGATCCCATGGGCTTGACAAGCACCACTTATTGTCCCTTGATGCACGGAATGACACGTGCCTCAATAGCACCGACAGAGAATTCGGCCGACCGTCGGCCACGGCTGCTACAGGGCGAAGTACATGACCCCAACGCTGCTGCCATGGGTGGTGTAGCGGGGCATGCTGGTCTATTTTCCTCGGCAACCGACCTTTTCCCACTGTGCCAAATGCTGTTGAACGGAGGGGAATACGCTGGTCGTCGCTACCTCAGTGCACAGATTATCGACCTCTTCAACCAGCAACACTTTGCCTCTCATGGCAACCGACGTGCCTTAGGCTTCGACAAGCCTCTGCGTACCCCAAGTCAGAACACAGCACCCGAGGTGTCGCAACGTAGTTTTGGCCACACGGGTTTCACTGGTACGATGGTATGGGTTGACCCGCAGTATAACCTTGTCTACATCTTCCTCTCCAATCGCGTCCATCCATCCTCGACCAACAACAAGCTCTCGCAGCTCAACCTGCGCACCGATATTCAGAGTTTCATCTACCAGTCATTCCTCACCCGCTAATTCGTAATCACACAATCCATCATCACATCATGAAATTCGGCAGACTTCTCTTTTTCGGCATTCTCGGCTGGACTGCTGGTGGCCCCGTAGGTGCACTGCTTAGCATCGTGCTCGGCAACCTTGTAACCAACCGACTGGAGCAGATAGGCCCCCCGTCGACCTCCACCACGGGCGGAAATAGCACCACCTCGTCGGGAAGCGGCTCGACATACCGATATACCGACCGCGGTTCACGCGACGACCTTACCATGGCTCTGATGGTTCTCATTTCTGCCGTTATGCGCGCCGATGGCTCTGTGCGCCAATCCGAACTGGATTACGTCAAACAGTTCCTAAGGAAGAACTACACCGACGAGCAAGCAAAGGAACTGCTATTGCTATTGCGCGACCTCAACAAGCAGGATATTGACGTCAGTTCCATTAGCCAGCAGATAAAGCACAACACGGCCTACGACACCCGCTATCACCTCTTCGACTTCCTCTTTGTCCTCAGCACGGCTGACGGCGTGTTTTCGGCTAGCGAGGACAAGATGCTGCGGCGCATAGCTTTGGGGCTCGGCATCTCAATGCAAGACTACATCTCCATCCATGCACGCCACAATCCTGGCTCCTATCAATCGGCTGGCCAAGCCCCCTCGACTTCGGCACTCAACGAGGCCTACAATGTGCTGGGACTCTCCCCCTCGGCTACGGACGACGAGGTAAAACGTGCCTACCGTCGCTTAGCTGTCAAGTATCATCCCGACAAGGTGGAGTCTCTGGGTGAAGAGGTGCGCCACCACGCCGAAGAACAATTCAAAAAAATCACGGCAGCCTACGAACTCATCAAGAAGCAACGCAATCTGTAGTTGCCTGTAGTCTCTCATCGCGGTTCTCAGCCCTACCTTTGTTTCCCCACACCGTATGCTGCCGAACCTCTCGACAGCGTGCCTCGTCGTGTGCTATCGCTTTTGATGCTCAATATTAATTAGGAATCAAAGATAATGCTTCATTATAAGAAGGGACATAGTTTGGTTAATAAGACAAGGTGGGAGCTTGATTAATATGATAGGCAGAAGGGGAACTTTTTTACTTGTTGAGTAAGATTGGGGAAGGCAGCGCGTTATATAGAATATTTAATCAACAAAGTAATATTATACACAACGTATGAAATCAATTCGCAAAACAATCGTGTGGGCACTGATGGCTATGAACCTGTGCAGCACAACCGTGGCACAACGGTGCTGGTGGGTGGTGTTTGCCGACAAGGATGGCACCACTTTCGACCCCTATACCTATTTCGATAGCAAGGCCATTGAACGATATCGCATCAATGGCATAGACCTCTACGACGAGAGTAATTACCCTTTGCGTAGCGACTACGTGCAGACGGTGGGTGGCATAGCCACCGAGGAGGTGGGCAGCAGCCGGTGGTTCAATGCAGTGGCAGTGATAGCCACCGACGATCAGGTGTCTCGCATCGAAGCGTTGCCTTTCGTCGTCGGAGTGATTCCTACACAGGGTAACTTGCAGCCAGCATCGCACTTTACCCACATGGGTTCCGATGTCCCGTCCTTGCAGGCTGGTGTCCCCCGTCCCACTATGTCCAACCAACTGCTGCGCATGCAGGGCGACCGCTTCAAGCAGCAAGGCATCGACGGCAAGGGGTTGCGCATAGCCGTGTTTGACGGTGGCTTCCCCAACGTGGACACCCATCCTGCCTTCAAGCTCTTGCGCGACGGAAAGCGAATCGTGGCTACGTGGAACTTCTGCAACCGCAAGGAGAACGTCTACGGTTGGAACACACATGGCACCATGGTACTGAGCTGCATAGCTGGCTGCACCGATTCCCTGCAGATGGGCCTGGCTACTGGTGCTACCTTCCTGTTAGCACGCACCGAAATAGAGTCCGAGCCCTTCAAGGAAGAAGTGTGGTGGTGCCAAGCTGTGGAATGGGCTGACAAAAACGGTGCTGACATTATCAATAGTTCCCTGGGCTATGGCAAAGATCGCTACTACACTGACCAAATGGACGGTACCAGCTATGTAGCAAAAGCTGCTAACATGGCTGCACGCAAAGGCATCCTCGTCTGCAACTCAGCTGGAAATGAGGGCACCGACGGCTCGTGGCGTACCATCATTACTCCTGCCGATGCCGACAGTGTGTTGAGCGTGGGCGGCATCAACGCCTCTCTCTCACGCTACGAACACATCAGTTTCAGCAGCTACGGCCCCACTGCCGATGGACGCATGAAGCCCAACGTGTGCAACTTCGGCCAAGCCACAGTGGCCAACCCTGGCCGTAATGGAGGCCTCACCTCAGTGCAAGGCACCTCCTTTTCCAGCCCACTCACCGCAGGCTTCTGCGCCTGTGCATGGCAGACACGCCGAGACCTCACTGCCATGCAGATAAAAGCTGAAGTAGAACGTTCGGCCGATCTCTATCCCTATTGCGACTATGCCTATGGCTACGGAGTGCCCCAAGCCTCCTACTTTCTCGCCACCTCGGGGCAACCCTTCCAAGCCGACGGGCACTACGTCTCCCTAACCGCACGCCAAGCCACCTTCACCTTTGACACCACGGCCGACTACGTACTCGTGCATCCCACAGGTCTGCGTAACAGTGGGAGGGATGCCTTTCGAGTCAATGCACAGGGCAAGCACCTCTCAGTCAACGATGCCGTCTTCTTCAAAACCACCCGTTCCGACGGCGGTATAGACCACTTCACCTCTCTTGACTTCACCGCCTTCACACCCGACCTCAACATAGCCTTTGCCAAAAAGGGACTCGTAGGGCGTCAGCTCATCGTGTGCTTCGACGGCTACACATCTACCTATCAATTGAACAGCGACGACCTGCACCGCATAGGCACCGACACGGTAGACTTCGACTACTTCTGCGTGGACACTAACGGCAACGACTACCGCAACATGACCACCACCGAAGACCGCACTACGGCCGATCTCAAGGTGAGTCGCGCTAAGGGACGCTGGCAGTTCGGCCTGATGTATCAGTTCGGAACCTCCTTCAAAACCAGCAGTAAAGAGCAGGCCGTGCAGTTTCTCTCATCCGACATCCTCATGGGGGTGGGAGCCACCTACAAGTTCAGCCGTGTCTATGGGATAGGATCCAATCTCCTGTTCCAAGCCAGCGACTTCAAGATGGCCCGAGATAAAACCAACCCCCTCGACGACAACCTCGGCCTCAGCACAACCAACCGTAACCAAGCATTCGCCTCTACATTCGGCCTGGGGCTGGAGTTCTACCAGCGCGTGCGTCTACGTGCCGGCGGTGCCCTCTTCCACAACGGCCTCTTCTGGGACTTCGGCATATATAGCCTCTACAACTACGGTCGCGACTACACCTCACGCTACAGCGATAACGCCGCATACAGTTCTCGCGAGGTACGTTTCCGCGCACCCTCATTGATGGACCAGAGCACTTGGAACGTCGGCCTAACAACACGTCTGGTCAACAAGTGGTACGGCCTCTATGCGCGCTACCGCCTCAACCCCGGCCACCAAGACTTGCGCCTCCCGCGCTTCACCGCAGGCCTCATGCTCTACCTCTAAATCACACTCATGCAGCCACGGCTGCACTCTCCCTCGGCGGTCCGATGTCCACGCCTGTTCCCGTAGCAGACCTGGTATCGGACCGCCGCCATTATGCCGTCAATCGAGGCATCAATTGACCTCAACATACGGGTGCATCCATTCCACTGTGCCCGCACATCTTATTGTTTTGTTATAGAACACGGCTTAAAGAACATCTAACCATGCAAAGCATATCTAATATAACAACTGTTTCAGTAAAGAAAAGACAATAAAAAAATACATTGCCCCCACACATTACCAACAGAGAGAATCGTGCACATTCCGCATCCTCCGATGTAGAATGCGGACATAAGGTTAGGTTACTCACGATGCATTGCCCCACCAACGGTGCACAGGCAGGGGCAGCATGCAGACAAGAAGTTGGGCTACTGTAGCACGGCGTGAAGTACGTGGTGCGACTGAAAATTGCGAAAATCGGTAAGGTGCAAGTTGAAGTACTGCAACAGTATGTCGATAAGTCGGCGCCGCTGGGTCAACTGCATGGAGGGCAAGGGCATCGCACCTCGCCATGCGCTACACACCGCATGAAGCAGCGCACTTTCCTCGCTGCCCAACACCCAATCCGACTCGGCTGAGGCTACATCGCACCAACTGCGCGACACAAAGCGCCCCTCCTTTAGGTAGAACAGAGGCTCGGCCGCCGCATAGTTATCCAGCGGTTCTATGCCGAGGTAACGAGCCGTGTACAGTAGAAACAGCAAGGGGAAAATGCCCACCTCGGCACGCTGTCCCACAGCGTCGAGCCCCTCGAGGTCGCGCAACTGAGCCACAATGCCATCGAAGAACCCCGTGTTCGGTTCCTCCTCACGTAGCACCTTGTAGAGCACCTCATCCATAAAGAACAGCACCGCCCGCTTCGCCCCATCGTTCACCGTCGACGACCACTGCACTCGATGGTGCATTTCCTTTACATATTGCAGCGTACCTCGCCCGTTCTCATACACCGTCATATCCAAATAGGAGAGGGGTTGCAACAGATTCTGCTTCACCTTGCCTCGCGAGGTACGAACCCCCTTCACCAAGTAGGAACGCAGCCCCATGTCGCGCGTGAAGACACGAGCTACCACACTGGACTCGGAATAGGGAACGGTGTGAAGCACCAAACCTTGCGTAGGGACGAGCATCGGTACTATCGAATGATGAGAATCTTGGCCACGCTGCGCGTCTCGCCGTCATCGGTAGAGGCAAAGACGAAATACACCCCACTGCTAACCCGCTGGCCGTCGAGTGTACGACCGTACCACACCGCTTGGCCACCGTCGGCACGTGTGCTAAAGACCACCCGGCCTGCAGCGTCGACAATATGCACAAGGGCGTTACGTGTGAACCCCTTGATGGCAATGGGACCATCATAGTCGGGCTGCACTGGATTAGGAAAGGCATGAATGTCTGGATCGGGCCACCCAGTGGCATAGGTCGCCGTTCCACGATAGGACTGCAGACCAGCATCGGTACAGATGAAGAGTTCGCCCGTGGAAGGCATCAGTGCAAGCGATACTATCTTATTCGACAGCAATGGGCTATTAGCCGTGGTGAAGTTAACCAACTGTTCGGTGCCATTCTCGCTTATCAGATACAGGCCACCCCCCGAGGTTCCCACCCACTTGCGGTTGGCGCCATCCACCACGATGTCGGTAATGGTCTCGTAGGCCATCAGATATTCCGTAATGGAGCCGTCGCTAATCACAATGTTGGAACACGACACGGGCGACATCTCACCATTGCCTCCACCACTGAAAGCACGGCTTGCATCGTAGATGCGCTTCAACCCTTTGTTAGTTCCTACCCACAGGTCGCCCGAATGGTCTTGTACCACGCAGCTCACCGAGGCCGTCTCAAGCTTGCTGCCGTTGTTGGGATTGACCCACGCCTTGCGGCTGATGCCGTCGTGCACAAAGATGCGATTGTCCCGTCCGTAGAACCAGATGTAGCCTCGCACCGTATCGATGAACACATGTTCAATCTCATTGGTAACCATGTCTCCCACATCATACGCAGTCCAGTTGCCCTGCTTGTCTCGTTTCACCAGTCCCTTTCGCGTCAGCGAATTGGTCAGCCACACACTTCCCTCCGCATCGTAGACCACACCACCCACGCGCAACGTGGCGAAGTCTCCTTGCCGATACATTGGGAGCGCTCCGTGCGTAGTCTGTTCGTTGTAGACATTGGTAATGTTGCCATTCTGTATCCGAAGCGCACCGTGTGTCCACGAGGCAGCCATCCATTCGTTCTCATCTCGTGGGTTGACAGCCACATCAACGATGTCCATCAGGGTATCTCTACCACCCTCGCTGGACAGATGCTCCCATCTATTACCATCGAAGGTGTAGATGTCGGCCTTCAGATACATATCCTCTAAGGTCGGTGCCTTACCACCTCGGCACACAAACAGTTTATCACCATAGGTCCTCAAGCGGAAGCTTTGGTCGGCATACGGACCAGAAGGCATATAGGAGTCAATGCTACTCGTGGCTGGGTCGTAGCACACCAAGCCTGCCCAGTCATGACCTATCCACAGGCGGCCTTGACGGTCAATGTCGGCGTCGTGCAGCTGCATGTCCGCCCAGTCCATGTCGGAGACACATTGCCGAGGCAGGAACGTGGAGGGGTCGAGCAGACAGAGCTGGCTCCATGTGCCAAGCAGTAGGGGCGCAGCGTAGTCCCGATGGTGACTCATAGCAACGTATGCGCCCTGCGACAGCGAATCGAAACGGTCGCCGCCCAAGTGCTTGTAGACCGTGATAAGGCTGGTGTCGGGTTCGTTCACTGCTGCTATGAGGCCGTCGGCACCTGTGGTCAGCATTGCGATGCGTTGTCCCATCACGTAGGGATGCAGGCACTCTTGCCACGAGGTCTGTACGTTGAGGAGCTTGTTGCCGAGGGGTGTGTGGTACAATCCGTTGTCCGTAGCAAGCCATAGCAGCGAGTCGTCGGCCGCCACGTCGTTGACGGGCAGGCTGAGGTCGTCGGCCAGCCGCACAGTTTCTGCTATCTCGTGGCGCAGCAAGTCAACGACCACCACACCAAAGCTCGTGGCTAAATAGGCGGCAGTGCTGCGCAGGGCGGCATTGGGCGCAAACGATATGGCGTTCACCTGCTTGTTGCCAGCTATGGCAGCGCTGCGTTTGATGTCTGATATATTAAAGGTTTGGTTGCCCTGCAGCAGGTCGATGTTGGCATTGTTGTACGCCACCACCAGCGTCTTTGTGGTCGGCTCATATGCTATGGTGCTGATGCCCACATCTGACAGCCGATTAGTCTTGTCGAATATCTCCACGGTGCGGTCGTCCATGTCCACACAGAACAGGCCGTTGTGCGATGCGGCATAGACTTGCCTGTCTGCCACGGCCACATGTAGCGCCGAGGTGTAGGAGAAGTGGGTGCGCCACTGCCCGATGCCCACTTGGCCACGAACTGCCGTAACCAGCATCAAGGTCAGCAGGCAAAGCACACCGCGGCGCAGCGAGCTACAAATCTGTAGCACAGCAGCGACTGCACCACGGCGAAAGTCTGATATGGTAAGGCAACGAATGTTCATAGCGAAGCGTATTGGCTTGTAGGCAGGGGAGGAGTTACATTTCCTTTTTGCGCAGGAAGAGGGCTTGATAGAGCAGTGCCAGCAACCACGTAGCCACTGTGCTGAACAGGGCAGAGAGCAGAATGCGGCCTGTTTGCCTCCAGTCGAAGATTGTAATCACAAAGTAAATAAGGTTATAGATGCCCAGCACAAAGAAGAGTTGCCTAAGGTAGACCTGTGGCGTTACTGTATGAATGCAGGGTGTGGCGATCTCTTTCTTCTCGCCTTCACTAAGCATGCGGTCGGCAAAGGTGATGCGACAAAAGGCTATAAGCGTAGCGCAGAAAGCGTGGATGCCTATCAAGTTGGTCGAAATGTCCACCAGTAAACCCGACGCGAAGGCGCAGAGCAGCATCACCAGTCGATTGGTGTCGGTGGGCATCATCAGCACAAAGAGCACATACAGCACCGGACACACAAACCCTCCCAAGTACAGGTTGTTCAGCACCAGCACCTGGATGAGCAGCAGTACCACTGCACGGAGCATATTGCGGAAGAATAGGTTGTTTTCCTTCATGGTCGAGGGGGTGTTTTATCGCATGGTCTTCTGGGTGTGGGCTATGAGTGTGTCTTGCTCAGCCTTAAAATGGTTGTCAATCACGTACACATGTCCCAGGTTGCTGAAGTCGGTGGCGAGGCGGATGCGCACGTGGTAGAAGCCAGTTCCGCCCAAGTTGTCGATCTCTTCAATATAGCCCACCTGTATTCCTTCGGGAAAATCATGAGAGAACCCACTGGTTACTACCGTATCACCTGAATACAACTTGTGTGTTGATGGGATGTCGGTGAGGTAGGCATAGCGGTAGTCGCCCCCTTCCCACACGAGCGAGCCATTGCTGCCCGTCCGGGTGAGTTTCACGCTGTGGCGGCTGTTGGGATGCACTACGGGCATGATGGTGGCGAAGTTGGCCGTGGTGTTGACCACCACGCCCACCATGCCTTGTGGCGAAATGACGGCCATGTCTTCATGCACGCCCTGATGCTCACCCTTGTTTATCATGAGGTAGTTCAACTGCCCAGTGCGCGATGTCTTGATGACCTGCGCTTCGGTGTAGGAATAACGCTGGCGGTACACGGTGTCCTGCACCGTGAAGACGCTGTCGCTGTAGCTAATGTACGATTCCGCCATCGAGGCGCGTAGCTGTGCATTTTCTTGAGCCAGCCGGTCGTTCTCCTGTTTCAGTCCGAAATAGCCAGAGATGAGGTGGGTGGTGTTGTGCCATCGGCCAGCAATAGCGGTGCACCATTCCACTACAATACCGTTCTGATAGACGGTACTGCGCACAATCATCACCACAGCCGTTATCTCTAAAAGGAGAAACAGCCATACGTAGTTCCATCGCTTGAGGAAGTCGAACAGGCTTTTCATTAGGCTTTCGGCGCGTCGCTTCTGAGGAATTGGGCTATCTGGTCGGCTGCTTCGGCCACGGCTCGGTTCAAGTCGTCGTTGATAATCGTGTGGTCAAAGCGCGGCGACATTTGCAGTTCTTCTTCGGCACGGTTCAGTCGTTTGGCTATGGAGTGTTCGTCGTCGGTGGCACGGCCGCGCAGCCGTTGCTCCAGCACACTGATGCTGGGGGGCATTACGAATAGGGCCAAGGCTCGGTCCCCGAAGAATTCCTTGAGGCGCAGCCCACCCTTGACATCCACGTCGAACAAGATGGTGTCGCCTTCGGCCCAAATGCGGGCTATCTCGCTTTTCAGGGTGCCATAGCGCAATCCCTCGTACACCTCTTCCCATTCTGCGAAGTCGCCTGCTTCCACTCGTGCCTGAAATTCTTCTTGCGACAAGTAGTAGTAGTCCTCTCCATGACGCTCGCCGCTGCGAGGCTGCCGACTGGTGGCCGAAATGGAGAACTGTACATGCTCCAACTGCGTCAGCAGCCGGCGTATGATGGTGGTCTTGCCCGAACCCGACGGCGCGGAGAAGATGATGGCCTTACCTTCTGTCATAGTGATCGTGTGTTGCGGTGTGGTTAGAACTTGCGTTCGAGTATGCTGTAGAATGTCTTGACGGCCAACGAGTCGTTGTCCCAACCCTGCTGCCTTGACATCTCTGCCACGTAGGCATAGGCCTCGTCGTGTTGCTCCATACTGTTCAGTCGCATAATGAAGTCGTTGTAGGCCTTCATATTGGAGTGGAACAGTTCGTTCATAAAGCTGAACTTGTCGTTGATGTTGATGGCGCGTCGCAGGTCGGTGATGCGCTGCTTGACCGCAGGTGTATCCATGGCTGTAGCGGCAGCAAGTCCGCCTCCCAACGTCTCGCCGAGGGTGCGCGTAGTGGATTCACCCGTGCTGCTGTGCGATTTGCTTATAAGGTCGAACAGTGAGGGCTGGGCACTGTGTGTAGTCTCCTCTTCGGCTTTGCGGCGAGCGGCCTCTTCTTCAGCCTGGCGGCGAACGGCCTCCTCTTCGGTCTTGCGACGAGCATCCTCTTCCTCAGCTTGGCGACGGGCGGCCTCTTCCTCGGCCTTGCGGCGAGCGGCTTCTTCCTCGGCCTTGCGGCGAGCGGCCTCCTCTTCGGCTTTGCGGAGAGCGGCCTCCTCTTCGGCCTTGCGGTAGCGGCCTCCTCTTCGGCCTTGCGACGGGCAGCCTCTTCTTCGGCCTTGCGACGGGCGGCCTCTTCCTCAGCCTGGCGACGAGCGGCTTCTTCCTCGGCCTTGCGGCGAGCGGCCTCCTCTTCGGCTTTGCGCAGAGCGGCCTCCTCTTCGGCCTCAGCCATTGGAGTTGCCACATCTGGCACAAAGAGTTGCTCACGGTCGTCCTGCTCTATTTCGGCCAACGACGGTTGTTCACTTTGGGGCAAGGCGCTCTCCAAAGGGTCGAGTGCAAAGGCGATAACAGGTTCGACATCTGAGTTCTCGACCGATGCGGCTGTATCAATTTGAGGAGCCTCCTGTTGCAAACGCAACCCGTCGGCGTAGGCCTGCTGTAGTTCGGACAGCAGTAAATCCACCTCTATGCGCGACGGCGTTTCGGACGAGAGCGCCAGACGCTTGACAATATGAGTCAGCAGGTCGACCCGCTCTTGAAGACGAATAATGGTGTTTTTCATCGGATAATATGCACTATAATTGTTTGTGATGTATTGCAATAGACAACAACCGAGCCGTACGACCCGTTGTGTAAAAATACGTATATATGTAGGATATACAGCCATTCTCCCTGCGAAAGTTTTCCTCAAATTCCGTTCATAAACCCGCCATCCACTGAGTGTGCGCATCTTTCGTCAGTGGCACAACGTGGCGACAGGCGACGCACATAGCCTATGATGTCCAAGGGAATTCGCATCCCGACCGTACGGCAGTGGGCATGGAGCCGTACGGCCCAAGCCACGATGTCGTACGGCATCTATCCTCCACAACAAGGTGGAATACATCACCGTAGTGCAAAGCATCGTTCGATGCCGTACAGCATCATCCTTGCCGCAGTGCACAAGGTGGGGCTATTCACAGAGGAATACAGATGAAATGTGGTTGAAGGGAAAGTGTACGCACGCCGCAGCGAGACCGGCTGCCGACAAGCGCGCCGAGGGTGCAAAGGTACGCATTTTTCCGTAATGATGTGGTATAGATTTCCCCCTCATTTGCAGTGGCGAGCTCGCCAGACACCGCCACCGCAACAGTCCTCACCCACAGCGCAGGGTGGGGGAGGCGCACGACGGGCTGTGCAGAAAAAGTTGTACCTTTGAAAATTCGTTGTGCAATAGATACGTATATTCACAAACTATAAACCAACACATTAACCAATGAAAAAGCATCGATTTTTAATCGGATTTGTGGCCATGCTGCTCGTCGTGGGCTCCTCAGCCGTGGCGCAAAAGAAGTACACCTACAAGACCTACCCAAACGACCCGTTGCAGGTGCGCGAATACACGCTTGACAACGGACTGAAGGTCTTCTTGAGCGTCTACAAAGATGCCCCACGCATTCAGACCTACATCGCAGTGCGTGCTGGCTCGAAAAACGACCCCAAAGAGACCACTGGCCTTGCGCACTACCTGGAGCACATGCTCTTCAAGGGCAGTCATCAACTGGGCACGAAAGACTACGAGCGCGAGAAAGTATACCTTCAGCAGATCGAAGACCTGTACGAAGCCTATCGGCTTTTTGACGACGAGGCAACGCGTGCCATCATCTACCACAAGATTGACAGCCTCAGCCACGAAGCATCCAAAATAGCCATTGCCAACGAGTACGACAAGGCTATGACCGCTATAGGTTCGACGGGAACCAACGCCTTCACCAGCAACGACTACACGATGTACGTGGAGAACATCCCCGCCAACCAGGTAGAAGCTTGGGCACGTGTGCAGGGCGACCGTTTCCCCAACCTCGTGCTGCGCTTGTTCCACACCGAGATAGAAGCAGTGTATGAGGAGAAGAACATAGGTATGGCAAAGGATGCCCGCCGCAACAACGAGACCTATATGGCAGCACTCTTCCCCAACCACCCCTACGGCACACAGACCACCATCGGTACCATTGAGCACCTCAAGAACCCGTCGATGCGCAACATACGCGAATACCATGCAGCCTACTACGTGCCGAACAACATGTGTGTGGCCATGGCTGGCGACTTCGACCCCGACGAGGTAATACGCATTATCGACAAGTACATGGGCAGCTGGAAACCAGGCCCCGTGCCCACCTTCACCAAAGTGCTTGAAGCCCCCATCACTTCGCCCATCGAGCGTACTATCACAGGTCTTGACCCCGCCAGCATCACCATAGCCTTCCGCATCAATGAGGGCAATGGCAGCCGCGACGCCCTGCTGGCCGACGCCATGAGCAGCATACTACGCAACGGCTCGTGCGGCCTGATAGACGTCAACCTAAACCAAACACAGAAATGCCTTGGAGCATCGG
The DNA here is from genome assembly GCA_017449525.1 of Bacteroidales bacterium. Lineage (GTDB taxonomy): Bacteria > Bacteroidota > Bacteroidia > Bacteroidales > P3 > Colimorpha. Next base: position 194,555 of record JAFTFL010000002.1, on the reverse strand, counting down.
CTGGTACGTACACCCTCAACGACTATGCTGCCTTTCTCCTCAGCGGTCGCCCCACCAAGGGACAGAGCCTTGAACAGTTGCGCGACATACTGCTGGAACAAGTGGAACTGGTCAAGCAGGGAAGTTTTGACGACTGGCTACTCGAGGCCACCATCAACAATCTCAAACTAAACATCATGAAAGGTGCCGAGAGTAACAGAAGCCGAGCCGAGCAAATGGCCTACGCCTTCGCACAGCACCAATCATGGGGCGACGTGTGCAACGAGCTCAACGAACTTGCCAAGATAACCAAAAGTGATATTGTAGAGTTCGCCAACCGCATCTGCAAAAACAACAACTACGTAGTGGTCTACAAACGCCAGGGTACGCCCGACCCCGTAACGAAGGTTAAGAAGCCAGCCATCACCCCAATAGTAGTGAACCGCGACAACGAGAGCCCCTTCCTCGCCTCAGTAAAGGAAGTGGCCGCCAACGCCAAACCTATTGAGCCAGTCTTCATCGACTTTAAGCGCGACATGCAAAAAAGTAAGACCGCCAAGGGTAGTGAAATCCTCTACGTGCAGAACAAAGAGAATGCCACTTTCAATCTCATTTACCGCTTCGAGTTCGGTAGTAGTGCCGACAAGACCATCGACCTGGCCGCCGACCTCATAGACTACCTGCGTACCAACAAGCACAGCGATGTGGAACTGCAAGAAGAGTTCTACAAGTTGGCCTGTACCTATCGCGTCAGCGTAGGCGACGAAAACATCAACGTCAGCCTAAGTGGTCTGGCCGAAAACATGGAGCCTGCCATGCGTCTGCTGGAGGAGATTATGAGCGATGTACAACCGAATGACAAGGCACTCACAAGTCTTGTGGAGCGCATCATCAAGTCTCGCAACGACAATAAAACGAACCAGCAATCCGCCAACAGAGCACTGCAGAGATACGGCATCTACGGCGCAGAATACGTAAAAAACGAGACCCTCACCGATGCACAACTGCGTGCCTATACAGCACAGCAGCTTACCGACGCTCTGCACCAACTCTTCTCCTACAAGCACCGTGTGCTGTACTACGGCCCGCTGTCGCTCAGCGAGCTCAAGGCCTCGGTGGATCGCATCCACACCGCAAAAGCATCGAAGAAGGTGCCGTCCAACAAAATATACCAACCCTTGGCCACCAACCAAAATCAAGTTCTGTTTTTGGACTACAACGCAAAGAATACCTACGTTACGGAGTACTTCCGCAGCGAAAAATACAACAGCAAGAATGTCGCCAACGTAAGACTTTTCAACTCCTACTTCGGCGGCTCGATGAACGCCATCGTATTCCAGGAAATGCGCGAAAAGCGTAGTTTGGCCTACAACGCCAGCAACATCTACACCAATAACGGTCGTAAGGACGGGTGGTACTACAACAACGCCTCCGTCATTACCCAAAACGACAAGCTGATAGACGCACTGGATGCATACGAGGACCTCTTCGACAACATGCCTCTTGCCGAAGCAAACTTCCAGCTCTCTCATGATGCATTGACAGCTGGCATCCGCACTTCACGCACCACCAAAATGGGGATAATCAACGCCTACCTCTCGTGTGAGCGCATGGGGCTGAAGGAGCCGCTGACCAAACAACTATTCGAAACCTATCCGAAACTCACGATGCAAGACCTCGTGAACTTCCAACAGAAGTACATCAAAGGGCAGAAGAAGACCTACCTCGTGCTGGGCAAAGAGAGCGACATTGACCTCAACGCCTTGAGCAAATTCGGCAAGGTGAAGACACTCACCCTTGACGAAGTGTTCGGATACTAAGCACATCAACACGCGAAATCGCACCTCAACAGTGATAGAACTGTAGAGACAAAGGGTGGCCAACAGGCCACCCTTTGTCATATACACCAACACATATATCATGCCTCCTCGTCTGCACGATGCCATTTGGCCTAATATGCAAAGCATGCTGCAGTAGTTATGTCGGCAAAAAAACGTATCTTTGCAAACGTATTTAACGAAGCCTACTCGAATGTAAACACTTGTCGTAACGCGCAGTTGCTGCTCAGTTGAAAGGAGGATAGTCCGATGATTGAAACGATACAATACAGGTCACTGCAATGGTTGCACATCACCAATCCAGGTGAAGACGAATACAAAATGTTGCTCGACACCTACGGATTTCACCCCTTGGACATAGAAGACTGCCGCGGCACCAACCAGCGTCCGAAGATTGACGAGTACGATAATTACTACTTTCTAATACTACACTTCCCCTACTTCGACAAGGGCAACCGTTTTGTTCGCATACGCGAGGTGAAAATATTCTGGGGGAAAGACTACATCATCACCGTTGGCAAGTCGCATTGGGCCATTAAGAAACTCTTTGACGAGATGACCGACGACCTGGCCGAGAATGATGAGGATACGCTCCACTCCCTTAGTAGCAGCGACCTACTGCTCTACACCATCCTGAACAGACTGATGGTGGAGACCTATACGTTGATACTGCGCATCGGGTCGGAAGTTGACCTCATCAACTACGACATCTTCAACAAGAAGGCGCGCGCCATCATTGAACTCATCAGCATCACCCGAAGAAACATCATCCTCATCAACACCACCTTCAAGCCACAATTACGGGTGCTACACATGTTTGAAAGTGGTGGAATCAAGGGCTTTGTCTCGCCCGAAGAAGTGGATATGGAAGACTATTGGGGCAACATCTTAGACCAATATCAGAAGATGTACGACTTGATTGAGGACTATGGCGAATTGATTGAGGGTCTCAGCAAAACGTACGACTCATTGCAGGCCAATAAGACCAATGAAATCATGAAAGTGCTGACCTACTTCAGCACTATTATGCTTCCCCTAACTGTTGTTACGGGATTGTTCGGGATGAACGTGGATTTTCCGTTTCTCACCAACACCGTAGCCTTTTGGGTTATAGTGGGCGTGATGGTTCTGCTCATGGCCATACTCATTATATTCTTTCAACGCACAACCAATCGCTGAGGCACTCGTGAAACTCTCTCCAACTACATCCGCAGGACATCAGTTGTTAATAACTTTTGAACAGAGAACAACGTCAAGCCACGATCACAGCAAAGTGTTTTGAGTAACTTTGCGAAACCAATATTGCGTCCCTTGCGTAATGGACGTACTTAATAAGAGAAAGAAAACTAATACACAATAGCAGATATGGATATATCCGGAAAGTATGTAAAAGCAATGCCTGAGACAAGAGGCGAAAGTCAGCGTGGCCCATGGGTAAGGGGTGGTTTTGTAATAGAGACTGATGACGTGTACCCACGCCAAGTTGCCTTTACACTGTTTGGCGAAGACCGTTTGGCTATGATAAAGGATCTGCAGCCAGGCGCGCTGGTTGTCGTAACATTTTCGCCCGAAAGTCGTGAGTATAATGAACGTTGGTACACCGACCTGCGCTGCATACGCGTGTCGGCTGCAGCCGCAGCACCAAGTCCTGTGTCGGTAGCAAGCGCAGCTGCTCCCGCACAGCCTCATGCAGCAGCCGCTGCTCCCTCGTTCGCCACACCGCCTACAATGGCGCAAGACACCGACGACGACCTGCCTTTCTAACACATGAGTATCTGCTGAAAGCAGAAGCTCTATACTCGCTCTTCGCATGGACAAGCAGCAGCTACGAAAAGAGATACGTGCCGAAAAACGGGCTATGCCCCCTGCTAAAAAAGAGCTGCAATCGCAGCAAGTTATGGCTCGGGTGGAACAGTTGCCTGCCTTCAACTCGGCATCGGTCGTATTGTTGTACTGGTCGATGGACGACGAAGTGGCTACACACTCCTTTGTAGACCGTTGGTACAGAAGCAAAACATTGCTCTTGCCCTGTGTGGACGGCGATCTGCTAAGATTACGACAATACACGGGGGCAACCTGCATGCAAGCAGGCCCTCAATTCGGTATCGGAGAACCCACAGGAAAAGAGTATACTGAACTGCAAAGGATAGACCTCATCGTAGTGCCTGGTGTAGCCTTTGATAGGGAGTGTAACCGCATGGGACGCGGTCGGGGATTTTACGACCGATTGCTTTCCACTACAGAACGTGCCATTAAGATAGGTGTGGGATTTGACTTCCAACTACTGGACACTATTCCAACTGAAGCGCACGATATCCGAATGAATTTTGTGGTAACTCCACGAGAAATAATAAGCAGAAAGTAGCCAAAACAACCAACAGCACATACTCTTGCCATGCCAATGTTTTACACGCCTCGTCCCCGAGGTTTCCATTACACGCCGCGCTTCTATGACCCACAAAAAGAAGAGTGGGAGAACATAAAGCGCAAGCATGGTTTCGACAAGGATTGGAATCCAATATCTCCAGGAGGGAAGAATCAACCCGAGGTCGCCACTACGGTGGATGCTACAGAGGTGCCCCAGACGGAGGAACCGACTGCAACTGCAAACGACGAACTGGACAGTATCGAACGGCGGCTACGTGCTCTGGAGCGTGAGAATAAACAGCAAAAGTCGCACCTTACACTGAGCGACCTATTGCGTCGGCGCGAAGTACCCCAATTCAACTACACTCCACGATTTCAGTCGGAAAATACGACTATTGACAGTGAAGGTCAAGCCATCATGCAGCGGATGCGTAGCACTCGCATCCACAGACGGTTTGAGACAAAGGACGAACGCCAACTGGAGCCAGTTCCAGCTGGTAAGATAATGCTTTACGCCCTGCTCGCCACCCTACTCCTCATGTGGATACTGTTATAGCAAAGTTCAACGAAACAAACCATATAGTCATACAGTAGTTCTTATCTTGTCATGAATATTGAACTTCTAAAATCCAAGATTCATCGTGTGAAAGTTACAGAGGCCGACTTGGACTACATCGGAAGCATCACCATAGATGAAGCACTGATGGAGGCGGCCAACATGATAGAAAATGAACGTGTCGACATCTATAATATCACCAACGGTGAACGCTTTAGTACCTATGCCATCAAAGGGCAACGCAACTCGGGTGTTATCGGAATCAACGGTGCCGCCGCACACAAGGCCCATGTGGGAGACTTGCTTATCATCGCCTCCTACTGCAGTATGGATTTTGAAGAAGCCAAGAGCTTTCACCCTACTGTCATATTTCCAACCGATAATCACATAGCATCTTAAGAGGCTTTAGCTCCTCATTAGCGAGTTTAGGCTCGTTCCCAATCAAACTCCTCAGACAATGCAAAGACGCACCAAGGACATACTGAAGTTCGTGTTGTTTGTGGGTATTGGGGTGTTCTTTGTGTGCTGGTTCCTCCTAAAATTAGAACCAGAGCAGAAGCAGGCTATCTGGCAATCGTTCATTCATGCCAACTATGCTTGGGTGGCTATTGTGATGGGAGTGTGCATTCTGAGTAACTGGGTACGAGCCCTGCGCTGGCAGTTGCTTTTAAAAGCCTTGGGGCATCCGCCTCGGTTTATCAACACCTTTGGATCCGTCAATGTTACCTATATGGCAAATCTGGCCTTCCCACGATTGGGCGATGTGCTTCGTTGTGGAGTGTTGCGCACAAGCGACGACGTACCCATAGAGCAGTCGCTCGGCACGGTGGTTACAGAGCGTATGGTGGATGTGCTCGCGTTTGTGGTAGTTGTTATCGGGGGCGTATTTGTGGCCTATGCGGAATTACACGATTGGCTATTGCAGTCGCTACCGTCGGAAACAACGCTACGCAATCTCACCATATTGGGAGTAGTGGCCGTGGTGTTGCTGATTGCCGCCATCTGGGGCTATCGCAGAAATGCCGACAAACTGCGCAAGCGCACCTTCTTTCAACGCGTAGACAACATCCTTCGCGGTTTTGCCGATGGGCTGAAGAGCATCTTTCGCCTGCACGGACGACAACTATTCTCCTTTGTTCTATACAGCCTCATGATATACCTATTATATATTACAGGTGGATTGTTGCTCTTCAACGCCATTCCTGCAACACAAGGTTTAGATTTTAAAGCAGCCTACGTGGTGTACATCTTTGGCTCGGTCGGAATGGCTGTCAGCCAAGGAGGTATAGGTGTGTATCCCGTACTGGTGTGGTTAGCCCTGTCAGTATATAATATCGGCCAGGAGGACGCTTTGGCGTATGGTTGGCTTCTCTGGGGTTCGCAACAGGTAATTGTTATCATTGTCGGACTCTTCTTCATGGTGAGATTCTCCCTCTTGAAGCGAAAGAATATAGATGAACAGCAACAGATGTAAGGCACATGGAGTTACTAAAGCGAATTGAAGGAAAGATTGTGTCCCTATCTGAGTTGCAGCAACAGCTGTCCAATCGAAAAGGTGTGCAGGTGGTGTTCACCAACGGTTGCTTTGACATTCTGCATCGGGGACACGCTTCCTATCTTGCTCAGGCGCGCGACTTGGGTGATCTGCTCATCGTTGGGCTCAACAGTGACCAATCGGTGCGCAGACTGAAAGGAAATAGTCGCCCCATCAACGACGAATACAGTAGGGCTCTTTTGCTGGCATCGCTTTGCGTGGTGGACTACGTAATCGCATTCGAAGAAGATACGCCCTTCAATCTCATTAGCAAATTGATACCTAATGTCTTGGTTAAAGGAGGAGACTACACCCGAGACAACATCGTCGGAGCAGACATCGTGGAGGCACACGGTGGTAGTGTCGTCACAATACCATTTGTAGAGGGCTACTCGACAACCAGTATTCTAAAACGGAAGGAGTTTATGTCATGAAGGGCACGCTGCCATTTGCGCTATTTCTGCTTTGTGCTGTGCTGCTGCATGCTCAAAAATTTGATATGCGGATAGAGGGTGGAGCAACGTTTGGTCAAATAGAAGGCGATGCCTCGGCCGGATTCCGACATGTGGGCTACCAGTTTGCTGTGGGTACATCATTTCCCATGGGCGCATTGCGAGGCCAAGTGCTGTTAGGCATGGTCAATAAGGGGTCCTACATTGAGCGTGATATTTATCGCACCATCTCGTTGCACTACGTGGAGTTGTCCTTTCTTATGGGGAAACGTACGGCGTTTCTACCTCGCTTAGCTTGGACTGTAGGGGTCTCGCCAGCTATATTAGCAAGGGCAAGTGTACGCGATTTAGGTGAATACAACCAAATAATGTCCGATAACTATCGACGTATGGATCCGTTGCCTATTACGGTGTTGATAGCTTACGATATGGCCACACACTGGCAAGCGTATGTGCGCTGGAGCCTCTCGCTGTTGTCCGTATCGAAGGAGCGCGTAGGAACATACATGATTTCAACAAGCAATACGGGCCAATTCAACCACATAGTCAATATTGGAATAGCTTACAATTTGTTCAACGTGTAAACAACTGACATCACATTTCCCAATCACATTATGGATAATACAACTCACACTCGCTGTCTAATCATTGGTTCTGGGCCTGCAGGCTACACCTGTGGTATATATACAGGGAGAGCAGACCTTCACCCCATCATCTACGAGGGAACTCAGCCTGGAGGTCAATTGACCATTACAACCGAAATTGAGAACTTCCCTGGCTACCCCGACGGGGTGGGAGGGAAGGCTATGATGGACGACCTGCGCAAACAAGCACAACGCTTTGGTGCAGAGGTGCGTAGTGGATACATTGATAAAATAGACCTTTCGAAGCGTCCCTTTAGCGCCGTGGACGACCATGGGAATCGCGTTACAGCCGACACCGTGGTGGTAGCCACTGGTGCTTCTGCTCGCTGGCTGGGGTTGGAGAGCGAACGGCGCCTGTATGGTCAAGGCGTATCAGCTTGTGCCACTTGCGACGGCTTTTTCTACAAAGGTCAGGATGTAGCAGTGGTGGGTGGAGGAGACACCGCCTGCGAAGAAGCCACCTACCTCAGTACTCTATGCAGAAAGGTGTATCTCATCGTGCGCCGTGACGAGTTGCGCGCTTCCAAAAGCATGCAGCACAAGGTGCTCGAAAACGAGCACATTGAGGTACTGTGGAATTGCGTAACAAAAGAGGTTGTCGGCAATGACATGGACGGCGTCACGGGGGCCGATTTGGAGAATGTGAAGACTGGCCAACAGGTTCACATTGATGTGTCAGGATTCTTTGTAGCCATCGGGCACACCCCTAATACCACTTTCCTTGACGGACAATTGCAAGTAGACGAGGCGGGCTATATCAAACTCAATGGAACAGGCTGCGCCACCAATGTGAAAGGCGTGTTTGCCGCAGGAGATGTGTGCGACCCACACTACCGTCAAGCAATTGTAGCTGCAGGTCGTGGATGCATGGCCGCCATGGATGTAGAACGTTTTCTCAACAGTTGAAGCACCCTAAAACATATAGTTTCCCATCGGCGGTGCGTGCGCTGACCCTCTTTCTTATTGCTTGGACGATAGGAGAGATGGCGTTTGCCCAATTTGGGCAAACGCCAAGTGCCGCCACGGCCACACGCAGCACGACGACGCGTAGCAATACCTCGCAAAGCACCAATAGCACTTCTTCATCGGCTTTCGGTGGAAGCGACACAACAATGCGCGACACGACTGCAGTGCAAGGCATTGTATGGAATAACAAGGAGGTGCCAGACAGCATTTTGGCCTCACAGGTGCACATGTTCCACTATGAACCGAGGGAAGTGAAGTTACACACGATAATGCACCCCAAAATAGACCCTACTGGCGTAGAACTTTGCAATCCTATAGACCTCAATATGGACTACATATTATCGGCAGGTCTGGGTCGCACCAATTTGAGCTTGTGGGCACAGCCAGAACAGATCCTTACGTTCAGATTTGCCCCCAATGTCTATGGCAGTCTGTTGCACACGCCCAATGCTGCTACTCTCTATCAAACCCAGCATCCGTACACACTGCTCAGCTACAATAGTAGTATCCACAAGGACTACCGTTTGCGAGTGCTACATACACAGAACATTCAGCCCCGTTTGAACATGGCATTCAATGCCGACGTTATAAAAACCGACGGCGTATATACCAATTCGGCCACCTCAGACAAATCTTTTGAAATAACCACCAACTACTACTCGGCCGACAGTCGCTACCAGGTGCAGGCCGCCTTCATTCGCAACAACTTGATGCAACAGGAAAACGGTGGTGTGGTAGACGATGAGGAATGCTGGAGCACCACGCCTCGTTCGGGTGTGCCAGTGCGGTATTATGCTGCTAACAATCGCTACCGAACCAGCACGCTCTTCATCCATCAATCTTATAACACCGTACGACAGGTGGAGCAGTTGCACCAACGGCATCGTATCACGAAACGCGACAGCCTGACTACCCCTTGCGACACCTGCTACCATGCACAGCCCAGGGTTATCACTTTGCAAGATACGACCTACCTTGTTGACACACTGCCCGTGGGATCTCACCGCATCGTCAATAGCGGCGTGTGGGGATTGGACGTTCAGTTGGACAAATTCAAGCGTAACTATTACGACCCACAAATCGATCCCTATCTCTATCCAAACACCTTCTACGACAGCACCGCCACCCTCGACTCCACGACCTTACTGCAGGCGCAGGTCTCCGTATACTGGACCAACGATGCCTTCCTCTCTCACCGTTGGAGCAATCCCTTCATATTTACTGTAGGGCTACAGCCACGATTGGTCTCCGTACCCACTTGGCAAAACCTCTCGACTGCGGATTGGAATACCCCCACCATGCGAGAGCAACGCACCACGCTCACCTCGCTGAACCCCTACGTTTATACCCGTCTTCGGCTGGGTGAGCATGCCATCATGGCCAACGCCGAATACTCCGTAGGCGGCTACACCATGGGAAATTACCTCTTCCAACTGAGCGGACGCATCGCCACGTCTAAACAGTCTGAATGGCTCACGACATTCTCAACCATAGACCACGAGCCCGACTACATTTTCAGCCAATTTGCCTCTAACAACCATCGATGGATACACTCCGACCTGAAAGCAATTCACACCGACCTCCTGTCGACCCAATACGTATGGCAAGCTGCCGACAGCCTGCCGTCGTCCCTACGCCACATCAACATTACGATAAACGCCTACCGCCAACGCCATATCGTACAGATAGAAAATGACCTGCTTCCCCACCAAATAAATGACCCAGTTGGCATCGCTCAAGCAGTAGTCGACCTACAATGGAGTTGGCTCTGGCTACGATTCCACATGGTGCACATCCTGCAATACTCTACCGTCCCTGCCATTGTCGAGCTGCCACTCTTTGCTACTCGCAATAGCCTCTATGCCGACTTCCACCTCTTCAAGCGCGCACTACATGTGCAGACAGGCATCGACCTGAAGTACCACACAGCCTACCACCCCGATGCCTGGTCGCCCTCACTCGGACTGTTCTACGCGCAGGATGACACATCAATAGGCAACCACCTTTGGACCGACTTCTTCGTTGCCCTACAGATAAAACGCGCCAGCATCTACATCAAGGTAACCCATCTCAATGCCCCGTTAGATTCCAGTCCACACTACTTCATCCTGCCCCACACCCCAGGAGAGGACCTCGGCGTATACTGGGGCTTAACGTGGCAATTCTTTAATTAAAAGCACTGCTCACCATGCATTTGCGCTTCCATAGACGCAGATGTCCAATTAGGGGAAGTTGGGCGAAATGTAACACGATCAATCCAACTATTCACCTCATCTGAATGCATCGCCCCAACAATCCAGTACAAATGTACGAGCAAAAAAGGAGAACAAGGGCGAGGCGACCCAGATTTGTCGTGCAACGAAGGACAGTATCAAAATACCCAACCAACTTCTTACCACTCAATTCAACCACCCTATTTGTATCCGTAAATTAGCGTGCTTCGTGTAAAAAATCCAAGCGACTGAGGCGTTTCATCCTGACGGTTGTGAAAAACATCCCAAACAATTGTATCATTACTCCTAAACGATTAGGACTATCAGTTAATACGCATCATACGTTTAAATCATCATCATTTGTTCAATTTATCATCAATTATGCAATTGATGTGCATCAGTATGTAAACTAACCCAAGTTAATTAAACTTCTAATAATATCCTCGTAGTCAAGCAAATCCCTAACTTAGCGAAGCAAAACAATACAACAAACAACAAGAACCACCAAAACAACAATCAAAATATTTCCAAGTATGCTTTGGTGCTTTGTCTTTTCGACTTCACCATAGATAACCGAGAGATTTCGGTAGAGCTCATCCAATTCTTTATCGGTGTTGTGCATATATGCCGATTACGGGCTTTTCCCAATTCAAGTATGTGGAAATAATCATTTATGCTTTTTTCACATTTGTCAACAATGTCTATAGACTCATATTTTTCATACTCTTTCATCTGAATATAAGGCACTAACGGAGAAAGATTTGTAGAATGAGGGCAGTATACGGTTGAGACAATAAGAGGGCAGATACAACTTCTCAGACTTGCCAGTGAATTTGTCCATAAAACTAAACTCATGGTTATGGGGGTACTTCTGAATAAAGGGTGCTAAATACGTATTATTTTGGGGAGATATAGGCCGAAGAAGTGTATGAGGAAACTAGTTGCATGAGCGCAATTCAAATTCACTCGATTGGGGGGATACACCTTTTAGTTTACATAATGTACATTGAGAGTTTAACTACAGTATTGGAAAAGATAAGCTATGTAATGGTTTTTCCGCAGTGGATCATACAACGATATCCCAAACTGTAAATGTAACAACATTCCAATTAGAGCTGTGTCTGTTACAAGTAAGAATTGTAATTTAAACCTGTTCAAACTGTGCTTCGTACCAGTTGATACTGCGATTTGCCCCAGTTAATTATTATGCTTCATTATAGCTGATACTACGCCATGTTGTGGAACACATTTACGACATCCTCGTCATTTTCTAATCTTTCCAACAAAGCGTTAACATCTTCTTGCTGTTCAGAAGTGAGTTCCCGAAGAGTGAGTGGAATGCGCTCAAACTTGAACGATTTGATTTCGAAGTTGTGCTCTTCAAGGTATTTTTGAATACTGCCGTAGTTCTTGAAGTCTGCATAAATCATGATTTCATCCTCGTCTCGGAATACTTCATCAATATCGCAGTCGATGAGTTCCAGTTCGAGTTCATCCATGTCGGTGCCCTCTTTCCACGCCACAACGAAACTGCATTTGCGTTCAAAGAGAAAATCGTTCATGCCCATGGTGCCCAATTCACCTTTCCCACGCACGAAAGCAGCACGAAGATTAGCAACGGTACGCGTTGGATTGTCGGTCGCCGTCTCCACCACAATTGCAATACCATGAGGGCCTTTCCCATCGTAAACCACCTCGCGATACTCGCTTGTATCCTTGGACACAGCACGCTTAACGGCTCTTTCTACATTGTCTTTCGGCATGTTTTCCGTCTTCGCCGTTTGCATGAGCAGACGGAGACGTACGTTATTATCGGGGTCTGGACCACCAGCCTTGACAGCAATTTCTATTTCTTTTCCTATGCGCGTAAACGTGCGAGCCATATTGCCCCAACGCTTCAACTTGCGCGCCTTACGGTATTCAAACGCTCTTCCCATTTTGTTGTTCTGTAATATATATGTTATGTATTTCTGTTCGCCCTGCTACTTTTCTTTCCTTTTGCCAGCTGGGTTCTTGCGTTGACAATTCTTTAATGCCTTGTTGAACTCCTCGTACTGTTCCTGACTCATCAACGCATTTAGTCGAACCCTATTGGCATACATTTCCTTGTCAAATTCCAACTGAAGCCTTGCCTTTCTTTCGAAAAGTTGCACAATAACATCAGTTTGATCCTCATACATCTGAAAATAAGCTCTTATACTATCGTTCAGGATGTTGAGGCGACTACGTTTCTGTTCTATTGACTCTCGCGTTTCAAGCAGTAAGTTCATTATCTGCTTACGCTGCTGTTGAGTCATATTCGGTATGTACTCAATCATCCACGTATTGCCTTTAGATTGAGGTTTTGGATTCTGCGCCAACAAAGTAGGCATCAGCACTCCTATAGCACAAAAAAACAACAATAAACGTTTCATAAGATGTACGTGGTTAGATATTGAGTATAAGTATTGGTTACCTCATCCTCAGAGGATATCGAAGTGCCGTAGTAAGCTCCATATTCATAGTATTCTTGCAGCATGCAATCAACGCTGCGCAATTGGTTCTCCTTAATCTGAGACCACCCCATGCCAACGCCAATCAAGAGTAATAAGCATGCTGCAGCAGAGAGAACTTGAGAAACAACTCGTTGGTACAAAAAAGTCTTATACTTAGAAAACTCATCTCCACGGATTCTGTCCATGACACATTCAGTGCAATCCACCCTACCCACGTACTTTATGCTGGCAAGGCACTGCATTATATCGTTTTCATCCACATCACGTATCATAGCATTGCTTCAATTTGTTTCTTAATATTCTTGCGAGCCCTAAATATTAGCGACTCAACTTTAGCCAAAGATATCTGCATCACATCGGCTATGTCCTGGTAAGAAAACCCCTCATAACTATACAGCACAAGTGCTGTCCGTTGTTCTGTCTTCAAATTTCCCAAGGCTCGCCTTACCATAGCCATACGCTCTTCATGAATTATTGTCTCTTCCTGGTTATGTTTTCTGTCTCTCTCCTCCTCCATCAAGTGCTCCAAACTCACATATTTTTTCTGTCTCCTCAACATATTCGCCACCACATTTACCGTAATTCGGTAGATGTACGTACTTAGCCTCAACTCAAAACGGAAACGCGGCAAGGACATGTATAAGTCAACGAAGACCTGTTGTACAATTTCCTCCACATCGTTGGGACTCAGCACTAACTTGTAGACCAAGTTAGCCACATGCTGCTGATACTCGTTGACAATGACTGCATATTCCTCAGTCTTGCCGTTCAGCACGTCCTTCACAATCTCATATTCCTGTTCCTTCGTAAGCACTTATTTTGTATTCAAGAAGTACTATTTATTGCACTTGCATCCAATCAATTTGCATCGACATTGCACTAACAACGACGCAACGCTGCGAGGTTGTTGAGCACCCACAGCGTTACGTCCTTGTTAATTCTGATTGAAAAGTCCTGCATTATTAGTTGCTTCTACGGAAAACATACGTTATCGTGCCAACCTGCAACTCTGAGGCATTGTTGTCAGCATTGAACTTTGCGTTCATGGCAGCCGACTTAGCCTTTGCCACCATCCCTTGCTCCGTAATGTTCGAACCCCGTTCAGGCCCCTCCACACGAACCACCGTACCTGACCTGTCAACCCATATCTTGACGATAATCTTCCCTTCCTTATTGGAATCGTACTGCGGCAAGGGGAACGAGGATGCCCTGCGTCCACTCAGAGACCACCCTGAGCCACCTCGACCGGGAGCCCCGTCGTAGCGTTGTGAATTCGGGTCTCCGCCCTGCTTACCCTGGTTGCCTTGTCCCTGGGTAATTCCTTGACTTCCGCCTCCGTCAGTCTTGGTTCTATTTCCAGGAAACAAAGCGCGGTTGTCGATAACTGGTTCTTTAGTCGTTTCCGTGTTGTCCTCCACCACAGGAGAAGTCTCAGCTGAACTATTGTTGGAAGATCGGTTGAGAGACACCGTTTCTTCTGAGCGTTGGGTCGACACATCCTCGCCAGTCGAACTGGGAGGCTTCGGCGCACTCATCTGCTCACTTGCTTCAGGGGTCTCTGCATTGCCCAGGCCGAAGTCCGAATCTCCCAAGTTTACTTCCACACCCTCCTCGGGTATAGGTGGGTCGGGCGGGTTTAGACCTACGAATGCACTAACAATAAGAAGCAAAATCACCAGCACGACAGTTATCACTGCCGATGTAATCGAGTCTTTTTTCTCAACATTACGTTGCATGATACCCCTTACTTTTTGGGCGATGTCGCCAGTATCACCTTGTGCTTAGCCCCCGACTTGTCGTTTATTGCATTAACAGCATCAATCACATTTACCACATATTGCACTGGCACCGTCTTGTCTGCACGAAGCACCACACAGGCGTCACTAATACCTGGCTCTATGTAAGACGATATAGTAGGCTCCAGCATTTCGGGCAAGACTCTGGTGTCATTCACCTGAAAAGCGTACTGGTCATCAATATATACAGTAACATTCTGCTTCGCCATTGTCTTACTGTTACTCTCTGGAAGGAGCAGTTTGACAGCATTCGGACTGATGAGTGTCGATGTAATCATGAAGAATATCAGCAACAGGAAGACCAAGTCAGACATGGTGCTGCTGCTGGAGTTGATGCGAACTTTGTTTTGACTTTGAATCATTGTCCGTCGTGTTTAAACCGATGTATGCTTCACTTCTTCCCTACACTCCTCTACATGTCCTGACCGCATACACCTATAATATATATGGTATCCCTTCCTCTTTTTAGGCGGGTTCATGCAACAAGTCCATGAACTCCATCGAACGGGCTTCAAGCATAAACACTACTTTATTAATTCGGCTCACCAACACATCATAAAGAAAATATGCTATGATGCCGACTATCAAGCCACCGACAGTAGTAACCATAGCCTCGTAGATACCCGACGACAGTGTTGCGATTTCGATATTATTTCCTGCATTTGCCATGTCAAAGAATGCTTTCACCATGCCTGTAACCGTGCCCAGAAAGCCGAGCATCGGGCCAAGCGAAGCCACCGTCGCAACCAGCGAGACACGCTTTTCGAGGTTTGCCACCTCCAGCTTGCCTGCGTTCTCAACGGCGGTCTGTATGTCCGACAGCGGACGTCCTAAACGGGACAACCCCTTATCTATCATTCTTGCTATGGGCGACTGCTTGCTTCGAGCCATCCGGCGTGCACCATCTATATCCCCTTTGTGTATGAACTGACTTACCTCGTTCATAAAGGCGGTGGAGTCTTCTTTCAACGCCCTATTGAGCACAAGCAATCTTTCTATGGAAATATAGAGTGCTAAAACGAGCAGTAGCAACAACACAATCATCACCCAACCGCCATGTACAGCCATGTTCAACACGGACAACTTGGCTGGTGCTGCCTCTGGAGCGGCACCCAAAACTGCATTTGCAGTGTCTGCTACAGCCTGCACTGCACCTTGAACTTCACTTTGAATCAATAGAATAGAAATCATGTCTTATTACGTATATTTTTCGCTAAAGTACACACAATCCCCATGGGCACCATCCTTAGAAGACGCATTCTTTTCAACATCACGTTGTTGACCATACCGTCAACTACCGCGGTCACCCAACAACCGCATCCAACTCCATCAATGTGCTTGCAGCCAATCATCCCCCACACCAATGCTGACCTCAATGGGTACATGTAGTGGAATAGCTTGCTGCATCTTCTCGAGCACCAATTGCCGAAGCGTATCAAGTTCGGGGCGATATACATCAAATACAAGTTCGTCGTGCACCTGTAGAATCATCTTCGACCTCATCTTCAGCCGCCCCATCTCCTCAAAAATATGCACCATCGACAACTTGATCATATCGGCCGACGTACCCTGTATAGGCATATTGACTGCGTTACGCTCGGCAAAGGAGCGCGCCGTTGCATTGCGACTATTAATGTCCGACAGGTAACGGCGCCGGCCAAGAAGTGTCTGAGCGTAGCCATGCGACCGTGCGAACTCAATGGATGAGTCAATATAGCGTTTGATACCGCTGTACTGACTGAAGTACCCTTCAATCAGTGCTGCTGCCTCTTTGCGCGACACACCCAACTGCTCACTCAAGCCAAACGAACTGATGCCGTAAATAATACCAAAATTCACCGACTTTGCATTGCGCCGCATCTCCGACGTAACTGCAGAGCGCTCTACATTATAGATGCGTGCAGCGGTGTCGGCGTGGATGTCTTCATTGTTACGGAACGCACTGCACATGTGCTCATCGCCCGAAAGCGACGCGATGATACGCAACTCTATCTGCGAATAATCAGCCGCCATCAGCACATGGTTCTCATCGCTCGCCACAAACGCTTTCCTAATCTCGCGCCCTCGCTCGGTTCGAATGGGGACATTCTGAAGGTTGGGATTGCTGCTGCTCAATCGTCCTGTGGCCGTGACAGCCTGGTTGTAGGCCGTATGCAACCTCCTTGTTGATGGGTCAACCAGTTTTGGAAGAGCCAGCAGATAGGTGTTGATGAGTTTATTCAATGAACGATACTCAAGCACATCATCCACAATGGGATGTCCATCTCGCATCTTCTGAAGCACATCCTCCGACGTTGAATATTGCTTCGTAGCTGTCAGGGGCGGCTTTTCCACGATGTGCAACTTCTCATACAGCACTTCACCCAACTGCCGTGTGCTTGATATATTGAATTGTCCTCCAGCCTCCGCATAAATCCGGTTTTCAATCACCGACTTCTCACCGTCTAATTGACCAGCATAATCCAGCAAAGCCTGCTCATCAATCCGCACCCCTGCCAACTCCATGTCGTAAAGCACCTCAACCAAGGGCAGTTCCATATCCCAATACAGTTGTTCCATACCGCTCTCGCGCAGCTTGCTCGCAAGGAGCGGATACAACTGCCAGAGGGCCGCAGCCCGTTTTTCTGCCGAGAGTCCTGTTTCTCCAAGTACTTCCTGAATGATAAAATCGAGCGTATGACGCGCCTCCGGATTGAGCAAATAGTGCGCAAGCTGCACATCAAATATCCTCCCCACTGGAGTGATGCCCAACTCTTTCAGAATATATTTAAGCGACTTCAAGTCGTGGCAGACCTTGACTGTAGAACTGCACTCCAACATTTTTTTCAGTCTGGGCACATCCAGGTTGCCCACCAAATCGCTATATACCGTATCAGCTCCAGTGGCCACCACTACAGTTGCCCCCTCCACATAGATGGACACATCCACCTCTTTCGTATCGGTCAGCAGTTCGCCCAAGTTGCTCACGTGAACTTCTGTTGCCACATACTCCTCTTGGGGCTGTCCGAAAAGAGATAACTGGGCGTCAGTGTCTGCTGTTGGTTGTACTGGTGCGCTAATACGCGACAACTTGTCCGCCAATGAGGGATCGCGCACCACAGCATCGGTAAAGAACTTACGTCCAAACTGCCGAAACTCCAGTTCATCACACAGCACCTGCACCATCGCGAAGTCGGGTGTTTTGCAGGCAAAACGTTCCTCATCAAAGGCGATAGGCACATCTGTAATGATAGTAGCTAACCGTTTCGATAGCAAGGCCTGGCCGGCATACTGCTCAACCAACCCTTTAATGCGTGGATTCTTGATTTCACTGCTATTGGCTATCAACTGTTCCACCGAACCGAACTGAGCTATCAGCTGCTTGGCCGTCTTCTCTCCCACCCCAGGAATACCTGGTATATTGTCTATGGCATCGCCCCACATCCCCAACAAATCGGCCACCTGCTCGCACCGCTCCACACCAAATTTCTGACAGGTGGTAACCACATCCATCTCTTCATCTCCGTGATTGGAACGCCCCAGTCGGTACAGATGCACCCCAGGGGAAACAAGTTGCGCGAAGTCTTTATCAGGTGTTACCATCAACACCTTATCGAATCCCACTCCTTCTGCCTTTTTCGCCAAGGTGCCGATTACATCGTCTGCTTCATAACCCTCACAGGATGCCTCCTCTATGCGCATTGCTTGAAGAAACGAATGAATATAAGGTAATGCCTTGAGGATGTCCTCGGGCATTGCTTCGCGGTTGGCTTTGTATGGCTCGTACTCTTTGTGGCGGAAGGTCGGTGCCTGCAGGTCAAAAGCCACAGCCACATGCGATGGCTTCTGCTTCGAGATGAAGTCATAAATTGTTGTTACAAAACCAAGAACCGCCGATGTATTCATCCCCTTGGAGTTGATGCGAGGATTCTTATTGAGCGCAAAATATGCTCTATACACCATCGCCATGCCATCAAAGAGCAGAAGTTTTTTCATGAGGACTGCCTACTATTATTCCCTCATACTACCCCGACCTTCACCTACACACCCTGCCATGAACTACTCGTCAGACAGCAATCTACCGACCTATAGTCCACAAAAAGTGCTTTGTCAGAGAAGTATATTACACTTGTTTATGTACAAAAAAAGAGTCGCAATCCGCTGAAGTGTTACTTCAACGGATTACGGGTGAGTTCATCATATTCAACACGATTTCTATAAACCGTGCAGGCCAGATAGATAGCACTCCTGAAAGATTGCTCGCTGGCCAGTCCGCGTCCGGCAATGTCATAGGCGGTGCCGTGAGCCGGCGAAGTACGGATGATGGGCAAACCTGCCGTGAAGTTAACTCCTTCGGTGAACGACATCAGCTTAAATGGTATTAACCCTTGGTCGTGATACAGTGCCAGCACACCATCGAACTTGTTGAACTCCGACGAGCCAAAGAAACCGTCGGACGGGTAAGGCCCATAGGCCAGGATACCCTTTTCGGACGCCTCATTGATGGTAGGCTGCACGATAGTTTGGTCTTCGCTGCCTATCACTCCGTTGTCGCCTGCATGCGGATTGAGTGCAAGCACTGCTATTTTGGGCATCGGAATGCCAAAGTCGCGCTTCAGCGAGTCATGCATCAGCTGCAATTTCTCCATGAGCAACTCCCTCGTGATGGCCTCTGGCACATCGCGCAGCGCGAGGTGGTTCGTAAGAATACCTATACGGATGCGGTCGCACACCATCATCATCAAAGAGTGGCTCTCGAACTTATTAGACAGATATTCCGTATGGCCAGGAAAGTCAAACGTTGCGGACTGGATGTTCTTTTTGTTGATGGGGGCAGTAACCAGCACATCGACCACGCCCTTCTTCAAGTCCTCGCAAGCGCGTTCCAATGCAGCGCGCGATAGCTCGCCTGCCACTTCAGTCGACTTGCCCACGTCGATTTTCACCTCTTCCGACGTAAGGTTGATGACATTCAAGTGATGGTCTTGAGCCTGTTCGGCGTCGTGAATAGCCGTGATATTTATTTCGCCCTGAAGCTGCGGAAGCAACTTCTTGTGGTACGATGCCACTTTGGTGGAGCCATACAACACTGGGGTACATACGTCATACATACGGGCGTCGGCAAAGGTTTTCAGTATCACCTCATAGCTTATGCCATTGATGTCGCCCTGGGTGATGGCAAGTCTTATTTTTTTCTTATCGTTCATGATGTCTATATTTATTTGTTTAAGTTCATTACGTCGCATGTTTGAAGAAATGCGTAAAGCAAGCGGATGCCATAGCCGCTGGCTCCAACGCCGTAGAACGACTCTCGCTTCGAGAAGAAGGCCACTCCCGCTATGTCGAGGTGGATATAGGGTTGTTTGGCAAAGTGTGCCACGAACTTCCCAGCCGTAATTGCCCCAGCCTGTGCGATGCCACAGTTTTTGATATCTGCCACTTCAGACTCGATGAGTTTGTCGTATTCTTCCCAGAAGGGGAATTCCACCAGACGTTCGTAGACCTTGTTGCCGACGATTTTGAGGAGCGACATCGCATTGTCGGCGCCCTGCTGCATAGCGGCAATGCCAAAGGTGCCGATGGCTCTCACGGCGGCACCCGTTAGGGTTGCGGCATCGATTATCAAGCAGGGATTGAAGCGGTTGCTATAGGCCACCGCATCGGCCAGTAGCAGTCGACCCTCGGCATCGGTGTTGATGACCTCCACTGTCGTACCGTCATACATTGTGAGGATGTCGTCAGCCGCGTAGGCATTGCCGCCGGGGCGGCTGTCGGTAAGAGGGAGAAGGGCTACGATATGCACCGGCAGCTGGTTTTCGGCTGCTGCGAATAGCACCGATGCCATTGTGGCTGCGCCAGCCATGTCGCTCTTCATCTCCTGCATGTAGTCGTCGGGCTTGATGTTGAGGCCGCCCGTGTCGTACATTACTCCTTTACCAACCAGTGCTATAGGCCGTTCGTTGACAGGCTGCTCGGCCTTGTATTCAAGTATAACGAAGCGTGCTTCGTCCACACTTCCCTTGTTCACCGCCAGCAGTCCACCCATCTTCAAGGCCTCTATCTGCTTTTGGCCAAGCACCGTGCAGTCCACGTGCAACTCGTCGGCACGCGCTTTCAATTCGTCGGCAAAACGTGCTGCATTGAGTGCCATCACGGGCTCGTTCACCCAATCGCGACAACGGTCAATGTTGCGCCACAGCACCAAGTTTTCATCCAGCATGCTCTGACTGACAATGCTCTCGTCAACCCAAATGCGATCCAGAGACTTGTCTTTCTTCGTCTTATACCTATCGAAACGATAGTTGGCCATGTGGAGACCTTCCACGAAAGCCAACATTTCCTCGGGTATGACGCCACGGCCACATAGATACACCTCGCGCACTCCCTCGTCGACAAGACGTTGCTGCAACTTGGCAGCCGAGCGGCGCAGGTGCTCCCACATGCTTTCGGAGGGCAACTCAGAATTGTAGTTCTGTATATATAGGTGATGCGGCAGGCGGTCGAACACGAGCAACGACTCTGCGTCGGCCGTCTTACGCTCCTGCAGCAGAGCCCACTCGTCCTTTTTAAGCGGCATTGCTTTGGCTGCCACCTCGCTGCCATAGAGCAGCACCATATCCATCGGGGTCTCTATCCCCTTGTAAAGTTTGATTTCCATTATGCTAAATGCTTTATTCTTTCATCTTCAGTCAACACAGGACATTCTCATGCAAAAGTGCAGTCCACTGCCCCCACCAACCACCTCCACCCACATCGACTGCAGTTCACACATAGGATGAAACGCATATTGGCGCACAAAATTGTACGCTGCATCAAAACTTAGCGCAATCTGTGTAATCACAATTCCATCAGCCCATTCCATAACCAACCACAGGCATTGACCTCTCGCCACAACGCCTCGGCTCAATTTCCCTTGCAGCAACCAGAAAAATATGCTTATCTTTGCACTGTCAACGCGAGGCAACTCCCAGTCACAAAGTCCTCGGCACGCACCCCACCTTTTCTTTCTCCACCTACCCTCCCACGCATGTGAGCAGGAGGCAGAAGCCTACGACATCCGATGCACATCCCGTACGAAAGCCGACCACTCAATCCACCATATCACTACATTTCACGCAGTTAAACACAATATAAGTCGTACGGCATGTGGGTCCATACCGTACGGCGTAGATATTGGTGTCGTGCGGCATAAGGCCCGTCGGCGCACGACACTTCGCACCGCGGTTCCAGGCCCCGATTTCGTACGTTCTCACCCCGTAGCACCACACATACGGACGGTACAGCCCCGCCACCCCCACCGACACAGAGCCACCTGCCCCTACATCCAGACACCCACCCAACAACTTGCCACACACCTCGATGCCAACATGCCGATACAAAAAATCGAAACAAACTATAGCCATTTTCCTTCGCCAGCAGAAAAGACAATCTACTTTTGCAGCCGAAAAACAAAACAGAATACGGCTTCACCGCCAAAACAACTTAAAACCATTATCAACATGATCTCAACACTTGCAATTCAAGGAAAAGTTATCTGGACAGCACTGGCACTTGGCATACTGATTGTCATAGGCATCAGTACCTACCTCAAAGAGAATGCTCTCACCAGAGAAGATGATGCAAAAACGAAGGGCAAAGAATAAAACGTTGCAAAGCTTTCCGTATCTTTGCAAACTATTATGGAACTGCGACAACTGAGGTATTTCGTCCAAGTGGCTCGCCTGCGCAACTTCTCCGAAGCAGCGCAGCAGCTGTTTGTGAGCCAAAGCACGCTTTCGCAACAAGTGAAGCAGTTGGAGAACGAGTTGGGAGTTGCTCTTTTACAGCGCGACTCCCATAGAGTGGAACTGACGGACTGCGGACAGAACTTCTTGGCTCACGCCGTGCGCACCTTAGAGGCTGCCGATGCAGGCATTGACAGCATAGCCGAGGTGCAGCAACTACAGACGGGCACACTCCGCATTGGCACGACCTACACCTTCTCGTTGTTGCTGAGCAGTACCCTTCAGGCTTTTGCCCGGAACTACCCAGCAGTCAAGCTCGAAGTGCAGATTCGCTCCATGCAGGAACTGATGCAGCGGCTGCATCAGCGCAGCATCGACATCGCCCTAAGCTACAAGCCACTGAAGACCTACCCAGGAATCGACTCATACAAACTCTTCGACAACCGATTGGCTGTGGTGGTGAGCAACACACACCCCCTCTCGACCGTCGGCAGCATCAGCCTACGCGACCTGCAACGCCACCCCTTGATTTTACCCATGAAGGGCATGCAGGCTCGCGACACGTTCGACCACGCCGTCGACAACAGTTCCTATGTGTACGACGTGCGCATGGAGCTCGACTCGGTTACACTGCTACTTGACCTCGTAGCCTCAAGCCATTGGGCAACACTGCTTTCGCAGGCCACTGCCCGACGCCACAGCGGAGTAGTGGCCATCCCCATCAGCGATGGCGACTACGACATGCAGGGCTGCTACCACACCGCCCACGACGGCTACATGAAGTACGCCACACGTACCTTTATTGAAACGCTCCGCCAAACAAGGGATTTTGGGCTGGCGCGCATGAACCTATAACCCAACTGAAACGATACTAATGAACTGGATTGCCACACTATTCACAACCCACAGCGTAGCCAACTCGCTACTACTACTATCACTCACTATCGCTATTGGACTCACCTTAAGCCACATCAAAATAGGGAAAATCAACCTGGGCGTTACCTGGATACTCTTTGCAGGTATAGCCCTTGGACAGATGGGGTTGAGCATTGACCCCACCACAGGCCACTTCATGAAGGAGTTTGGCCTGATGTTGTTTATCTATACGATTGGCGTAGAGGTAGGCCCTACGTTTTTTGCCTCATTCCGTTCGGGAGGCATCATGCTCAACTTGTTAGCAGCAGGACTTATCCTACTGGGTAGCGGCTTGGCTATTTTGCTGTGGCACATTACGGACACCGACCCAGCCGCCATGACCGGTGTGCTCTATGGTGCGGTAACCAACACGCCCGGACTGGGTGCAGCTCAGCAAACCTTCTCCGACCTGCATGCCAATGCCGACAATCCGCTCTACGCTCAAGGCTACGCCGTAGCCTACCCACTGGGAGTCATCGGCATCATCATGAGCATCACTGTACTGAAATCACTGTGTAAGTTCAACTTTGAAGAAGAGACGGCTCTGATGGAGCGTAACCGCCACCGCAATGGAATGGAGCTACAGCAGAGCATTGCCAACCGCAAGCAGCCCCAGAAAGAACAGCCCAACCTGTTCTTCATCTTCATCGGCATCGTGCTTGGCATACTATTGGGCATGATGCCCATACGTATTCCTGGCATGAGTGTGCCAGTCAAACTCGGTATGGCAGGAGGCCCTCTCATCGCCTCTATCCTCCTCTCCTACTTTGGGCCGCGCATCCACCTCAATACGTATATAGCCCCGTCGGCCAACATCATGATACGTCAAATCGGCATCAGTATCTTCATGGCCTCAGTGGGCATCAGTGCTGGACAAGGATTCTTGGAAACCATTCTCGGCGGAGGTTACTGGTGGGTGCTGTGGGGTGTTATCATCACAGTCGTGCCCTGTCTGACCATGGGCTTTATAGCACGCAAACTTTGCAAGCTCAGCTACTTCACCATAGCTGGACTCATTAGCGGCGCCACCACTGACCCACCCGCCCTGGCCTACAGCAACGACTTGGGTCCAGGCAATCAAGCCAACATAGCATACACTACGGTCTACCCCCTCTCGATGTTCCTGCGCGTGCTGGTAGCACAACTGCTGGTGCTGTTTGCTTGAGGCAGACACCGTGCAGCACAAGAAGACTATTCCTTCGTAACAATAAGGCTATTGTGCTCGCAACCGACCACCACAACGGGTTCATCCTCATCGACGAAGCCGTACTGAGCCACTGCATCGTATAGCGCCTCACCCACAGCCACCTTGCCAGAGGGGCGCAACACCGAAGCCGCACGTCCACGCTGCCCAACCAATTGTGCAAGACCCTGCTCGACCACCGTGTAACCATCACTGACTTTCTGTTCTTCGACCAAAGCTATTCGTTGCCCGAATCGGCTCTCAAAAAGTCTTTTCCCCAACCATATAGATAGTGGTAGTGCCACCGTGATGGACACCACCACTGTGGCCAAACTGGTACCGATAGTCAGGGTAGGTACATGCGAAAAATCGAACCCAATGTTGGCGACCATACTGAGGGTGAGTCCACCTACCATAAGGATGATGCCCGATATACCCGCCACTCCAAAACCAGGAATGACGAACAATTCCAACACAAGTAGCACCACCCCTACCACAAACAACAGGATTTCCCAGTGCGCCGCCAAACCTTCGAGATAGAGCGGTGCGAAGTAAAGCAGTGCGGCCACAACAGCCATAATCAAGGGAAACCCTACGCCTGGCGACTGGAGTTCAAAGTAAATGCCTGCGATAATGAGCATGATGAGCAACGCCTTGATGCCTGGCGAAACAAGAAAGCCGACCACCTTCTCAACAAAAGTGTAGCGTTGCTCCACCAGGTCGTACTTCTCCACACCAGCATGAGATAACAACTCGTGAAGCGATTCGACCGAGGCCTCGCAGAAATGGTACTTCAACGCTTCGGTAGTTGTGAACGTCAGCACCTTGCCAGAATCGCAGATAGAGTGCACCTCCACATCGGGGTCCACCATAGCTTCGGCTATATCGGGGCGGCGACCCTTAGCCTCGGCCGTGGTGCGCATGAGGCTGCGCATGTAGCTCTGATACTTATCGGGTTGTACTTCACCACTCTCATTCACCACCGTAGCGGCACCGATACTCGCCCCGCTACGCATGTAGATAGAGTCGCACGCCAGCGCAATGAGTGCACCAGCCGAGGCTGCATTGTTGTCAACATAAGCCCACACGGGCACCGAACTGCGCAGGAAAGCCGTACGGATTTTATCAGCATCATCCAGTCGACCACCAAAAGTATTGAGGCTCACGATCACCACGTCGCAACGTTTGCGTTCGGCCTCTTCAAGAGCCTTCGTAACTCGCATCGTGGCTGGCGGAGCTATCTCCTCTTCAATCTTGAAATGGTACACCTTGAGAGGCATCTGTACAGGCACTTCCGCACAGGTGTCTGGCTCTTGGGCAAACAGCAGCGCGCACTGCGACACAAGGAGCATCAACAGAGCAAAATAACGGTTCATAGTCAAGCCAATGAATAATGAGATTAAACAATAAAAAGCTTTTGATTCCTGCTACTTACGAGTAAACATGTAATCGCGTAGCCGTTTCTTTGCATGCATGTGCTGCTCGACCACCTGCTGCAACTCGGTAGCAATAGCAGCCGAGGAGGCCACTATCTCACCACCATGCAACCACTTGTCGTGCCGCGAAAAATCGGTTACACAACCACCAGCCTGCATCACAATGTAGGCTCCTGCCGCCACATCGTAAGGCTTCAGGCCATACTCGAAAAAGCCATCGACCCTTCCGCAGGCCACATAAGCCAAATCGGCCGCTGCGGAACCGAGTCGACGCACCCCATGGCTGTGGTGCATGGACCACTCCAGAAGTTTCATGTACTGCGACATGAACTTAAAATCTGTATAGGGGAAACCCGTAGCCAGAAGGGCATCGTCCACATGGGCCGTGGAGCTGACGCTGATTGGCGAACCATTTAGGAACGCCCCGCCTCCATCGTAGGCATAGAAGCACTCCTGCATCCATATCTCGTACACCACGCCCAGAACCATGCGCCCCTGGTGCTGCAGCGCGATACTGACACAAGTGGGGGCAAAACGGTGAATGAAATTAGTAGTGCCATCCAACGGGTCAATTATCCACACAAAAGGCTCATTGCCATGATGCTCACCATGTCCTTCCTCGGCAATGTAGCCCGCATCGGGCATCAGCTCCTGAAGCCGTACCACAATGCGCCTCTCTGCCTCCTTGTCAAACATAGTTACAAAGTCGTGCAAGCCCTTAGACTCGGATGTGGGGGTGCCGCTATGCAGGCGTTCTTCTCGCAGATAATCGCCCACTTCCATGGCCAGCACACACACATGCTTACACAGTTGTTTATAGTTCAATTCCTCCACTTCTTGCATATTAACCGTTGATAAAGGATATTTGTTTCGTTATATATAATATAAGGTGTACCGCAACCGCGAGGTTCATGAGCAACCCAAGCAGGACGCTTTCACCCCAGGATGCGCTGCACGGCCGCACGCTCGGCCGTCGGTAGTAATTCAATCAAATAGTCTTCCAATAACTGACGTGACTGCTCTGGCGTGCGCCCCGTCTGCATACGGTCGGTGCCAAAGAAAGCCTCTGGCGTACAGTAGCGCGCCCTTCCCCAGCCGTAACTGTTGCCTCGACGATCAGTGCTGTACTCAAAATTGCTTATGAGTACACGCCCACTCATCTGCAGCTTGTTAATGATGGTCTCAAAGGAACCGCGCTTCTTACCGTGCGACGGTTCAACCGCTAAAGCAGGCTCAGCGGTCGACTTACACACTGCCGAACGCGCGGAGGTGTAACCACACATGCGTTTCAGTTCATGGGATAGCAGCGACTCATTGCGCTGCAGGACGTCCAGTACTCGAGCTTCGTCAGCCGTCAAGGGGTAGAGTTGGCGACGATAGTTCACCAAATCAGGGAACCAGGCCATGCTCACCCAACAAGCCTTTTGCCTGTAGAACTTGCCATAGGCACAGTCGGCCATGGCTATCACAGCACTTTTCCATTCCCACACACCTTCCTCGTCGTCGGGAAACCAATAGCGCGGCGCCACACACTCCTCCAGAGAGAAATCTTCTATCTCGCCGTGGAAGAAAGGCAGAAATCCTCGTCGCTCTACGAACATAGCCACCTCTTCAGCCGACTCTAACAACTTAGTAGGTCTATATGTATTCATTTGAACAACTATACATTTTGACTTGATGGCGAGGTAGCACTCATGGCCTCCAATCGCTCTATGGCCGCACGCATGGATTCCACATGACTGCAACGCAACGTGAGTCTATCTGTAGTCTCACGTAGCGACACCTCTGCAGGATGAGCCGATGCATACCGAATCATGCGCATAAAGTCACTTGACTTGAAAAACGGATTGTCTTGGTTCGCCACGAAATGGCACACCATGTTGCCCTGCTTCAGCACAACTTTCTCAATGCCGATATGCTTCGCCAAACGGCGCAAACGCACAGTGAGGATGAGCTCGCCCGTTTGACGTGGCAACGGTCCAAAGCGGTCTATCAGCCTCTCACGATAAGCGTCCAACTCCTCCTCCGTTTCGAGTCCACTCAACTCGCGGTACAGCAGCAACCTCTCACTCACACTGGTAACATAGTCATCTGGTAGCATAGCGCTGAGGTCAGTCTCAATGGTGCAGTCCTGAACATATTCACCACTTTCCTCCATCTCCTGCTGAAAGAGCTCTTTGAAATCAGTCTCCTTGAGCTCAAGAATAGCTTCATTCAGTATCTTTTGGTACATGTCATAGCCCATTTCACTGATGAATCCACTCTGCTCCGCCCCGAGAATGTTGCCTGCGCCCCTGATGTCAAGGTCGCGCATCGCAATATTGAAGCCACTGCCTATTGTGGAAAATTGCTCAATAGCGTTCAGCCTGCGGCGCGCATCCTCAGTCAATGAGGCAAACGACGGTATGAAGAGATAGCAGAAAGCCTTCTTATTCGACCGTCCTACCCTACCGCGCATCTGGTGAAGGTCACTCAGCCCAAACTGGTGAGCGTTCATCACCAGCATAGTATTCGCCCCAGGAACATCCAGTCCGTTCTCGATGATAGAGGTCGCCACCAGTACATCAAGGTCTCCTTCCATGAACTGCATCAGCGTCTCTTCCACTTTCTTGCCGTCCATTTGTCCATGGGCTATACCTATGCGAGCGTCCGGAACCAGCCTATTCACCATACCAGCCATCTCCGTCAAGTTCTCGACCCGATTGCTGATGAAGAACGTCTGCCCACCTCTCGACATTTCAAAATGCACCGCGTCGCGCAACGTCTCCTCATTCCATTCCACCAGTTCAGTCTCTATAGGTTGCCTATTGGGTGGGGGCGTTTGGATAACGGAAAGGTCTCTTGCTCCCATGAGCGAAAACTGCAAAGTGCGAGGAATGGGTGTTGCTGTCAGTGTGAGACAATCCACATTAACCTTCAGCTGCCGCAGTTTTTCCTTGACGCTTACACCAAACTTCTGTTCTTCATCGATGATAAGCAGACCGAGATCCTTGAACTTTATCTTGGAGTTGGTGATGGCATGCGTACCGATTAGGATGTCTATCTTGCCAGTTTCCACCTCGTGCATGATGCGCGTCTTTTCTTTGGCCGTACGAAAACGGTTGAGATACTCAACGTTCACCGGCAATCCCTTCAGTCTATCGCAGAACGTGTTGTAGTGTTGGAAGGCCAAGATAGTTGATGGTACAAGCACGGCCACTTGCTTCGAATCACACACGGCCTTGAACGCTGCCCTTATGGCCACTTCAGTTTTACCAAAACCCACATCGCCACAGACCAGTCTGTCCATGGGCGCACGGCTTTCCATATCAGTCTTTACGTCGTGGGTTGCACGGCTTTGGTCGGGGGTGTCTTCATACATGAACGATGCTTCCAACTCATTCTGCAAATAACTATCAGCGCTGAAGGCAAACCCCTGCGAAGCCTTCCGCTTGGCATAGAGGGCTATCAGGTCCTTTGCTATGTCTTTAACCTGCTTTTTGGTGCGCTGTTTGAGAGTTTGCCAAGTGGGACTTCCCAGCCTATTCAGTACTGGCGGCACCCCTTCTTTGCCCACGTAACGACTGATTTTGTGCAGTCCGTGTATGCTGATATAGAGCGTATCGTTATTCTTATACACCAGTCTGATGACCTCTTGGGTGCGGCCTCCTGTCTCCACTTTCTCAAGGCCTGCAAACCGCCCTACCCCGAAATCGATATGTGTAACGTAGTCTCCAGGCTTCAATTCAAAGAGCTCTTTGAGGGTCATCGCCTCTCTGCTCTTGCGCAGGTCGCGCACCGTATATTTATGGTAGCGCTCAAATATCTCGTGGTCGGTGTAGTATAGGAGGCGTAAGTCGTGGTCTATGAAGCCGCCCTGCAAAGTGAATGGCACAAACTGCACATGGCGACTCACCAGTGTGCCGTCGTCGGGCGAGGGGAACTCAGCAAAGATGCGTTCCAGCCGGTGCTGCTGCTGTTCGCCCGTAACTCCTATCGTTACGATGTAACCCTGTTCTACATAGTTCTGCAAGGACTTGATGAGCAGGTCGAATTGCTTATTGAACACAGGTTGCAATTCGCCGTGCATCTCCACCTGTGTCGCAGAGGAGAAGAACTGTGCGTTACCCCATTCGACCACCTTGCACTTCACCAAGTCGGCCAACATCTCATTGGCCGAGCAGTACATCTGTTCTGGTGGGGTGTGCTTGACCGAGGCGGTGAGGCTGGCGAAGGCTGTGCGTGCAGCAGCAAGTTCTCGTTCCAAAATGTCGGAACAATAGAGCAGCGCCTGCGCCCACACTTCATCGCGGCTCGACAGATAGTGCAGCAGACACACCCTCTCCTCCACTACGGCCGCCTGGCTTCCTGCAAGGTTGGGCAAAATGGTGGCCGAATCGCAGTGTGTTACCGTGAGCTGCGAGGAGGGGTCAAATAGGCGTAGTGAGTCCACCTTGTCGTCAAAGAACTCCGCACGATAAGGCTGCTCACTGCCATAGGAGAAGATGTCCACAATGCCTCCCCTTACGGCATACTGTCCAGGCTCAACAACAAAATCCACACGCTCAAATTCATACTCCTGCAACATCTCGACCACAAAGTCCATATCCGTTGCGGCTCCCTTCGTCAGTTGCAGCATGTGCTTGACGAGGGTGCGGCGCGATACCACCTTTTCACTTAGGGCTTCTGGATAGGTTACAACGACCAGGCTACGTCCGGCCGTCATCTGCTTCACCACTTCGCTACGCTGCAGCACATTGGCATTGTCGGTCTCCTCATGCTGATAGGGACGCCTGTAGCTGGTCGGAAATAGATGTACACGCTTGTGGTCGAGGTCCGACTGCTTGTCGTCGAGCAGTGTTTCCAGGTCGTTGTACAGGTAGAAAGCATCCTCTTTCGAGCTAACGATGAATACAAAGGTGTTGTCGGGTTGCTGCATTGCCATAGTGGCACCCAGCACCGAAAGCATGGAACCTTTCGTTCCTGTGAGCGACACACGCGCCTGCTCTGCCTGCAGGTGGGTCTCAAGGGTCTTGAATATTGTACCGTTTTGATATAACTCTGGCAATGTCATAACTGGCATCAAACCGTTGCACCTCAACCGATATGCATCATGCATCAGTGCAACATTCCAACGCAAAGATACGAAAAAAGCCACCTGTGCTGGTGGCTTTCGTGGTTATGGTTTCTTGAAGTTGCGCTCGTCTTTTGTAGTGGGGAATCCAAAACTCCCTACTCTAACGCCGACGGTGCTGTTATTTTCTCTTTCTCTTGAAGAGGCCTTTCTTGCCTTCCACTTCAGGGGCTACGGGTGCCACATCTGCACCTCTCTTAGCGTCTACGTTGCCGTGACGGTGGGCGGGAGCAGCAGGTGCCTGGGCTTTCCCTTTGCAGCAGTCGCCACCAGCCTTGGGGCAAGTGGACTGACCCTCTTTGCAGCAAGCGGGCTGACCTGCCTTGGGGCAACCGGCCTGTGCAGCCTTCGGACAAGCAGCTGCCTTAGGGCACTTGGGCTCTACCTTACGGAAGTTTTGGTAATTGGCGCAGTATCCACGAACCTCTACAGTAACATATTTGTAGTCGGCCGAGGTCGTGATGTCAAACGTTGTGCTTAGGAGTACATCGGCGTTGTAGTGAGCCACAGCCTTGGCCACAGTATACTCTTTCCAGTAATTGATAAGGCCAGAGTGCTTGGGGTTCTTGATGTCCGACTCGTTAAGCTCATTCTCGAAGCGCTCCTGATAAGAGATACGAGTCTCGTTAACCTTGAGATCAGCCACCATTGCCGGTGAATCTACCTGCAGAGGTTTAACCATAGCGAAGCGCGGAGTGCTCTCACGGTACATCTGATAGTAAGTGGAGTCCTGTGATTGCTTACACGACGTAGCAAAGAGCAATGCTACAGCAGCAGCCGAAAATAATAACGTTTTTTTCATTTGATTTGTTGTGCTTAGTTATTACCCATCAAGCACATCGGGTCTGATGAATACATTTGTTTATTGCGACAAAGTTAGCAATAAATATGTGAAACGAGGAGCAGCCCCCCAAGTAAAGTTATAAACAAGTGTTGACAAACTGCGC
The DNA here is from genome assembly GCA_017449525.1 of Bacteroidales bacterium. Taxonomy (GTDB): domain Bacteria; phylum Bacteroidota; class Bacteroidia; order Bacteroidales; family P3; genus Colimorpha. Next base: position 162,418 of record JAFTFL010000002.1, on the reverse strand, counting down.
CGTCCTCGCTCTGCCCCTTCGCTCCCGAAGCAATCTCTCCAACCCCTGTCGGGCCTACGCACAAAACGAGAAGACCAGTCTCGCAACTGGTCTTCCTTCCGTACCGCATCGGGGATTCGAACCCCGGATCTTCGCCGTGAGAGGGCGATGTCCTAGACCACTAGACGAATGCGGCCTTATGGCTTATTTCGATTGCAAAGGTACGTGTATTTTCTTCTCCTGCAAAATATTTTTTCATTTTGTGCTACCAAACTCCAACCATCAAACTGTATTACACCATATTATCAGGCGCACATAAATATTATTCTCCACGGCTTTGCCGAGTCATTTCTGTCTCAAAACAGCTCTTAAGACTACCATTTTGCATCCTCCAAACAACAGAAAAAAGCTCAACCATATTGAAGACATTTATTATCAAAGAACTACATCTATTCGAACTTAGCGGGCTCACCACTGTATTTTCGTTCCATTTCGGCGCGTACACCGTTCTTTATAAACACAATGTGCGCCCAAAAAGGAGGGCTCAGACTGCTCATTCTCAACGCAAACACAGCACACCAAGCCTCTCATTGGAGAAGAATGCGTATCTTTGCGTCGTCGTCCTGTTGAGGGTGTTGACACACGAAGTGCATGCGTAGCGCGTGCGGCATTGACGACATTCATTCCTCGCCACCTTACCTCCACACCGAGAAGAAACATGCAAAATTCCCAGAGCAAGAGGGCTGATGCTGTACGACATCAGCCCCCTTGCCGTACAGCATCCTGCACAGTACCCAACTTGAGCAATGATACTCTTGCAGTTGAATCCATTCTATTCCGTACGGCACACCGCCCCATATCGCAGGCCATCATGTCCGATGCCGTACAGCATCGCCCCTTCTTCAGTACGGCACCAGCCCAACAGAACACTGAGGCGTAATATCACCCCATTTCTTCTGCTATGCCCATGCGCCAGACCTGCCCCGTCAGAACAGCTCGCAATTGGAAAATATTTAGTACCTTTGCACCTATATTTTATAAGGACATCGACATGAAAAGAGTCATCGTCATGGCATTTATTGCGTTGCTGTGCAGCGTACATGCCCAGCAAAACAGCAGCCTCGAAACACGAGCCCTGACGCAGCAAATGCGCGGTACCAAAGCCTCCACCCCACCAACGAGCCGCTTGGCCGCACGGCTTCCCATCACCGAGATAAACGGACAGCACTGCATTGGCGTACTGGCAAAGGTCGACCGCAGTTTTTCAGCCCAAGAGGTAGCGCGCAGCGGCATCCGCATCACATCGCGGGTGGGCGACATAGTGGCAATGAGAGTGCCCCTGCGGCTACTCGCCACCCTGGAACAAACCGCAGGCATTCGCTCCTACAGCGTTGCACACCGAGCCGCTATGGAGATGGATAAAACTCGTTTTGACACACGCACCGACAGCGTGCACGCTGGGCTCGGTCTGCCAAGTGCCTACACTGGCGCAGGCGTGCTGGTTGGCATCACCGATTGGGGATTCAACTACATGCACCCTAACTTCTTTGCTGGCAAGCGCAGCGAGGCTACGCACCATGTGCTGCGCGCCTGGGACCAATTCAAGAATGCCGGACCGGCTCCAGAGGGATTTGATTACGGAACGGAATACACCTCGTACGCCCAAATGGCACAGGTCGAAGGCGACACCTTCGGTCTGTACGGCTACGGCTCGCACGGCACCCACGTGGCGGGCATCATAGGTGGCAACGGGGTGGGCGGAAAATACATCGGCCAAGCCCCCAACGCCCAGCTGCTGATGGGCTCATGGCGTCTTGATGAGCAGTCGTGGATGGACGAAGTGGCGTGGATGTACAACGTGGCCAAGCGTGAAGGCAAACGGCTGGTCATCAATAGCAGTTGGGGAATGTACACATTCAGCAATCTGGACGGCTCTTCGCTGTTGAGCCAAGCCATCAATCATTATGCGGATTCGGGCGTCATCTTCGTAACAAGTGCCGGCAACAACGGCAGCACCCGCTTCCATCTCCAACACCAATTCAACGGCAGCGATACACTTCGCACCTTCCCACAGTGGACCACGCTGGACAACGGCGTGGGGCAAGCACTGATATGCTGGGGAACGCCAGACCACGACTTCCAGGTTTCCTTTGCCATCACCCTGCGAGACACCACCTACTACAGCCCGTGGTTCAGCACCCAAAGCAACACCGCTTACGACGAAGGCCTACTTGCCCTGGACGGCGACACAGTGCGCTACGACTACATGAGCGAGAGCAACAACGCCAACGACCACAGGCCCCACATCTTGCTCAACGTCGACAAAGTGAGAGGCGGCACACTCCACCTGTTCTGCACCAGCGACAGCGGTAGCACGGTAGACCTGTGGAATGTGGGCAATGTGCAGAACCACGCTGGCAACACCGGATTTGAATTTCTTAGCCAATCGCGTCCGGGCTACACCACGGGCGACAACGCCTACGCCATCAGCGAACCTGGCTGCGCAGCCAAGACCCTAACCATAGCAGCCCACAATGCCGACTTCTTGGAGCACGACAGCCTGTATCGTGCCCGCCCGATAGCCTACTTCTCGAGCCACGGTCCCGCCTATGGCGACCACGTGGCCAAGCCCGAAGTGTCGGCTCCGGGAGTGGACGTGGTCTCCTCCGTCTCCGCGCTCGACACCACCAGCAACTACCGCACCAACACCATTGTCTACATGCGTCCCTATGTCTATAAGTGGTACGCCTTGAGTGGCACCTCTATGGCAAGTCCTGCCGTGGCGGGCATCGTAGCCCTCATGCTTGAAGCCAATCCGCACCTCACCTTCGAACAAGTGCACGACATTCTGATAAGCACCTGCCGCAACGATGCACAGACCGGGCCCCTGTTGGCGCACGACAGCATTAGCCCTGTATGGGGATATGGCAAGGTAGACGCCTTGAGAGCTGTGAGCGCAGCCTACGACCTGCTCGACATTCGCGAAGCCTCCTCACATCGCCTCCCTGTAGTAGTTTATCCCAACCCCACGCACGGAAGCCTCACCGTACAAACAGGTACCAACGAACCCGCCACCATCAGCATCACCAACCTCGCAGGCCTCCCGTTTGTTTCAACAACGGCGCGCACCATAGCCACCTTCGACGTCAGCCGCTGGCCGAAGGGCGTATATCTGGTTCGCGTTCAAACCCGCGTTGGCAGTTGCACCGAAAAGGTGGTGGTACAATAGTCTGTTCAACACAACGCTCTTCGGCAAGCATTGACCATGATAAGGCTGTTCAAGACCAACGACATTGCCCAGGTAGTAATCATCGTACTGGCCACCGCCCTGCTGTGGACACCCAGTCTGCTACACCCGCAGCCTATCGTACTACCAGAAGGCTTTGCCCCGCTCTATCACCTTGCGGCACGATGGCTGATGCCCTTGCCTCGAATAGCCACGCTGGTTGCCCTGCTGCTCATCATCCTTGAGGGAGTGCTCCTCAACGTGCTCCTCTACAACGAGAAAATGCTACCCCAAAACACCCTCCTCCCCACCCTGCTCTACATCGTGGGCATGAGTGCCATGGACACATTTCGCACACTCACTCCGCTACCGTTCGTCAACCTGTGTCTCTTAGGCATACTCAACCAGATGGTGATGCGAGGCAACAACGTGCCCACGCTGGCGAACACGTTCAACTCGGCCGCACTCATAGCCATAGCCGCACTGTTCTACACGCCAGCACTGCTGCTACTCATTCCGCTCATCATCATGTTTACCATCCACAAACTGTACAGCTGGCGAGACTGGACCGTGCTACTGCTCGGCCTTTTAGCCCCCATGATAGCCCTGTGGACCTACTACTTCATGACCGACGGATTGACCAGTGCATGGCAGAACATTCAGACCACCTGGCAATGGCATTTCGAAGCAGGTAGCCACGTTCCTCTACGGACAGTCATCAGCAATGTCTACTACCTCCTATTCCTAATTGTTGTACTCATTGCCATCATATCACCACTCAACGAGCGTCAAATCAACTACCGAAAAAACACAGCCGTAGTGCTGTGGCCTCTTCTGGCCACAGCAGCCATGTCCTGCTTCGACGCCTTGTGGCCATTCAATCCGCAGCTGGCCGCCATTCCACTGGCCTTTGCTGGCACCATAGCACTGCTGAATATCAAGAAACGCACCTGGATAGCCGACACAGCCCTACTGCTGCTCATAGCTGCCGCACTGTTCGGATAATACCATATACCAACCACCACCTCACCATGTTAGCACCACACTACGACCCCACAAAAATCGAAGCCGGCTGCGACGAAGCCGGGCGAGGCTGCCTGGCTGGCCCTGTGGTGGCTGCTGCCGTGGTGTTGCCTCACGACTACAGCAATCCACTGCTCAATGACTCAAAGAAGCTGACCGAACGTCAGCGCAAACTGCTACGGCCCCAGATAGAGCAGGCTGCACTGAGTTTCGCCGTGTACATGGTTGCCCCCGAAGAAATAGATCGGCTCAACATACTCCGCGCCACGTTCCATGCCATGAACATGGCCGTAGTCCAACTCGCCGTGCGTCCCGACCTGCTACTCATTGATGGAAACAGGTTTATCAACGAGAGTAGCGTGCCTTTTGTCTGCATTGTCAAAGGTGATGCCCAACTGCAACCGATTGCAGCCGCTTCTATCCTGGCTAAAACTTACAGGGACGAATACATGGAAGCCCAGCATTTGCAGTATCCGCACTATGGGTGGAGTCGCAACAAGGGCTACCCCACCCCTGCTCATTATGCTGCCATTGAGCAATACGGCATCACGCCGCTGCACCGCAAAAGCTACAAGTTGGACCGTCAACTGGCACTACCTCTATCCTCATAACGCACCATTCATTCCCCTAACGACAAGACCTTATGTTCGACAACATCAAGAGATACAGACAAAAGAAGATACTAAAACAGCTAAGCGACTTCACGCGAGTGAAACGCATAGACAACTTCAACCACATCAAGTCGGTTGGCATCATCTTCACGGTGGGTTCAGAACAGGAATGGAACGACCTGTACCGTTTTGCAAAAGCGCAGGAGCAGACAGGCAAACAGGTGTGGATGGCTGGGTATCAACATGCCTCGACCTCCATCAACTACATCTTCACCCACGCCCAAACAACAATATGCCATGAGAAGGAAGACTTTACGTTCTGGGGCATACCCAAGAACAACGTGTTGGCTCCATTTCTGCATCAACGCTACCAGTTGCTTATTGATTTGACCGCTCCGTCTGACTTCTTCGGAAAGTACACCGCACTGAAGGCACTCTCAAACCTTAAGGTAACAAACATTGATGCCGTATCGGCCGCCAACGATACAGACAAAGAACGTATATTCGACCTCATTATACGTTCGGACAAACCGCTGTCGCGCCAAGACTATTTTGCTGAAATCATCAAATACCTGAATATGGTAGAGAAGTAGGCGCCAGCCGTACACCCCAGATCGGCACTGACTACCGCCCTATCACACCAAAACAACACAAGATAGAAAAAACGACTACACCATCATGACAAAGAAAACTGAACATCTGTTTCAAGGCACTGGAGTGGCACTGATTACGCCCTTCAGAAAACAAGAAAGCATCGACTTCAGCCGACTGGGAGACCTGCTCGACAACATCATTGAATCTGGAGCAAACTACATCGTGGCTCTTGGAACCACGAGCGAGGCAGCCACCATGACTGAGAGCGAACGCACTGCACTAACCGAGTTCATTATCGACCAGACGGGCGGCCGTGTGCCAATCATGCTCGGCATTGGAGGCAACAACACCTTGGCCATCACTGACCAAATATCGCACACCAACTTCGACGGCATTAGCGGTATTCTGTCGGTGGTGCCGTATTACAACAAGCCACAGCAGCGCGGACTAGTGCAGCATTTCAAGAACATAGCCGAAGTATCTCCCGTTCCGGTCGTACTATACAATGTGCCTGGTCGTACCTCATGCAACCTCACAGCCGAGAGCACTCTGCAACTGGCCGAAGAGTGCAGTAATATTATAGGTATAAAGGAGGCCTCGGGCAACATGGGACAAATCATGGAAATACTGCGCAACAAGCCAAGCAACTTTCACGTCATCTCGGGCGACGATGCGCTGACCTACACCATGATGGCGTTGGGAGCAAGCGGTGTGATATCAGTCGTGGCCAATGCGTTGCCCAAGGAGATGAGCGAAATGGTAGCCCTGTGTCTGAAAGGCGACTTTAAGAAAGCCTTGCCGCTACACTACAAGATGCTACCCTTGATGAACGCACTGTTTGACGAAGGGAACCCGGGCGGAGTGAAGGCGCTGCTGGAACTGCAAGGTAAAATCACCAACCACCTACGGCTACCCCTCTCAAAGGTGTCAAAGCAACTGACCAACAAAATAGCATCGTTGTACGCTGACTTCTGCAACCACAACTAATAGTGTCCGCCCCCTATTTCATGACACCAACTACCACCACACCCCAACTGATAGCAGACGATGTACTGCTGGAACGTGCCCACCATATCTTTGCACTGGACACTTACGCCACAAAGACTAACCGCATCAGCATCGACCGCATTGAGATGAACGAAGCTCAAAAAGCCTGCGTGCACTGTTCCATGCCATTGACTGAGGCACACCACAATGCACGGGGCGATGCCATGGGAGGAGCCATCTTTACGCTGGCCGACTTTACCTTCGCCGTGGCATCCAACCTGCAGTGCATAGCACAAAACGAGCCCCTGCAGTGGGTATCGGTCAGTAGCACCATACACTTTCTATCTCCAGGGCGAGGCGAAAAACTGCACGCCACGTCATGCTGCATTAAGCATGGTCGTAGCTCGTGCCTATACGACATCACGGTGGTTAACGATGCTGGACAACTTGTAGCCCGTGTGGCCTGTAGCGGCATGCGCATTCACTAATCAACACGCCATTCCCTTACTCACAAAGAACTCGACAACTGCACATCCAGATAATGATACTGCAACAAATAGAACAACTCCTAACCGACTCGTTGGCTCTTTTTAGAGAAGAACTGAAGCGGCAGACCTCCGACTCGCACCCTATCATCAAACAGGTTGGCGAATACATCTACAACAACCGTGGCAAACAACTCCGACCGCTACTGCTGTTGCTCTGTGCACAGGCTACGCAGTGTCCACTTCCGAACATGGAAATGCCTGCCGTGGCCATTGAATTGCTTCACACCAGCACTTTGTTTCATGACGACGTGGTCGACAACGCGTCTGTACGTCGCGGTGCACCTACCATCAATGCGTTGTGGGGAAACAAGACGGCCGTTCTGTGTGGCGACTACTTTCTGGCGCACGTACTGATGCTCCTACACCAATATGACAACCGCGAAGTGAGTTACATTGTCAATAACGTTGCCCTCACGATGAGTCGAGGCGAACTGTGGCAGCAACACAACAGCATGCAACTGGATACCGACATGGACCGTTATCGACGAGTGATAGAACAGAAGACAGCAGCACTCATGTCGGCTTGTTGCGAGATTGGTAGCCTCAACACTCCGTACCGTGAACATCTGAAACTTTTTGGCTATCACTTCGGGATGACATTCCAAATGCGCGACGACTTGCTGGACTATTATTCAGAACAAGTGTCGGGCAAGCCACAGGGAAACGACCTGCGAGAGAAGAAAATGACCCTACCCCTCATTGAGTATGCCAAACTGCTCAGCACAGCCGAACGCGAACAGCTGCTCGCACAAATCGACAGTGGTGAAATGTCGGAGGAAGTGATACAGCACACCATTACTCGTGTACGCGAAAGCCAAGCCTGGACGAGGTGTAGTACCATCATGCAGCAGGAGGCCAAGAAAGCGCTGAATGAACTGCGAGTACTTCCTCCTTCACCCTACACCGACAGCCTACAGGCACTATGCAACTACCTGCTTGAGCCTATTGTATAAGAGCTCTTAGCACTCAGATACATAGCTAACACCACACAAAAAACATACCAATACACAACCACTATATAATACATAGGCAAATGAAGAAACTTCTACCGATTACACTCCTATTGGTTCTGGCGTGGTCGCCACCAGTCTTCGCCCAACAGACATGGCCTTCACACATCACACTCCGAACAGCCACTCAGGTCGAACTGTCAAGCGATAGCCTTGTCAATCGAGGACATCCCACCATCATTTCTTTTTGGGCAACCTGGTGTAAACCATGCAACAAAGAACTGGATGCCCTAAGCGAACTCTATGACGAGTGGCGTGAAGAGACTGGTGTTCGCATCTACGCCATCGCCGTCGATGACAGTCGCAGTCAAGCCGACGTGGTGCCTCATGCCAACGGACGTGGGTGGCCATTCGATGTACTTTTGGATTCAAACCAAGAGCTAATGCGCGCACTGCACATCTTCGCCGTACCCTATACACTACTGCTGGATGGTCAAGGCACTATTGTCTACCAGCACAACTCCTACAAGGATGGCGACGAGGACGAACTGCTGGAGCAGATTAAGAAGTTGGCTGCCTCACCGAACCCCCAATAATCCACGACATGAAGAAGAAGTCCATCCTGCTCTTGGCCGTGGGAGCTCTATGCATCATCTCAACCACATGGGGTCAGAATGCCGGCCGCGTGAGTGGCAGTGTACAAATTGAAGCACAGACCTCACACCGCGACACTGCAATAGGATCCGAAGATGTACCTTCGCGATTGCTGCTCAACTCATACGCTGATTTTCGGTATGACAACGGGCCATTCTCTGCGGGTCTCCGCTTCGAAGCCTACCACAATCCTCTACTTGGCTTTGACCCATCGTACAAAGGTGCTGGGTTGGCACATTATTTCTTCTCCTATCAAAACGACCAATTGGAACTGACCGCTGGCCACTACTACGAGCAGTTTGGGCAAGGATTAGTACTGCGTGCCTACGAAGACCGTCTGCTGGGGCTCGACAATGCACTGCAAGGAGTGCGGTTGAAATACAGGCCTGTAAAGGGCATCACGTTGACAGGCCTCATCGGGAGACAACGCAGTGCATGGGACTTCGGGGCAGGAATTGTTCGGGGGCTGGACGGTGAAATGGCGCTCAACAGTATTTTCTCCACCCTCAGCGAGAGCAAGACACGAGTCAATATTGGGCTAAGTTTCGTTAGTCGCTTCGAGGATGACGAGAGTATAACGTCCGACAACCCAGCTTATATGCTAAACCTGCCACTCAATGTCGGCGCGGTATCTGCGCGCATGCACATGACGCATGGCCACTTTTCGCTACAAGCCGAATATGCGGGCAAGGGGCAAGACCCCAATATCACCAATGGATACATATATAAATATGGTAGTGCCGTGCTGCTTAACACGCAGTATGCTCGCCCTGGTTTCAGCGCGTCGCTGCGTGCCCAGCGTGTTGACAACATGGATTTCCGATCAGTGCGCTCACGCAGCGGCGACATGCTGCACATCAACTATATCCCATCTATAGCGCAGCCTCATTCCTACACCTTCTTTAACCTCTATCCTTACGCCACCCAAACCAACGGCGAACTGGGAATACAGGGCAACCTCTACTTCAAATTGCGTAAAGGCACTGCTCTCGGAGGAAAGTATGGCACCGACGTACACCTTAATTATACTACCATATCCAGCCTTGACACGATGCGTATCGGAGGTCGTGGCACTGACGGCTACACCTCAAAGCCAATTGGCAGCAACCGCGAGCACTACTATACAGACCTCTCTATTGAACTCTCCCACAAGTTCAGCCCAACAGTAAAAGCCGGATTTTGCGCAGGCTATATTGTTTTCAACCCCATCGTGGAGGGACATGCTGGACAACTGCACCACAACTGGGTTTTGGCCACCGACGTTACATTGAAGCTTGGCAGCCGACGAGTACTGCGTTTGGAAGCCGAATGGCTGGAGAGCGACAGCAAGTACGATGCAGTTGTGGATGACAAACGCTGTGGTGATTGGTTGATGGAGGTTGTGGAGTACCACTTTGCTCGACACTTCTTCGTGCAGGCCAATCTCCAACGGTGCTACCACGACGGCACTGGGAACTACAACCAAGTAGCGGTGGGCTACACCCACAATGCTTCCCGACTTCAAGTTGGCTACGGAAGACAACGTCAAGGCATCGTCTGCGTGGGCGGCGTCTGCCGCGAAATGCCTGCATCCAATGGATTAACGGTCTCGTTCATCACATCGTTCTAACTTCTAAAATAAGCACATGATGCACAAGCCGCACATCCTTCTATTTACATGTCTGACTTTGGCAGCGTTTGTCTCCTGCCAGAAGATAGAGAACGATTCATACCTGCGTCCTGCTGGAACGGTCGGTACATGGCACGAAGGCGTGGGCGTGAGCGACAAGAACCAGCGCGTACTACTTGAGAAGTACACTGGTCCACGATGCGCCTTTTGTCCCAACGCCGACCTAATCATAGCCGATGCATCAGCACGCTACGGTTCAAAGCTAATAGCGGCAGCTATCCACGACTCGTCCAGTTTTGGCCGACCGCTTGGAATCGTAGACCTTCGTACAGATGAAGGAAATGCGTGGTGCCAATACTTCGAAATTACTCAGCACCCCATTGTGATGCTCAACCGCACGAAAGAGAATGGACAATGGCTTAAAGTCGACCCTATTGGAGGTGTGAACGACCCAATCCAAACAGTCCTACAGGACACTGCAGGAGTGGCCATTAGCATTCGTTGCGTCTCAGATGCAGACTCGTTGCTCCAAATTACGGTTAACCTTGACGCATTGACCGACATTCCTGGAGAACTCATGCTTAATCTCATCATTACCGAAGACTCTATTGTTGCACCGCAAATGCAATCCTCTGGTCAGCGGTTAGACACGTACATCCACAATCATGTGTTACGACAAGTCATTACTGACATTTGGGGCACGCCCCTACCCTCCACGCTGAAGAAAGCCGACCGACTCGAAGCGCAATTCGAATATGTATGGAATAGCGCAAACCTCAACATTCGCCACTGCCACATCGTAGCATTTCTTACAGAAAAGGAGAGTCACCGCGTACTCAACTGCGACCAATGCAGTATCGAAAGTGCACTATAAAACCACTCAACCTACCTACACACCGCTACACCCCAACAGCGAGATAGACTCACCTATAAAAATAATCCTATAGGGAAACTTCATCCACGCTGGTATATCCTGCAATGGAATTTCCTTGATGTCTGCGCCTTCAGAAGAATGGTTGTTGCTCATTGGGTGTTAATCGTGATAACGAAAGCCGAAATCAAGTGGCTTTGTCAGCCTACTCATCACATCATTCTCCGCATAGCCATCCGTACCCTTAAGGTTGGGCATAATATTGTAGCATGTAGTTCCTGAGGGTGCTGCATAAAGAGCAACCGACGAGTTGCACGAGTAGAAATCCGCCCCACATGATGCTAAAAGCGACTCCAACACCACCGACCTATCCATTTCTTTTGCTGTGGGGAAAAGCCTCTTGATAATGGATTCATAGGTCAATCGTCGAGACCTGTTCTCCTCAGCATCAAATCTGGGATGGAATTTATAGAGCATCCGACTATACGCATGGTGTTGCATCATATACTGCGCAAGTGCTGTATAGATTTGTTCCATGTACTCATCCGAAACAAACTGATAGAGCGGGTCAACAGACAGCACCACATCGGGATAGGTGTCCCACTCCACCCTTTCAAAGGGGTTGCCTATCACACTCAAATATTGCTGATGCAACGGAAAACACAACTCCGACGTAGCAATACACCCCTTGAATTTTGGATGATTGGTGGTGATAAAGTGGTTCTTTACCGCAAATATACGAGGGTAGAGCGGACGCAACAGACATAGATAAACCCCATAGCGCAGCCCCGTAAAGGTCTGAGGATTACAGGTACGATATGAGGCGAAGCCGTCTTCTATGACATAATAACCACAGCAGTTTCTCTTCGTTACCATGAGACTGCAAATGTCGTTCGAACAAACCGGCGTGTACCACACAAAATCTTCTGTCCCCACTACGATATCCACCTTGTCATCAAACTGACGTATATTTCGACGCGTAGCCAACACATTAAGGCCTGCAAACACACGCCCTTTATCCCGATCCACATTATAATTGGTCTCTATGACGTGCTTGAACTGCTGCTGAGCTGCACTCGAAAGGCGGTACCCTCTGACGAGAAACAGCACACAATCATCACTCGCAATTCTCCTCTGAGCAACAATAGTTTTGGCAATGCTGAACGTCAAATGACTTGTAACTGCAAACACATGCTTCATATCCTCAACCTTTCATTCGGCAGCATTGCTCTATTGCGAACTCTTCGACCAATAGGGAACATCCCTATCATCGAACTGTAGCTTCTATGGGGAAACTACACCTATAATTATTATAGTCTACTTTGCAAAATCAGTTCAACAAACTCTCGAACGGCACCTTCCCCCCCCTTGGCACGAAGATGTAGTATGCCAGGCACCTGCTTAATGCTGTCCATAGCGTCTGCTGGACAAGCTGCCACACCCACTGCCGACAACAACTCCTTGCAGTTGATATCATCGCCAATATAGGCTGTGTGGAGCAAGTCGGTGCCCATACTTGCTGCAATTTCCTTTGCCGCCTCCAGTTTTCCACCAGCCATAGCCCCCTGCCGAACATAGTCTATCTGAAGCTTCGCTGCCCTACGCTCCACTATCCGCGTGGTCTCGCTGGTGATGATACCCGTCTTGATACCAGCCTGTCGAATCATATTCAGCCCCATACCGTCACGGGTGTTGAACTTCTTCAACTCATCCCCCTGCTCAGAATAGTACATTCCTGCATCGGTCAGCACGCCGTCCACATCAGTCAAAAATAGTTGCACATCACTGAGTTTCGATCGCGATAGAGCCGCATGCCGACGCATCAACTGTTCCATTTGTGCCCAATCGTCGGGCTCGTCTATCTCCACAGCCGTATAGTCGGGCATCTCATACACCCCAATGCGCCCACTGAGTCTGTTGCCGCTGCGACGTATATTTCCAATGGTGCTGATGTAAAATGCCCCATTTTCCATCATAATGCCGGCGAACTCTTGCCTGCGCGGCCTGCGCATATAATCGTAATTCAGCGGTTCTCCTTGCTCCGACCAGTAGAAACGCTTGGTTCTGACGCAAGAAAGTATAGAATCATACGCTGCACTACGATACATTGTCAAGGCCTCATCCAAATGCTGTGCTGTGGTCAATGGCGAAGTGGCCTGCATCAATACAAAGGTAACATCATCTGCAAGCGAAGTTGCGTTGATGTACTCCAGCATAGCACTCTCCGTTGAGGCTGTATCCGATGCACTTTCTGCACCACGCCTAAATACCTCCACCTTGCTACATCCACAAGCACGCACCGAGTCAGCAATCTGCTCGGAATCGGTAGATACAACCACGCGATCAATGCTTTCACATCCTTGAGCCGCCTCAATATTCCACCACACCAAAGGCTTTCCACACAAAGGCTTGATGTTCTTCAGCGGTATGGATTTGCTGCCCCCTCTGACGGGGATGAATGCCACTACCATATCAGTTCCAGCGTACTTGGTTCTTCTTCAACTTGGCACGTTGCACTGCTTCTATATCCAGTATATCCTGCGACTTATAGGTCAAAGCCTTTGCCACTGCCCTGCAGTCGCGTGCCAACTTGCGCACTCCGTCCGGCTCCAGCGAGGCCGCATGATCAGTCCCTTTCCAAGTACGGTCCAGTGTATAATGCCGCTCAATGTACTGTGCGCCCAAAGCCACAGCAGCCGAATCTACAGCTATGCCCAGATGATGTCCTGAGAAACCGATGCCTTTCACCCTGTCTGCAAAACTCTGTTGCAACCGATTCAGTTCCAATAGACATATATCCTCGAATGGCACTGGGTAGCCCGATGTGCAGCAATATATAACAAGGTCTTGTGCACGCTTTTTGGACTCGAAGAACTGCACAATTTGTTCCTCCTCCTCCTTTGTCGTCATACCGAAAGAGAGGTGAATCTCACCCTCATAGTGTTCGCAAAGAAATGTCAGCAGGGCTTTATTCAAGTTGCAGGCCGAAGGCACCTTTATCAGTGCTGGGTGCAACGCAGCAATTTCCTTGGCCGAAGTTACATCCCACACCGATGTGGAATATTCCACCCCGTATTCCTTACACCAAGCCTGCAACTGTCGGTGCTGTTCCACATCAAGCTCCAGAAACTCACGATGAGCGCCATAGGTATCTCCGTACGAGTTCTCGGGGTGTGGGTGCGGTGCATTGTATTCCTCGGGAGAGAGCAATTCACGGTTGCATCGCTTTTGGAATTTCACCACATCCACATGGCAATAGGTGGCCGCGGTCTTAATCATCTCATGCGCAATCTCCATTTCACCTTTGTGGTTGCAGCCCACTTCAGCTATTATGACAGGACTTTTCATGATGGGTGTTTTGTATCGGTTAAACTTCTTGTTGGCTGTCCTACCCCACGCCTCCTCTTCGCTCTTAGGACAAGTCAGCCACACTATGCAACAGATGCCGCAGCATGGCTGACTTCATTCAACAACTACTATAGTTTTATTTTTCTACATTCTATGCCACAGACTACTACATCTGCTCTGCAAATGCAGTGCACATGGCCACGCTACGCTGGCTTTCGCTGTAGGCGTAGGCGCACATGTGGCGGGCCGATGGCAGCAGGCTACGCACCTGCAAGGTCGTATCGTTCAGTTGTCGATTTACATCGTCAATGAGCAGGTAGCCCATGATGATGCCAGCCAACGTGTCGGTAAGCATGCGCTTGAAGTCGTACTCGTCGCCAGCATACTTCTCTTGCATCTCGAAGAGTTTGCGGTAGTCTGCCGTTGCCATACGCAACAGGTTGCGCAACGGATGCAACGAGGCATCAATCTCGCGGGCGTCGTATTCCTCTATCATAGCCAGATAGCCTCCGTTGACAATACCCTTGGTGGCAGCCACTACTTGCAGTTGTGAAGTACCCTCATAGATGGACAGGATGCGGGCATCACGATACAGGCGTTCGCAGGCATACTCCTTCATGAAACCACTACCGCCGTGCACCTGAATGCAGTCATAGGCGTTGCGGTTGGAGAATTCTGACGAAGAGAGTTTCAATATAGGTGTCAGCAGGTCTGCCCAGCGGAGCGCATGCTTGTAGTCCTTGCGCTCATCGGCCGTCATGCTTCCTTTTGCTTCGTATGCCTTGTAGGTGTCAACCATACGGGCTGTCTCGTAAAGCAGGCTGCGAGCCGCATCGGTACGAGCACGCATGGTAGTGAGCAGGTCGCGCACTGCGGCAAACTGATTGATGGCATGGCCAAACTGTTCGCGTTCGGCTGCATAAGCCTCGGCTTCGCGGCAACATGCCTCACACAATCCCACCGACTGCGAGCCAACCCCCAGACGGGCGTCGTTCATCAGCGTCATCACATACTTGATGAGTCCCATTCTCCGCTCACCAATCAAGTAGGCCGGAGCGTTGTTGAACACCAGCTCAGCCGTAGGGCTTCCCTTGATACCCATCTTGTTCTCAATACGACGCACCGTGAGGCCACCTTCTGCACGGTCGTAGACGAAGTAGGACAATCCTCGTCCGTCCGTCGTGCCTTCCTCCGAACGAGCCAACACCAGATGAATGTCGGCATCACCGTTGGTGATGAAGCGCTTCACACCATTTAGCCTCCAGCATCCAGCCTTTTCGTCAAGGGTAGCTTTCAGACGTACAGACTGCAAATCGCTGCCAGCGTCGGGCTCCGTGAGGTCCATCGAGCAGGTTGCTCCCTCGTAGATGCGGGGAATGAAGCGTTGCTTCAACTCTTCTGAGGCAAAAGTACTAATGGTCTCAGCACAGTCCTGCAGTCCCCAGATGGTGGCAAAGCCCACGTCAGCACGTGCTATAATATCACTTGTCATGATATAGGCCACATAGGGGAAATTCAAACCGTTGTACTTGCGTGGCAATGAGAAACCGTAGAGACCTGCCTGGCGCAGGGTGTCGTGATTTTGCTGCGTGCCTGCGGCGTAAACCACTCTGCCATTCTCGACCCGAGGGCCTTCGTGATCCACTGCTTCGGCGTTGGGTGCAACCACATCACCTGCTATCTCGCCCACCAGATCCATAACGCGGTCGTAGTTTTCCAAGGCCTCTTCTGCATCGGCTGGTGCATCATCGAAGGTGCCATGGTCAACGAAACCTTGCTCTTTCAAGGCGGCTATCTTCTTCATTTCGGGATGCTGAAGATAGAACTTCAGCACGTCGTTATCGGAATAAAAGTTCATGATGTTAGGTATGGTTTGAAGGGGTTACTTACGATTGTTGTTGTACGATTCGATGAGCATCGGCACCACTTTACACACATCGCCTACGATGGTGTAGTCGGCAATGGCGTTGATGGGGGCATCGGGGTCAGTGTTGATACTGATAATCTTTGCGCTCTGATCCATTCCAGCCCTGTGCTGCACGGCACCACTAATACCGCATGCTATGTAGAGCTTCGGGCGAACGGTAACGCCAGTCTGGCCTATCTGGCGTTCTCCCTCTGCAAAGCCAGCGTCAACAGCGGCGCGAGTTGCGCCCACTTCGCCACCGAGCACCTGTGCCAGCTGATGCAGCATGTCGAAGTTCTCCTTGCTGCCCATGCCGTAGCCACCGCTGACGATGATGGATGCGTTCTTGATGTTTATCTTCTGCTGCTCTATTTCGCGGCTGATGATTTTCACACAGTCGTCTTCCAGACGCACATAGCGCGAAGCATCAATGTCGATGCGGTTCCCCTTGTGTGCTGCATTGACCACCTCTTTCTTCATCACACCTTCGCGCACCGTGGCCATCTGCGGACGATGTTCCGGACTTACGATGGTGGC
This sequence comes from Bacteroidales bacterium, assembly GCA_017449525.1. Taxonomy (GTDB): domain Bacteria; phylum Bacteroidota; class Bacteroidia; order Bacteroidales; family P3; genus Colimorpha. Next base: position 145,575 of record JAFTFL010000002.1, on the reverse strand, counting down.
TATAATGTTGCCGCCAAAAGCTGGGCGAATCTGGTAGAGAATGTTGTCAAATGTTTTGCCTTGCTGCTTGTCCTCATGCGAGCCAATCTCGAGCGAGGTGCAGTCAGCGGTCAATCCACAACGCAGGTGGGACGACACGCGTGGTGCCAAGTCGCGTCCTACACTGGTGGCACCGAAGAGCACCACTTCGGGTTTACGTTCTTCGATGAGGCCTGCAGCCACCGAGAAGTGAGGCAATGTGCGGTAAGGGAATAGGCGATTGTCGGCTACGGCCAACACCGTGTCGACTCCGTAGGGGTACAGCTGCTCTTCGATGCCTGTGAGGTCGTCGCCACACACCAGGGCTTCGAGCGTAGTTCCCAGTTGCTGAGCCAGACTATGCCCTTTGGTGCAGAGCTCAAGGCTCACGTCGGCTACCCGACGATTCTCAGTAAGTTCGCAATATACTAAAACCATATTATGTTCGATGTCGTTTACAATGATGATTAAAAGCGCACTCCGTATGGGTTATCCCACGATGTGGTCAGCCACAAGGGTTGCCATAAGAGCATTCAATTCCTCCTTGTTGTCGCCCACGCGTTGACTCTCTTTGTGAGCCAGCACCACGTTGTCAATCTTCTTTACTTTGGTAGGCGAGCCGTTCTTGCCCAGTCGGCTGAAGTCGGGGTTGACGTCGTCAGCGTTCCAAATTTCTGGTCTGGTCTTGGCAAAACGCAGCAGGCGATGGGCGTGCGGATAGCGGCAGTCGGCAGCCGAAGCTGTTACGGTGACCAGTGCTGGCAGCGGTGCCTGCACGGTTTCCACGCCGTTGTCGAGCCTCCGCGTAACGGTGATACTCTTGCCATCTACTGCCACCAGTCGCTCGGCATAGGTTATCTGTGGGAGGTTCAGTTTCTCGGCCACTTGGGGGCCCACCTGCGCCGTGTCGCCGTCAATAGCTTGACGGCCACCCATCACGAGGTCGACCTGGCCTATCTTGCTGATGGCGCATGAGAGGGCATAACTGGTGGCTAAGGTGTCAGAGCCTGCAAAACGAGCGTCGGATATGATGATGCCACGGTCGGCTCCTCGCGACAACGACTCACGAATGATTGTAGCGGCGCGCTCGGGCCCCATGGTGAGCACCACCACTTCTGTATCACCGAGTTGTTCCTTGACCTGAAGCGCCATTTCCAATGCTTTCAAGTCTTCGGGGTTGAAAATTGCCGGCAAGGCAGCTCGATTGACGGTGCCATCGGCATTCATAGCGTGCGGGCCGACATTTTGTGTGTCGGGCACCTGCTTGATCAGTACAACAATTCTATGACTCATGTTTTACCTAATATATTCGTTTTTAGTTCTATTCTTACTCTTTTGGCGTTCGCATGCACACTATTTGGCACAGTGCTCGCATGGAAATCTACTTGCCTTAACGATAAATTATACAAAAAAGTATTGCCCTATACAGAGAAATATGCGAGCATGTGTCGTTGGTGCGTTATTTTTCGCACTGCGCAGCATCGCAAGCGAGTGGTCTGCGCTGCAAGACAACCTCCACACCCACCTCTTGGTACATAATCTACTAAGGATACGCGCGCGAACCCTATTTATATATGTCCAGCCACAGGGATGGCGCCAAAAAACCAGTGCACATTCGGCAGAAATGTCGTATTTTTGCAGTGCCAAACAGGAACTGCAACCGCATCCGCGCAGTCGGTGGCATCCCCCTCCCCTTTTTACAGCAACCAAGCCCTCACCTCAGCGTGTTGAGGCAGATGCCCTTGAGCTTGGCTGCCCAAACTGTACGGCATCGCACCCCAAAATCAACTACAACACTGGGTTACACCTTGTTGCGAAGCAGACAAGCCGTACAACATAGGGGCACATCCCGCACAGTACACTCGCTCATGCCGTACAGCACAGATGCAGTGGCCGTAGGGCATCGGCTGCAAGGGGCGCACGGCCCTGCTTTGGCAGCAGTGCACACCTCACCCAGTGGGCCGCAGAAAATCAAAATAAATATCGTACTTTTGCACGAACAATCTGCTTAGTACATGCGCATCGAACTACGTGCATTAGAGCCCTCTGACATTGATTGCATCTACGCTTGGGAGAACGACAGCAGCCTGTGGCCATACGGGCTGACCCATTCGCCCTTCTCGCGTCGTGCCCTGCAGACCTACATCGACGAGTGCGACGGGGTGGACATATACGCTTCACGCCAGTTGCGCCTGATGGGGATGGATCAGGGGCTGACGGTGGGCTGCGCAGACCTCTTTGATTTCGACCCGCACCACCACCGAGCTGGTGTAGGCCTGCTGGTGGACAGTCGGCTGCGCGGCCGAGGCTACGGCAGTGCCCTGGTCGAAGCCGTGGCGTGCTTTGCTGCCGAGCACCTACAGTTGCACCAGCTCTATTGCCACACCGCCGCGTCGAACCGCCCCTGCATCGGCGCATTTGCCCACGCTGGGTTCCACCAGGTGGCCGAACTCAAGGACTGGCTGTGGACTCCCGACGGATGGGAGAATGCAGTGATGATGTGCAAACTACTAACAACTCAAGGCGATAACTAATCTGCCACTCGTTCCCCCTCTCCGACAAAACTACTATGAGTAAGAAAAAATCCAACGCCTCCTCCCAACATGCCGCTCACCGACTTCGCCCCTACCTAATAGCCTTGCTGCTCTTTGCGCTCTGCATAGGGGTAGCCAACCTGTTTTTGCTGCATCGACACACCCCGTCGGATGGCGAGGAGACCGTGCACATACCGACTGGTTCCACGTTCGACCAAGTGGTGGACAGTCTGAATGCACACGGCTGCTTGGCCAACGAGGCGCTGTTTCGCAGCGTGGCGGTGGCCAAGCGCTACCCTTCGCACATCAAGGCGGGATGCTACCGCATTGAACCCCATATCTCGGCAACCAAACTTCTCAAAAAGCTCTACAGCGGCAGCCAAGACGCGGTGCACTTGATCATCAACAAGCAGCGCACCAAGCAAGGACTCTGTCAGCACATAGCCCGCCACCTCGAGATGCCAGCCGCCGCCCTGTACGACCTGCTGTGCAACGACAGTGTGTGCCAGAGCCTCGGCCTCACGACCGACAACATCATGACCCTCTTCGTGCCCAACACCTACGATGTGTATTGGAACACGTCGCCTGAGCGTCTGCTGCAACGTATGCAAAAGGAAAGCAGCCGCTTCTGGAGCATCAAGCGCACTCGCCAGTGCAACGAGCTGGGGCTTACACCACAGGAGGTATACATCTTGGCCTCCATCGTGGAAGAGGAGACCAACAAAAACGACGAGAAACCACTGGTGGCAGCGGTCTACCTTAACCGGCTGCGCAAGGGCATGCTCCTACAGGCCGACCCAACGCTGCGCTATGCACTGGGCGACTTCACCATACAACGTGTGCTGAACGAGCATAAGACCATAGCCAGCCCCTACAACACCTACATGCACCCCGGCCTACCACCAGGGCCAATCTGCACTGCTTCCATAGCCAGCATCGACGCGGTGTTGGCCAACAAGCAAGTACCCTATCTGTATTTCTGCGCCAAGGAGGACTTCTCGGGCTACCACGCTTTTGCCACCACCCTCGAGGAACATCAGCGCAACGCCCACAGGTTCCACCAAGCACTGAACCAGCGCAAAATCTATCGCTAACAACACCATGTCTCCCAGCCTCACAGCAGCCCATCAACCCACTGCTCCGCAGGAGCCCTCCTCTCGCTCAGCCACCCTGCGCAGGGAGAACCGCCGCATCCTCGGCCTGGCACTGCCCAACATCATCACCAACATCACGGTGCCCCTGCTGGGCATGGTTGACATGGCCATCATGGGACACCTCGATGCCACCCACATCGGTGCGGTGAGCATCGGCACGTCCATATTCAACCTCATATACTGGAACTTTGGCTTCCTACGCATGGGTACCAGCGGACTGACGGCACAGGCCTACGGAGCACGCAACCTTGCCGAAGCGGCCGCGGTGCTGGTGCGTTCGCTGACCATAGCCCTCACGGTGGCCGCCTCCCTCCTGCTGCTGCAACGCCCCATTGCCCACCTTTCGACCCTCCTGCTGAACGGCAGCGACGAGGTGATGCAGCTGGCGCTGACCTACTTCTACATCCGTATTTGGGCTGCCCCTGCCACCCTGGGGCTTTACGGTCTAAAGGGTTGGTTCATCGGCATGCAGAACTCGAAGTTACCCATGTGGATTGCTATATTCATCAACGTGGTGAACATCGTGATGAGCCTGCTACTCGTAGTGGTGTGGCAAAAAGGCATTGCAGGGGTGGCACTCGGAACGGTCATGGCACAGTACAGCGGCCTACTGGTGAGCCTCTATTTCGCACACCGATACTACGGTCGGCTGTTGCGCCGCCACATCGATCTGCATCGGGCGCTGCGCTGGGACTCAATGCGGCAGTTCTTCAACCTCAACCTTGACATCTTTCTTCGCACAGTGTGTCTGTCGACCGTCTTTACATTCATCACGGCTGCGTCGGGCAAGATTGGCGACAACTTCCTGGCCATCGACGCGCTGCTCCTACAGTTCTTCACCCTCTTCAGCTACATCATGGACGGATTTGCCTATGCAGGCGAATCGCTCGTGGGCCGCCACATTGGGGCACACAACCCCACGGCGCTGCAACGCTGCGTGCGGCTGCTGATGGTGTGGGGAGCAGGACTCACCATTGTCTTCACAGCAGCCTACGCGCTGGGAGGCAACGCATTTTTACATTTGCTGAGCAACGACGAGACGCTACTCCAAGAGGCTCAGACCTACCTGTTTTGGATATTGATTATACCCGTGTGCGGCTGCGCTGCCTTTTTGTTTGACGGCATATTCGTAGGGGCAACAGCCTCACGCGCCATGTTGGTGAGCATGCTGGTGGCCACCGCCGTATTCTTTGGCTCATACTACGGGCTGAAAGCCGCATTGCTGCCATCCTACGGCGACAATGCACAGAGGTGGAACAACATTCTCTTCACCGCTTTTATGCTCTACCTTGCCCTGCGGGGCATCATGCAGGCTGCCCTACTGCGCCACTCGGTGTACAGGCGCGCGCAGCCAACTCCCCTATCGACCAACGATTAAACTACAATAATAAATCACTTTTACCAACTACACATGAAGAAAAACATTGTACAATCATTGCTTGTGGCCTTCGCCCTGCTGCTGTGCAGCCAAGCCGAGGCCGCATTTGTACGCAACATGCCAGTGGCTCGTCTACAACCCAACGGCGACACACTCCGATGCTTCGTTACGGGCGACGAGTACTACCAACGGCTGCACGACGCGCAGGATTACACCATCGTCATGGACGCTGACGGGTGGTATGTCTACGCCACCCTACTCAGGGGCGAACCCTCACCAACCAACTACATTGCAGGCCATACCGACCCTGCCGCAGTAGGACTCAAGCCAGGCATCGGGCCGTCGAAAGCCACCCTGAAGAAGTTGCGCCGTGCCCTCGATGTGCCAGAGAGCTATAGACAAGCACGTCGCAAGACCACCTCAACGAACCACGGCACGCTGAACAACATCGTCATCTTCATCCGCCTGGCCGACGACGACGAAATCACTACACCGTTGAGTAGTATCAACGCCATGTTTAACGACTCGGCCGCAGGAGCTGTGTCGATGTACAATTACTTCAAGACCGTTTCCTACAACCAGTTGTACGTTCCTTCCCATCTATATCCCACCTCCACCAGTGATACGGTGCGCTCTTACCAGGACAGCCACACCCGAAATTACTATATGCCTTACAGCAGCAGCAATACGCAAGGCTACCACACCAGCGAGGAGCGTGCCTCTCGCGAGTTTGGGCTATTGCAACGCGCTGTGGAGTGGGTCAACGCCCATTCTCCTGTGCCGACGTCCATCAACCTTGATTATGACAACGACGGGTACATCGACAACATGGTCTTTGTCATTAAGGGTACGTACACAGGCTGGGGCGACCTGCTATGGCCACACAAGTGGCAACTCTACGATCGCGATGTGCGCATCAACGGACGGCGTGTGGGCACATTCAACATACAACTGGAGGGATCCGGCTCGCACTACTTCAGCGTCAGCACCTTCTGCCACGAGATGTTCCACACACTCGGTGCGCCCGACCTCTACCACTACAACGACTACACCGACGTGCACCCAGTCGGATCATGGGACCTCATGGAGAACAACCTCACCCCACCCCAACACATGGGAGCCTACATGAAATGGAGGTACGGCCGCTGGATCAACGCCATTCCTATCCTGCAACAACCAGGCACCTACTCGCTGCACTCTCTTGGCCACAGCACACACAACTGCTACCGCATTCCCACCGAAGACCGTTCGCAGTGGTACATCTTGGAATATCGCCACACGTCGGACGCCTTCGAGAGCGCCCTGCCAGGGAGCGGACTGCTCATATATCGCGCCGACTTGAGCCAGTCGAGCAATCAGAACTTTGACGGCGAAGACAACTTTGACGAACTGTGGTTGTTCAGACCAGACAGTTTCGATGACACCACCAATGGCAGCTATGCGCGTGCCTTCTTCAGTCAGCAGAGCGGACGCACCGAATTTTCACCATCTACCAACCCACGCCCAATGCTGACAGCCTACACGCCCGACTCGTCGATCTCCATTACCCAAATAGGCCCCTCGGGAGCAGACAGCATCGTATTTACTTACAATCAACTGCGCCCGACCACAGCCTGCCCTGTGGAAGACCAATGCTCACTCATGGTAGTAACCCGACAACCACAAAATTCGGACTGGGGTGATGCATTTATTAGCTTCAGCAACGACGAAGGACATTGCTATGCCGTAGTGAGCCATGACGGCTCGCGTATGCTCGACACGCACTATGTCGGCGTATGCCCAGGCGTGGTACATGTGCACTGGTCTCCCTCTATGAGCGAGACACCTACAAGTTGCTACTACGAGATATACGACGCATCAGGACGACTGCGCCTCAGTGGAAGTGGCAGTGCGTACGACAACTCCATCGGTAGTTTCGGCGGTCCATGTGGCTACTCACAGGAAACCGCTACGATTACCGTACTCACGAACGACGGACTGCACTGCCACGTCTATGGAGGTGGCTCCTTCAGCACAGGCACCATAGCCAATGTACGCGCCCATTTGGACGACCATTATCATCTGGCATACTGGATAGATAGCTCGGCCACAGCCACACACAGCCAACGCCTCTACAACGAAGAGACAACACGCTCCATAGTAGTGGAGCGCGACACCATACTGACCGCCGTGGCCTACATTGACTCCGTATCTATAGACATAGCACTGAGCGACAGCACCCTCGGCTCGGTGCGCGGAGGAGGCGAATACCCCTACGGCAGTCTTATTACACTACGAGCCTCGGCCTACAGCCCCCATCGCTTTCTACATTGGGAATACGACGAAACGACCTCAACGACCAACCCGTTGCGTCTGCCAGCTACGCGCAACTACGAAGTGCATGCTGTCTTTGAGGCTCAGACCGAAGGCATTGGAGATGCAATACAAAGCCTCTTCAGTGCCACGCCTGTGGAGAACGGCATCGTGGTCAACAATCCTCAGCTAATGCCCTTTGAGATTGTCAACATGCAAGGACAGGTTGTGCACCACACCGATGCAGCACAAAACAATACAGAGCGAATAGCCTTGCCCATAGGTATATACATTGTGCACAGCACAGGCAAAACTCCCTATGCCATCAAAGTAGTAGTGCGTTGAGCACCGTAGCCAAAGGACAAAAGAAAAAGACCTGCCGTCGCAACGACGACAGGTCTTTTTTCATTGCATCGATTATCATCGATGCAAGAGTTCCCAACAAAATGCACTACCAGAGGGTTACGCGCTTTTCGGGATCGAGCCACATAGCCTCACCAGGCTGAATGCCCCAAGTCTCGATGAACTCGGTGATGTGTGGCAGCGTGCCGTTGACGCGCCACTTGCCCAGAGCATGCACATCGCGCTTGGTAAGATTGATAATCTCCTCGTTGCTGATGTTGCCTGCCCAAACATTGGCGTATGCCAAGAAGAAGCGTTGTGCTGGGGTGAATCCATCCATTTCGGCATTGTTCACTTGGCCTTGCTCTATAGCTTTCTGCATGGCAAGGAACGAGATGTGAAGGCCACCGTTGTCGGCGATGTTCTCACCTTGCGTATAAGTACCATTAGCATAGGTCTCGGGGTCATCGAGAACTTTGATGCCGTCGAAGTGCTTGATAAGTACTTCAGCATTATTCTTGAAGTTCTCAGCATCGGCAGGTTGCCACCAATCCTTGAGGTTACCATCCTTGTCATACTGGCGACCCTGGTCGTCGAAGCCGTGCGTCATCTCATGGCCAATCACGACTCCAATAGCGCCGTAGTTGGCTGCATCGTCGGCTGTCATATCGAAGAAAGGTGGCTGCAGTATGCCAGCGGGGAAGCAGATCTCATTGGTGGTGGGGTTGTAGTAAGCATTAACAGTCTGCGGAGTCATGCCCCACTCTTGGTTATCCGTTGGCTTGTCAACCTTAGAGAGTATATAATCGAGCTCGAAGCGGTTGCTACGGAGCACATCAGCATAATAGCTGTCGCCTTTTATCTCAAGGCCACTATAGTCGCGCCACTTATCAGGATAGCCTATCTTCACGATGATAGAACTCAGCTTTTCAAGAGCTTTATCCTTGGTCTGTTGCTCCATCCATGATGCATCCTTGATGCGCTCAGCAAATGCAGTACGCAAATTGTCCACAAGCGTTACCATACGTTGCTTAGCCTCCGGTGGGAAGTACTTGGCCACATACATCTGCCCCAGGGCTTCGCCCATAGCACCATTGAGGGTTCCTGTAACACGTTTCCAACGAGGACGCAACTGCTGGATGCCAGACAATGTGCGGCCATAGAATTCAAAGTTAGCATTCACGAAGTCATCGCTGAGGTAAGCAGCTGCATCATTAATGACGCACCAAGCCATATACGCTTTGACACTCTCCATATTCTCGGAGGCCACCACCTTGGCTACCTCAGTGAAATAGGTAGGCTGTGCCAGATTGAAGGTGTCGACATTGGGCAGACCCATAGCGACGAAATAGTCGCGAATGTCAAATCCCTTCATGGCCATAGCTGCATCAGCCATGGCATACTTATGGAAATGGTTAGCAGGTTCGCGATTGATAACCTTGTCAATTTGTGCCTTTGCCAAACGTGTCTCAACCTGCATAATCATCGAAGTAAGGGCATCGGCTGGGAGCTTGGAGAGCTCATCGTAGCCAGCCATGGCCAGTTCTTTCTGCACCAACTCGGTGTAGGCTTTACGGATGCTGAGCGTATTTTCATCGCTAAGCATGTAATAGTCGCGGTCGCCCATACCGAGGCCACCCTGATAAAGCCAAGCCATCTGCATGGAGGCGTTGTCGTAGTCTGCTTCGCTGAAGATATGGAAGAACGGGTTGATGCCCTGTTGGTGCAAACTGATGAGAACCTCTTGTAGTTGGTCGCGCGACTGGATGGAGGCCACCTGCTGGAGGAGCGCGCTGATGGGCTGACTGCCCTGCTCTTGCAACTTGACGGAATCCATGCCCACCTTGTACAGGGTTGCTATTTTGTCTGCAATGCTTCCCTCCTTGTTGTCCGTAGCCACGATACTATCGATGAGGGTCTTCATCTGGTCTCGATTGTCCTCGGCAAGCTGGTCAAACGTACCAAAACGTGCATGTTCAGCATCGAGTGGGTGGTTGTCAATCCAGCCTCCACACGCATAGCGGTAGAAGTCCTCATGCGGATTGGCCGCTACATCCAAGTTGTCCAACTTGATGCCCGATGTTAGCTCTGTCTTTTTCGGGCCACAGGCAGTGGCCAAGAGGCTCAAGCTCATAATGGTCAAAATTGTTTTTTTCATGTGTTTATACATTGGTTTATTAAACATTCTGTTGTTGCTGTTCGTGCTTGATGAATAGGAACCGTACGCCACGAGCCGAAGACGCCATGCGGTGCTCATCTGCGAAATAAATGCTTATCTGCCTGTTACAACTGGTCATCATTGCACAAAATGAGTTACAAAGATATACAAAAATAATGATGTACGACCTGTTGCAATATGCCGAATGTCCTTGTGTACACGGGGACTACACCACCATGGGGTTGACTTACTCCCATGTACACACATTCCATAGCACTACACTTGTCCACCCCTTTCCGAAAAAGAAAGGGTGTTTCTCGGTTGGAGAAACACCCTTGCGATAGGACCACTCTTTGAATATCAACGAGCAGTCTAATCTCGTTCAAAGAGGACGCACAAGCTCATGAGTTAACGCTGTAGAGCAGCGACATGTAGGGCTGCAACATCTCCTGCGCTTTACTTTCAAGAGCTGGCTCGTTCAGTTCGCGAGCTATATTCCCTAATATGTAGAGCTGACGCGCATCCTCTGTGATAAGAGCGCGCACGCTCAGCTGGAGGTTTCGATTACGGGAGTTGTAGTACTGCTCATGATATTTCACATCTTGGCCGATGTGTTCAAAGATTTCGTTCCACAAAGCCACAGCACGTTCACGACCGAATGCGGCATTATAGAGAGCGATCATGTGTATACAGTACTTGTCCTTCGGGAAATTGCGCGAGGGGAACATTTCCTCTGCCAACGTGAGCAGACGTGCGGCACTTGCTGTATCGCCATGGCTCATCACCTCGTCTGCCAGCGTACTGAAGTGCTGGCGCTGCACTACTCCCATATTGTCACTGATGGGGTCAATGTAGATGTCTTGATTCAGATTACCCCAGCTGAGAGGCTTGTACGTACCATCAGGCTGCTGTACGCCGTTCAAGAAGTAAGAAAGAGTCGATGGGGTGTACATGCTTTGCGCTGGGTAAGGCAACAACTTGTAGACCATACCATCCATGATGGAATAACGGTCAACGTAGGGAGCTACATCGCGAATGTAGCCTGGGTTCATGATTGTGATTTCGCGCTCAAAACGATTTGTGCCTATGAGGTCAAGCATCATCAACTGATGTCGATATAGAACCTCACGCTTTAGGTCGAAGCGAATTTCAGGGTCCATCGTTGCCTTTTGCTCCTCGGTAATAACACCCAAACGCACTAATTTGTCGAGGTCGAGCGTAATTTTCAAATGGCGAGAAGGCAGAAAACGGAACTTCATGCCACGCTGTGCTATTGTGAAGCGGTCTGGCTGGTCTCGCATCATGCTCAACAGGTCGGACACTTCTATATATGATGGTGAATTGTCCATCACCATAATCTGGTCTTCCCCGAGGTCATAGAAGTCGAATGGCAGTGTCAATGGTAGTGGGTCGCTTTCATACAGTTTGTTATACAGTTGTTCTATATACCAGTGCATACCAGCCAATGTGTAGTTCAGAATTCGCACATCGGTACGTGTACCTTCTACCTCTTGCGCATACCAAAGAGGGAATGTATCGTTGTCTCCAAACGTGATGAGAACACCGTTCTTGCCCACTTTTTGCAGGTAATTGGTGGCAAAGTCGCGCGCCGCCGTCTTATGCGACCTGTCGTGGTCGTCCCAATTCTGTGCACACATCAGTACTGGCACACAAAGCATGGAAACAACAAAGACAACAGGCATTACAAATTTGTACAACGATTCGCGCTTGAACAACTTTGTAATCCATTCGCTGAGTGCCACAACACCCAAGCCTATCCATATAGCAAAGAAATAGAAAGATCCAACAAAAGCATAATCCCTTTCACGAGGCTGACGCGGTGGCATATTCAAGTAAATCTCAATAGCCAGACCAGTCATAAAGAACATGACCAGCACGATGAAAGCATCCTTCCTGTTGCGTGCAAAGTGGAATACCAGACCAGCGAGGCCAAGCAACAGCGGCAACAGATAATAGGTGTTTCGTGCTTTATTGTTCTTCATGGTGTCAGGTATGTTATCCTGTGGGCCAAGACGCCATGCATCCAAGAACTTGATTCCACTAATCCAGTTCCCGTTCATATAGTCCCTGGTGCCATCATCATTGAAATAATGTCCCTGCACATCGTTCTGACGACCTGCAAAGTTCCACATGAAGTAACGCCAGTACATGAAGCCACACTGATAACGGTTGAAGAATCGCAGGTTCTGAGCCATCGTAGGTTTCTCGCCCCGTGGAGGCTCTCCTGTCCAATACTTGTAGAAGGTCGGGTGTCTGCGGTCATTGTCATCACTCCACATGCGGGGAAACATCCCCGTGTGCTCCGAGCGGTAGACGAGATTCTGAGCATACGCCTTTGCTTCGTAGTGGTCGCGCCCTTGACTATCGGTGGTCTTTACATACTTAGCGTACCCGTTGGTAGCATCAATCGGTCGGCCAGCAGTGTAATACTGACCGCGAAACAGTGGTGTCTGCCCGTACTGCTCACGACCGAGGTACGCACGCAGTGCCACCGCATCGCGTGGGCAGTTCTCATTGAGGGGTGTATTGGTGTTGGCACGGATGATGAGCATGAAGAATGTGCTGTAGCCTATGACCAACATCAAGAATCCCAGTATGGATGCATTGATGATGGGCTTGTTCTTTTTCTTGGCTGAAGTGAACCACAGGCCCCACACCACAAGAGCAATCAGGATTAAGAAGAAGAAGATGGTACCCACATTGAAGTGTGTATGCAGGCTGTTGACGAAGAAGACATCAAACTTAGAACTGAGGTTCACGATGCCAGGTATAATGCCCCAAAGTATCAACGCCAACAGCACCACAGAAATTACCCCACTGATGATAAAGCCTTTCGTCGTTGTTTCAGGCCACTTCTTGAAGTAGACTACATACACAATAGCTGGGATAGTAAGCAAGTTCAACAGGTGCACACCGATAGCCAAGCCCACGAGGAAACATATCAGTACTATCCAACGCAGCGACCGAGCATCATCGGCTTGCTCATCCCATTTCAACACTGCCCAAAACACGACTGCTGTGAAGAAGGATGACATTGCGTACACTTCACCTTCTACAGCCGAGAACCAATAGGTGTCACTAAAAGTGTAAGCCAAAGCCCCCACTACGCCAGCCGCATATATAGCCCAAGTGCGTGGCGAGCGTACGTCAATATTCGCCTCTCCCACCATCTTCTTGCCCAGCAACGTAATTGTCCAAAACAAAAACATTATGCCAAGGCCAGAACATACGGCAGACATAATATTAACGGCCAATGCAGCGTGCATTGGGTCAGTAAACATGCCAAACATGCGAGCTATAAGTTGAAACGTGGGAGCTCCCGGGGGGTGCCCAACTTCCAACTTCAAGGCCGTCGCAATAAACTCTCCACAGTCCCACCAACTGGCCGTAGCCTCAGCAGTGAGGATGTACACCGTACACGCCACAATGCCCACAAGCCAACCGATGATGTTGTTGAACAGATGATACTTCTTCATTGTGTATTAGAAAATGTTGTTTTATTCTTTTGATTAAATAAATCAGCGTACAAGGCTAATCCCAAGAAGTTTCCTCACGATTAATTGGGCAAGTCATGCACCGAGCACCACCTCCTGCACGAGGTAATTCCGACGCATCAAAGGTTACCACGGCTTTCTCGTACTGCCACGGGTCAAGCTTTCCTAAAGCCACGGCCTCTGCATCGAGCACCTCATATCCCGCATGGTTCAGAGCCGAAATAGTCCCCTCGTTGCGACTGTAGCCTATGACATGATCTTCGCCGAAGGCAAAGAAGTTGGCTCCACTATGCCACTGTTCTCTATCTGCCACTCTTGCCACTGCATTGCCGCACAGGACGGGTTGCAGGTTGACACCCTGTGCAGCCAGGGCCGTCAATATGTCAGGATAAGAGGTAGTCGTTACCCTGTCCCCTTCTCGGGTCAATACATAGGTGTCCATGTTTGAGAACAGTCCTGTCTTGCTCAGCATTGGCTCGTAGACCATGCAGGCGTGAGGCCCGAGGAATGTGAATACCATATCCAGATGAATGAATGAGTCGGGCTTGTGTGGAAGCTCCTGTACCACTATGCTGAAACGTTCCTTTTCTGGATTTGCATGATGCAAGAGGTAGTTGATTCCACGTTTATTCGTACGAATGCCGCATCCCACGCATAGCAAATCGTCTCGAACCACCTGCACATCGCCACCTTCGGTACGTGCCTTGGGGTCGGCATCCATGGCGCAAAATGTGCCTGCACGGAACGACTCACTGAATATTGCACTATATAATAAGGATTCGCGCGCGCGAACATCAAATGACATAGAGTTGATTAAAGCCCTGCTGTACACACAGGAAGAGGCATCGCGCGTGAAGAACAGATTGTACAATGGCTTGAGGGCATAGTTCGCATTCAGACGGACTTCGTTGGGCGTAATGTTCTTCCCACCCTGCACATATCCTTCAATTAAAGCCTTCGATAGTTGCTCTGGACTAAGTGCAGCCAACTCATCGTACACCTGCTCCGCACCGTCGGCCGAGCAGTTCGACTTGATGAGCACCTCCATGATGTCATCATGCTTCACCAGGTCAGTGAGCAAATCCTCCACATAATACACTTGGGTACATTTCTCCAGAGCCCCCGCAAAACGTGCATATTCCCGCCGCGTAATGGTAAGGTTCAGTATGTCGCTGTATAGTGCTGTGTGAGCATTGGCGGGCGTCATGGCCTCTATTTCGAGACCAGGACGGTGCATTAAAACAGCACGCAGTCTGCCAATTTCAGAGTTTAGTTGTACAGGCAAGAGTTTATTCATATACGTCTTTCTCTGTGTATCATAACGTCTACTCTACTCATGTCGAGGATTGACACCTCACCTGCAGAGTAAAAACAGACTTTGCAAATTTACACAATTTATTTCAAAGTAAGGCACTTTTGCATACGCATCAGAGCGTTATTGCAACCACAACAGACCTACTGCACCCATTTCTCTCTGGGGCATCAATCACCGACCAGTTGTACTGCAGCTGCTGCTATTCCTGTAGCATCCAGTGCAAGTTCAGCATGAAGCTGTGCTATTGACCCGTGGGTAATGAACCAATCTGGTATGCCCAACGTTCGAATGAGAACGGTGTGGTGCCTATAAGCGAACTTCCAAGCCTCGTAACATTCAGTAACTGCACTCCCAAGTCCTCCTATTATAGCCCCATCCTCCACGGTCAACAAATAATCGTACCGTTCAAACAGTTCATGCAGTAGGCTCTCATCGATTGGCTTCAGATAACGCATGTCTACCACCCCCACCTGCATCCGATGCTTTTCTCGCAACAATTCGGCAGCCTCTATCACAGCGTTGGTAATATGACCTATTCCTACAATGGCCAATTTCTCTCCCTCGTGTATCACACGACCCTTGCCCACAGCCTGCCGCTCGAACGGAGTCTGCCATACCGTATGCACCACAGCTCCACGTGGATAACGGATTGCGAATGGTCCCATGTCTGCTTGTTGTGCCGTGTACATCATGTCGCGCAACTCCTTCTCATCCATTGGGGCTGCAATGGTAAGGTTCGGAATGGGACGCAATGCAGCCAAGTCGAACACGCCGTGGTGTGTAGGCCCATCGTCGCCCACCAGTCCTGCCCTATCCCAACAGAACACCACGTGCAACTTCTGCAATGCCACATCGTGCACTATCTGGTCGTAGGCGCGTTGTGCAAACGACGAGTAGATATTGCAGAAAGGCACCAGACCTTGAGCTGCCATGCCTGCTGCAAAGGTTACTGCATGCTGCTCGGCAATGCCCACATCGAATACGCGGTGGGGCATCTGTTCCATCATCATGTTGAGCGACGAACCTGTTAGCATGGCTGGCGTAATGGCAACGATGGCGGGATTCATCTCGGCCAGTTCGATAATGGTTCGTCCAAACACTTCGTGGTAAGTCAGCGGACGTTCCTCCTCCTGTGCCTTCGTCAGTCGGCATCCTGTCTTTGAATTGTACAGTCCCGGGGCGTGGTAGGTTACGGGGTTCTGCTCCGCCAGCGGTAGTCCTTTCCCCTTCTTGGTAACCACATGGAGCAAACGGGGACCCGACATAGTCTTCAGTCTTTCGAGCATTCCCACGAGCTCTTCCACGTTGTGTCCATCAATGGGGCCGAAGTAACGGAAGCCGAGAGATTCGAACAGATTGCTGCCTCCCAGCAGAGCTGTCTTTGCGGTTGAGGTGAGTCGCTGAAAGAAGCGGCGCTGCCTCTTCTTGATTGAAAACCCATCTGCCCCACTGAGCGAATTCCACACCCGTTCTTTCATCGCGTTATAGCGTGGTGATGACGACAGCCGAGTGAGGTAGCGTGAGAGTCCCCCCACTGCTTTATCTATCGAGATGCCGTTGTCGTTAAGGATTACCAAGATGTTGGCACGCGACACTCCCGCATTGTTTAGTGCTTCAAAAGCTTCGCCACCAGTCATTGACCCGTCGCCTATGACGGCTATGTGTTGCCGTGTGGTGTCGTGCTGTAGTGCAGAGGCCACAGCCATGCCCAGTGCTGCCGAGATAGAGGTAGAGGAGTGTCCTGTGCCGAAGGCATCATAGGGCGACTCGTCCATGCGCGGAAAACCACTCAAGCCGCCGTAAGTACGTATGGACGGGAACCGGTCGCGCCGACCCGTCAATATCTTGTGGGCGTATGCCTGGTGCCCCACGTCCCATACCAGTTTATCCTCTGGGGTATTGAATACGTAGTGCAGTGCCACCGTCAGTTCCACCGTGCCAAGCGAGGAGGCAAGGTGCCCTGGATGGGTGGCCAATGTGTCGATGATGTATTGCCGCACCTCGGCCGACAGGGTGTTCAGTTCCTCAACAGTAAGACCCTTGATGTCGGCGGGGCTATCTATGTGTGGTAGTATGGGAGCGTTCAACGTGTTCGGGAATAGTTATTCTTCGTCTTGTTCCGGCAGCTGGTAGGCAGGGGCTGTCTTGGGCAGTGGCGCAAACTCTTTACTGAGTTTGGAGTTGGCATCGCGCCCCTGTGCATTGCGGTGTAGTTCCCACTTGCCTTCGCGGAATATATAAGCCATCTCGGTGCCCGTGGGCACATAGTACTGGAACAGACCCTCCATACCCGGTATCATGGCATCCACCTCATCAAAGATAATCATCTGGCTCTTCGTGTCCACTGCCTCCTGCGTATTGACGACGCGTCCGTTTTTACCCTTGGTCTTCTTGTTCACATAACTACGCACAAACTGCTCATCGTAGCGCACATTGACCATGGCAGTGCGTGTGTACTCCAGCACCACCCGACGACGATTCTTTTCTCTGCGGAACAGAGCCTGTCCAAACATCGGTCGCGAAGCGTTGCCTTTGAATGCAATAGGTTCTATCACTTTGCGCTGAGTGAGGTTGTCTACACAGGTCCACCCGATGAGCGTGTAGTACATCTTGCCTTCAAATTTCGTTTCGATAAGTTCTTGATATACACAGCCCAACCAGTTTTCGGGCGACAACACAGCCTCCTCCACATTTACAATTTCTACGCTCTTGTCGTTCAACTCAAACACGTCGTAGCGTTCATCCTTGACGTTGTAGCTCTGCACAAACCCAAAGCACTCGTATTCTCCATCATCACGTAGCACTGGCCAAGTGATGATGCGAAACTGTTTGTCCTTCGATGTCAACACCGAGACTGTACGTCCAAAATCCCACGTCCAGAAGAACGAATTGGGTTGCTCTAACGCGTTGGCAAACAACTGGACAACCTGCTCATTTGCGTTGTAGCGCTCATTGTCCGTTGCGGCACTGGTAACGGTGGAGAAGAGCCTCTGCAGTTCTGCCTGAAAGGTCGACATTACTTCGCGGTCCTGTGCTGCAGCCGAGCCTGCACAGAAACACACCATGAGCAACATCGCACCGACACCTCTCACCCAACGCCTTAGGGTGGTGGAGCGCAATCTGCTATGGGCAACACTGCCTGTGGTGCGGTGAGGGCAGCGTACTGAACTCGTATGGGGGTTGTGGTTCATCATTAAAAATCTTCGTACCTTTGTAAATACGAAGAAAAGGGCTTTTTGTTGTAGAGAGAACATAAAAAGTTGTGAGAATGAACAAGGATAAACGCATCGAGAGTTTTGCCCGGCTGGGAGTTGCCTTCCACAATATTCTTCAAACAGACCGGGATAGAACTTCCGAGTTGTCGGCCGCAAGCCGCAATCTGCTCGCCGCCATCCATCAGGCAGAGCAAAAAAATCACTGGTTCACCGAGGACATGATTCGCCACTCGCTCAAGGCTTGGAGCGAAAGCCTGCGCACCGACTCGTTGCGCAAGCTCTGCCTTGCCGTTCCTTCCGAGCAGCACCACCCGCTACGCATAGCCATCATCATGGCTGGCAACATACCGCTGGTGGGTATGCACGACTGGATGAGCACGTTGCTTTGCGGACACTCGGCACTCGTCAAGCTTTCACAAAAAGACGATGTGCTGCTGCCTGCCGTCAACCAGCTCCTATGCGAGATTGAGCCCCAGTGGGCGGGGTTCACCGACTTTGTCGACGGCATTCTGCCTCATTTCGATGGAGCCATAGCCACAGGCAGCAACAACAGTTTCAACTATTTCAACTACTATTTCTCCAAGGTGCCACACGTGCTGCGGCACAACATGCAGTCCGTGGCCATTCTTTCTGGACAGGAAAGCCGCGAGGAGCTGTCGGCCTTGTGCGACGACCTGTTTCTCTACTTTGGATTGGGATGCCGCAATGTGTCGCTGCTACTCGTACCAGAGGGCTACGATTTTTCTACTCTAATAGAGGTGTCGCAGCGGTATGCGAACCTCTCTTCCCATCATGCCTACAGCAGCACGTACGACTACCACAAGGCATTGCTCCTTATGAACGGAGTGCCCTTCACCGACGGAGGATTCTGGTTGCTCAAGGAGAGCGACGCAACGGCTTCGCCAGTGTCGGTAGTGAACTTCTGCCACTACAACACTCCCTCTGAGGCTATTCAATTCCTCGAACAGCACAACTCGGAAATTCAGTGCGTAGCCTTGGGCCATCCATTCACCACTACCCCAAAGCCGACGGTGCAGCCCGAAACAATGCGCCCTGTGCGCTTCGGCCAGTGCCAGCGACCGGAACTGACCGACTTTGCCGACGGCGTAGACATCATCGACGCGCTGTTAAAGATGTAATTCCCCATACAGAAAACATTCCATCACATGACACAACAAGAACTTATTGAGCAGGCTTTCGACCATCGCGAGCTGCTGCATGAACCGTCCGCAGCAACGGCTGTGAAAGACACCATCGAGAATCTTGACAAAGGCATCCTGCGTGTGGCAGAGCCATGCGCTGAAGGCTGGAAGGTCAACGAGTGGGTCAAGAAGGCTGTGCTCCTATACTTTTCGCTGTGCGACATGACGACCCTCGAGGCTGGCCCCATGGAGTACCACGACAAGATGCCCCTCAAGAAGCACTATGCCGAGCAGGGAGTACGCGTGGTGCCCCCTGCGGTGGCACGCTACGGGGCCCACATCAGCCGCGGAGCCATTCTGATGCCCTCCTATGTCAACATCGGGGCATATGTAGGCGAAGGCACTATGGTCGACACTTGGGCCACGGTGGGCAGTTGTGCTCAAATCGGAGCAAGCGTACATCTGAGCGGTGGTGTAGGCATCGGCGGCGTGCTGGAGCCGCTGCAGGCTGCCCCTGTCATCATTGAGGACCACTGCTTCATCGGCTCGCGCTGTGTCGTGGTGGAGGGCGTCCGTGTGGAGCGCGAAGCGGTGCTTGCGGCCAACACCATTCTGACGGCAAGCACTCACATCATTGACGTAACAACAAGCACACCAACCGAGTATCGCGGGCACGTGCCGGCACGCAGCGTGGTGGTGCCGGGCAGCTACACCAAGCATTTCCCAGCTGGCGACTATCAGGTGGGATGTGCACTCATCATAGGCCACCGCAAGGAGAGCACCGACAAGAAGACGTCGCTCAACGACGCACTGCGCGATTTCCTGCAACAATAGCACACGTTGCTCCCCAACCACATTCGCCGTTCCAACCGTTGGCATAAAGCATGAATAAGACACTCATCGGCCACTTGGCCTGTCTGACAACCTACATCATCTTTGCGTTCAACATCATCGTCTGTCGCGACATTGCCACTACCGATGCCTTTCCACCTATCGTAATAACGTCGATACGATGCATCGTGGTGGCCATGCTCTTTTGGCTACTCAGTCTCGTACTGCCGAAGGAAAAGGTGGCACGGGGCGACCTGTTGCCCATCTTGGGAGCCTCGCTGCTCGGCCTGGTGATACCCCAGTGGACATTCTTGACTGCCATAGGCTACACCGCACCGGTAGACCTGTCGGTCATCAACTCCGTAACGCCCATCATGACCATGTTGGTGGCCGCCGTCGTGCTGAAAGAGCCTATCACCACCAAGAAGGCGGGGGGCGTAGCCCTCAGCTTTGTGGGCGTAGTATTTCTGATACTGCAGTCCATCCATGCGGAAGCACGCGTGGAGCACACCAGCCCCATTGGCATTCTCTTTGTACTGCTCAACTCGGCCAGTTTCGCCCTCTACCTCGGCATCTTTCGACCGCTCATTGCACGCTACAGGGCAGTAACCTTCATGAAGTGGATGTTCCTGTTTGCCGCGCTGTGTTCGCTCCCCTTAGCGCTCCCACAGGTACACGGTGTGCAGTGGACACTGGTTACACCCCGCATGCTGAGCGAATTGGCCTACCTCATTGTGATGGCCACCTTTGTGGCCTACTTCCTGATACCCATCGGACAGAAGAACATACGGCCGACCCTCGTCAGCATGTACAGCTACACCCAACCCATCGTGGCCACCATCATCAGTATCAGCATCGGCATGGACAGGATCACGTGGCAAAAAGTTCTGGCAGCTTGTATGGTGGTAGGCGGAGTTGTCCTGGTCAATAGTAGCAGGGCTGCTGCACCTGCAGCCAAGTGAGCCCAACCACTCACCGCCACGCGCCCTGCCCCACCCCTCGTTTCCCCACACTCGCCTACGCAGTGCGCCCCTCGCACCACATCCCCTACACCATCGGATCCGATGCCGTACAGCATTGGGGCCGATGGCGCACGTTTTTTAGGCCGATGCCGTACGGCAAAAAACGTCCGAAACAACATGGTTCTCCGAAAGATTGCAGAATAGAGGACTCTGAGCACTACGACACCGCGCCCAACGCCCAACAGCATCGTCCTCATCGCCCATCGGTGTAGACTCATCGGGGCAAGGATTCGCATCACAAAAACGTAAGGGAAAGAAACTGTCGACACCCCTCATTAGAGGGAACTTCGCATCGCCACTGGGCGGCACCTACCGGCGCAATCAAATGATGTTCCGAGGTGCAAAAGTACAACTTTTTCAGCACATACACTCCCGTTCCACACAGCGCCAAACATAACAGAGTGCCACCCAAATACTTGCCGCTGCACACTCGCGGCTATAATACGCCAAGCACACAGGCTAAAAACAGAGGCGAGCACCTGCCTTATTACAGGTGCCCGCCTGGTTGAAATCGGGCAGTCGGTGTATGGCCGACGCTCGTGAAGCTGCGTGCAGGCTCTACTTGTTTTTCGCTTTCTTGCTGCTCTTGGCGGCCTTTTCTTGCGCTTTCTTTGCCTCTTTCTCGGCCTTTGCACGCTCCTTCTGAGCTGCTTTCTCAGCCTTAATGCGCTCCTTCTCGGCCTTCGCTTGCGCTTTCTTGGCAGCCTTTTCGGCCTTCTGCTGCTCCTTCAATGCTGCTTTCTCGGCCTTTGCACGCTCCTTATCAGCCTTGGCTTGAGCCTTCTTGGCAGCCTTTTCGGCCTTCACAGCCTGCTTGTCGCTCTGCTGCTTCTTGTCGGTGGCAACAGTTTGCTTCTGCTCTTTTTTGTTGCTCTTCTTGTCAGCATTTGCCCCTTGGTCTTTCTTCTTCGAAGCCTTGTCAGTCTTCTTCACAGCTGTTTTCTCTGACTTGTTCTGCTTAACGGTCTGTTGCTTCTGCGACTGGCCCTTGGGCTTATCGGCTGCCGACTTCGCATCCTTTTTCTTCGACGCTTTAGCCTCTTTGCTGGCCGACTTCTTGGAGGAGGCCTCTGGAGCAGACGACGCTTCGCCCTTCTTCGAACGCTTCACCGTCGTGGGAGCCTGACGCTCGGTCTGCTCGGGAGCACGCTTCGACTTGACTTGAGCCTTGCCCTTCTTGGGAGCACCATCGGCATGAGTGGCCACGTCGTCAGACTCATAGGCTGGCTCATCGAATGCCAGCACCAGTTCGCCGTCGGAAGCACTGCGCTGCTTGCGCGACATCTTATAATAAGTGAGGGTGCGCAAAGTTGCATCGAGAAACTCGCCATCCTTGAAGCACAGACGCATGGTCCAATTACCGATGGAGTCATACTCGTACTCGAAATCGTACACGGTGGTGCCGTAAGCATAGTCTATCTTGAGTTCCACACAATCGCCCCACTTGTTGTTGCGGTAGGTATAGAGGTCATCGGCGGCGATGCCTTTGACCGACTTAGAAATGAGAAAACCATTACCGTCATAGCGGTAACTGGTAACGACCTCCGTGCCATCACCCCCACGCGAGTAGTCGCGCAGCCGCTCTTCGGTAACCAGTCCTCGGTAGTCATACACATAGTTGTACTCACGCGCCGGCATACTGTCTATATAGTAATAGGTGGAACGCAGCACACGGTTCTCGTCCGAGAGCTGTTGACGGCACTTCATGTCGAACGGGTAGGTATACTTGAACGCCGTGGTATTGAGGTCGGCACGCGCCAGGTCAACCTTCTGGTCGTAGCTGCGTGTCTCGGCAAAAAGATTCACATCAACCTGATTACCCTTGTAGGCTGCCTCCATCTTGTATCCGTCGCCGGTGAAGTGGTTGAGCAGGCCACCACGGGAATAGGTGCACGACGTAGTGCGCCCTTTCACACCCTGTCGAGTATAGGTTACTTCATTCAGTAGGCCGTTGGAGCGGAACGTAATGATGCGTCCATCGGTCTCCTGTAGGAACTGGCGCAAGTCCTTGCGGAACCACGACCGTTGAGGCCAGTCGCTTCGGAAGTAATCCTTACGCTCCAAATGGTCTTCATCGAGCGACGAAACGGCCCCACGCAGTCCAAGCTGCTCCCTACTCATGCGGAGATTGACCACATCTTGTCCATTACCTGTCCAGCAGCACACAACGAGCGCGACAGTAAATAATAAGTGTTTTCTCATCGGTTGGTTCGTATTAAAACACTGCAAAATTACTAAAAAAAGCACACATAAGCCGTACGACACCCTCTTCAGTCCTAACAGCACCTGCGCACCACAATCGTAAGAGACGCAGAGCTACTCCCATACACACAGCCAGATAGAGCGCACATCCGACTGCACTACGGCCTCCTCAACAGCCGTTGCAACCACGGCCACAACAATAAATCCGTACGCCACACGTTAGCAGTCAATAAATACAGGACATAGAACATATTCACAACAACACACCAAACAGAAAAAGATGAAAAAGAGCATTTGGGTAATCATTGCTGTCGTAGCAGTCGTGGTATTGTGGGCCATCAGCGCCAACAACAAAATGGTAGGCCAGGAAGAGAATGTAAAAAAGGCTTGGGGGCAAGTGGAGAACGTGTACCAGCGCCGTCTCGACCTCATTCCGAACCTGGTGAAAACGGTGCAAGGTGCCGCCGAGTTCGAAAAGGGTACACTCACCGATGTGATAGAGGCTCGCAGCAAAGCATCGAGTGTGCAGTTATCGGCAGACCAACTGACCGAAGAGAACATCGCCGCCTTCCAAAAGGCTCAAGACGGACTGGGCTCGGCACTGTCGCGCCTGCTCGTAACGGTGGAACGCTACCCAGAATTGAAGGCCACGGAAAGTTTTCGCGACCTGCAGACTCAACTGGAAGGCACCGAGAATCGCATCAGTGTAGAGCGTAAGAATTTCAACGAAGCCGTGCAGTCCTACAACACACTCATACGTCGGTTTCCGAACAGCCTAATAGCAGGAATATTTGGTTTTGAGAAGAAAGGTTACTTCACCGCAGCAGAAGGTGCAGACAAAGCGCCTGAGGTGAACTTCGAATTCTAATACAGCATTCCCACATTGAGAAGCACGGCCTTCACCACTAAACATTGGATGGGAAGACTCCTTGCAGTACTTTTTGTCGCCTTGTCGACAAGTACGGCCTGTGGTCAAAATCTGACAGACGGACTTGTCGACAAGCCCTCCTTCGACTTGGAGGCCATAGTGGACTCGCTTGGGGGAGACGACACCCACGACACAACGCCTGCACTGCCACCAGCCCCCTCCTTCCAGATACCAGACACATCGCTCCCATCGGGGTGGCTCCCGTCGCGAACGCAAAAGCTACTCAACGACTACACCGGCATACTCACCGCCGACCAAGCTGCACACATCGAGCGAAGGCTGCTGGAGTGCAACGACACGACGTCGGTACAAATTCTCGTGCTACTCACCCCCGACCTCGGAGGCGACGACATTGTCAACTTCACACAACGGTTGTGGGAAAAGTGGGGCGTGGGCGACAAAAAACTCAACAACGGAGTAGCCATTGTGCTCAAGCCGAAGAACAGTTCTGCAGGGGAAGTGCGCATACAGACTGGGTACGGAATGGAAGGAGCCTTGCCCGACGCGTTCTGTAGACACATCATTGACCACCAAATGATACCGAAGCTAATCAACAATGACTACTACGGAGCAATCGATGCCGCTTTGGATGTTATCATACCCGTGTGCGCTGGCGAATACAGCTACGAACAAGCCAAACAAAACGACAGCGAGGAAGGCGTGGGAGCATCGTTCATCATCATCCTGATTATCATTGTAATCATCTTCATTATCTACTCAAGACATCACCCCAACCAGGGCAGCTCGTCCAACAGCAGTCGCGGAGGCGACACCTTTTGGGGCGGGAGTACCTGGGGAGGCAGCTTCGGAGGCGGTGGAAGTTTTGGCAGCAGCGGCGGATTCGGAGGCTTTGGAGGCTTTGGCGGTGGCAGTTCAGGAGGCGGAGGAGCCTCCGGACGATGGTAGACCACGTGTCGCGCGCGCGAATCCTTATATATATGAGCACAAAGATGGAAGAATCCTGCCGACATCGACACGAGACACTGCAAGGGGCGTAATTCACCGCTTGTTGATAAAAAGAGACACCCAGCAGAAGCGCATCCCGAAAAAAGAGGCTACCTTTGCAAAAAGAAAACTGCATAGACGCAGGAGCACATAACAATACATCACCATGGAATTCATCGTCAACAGCCAACACCTGTCGAAGCAGCTGCAAGCCGTCAGCAGCATCATCACCCAAAACAATACGGTACCCATCATTTCCCACTTCTTCTTCCACATCGACGGCGATGTGCTGACCGTCAAATCGACTGACCTGGACACTACAATAGTAGCACGAATAGACCTGGAATCGGGTCGGGCAGGCGAACTGAACGAGTTGTGCGTACCATCCAAACTGCTGCTTGACATACTCAAGAACATGGACGACGTACCCCTCACCTTCTCGGCAAACGACAAGACCTACGCTATCACCATCACCTCGGGAGAGGGCAAGTACACCCTTTCGGGTCAAAGTGCAGAAACCTATCCCACCTTGCCCGAAATGGAAGAACCCGTCAGCATCAGCCTGCCAGCTTCAGCGTTGGTCGATGCGATAGGCAAGACTGCATTTGCTTGTTCCAATGACGACTTGAGGCAACAGATGGGGGGCATATTCTGCCAGATGAATCAGCAGGGCACGACCTTCGTTGCAACCGATGCCCACAAACTGGTACGCTATTGTCGCACCGACCTCAAGAACGACAACGACGCATCGTTCATTCTGCCCCGCAAGCCCGTTACAATCGTGAAGAACATCCTCAGCTCACGCAAAGAGGATTGCGAGGTAACGATGTCCTACAACACAATCAACGTAAGCTTTGCATTCGACAACATGTTTGTGCTGTGCCGTTTGGTGGAAGGCAAATATCCCAACATTGAAGCTGCTATCCCCAAAGAGAATCCAAACAAACTGCTTGTGGACCGCAACTCACTACTCAACACGTTGCGCCGTGTAAGCCTGTTTGCAAGTCAATCGACCCACCAGGTCAGACTGAGTATGAGCGAACGGGAGTTGACCATATCGTCTGAAGACCTCGAATTCTCCAACAACGCCAACGAGAAACTTCCCTGTCGCTATGAGGGCGAAAGCATGTCGATTGGATTCAATGCACGCTTCCTCACAGAGATGGTAAGCAATGTGGACACCGAATCGATAGAGATCGACATGTCGCATCCCAACCGTGCAGGAATACTCTTCCCTGTCTACGAAGACAGCGAAGAACACAAGAACGAAGACATACTGATGCTGGTCATGCCTGTTATGCTGGCCAACTGATAACTGATATAAGATCCTTGGCCGAAGGCTGTATTTTCCAATGGAAGATGCAGCTTTCGGCGTGCATATACCTTATATTTATAGCAACACCACCCATGCATAAAACGTGGTAACATCTGACATTTATTACAGCAGTTTTCGAAAACAATCGGATGAGAATATCCTCATCCATCTCGCAACCCACACAGCCCCTCCCTGCGACAAATAAACCTTCCCAACGCGTCTCTGCACAATAAACAGCACCCATTTGACGTTAGCGAAGTCCTGCGTATGGAGGCAACATCTATATCCAATGGAAAGATTGGCATACGCTATATGGAACGCATCTTACATGGGAGCGACCGTGCGGTTGCTGTGCATTATACGAAAGCTCGCTGTAGCCCAATTGCCCATAAGCACAGTCTGCAACACACAACCGTTCACCCTGTTCACTCCTATCCTCCGAACTCCATTTTGTCATCCAACAAAGACAAAGAACTGGATGCTCACTCTCAAGCACGACAACCCTACAATAACCAACATTTTCAAATGGCACAACCCGTCATTCGATTTGAACAGGTAGGCAAACTCTACCGCCTCGGCACTGTAGGCACTGGCACACTGAGCCACGACCTGCGGCGTTGGTGGATAACCTCGGTGCGCGGCAAAGAAGACCCCTATCTCAAGATAGGTGAGACCAACGACCGCAGCAAAAAAGGCACCTCCGACTATGTCTACGCTCTTAAGGACATCAACTTCGAGGTGCAGCAAGGCGACGTTCTCGGCATCATTGGCAAGAACGGTGCTGGCAAAAGCACCCTACTGAAACTTCTCTCACGCGTAACATATCCCACCACTGGAAAGATCTACACTCGGGGGCGCATCGCTTCACTACTCGAAGTGGGGACGGGCTTCCACCCGGAACTCACTGGGCGAGAGAATATCTACATGAACGGCAGTATCCTCGGCATGAAAAAATGGGAAATAGACCGTTCGCTGGACGAGATTGTGGACTTCAGCGGTTGTGAACGCTACCTTGACACGCCCGTCAAACGCTACAGTAGCGGCATGACTGTACGGCTCGGCTTCGCAATCGCGGCCCATCTAAACCCCGAGATTCTCGTCGTTGACGAAGTCTTAGCCGTCGGCGACGCTGAATTCCAAAAGAAAGCTATCGGCAAAATGCAGGATGTTAGCCAAGGCCAGGGCCGTACAGTCCTGTTCGTCAGCCATAATATGAACAGTGTACGAAGCCTATGCAAAAGTGCTATTGCTTTAGATAATGGCGTGGTTATGTATAACGCTCCTGTCAACGATGCAGTGGACTATTATACTAGAACTCTTTGTAAAAGTACCTCTCAACCAACCAATATCAGAGAAACTATTGACAAACGTCAACTCCAGTACAATCTTGATGTCTATTTTTGGGACATCACACTTCACGACCACACTCAAACATACGCCTCAGACGAAGACATCATTTTAGCAATTACTCTCAAGGGCAACAAAACGAAGAAAGATTGTCGCATCAGTTGTACAATAAGTTCCAACCATACTAACATTGCAACCAGTTCCTCTTCTGCACTTTTTGACATTGAGAGTGGTGAAGTCAAGACCATACTTTACCGAATCAGTAACCATCGTCTTGCTTATGGAGCATACGAAATATCTTTCTCTGTTGGACATGGCAACATGTTGACAGGGGAGACGAACTATGATATTGTTCTCCATGCAATTTCGTTCGATATAGACCGTCCACACATAACCTCAGACCAACATTTTGCTATGTGGCATTATGGATGGGGCTTCACTATGTTTGAAACAAGTATTCTCAATGCCTAACCCAGCGATGAACATCACTTTTGAAAACAAAAATTGTATAAAGATTTTGTTGGGGTAATATCAAATATCTTTGTTCTAAAAAATTATACATTGAGACTTCTCATCTGCAAAAAACACAAGAGATAAAACAGTCAAGCAAAGATAAAGTATGCTATTTGCTTGGCTACTTTAAGCTTCATCCACAAGAAGCAATACATTATAAAGAAGAGTTACAATACATTGAAACAAAGCAAACACTACCCGTTTCCCCTTATCCTTTTGTACAACCAATTCCCAATATAGAAAGCACTTTTGATAGCGAGAATCAATTGCCTTATGTAGTTCACCAGAACAAAAGGCTCTACTTCCCTTCCGATATGAGTTTGCAAGAATGCAGGGATTATTATTCGTACCTACTATGTACCAAAAATCTTGTTGGGGAACAATACACTACTCATGCGCCACACCGCTATCAAACAGAAAACTTTCATATTGATTTTAACGATATTCTAATAGACGCTGTATGCGCCGAAGTTTTATTTGCGCTAGATGTTGTAGAAAAGGCATCACATATATACTTTTGGAATTTGACTCCAGATGGAATGTGCCCCTACGCCATACTTTTACCCCATGGAAAGAGAAGGTAACTATATTACAATTAAAACTAGAATGCACAACTACGACAGACAGTATTTCACTGCCAGATTTGGTATCATCCATGCAAGATGCCAATAGACCAATATTTCTGAAAATGGACGTTGAAGGGATGGAGCGTCTTGTTCTCCAAGAAGCAGCATCTTTCCTAAAAAAGAGGATCGTAAGTGGAAAATTGCCTGCTGTACCTATCACCGATACCAAGATGAGGATGTAATAAGAACCTTATTCAACAATATTGGCTACAAAACCAATTTCTCTGATGGATATATGTTAGTCAATATATTTGATGATATGTATCCTCCATTCTTTCGACATGGCATATTGAGAGCATCTAAATAAAAACAACAGTTTCACAAAGGCTTTCCTGATATCTCACTGGGATTGATTGTGTTTTTTTCTTCACAAACACTATTCATCTTTCATAATAAACGCAACAAAGAAGTAAAACTGTTCAACAATACGCAATCATAAAAAACTAAGTTGTAATTACCCCAAACAGGTTCAAGTTTAATATAGACATAAACATTCCCCAAGAAGAGGAACATTTTGCGGTCTATCGTCCTTTTCTCGACATTGCCTCAACGGGCGAAAACTTCCAAGATGCTGTAAAAAATTTACGAACGCTTGCAACTCCATGTGGAATATTGTTCTGAAATGAGGACATTAGAGAAGAACTTAATCTCTCACGGATGGAAATTCGGTAAAAATCGAATTATTCCCCTGACATTTGATACAATGCTGAAACACCCCACTATCAGCACTAATGCGTAGTCATGCTAATTTTAAATGTATATCCTTCCCCTTTCCCCGGTTCGATTATAATATAAAAAGATTCAAATATCCCTCTTAAAGATTTTCTATATATTCTTACAAATCTTGTACATCACAAGATGAGGACGATAGGAGGGCATGAAGCATTGATAATCGATAGAAGACGGATTGACACGACTTGGCAAAATACAGACTCATGTCAGTCGCGTATCAGAATTGATTGTCAAAAAGGATCATCGCTAACCTCAGTATTTCAAGAGAGACTTTCCTCTCAATTTACGAATCTCTTTGAATATTTTATTGAACATTCGCAACAAACCTGATCTGTAGTCTATGATTTCAGTTATAATCTGTTCTCGAAAGCAAGACATTAGTATTGAACAGCGTCATAATATCGAATCTACCATCGGGTGCGACCACGAGATCATAGTAATTGATAATAGTCAAAACAAGTATTCAATATTTAGTGCATATAACGTAGGGATAGAGCATTCAAGGGTTAAAAATGGGGGGATCCTATGTTTTATGCACGAAGATGCAGTTATGCACAGCTATGATTGGGGCAGAGAAGTTCAGAATATTTTCACCCAACATACTGATTGTGGATGCTTGGGTGTAATTGGGGGGCACATATTACTAAATCATCCTTGCTATTGGAGCGACAGTTTTTTGCATTCATACTACTACTATCAAAAATATGGCTCTAAAACAAAGTTAGTCAACGAGACACGTTTTTTCAATGAAGCAGGCTTCTCTGAAGTAGCAGTCTGTGACGGAGTATGGATGTGTATACCGAGTAAACTATTTAGTAAAGAAAAAATTTGCTTCGACACTAAAACATATGATGGCTTTCACATGTACGATATGGACATTTGCATGCAAATCAGAGCTATTGGTATGAAGACATTAGTTACAAAAAACATTCTGTTAGAACATCGTAACAATATTGAACAAAGCCTCTCTTCCACTTTCTTTGAAGCACAAAAAGTATGGTACGAAAAGTGGAAAGATAGCCTACCACTCATTGTCGGATTAAACAGTTCGCAATTAATAGATGGCTTGGAACGATGGGCTGACCATTTACAACGGATAACATATAATCACGGAGTATTTATCACAAGCCAAACGCCCTCATATCGATTAGGACAAGCATTATTGCAACCATTAGTATGGGTAAAACATCTATTTCATCGATAACAAGATGACTCCCCGTTTTTCTTTTCTTTTACCAGCCTACAAGGCTCTATTTCTACATGAGGCTATTACAAGCATCCTATCTCAAGACTATCCAAATTATGAGTTGGTGATCGTTAATGATGCTTCGCCAGAAGATATTGACAGTATTGTGCAATCTTTCTCCGACAATCGGATTCAATATTACAAAAATGAAAGAAATTTGGGAGGGATCAACCTTATAGCGCAATGGCAACATTGCGTTGATTTAAGCGATTCCGAATATATCATCATGGCATCGGATGATGATGTATATCTGCCCAATTATCTGTCCGAGATGGATAGGCTTGCCAAGAGATACCCTCTCGCTGACGTCTTTCATTGTCATATTTGCCGCATGGATTCCATAGGGCAAATAACTGATATTTCCGCACCCTGTAAAGAGTGGGAAAGTGCCATAGAAAGTTTTTACTATCGCAATATTGCCCACAGGATGCAGACATTGCCCGAGTTTATGTTTCGCCGAACAGCATTAGAAGAGGCAGGTGGTTTTGTTGATTTCCCTCTGGGATACTACAGCGACGATGCCACGGTAGTCCGAACAGGAATGAAACATGGCATTGTTTGTTCTGATAAATATCTACTCTACTCACGTAGCAGTGGCCTGAACATTTCATCCAACCACAACACATTACCACAGCGACTACAAGCCTGCGAAGACTTTCTTCATTGGGCTGAACGCTTTGTTGACACATTGACCCCTCAAAATAAGATTGAGGAGGTTCTTCTTCAACACACCAAAGAGTTGCTTTGGTTTCGTCAACAGGACATGGCGCATAGCATTGTTCGTCAGATGAACAATACGCAACTGAATACCCTGCTGCGCCAACGCAACAGCTGGCCGTTTACTCTCATAAGCGTTCGCAACGTTTTGGTTCAACTTCTACACCATCAATTTTGTTGTTGCAAATCGAATTAAAACCTCTTCATCTTCCATGTTTTCCCTCATCATTCCTATTTATAATGCGGAGGCGACGCTGGCGCGGTGTGCAGAGAGTATTCGCAGGCAGAGCGACAAGGATTGGGAACTGATACTGGTGAATGACGGCAGCACAGACGAGTCGGGGATGATATGCCAGAACTTGGCAGCTACAGATGCTCGAATCCACGTCCTACAACAGGCCAATGCGGGACCAGCAGCAGCACGAAACCACGGGCTGGAGGTAGCGCAGGGCGAATGGATACTATTTGTCGATGCCGACGATTGGGTTGAAGAGGATTACATTAAGCAGTACCGCGCAGTCGCGACGAAGCCTAAAGTGCTTCCCGTGGGGCGAACCACGGAACATGACGGCAACAGTCTTTATCTCTCTCAGCCCATGGAGAGGTTCTCCTCACCATGGGCGCGTTGTTACAACGCGCACATTATTAAGGAGCACCTCCTGCGCTTCCCTAATGAGTTGACCTGCGGTGAGGATGCGGTGTTCAACCTACGTTATTGTCAATATGTACAGTCGGTGGTTGATGTGGAATACTATGGATACCACCGCATTGTCTACTCCCATTCGTTGAGCCATCGCAATGGGCCGCGGGTTCTGTGGCAAAGTATTGAGGCATTAGAACAGTGTCGGAATACGATGCCGTACATCGCTCAATCCGATTTCTACAACAGTTTTGTACAGTCGCGCATCAACATTCGCTGTCGCGACATTCTGAATACCCTCTACCCTACGGCTCAACGCCAGCAGCGTATAGCTTGGCTGCGTAGACTGTTTGCGAATGCCACAATGACCACGCAACGCTTCACTCCTCAGTACAAGACTGAACACCAGGCACTCACGACACTGCAGCGAGGGCACTACGCAGTGGCCGACTCTTGGCTTCAAATGGGTATTTGGCTGCGGAGTAAGCGCCACAAATCCTGTACAGAATGAATATCGGCTGGAGTTGGTAGCAACTCTTAGATGGCTTTCTTATTCCCACCAGTATTCTCAAAGAGCGAAAGTCGCCCCACATTGGGGTTCTCATTGCCACGCACGACAAGGAAGACATCGTAATATTCCACTTCTTTTTGCCTTGTCCTCGCAAGGAAAACTTGAAGCATAAAGTAGATAAATGCAATTGCCTTGCGCTGAAAATAGTTGACACAACAGTCAACAAAGATGAGAGAAAACAACAGAGAAAACAACGGGAGGGGTCTACCATTTTAGTCAATCAGAGTGGGAGGCGGTCATTCGAGAATACTATGTTGAAAGAGTGAGTCAAGGCCAGTTTGCGAAGAAGTATGGGCGCTCCCAGCCGACGGTAAGCTGCATTATCAGCAACTTTGCAGCCACAAAAACAAAAGTGTGCTACTGATGAAGAACAAACCTATAGCATGACCAAGAGTGGCAATCCGAAAGACAACACCATGGCAGAGTGCCCCACAGCAGCCTCAACTGGCACACGCCAAGCCAGGTTCACCCAATGCGAGGGGCGAAAGAAAGGCACGGGCATTCCTATCGAGAACAAGCCATAACAATGTGAAGAGAATGCGTACATCTGCAACAGCAACCCAAGACTGCAGTGATAGCGTTTGGAGAACAAACCAAAACCTCAGACACTGCATCAGTGCCACCGAATAACAGCGCACAGCGTGCAGTCAACAACGACAGGCAGTCGAGTGCCAGAGAGCAGACAACTCATAACAGCCCAAAACAATGAACTCGTCAACCTGCCTCAGTCGTAGGACCAAAGTTTGATAACCAAATTCAGCAAAGTACACACAAGCACTTTTCGGACCCTCTTTTTCAATGATGCGCATTATCCACCCCTAATAATGCGCATTATGGTTTTGAACGGTGCACATTCCGCTTTTGAGCCATTTGACGACAGTTCGCCTACACGCGCAAAACCGACACCACGGCACGGTAAGGATTGCGATGTTTGACTCAGAAGGCCATGTCGCTTGGCAAGAAGGCTAAGTCGCTTGGCAACAACGGTTGCCTCTGGCAACTGAAATAAAGCGTCCCTGTTCTCGATCCAAGACTTGATGTAGTACAGATAATACATAAAACCGCCCAGTCTCTTCCAATGAAAATTGCTGTCATTACCGATAACTTTCCGCGGGTGTCGGAACTCTTTATTGCCACACAGGTGGTAGGGCTCATCGAACGGGGACACGAGGTGGACATCTACGCCACAGGGCGCAGTAGTGAGCCGATGCATCCGCTGTTGGAGCAGCATCGACTGTTGGAGCGCACTATGTTCTGTCCCCCATGCGATAGTCCGTGGCGACTGCTGCGGTTGTTGCTGCGCTTCGGTCTGCACCACCCAGCAGCCCTCCTGCCCACGTTGCACGCCGCCATGCAGAGCAAACGGGAGGGGGGGCATTTCGACAGGCGCCCGTTTTGGTTGGGTCTGTCGCTGCCCACTCGGCACTACGACGTGTTGCACGTCCATTTCGGCTACAACGCCCCCCCCATAGCAACGTTGCGCCGCTGGGGCCTGCTGCGCAAACCGCGCTTCGTCGTAACCTTCCACGGCTGCGACTTCATGCCTCGAATAGCTCGTCCCGACCAGTACAATCTCCTCTTTCAAAAGGCCGATGTCCTCATTCACGTAACGCGCTTCGCCGTTGAGCAGGCCTCTCGAATGGGATTTCCCGAGGAGAAAATGTGCATCGTGCCCTGCGGCCTCAATCCTGCGTTGGAACAGCCTTTGCAGCGCACACCCAATGCCGACCGCCCGCTACGCATCGCCTACGTAGGGCGACTTGTGGACTTAAAAAAACCACTTACTTTCATCGAGATAATAGCAAACCTTCGGCAGCGCGACGTGATCTGCACCGCCACCATGATAGGCGATGGGCCGCTGATGGAGGCTTGCCGAACAAGGGTAGCTGAACGGGGGGTGGACTCTGTGATAACCCTTGCTGGTGCCTGCACTTCCGACCGTGTGCAAGCCCTGCTGTCCGAGAGCGACCTTTTTCTATTCCCTGGTGGGCATGATGCCGACGGGCGCGCCGAAAATCAGGGCTGCGTGGCTCAAGAGGCTCAAGCCATGGGGTTGCCCGTCATCTGCACCACCGCTGGTGGCACCCATGAGAGTGTGCGCAACGGCCACACAGGCTACGTGCTCGACGAAGGCGACACAGAGGGCATGGTGGAGATAATTATCCAACTCAACTCCCAGCGCACCGTCTTGACCATGATGGGGCACAACGCGCACCGTCACGCCATCGAACTCTACAGTAACCGCCGCATCATCCCCCTGCTCGAGCAGGTGTACCAGAAGGACTGACGCCCAACCAAGCCAACACCCCCTTCTTCCACAAAGTGCAGCACACAACCAAACGCACATCATCACACACATCAACACACATTCTTGCATGCATACACAGCCCAACAGCTCCGAAGAGTGGACATCCATAATCGAACCCCGCAAACGGTTCTTCCAACTCAACCTACGCGACCTCTGGGAATACCGCGACCTGTACACCATCTACGTGCGTCGCAACGTGGTAACGCAGTACAAACAAACCATTTTGGGCCTGGCCTGGTTCTTCATCAGCCCCATATTCACCACGGTGATGTACATGTTTGTCTTTGGCGGACTGGCAGGTATCGGCACCGACGGCATACCGCAAGCCGTGTTCTACTTGAGCGGCATTCTGCTGTGGAACTATTTCAACGCCTGTTTGAACAGCAACTCGCAGGTCTTGGCAGGCAACGCTAGCCTATTCAGCAAGGTCTACTTTCCCCGGCTCATCGTGCCGCTGGCCGGCATGACCTCATCGCTCATCACCTTTGGCATACAGCTGATGCTGCTCATCATCGTCTACATTTACTATCTCCTAACAGGTGCGCCCCTCGCGCCGCAATGGTCGCTACTGCTGCTGCCCGTCTATCTTTTCCTAATAGCCATGACTGCCATGTCGTGGGGATTGATTGTAAGTTCGCTCACAGTGAAATACCGCGACCTGAACATGCTCATCGGCTTTGGCATCAGTCTGCTGATGTATGCCACCCCCATCATCTACCCCATGAGCATTGCGTCGCAGAAGAGCTACGGCTGGCTGCTGCGGCTCAACCCGCTGAGCAGCATCTTCGAATCGTTTCGCTATTCGCTGACGGGCGTTGGCAGTATGGACTGGATGGGACTACTCTACACCGTGGGATGCCTTTGCGTAACCATGTTCCTCGGCCTCGTCGTGTTCAGCCGTGCCGAGCGCAACTTCATTGACACCGTGTAGGCCACAGCTTGTCTCTCCCCATAGTAACAAATCATCAACATCAAACACCAACCAATTATGAAGAAGTTCTGCACATTCCTGTTCACCACAGCCCTACTGTGCGTCAGCCTGTCGGCTCAGCACGGCCGTCCGCCACAGGAGGGGAACCTCAGTTTTGCGGCTGCAGGCAATGAAAAGTTCGTCGTCTACGTTGATGGCGCACCCCACTCGGGCAAACCCAGCAGCAATGCGCTTGTCAAGGACATCTTCCCAGGGACACACGACGTTATCGTAGTACTGAGCAAGCCCGAAGAACGAGCCGCCTATGCCCGCATCCACGTAAAGCCCGGCCCACAGAAACTGACCGTATCCTACAGTCGACACGATAAAGCCCTGCACATTGAGGGCGGCGAACCCGAGCGTACAGTGCCGCAACCCTCCTCGCGACCTACACCGCCCACCAACGACGACCGCAGAAATAACCCTCAGCACATTCCTGCGTCGCCTCAGCCCGTGGCCGACCGCGAGGTCAGCGAGATGGCCAACCGTCTTCGCACCGAGCCCTTCAACCGCAATCGGCTGGACCTGGCCAAGAGCTATGCCGCCTCCCGTCCCATGACAGTATCACAGCTGGTACTGCTGGCCGCCACCATCGACCTCGACAACGACCGGTTAGAGTTCCTCAAGTATGCCTACGACTACTGTCTTGACCCCATGCACTACAACCGCACCCTCGACGTGCTCACATTCAGCAGCAACCGCCAAAATCTTCTGAAACACATTGAGCAAAAACGCAAGAAATAAAACCGTGGCAACGAAGCAGAACGCCGACGCGCCACAACCGTCGCCACATCGTCCCCGCTTGGAAACAGTTGATGCGATGATGGCCATTGCCATCACCCTCGTTGTGGTGGGACATCAGAGCGTACCTTTCGCTCCCCATTGGTACAGCGACCGATTGCACGAGTGGATTTATGCATTCCACATGTCGCTGTTCATCTTCCTATCGGGACTCCTGGTTCGCTACAGCTACCGCGGTGTGAAGTGCGTGGCAGACTATGGACGCTACGTAGGCCGCCGCTTTACAAAATTCTTCTTTCCCTACCTCGCCATCGGACTGATTGTAGCCTACGCCACCACTGGATTTAGCGGTGGCGACACAGCGGAGCAGTTGCGCAGTGTCATGCGCAACCTGCTGCTCTACCCCATGGAGTCCGAGGCCAGCTTCCTTTGGTACATCTACTTGTTGATGGGTTACTATGTGGTGGTGCCCCTCCTCTTTGCGCTGCCGCAGCGGTGGCAGATGGTGCTGTGCCTTGCCAGTGTAGGGCTTCCCCTACTGCCCGCCGGGCCCATGTGCGGTGCCTCGCTCTACTGCCGCTACACCTTCTTTTTCCTACTGGGCATAGTGTGTGCACAACACACCGACGAACTCGCCACCATCCGCACCTGGAAATGGGGCTTGGCTGCCTTGCCTTTCGCAGCATGGAGCGTACTGTCGCTGACTGGACAAGCTCCTGTCCTGCTGCCTGTGTTCACGGGCCTACTGGCATTGCCCGCCTGCTACGTGTGCGCACGCTGGCTTGGACTGGCTGGCTGGCTACGGCGCACCTGTCGCCAGGTGTCCGAAGGGTGCTACTGGATATATCTGCTGCAACTCTTTGTGGTGTGGGGCTGTGCCTATGCCGCCATCTGGTGGCTCCCCACAGGGCGCTATCCCTTTGCGCTGTTCATCGTAGTGTCCAGCTTCTTGGCCATCAGTTTACCTCTCCTGCTACGTCGACTGGCCTTGCTCATCGTTGAGCGGCGCAAGCGGCGTGTGTCCACACGCTGAACCTCGCCAACCGCCAACATGCTTCGGCCGATGCCATAAGAAATGAAGTCCGCCCTGTTGGGCGGACTTCACCGATAAATAACATCTACAAAACATTTATTAGTAAACACGTCCTACTCTTACGTACGAAACGCAAGAAAAGTTTCATTTCACACCAAATATTTTTACCACTCACCGTACTTGTGTACCACAAACACCACATCATGAAATACACTTCACGCCTCCAACTGGCTACCATAGGCATTGCACTGAGCACCCTATTCCTCTTCTCCTGCCGCAACACCACCGACCGCAGTCAGTTCACCATCAGCGAACAATTGACGATGCTCGACAACGAGATAAAGAAGTCTCCTAAAGATGCCCACCTCTACTACGAGCGCGGCAAACTGCTCATTGAACAGCAGCACATCAACGAGGCCATCAACGACCTGCAGCGTGCCTGCGAACTGGACGAGGACCAGACGGCCTACCAAATAGCCCTCAGCGATGCCTATTTTGCCAACGGCAACGTGAGCAAGAGCTACCAAGCACTCCAAAAAGCACTGAACTTAGAGCCTGACAATATGGAAGCCCTGCTCAAGATGGGTGAGGTAACCTTCTTCAGTCGCGACTTCGACCGGTCGCTCGAGACACTGACCAAAGTTACAGAGCGCGACCCCGACAACCGCACTGCGCTATTCATGAAGGCCTACATCTATAAGGAAAAAGGCGACACGGCAGCAGCCGCACGACTCTATCGGCGCGTGAGCGAGGTCTACCCCGACTACGCCCCCGCCTTCGAGGAGCTCGGCATGCTCTATGCTGCGGGTGGACGCGACCTCGCCGTGGAATACCTGACGACGGCCATACGGCTTGACTCCGCCAACACCAATGCCATGTACAATCTGGCCATGTTCTACCAGGAAAAGGAAGAGGCGGAACTGGCCGAGGAGTGGTACGTTCGCATGCTCGAAGTCGAACCGCACAACAAGTATGCCTGGCACAATCGAGGCTACATAGAGATGCTCTACTTTGAGGACTACGATGCAGCCATCGACCTCTTCTCGCAGGCCATCGCCTGCGATGCCGACTATGTGGAGGCCTACACCAACAGAGCATTGTGCTACGAACTGAAGGGCGACCGCACCAACGCCCGTATCAGTTACCAGTCGGCTCTGAACATCGACCCCGACTACAAACAGGCGGTCGAGGGGCTGGCACGCGTCAAGTAGCAGTACCCCTGAGGCAGAACACAACCCATTGCAGCTGCGGCTATCACACCATGATAGCCGCAGTTTTTTTTGTTTCCTCCCATTCCAGTTTGCGCCAAAAGTCGTACCTTTGCATCGTCGCGAGCGCGCGCAGTCGGACTGGGCCGTACAACGGCCCGCCCGTCGAAGTGCCTCGACATTATTTCCCCCACTCTTTCAACGGAGTTCACCTCGCGCTGGGGCGCGAGGGCTTATGCTGTACGACTTCCGCGCTGAAGTCGAACGGCATCTGGCATTCTATCCCTCAACTTTTCTCTCATACAACAAGTTGGCGCTCATTCATGCCGTACAGCATAGGCACATCATCCGCACGAGATGATGCCCCTTTCTGTACGGCATAGGGGCTGATGCAGAAGGCCATTGACCCTGCCGCCCCACACCTCTGCCTCACCCCCATGCAGCATTGGAAACGATGCCACGCATCGTTTCAGCCTTTCACCTGCAGCGGCAGGCAGCGGTACACAGCTGCGCCATGTCGTACTTTTTGTGTACCTTTGCACGTAGAGGCTCTTGACCTCGGCAAGGTCAACCCCATGATAGCGAACGCAGTGACGTAGGGCATGCCACACACCCTATGGGCGGCAGCACCTCTCCTCACCGTGCAGCACTCGCCGTGGCACGCCTTGCCACAAAGAAATGAAACACTTAAAGACACAGACAATGAAGATAGCAGTTGTAGGAGCCACCGGCCTTGTAGGAGGCGAGATATTGACAGTGCTCCACGAGCAGGGTTTTGCAGCCCATCAGGTCATAGCTGCAGCCTCCGAACGCTCGGTAGGCAAGACGATAAACATGGGGTCAGCACAGCTGAAGGTGGTCAGCGTGGAGGAAGCCATTGCCCTGCACCCCGACTACGCCATTTTTTCAGCAGGAGCCTCCACCTCGCGCCAGTACGCACCGCGCTTTGCCGAAGTAGGCACCACGGTGATAGACAATTCGTCGGCATGGCGCAAAGAGCCGAACATACCCCTCGTAGTACCAGAAATCAACATGGATGCCGTCAAGTCGACCGACCGCATCATCGCCAATCCCAACTGCTCCACCATCCAGATGGTGGTGGCTTTGGCCGAACTGCACCGCCACTACGGTCTGCGGCGCATCGTCGTTGCCACCTATCAGAGCATCACCGGCACAGGCTTCAAGGCCAAATGCCAACTGCAACACGAGGAGCAGTTGGACGATGCAACCCTCATTGCCAACCCCAAGGACTACCCCATGGCTTATCAACACCCCATCCACCACAACCTCTTTCCCCACGGCGGCGACTTCTTGGACGACGGCTACACCACCGAGGAACAAAAACTGGTGGATGAAACGCGTAAGATATTTGCAGACCAGAGCATCCTGGTCAGTGCCACAGTGGCTCGGGTGCCCGTCATGGGAGGACACTCCGAGGCGGTGAACGCCGAGTTTCACCACGAATTTGACCTTGACGAGGCACGCGCCCTCATTGCCCACACACCTGGTGTGGTGCTGCAGGATAACCCCTCGCAAGCCCTCTACCCCATGCCGCTCTACGCATGGCACCACGACGAAGTGTTCGTGGGACGTGTGCGCCGCGACCCCACCCAGCCTCGCACGCTGAACCTGTGGGTTGTGGCCGACAACCTGCGCAAAGGGGCTGCTACCAACGCCGTGCAAATTCTGCAGCAACTTATAGCCCGCCACCAATGAGACGCACCCTCGCCACCCTACTGCTGCTAATGATGGCCACCGCCTGTTCTGGCCCTGCGCACCAGACCATCCTGGACCAGACCGTGCCACTGGAGAACCGCATCTGGCAACGATTTGACACTAAGACGTTCAACTTCGACATTGCAGACAACGAAAGCGGCTACAGTCTCACGGTAACAGCCGACTTCGACACCGCGGCTTTCACCCTCTCGGCCTTGCCCATCATCATCAACATCTATGACCCAGCTGGCAACCGGCGCATGTTCACCAGCGAATTGCCCCTGCGCGACCAGCGCGGCACCCTCACGGGCGAGATGCAGGCAGGCTTGCTACACACCACCACCACCCTACGCAGCTACATGTTCTTCAGCAACGGGGGCGAGCAGCGCATCGAACTGAAGCAGGGCACCAGCAAATACGAAATACACGGCATAGCCAACGTTGGGCTGACCATTCGCAAAGTGAAACCCATCAAGTGGTAGTACTGCCCCTCACGGGCTCAGCCTGCTGCACACCATGATAGACGCACACATCAATCCCCACATAGACCACCTGTTGCTGCGCCTGAAGACTATACCAGAAAACCCCGGAGTCTATCAGTACTTTAACCGCGACGGCACGGTAATTTATGTGGGCAAAGCACGCAATCTGCACCGACGCGTCAGTTCCTACTTCAACCACTACGACGAGCATTCAGCCAAAATCAAAATGCTTGTGCGCAACATCTGTGATGTAAAAGTTACGGTGGTGCGCACCGAAGTGGATGCCCTCCTACTGGAGAACAACCTCATCAAGCAGTACAAGCCGAAGTACAACAGTATGCTGAAGGACGACAAGTCCTACCCCTACCTCTGCCTCACCCAGGAGGACTTCCCAAAACTGCTCTTCACCCGCAACCGCGAAAGTGTGCGAGGCCACTTCTTCGGCCCCTATCCCAATGGGCGCATGCTGCGCGAGCTGCAAGAGATTGTCCGCAAGCTCTACCCCTACCGCAAATGCAATCACCACTTCACAGAGCAGAGCGTGGCGCAGCGTCCCCTTCGGCCTTGCATCAATCATCAAATAGG
This sequence comes from Bacteroidales bacterium, assembly GCA_017449525.1. Classification (GTDB taxonomy): domain Bacteria; phylum Bacteroidota; class Bacteroidia; order Bacteroidales; family P3; genus Colimorpha. The sequence continues at coordinate 103,834 of JAFTFL010000002.1, read as the reverse complement.
ATTGTGCCCCGCCCCTTGCGCTGGCCTCATCAGCAAGCACGACTACGGCCAGCTTGTGCAGCAGATAGAGAAGCTGCTCAAAGGAGACTTTGGCGAAACGCTGACGGAAATGAAGCAACAGATGTTTGGCCTGGCCGACGAATTGCGCTTTGAAGAGGCCGAGGCTATGCGCCGCAAAATACGCCTGCTCGAAGAGTATCAGAGCCACTCCACCGTGGTGGGCACCTCGGTACACGATGTGGATGTGTTCTCCATCATGAGCGATTCGCGCTATGCCTACCTCAACATGATGCGCATCAAACAAGGCAACATCGTATACAGCTTCAACTACGAAATCAAGAAACAACTGGACGAAAGCGACGAAGAGTTGCTGGCCGTCGTCATACCCCAACTGCACGAGCAGACCGAAAGTACGGCGCACGAAGTGATAGTGCCGTTCCACGTAGTCGACCTGCCCGACGACTACCTCACCCAAACCGTCCCCGCGCGAGGCGACAAACTGCAACTGCTGGAGCTTTCGGAGCGCAACGTGAAGGCCTACCGCCTGCAATGCACCCACCAGCGCACCCTTGTCGACCCCGACGGCGGCCGTCAGCAACTGCTGGAGCGACTGCAGCAAGCCTTGGGGCTGCCCCGACTGCCAACGAACATAGAGTGTTTTGATAACTCCAACATACAGGGCGCTTTCCCCGTAGCAGCCATGGTGCGCTTCACCAGCGGCCGACCCAACAAGGCCGAATACCGCAAGTTCAACATCAAAACAGTGGAAGGCCCCGACGACTACGCCTCAATGGCAGAAGTGATACACCGCCGCTACAGCCGACTGCACGACGAAGGGAAACCCCTACCCGACCTGCTGATAGTGGACGGTGGCAAAGGGCAGATGGAGGTGGCACGCCAAGTCATCGAAGAGCAACTGCACTTGGACATCCCCATTGCTGGTCTGGCCAAAGACGACAAGCACCATACGTCCGAACTGCTCTACGGCTTCCCTCCACGCACCGTCGGCCTACGCCCTACCGACCCCCTCTTCCACTTGTTGGAACAGATTCAGAACGAGGTGCACCGCTTTGCCATCACATTCCACCGCGACAAGCGCAGCAAGGGCACCATCCGCACCCAACTCACCGACATTCCTGGCATCGGGCCCAAGACGGCACGCGACCTACTGCTCAAATACGGCTCGGTGAAGGCCTTGCGGCTGCAAAGCGAAGAGGATTTGGCCAAAGCCATTGGACCCGCCAAGGCAAAGGCCATAGCAGACTTCTTCCGTCAGACCGAGAGCATTTGAACTCCAGCGGCAGAGTACACATCCATTGATCGAAAAGGATTCCGATTTCTGGGGAGGTACACACCTATATATATAATACGCCGCCGTGACCGAGGTCGCGGCGGCGTATTACATAATGTAGTCCTGCCAGAAACCAGTATCACCTAAAAGGCGAAGCCAATGCTCAGATTGAAATAGAAGCCGTTGAGTAGGGATGCATTACCCGCGACGGACGACCCGTTTTCCAACGCACCTCGACGCACGAAGGTAATAGGTAGGCCTATCTGCTCGGAGAAGAAGAAGCCCCCACTGCCCACATGCTGATGCCCCAGGGCCAAAGTGGCCGCCATGCGGAACGAAGTGTAAGTGTGTCGCTCCGTGAGCAGTTGCCACCCCTGGTTACCACGGTAGCAGTCGTAGGTCTGCCACTGCTCGATGGCCGCCAGCCCCATCTTGAAAAAGAAGCCACTGGCCATACGTCCACGGGTAACTACTTCAACGTTGCGACGCTTGGCAAGGAACAGGAATTTGTAGGCACCCTGCAGGGAAACACCGTGAGTGCTGAGAGCCTCGTTGATGCCATGGGCAGTAAAACCCGTCTCGACCATCCACGACGAGCGGGATGCAAAAGCACGCTCATAGGCCAAATCGACAAAGCCGCCCAGCACCCGAACGGGGTGAATGGACACACAGTGCCTTTTGCCAACGGCACCCATCGGAGCGGCATCAAGCACCTGCCCCTGCACACCGAAGGCAAGGGTCGTGAAGAACGAAACCACAAGTAGCTGAATGCTGAACCGTCTCATCTTATACCTCCTCCCAGCGAGCCTTCGCTATTGAGCCGCCAATTGTAGCCATTATACTTCTTGCACCCAGGCCATAGCCTCATATTCGATGCATCATTAGCTTCCGATATCCACAGGATCTCATTGTTATAACTAATCTGCACAAGGTATTCCACAGCAGACAGCTTGGGACGGATGACAGAGTTGTCTTCCCAAGCGTCCGCACCATCCTGCCAATAGGAGAAGGCAAAACGGCCAGCCCCATCTGTGGTAGAGGTGCCACTCACATAGCCTTCGAAGCACTCGCCCACGAACGAAAGCTTGGCTCCCGCAATGGGTGTGGAGCAAGTGCTATCGGTATAGAGCGTGCCGCGGAGGGAGTAAAGGTCAGGTTTATTACATGCTGCAACACTCAACAGCAGTGCGACGGCCATAGCCATGCGCACCCATATAGCTTTTGGCCTTGAAAAAGAAGTTAAAAAATGTGCGTTCATATTCTTTGTCGTGTTTAGTTTCAATGCTTGGAACAGTGCAATTCACAACACTCAGCCCTGCCGACAAAAACTTACTTGTCGGGTAAAGCCACCTATTGATCAGAGCAGCAACGACGAAATAAGCGTTACGTAGTTGGAAAAATTCTGCAGTCCACAGCCCGTCGACACGTCCTCGGGCGAGTGGTATCCCCCATAGGGGCCGCCCATCGTCAGTACGTAAAGTGACGGAACAAGGGAAGAGAAAGGATAGTGGTCGCTGTTGGGGCGGTTCTCGCGCAGCCTAAGCTCGGGAGCGATATGCAGCACACTGTTGAGCGTCTGCAAGCGCGACACAAAGGGCTGGGTATTGGCAGCCTTTGCATTGAAGACCATCAGTCCCTCGTCGCCACCACAGAACATGTCGATGTTCAGCAGCAGGCGCACCCGTGCAAGGTCGACCAGCGGATGGGTGGCAGCATAACGCGAACCATACAGCCCCGCCTCTTCACCACTGCAGAAGAGGAACACGGTGGTGTAGCGCGGCCTGTTGTCGCGGAGCTCGCGTGCCATGGAAAGAGCAGCGGCAACGCCGCTCGCATTGTCGTGGGCACCAGGGTAAAACACATCATCCCCCATGCGCCCTAAGTGGTCGTAGTGGGCCGAAACCACCACGATACTATCGCTTTCGCCTGGAAAGAGTGCCCAAACATTGCGCGTGGCGTACTGCGGACGGTACTGCGTATTGACGACCAAATTGACATCAGACACACGCTTAGGCACCAGATGAGCCAGGACCTCCACCAACACGTAGTTGTGCGCAACATCGGCTTGCCCTAAACTTGAGGTTCCAAGCTGTTCGACTCCTAATAGAATGGCCTTGCATCCAAAGGGATTACGATGGCGCATCTGGCGCACCAGTCGTTGCACCTCCGCATTGTCGGCCCGCTGCGAAATATCAATGTAGAGTACGCTCTTACTCAGGTTGTGCTTGTTCCGACGTAGAAAACGCACCATCTGTACGGTGTCGGTCAGTACTTGAATGGGCACTTGCATCAAAGGTGTCTCACCAAGCACCCCATTGTAAGAGCAGGAAAACGCAGCCACCTTGAAGTCAAAGAAGGGGCGCAGACGCTTGCCATCTAAAGAGAGGCTACACTCGCCCTCCATAGAATGGGTCGCATAGGTGTAGGGCTGAAAGAAATTATCGCCGAGAGGTTGAGCCCCAAAGCGAGCGAGTTCTTTGGCTATGAAGTTCGCCGCCAACGAGTCGCCCCTATAGGCTGCACCTCGTCCATGAAGTTGCTTGGATGTAAGGGTGTTGATGACATAGCGCGCATACAAAGTGTCCTGCCCCCAAGAAACAACGGAACTCATCAGCATACACCCCACTACAAGCACCACACGTGTAAATCTGTTCTTCATATTCTCTACTGCTTAGTCTACAAAATCTCTACTACTTGTCTACGATGTCCCTACTACTTAGGCTACGATTTCTCTACTATTTAGGCTACAATCTCCTACTACTTAAGCTACAAAACTCTGATTTCTATTATTTATTGTACTGCATGATCTTCTTTATTGCCCAACGAATGGCATCTCCCCGCTCCTATTTATATTCGTTTCGGCACAACAGCCCATCAAAAACCAGGCAACGACAAAAAGAGGGTCGCCAAGATGAGGAGAAAGCCAACCAGTATGAGCGCCAGTATAAACTTCCACGCCCAACGAAGCCATACCCCATAAGGGATGCGCGCCACGCCCAGGCACCCAATCAGCACGCCGCTGGTGGGAGTAAGCATATTCGTAAAGCCATCACCAAACTGGAAGGCCAGCACTGTGGTCTGTCTCGAGATGTGGATGAGGTCGGCGAACTGAGCCATGACGGGCATGGTGAGGGCTGCCTTGGCTGACCCCGAAGGCATCACCACGTTGAGCAGTGTTTGAAATGCATACATCACGCCGACCGAAGCGACCTCTCCCGTATTGGCCAAGGAACGCGTCAGTCCATGAAGCATCGTATCAATGATGTGCCCATCACGCAATACAAAAATGATGCCACTCGCCAACCCAACGACCATGGCCGCCGAGAAGATGTCCTTGCACCCCGATAGGAATAGTTTGGCGATGTCGTCAGCCTTCTGGTTGTCGACCAATCCACTGACGATGCCCATCACCAAGAACAGGGCAGAAATCTCCATCACGTACCACCCATACCCCAATACTCCAATAATCAAGAAGCAAATAGCGAAGAGCAGCACGTCGAGGATGAAGTAGTGCACCGACTTACGGAGCAGCAGAAATCCACTGATGATGAACAGCCCAGAGACGACAGGCACGGCGACCAAGCGCATCTCCCCACTACCTATGGACAGCGCGGTGAACGGATAGACAATAGAAAGATAAGTAAGTACGGCAGAAAGCAGTACATACACCACCCATGCAGCACGCGAGGCGACATGAGCCGTCGGTGTGGAGGCCTGCTCACGCACCCGGTCTCTCCAGTAGGCATCGAGCTTGTAGACGGGCGAAGTCTCGGGATTGCGCTTCACACGGTGTGCATACCACAGCACAAAACCGATGCAGATAACCGTGAGTACAAGCCAGCAGAAGCAGCGATATTCCAGTCCAGAGAACAACGGCAACTCGGCTATGCCCTGCGCTATCCCAATGGTGAAGGGGTTCAGCATAGCGCCAGCAAACCCCACATGCGCGGCCACATAGCACATGCACAGTCCGACTATGGAGTCGAACCCCATCTGAATGGCCAGCGGTATGAATACAACCACAAAGGCGATGGTCTCCTCACTCATGCCGAATACCGCCCCGAATAGGCTGAACAGCACCATGACCAGCGTGATAATGATGTTCTCCACACCGAGCAATTGTACAAGGCGGAAGCGTTTAAGTCGTTGCACTTTGCGCAAGAAGGCCAGCACGCCGACATCAATAGCATGACTATTGTTCAGGATCCAGAAAGCACCACCTACAATTAGGATGAAGGCTATGATGTCGGCTTTGTCAACAAACCCCTTGAACAGGGCCGTGAATATCTGCCACGTTTGCGGCTCACTTTCCACATAGTGGAACGAAGAGCCGTCGACCACTTCACGTTGCTGCATAGCTCCGCTTGCGCTCTCCACCTGCTGCACCGTGCGGCTGTATTCGCCTCCAGGCACAAACCAAGTACAAACGGCAGCCAATACAATGAGCGAGAATACGATTGTGAATGTGTGTGGTATTTTCTTCATTTTCTTCTCTTTTTGCGCTGCGAAAAGATGTCAACAACGTAGGTTTGGCGTGGTCTGGAATGTGGTTGACTGATGTCGAACGTGTAGTTGTTTATCCCTAATTGTGCAGCTTCGCTTGGCCTAATTCGCGGCTGTATATAATATAAGGTGTAGCAACGTGTGGTTAATAAACAAGAGTTCCCATACCGACTCTCTGGTCTGTATGGGAACTTGTCATATCATATTGCAGTTTCGGTAGCGCGGGTCGTCCGTTACCTCCGCGGCGAACCAATCTGGAGCCACAAAGGCTTTGGCTTGAGCCTCGGTTCGGAATTCCACCTCCACAAGTTGCAACCCCTCATGCCGACCGTGGAAGATGTCGACTTCTGCCGTCAGACCGTCGGCTAACGGAATGCGGTAGCGCGACTTTCGGATGGTGCGCCCGTCGCACTTGGCCAGCATCCGAGCGTACGTTTCGGCCGTCAGCGCAAATTCTTCTTCCCTGTTGCACAAGATGTTTGCAGCCGAACTGCGCCGTTCCTTCACCGTCAGGACATAGCTGTCGTCCACCTTGCGCACACGCACCACTGGCGCGGTGCACAGATACCCCTGCTCAATTTCGCTGGGGGACACATCGTGCCACTCGGACGGCAGCGCCGTGATGAGGAACTTACGCTCTATTTCCATTTATACGGTCTTGAGGAACTCCGTTACGTTGCGCTCAATACGAGCCTCAACATCGGTGCAGTCCTCCGCCTTATGGAATTTCTCACCAGTAATATTCTCGTAGAGTTCAATGTAGCGGTCGGCAATATTGGCCACAATCTCGTCGGTCATAGTGGGCACCTGCTGTCCTTCTTTGCCCTGGAACCCATTGTCCATTAGCCATTCGCGTACGAACTCCTTCGAAAGCTGACGCTGATGTTCACCTTTGGCGAGTCGTTCCTCATAGCCATCGGCATAGAAGTAGCGCGACGAGTCGGGGGTATGTATCTCATCAATGAGGTAAATCTTGCCGTCTCGCTTGCCAAATTCATACTTGGTGTCGACCAAAATCAGACCGCGTGAAGCGGCTATCTCGCTGCCTCGCTGGAACAAAGCCAAAGCGTATCGCTCCAACTGCACATAGTCTTCCTCTGCCACGATGCCCTTTGCAATGATTTCCTCACGACTGATGTTCTCGTCATGTCCCTCGTCGGCCTTAGTGGTAGGTGTAAGGATGGGAGTCGGAAACTTTTGGTTTTCCACCATGCCGTCGGGCAGGGGCACACCACACAACGTGCGAGCACCCGCGCGATACTCACGCCAAGCACTGCCTGCTAAGTAGCCCCGAACAATCATTTCCACACGAAATCCTTCGCACTTCAGACCTACCGTAACCATGGGGTCGGGCGTAGCAATCTTCCAATTCGGTACGATGTCGGCCGTAGCATCCAAGAATTTGGCTGCTATCTGGTTCAGCACCTGCCCCTTGTACGGTATACCTTTGGGCAACACCACGTCGAATGCCGATATTCGGTCGCTCACGACCATGGCCAGCATCTTGTCGTCAATGTTATACACGTCCCGAACCTTCCCCACATAGAGACTCTTCTGTCCTGGGAATTGGAAATTGGTCTTAACTACTGCTTTCATATTACTGTTTCTTATTATCTGTCTAACGATTATCGCTCTTTGCCTCGCCGTGCGGCAGCGCATCACACGCTATGCATCGGCCTCGGTGGCCTTGTGAAAGAAGGTGAAATGCACCTTGCCATAACGCCTCATCTGCCAGAACGCAGGGTGGTCGGCATAGTCGTGCTGCTCGGAATGTTCAAGGATGAAGAACCCTTCGTCGGCCAACAAGCCACCCTCCAGTACCAAGTCGGGCAACGTGTCGACGTTCTCCAAATCGTACGGCGGGTCAGCAAAAACAAGATCATAGCCCCGACGGGAGCCCTTGATGAACTCAAAAGCATCGGCTCTGACTGCGTGCAGGTTGGCCAAGTTCAGCCGCTCAGCTGTGGAACGGATGAAGTTCACACAGGAGGCATTGCGGTCTACGGAAAAAGCCTCCCTCACCCCACGCGACACAAACTCCACCGATACGGCACCCGTCCCAGCAAAGAGGTCAAGGACGGTGCATTCCTCAAAGTCCAAGTAGTTGTTCAGTATGTTGAACAGCCCCTCACGCGCCATGTCGGTGGTTGGACGCACTGGCAAATTGGCTGGTGGCATGAGGCGTCTGCCCTTCAGTGTACCGGATATAATCCTCATTCGCTTGCAGCGTATTAACTCAGTATCAGCGCATGCTTATATGCAGGCAAGTGCGCCATTTCGGCTGTCAAAACTTGCACTTCTTTACCACAGTAGAGCGTCAGCTGGGGGAAATAGCGTCGCATCTCGGCAAAGCGAGACCTGTCCACATCGCCACACACCATGGTCTCGAGCGTAGCCCCTTCCACATGAAGTTGTTTCATCACGTTGATGGCAGTGAAGAGCACCTCAGAGGTCTCATGCTGGTCAAAGCTGTTGGCAAAGACCAACGCACCTTCGCTGGCCACCGCCACATCCACTGCGCCCTCGCGCACATGCAACAGCATGCAGGGGTGTGTAGCAGAACGTTGTATGAGCTGTTCACCAATCATCTTCGAGAACTGGCACATCACCTTCACTCCAGGCAGCGCGATCTTGAATGCCGACACCAACGTGTTATCGCCCGCAAAAACCACCTGCGCGCCCAACGTCTCGTGGTGATGGGAGTACACCCCCGTGCCAAGCGAAAGTTGAGCCAGCGGTTTCAGATACTGGCGGTCGTTGCCTGGCTCGTACAGTGCATCGGGCACCATCACAAAATAGCGACTGAGCACTATCAGTTCCATGCTGTGGTAGCCCACCGGCACCACCCCACCTTCAGCCAAGCGGTTGCGGATAAGCTGCACAGCCTCCGTCATTGTAGGAGTCGGGCCGATGTAGACCTCGCCAAAGGATAGCCAAGCACCCGAAGTCGACACCACCGAAAAAGAAAATCCATTTGCCTGCAGGCAAATGGAAAGGCATTTCTCTTCAGAGGGCACATCCCTCCCCGAAGAAATATAATAAGTCCTTGAAGTCATAGCACGCTGTTATTCGAAATTACCATCGGTAACGGCCTGCGTCATGTCTCCTACTTTCCAACCAGCGTACCGATTGATACGTTCCAGTTCGGCAATCTTGTTGATTACATCCTGGTGGTCCATGTCGGCCAAAAGCTTATCCAACGGCACCTTGCACTCAAATACCGGTACCTGCAGACCTCCACGATCCACTGCACCAGCCTGCAAGTCGAACTCATATTGCTGGTCCTTCGGATAGGGTACATATCGCACATCACGGATTTCCTGGTCTGAAATCTCGTGGAGTTCACCCTCTTCTGTAGTGTAGCTCAGTTTGCCCTGCTCGCGAAGTTGCGCAATGGGGTTCACATACATAGCCACAACCGTCATATAGCCCTTCTTGATAGCCTCGGGTTCTGGCACATCAGCTATGTCGACATCTTCAGGAATCTTGTCGTAATTCACCACCGTATGCGAAATCAACAGGCTATCTTCCTGCAGAAGACGGTTAACCAAGGTGTCGAAGTTGCCACAATAAGCACCGTAGGTCTGCTTGTAAGCCTCCTCAAGCGTACGTATGGTCTTCAACTTGGTGGCACACGCTGCGCGTCGTACATTATATTCATTGTCGAAACGCACAGGCTTCATAATACTTGAATAAAGCCACAGAGCCAGGCCGACAATAGCAGCGGCCAACACAATCTGAACAACGGTTTTCAGTTTCATTATTAGTGTATTATTTGCAGTTTTCTAATTCACTTTTCCTTTGCAAATATACATCTTTTTTCTCTATTTCACACATTATTTCGTTCTGTGGCGCGTCGCACTGAGCCCTACGTAGCTTTCACCACCGTAGTCAACGATAACAAATACAACTTCTACAGTTATATACAGGCCACATGGACAAGCGACGTTTTGTCCTTCAATTTCCACCTGCACTGCTTACGGATCGGAGAGTTGACCACATTCGCAAGGCAAGATTCTCCCCTACCGCCTCACACCTTTATGCACAAGGGCAGTCAGCCCCACGTCGTACGGAACAAAGAAACAAGCCGTACGGAACAGCGCAGGATGCCGTACGACAATTACAGCACACATGCAGGTCATTTACAACAAACTAAGACAACATCACACAAAATGCCGTACAGTCCAAGCACACATTGCCTGCGGCAAGTACGCTCAGACCCTAAATGAAACACAATATAAAAGAAGAGAGACAAACATTGCAGGCGGCAACCCATCCCATGGGTACACCTGTCCCCAATTCAATATGCAAAGGTACAACTTTTGCCACACCCCGACAAGACAACCTCCTCAAAAGAAGTCCTTCGGAATGTAATCTTGCTCGTTACCAATAGTTTTGTTCCATGTGCCGAAGCACAACCCGACAAGAAAAGTGTGCCTTCAAGTAGGCAGCCATACGTTCAGCCATGTAGACCGACCGATGACGTCCACCAGTACACCCAAAGCACACCACGAGCGACGTAAAACCACGTTCCGTATAGTTCAATACAGACTGTCGAACAAGAGAAGTGCAATTATCGAAGAAACAATCCACTTCCAGAATTGAGTCAAGAAACTCTTTAACCTCTGTATGTCGACCTGTAAGCCCCATCATAATGGCATCTCTCCCAGGATTTGGCAAGGCACGGCAGTCGAAAACAAACCCACCACCGTTGCCCGACCGGTCGATAGGCGCACCTCTCTTATACGAGAAACTGAACACCTTGACACTCAATTTACCTTCTTCTACCACCATCTCGTCGTGCTCGCACACATAGCGCAAAACAGCATTTAGGGCAGGCAACTCTACAGGTAGTGGGTGAGCTTGGAGCAAAGAAGTCAGATTACTCAGCGCGGTCGGAACACTCTTGATGAAGAGTTCCTTACGTTCGAAATAACCGCGATAACCATAAGCCCCCAGTGCTTGAAGAATACGAATGAGCGCATAGCCATAGAACTTCTGTTCGAACCGTCTCCTATCCTGCTGCCGCTCAGATGGTATATCCGATTCAATTCCACCAAATCTTAAGTCGAGATAATGTTCCAGCAACTCAGCGCGCAAAGCCGAAGGCACAGCAGCCCCACCGCTGAATAGCAACGATGCCAAGTCATATTGTGGAGCACCCATGCGGCAACCCTGAAAATCTATGTAGAACAACTCCTCGGATGGCCCCACCATGATATTACGGGATTGAAAGTCCCGATATACGAATTGCCAAGGGCAATCCCGCAACAAATAGTCGGCCAGCGCAGAGAAATCACGTTCCAAATCATCTTCATTGAATGGCGCATACACCATCTTAAGGAAGTAATACTTGAAGTAATTGAGATCCCACATCAAGGCCTGCCTATCGAAGCGCGCACGCGGGTAGGCCTTCGTGTAATCGAGGTCGGACAAGACGGTCTGCATGTGATACAGGTCATCCACCGCACGAGTATAAAGCCGCCTCATGTCTTCCAGGGTATCAACACCGGAAGCTTTGCGCGACACCAGATAAGAATAAATAGTTGTATCGCCCAGATCCTGCTGCAAATATGAAGTACGGTCTGCACTCACCGCATAGACCTCTGGGACACGCACTCCACGCGATGCAAGTTGCGACGCAAATGAGAAAAACGCCTCGTTCTCCTCCACATTAGCATTCACCGTTGCTATGCACCGCCGATGCTCGCCGACCAATCGAATATACCTCCTGTTCGAACCACTCGGAGTCAATTGCACAACTTTCTCACACTGTTCGCCTGCCCACTGCTCAAACAACGTCCTCATAATAACCCTATCTTCTGAATAAAACTATGGCTCCGCACAAGTCCTCGCCAGCCTCTCTGCCAATGTATCTCAGCTAAACCATTGTCCAATGGACATAACCTCAACGCTTCTCACATTCATCTCAAACGCCACAATCTCACCATGGCGCACGTCAACCCAAAGACAACACCAAGCAAAGTAAACCATGGCACTTGGCTTGAACTGCGCGCATCCAACCTTACTCCAGCAAATACAGAAGCACCAACAACCACCGCAAGTTCAATACCAAGCGTGGAATACTTCGCCCAATTATTTAAATCTGAATTCTTCAATCAAATGCCACTAACGAGGACGGTTGCCCCCCACCTGATCTTGGTGAGCCCCCGTCTCGGGAGTCGACGATTTCTCTGCAGTCTTTTCATCCTGCCGAACCTCATCCAGCATTCTACATGTACCAGAGAACGATGCACCAGGCTCAATGGAAAGTTTGTTAATCATGATGTCTCCTTTGACCGATGCCGTAGAATGGAGCGACAGCAGTTCTTTTACAGTAATGTTTCCCAACACGGTTCCGATGATGTTTGCATTTTGGCATACCACGTTCCCCACTACTTTGCCCGACTCGCCGACCACCAGCTTCCCATTCAATGTTATATTACCCTGGAGGTCGCCGTCCATGCGAAAGTCGCCACTGGCCGTGATGTTACCTTTAATTACCGTTCCCCGTGTGATGGTGTTGACTGCACCTTGCTCTGTGATTTCGTTGCGTGCCATAGCAATATGTATTAGTGAATTTTATACTATTTACTTCTTGTTTTGATAGAATCTTTCAAAGAAAGCGCGGTAAGCCTGTTCATCTTTCCGCTTATAGAACGTTGTGTAGTTCTGCGTAGATATTGCATAAATACTGTAGTCTCTCGGGTTAAGCTGCAGCAATGGACTACCCTCCATGAGCAAGTGCTTGTAGTACAACATGGCCTCTGCCGCATCCTTGAAGCGATGAATCGTAAGCATCTGAGTCGTGTCGGTGAACATAAGTGGGCTGGAACGTAAACCACTGTTGGCATAATTGGCCGAGTTGAAATCGGCAATGCGGTACTGCAACTGGGTTGCTACCACACGCTTGTCGTTCACAATGATAATGACATAGTGCTGCATGTTCTCACGATAACGGAACACTCGACTTTCTAATGGCAACTCCTCCTCTACCGCATTCTTGTCCGCATCCAACTCCGTCCGCTTGCTGGTCTTGGGCTGGAGAGTTGACTCAGCGCGGTTTGAGACACCCATCCGTTCATCCTCTTTCGTAATCACCTCATCCTGGCTGCGATTCTGTTCGGATTCTTTAATGTAGGCCAACTGCTCTTGAGCCAACACCGTTATCGCCGCCGTGTCATCGTTATGGGAAATGATGTCTTCATAGGTCGATATAGCTTCACTCTTTCTTCTCTGAGCCAGATAGGCCAATCCTTCCCAATACTTGAACTTGTACACAATAGCATCATTTGGATAAGACTCCGAGGCTGACTTCGATGCAGCAATCACATCCTCATAGCGGCGGCGGCGAAACATAACATAAGTCTTGTAGTAGTCCTCCTGAGCCTGCTGCGAACGCCGCACCAACTGCTTGTAGTAATTTTCATCACGAATCAGATTGGCGTAGTCGCTGTCAGGGAACCCCATCAGAATCATATCACGATAGTAGTTTGCGCTGGGAGTATTACCCTGCTTCGAATAGATGCGGTACAACTGGTAAAAGGCTTGGACAATTTGAGAGTTGTCCGAATAGTCATCTGCCATTCTCAAATAGCATTGCAATGCAGCGGTAACATTTTGAATGCCGTCGTAATAAATATATCCAGCATTGAGAAGACTGGTAGCTATCACACTGTGCATGGAATCCATTTGCTCAGTGGTGGTAGGCAAATCCTTAAGATAAAAGGCCACGTTGTGGGGATCATCTGGAGAATCTGTCGCACGTGGGGGCACAGCCGAATGTGCCGACGAATCGTTCTGAGCGTTCTGCGCCGTAGAATCCACAGCAGCCTCATCATCATCAAACGGTTGCAGTAGAAGCGGCTGCCCCATGGTTAGCAGTTCCTTTTTCTCCAAGAACCAGTTGTCTTCCAGCAGGCGATTTCCCCACTTGGAGCGGAAGTTATTCTTTCCTTTTTGCACCGTATTGGTGTTGTAGAAGTACCAATCGCCCTGCAAAGTGTTGGTTTGTTTCTGCGCGTCTTGTCGCAGTTCTTTCTGCAAAAGCTGCTCGCGTTCGGCCTTTTCGCGCTGCTTTAGGTTCTCTATCGTTATGCGGATGAGTGAATCGCGCTGAACAGAATCCATCGTGGCATAGTTCAGCAGACTGTCATTGAGCGCAATCTTATCTGTAAACTCTACAAGCGACGACAGCAGATAATACCGCTCTCGAATCTCATCGTAGTGAGGATACTCGAGTGTGATAATCTGCATTGCAGTATCATAATATGTATAAGCAAGCTTATAATTCTCAAAGACATCATACAGCACGTCGGCCATTTTGAGTGCCGATTTAGCCTTTTGGGCAGAGCCAACTGGTGCTGCAGCTACCGAAAGTTTATAGTTATCGCAAGCCTTTTGTGCATCCTTAACCCCCAAATACAGTTCGCCTTTGGCGTAGTATATCTGATCCAGATACTCCATATTCTTGCGGTCGCGCAGCATCTTATTAAGTTCCTTGTCGACTTCGGCCACGTTGGTTACCGCCACATCACTACAGGCGGCAGCATTAATCTTCGCATTGAAAGACATAACGTACGACGGGCGACAATCCAACACCTTACGGTAATACTTGGTGGCAGTCTGCCGCTTTTCAAGTTGCTGATAGACTTGTGCCATCACAAAATAGAGGCGAGCCTTGTTCTTGCGACCACGAGTCTCGTCGATAGCCAATCGGAGGTATTGCACGGCCTTCTTGAATTTCTCTTGAGGCAGGCAACATTCCACCATACCGATATACAGCTGGTCGGCAAGCGCAGCCGTGAACGAGCCTGCATTGAGCGCATTGACAAGTTGGTCGAACTGCAACTCTGCATCGGAGTACTGTTTCTGCATACATTGACTACGAGCCAACAAAATACGCGCTTCATCCGCCTCGCGCGTACCAGAGTATTGCGAGATAATGAGTCGGCAAGTGTTGTCAGTAGCCGCATAATCCTGTTCGTAGAAAGTGGCGTAAGCGGTGAGCAAGTAGCACTTCTTGACATACTTGACATACTCTCTTCCCTTGACGTAGATGCTGTGAGTCTTGATACCCTTGATGCCTTTCTCAACAGCCTTATCCATTTGCGACTTGACGGTAAGAGCCTGTTCTTGAGTGCCCAAAGGAACAATGGGAAGGATTTGGGTATAGTCGTTGATGGCCTTTTCATGCAGTTGCCGAATGCCCGACTTAAGACTCTCGTTGCCATTCCACCACACATTGTAATGACAAGTAGTATTATGGTACTGCACATTGAGCCATTTCGTGTTCTGACGTGAGCACGATGCCCCCATGATTGCGAGCATTACACCTATAATATATATATGCAGTTTCCGCATACTTGCCCTTCAAGAGTCGTTCTGCACGAACGGATGTACTCCGTAAAAATTGTACTATAGCCGTTTGCCGCTACACATTGAAGCGGAAGTGCATGATGTCGCCATCCTGCACCACATAGTCTTTCCCTTCGATGGCGATCTTGCCAGCCTCGCGACACTTAGCCTCTGACCCGAGTGCTACATAATCGTCGTACTTGATGACCTCCGCCCGAATAAATCCACGCTCGAAATCGCTATGGATAATGCCTGCCGTCTGGGGAGCCTTCATCCCTTTCTTAAATGTCCAAGCGCGGCACTCCTTGGGTCCTGCCGTCAAGAATGTCTGCAAGTTGAGAAGATGGTATGCCGCCTTTATCAATCGATTAACGCCCGATTCAGATAGTCCTAAATCCTCCAAGAACATCTGTTTTTCTTCATAGGTCTCCAGCTCGGCTATGTCTGATTCAATAGCCGCCCCGATGACCAGCACCTCAGCATGCTCTCCACTGACGGCCTCACGCACCGCATCAACATATTTATTGCCATTCAACACTGAAGCCTCATCAACATTACATACATAGAGTATCGGTTTGGCCGTAAGCAACATCAAATCCTTAGCAGCCTCCTGCTGCGACTCGTCCAATTGAACCGTTCTGGCACTTCTACCTTGTAGCAAAGCCTCCTTGTACAAGTCCATCACTTCCACAAGCTTTTTGGCTTTCATATCTCCACCTGCTTTGGCTTTCTTCTGCTCTTTCTCGTATCGGTTCTCTATGGTCTCAAGGTCTTTGAACTGGAGTTCCAAATCGATGGTCTGCTTGTCTCTCACCGGGTCTACTGCGCCATCCACATGTGTAATATTGTCATCATCGAAGCAACGCAACACATGAATAATGGCATCCGTCGTACGTATGTCGGCCAGGAATTTGTTGCCCAAACCTTCACCTTTTGAAGCCCCTTTCACCAGACCTGCAATATCAACTATCTCAACAGTGGCCGGCACAACACTATCAGGATGTTCGATTTCTACAAGTTTGGCGAGACGCTCGTCTGGCACCGTGATTACGCCCACATTAGGTTCTATGGTACAAAAAGGGAAATTGGCAGCTTGAGCCTTAGCATTGCTTAAGCAGTTAAACAGGGTGGACTTCCCCACGTTGGGCAAGCCGACTATACCACATTGAAGAGACATATCTATTAGATTGATTATATTTAATTTTGTTCAATATTGAATAAAAGAGTGATCGGCAAGATTATTCCCTCGCTTGGCCTCTACACGCATAACAGGCGCTGGACTTGGCTCGGAGCTGTACTTGGTAGGTTCGGCTACATCTCGCATTCCATCATCACGAACTGGAACGTTTACGCTTTCATACCTACCAGTTCTACCCATTGCACTGTTGGGGCGTAGGGTAATATGAAAACAAGCCTGCCTACGTTCGTACTTCACATAACACAAGCCTGCCCTACGCAATTCGTACAACACCATTGCTAAAGCATTCTTCATATAGATGGAGGCACCCACTACAGAGTCTTCACCTTGAAACCGCAAATACGACAGATCGAACGTTGTACCATAACAATGGCATGACTGCTCCGCCGCATTACGATTCCTGCGACGCAACCGATGAACCTGTTGCTCTGTTCGAAACGCACTGGTAACAACAGGGCGCACACGCTCTGGAAACAACGACGGATGTTGCTCCATCACCTGCTGAAAACTGCTCCCAATGCAGTCCAATAGACGTAGTGCCTCATGCGTAAGATGAGGCGAACTGTGCTGCATGCTATCCACCATATAAAGAGGACCTGACGAAATACGCTGAAGCAAATGGTACTTATCTGGTTCGGCAACCGCCCCTGGATTGGGGATGCCAACAGCCGCTGCCGCTTGCAATTGCACATCATTTAGGTCGCAAAATTCTTCTGCATAGTTCCACATATGAAAGTTATGTGTAAACTCACCCACCTCGTATCTGTCCTCCACATAACCCATCACACTGGCAGCATCACTCTCGGCGTTCACGTCTCTCTGTACCATCGCCTCTCGCGCATCCCCAATCTTGCTGAACCCCATGATTACTGCCGTACCAGTAAAGCATAACAGTATCAGAGCCCAAAACACCGAGCGTTTCCCTCTTTGAAGACTTAGCTTCCGTAGAGGGTCGCTGGCAACGTTCTGATTGGGACGATACATCATAGTACAGCCGTAGTTAATCTATCGCAGAAGCGTATGAGTTCCAATCCTCGGCAAACTCGGCAAGCGACTTGTAAGCATAGTCCACCAAGTGTGGAAACTGACGTGCCACACCGTCCTCTGCCCCAACAAGTACTGTAGTCATTCCAGCACGGCGACCAAAGAGCATATCACTTGACATATCCCCAACCATAACAGACTGCTTGAGCTTCACGGAGGGATACTCCCTTGCAGCCTGCAACGCCATTCCAACAGAAGGCTTTCGCATGAACGAGTGTTCAGAACTTAGTCTCGAACAATGATATATGCTATCCACTCGACCCCCAGCCGAAGTAATCTCAGAGAGCATCTTTTCATGTACCAGTCGTAAATCGTCTTCAGACATGAGCCCTTTGCCAATGCCCTGCTGATTGGTTACAACGAAGACCTTCGAAAAAAGATTTGACAGAGTGGCAATGGCACCAGCCACCCCAGGGAGCATCTCAAACTGATCTGGCTGGAGCACATACGTCCCCACCAGTCGACGATTAATAACACCGTCGCGATCAAGGAACAAGGCTCCATGCTGTAAAGGCAACTGTCGAGGATGAATCATAACTCACCCCCTGTCATATCACATTCTATTAGATAGGTGTTACGCGTAGGTGAATTACGGCATATCAGTTCTCCCAAGAAGCCCGTAAGGAACAACATTGCACCAAGTAAGGCAAAAAACATAGAGAGATAGAACCATACGCTGTTTGTTAGAGCCATCACGCCACACAGGCGCATCACACATACCACAACCAGGGCAATGAATCCTATCAAGAAGCACACCGAACCAATAAGTCCAAAGAAATGCATCGGTTGCTTGCCGAACTTGGAGATAAACATGATACTCATTAAGTCCAAGTAGCCATTGACAAATCGACTCATTCCGAACTTCGTTACCCCAAATTCCCGTTTTCTATGTTGCACCACCTTCTCGCCTATCTTGGTAAATCCTGCCCACTTGGCTATGACAGGAATGAAGCGATGCATCTCACCATACACCTCTATACTTTTCACGACGTCGTGCCGGTAAGCCTTAAGTCCGCAATTGAAATCATGCAACTTTATACCAGACATACGTCGGGTGGTCCAGTTAAAGAACTTCGATGGAATATTCTTTGCCAACTTAGAGTCATAGCGTTTCTTCTTCCAGCCGCTGACCATGTCGTAACCTTCTTCACGAATCATGCGATACAGTTCTGGTATCTCGTCCGGACTATCCTGCATGTCAGCATCCATCGTAATAACAACATCACCCTCAGCACGCTGGAATCCCACATTCAAAGCTGCAGACTTGCCGTAGTTACGGCGAAACTTCACACCCTTATACGCCGCGTTGTTTTCATGAAGTTGCTCTATAACTTTCCAAGAGTTATCCTTGCTTCCATCGTCCACCATGATAACTTCATAATCGTACCCATTGGCCAGCATAACGCGGTCTATCCACTGGGCCAAGTGGGGCAAAGACTCGTCCTCATTGAAGAGGGGAATTACAATCGAAATATCCATCGAGTTATTCTTTTATTTGTATTCACTGCTTCAACCGGCTCTTTTCCGTTCGCATACACAGCGCAAGCACAAGGACAAAAATGATAGACATAACAGCCAAACGCACGCAGCCCATCAGTGCCCAGTTGACAGCACTATAATTTGAAATGATATTTACAACTTGAGTATCGTCTGCATCCTGCAGTCCTTTGGCCATCGTCGAAAAACAACGGTCCGAAAACTGCACGTCAAGCAGAGTAGCATACAAGTACAATTCCACTCCATACAAAGCAGCTCCTATCAGACAGGCATCAACACCCAGCAACATCAACTCCTTCATACTCACCTTACCATCAGGAAGGCGACGACGATATAGCACAAAAATACTCCCTGTGCAGAGGAATAGAACACCATCTATACCAAATGTTTCGGGCGAAGAGATTGGATTGCCAACAAAGAAAAACAACAAAATGTAAACCAGCAAAGCAAGACCTATCACCACACCGCCCTGCAAAGCCGCCTTGTGATAATTACCATAGATAACTGATTCATATTGCCTTATCAGCCTCATGTAGTACAATCCTCATATACAAAGATAGGTATTTTCCAGCGCACTCTCAACGACATAGCCTACAAAGTTATAAACTATTATTTCTGAAAAAGAAGAACATACATACCCCGGCACCTATGTCACGACTCGTCTGCTGTGCGACGAAATTCTGAGATCAGCAGGCCTAACTTATAGAAATTGAACGCCATCATACTGGCTATACCACGCCTCAAGCCCCATTCCAGCACAGGTTTTGATGCTCGGAAAACGACATGGAGAACGCCCGTCAAGTGAAGTTGACTGCATTGCCTATACCATCTGAGCAACTTCACCAGAGAAACAAATTGCTTCTCGTCCTGCATCCGTTCGTAAAGCCTTGCCAAATTGCGTATTCCACAACGCGTCTTCTCTAAGAAGAGTTCGTTGTCTTCCACATCAAAGTTCTCCACCTCATTGTTGGTATGCAGGACACCAATACCAGCCTGGTAGAGCTCGTATCCAAACAGCGTGTCTTCGTGTCCATACTGACGCAACGACTCGTCGAAACGCACGCGCTGTAGCACATCCTTCTTGACAACAAAGTTATTGGTCATAAATGAGGCATGTGGATGCACACTACGTTCATCAGCACCTTTTGATTCGCAACGTACCCCATACACATATCGCAGATGATGCCTCCTATCATCCATTTGTTTCGGATAATGCCTACCACCACATACCACCTGAGGTTCCTGTTGTAGCACATCCAAATAGCGCTGCACAAACCCACTTCTCACGCCACCATCACAATCCAAGAAAAGGAGATAATCTCCTTGCGCGTACTGCAGAAACAAATTTCGGATTGCGGCTCTACCAATATTATGTTCGAGAGAAATGTAGCAAACCTTGCTTGCCACCTCCCTATTCGCCGTGCAAAAAGGCTCATCCGACGCATCGTCTATACATACAATCTCCACCGCATCGCTTGCTCCACTGGTTTGACGCAACAAGTCGCCCACCAGAGGACGAATGTCGAAGTTGTATATCGGAATACAGATGCTTAGCCTCATCACTCAATCCTTTACACTCACCTCCAATCCATCGTAGGCCAAATAGACATTACTCGGCAACGAGCCATCTGTTGACACCTCCGCGTGCAGCCCCATCTCGTGGCTCACGTGTGTCAAATAGGCACATCGTGGGGACACCTGCTCAATCACATGCAGTGCTTCAGTCAAGCAAAAATGCGAATAATGCTTTTGCTTTCTCAATGCATTCACTACAAGAACATCCACACCTACCAACTTCTGCAACTCTTCTGCTGCAATGTAACTAACATCCGTCACATAGCCAACCTGCCCAATGCGGTACGCCAATACAGGCAAATCCTTATGCATAGCTCGCACAGGTACCACATGCTCACCTGCCACCTCCAAGCATTCCTCATCTCGCACCGTATGCATCGTAATCTCAGGTAGTCCTGCATACTGGTGAGGTTCGAAGATATAATGATAGTCATGCATTATGGCACATGCGGCCTGCTCGTTGGCATACATATCGAGTGGTGCACGTTGCACATAATTATATGGACGCACATCATCAATGCCAGCCACGTGGTCTCGATGGGCATGCGTAACCAAGATAGCATCAATGCGCGGCACATTGGCACGAAACATCTGACTGCGGAAATCTGGTCCTATATCTAATAGGATATACTTACCCTGCTTCGTCTGTAGCAGTGCCGAGCAGCGCAAACGTTTATCTCGCGCATCCTCAGACTGGCACACTTGGCAATTACACGTAAGAACGGGCACCCCCATAGAGGTACCCGTTCCCAAAAATGTCATTTTCATAACAGCCGACCACGTTTGCGTGCACTCAGCAGCAGGCCACAGCCTTCACCTACGCTACCTGTGCACTTCGTGTCTCTATACTACTCGTTACGCAAGCATAGTTTAAACCCAACACCGTGAATGTTGACGATCTGCACACTTTCGTCTGGACGTAGATATTTGCGAAGCTTCGTAATGTAGACATCCATACTCCGTGCTGCAAAGTAGCTGTCATCACGCCATATTTTCTGAAGGGTGCTGCTCCTGTCCACCACCTGTCCGAAATTCATGCAGAAGAGGCGAAGCAGTTCAGACTCTTTCGAAGTCAACTTGCGCGACTCGCCGTTTATCGTAAGCATCATGTGGTTATAGTCAAAGACAAAGTGGCCTAAGTTGAACACATTATTCTCTGGCTTGTTCTCATCAAACGAGCGTCGAATAGTGGCGTTCACTCGTGCCAGCAGTTCCTCCATACTGAAAGGCTTGGTTACATAGTCGTCAGCCCCAATCTCAAACCCCTTCAGCTTATCGCTCTCCATGTTTTTGGCCGTGAGAAACAGAATGGGTATCCTTTTGTCCACCCTGCGGATCTCTTTAGCAACCGTGAATCCGTCCTTCACTGGCATCATCACATCCAAAATGCATGCGTCTATCTCGCCTGCGCGAAAAAGGTCAATTGCCTGCTGACCGTCAGCTGCCAGGAATACGGTGTATCCCTTTTGCGTCAAGTACGCCTTGAGAATAGTCCCTAAGTTCGGGTCATCCTCGGCCACGAGAAGTTTAATACCCAAGTTCATGAAGTAACCTCCTTCAGTTATTGTTCAACTATCGTAACGCTCTCTATCAAGTCTCCAGGCCTGATGGCATCTATTACCTCCAAGCCCTCTACCACCTTTCCGAAACAGGTGTGCACACCGTCAAGATGCTGCGTATTCTCTCGGTTGTGGCAGATGAAGAACTGCGAGCCTCCTGTGTCCTTGCCTGCATGCGCCATAGAAAGCACACCCCTGTCGTGATACTGCTTTTCGGCATTGGTCTCACACTTGATGGTGTACCCTGGTCCACCCGTACCCACTCTGGGGTCGCCCAAATTGCGCGAGAAAGGACAGCCTCCTTGTATCACAAATTCGGGAATAACCCTGTGAAAGCGCAACCCGTCGTAAAAACCTTTACTGGCTAACGACACAAAGTTTGCGACAGTTCCTGGAACCTCCTTCTCATAAAGCAGGGCTTTCATTGTACCCTTCGGTGTCTTGATATTGGCGTACATACTCATTTCAGTTCATCGTTTTATCCAACTGCATTAACATAATCGCCTTTTTTTTATTGTACATCGCATCACAAAAATTATAATAATCCACCCTTGCGGTGAACAACATCCAGCCCGATTGTCAACGATAACAGTTGATTATGCATACTCTCTAACTCAATCTATCCTACTGGCACCACGCAGGATGCGGTTCCACCGAGTACGGTGGAAGCGTGGTTTATCCTTGTCTTTTGACCACACCACTGCCGATGCTTTCCCTACCAAATGGTCTTCCGGCACAAAGCCCCAATAGCGGCTATCGGCCGAGTTGTGGCGATTGTCTCCCATCATCCAATAATAGTTCATGCGGAACGTGTAGGATTCAGACAGTACACCATTAATATATATGCTGCCCTCTTTTACCTCAAGTGTGTTATGCTCAAAGTTGACAATCGCACGTCTGTACAACTCCACGTTGCTCGGCGACAATGCTATCGTCTGCCCTGCTGCGGGGATGGTTACGGGGCCGAAGTTGTCCACACTCCAACTGTAGCCAGCCGCATGGGGGAACAACGTCTCACCACTATACCCTGCGAGGGCTATAATAGGAATTACAGCATCCACGTTGGGATTCTTGGTCAGTTGAGCTGCCTTGTCTGCCGACAGGGGCACGGTGTAGTACTGGTTGTACCCCATCAGTTCACTCTGCGGCAGCGAAAGTGCCAGCAGACTGTCAAACAGGTCGCTCATAGCTTGCTGCCAACGCATAGAGAACTGCAGGTTTTCCGCCTCGTTGACGGCCACATCGCTCTGCGGAAGTACCCGTATTAGGTGTAGACTGTCGTCGCTCTTCAGTTCCACGATGTCCAACTGGTCTGCAAAGCGCATGGCGCATTCCAGTTGGCGATTGGTTAGGTGCAAGTAGTTGTAATAGGGTGCATTCTCCCAGTCCTCCATCGAGATACCCACACGAGCGAAGGTCAGATAGTCGTTCTCCATCTTCCGTTGCTGTGCCTCGGCCACACCAAATCCTACCGACGACAAGTCGGCAAGGTAGTCGCCGAGAGACTTCTTCATCCTCACCGCGTAGGTGAACTGTGCTGCTGCGGGTGTCTCGATGGGCTGCCCGTCAATATGCACCACGCGGTCGATAATCTGCAGCGTTTCACCTGGCATACCTATCGTGCGCTTCACAAAATTCTCTTTCTTGTTGACCGGCCGAGCCACCACTTTTCCAAAGTGTTCCTTGTCATTCAGTACGCGCTCACGTCCATAGCGGCGCACCAAGTCGTGGTACGACTGGTTGCTTTGGAAGCGCGTGCATACGGTGTCGCCGTCTGGGTAGTTGAACACCGTAGCGTCAAACCTGCGGATGCCGCTCGTTCCTGGGAAGCGATGATAGGGCAACTGTATCCACTTCAGATACGATTCCACTTGGCCGTTGGTCAAAGGCAGTACGTTGTGAACCAAAGGCACCGACAGCGGCGTCATGCCCACCCGTGGGCCATAGGCCAGCTTCGATACCATCAGGTAGTCGCCCGTCAACAGCGACTTCTCCATCGACGAGGAGGGTATGTTGTAAAACTCCACCACATAGCCCCTAATGATGACTGCCGCCACCAGCGCAAAGACTATGGCATCAAGCCAATCGCGCAACTCGCTCACCTTATGAGGTGGCAGGTCGGCGGGATTGGTATACTGCATCTTTGGGCTCAAACCCAAGATGGGTAGGTATATCCACGGTAGGATAACGGCAAAGGTCTGCTCCCAGAAACCATACCGACGATAAGTCTTGGCAGTCTCAACCACAAGGAGAAGAAAGGTGAAGATGTTGATTGCCGGTATCAGAAAGTAGATGTACCACTTCCAACTCTTTCCGCAGATGCGTATCCACACCACGATGTTGTATATCGGCACGAGCGCCTTCCACGGCTTCTCCCCTGCTTTACCGAACACAAACCACAGGCCTACCAAGCAGCCCACCACATAGAGAATTGCAAGAATGTCGTAAATCATAGGTTGATATTTTCGTTCAGTTAATTATGTCCGTCTGTATGCTACCATATTTTATAGGTGTACGTGTGCCGTCCGCTCTGCCTTCGGCCTATCGTCAGCGGCTGTTCGCACCGCTACATGATCCGTTCCCATGGCTGAGGCAACAGCCTGCTGCAGCACTCGCTTGTCCTTGTTCCAGGAGAGTTCATTTCGTGCAGCATCGAATCGCCGAGCCTTCTCTTCGGGAGCCATGACGCTCCATTCCGCCAAGGTCTGCTCTACGGCAGCGGCCAGCCGCTCCGTATCGCGGTGAGCTCCATCGGCCAGGAGGCTACCTATGCCATAGTGCGACACCACGCGGTGTATCTCTGGAAAATCGGTTGCCAGTACCGGTACACCCGCCCAGGCAAAGTCGGCTATTCGGTTCGGGAGTGAATAGAAGTAGTTCAAACCCAGATTATCTAAAAGCACTAAACCCAACGAGGCATGCGGTGTCAGCCTGCGCAGCTGGGTCGGTTCCACCCGTCCCAAGAACAGCACCCTGTCGTGCTGCTGCGCTGCCTGCTGCCGCAAGGTGGCGTACAGGTCGCCCTCGCCAGCCACCACAAGCACCACATCCTTCATCCGTGGCATGGCCTGCATCACCCATTCCACCCCTCGACCCACATTCACAGCCCCCTGGTAGAGCAGCATGCGCCGTCCCTGCAGGTCAATGCCCAGTTCGTCCAGCACAGCGCGGTCGGCACTATGGTCCTGGGTACTCTCGTCGCTCACATTGCGCACCACGCTCATTGACACCCCGTATCGCTGCCCATAATAGTCGGCTATGGATTGGCACACCGTGATGCAGGCCGCCCCAGGCAACTTGCGCCCCATGCGGCACAGCACGTAGTGCTCAATGCGTTCCCACGCACGCTTCACTTTGGGTCGCCCCACCAATTCTGGCACTTCGGGAAACAGTTCGTGCGCGTCAAATACCAGCGGTCTACGTCGCAGGCGTGCCGCCGCATAGCATGCAAGGAGCGTATCCGTGTCGTTGGCGTAGATGAGGTCGACTTTCGAGCAGCAAAGGCGTAGAAAGAGCCGCACATTATACTCGGCATAGAACCACACCGAGCGACTGAACAGCAGCCTCATACGCACAGTCTGGTACGGACGTTGCACCGCGGCCGAATGCTTCCTATACCGCCCCACAAGGGTAACACCGTAGCCCTGCTCGGAGAGTGCCATGCACGACCTGTGAACCCGTTGGTCGGACACGAGGTCGTTCGTAACTGCCATTACTATGTGTGGATGCGGTTGCCTCATCAGCAGTTCGATAACGGCAGAACACTGGCTTTAGTATAATTCCTGCCGCAAGGAAACTCCCAGCGCCGTGGCCTCCCACCCTTCACGCCTCAGCTGGTGTGCCACAGCGCCACGCCTCCCCGCTTCAATCTTCGGCAGCCATGAGCGACTTACTCTTGTTGTAATCCAACTTGTATGAACGGTACATGCACCGCTTATCGGGCGGAAGGAGGGAGACACATCGGGAGGTGGTTGATCCTATACAGGTCGCCTACACCCTTTGCATGGCAGGCAATAGCCTCCGTTCCATAAGGGGTTACCTATTGCCTGACGTACGGTCGCATTGTCTGAAAAAGCACACACATTGAGCATCCCCATCCGCAACCTTCGATTTTTCTTCGTACCTTTGCAACAGTTTTGGTCGAGGATGAGCCGAATGCACAGCACTGCTCGCCGGCCGTTTCCGTTGTATTTATTTTATCCCTATTCGGCAGCACATCTGCGCTACCGGCGTACGACACCTATCCCTACAGGCGTACGGCTGTGCACGCGTCGTTGCTGTATACCATTTATGCACATCAAGTTAAGACGAATGGATGCTGTACAGAATCTATGGCTCTGCCGCACGGCATTCGGGCCTCACCCGTACCGCATCGATACTCCATCCGTAGGGCACCAGCCGCATCAGTGAACGACCCCCTGCACCTTGCACCTACCCATTCGCAAGTCGACCCATCGCTCGCACAAGCAGCGTCCGTACACATGTGCCACTCGGCACCGCTCAGGCTCTGTCCTCCCACTTTTGATTAAAGACTGTTAAACAGAGGACCACAACCAATCTCTCCAAAGTCCCCATAAGCCGATACAGTTCATTGTTTTACAAATACACCACACAACTTTTGAGTTAAAAAACTTGACATCGCGTCTCGGCAGTCGTATCTTTGCAAAGGTTCGTCGCTGGGCAAAGCCTCGAACGCTCACAGAAAACACAAGAGCAAACTGAATATGATAAACACACTGTATACTAACATCAAGCTGAGCCAATTCAAGTACGCTAACAGCAAAGACCTACCCAAAGACCTCATTGCCTCACGTCCATCGAAGGTGAAAGACGAGTGCCGACTGATGGTTGTCAACCGCTCCACTGGCATTATCGAACACCACCAGTTCAAAGACCTGTTGACCTACCTTGGCGAGGACGATGTGGTGGTAGTGAACAATACCAAGGTGTTTCCTGCCATGCTGCACGGCGAGAAGGAAAAAACTGGGGCGCGCATCAATGTCATCATGTTGCGCGAACTCAACGAAGAAACACACCTGTGGGACGTGGTGGTGGACCCTGCCCGCAAGATACGCATTGGGAACAAGCTCTACTTTGGCAACGACGACTCGCTGGTGGCCGAGGTGATTGACAACACCACCTCGCGCGGACGCACCATCCGATTCCTCTACGACGGTAGCCACGACGAATTTGTGCGCCACATACGCAGCATTGGACACATGCCACTACCCGAGGATATTCTGAAGCTGCGCGAACTGCGCCGCGAAGACAGCACCGACTATCAGACCATTTATGCGCACACCGAAGGAGCTGTGGCCGCACCCATTTCAGGCTTGCACTTCACGCGCGAGATGATGAAGCGCATGGAGGTGTACGGCATCAAACTGGCAGAACTGACACTACACTGCGGCCTGGGCAACTACCGCGCCATTGAGGTGGAAGACCTCTCGAAGCACCGCATGGACTCGGAAGAAATGCACATCGACGAGCAATGCTGCAACATCATCAACACGGCCAGAGCAGCCAACCGCCACATCTGCTGCGTGGGCACCACCACCATGAAGGCTATAGAAACTGCCGTTACGATGCCCGGCCAAGTGTCGCCTTTCGACGGCTGGACCAATAAGTTCATCTTCCCTCCCTACCGCTTCTCTGTAGCCGACATGATGATAGCCAACTTCTACCCGCCACAGTCTTCCCAGTTCATCATGGTGGCCGCCTTCGGAGGACTGGACCTGATGACCATGGCCTACCAGCTTGCTATCAAAGAGAAATACAAGTTTGGCACCTACGGCGATGCCATGCTCATCCTATGACACCCTTAGCCGAAATACTGCGTCCGCAGACGCTTGACGGCTACATCGGTCAACGCCACTTAGTGGGCGAAGGGGCGGTGCTCCGCACACTCATAGAGAGTGGGCAGATACCCTCCATGATACTATGGGGTCCGCCTGGCATAGGCAAGACCACGCTGGCAGGCCTCATCTCGCACACCCTAAGCCGACCGTTCCACACCCTCAGCGCCATCAACAGCGGGGTACGCGACGTGCGTAGCGTTATCGATGCGGCCAGTGAGGAGCAGGGAGCCATCCTCTTCATCGATGAGATACACCGCTTCAACAAGAGCCAGCAGGACTCGCTCCTCGGTGCAGTGGAGCGGGGCATCATCACCCTCATCGGAGCTACTACCGAAAATCCATCGTTCGAGGTCATCCCCGCCTTGCTCTCGCGTTGCCAAGTGTATGTGCTCAAACCCCTCGAGCTCGACGACCTGCGCCGCCTGCTGCAGACGGCTACGGACTACTACGCTACGACAGGACGCACGGTGCGCATCGTGGAGGACGAAGCCCTCATTCGCATCAGCGGCGGCGACGCACGCAAGCTACTCAATGCCGTAGAGCTGGTCATCAGCCAACACAATGGCGCCACCATCGACATAACCAACGACACCGTAACCCACGCCATACAGCAGAACCTCGCCCTCTACGACAAGCAAGGCGAGCAACACTATGACATCATATCCGCCTTCATCAAGTCCATGCGGGGCAGCGACCCTAATGGAGCCGTGTACTGGCTGGCGCGTATGATAGAGGGAGGCGAAGACCCCCTATTCATAGCGCGCCGCATGCTCATATTCGCCAGTGAGGACATCAGCAACGCCAACCCAAACGCGTTGCTGCTTGCCAACGCCTGCTTTGAGGCTGTAAGCAAACTGGGCTACCCCGAATGCCGCATCACCTTGTCGCAAACCGCCGTGTACTTAGCCAACTCAGTCAAGAGCAACACCACCTATGTAGCTCTGGCCAATGCACAGGAGGCTATCCACCGCACTGGCGACCTACCCGTGCCACTGCACCTGCGCAATGCCCCGACCAAACTAATGAAGCAACTGGGCTACAGCGACGGATACCGCTACGCACACGACTATGTAGGCAACTTCGTAGACCAAGAATTCCTGCCCGATGCACTGCGTGGCACCAAGTTCTACGAGCCTGGCGACAACGCCCGCGAGAACGAAACTCGCAAGCTGCTGCAGTGGCGATGGAAGGACAAATACGGATACTAACTACTATCACACACCCCACCACCCACAATGGCCGATGCACTGCTGACCGTTGAAGGTCTTTCAAAACAATACGGCGAACGCAACCTCTTCGAGCGCGTGTCGTTCGGCATTCAAACAGGACAAAAGGTAGCCCTCGTAGCACGCAACGGGCAGGGCAAAAGCACCCTGCTCAACATCATCACGGGACGCGAACTGCAGGACGAAGGCAAGGTAACCTTTCGCAGCAACTGCCGAATGGCCTACTTAGAACAGGCACCAGCCACGGGTAGCAGCATCACCGTGTCCGACTTCATCTTTGGAAGCGACAATAAATTTGTGCGCGCCACTGGTCGCTACGAGTCCTGCCTGCAAGAATTGCAACGCCATCCATCGCCCGACACAGAACGCTTGATGCAGGAATGCATCAATGAAATGGATGCCCTCGACGCGTGGACATTCGAGAACCGCGCAAAAGAAATCCTGTCGAAGCTCGGCATCAACGACCTGGAACAACCCATCATCACCATGAGTGGCGGTGAACAGAAAAAGTTGGCCTTGGCCCGCACCCTGGTGGACGATGTAGATTTGCTCCTCCTCGATGAGCCAACCAACCATCTTGACATCGGCATGATAGAGTGGCTCGAAGAGTTTTTGGCCAAACAGCGTTTGGCAATACTCATGGTGACGCACGACCGGTACTTTTTAGACAACGTCTGCAACGAAATTCTCGAACTGGATAACCACACACTCTATCACTACGCAGGCAATTACTCGTACTACTTAGAGCAGAAGGCAGAACGCGAAGCCATAGCACGCAGTGAGGTGGCCAAGGCACGAAGCCTATACCGCACGGAGTTGGAGTGGATGAGGCGCATGCCACAGGCGCGCGGCACCAAAGCACGCGCCCGAGTGGATGCCTTCTACGAGCTTGAGGCCAAAGCCCACACACGCTTCGACGACCGCAAGGTAGAACTGAGCGTCAAGACCGAACGCATAGGGGGAAAAATACTGGAACTCTACAACATCGGCAAGCAGTACGAGGGGCACATGCTCCTTGACGACTTCACCTACACGTTCAAACAAGGTGAGAAAGTGGGCATTGTCGGTCCGAATGGAGTAGGCAAAAGCACGCTCTTGAACATCATTACTGGACGGCTTCGCCCCGACAGCGGCCGTGTGGTCATTGGCCAGACCATCAATTTTGGCTTCTACACCCAACAGGGTATGCAGGCCAACCCCGATGCACGCGTCATTGACATCTTGAAAGAGGTGGCCGAAGTCATTGAGCTGGATCACGGCAAGAAGCTGACAGCGCACCAGTTCCTCTCACACTTTGGATTTGACGACACAACACAATACAACTCCTTTGGCAACCTCAGTGGAGGCGAACGCCGGCGACTGTACCTACTCACCGTGTTGATGTCCAACCCCAACTTCCTTATCTTGGACGAGCCCACCAATGATCTTGACATCTACACGCTGCAGCTCTTGGAACGTTTTCTTCAAGACTACAAGGGTTGCGTCCTTATGGTGTCGCACGACCGGTGCTTCATGGACCACATCGTAGACCATCTGTGGGTGTTCGAAGGTGCTGGGCGCATACGCGACTACCACAGCACCTACAGCGATTACCGCGAGGCGCGTCAGCTGGCCGAGCGCGAAGCCAACCGCGCACAACAGCAGCAGCGGAAAGCCGCCGCCCCTGTACGTCAAAAGCCAGCCTCAACCAAAGCCACCTATAAAGAGAAGTGCGAATACGAGTCGCTCACCACAGAGTTGGAGCAACTCAACAACGAGCGCAGCGAATTGGAACAACTGCTGTCGAGTGGGGAGATTACAGATGCCAACCTGCTACAGAACTACTCGCAGCGCATCGGCGAACTAATGGAACTCATCGACACGAAGGAGTTCCGCTGGTTAGAACTGGACGAGAAGATTAACGGATAGCACTCTTCATACGCCGTTCTTCCAACAATCAAGGTACTAAAAAAGAACGAGTATCATGAAAGTAAGCAAGACCAATGCTGCCAGACAACTTGACGCGCAGCACATAACCTATACGTTGCACACCTATGAGGTGGACGAATCAGACCTCAGTGCTCCACACGTGGCGCAACAACTCGGTGAGCCTGTGGAGCAGGTGTTCAAGACACTGGTGCTTGAAGGCGATGTGCTTGCCCACTTTGTGTGCGTAGTTCCAGGAGCGAAGGAATTGGACTTAAAGCGCGTGGCACAACTGACGGGCAACAAACGCTGCAGCCTTGCCCACCAGCGGGAGTTGTTGCCTCTCACTGGCTACGTACGAGGTGGCTGTTCTCCCATTGGCATGAAGAAACCCTTCCCGACCTTTATAGACCAGTCGGCCGAAGGGTTTCCACAAATCTACATAAGCGCAGGACAACGTGGATTGCAGCTGTGCTTGTCTCCCGCTGACCTGATAAAGGTGTGCCACGCTACGACAGTTCCCCTTTGTGCCGATGGCGACACTGAGCACACACGCCCTTGACAACATAGTTGGCCGAAGACATTTCAAATCCAGCCGGTAGTGCCACGCCTGGCAAAGGCAGCGCATTGAAGCAGAAGGTACGCCGACATGCATTGCAATAGAAATGGACATGCAAGTCGTCGTCGTGGTCATGGTCGTGGCTGCGACAAAGCTCGTAGCGCATACGTCCTGCGCCATCCTCAATTACATGCAACATGTGATGCTCTTGAAACAAAGTGAGTGTGCGAAACAGCACTGATTTATCTACCGTCTGCATGGTCGACTCAAGCTCCAGCAGCGTAATCGGCATAGGCTCATTACCCAGTGCCTGCAACACCATGATGCGGTTCGCCGTGGGCTTCACCCCATGCTCTTGCATCAACTGTTCACATTCTTCTACTGTCATAGTCCTGCATCGTTCTATGGGCGTAACGTACGGGGCGACGCTTTAGTGTGAACGTTGTCCCACTCCCTTCTATTTGCGTAGGAGGCGCATGGCGTTGAGCACAGCCACCACGGTTACCCCGACATCGGCCACCACAGCCATCCACATCGTAGCCAATCCACAAGCTCCGAGCACCATTACCGCCAGTTTCACGCCAATGGCCCCCACCACATTCTGCCAAGCAATGGCAGTGGCTCGGCGCGCCACCTGCACCGCTTCGGCTACTCCGCTCGGGCGGTCGTCCATCAGCACCACATCGGCCACCTCAATGGCGGCGTCAGAGCCCATAGCCCCCATGGCGATGCCCACATCGGCTCGGGCTATTACGGGTGCATCATTGATGCCGTCGCCCACAAAGGCGAGTTTTGAACGCTGGGGCATCACACCCATCAGTCTTTCCACATGGGCCAACTTGTCGGATGGTAGCAAGGCCGCATGATACTCGTCCACGCCCACCTCGGCAGCCACCTCGGCAGCCACCTCCTCTTGGTCGCCCGTCAGCATGACAGTGTGCTTCACGCCGAGCGCACGCAATTGTTCTATCGTGCTCTTGGCCGATTCCTTCACTCGGTCGGCCAACGTGATGTGGCCGGCGTAAGAGCCGTCTACACATACATGAACCGTCGTCCCAGTCTTGTGGCAGGGCTTCCACTGCACACCGAGTTCTTGCATCAGTCGTTCACCCCCGATGGCCACATGCAACCCATCCACGTCGGCCGTCATACCACGTCCAGCCAACTCCTGCACATTTTCTACGATGCAATGGTGGTGCAGCGTACTATATGCATTCTGAAGCGCCACCGCTACAGGGTGCGTGCTGTAATGTTCCACATGAGCAGCCAAATGCAGCAGGTGCGACTCGTCGCACTGTTCTGGGTGTACGGCCACCACCTCAAACTCGCCCTGCGTCAGCGTACCTGTCTTATCGAATACCACCGTATGCAGACGCGAAAGACTATCTATAAAGCAGCTTCCTTTGATAAGAATGCCACGGCGTGAGGCATTGCCCAGTCCGGCAAAATAGGTCAGAGGGACCGATATAACCAACGCACATGGGCAGGACACGACCAAAAACATCAGGGCACGATAAAGCCAAACGGGGAACGCAGATGCAAAGGCTCCACTAATCAGCGGTGGCACCACTGCCAGCAGGACAGCCAAGCCCACCACCGTCGGGGTGTAGTAGCGAGCAAAACGCGTAACGAACGACTCGCTGCGCGACTTCCGCTCCGCAGCATTTTCCACCATATTGATGATGCGCGCAATGGCCGACTGCTCACTGGGGCGCGATGCTTGCAGCAGGATGGGAGCAGTCAAGTTGATGCACCCAGCCAGCACCTCATCACCCTCTTGAGCCTCACGTGGTAGGCTTTCACCCGTCAGTGCTGCCGTGTTGAGCGATGTCGCCCCCTTGACAAGATGCCCATCCACTGGCAACTTCTCGCCTACACGCACCTCTACCAAGTCGCCCACCCTCACCTCTTCAGCAGGCACTGTCGTGCGCTCTTCGCCTCGCAGTACCGTAGCTGTCTCAGCTTTATAGTCCACCAAATGAGAGATAGCCGTACGACTTCTATCCTCAGCATAGTCCTCAAAGAGCTCGCCCACGCTGAAGAAAAGCATCACTGCCACTGCTTCTGGGAATGCATTGTCCGCGCCTGGCAGGAAGCCTATCGTGAGGGCGCCGAGCGTAGCCACTGCCATCAGAAAATCTTCGTCGAACACCTCCCCTTCCAGCAGCCCCTCGACAGCCTCCTTGAGCGTGTCCAGTCCGACCGTCAGATACGGTATGAGGTAGATAAGAAGCAGTTGCCAAGTGGCGAGGTTGGTGTTGTGTTCCACGATCATGGCTGCTGCCAGTAGCACGGCCGCCACGACGATTCTTACTATTTGTCCCTTTCTTGTCTCCATAACTATCCTGTTGTTATTATGCACATTTCACGTTATCAGTCGAGCATCCGATCGTTCGCTTTCGACATTGCAAAGGTAGGACAATAGGTGTGCAACCCAGTTGCAAGTTGCACGAAGCCGTGGTGCACTCATCCGTGTGCCCAATGGCATATGTATAATAATGATACGCGCGCGTACCATATGTTATATGGTACACGCGCGTAGGTTTTTGTTGTCTACTTGTCGCCACCGACTCCGACGCGGCTACTTCGAGTGTGCTGCCTCAGGGCAACCACTCTTGTGCCAAAGTCGAATTAGTTCAGTGGATGGTCGGCATGGAACTTCTCCAGACGCTCCTTGAGGTCAGGGAACTGTTCCCGAAGCACAAGGGCTACGCAGGCACGTATGCCTTGGCGGTGCGATCCAGTGATGTCGAGCGAAATGGCACTGATACCATAGCGTATGAGCTCATTCAGCAGGGCCACCCCCTCAAAGCCGGGGTAGCAGAAGGTGAAGTAGAAGCCATCACCGATGTCTTCGCCCATGTCCTTATCGTATACTATCGTAAAGCCATTGTCGGTAAACATCTTCTTCATGACACCGGCTTTCTCACCATATTCCTTTATGTCTTTCACGAAGTTGAACGTGCCATCGTTGGCTCCCTTCAGCATGGCTGCCATGGCATACTGCACACTGTGTGCCGTACCAGATGAGAGACAGTACAACGTGCCGAAAATGAGCGCGCGACCCAACTGCGTCTGACTATAATAACGAGCCAAGTCGGGGCACTCTCGGTTGTACAATGCTGGGCTGCACACCATCATGGCGATGCGCTCTCCAGCATAGCTAAACGACTTGGATCCGCTTATCATCAGTACATAATTATCGGTATATTTCGCTACGGTGGGCTGGAAAGGTGCTTGGCCAGGCACCGAGTAGTCCTTGCGGAAGTCCATCAGGAAGTAGGCGTCATCTTCCAGCACCACAACGCCGTACTTGTTAGCCATTTCGCCTATGATGCGCAACTCGTGGTCTGTAAAGCAGAACCATGCGGGATTGTTGGGGCTACTGTAGATGAGGCAAGCCACGTCTCCATCACGCAACTCCTCCTCCAGCTTGTCGCGAAGTGCGTCGCCGCGGTAGTCATACACATCGAATGTCTTCATGGGAATACCCAACACTCTGCACTGCTGCTTCTGCACAGGAAAACCAGGGTCGATGAAAAGTA
The DNA here is from genome assembly GCA_017449525.1 of Bacteroidales bacterium. Lineage (GTDB taxonomy): Bacteria > Bacteroidota > Bacteroidia > Bacteroidales > P3 > Colimorpha. The sequence goes on along the minus strand of JAFTFL010000002.1, from coordinate 68,717 downwards.
CTTTGGTCTTCTTGGCATCGTAGCGCGTCAGCGTGAGGAATGATGCAAAGCCTGCCTGCATCGAGCCAACGGTGGGAACGCAGCAGTCGGGCGTTACATCGACGTCAAGGTAGTTCTTCACAAAGCGGGCTGCTTCGCGCTTGAAGTCGGCGGTGCCGTAGATTTCGGGATAGATGCTTGCCACGCCGTTGCGCAACGCCTCTATCTGAGCCTCCACGCCCACCTGCGGAGCTGGCAGCCCTGGTATGCCCATTTCCATTTTCACGAAGCGCACTCCCGTCTCGTTCTCTACGTCCTGTATCATCTTGCGCATCTCGCGGATGGACGCTTTTCCTGGGTTGGCTATCTTGTTGTTGGCGGCAATCTTGCTGATTACCTCTTGCGATATGGGTATTTGAGTCATGGTGTATTTATGTTTTTAGTGTAACGATTCTTGGTTCATGTGTTGCGGCCGCAGCAGCTACTGTGTGTTCCACGACTGTATCTTCGCCACGTTGAGGGGCGATATTTTCCTCACGAGCTCGAACACCTGTTTCTTCTCTGCAGGCGGTGCTGGTGTAAAGATGGAGATAATCTCGGCCATCTTCACATCGGCAAATTGAGTAACTGCTGGCAGATTGTGGCGCACCTCTGCCGTGGCAGCCACATCAGCGAGGGCGGCTATGATGCCAGCACGTGCCTGAGGTTGGTCCTTAGTCATCATGTCGAGTCCCTGCCGGTGATATACATAATAGGCGTTGCGCAGTTGCCGATAGGCCGAGTTGACATGGTTCTCCATGTACCAGTAGCGGGCCTTCACGTCGCCCGACGCGTTCCATCCTACATAACCAGCTTGATTGGCCTGCTGCGCCACGCTGCGCGCCACTTCGTAGAAGGGTGTGCCCCCCATCGGGCTGTAGGAGTCGAAATACATGCCGAGCATTACGTACATGTAGAACGCCACTGCCGACGACAGGTTGTCGTAGAACGTGTTGGGGTCAAATTCAAAAGGCTGCGACTCGTTGTAGCTGAACTGCAGGTCTGCCTGCTCTACGCGGTTGAGCAGACCGGTGGTGTAGGTCGAGTTGTAGACCGGTCGGCGCATCTGCACCGAGAGTTGCCCCTTGAAGTCGGTGGGCGAGTTGCGCTCAGTCAGTACGAGCGAGAGGCTACAGTCTATCAATTCCTGCGGTCCAAACTCCAGGTTGGTCCATGCCCGCCCGTTGATAAAAGTCTCTAAAGCCTGCTTCATCGACTCGAAGATGCGAGTGTCGGACGATTCAAACTTCTGCTTATTGGTGGTCAACTTCTGGTGATTCACCTGCACAGCACATCTGAACTCCTGTGCCCCTGCAGCATGCACAGCAATCAACATCAGTATAGCAGACAGTAGTTTTCGCACCATCGCACAATCGGTGTAGTAGACTGCAAAGATACACTTTTTTACTGACATAGAGCCACCGCGCCACAATACACCGCCGCCATGCGCACCGCTGGGCAGCCACCCCACCACTACAGCCGAGTGGGGAAAAAGGTGTATCTTTGCACCATGAAAAGTGCTCCACGGCAGATGTTGAACTCCGTCATCCACACTTCGGCACGACTTACGGCCTTGAAAGACTATCTATTCTACCGCCGACACTTCCGCCGTCTGCTCAAGAGACTTGGAATGCCCACTGGTGCCTGTGCTGGAGAGCAAGAGCATCTGCGCTACTGGAAGCAGCTTTCCCCCCACGTCGAACCCTATTCCTACAGGCTGTGCAGCCACGTGTGCCACTGCCGCCCCCACGTCATCCCCGAGGACATTGGCCACAACGCCATAGAGCCTGTGCTCAACCCGCCGGCCTATTGGCCTGTATACGAGGACAAGAACATGTTTCCCCGCATTGTGGGAGCCGACCGAGTGCCGCGCACCGTGGCCTGCCGCATCGGAGGTGGGGCTTTGCTTGACGACCACTTCACCCCTCTGCCCGAAGTAGATTTAACACACTGTGCTGACACTTTGTTCCTCAAGCCGTCGGTCAACACCTCGTGCGGCGACGGAGTGAAGAAGTTCGTGCGCCGCGACGGCACACACGTTGGTCTCGACGACGGCACGCCCCTCACTGCGGACTACCTCATGGCCTACGGCGACAACTTCGTGCTGCAAGAAGGCGTGGTACAACACCCGTTCTACGCCCAATTCAACGCCTCCTCAGTGAACACCCTACGCCTCATCGTGTACAGGTCGGTGCGCGACGAGCAGCACCGCGTGTCGGCTGGCATACTGCGCATTGGCCGACGCAACGCGCCGTTGGACAACACCATGACGGGCGGCTGCTATGTGGGCATCGACATTCGGCAAGGGGTGCTTGGCCACTTTGCCGTAGACCGCAACAGCCGCATTCTCGACCAGTGGAACGACATCGACCTATCGCGTACCACATTCCAACTACCCCTCTGGAATGAAACGGTGCGCTTTGCGTGCGAAGTGTGCTCGCACATCGCGCATCACAGGCTGATAGCCTTAGACATTGCCCTCACCGCTCAAGGCCAGCCCACCCTCATCGAGTACAACATTGGCGGCTTCAACTTCTGGACATACAACATCTTACAACAGGATATATTCGCCGGCGAAACCGACGACGTGGTGCAGTTCTGCAAAAACCGACTCGCGCGTTAGCACCATCCGTCCTTCCGCACAAGTCCCGTTTCCCCTCCTGTGTAAGAGCTACATGCTTCCTGCACGGGCAATTTTTCTCTACTTGGCCGACACACTGTTTGCGTCTGCACAAGCGTGTTGCTTTTCCTGAAGCACAAGGTAAAAACGAGAGGAGAACCCTGTGTTGGATTCTCCTCTCGTCGTGTGGTCCCTCTTGGGCTCGAACCAAGGACCCTCTGATTATGAGTCAGATGCTCTAACCAGCTGAGCTAAGGGACCCGAAGCCCTACGGCTTTCGGTGTGCAAAGGTACGAACAAATACCGACACAGCCAAATCTTTTTTTGCGTACCCCGCACTTCCAAGCCCTATCTATCGCTGTAAAAAAATCTCATATACACTTAGCATACGGAAACTTACGTACACAGCAACCGAGCCCTTATCGCACGGCATTCTGCACCCCATCACCGTGGATTCCTGGTCGGCAATTGTACGTTTGACGAGGCGCAGAACAACTATTTTGTGCCATCCTGCACACCGAGAGACACACAAAACTCCTACTGCACATGCAGAGAATGCATTACGCCATTTCACCGTAATGCCTGCATGCCTATAATACAACCCGTAGGCTGAGCGGCCACTGCGTTCAACCATAGGTCGATGTCCGTGCCACACAACGCATCGTGCCCCCCACTCCACATGCAGCTCCTGTGCCGCACACCAGCAACCCCTACTCCGTACGGCAGGCTTCCACCGACCGTACGCCCCAACGACCTACGCCGTACGGCACAGGATGTCCATAACACAGTAGACATCAACCCAGCACGTGGACAGGCGACCCTACGCCGTACGGCAAGCGCCCCTCAAGCCGCAGGACTGAAGCCCCTACACTCACGCCTCCTCACAAATAAAAACAGGGAAAACAACGCAGGTTGCTGTGCACCGTAAGTGCCCGCATCGGACTGCAAGCGGATGCAAAGATAAGCATATTTCATCACATAGCGACTTCAACGTGTATAACAGAGTAAGCGCCACCCATACCCACTCCGCAACGACAGCACAGCCCGAGCCCCCACAAACAGGATGGTTCTGGCTGTGCTGTCAATGCTTGCAAGAACTTAGATGTAGGCAAAGATGCACATCATCGGCACTTTTTATGTACCTTTGCATCGGAAAACAAAGACAACAGAGATGGGACGCATTCTGGCAATCGACTATGGATTAAAGCGTACGGGATTGGCCGTAACCGACGAGTTGCACATCATTGCCCACGAACTAACCACGGTGGAAACTCCTCGTCTACTTTCCTTTCTCAAGGACTACTGCCAGAAGGAAACCGTTGAACGTTTTGTCGTGGGCGAAGCGAAACATCTGAACAACACGCCCGCCGAATCAGCTCGCATCATAGAGCCCTTTGTGCACCAGTTGTCGACCACCTTCCCCTCCATCCCAATAGCTCGTATTGACGAACGCTTCTCTTCGAAGATGGCATTCCAGTCGATGATAGACAGCGGCATGAAGAAAAAACAGCGTCAAGACAAAGCAGCTATAGACAGCATCAGTGCCACCATCATGCTGCAGGACTACATGCAGCAGTCCCAGCATACAAGTAAATAACACACCCCTCACCAAGACAAAAAACAAAACCTCCCAATGATTCTACCCATCGTAGGCTACGGCAGCCCCATTCTTCGCAAACAGTGCGAACCCATCACAGCCGACTACCCCAACCTCAAACAACTTATTGCCGACATGTATGAGACCATGTATGCTGCCGACGGCGTCGGGCTGGCCGCACCCCAGGTGGACTTGCCCATACGCATAGCCGTCATAGGCTTCCGCCCCTACGACGAGGCCACCGACACCTACGGCGAAGAAGAGGAACGACACACCTTGATTAATCCAGAAATACTGGAGTACAAGGGCGAGAAGAAATTCTTCAACGAGGGATGCCTCAGTATTCCAGAGATTCACGAGGACGTACTGAGGCCCGAGCGCATTGTGCTGCGCTACCTCGACGAGGATTTTCAGGAACACACCGAGGAGATAGACGGCATGTTTGCGCGCGTAGCACAACACGAAATAGACCACTTGGACGGGAAAGTCTTCACGGACCGCTTGAGCGCCATACGCAAAGGCCTAATACGGAGGAGGCTGAACGACGTGATGACAGGGAAAGTTCACGTGAAGTACAAAATGAAAGGAGCAAGGAAGAAATGAAGACTCGACTGCTGCTACCACTTCTCATCCTTACTGTCGTGGCGGCCTGCTCGCCCAGCCGTGACAAGGCCGTTGCACAGATTAAAGAACAGGAGGCTGCACTTTTAGACGACACGCTGGAGGCCGATACGCTGAAAGCACAACGACTCATGGATGCCTATGCCAATTTCGCATCGCGCTTTCCCGACGACAGCCTGTCGCCACACTATCTGTTTCGGGCATCAGACCTGGCCTACTCCATAGCCAATCCACAACAGAGCCTGCATTTCCTGAACCAGATTATCAGCAATTATCCCGAGTTCCCCGAACTCTCCACTTGTTATTTCATGCGCGCCAACGCCTACGAGGAATGCGAAATGAACGATAGCGCCACGGCCGCATACACTGAGTTTCTGCAGCTCTTTCCGAACGACCCTTTTGCTGAGGCAGCACAATTTTCACTGCAGAACATCGGCATTCCACTCAATGTGGTGCTTGAGCGGCTCATTGAACAGACCGCAACAATAGAGTAAGATTCCAAACGACAAAGAGTTAAAGAGCGAGCCTCACCGCATGCGGTGAGGCTCGCTCTTTAACATCAGAATCCAGCGTACCGTTATCCGACCTGGCCTACCTCGACTTCAAGCATGCGCGATGGGTCGAGATAATGCTGCGCGGTGGCACGAAGTTGGTCGGGGGTTATCATGCTGAGTGCACTGAGCAGATTGTGGGTAAACTGCTCATCAATTCCACTTTCATACATCTGCTTGAATCGCTCGGCGCGTTCGAACACGCCGTCGATGGAGCGCAGGAAATCACCCACCATATAGTTCACCACACACTGCAACTCCTCGGCACCGATGGGTTCTTCACAAAGCCGAGTCATCTCACTGCGTATCTCTTTCAGCGCAGCAGCGGAATGCTCGGAGGCTACATCGGCTACAGCAAAGAACGCTAACGAGCCGTAAGCAAGGTACACATTACTATAGATGCCATACGTGTAGCCTTTATCTTCTCTCAAATTAGTCATCAGTCGCGAACCAAAATATCCACCCAATACAGTATTGAGCACCATAAAGGAGGACAACTCTTCGTCCTGCCACTGGAGTGGAAGCAAACGCCCCACACGCACTGTGTTCTGCACTGCACCCTCAATGCCCTTCTGTAAATGACCTACGGATACAGCATCTGATGAGGGGGCTGCGCAGAACATACGGTGCACACATCCACAACCTTGCACCGTGCCCCATTCGGCACCCACCGCCGACAACAACTGCTCATCGACTGCACCCGAAAGGATTATCTTCATTTCATCAAGGTTGTATCGATCCTGATAGAACGACCTCACGACAGAAAGCGTCAATGCTTCCACATCCTTCACCCCAGCATAGGTTCCATAGGGGTGGTTTTGCCCATACAATCCCGCATAGAACAGATTGCGCGCCACCTGCGATGTTTTGCCCTCGGCCGTAAGTATATGCTGTTTCAATTTGGACACATACACATCATACTCAGCCTCACTCCAAAGAGGCTCTGTCATCATCTCATGGAGGAGTGGCAGCAGTTCTTCGGCATATTTGCGCAAGACATATACCGTGAGCGATGCTGTCATATAATCGCGGCTATGCTCGATGGCCACCCCTCGGGCGTCCATAAAATCGGCTATCTGCGCTGCGGTGTGATGAAGGGTTCCCTCGGTAAAAAGGCTATTGGCCACGGAAGAAACCAGCAGTTGCGGTTGATACACAGCACCAGCCTCGAACACAAAGTCCATCCGCACCAGTTCCGTGTTTGCGTCTGCAAAGAGGTAAACATTCCTTCCGTTTCGCAGGCTCCTCACTTCGGGTTCAAGTCCAGTGAGTTCGATGGAGCCGATATCCATACCACCCTGTACAGGGTTTTGCTTGCTTATCATGAACTATACATTTATTCTTATTGCATCCATATTGGTATACGCTCAGAACGTTGCCGTGAGTTTTAGACAAATCTGGCGCGATGTCAATCTGTTGGGGACAGGGTAATAACTATTGCTGTAATCCACTATCCAGAGAAAGGAAGCCTTGTTTTCGTAGTTGAATAAGTTGAATACATCCAGCCCGAGTGTAACTTCATCAAACAAGCGCATGAAACGCCACTGTCTGCACCGCTCAATATTCGTCAGTACGATGGCATTGCCCCAATCCACTCTGAAATAGGCAGGCAGCCGCACTGGATGTTCCACATGACTCCTTATGGGTGAAACCGTTGGCACTCCAGAAGCCACACTCAAGCTCAAGCTCATACGCCAAAAAGGCAAAGTAGGCATATAGTCCTGAAGAAAGACCTTGAAGCTGATGCGCTGGTCGGTAGGCCGATCCAGCCAACCCAACGTATCGCCCAACAAGTCCTCTTGAGTCTTCAATAGCGACAGACTTGCCCATGATTCTACGCCTGGGATGAACTCGCCATAGAGACGGGTGCTGACACCAGTGGCGTATGCCACCGCATCATTATTTGCATCGTAACGCACCCGCAGGTTGTCCACTCTATAGGGCACAAGATTTGTGATGTACTTGTAATACACATCAGTAGTCCAAACAAATGGTCTACTCCACAACTTCAGCCGCCATTCGGCCGTAATCGATGTTTGGTAGGAATGCTGCGGATGCAAGCCAAGATTGAGCGACCCATCATCGCGCCGATACTCCCTATAGAAAGGTGGCTGTGAGTACATCCCCACGGCAAATTTAAAACTGGCGTTCGGCATGGTGCCTGGATGGAACCCCACGCTAAGACGGGGACTAACCAACAATCCGTTTCCACCGAACGTTCTCGCTGCACGCATATCCACATCTGTATCGGCCATGCTGATGTAGTACTGAGCACGCGCACCCACTTGCAAATTCCACTCATTGCCGTTGTCAGAAAGCAGGTTCACCTGCCGTTGAGCAAACACCGAAAAGCGGTGCGTAAGGAGCGCATTATGAGCGTAGCAGACATTCTGGAGTTGAGGCGCAACAGGCATCGAAAAGGGATTACCCGGATCGTCATAGGTGCGCGGCATGGCGTAGTCAGCGGAATCCACCCATTTCCACTCCCGCACCCTATCATCCACATTCTCGAGTTGCCACTTAATGCCCCAGTTCCAACTGCCCAAACGTGCATAATGCGAAGCCGTCAGCTCTGATGCGAGTACTGTTGTAGACAAGTAATTGCGGGCATGTTCCAAGTAGGTACCCACCCCCCTATCCAACCGTTGCACACTATCGCCACCTTGCAACAACTGGTACAGCCAGTACTGGCTCTGTATGTCGTAGACTTCTTGTTCCGCATTGTGTTGCAACGAGGTGGTCCACCTCAACCCAAAGTCGTGATTCGGATGATAGTGGAGCGAAATGGATCCGAGGGCAGTGCGATACATATCCTGTTCTTGGCCATCAAAATAGACATCGAACTGCATCGTCTCACTGAACGTACCGAAAGTCTGTGTGGCCGATTCGGGAATAAGGCCATAACGGTTGCGTGATAGCATGACCAACGCCGAGAGGTCAAGGTTGTCATTGAAAGAATAGCCAGCCAAAGCCTGTAGGTCGGCATATCGGGTTTGGTACTCACCCTGCGTGGCAAGCTTTGAGAAAAGATAACGATTAGAATGTGTACGCAAGCCTAAGGCGTAGTACATACGACCCGAACTATCAGTAGTTCCATGCACCGAGGCTGAGGCACCGAGGAATGACACCGAGGCCTTTGCGCCGAATGCGTCGGGACGCAAATACGTAAGGTCAAGCACCGACGACATGCGGTCGCCGTAAGAAGCATCAAATCCCCCAGGAGAAAAGCGTATACGGCTAATTAAATCGGGGTTGATTATGCTCAGCCCTTCTTGCTGCCCACTGCGCACCAGCATGGGACGCACTATTTCCACATGGTTGATGTAGACCAAATTTTCATCAAATGAACCACCGCGTACCGAGTACTGAGACGACAACTCATTGTTAGAACTCACATCAGGCAACGTCTTTAGCAAGCTCTCCACACTACCCGACGGGCCAGCTATATGTTCCAGCAGGTGCATGTCAAGATGGGCAAAACTTGCCTGCTGTTGGCGACGCTCCCGCACGCTAGCCTCCCTTAGAACAGTCGTAGCAGGACGCAGCACCACCTCAATGTGAACTGCTTGGGGCAACACCACCGTCGTATCTATCGTCTGAAAACCAGTATGAGAAAAGCGCAGTGTATAGTGGTTAGACTTCGGGGCATCAAGGGCAAAACCGCCCTTTTCATTCGTCGTAACACCTACAGGCTTCTCCTGTCCTAACAGGACCACATTAACATAGGGAACAGGCATTTGGTTCACATCTCGCACCGTGCCCTTAAGGGTGGTTTGCGACATGACAGCGGACGTTGCCACACAGCACAGCCACATAGCCATCAGTATCTCTGTCCAAACCTTTACGCCACGACGCATTCCGAACCAGTAGAAAAAACGACTCCCATAACGGCACTCGGCCTATTTTTATTGCAGTTAACACACCAAATCAGCACTTCTCACGTTACGTAACGCATGAACGAGACCACGACAAGACCAATCCTTGCACGTCTCCACTCAAAGTGTTGTACCATGAAGCACAAGCACACCATCAAAAACGTCCTGCTGATAGGCCTGTTGATTGCGTTCTCTTCTTCCCTCATGGCGCAAACAGCATCTCACAGCCTCACCTTCACTTCTCAGACCGAAGTCAAGTTCTTTCTCTACATCAACGGTAAGCTTCAAAACTCTACCTCTAAAGGGAGCATTACGGTGAACAACCTCGAGTCAAAAGCTTACCATGTACGCATAGTGATGGACGACCCCTTTCAAGTGGCCACCACCCTCACTGTTAAACCAAGCAACAAAAACCAGTATTCCATCCTTTTTAATCCAGTGAAAGAACGCATTTACGTGCGCAATAGCAAGGATATATCCGAAGAGGAAGGTTGGTATACAGATACGCCCCGCTCTTCTGTTCGCCACGCTTCCACCGCCTCCGATGATGGGCGTTCTCTGCTCCGCAAAAGAGACGCAGAGCCTTCGCCGCGCAAATCGCGCAAGTCATCCTCTGCGGATAACGACGAAAACGCCGTTGGAACCACTGGTTCCGACATCAAACGCATACGAACGGCAAAACTGGAAGAGTAATCAATCGACACAACATACACCTTATTATACATAGCACATCCCAAAATGAAGAAAAGCACTCTTGCCTTAGTACTACTTGCAGGCCTTAGCACAGCTACTTTTGCACAAAACAAGATAGACCAGCAGGGTCGCAAGCAAGGACATTGGCTGCGCACCGACCGCAACGGAGCAAAAATCTACGAAGGAGACTTCAAAGATGGATTGGAAGTCGGCACATTCAACTACTACTACCCCAACGGTACGCTGCGAATCCGAAATGTGTTTACCAAGCCAGGTCGTTATTGTAGCCATGAAGCATTCGACGAGCAGGGGCATCTACTCGCACGAGGTTACTACAGCCAGAAAAATCGTGATAGTATCTGGAACTACTACAACGAGTCTGGCCACCTGGTGAAGACGGCTGGTTACAAGATGGGGATAAAACAAGGAGCCCATATCATCTACACCTCAAAGGGTGATACTGCCGAGATTACACACTGGAATAACAACCACCGCGAAGGACGATGGTGGAAGCGCATCGGTGAGAAAGGATACATCACAGGGCACTTCAAAAACGGTGGACTCGAAGGGATCCTAACCGAATACGATGACGAAGGAAGGCTGATTCGGAAGGGCAGCTATAAAAACGGTCTAAAGAACGGCAGCTACCAGTACTTCGACAACAAGACGCTCATCGTGGACGAGACCTGGAACGCTGGTGCCATGTCGGAACGCAAAGTGCTCATCACGCACGCCAAACCCGAATACATTTCCGTCGCCAACATTGCGTATGTCTACCCCAGTCGTCAGAAGTGCATTCTGGTTCGCATGGACGGCAGCACGGTTCAGATAGCAGAATCTATTGAGACCATGACAAGTCGTATTGGCGATGCCGACTTCAGCACCATCGACAAACGCAATCGGATTTTGGCCAATACCAATTGTATACGAGGCTTTAGCCACGACGAAGATGGACGTGAAATCATACTGCTTGAACCGCACGCTTCGTTCAATGTTTATCCCGATGCCGAGATGAAGAAGCTCGTGCAGTCTGTTCTGCGAGGCGATGAAATGGAGTAATCTCACCTCGACGGCCACCAGCTATAGGTTGCAAAACGCATTGAACCAATAACAAACGAGCGGTGCTTTTAGCTCGAAGTAGAAGCACCGCTCGTTCATTTTTCTACAGCATACGCTTATTCATCGTACATCTCGCAGTGTCCTCAAGTAGAGTTTTTGTTCTTGGGTGATACGGTTACTCTCACATGCCTTCTGGATAGTTTTGCGGTGCACCCATAGGGGAAGCCGTCCATCCAGTACACGCAAAGAGGCTTTCCACTGCTTTGCCAAGGCCGTTGCGAAGAACCAAGCCTGCATCATCTGAACATAATAGTCATCCAGCTTCACACAGGCCACCTCATCAAGTACTTGGTCAATATAATTCTCCTCCAAGTAATACCGCATCAGCATCCCGATGCCAAAGCGCATCGTGTATACGTGTTGCGAGGCCAACCACTTAGAGGTATAACCATGCAGTTCCTCAAGACGTGTAGCCAGTACAGTAGGATTGAGTGTGTCGCACACTGCCCAATTGTCGATGTATGGCAACAACTTCTGCGTCTGCGTCAAAGCCTCTTCATAGTCTTTCTGTAGGTTGATGATGTTAGCATGCAGCAAATATTCATCAAACAATTCATGGGGCAACTGGTTCAGAAAGTTCTCTGCCCCCTCTTTCACCATTCTTGCCAACCGCTTCATATTAGGGGAGCGCACCCCTATGATGGTACTGGAATCAACGTTAGGTACCAGCTTCGCCACAAACAACGCGTTGCCTGCATCGGCCTGCTCCCTGAGCAAAGAACTGATTTGTTGCGGAGTCAAATCACTCATTTACGGTAACTCTTACGCTTATCCAGTATAATAGAACGCGCCTCCTTGTCGTGCTGCTGTTGTTCGTAACGTTCAGCATCTACATGTGGGTGCAACTCAAAAAACTGTTTTTTGTAGCGCTCCAACCTTCTCTCTGCTACGCGTGGCAGTATCCACGCCCCTACGATGCGGTACACCAAGTACAGCACCACGATGCCTATCGTCAAACCGAGTATCTTGCCCATCTGCCCAGCACAAATCTACTTTTCGTCCCCCAAACCCTCATACGTACGCGTACTCTCCTTCACATTTGCTTCAAGCGATTGACGTATCATCTGCTTGATAGCCATAGCCTGCTCCTCTACATCATTGCGTTTCTCGGGGCGATACAAGTCGGCGTACTGACACTTGCCAAGCGATATCTTTAGAGGCTTGAACCCATAGACGTCCACTGCCAAACGCGCGGGCAAGGGGCTCTTGATGATTTCCAGATGATAATCGAAGTTTTTGTCCAGCGTGTGCCGTCCACCCACCACTACCTGATACTTATCCATTGAGAGCATAAACGGCATAACCTTCACATCGCGACGGAACACGGTAGCCTGCACGTCGAGACTGTCTATCACATTGGTTGTACTCTTCTTGAATAGCATAAGTTTGGCAATCTTGTCGAACGTCTCGCTGTCAAGCACCACAAGGTTCTTGCCGTCGATGGAGGCCGCACCACGCAGTGTCGACATCTTGGGCTTGTACGACGCATCGAGGTAGGTCTCGGCAGCCAAGTGGAAGTTTGCATTACCTTCGAACGATTTAAGCATCGGCACCAGCGTATCGACCATAGGCACCATGTCTATCAACTCCTTAATCGAAATATCCAGTAGGTGAAAATCCAGTCCAGCAAACAGATGGTTCATACGGGGCGTACGGTATATAGCTGTGAGCTGCATACGAGCTGCCTTACAGGTAAAACCCACCTGGTCCAGCACAGCCACCCCGTCGCGCACCGTAACGTCGCCAGCCAACTCTTGCAGGTCATTGCCGTAGGCGCGCGCCTCTTTGATGCGAGTATGTAGTGTAAAATCCACATCTTTCGGCACTATAAAGGGTGAGGCCTCTTTATCTTTCACCTCCTTCTGCTGCTCTGCCAGCGTATCGGCATCAGAACCGAGGCCGCTAAACACATCGAGCAAATCGTCCACGTTGGTGTAATTCGAGGTGAAATACAGGTCGCCTTTCAACATGTCGTCGTGGCTAATCCACTTCTCTAACCCAGTAACGGCACCCGAAAGATAGTAGTCACTATTGCCGAACACCAAGTTGGCACTGGCTATTTCACAACGCTCTGGCTTGTAATTGAACTTGATATTAGGTATCTGCAACGTGTACGGAAGCTGCGACATCGTGATGTAGCCCAACTTAAAGTCCACGTCGAGCGACGGACTCCACTGCTGTAGCACGTTGGCTTTTGTTGAGTCATAGTCGGCACTGCCCCCAATCGCGAGACCTGCCATGCGCACACTCATACTATCATTCAGTTGCACTTCCAGTGCCGAACTGTTATAGTTCAATTCGTAATGCACCTGACCATCCGACTTTGCAACCATGACCACACTGCCCGTTGGCGAGGAGAGTCCCGCCTTCATGTCGGACATAGAGGCATCTGCTTGTCCTAAGGAGAACTCACACTGTAGTGCCAACGGCAACGTGCTATCCAACACATCGTTGACCGTAGCAGCGAGAGCCACCTGCTCCAACGTTGCATCAATATTCGAGGAGGGAATGAGTGCATGCAGCTGCTCAGCCTGCACATTGGCCTTCGCAAACTCCTTGCCAATCTTGGCATTGGGTATACGCGAAGTGGGAGTAGCGAGCCGTATCGACAGCTGGGGCGACTGCGCCTGTATGCTGTCATAATCCACAGCAAAGTCCTTGATATTGATCGTGCCGGACACACGCATCGCCGCAATATTCATCGTAGAGATTTGACTCTTCGAGGCTTTAGCCTTGACATCGAGGTTCGATGCACCACTGAGAGTCAGCGGCAGACTGTCCGGCAAGAAAGGCTGCACATCGGCCAATCGCAAACCACCTTGCAGACGCACGTCTACCACATACTCGCGTAGCAAATCGGCCACACTACCGCTGAGTTGCAACCTGTTGCTGCCCACATTGGCACACAGGGAACGAATCTCGACCGACGACGGTTGTGCTCCAGCCGATGAGAGGTCGACCAGGGCACCTATATCTCCACTGACCCTACTCACATCATAGGGCAGCAGGGTGCGGTCGGAAAAACGGCCGTCGCTGATTTCCAGCCGAGCATCGACCAGGGGCATGGTGCTGTCCGCCACATATCCCCTTATATTTCCACTCAATTTAAGATCAGCATCCACACTCATACCGCGCGGCAGTAGCTGCATGGAGTCGGGTAGGCAACCCAACAACGACGCCACATTCCACTTATTGGTGCCAAAGTCCATCTGAACCAGCCATGCACTATCCTGCACATCTGCGCGCTCACACTTAGCCACCCTGCCGTTCAACTTCAAATCATACTCCGCCAAAGACAGCAGCGCATCGTGCAGGCGAACACTCATGCTGTCCAAGCTGACCGAGCACGGCACCGTTAAATCGAGCAGTGCACCCCGATGAGCACGAAGCTTTTGGTTCACATAGTGTGCGCCCCCCAGAGCCACATCGGCATTGTCCACCATCAACGATAGTTTGCCGTCGGCCGTAGTCTTTGTACCCTCAGCAGTAAGTTGCAAAGAAAGTGCATCAATCAGCGAATAAATCGTCTCTGAACCAATGGAATCCTTCATGCGCAGCTCCACCTCGTCCATGTGCAGTTGCGTCTTGAGGCTAACCGTGTCGCTCAGGCGTCCTTTGACGGTAAGACTCAAGTCGTCCACACGTGCTTCAATGCCATTTTTGCAGTCCACATAAGAGGCATTCAGGTCTGCAATAGAAGCTTTTTCAATGTCTATCAGTTCGGGCAACGAAGAAGAAGATTCCTCCTCCTCTTCCTCACTGCTTAGGGCTATCACGTCGTAGTTGCTCCTGCCTGCCGAATCGGTGTAAAGGTTGGCATCCACTCCGTCCAACTTCACCTGGTGCACCACGATGTCGCCATCTCTGAGGAGCGAGCGTAGGTTCAGACCCAACACAAGGCTTTTGAGGTGCGCCACCGTGTCGGTCTGTGCCCCATCCATCGGGTTAACAAGCACCACGTCGTGAACTTCCAGTCCCACATCTGGGAAGGTCTTCACCAGCGTCAAATCCACCTTTTCGAAGTGGGCATCGCAGGTTACAAAGCGCGAGCTAAGGTTGTTCACAACCGCAGTAAGTTTGCTCGGAGTGAGGATGAGCCACACGGCCACAGCTACCACAAGCACCACCACTCCCAACAGCGAGCCGAGACTAATCAGGGCTATCTTCCATCCTTTTTTCATGGGTTGACGCGGGTGTAGGTGAACGTAGTACTATTCTTTTCTGCGTAGTAGTGATACTGCAGAGTCTTCTCCGTAAGTTTCACCACCGTGTAGACCTCGGGTACCACTGCTTGACTTGACTCGAGCAGGTGGATGTGCGTCAGCTTGTCTCCCTCAATGCTCCACTTGAATTTCTGAGCTTCGCTCTCGTCCACGTCGTCGGCCGTGTCCCATGTAGCTCCAGTCATGTCGGAATCATATCGATAATACTCCGTACCAGAGACCCACTTCCCAATAAAGTCTTCCGCCTCATAAGAGGGGTCGGGCTTGCAGCCTATCGTCATCAGACAGCAGGCCACCACGGCGATCCAGCCTACCCTTTTCAGTCTGCTACTACTCATCTAATATGTATATTTCTCTGTATAGCCGACCATGTTCGTCGTAGTCCAACCCATAGCCGACAATAAACTCATTGTCTATATTTCGCCCGACATAGTCCACTTGGTAGTTGCAACGGAATTTACCAGGCTTAAAGAGGAAGGTGCACACCCGCACCGAAGCCACACCCAAACGGTGCAATTGGCTGATGATTTGCTGCATGGAGAGACCCGTATCAACCACATCCTCCACCACCACGACGTGGCGTCCAGCCAAACTTCCTGGGAAGCCTATGAGCTCATGCAGTTTGCCTGTCGTAGAGGTGCCCTCGTAGGAGCTCATCTTGACAAAACATATCTCGGCATCAATCTCAAGATGGCGCGACAGGTCGGCTGCAAACATATAGGCTCCGTTGAGCACAGGCAGCAACAATACTCCCCTACCCTGGTCGTCGCGCAGGTCGCGCAAATCGTGGTTCATCTTAGCAGCAACCTGCATGACACTCTGTTCAATCTCAGCGGCCGATATGTAGGGGCGAAAGCGTCTTCCGTTGCAGATAATACTCTGTTCTGTCATTTGATGATGTGTTGATTATAGAAGAGTGTGCAACCTTGTTGCCAACAACCACGTGGTGTACAGACCGGGTTAAAACTCCTCTTCTGGTGGGTCAATCGAGTCGAGCACCAAACGAAACCCATGGAAGCCATAGCCGTGGTCGGGCAGATACCAACTGCGGTCGGACACGGCACATCCCCATGAAGGACTGTTCATACATCCACCGCGCAAGATGCGATTCTCTCCTTGTTTTGGTCCCCGAGGGTTGGTCTGAGGGTCGGAAGTGTACTTGCCGTACCAGTCCGAGCACCATTCCCAGACGTTTCCTGCCATGTCATAAAGGCCGAGTTCATTAGGCTTGAGCTGTCCCACCGGATGGGTGCGGTTGTTGCTGTTCATGCCGTACCATGCCACTGGCCCTGGGTTGCCGTCGCATCCTGGATAGACATAGCCTTTCGACCTGTTGCCTCCTCGGGCGGCATATTCCCACTCGGCCTCTGTTGGCAGGCGGAAGCGATAGCCTGTCATCTGACTGAGCCGGGCAATGAAGATTTGCACATCGTTGTAGGACACCTGCTCCACTGGCAGACTATCACTATAGGTCCAGCGCGACGGGTTGTTGCCCATCACCGTTACCCACAAGCGCTGCGTAACCTCGTGCTGCCCTATATAGAAGCTGTCAAGCGTTACCTTGTGCACTGGCTTGTCATCTTCGTAGGTGTGCTTGGTGGCGTGCGGACGGGTACATCCCATGGTGAAAGTGCCACCCGGCACTGGCATCATGCGGAACTTAAAGTTGTTGATTTGTATGTCGACCGAACCGTCGTCAACCTCCACATTAAAGATAATCGCGGTGTCGCCCTCGCTGTAGCCCAGCAATGAATCAGGCTCATAGGGTATAGCTCGTAGTTCGGGCAGGTCGTAGACCAAGATTTTCTTGTCTTTTCCCGGCAGGATGCCCTTGCCAGCGTCGCCAGCAAAGTTCTCAATGTAGTTACTGAAAGTACGACCCTCGTCAGTCGAAACGGAGAAGCGGATGTCGGCCTTTTTGTCCAAAGAATAAGTGATGACGACTTCACGGTCATTTCTTACGAACGACACATTGGACACCTTTTGTGCTACCGACGAGGCGCACAGAAGCAATAAGGACAACAGCAGTAGGTTATGTTTCATACTCTTAGTATCACATATCGGTTGTACACACTATTACGCAAAGGTACACTTTTTTTTCCGCTTTTGCGCCCCCTGCAGCCAAATAATCAGCAGCCGTATGCTCCGCGCCCTGCACAATGCAGGCCGATGCCGTTGGCCATCGACTCCGATGCCGCACAGGATGCGCCCTCCTGTTGTGGAGGTGAAGTTGCTGTGCCGTACAACAAGATATTCTCACAACAACATCAGTAATAACACAATAGTACAAAGTATATTCCGACGCCGTACTACGGAAAGGCTTGAGTCGTACGACCCAAGCCTTTCCGTAGTGCCAAGTGTGCTTTCGCCACCCAGTGTCGCCATAGGTCATCCGCCGCAGAACAACGGGCAACTCTTTTGGACTATTCAATTAGAACTCGGCAGGAATGCTGACCATTGCCTTACAGGCCAAGACCGTATGGCGGCCTGCTGGCAACGGACTGCAAAGGTACGAAAAAACAGGTAATCTCACAGAGTTTCTGCCCTGCTCCGTTGTCTCATCCAGCAAAACATACTACTGCTTCACCCCCTCACGCCTTCTTTCGGAAGTTCTTTTCCCTCCGGAATGGAGTCTTAGGCGGCAGCAAACGGGGTATGAAACGCTCGTTGCCCGTGCGCTGCAGCACACGGCGTATTTCCTCCTGGCATTCGGGCTTGTAGTAGAAAAAGAGGAGGTTCTGCTCGTGCTTGGCACGGCTGTCGCGAGCCACCTGCACAGGCTGCATCGTGGCAGGGTTGTAGCCGGTGTAATACATTTCGGTGGATAGCGTCATGGGCGTAGGAGTAAAGTCCTGAATCTGTTCCAGCCGATAGCCCATGGCCTTCACCTCAACGGCCAACTCTGCCATATCCTCTATAGTGCAGCCTGGATGCGAGCTGATGAAATAGGGGATCAACTGGTAGCGCAGCCCTGCGCGCCGGCAGATGGAGTCAAAATCGCGCTTGGTGCGCCTGAACACTTCGAACGAAGGTTTACGCATGAGCGAGAGCACACGCTCTGAGGTATGCTCGGGTGCCACCTTGAGCCTGCCGCTCACATGGTGTTCTACCACGCGTCGGAAGTACTCGTAGCCAGCATTGTCGGCCGTGAACAAATCGCATCGGATGCCACTGCCGATGTAGAGATGGCGTACGCCTTCGACCTGCGACACCTTGTGGCAAAGGTCAATCAGCCTTCGGTGGTCGCTCACCAGATTGGCGCAATGGGTGGGATGAATGCAGGAATAGCGCGCGCAGCGCCGACACCGCGAGGGGTCGCGCCCCTGCATGCCGTACATGTTGGCACTGGGGCCTCCGAGGTCGGTGAGTGTGCCGTGGAAATCATCGCTCTGCACCACCTGGCGCACCTCGCGCAGGATCGAAGCCTCGCTGCGCGACACGATTTGCTTGCCCTGGTGAGCAGAAATGGTGCAGAAGGAGCAGCCTCCAAAACAGCCACGATGGGTGTTGATGGAGTGCTTTATCATGTCGAAAGCTGGTATAGCGCCACGCCGCTGATACTTCGGGTGCGGCTTGCGCTGGTAGGGCAACTCGAACGAGCGGTCGAGCTCTGCTGTGGTAAGAGGCTCACCCGGAGGAGCCACCACCACAAAGCGGTTGCCATGAGGCTGCACGAGCGTGGCCGATTCAATCTTGTTCGACTCAAGCTCGATGATGCGAAAGTTCTCCGCCTGCTTGCGCTTCGAAGCCTGGCAGACTTCGAAACTGTGGAGCACCGTGGCCTCGGCCGGACAAGAAAAGGACACATAGGCCACCTGTGGCATGCCCCACAACGACTCTACCGACCGACCGGCACTAAGCGTCCGCGCAATTTCCACTATGGGACGTTCGCCCATGCCGTAGACAAGCAGGTCGGCCGGTGCCTCCATCAGAAACGAGGGCTTCAGCACATCGTCCCAATAGTCGTAGTGCGCAAACCTTCGCATCGACGCTTCGATGCCTCCAACCACCACGGGCACGTCGGGGTACAACTGCTTAAGAATACGGGTATAGACATAGGCTGCACGGTCGGGACGGAAGCCCGACTGGCCACCGGGCGTATAGGCATCGGTGTGGCGCAGACGGCGAGCCGCCGTGTAGTGGTTGACCATGGAGTCCATGCAACCAGACGTTACACCAAAGAAGAGCCGTGGCCGCCCAAATTTGCGGAAGTCGCGCAGATCGTCGCGCCAATTGGGCTGAGGGATAATGGCAACACGAAAGCCTTCGGCCTCCAACGTGCGCCCCAGCACAGCTGTACCAAATGACGGGTGGTCCACATAGGCATCGCCACTGACGAGCACCACGTCGACCCATTCCCACCCACGAGCCCGCACCTCATCGGCTGTGATGGGCAAAAAAAGAGCCTTGGGCGCATCGGCCAAAGATGCGTCCAAAGCTCGCTTATTCACTTGTTGTTGGTTCTGCTGCAAGTGCTGAAAATTTGACTCATGCGCCACACGACTGGGCGAGGCATCCACACGGTTACTGGCCGTACTGCCCCACGTCGCCGAACTAACACAAGTTCACACCGACTATTGCTCAATAGCCACAATACCTGGGAGAGCCTTGCCCTCAAGGTATTCCAGCATAGCGCCACCACCGGTAGAGACGTAGCTCATACGGTCAGCAAGCCCCATCTGTTTGACAGCGGCCACCGAGTCTCCACCCCCAATAGCTGCAAAGGTACCCTGCTCACAGGCTTCGGCCACGCACCGTGCAATCTCGTTGGTGCCCTTGGCAAAAGCAGGAAATTCGAACACGCCCGCAGGGCCATTCCACAGAATGGTCTTCGACGCCATGATCACCTCCCTAATCTTGCGGCAGCTCTCTGGCCCGCAATCCATAGATTCCCAGCCGTCAGGCACAGCGTTCGACGCAACGACCTGCGTTTTGGCATCGTTGCTGAAGTTGTCGGCTATCACGCTGTCGGTAGGCAGATAGTATTGGACACCAGCCTCATCCATCTTCTTTAAAAGCGCGAGAGCCAAGTCCATCTTGTCGTCTTCACAAATAGAGTTGCCTATCTTGCCGCCCAATGCCTTGGTGAAAGTGTAACGCATGCCGCCGATGATGACCATGTTATCCACCTTCGGGATGAGGTTCTCCAGGATACCTATCTTGCTGCTCACCTTCGAACCACCAATGATGGCCGTGAACGGACGTGCAGCACCATGCATGAGTTTCTCCAGATTGCGCACCTCGTGCTCCATGAGGAAACCAAAGTACTTATCATGGGGGAAGCAGCGCGCCACAACGGCAGTCGACGCATGCTCGCGGTGGGCAGCACCAAAAGCATCATTGACGTAGCAGTCGCCCAGTGAGGCCAGTTCGCGTGCAAACGACTCATCACCCTTCGTTTCTCCCTCGTAGAAACGTATATTCTCCAGCAACATCACCTCGCCGCCCTGCAGGTTGCGGGCTGCTTCCCTAACCTTGTCATTAATCAGCTCAGGGAAAAACACCACAGGTTTCTGCAACAATTCCTCCAAATGCTTGGCCACTGGACCCAACGACAGCGCGGCGTCGAATCCACCCTTCGGACGACCAAAATGAGCCATGATAATGACAGCAGCCCCGTCGGTCAACAACTTTTGGATGGTCGGCATTGACTCTCGCATTCGAGTGTCATCGGTAATATGGCGGTGGTCGTCCATCGGCACGTTGAAATCAACGCGCAACAACACCTTGCGTCCCTTGAAGTTTACGTCTTTAATACTATTACTGTTCATGATAAAAAGAAATTAAATTGAATAGGAGCCCTTGATGTCAAGAGCCTGCACTCACCAACTGACAGCCACAGGGAGTACACCCACGGCTGCAAAATCCTTCTCGCACCCCTTCTCTTCGCATGTCTGCTACCGCGTAATGAGGCCAACAAGTGTCGAGAAGTCGTGAAGAACGGATTCATGAAAACAAAAGATGGTATAGCAACATGCCGACCGCATCAGATGAAAGCATCTGGTACGGCCTGCACAATGTACATGACTGCAAATTTCAACACATAAGGACGCGCAATGTTGTGCATTACGTCTTTGGGGGAAATGGTCATGCGGTGAAAAGTGATTACTGCTGAATGAATACTATTCGTGGTCCTCGACAGCAAGATTGATGTAGAGGGCAGAAAGCATCGTGAAGACATAGGCCTGAATGTAGGCCACCAAGCACTCCAGCACGTTGATAAAGACGCTAAAGAGGAGCGACACTACGGATACTGGACCTCCTACCGCCATGCCGAAGAGGTTAGAGATAATGAAAATAATCACGACGAAGCCCAGGATGACGATGTGGCCAGCAGTCATGTTGGCAAAGAGTCGTATCATGAGCACGATGGGTTTGGTGAACACACCCACCACTTCCACTGCAGGCATCAAGGGAAATATCTTCAACCAAGCGGGTACACCTGGGGTGTTGAAGATGTCTTTCCAGTAGTGCTTATTGCCATTGATATTAGTAATAAGGAATGTAATCAGAGCAAGAATACAAGTTACACCGATGTTTCCCGTGATATTTGCACCAGCGGGGAAGAAAGGAATCAGCCCGAGAACGTTGCAAAGAAAGATGAAGAAGAAGAGGGTGAGCAGATAGGGCAAGAAGCGGTCGGTGTTGTGTCCGAGCATTGGTCCTACAATATCGTCCTTGACATGCACAACGAGCATTTCGATGAGAGACTGCAACCCG
This sequence comes from Bacteroidales bacterium, assembly GCA_017449525.1. Classification (GTDB taxonomy): domain Bacteria; phylum Bacteroidota; class Bacteroidia; order Bacteroidales; family P3; genus Colimorpha. The sequence goes on along the minus strand of JAFTFL010000002.1, from coordinate 46,680 downwards.
TGGGGTGCCTCCGAACCACATTTGCGGTACTGGCGTGCAGAATGCAGAATCAGAAACACGAGCAATGCTACCACAATGACAATGGCAGAACTGGTCTTGGTGAGCGACAAATCAATAGGCTTAACCACATTGCCCGCCTCGTCAAGCAACGGGTTACCATCTTCGTCCACACATATTATCTCCTCTTTGCTCAGGCCGCCACCCACCAAGCGGTAACCTTTATAGTCGCTGTGCCCATGATGAAACTTACCAGACATGAAGATGTCCAGATGGCCATGATTTAGAAGAATGATAGGAAGATTGATGGCCACAGAGTGTTCCTTTCCTTCTTTGGAGACGTAGTCAAACAAGTGCCATGAGTGCGCATCGGTTACGTGCCCGATAATGATGGCACCGGGATCGAGCGAATTATCATTGACTTCATCGGCAGATGCAGTAGACTCCACAGTCCAGCATTCTTCTTCCTCAATCCAAAGGCGTTCGGCCTCTTCGGCTTGAGAGAGCTCTTCCGCCGTCATTTCAAGAGCGATGGCAACCTCATCGACAACGGTGTCCGAAAAATAATCAACGACCTGGAATGCTGGGTGGTTGGATAGAACGGTTTCATCCGTTTGCGCCTGAATGTTACCCTGTGCTACAAGCACAGCAACCGCCAACACGACCCACGAGAAAATTGAACGAGTTCTCATATTCATGACGTTTTCATGCGTTCACATTGCAGAAGGGTACTTCTGACAACGAAGTGCAAAGATACATAAAAAAAACCGCATCAATCACATTTACTCTGCGGTTCATTCTTGCGCCTGTCCAGATACACCGCTGAACAACTCGGTCTGACAGACATCAAATAGTCCAAGCTGGTTGGCCGCAATCTCTTCGGGACACTGCTTCATAAACTGCTGTAATCCATCATGCAACAAACGCCTCATAGCTATAGCTCGTGGAAGACCTACGGCACGTGAATAACTGTCAAGAGCGCGCACATCAGCAGTCGAAAGACAAAGCGACACGCGCTTCATTTTGTTTTTCTTTGACTTCCTCATCATGCAACCCTCACGCTGTTTTTCCGAGGGAGAACAGTACTCTGGCAGTTTCCCTTCATGTTTATGGCCTGTTTTCTCATACGTGCGTCCAAAAGACGTGCAAAGGTATGATTAAAATCGTATGCCATTGACGCTCTTACGCCACGAAGTAATAACATGTTTTTAAACAACACGAGACCCTTCCACCCCACCGAAGGCCATCCACATGCGAATAATAGGTATAATTAACATGTACTATAAGAGCATGAACGGACAACTAACAGCAGAGCATCATTGAAGCACAAACAAACTAATACCCAGTATAATATGTATCAAAATAAAACTCTTAAGCAAAGGCTGGCAGTGCGTTTCAAGAACCTATTATCTACGCATAAAAGAATGAGCCCCGACCTCATGAGAAGTCGGGGCTCAGCAGAATTGTGCTCGAATGTCTTTTTCAACGATGCGAAATATCTAAACCATCATACGCTATTGAGTGGGGACTATTTCAATTCACCGTTAAAAACATGATATCTCACTACTTGATTCTCATTTTGTAGAACGAACGGTAGACAAAATAGAGAGCAACGAGAACGAAGGCAATACCCACGTAGGGAGCCACATTCTTAAAACTATCGCTGATAGCAATCTCCATGGCAAGTACACCAAACAGCGTGGTAAACTTGATAATGGGGTTCAGAGCCACCGACGAGGTATCCTTGAATGGATCGCCCACTGTATCACCAACAACGCTGGCATCATGCAGGGATGTTCCCTTAGCTTTCAAGTCAACTTCAACCACTTTCTTAGCATTATCCCATGCGCCGCCTGCATTTGCCATGAACATAGCCTGGAATAAACCAAACACTGCTATAGAAATCAAATAACTGATGAACAAGCACAGGGCCTTTTCTCCACCCCAGCCTCCGCTGCCAAATCCTGCAGGAGAAGAAAGACAGGCGATGCCCAGAGCGAAACAGAATATAGCGATGAAGATGTTGATCATGCCGCGCTGCGCATAGGTTGTACAAATGCGTACCACCTCCTGAGACTTCTCCGTGTCGGCCTTCTTCGGTGCATTAGCATCCAACTTAATGTTGCCTTTAATGTACTCAACAGCACGGTTGGCGCCCGTCGTAACGGCCTGCATGGAAGCTCCCGTAAACCAGTATATGACACAACCACCAAGTATAAATCCCAATATGGAGTAAGGATTCACCAAATTCAACAAGTTCTCTGGGTCTACGCCGAGCGTATTCCTAATCATCAGAATGAGTGAGAATATCATGGTCGTAGCGCCTACCACAGCCGTACCAATCAGCACAGGCTTGGAGGTTGCCTTGAACGTGTTACCTGCTCCATCATTTGCCTCAAGATAGTACTTCGCTTTTTCAAAGTCGGGTGTGAAGCCGAACTCATCCTGCACTTCACTGGAGGTTTTCTCCACATCGTCCTCAATAAGCGACAATTCGTAGACCGACTGCGCATTGTCGGTAACAGGGCCGTAGCTGTCAACAGCAATGGTTACAGGGCCCATGCCCAACATACCGAATGCCACCAAGCCAAAAGCGAAGATGGATGGGTACATCACAAAGACATCACCGAGCCCGAAGCCTTCGCATGCCATGTAAGCAATCAGCATCAGAACAAAGAACACCAGTCCAGTCCAAAATGCACTAAAATTACCTGCCACCAGACCAGAAAGAATGTTAAGAGATGCCCCTCCCTGATCTGAAGCCGTTACGACTTCGCCCACATGCTTGGAGGTTGGAGACGTGAAAACTTTAGTCAATTCGGGTATCAAGGCTGCACCCAACGTGCCACAGCTGATGATGATAGAAAGAGCAAGCCAAGTATTGCCTGGTAGCGCATTCTTGAGCATGAAGTAACTTGCCAAGAAGGTGCCACAGATACTCAGCACAGAAGTTATCCAAACAAGACTGGTCAATGGCTTTTCGAAGTCAATGTCATCAGCCTTGCCATACTTGGCCTTAGCCATTGCACCATTAATATAATAGGCCAGCACCGATGCAACAATACCCAAAATACGCATCACAAAAATCCATACGAGCAAAGGGACTTGGTATTGCTGTGGTACAGCCAAAAGTATGAAGCTCACGAGCGCAACACCCGTAACGCCGTAAGTTTCGAATCCATCCGCAGTGGGTCCAATGCTGTCGCCGGCGTTATCGCCAGTACAATCTGCAATGACACCAGGGTTACGTGGATCATCTTCGCCTATCTTGAACACCACCTTCATGAGGTCACTCCCTATATCAGCAATCTTGGTAAAGATGCCTCCAGCGATGCGGAGCGCACTGGCACCTAAACTTTCGCCAATGGCAAAGCCTATGAAGCAGCTGCCTGCCAACTCCTCAGGCATAAAGAGTAGGATAACAAGCATCAGGACAAGTTCCACGCAAATCAAGATAATGCCGATGCTCATACCTGCACGCAACGGGATGTTGAGAAGGTCAAGTGGGCGGCGACGCAACGACGCAAAGGCCATGCGCGAGTTGGCATACGTATTCATCCGCACGCCAAACCAAGCCACACCGTACGAACCCAATATACCTATAATTGTCCATCCAAGCACCAGTGCCACAGCGCCGCCACTCATGTGCGACAACAGGCCAAAGTACAAGGCAACAGCAGCGCCCACAAAGATGAAAAGGATGAACAAGAATTTTCCTTGCTGTTTCAGATAAGTAGCGCAGGTCTTGAATATCACATTACCTATCTCCAGCATTGATTTGTGTGCTTTCAGATTTCTGATCTTCCTGAACTGATAGAATCCAAACAGCAGTCCAACAGCCACAACCAAGAAGCCCCAATAGAGCAACTTCGTTATCGGCTCGCTATGGAAGTTCGAGGGCATAGCCAGTTCTGCTTCGCTCTGCGCCTGCGCCAACACAGGCATCAGAGCCCCCAACATCAACAAAAATCTTTTCTTTGTCATACGCTTTTTCTATTGATTGTTTTATTGCTTACTTCTTACAGACAAGTACTGTTATCCTTAATATCAAGTGCAGTCATTTTTACTTCCAACACCTATAATTTATAAAGTCCAGCGATTAGTGCATTGTCAAAAAAAGCCCCTTAGTTCATACTTCGGGGCTTTCGGCTGAAAATAGTTACTGAATTAAGATTAAAATATCATTCTGTTGACCCTTCAATACCCCTGCATTGACAGGAAACACTTTCTCCCCCGCCTCCGCCACAATACGTATCACGCCCTGTCGCAGCGAAGCTATGATAGGTGCGTGGTTCTCCATAAGTTCAAACAGTCCGTCTGTTCCAGGCAACTGTACCAGTCTTGCATCACCTTCGTACAAAGTGGAGTCGGGCTTAATGATTCGTACGTTCATGGTCGCAGTGTTGTGCTGTGCAGATTACTTTGTTGCCGTTTCGGCAAGAATCTTCTCGCCTTTCTCTATTGCGTCCTCAATCGTGCCGACCAACAGGAAAGCGGCCTCGGGCAGGTAGTCCACTTCACCATCCAGAATCATGTTGAATCCTTTGATAGTATCTTCTATGTTTACGAACTTACCCTCAAGGCCTGTAAATGCTTCAGCCACGGTGAATGGCTGCGATAGAAAACGCTGCACACGACGAGCCCGTGAGACCACCAGTCGGTCGTTCTCCGAGAGTTCCTCCATACCGAGTATGGCTATTATGTCTTGAAGCTCATTGTATCGTTGCAAAATCTCTTTGACACGTTGGGCCGTGTTGTAGTGCGTCTCGCCCACTATCTCTGGGGAGAGGATGCGCGACGTTGAATCAAGAGGGTCAACGGCGGGGTAAATACCCAGCTCAGATATTTTGCGGCTAAGCACCGTCTGAGCATCCAAGTGGGCAAATGTCGTTGCAGGAGCTGGGTCAGTCAAGTCGTCTGCAGGCACATAAACTGCCTGCACCGAAGTAATTGAGCCTCGTTTTGTCGAGGTGATACGCTCCTGCATAAGGCCCATTTCCGTCGCCAATGTGGGCTGATACCCCACTGCCGACGGCATACGCCCCAACAGAGCCGACACCTCCGAACCAGCTTGCGTAAAGCGGAAAATGTTGTCGATAAATAATAATATGTCTCGACCACCCGTCTTCTCGTCCCCGTCTCTGAAGTATTCAGCCAACGTCAGACCCGACAAGGCCACACGAGCACGTGCACCAGGTGTCTCGTTCATCTGGCCGAACACCATTGTGCACTTCGAATCTTTCACTGCTTCAGCATCAATCTTGCTCAAGTCCCAGCCGCCTGCTTCCATGCTCTTCATGAAGTCATCCCCATATTTAATAACCCCACTCTCCAGCATCTCACGAAGCAGGTCATTACCCTCGCGCGTACGTTCACCAACGCCTGTAAATACAGACATGCCAGAATACTTCTTAGCAATATTGTTGATGAGCTCCATAATCAAGACTGTTTTACCCACACCAGCACCGCCGAACAAGCCAATCTTTCCCCCTTTGGAGAAAGGCTGAATGAGGTCAATCACTTTGATGCCAGTGTAGAGTATCTCTTGATTGGTTGACAGGTTCTCAAACTTAGGAGGCTCGCGGTGTATACCGTAACGCTTTTCGGCCTGAGGGTTGGGCATGCCGTCTATAGCCTCCCCTATCACATTGAAAAGACGTCCATTGACGTTCTCTCCCACAGGAACTGATATTGGGCCACCCAGCGAAACCACTTCCATACCGCGCTGCAAGCCGTCCGTGCTATCCATGGCTATCGTACGCATCGTATTCTCTCCAATGTCCTGCTGGCACTCCAAAATAATTGACGTGCCATCCTTACGTGTTACGGAAAGAGCAGTATAAATATCGGGCAGTACGTCTCCATCGTTGAACGCAACGTCAACAACTGCTCCGATGATTTGGGATATTCTTCCCTTGATGATGGTTTCCATGCTCCTGAGTATTGGTTAATGTTGTCAACTCGGTCGTGCGACTTTTCCGACGCGAAATTACAAAAAATATATGTATACCGACTGCTGTGCGCAGCAAATATTTATACACACTTCAAGTACATTCCTAATTCATAACATCTTGTACTTGCGTCCTGGCAAACAACGGCAAAGCGATTTTAGTTCTAATTCGAAAAGCAAGGAGGACAGAGTGGCTATGGGAAGCCCACTTTTTGCTATAATTTCATTCATTGTAACCTCGTCTTGGCCGCGCAGCACAGCCATGATTTTCTCCTCGTCGGCCGATAACTGCAAGGGGAGTTTCTGCTGTTGAACTCTTGTGGAGCGTCGCTCCCAACCCAGGGCATGCAGCACATCGTCGCCCGATTCCACCAGCAGTGCCTTACTGTTTGCTATGATACGATTGCAGCCTTCCGAGTATTTGTCGCCTATCCTACCTGGCACGGCCAGTACTTCGCGATGGTAGCCTGCGGCGAGGTTGGCCGTTATTAGCGCACCGCCTGTGGCCGATGCCTCAACCACAAGTACCCCATCCACCATACCGGCAATGATGCGGTTGCGTGCTGGAAACTGACCTGGACTGATGGGGGTTCCCGACGGATATTCGGTGATGATGCCTGCATCTTCTTGGAGCATACGGGCGGCAAGGTTGCGGTTGAGCGGAGGGTATATACGATCCAATCCATGAGCCACCACTGCCACCGTGGGCAAGCCGTTCTTCATTGAGAAGGTGTGCGCGCACGTATCGATGCCAAGCGCAAGGCCGCTGACGACAAGCACTTCTTCTTTGGCCAAATCAGCCAACAGCCGAGCCACTACGTCCTGCCCATACGAGGTTGCTTTCCTTGTGCCTACCACCGCCAACGCACGTGTGGCGTTGAGGTTGGCCTTGCCCGCATAGAACAATACCGTGGGGGCATCCACACAATCGTCCTCATTGAGTCGGCGCGGGAAGTCGTCATCACTATGCAAGAGCACTCGTATATGTTTCTTCTCGGCAAACTGCAGTTCTGCTTCGGCTCTGCGCAGTACCTCCCCATTCGCTATGGCCTCTATCACATCGTCGCGCTTCCCAAAGATACGGTTCAGTTCGCCACGAGATAGAGAGAACACTTCTTTGGCCGTCCTATAGAAGCCCATCAGCAGTCGTGCTGAAGTAGCTCCCACGTGTGGCAGCATATTGAGAGCCACGGCATACAAGGTATCATCGTTCATCGTCGCGCCCTTAGGTGATGTCTACTCCTCATGGTCTCAGCATCCTCACTACCGTGCAAACTTTCCTCTCCTTCGTGGGCACTTCTGCAGCACCTGTTGGCGAGGGTAACTACACCTTAATATATTATAGTACTCATCCAACACTCCCCACTGCCCTCTTCTTGGACTTGGAGCCGAAGTGCACTACGCTTTGGAGCGGCTACGCGATGAGGGCTTCTTTTTCTTCTCTTTGGAGGATCGAATGATGTCCACGGCCTCCACGAGCGTCAGTTTGGTGGGGTCTTGCAGCGTCTTCGGAAGCCGGTAGTTCTCTTCCTTGTAGGTCAGATAGGGACCAAAACGTCCTATGTTGGCCACCACTTCGCTGTCTTCATACTTGCCGATGGTGATTGGGTACATGTCCCTAATGCGTTGGCGCTCCTCGTTCGCATGACGTTTGTAGACAATGAGCTCCACAGCTCGCTCAAGCGTGATGACGTAGGGGTCATCGTTCTTGGAAAGCGAGTAGAACTTGTCGTCGTGGCGCACATACGGCCCAAAGCGTCCAGCCGACACCACCACTTCCTTGCCCTCATACTCGCCCAGCGTGCGTGGCAACGCAAAGAGGCCCAAGGCCTCCTCGAGTGTGATGGTCTCAATACTTTGTCCTTTCTGGAGTGATGCAAAGCGTGGTTTCTCATCGCTTGCGGTGTCGCCTATCTGCACTAATGCACCATAGCGGCCAATCTTGGCAAATACGGGTTTGCCACTTGCAGGGTCCACCCCAAGTTTGCGTTCCCCACTGCTGCGCTTTGAATTGGTTTGGGTCTGAAGCACATTATTGTGGAACGGACGGTAGAATTGGTCAATCACCGAGCGCCATTCCTTTTGACCAGTGGCAATGTCGTCGAAGTCCTTCTCTACTTTGGCCGTAAAGTTATAGTCCATCACGTCAGGGAAATGTTCCATCAAAAAGTTGTTGACGATGGTTCCGATGTCGGTGGGCACCAGTTTCCCCTTTTCATGACCCATCAGCTCGCGGTTGATGTTGCGTTGCAGTTCTCCTGTGGGCAAGAGCGTCAGGCTTACGACTTCCACCTCATGTGCCTCACGGTCTTCCTTGCTCACATATTCACGTTTCAGTATAGTGGAGATGGTCGGCGCATAGGTCGACGGACGACCAATGCCAAGGTCTTCCAGCTTTTTGACGAGGCTGGCCTCGGTGTAGCGGGGCGGATGCTGCGAGAAATGCTGCACGGCTTTCACCTGCTCCACCTCAAGCGTCGTACCAGTAGCCATTGTGGGCAGCATTCTGATGTCGGGTGTGGGGTTGTCTGCCTCGTCGTCGGTCGACTCAAAATAGACCTTCAAGAAGCCGTCAAAGAGCATCTGTTCGCCTGTGCATACAAAGCGTTCGCCTACGGTCGAAGCCGAAATCTCAACGGTAGTCTTCTCCAACTCGGCATCGCTCATCTGCGATGCCACAGTGCGTTTCCATATCAGCTCATAGAGACGACGCATGGAAGCGTCGGCCTCAATGGTGGCATTCCTCATGTCGGTGGGTCGAATGGCTTCGTGAGCCTCCTGTGCGCCCTTGATGTGGGTGGCATATTGACGGGTCTTGGCGTAGCGCGAGCCATAGGTTTCCTCTATGGTGCTCTTGGCCATAGCCAGCGCAAACGTACTGAGGTTGGTCGAGTCTGTACGCATGTAGGTGATGTATCCTGATTCGTACAGCTGCTGGGCTATCTGCATCGTGCGTGCCACCGAGTAGCCTAACTTGCGGCTCGCTTCTTGTTGCAGAGTGGAAGTGGTGAACGGAGGTGCGGGTGTGCGACGCATGGGCTTGGTCTCCACCTTGTCCACCGTGTAGGATGCACCTTTCAATTGGGCAAGAAAGGCTGCCACCTCCTCCTCGTTGTCGAAGCGGCGCGACAACTCGGCCGCAATAGTGCGCCCTCCCACGTGAAGATAGGCCGTTACCTTGTAGTTGCTCGTCGACACAAAGTTGCGTATCTCGCCCTCGCGCTCCACAATGAGACGCACTGCCACCGACTGCACTCGGCCTGCGCTGAGCGACGGCTTTATCTTGCTCCACAGTATGGGACTAATTTCGTAGCCCACCAGGCGGTCCAGCACACGGCGTGCTTGCTGCGCATCAACGAGGTTCATGTCGATGTCGCGCGGATTAGCAATAGCATTGAGGATGGCCGTCTTCGTAATCTCATTAAATACAATGCGCTTGGTCTTTTCTGGAACGAGATTGAGGGTTTCTTTCAGGTGCCACGATATAGCCTCTCCTTCGCGGTCCTCATCGGATGCGAGCCACACCATATCGACTTTCGAAGCGGCCTTCTTCAGATCCGCAACGAGTTTTTGCTTATCGTCGGTGATGCGGTAGTTCGGTTCGTAATTGTGCTCGGTGTCAATGCCAAGCATTTTCTTCTCAAGGTCGCGGATGTGGCCATAGCTTGATGTTACCTCGTAATCCTTCCCCAGAAATTTCTCGATGGTCTTGGCCTTGGCCGGAGACTCTACGATGACTAAGTTTCTCATGTATATCCTCTGTATGCGTAGGTGTTGGTTCTGTTGTATGCGTGCAAGAGCGACCGCAGGAGGCAGAGCACACTGGCGTGACACCTCAGTCGTCAACAACGCGGATGCAAAGATATAACAATATCTGCTAACGGGGCTCAAAAAAAGGCCAACCAGCTTACATCTACCTGTTTGCAGAATGCACACCAGCAGTCTGGCGAGCTGCGAGCCGCGCAATTTTGAGGCTATACATATTAAGGTGTAGCCCCTCCAAGCCCTCAGCGCTCAGTGCCACAGCACCACAGCCTGATGCACCCCAGCACAATAAACCACGCCCTACGCGCGTTGTATTCCTGTTGTGGCGAGGTCGCTCGGCTTCGTCTTTTTTCCACCTGCTTTTCCCCTTCTTTTTCTGAATAGAAGTGCCGATGTCGTACGCCATAGGAGGATGTGCCGAACAGCATAGAAGCCTCTTCTCCCCTATCTTTGCGCCAACCATGCTGTTGACGACGGCAGGCACCGTACGACACACGCCCTCCCGCCGTAGCGCATGCCCCCCGATGTCGTACGCCACAAGGGCAAAAAGCCAACAGCAGCATAATAAAAAGCAAGCACATGAGTTATTGCACGCGGACATGAAAAGAAACACCTTCGGTCTGCACCTCGCCGCACTGGCAACGCTGGTAACCACCCTGCTCGTGGGTCCCACAGCACACGTCGATGCCCAAGCCTACCGCATCAGTTTCCGCTCGGCTCAGCCCCTGCACGGCGACGTGTATTATTTGGCACGCCCCTTCCGCAACAACTTCATCACGGTGGACAGTGCTCGCCTTGACCCATCGGGCAAAGAGTTCACATTCTCCGGCAAAAAACTGTTGCCCCAGGGCATCTTCTCGCTGCTTGACAGCCGCAAAAAGCGTCTGCTTGACGTGGTGATTGACGACTCGCAACGCTTCACCCTCAACCTCGATTCCACGATGCGAGCCGCCCACATCAAAGTGAGCGGTTCAAAGAGCAATGCCGACATGCAGCACTACATAGCCCAACTGGACGAGGCGCGCGCCGAAAGCAACCGCTTGAAAGAGGCTGTCAAAAAGGCCAACCCCACCACAAAAGCCCAACTGCAAGCCGACATGGACCGACTGAACGAGCGCATGCGGCAGACCGAGCAGAAGATGTTTGCCCAGCACCGCAAGCAGTACTTCTTCAAGCTCACCAGCCGCTTCAGCCACGAGCCGCAGGTCAATTCCCCCGCGACACTCAGCGACACAGAGGCCAAGACATGGAGCCACAGCCAATATCTTCAGCACTACTGGGATAGTGTAGACCTCTCGGACCACAGCCTCATCTACACACCTCATCTGTTTGAGAAGGCCAACTACTACTTCTTTGGAGCCATGTTTCACGACGAGGCCGACACCATCATCAAGTACGCCTTCCAACTGATTGACCCGCTACAGACCGATAGCACCATGCTGCGCTACTTCCTCGACTTCGTTACGCTACGCTACAAACGCAGCACAACCATGGTGGGGTGGGACCAGGTCTATGTAGCTCTCGCCCAACGCTACTATCTGCAAGGCCACTGCCCTTGGGCCACCCGAGCCGAACTAATGGACCACCGGCGCACCGTGGAACATCTCAGCCATTCGCTCATCGGAGCGCAAGGCACCGAACTGTGGATGGCCGACACCAACCAGTCGCCCGACCCTGCCGACTGGCACTCCAGCCACCGACAACCGTACGACTACATCATCCTGTGGTTCTGGGATCCCGACTGCAATCACTGCCGCCAACAAACCGCCGAACTGCAGCAACTATACGACTCGCTCTCCGCCGCAGGCACTCGCAATTTTGAAGTCTACGCCGTAGGCTATACGAACGACACCGACAAGTGGAAGCGCTACGTGCGCCAGCACCAACTACCTTTCGTCAACGTGGGCGGAGCCAACGTCAATGTGGACTACCAGGTGGCCTACAACGTGCACGGAGCACCCACCATGATCATCCTCAACAAAGAACGACGTATCATAATGAACAAACCCATAGCCATAGGGCAACTGCTGGAATTTCTGAAGCGATACGAAACTCGCATCGCACAACAGCCCCCGACAGGCACACGGTAAACTATACCCACAGCACAACATCCACCCTCAAAACATCATAAGCACATGAGAAAACACATCGTAGCAGGCAACTGGAAGATGAACCTCACCTTCGACCAAGCCAACGAACTAGCCGAACAGCTCATGGACGCACTCGAAAAGTGCAACCTGAACAAAACCGAGCTCATAGTCTGCCCCCCTTTCCCATATCTTGAACTGCTGTCGGACTTTGGGAGCGACTCCTACTTCATGGTAGGCGCACAGAATGTCAACGACAACGAAAGGGGAGCATACACCGGAGAGGTCTCTGCCGAGATGCTTGCCTCACTGGAACTGACCCACTGCATAGTGGGTCATAGCGAAAGACGCCTGTATTACGGCGAGACCAACGAACAAATAGCGCACAAAGTTGACCACCTGCTGGGGCACAACATCAAGCCCATCGTGTGCTGCGGCGAGGTGCTGGAAGAACGCGAGGCAGGAAAACAGTTCGAAGTGGTGGAGCGCCAACTAAAAGAAGGCCTATTCCATCTGTCCGAACGCGCCTTTGGCAACATCATCATAGCCTACGAGCCCGTGTGGGCCATCGGCACAGGCAAAACAGCCACACCGCAGCAAGCACAGGAAATGCACGCCTTTATTCGGGGCTTGATACGTGGACGTTACGGTGCCACCACCGCCGATGACACCAGCATTCTGTACGGTGGAAGCTGCAAGCCCAACAACGCAAAGGAACTTTTTGCTAATCCTGACGTGGACGGCGGTTTGATAGGAGGAGCTTCGCTCAAGGCCGACGACTTCGTGGCCATAGCACTCTCGTTCTGACGTTCCACATTTCCCATAGGTGGGTACCAGGTTGCCATATTTCATTGTATAGTACTCAAACTATCCTTTCGGTGCCCACCTATTCTTTTTGACCATACACCTATAATATATATACACCTCAGCCAACACCTTCTTGCCCATGGCCAGTCCCGCCCCCTCACTACCAGACCAAGACCGATGGCACAAAGCCACCCGACGCCTCTCGTTGGGAGTAGCCTTTGCCACCGTCCTCATGCTGCTCTATAATGTGCTGCTCTTCATACCCATCACCGGACGCCTGTCGGACCCCATCACTACCAAGCAGCTCCTGCTCTACATAGCCTACGTGCTACTGGCCTTTCTGCTGGCCTTCGTGTGCATACGCAACTACATGCGCGGTATCTCACGCTTTGCCACCCTCTTTGAGCAGGGCGGCAAACGTTCGCTCTATCTGGTACGCATCGGGTTTGTGCTGAGCATAGCGGGCATCGTGCTACAACTTTTCGTATTCGGCATACTGCCATTGGAGAATGTGGCCAACACCCTGCAGCTAATTATCGGCAACAGTGTCATCATTGCCGCTTGTGTCGTGGGCATTATAGGCTTCCTCTCGCTGGCTGCTTCCAAAGGCATGACCGACCTCGGCCGAAGGGGGGCACTCCACATGTCGTGGACTTCCATCTTGCTCACCCTGGGAGCCATTCTCCTATCCTACTCTCTCCACGCCTCAACAGTGTTGAAAGTGTGCTGTGTAGTCGTCAATGTGGTAGGAGCTGTTCTGTTCTACCGCATGTGGAATAACATAATAGCCTACCCCGAACAGTCTGGTGATGAGCCCGCCGCCGTCGAGTCAACAGAAGTCGAGCCTCAACCGCAAAACGACACACCCCTCGAGCCAGACACCACCGCTTAGTGCACCCCCATTCACACCATGCGTTACGAGCAATTCATCGCCCAACGACTGCTTTCGAAGGGAAAGCATGCATTTACAACCCCGCTGGTCAACATTGCCACATGGAGTATTGCACTGGGTGTGCTCGTCATGATAATGTCTGTAAGCATTCTTCACGGCTTCCAAGACAATATTAGACAAAAGATAGTAGGCTTCGGCAGCCACATCACCATCAAAAGCCAGAACATCGGGCGCTACTATGAAGAGGTGCCCATTGAGAGCGACCGTCCTTGCCTGACACCCATTGCGAACATGCCTGGGGTGGCACACGCACAATGCTACGCCAACAAGGGTGGCATGATAAAGACGGAAGACCAAATACACGGCATAATATATAAAGGTATGGCGCCGCAATACGACACCACCTTCTTTGCCCAAGCCCTTACAGCGGGTCGCCTTCCGCACCTCAGCGACACCACTCCGAGCAATGAGGTGCTGGTATCCTCCACTATAGCAGCCAAGCTACATCTTGACACAGGGAGCAAGGTGCGCACCTACTTTTGGCAGGGCAACACCTACAGAGCACGCGCCTTCACAGTGTCTGGCATCTACAATACCGACCTCTCGGATTTTGACGAACACTTCCTCATAGGCGACCTGCGCCAAGTGCAACGTTTGAACGGATGGAGCTCAACCCAGGTGGCCGGTTACGAGGTTAACCTCACCGATTTTGGACAACTGGACAAGGTAGCCTCTGACCTGTATCAACTGATTGACTACGACCTGACACTATCGACTGTGGTGGATGATAATCCTGCCACCTTCTCATGGCTGCAACTACTCAACTCCAACATCATCCTCATTCTAACTATCATGGCCATAGTTTGCATCAGCGCCATTGCATCGAGCCTGCTCATCATGATATTCGAAAAAACGGCCATGATAGGAGTGCTGAAGACCATAGGGGCCTCGGATCGAAGCATTCGACGCATCTTTATCAGCAAAGCCTTGACTCTGGCAGGACGGGGCATAGCCATAGGCCTTAGCGCAGCCCTGGTGCTAAGCCTGATGCAGCAACAGTTCCACCTCATTAAACTGGACAGCGAGAGCTACTCTATGCCATACGTGCCCGTGGAGATTAATCCTTGGATGTACTTGCTGGTAGCCGCAGGCACACTGGCAGTGTGCTTCCTCGCACTGCTGCTTCCTGCCACCCACATAGCACGCATTGAGCCTGCTAAAACCATTCGTATGGAATAATTGTCCATACACAACCCACACACTCATTCCTCACCCCATGAAGCTGACTCCAACCAAACGAACCCTCATCAAGTGGAGCATCCTAACCATCTCCATACTGCTGGCACTAATCGCACTGTACTACATAAACCATGTGGTGAACCAATTGCGACAGACAGAAGAAGAGCGTGTAACCCTTTGGGCCAAGACCGTTGTGCAGAAAACTGAACTGATGAAGCACACCGAAGCCTTCTTCCGCCACTCGAGCCTCGATGAGCGAAGGAAGATACAGATGTATACCGACATCCTGGAGTCGTTCAACAACACCGACATGAACACAGACATAGCCTTCAGTTTGGCTTACGTCCACTACATTGTAGACAGCAGCAATACTCCTATTGTCGTTACCGATAAGGACTCCATCATCACGGTTCCACACATTTTGAAGGGCAAAAAAATGCGCGGCCGCCTGCTGAAAGAGTTCTCCGAGAATGAACCATTCCACTACACGCTGTGGGGCATGCCCATGACCTTATATTACAAGGAGACCCAGCTCTACAGCGACATGCGGCGCATTATCTTCGAGGTGAACAACTCCATTATGCAGGAGATTTCAAACAACTCCACCTCAATGCCCGTGGTCATCACCGACAGCGCACGCACACGTGTGCTGGCATCGGGCAACATTGATACCACTGAAATCAACACAACGCAGAAGTTGCGAGCGCGTATTGCCGACATGGAGGGCAAAAACAACCCTATACCTATAGCCCTGCCCTACAACCGCAAAGCCTACATATTCTTTGAGGATACACCCTTATTGAAGATGCTGCGATACATTCCCGTGCTCTACATCTTCATCACCATGGTACTCATAGTCATCTCCTACAACTTGTTTCGCACCATTCAAAACGTACAGACACACCACATGATGGTGGGCATGGCCAAAGAAACAGCTCACCAATTGGGAACCCCAATCTCGTCCCTTATGGCGTGGATGGAGTACCTGAAAGGCAAAACTCTTGATGAGAATTACGTCGAAGAGATTAATAAAGACCTCTACCGCCTCGAGACTATCAGCCATAGGTTCTCGAAGATTGGCAACAAACCCGAACTCGAACAAGAAGACATCTGCGCGGTAACACGTAGTGCTGTCGCATACCTGCGAAACCGCACCTCAAAGCAAACCACCTACGTCATCGACATTCCAGACTATCCTGTAGTTGTACCTCTGAGCCGCACCCTTTATGAATGGGTCATCGAGAACCTCTGCAAGAACGCCATTGACGCAATGAATGGGAAAGGCACCATTACGCTGCGCCTCATCAACGACAACAAGAACGTACTCATTGAAGTTGGCGATACGGGTCGAGGCATACCAAGTAAGCAGCAAAAACACATCTTCGACTCGGGGTTCACCACAAAGAAAAGAGGATGGGGGCTCGGCTTAACATTGGCCAAACGTATAGTGAACGAATACCACCGCGGCACAATCACACTCAAAGAATCCATAGAGGGCGTCGGAACCACATTCTGCATCAAGTTACCCAAAGAGCAACAGCAAGGACAACTTCTCTCAAAGAAACTATCCACAAGAGAGCACACCAACAGTTAGCACTGTCTACTCTATCAGTTAGTAAAAACTACACCAACAATCAGCAAGGTCTACCCTAATAACTAATAAAGTCTACGCTGACGAACAGGGAGATCTACCCTAACTATTAATCAAGGTCTATGCTAACGATTAAGAAAAACTACTCTAATAATTAGAAAAAACTACTCTGTCAATCAAACAGGACAAGATCATGTCCTAATATGCAGTTCATCAGTGGGACTCGTCTTCTTGTATTGAAATAACCAATCTTCTTGTATTGGAATAATCAAGAAGAATTGGAGGATGTCTTCACCCGTACAACATACTACTTCATACGCAACATAGACACAGCCCAAAAGCAACTCGCGATACAGCCTACTGGTTCCACAAGCGACTTCACTCCCCACTCGAACATAGCCCAAAAACAACCCGCAATACAGCTTGCTGGTTCCGCAAGCGACTTCACTCCCCACATAAACACAGCCAAAGAAGAACGAAAGTTACGGACATAAAAGAAGGGTAAGCTGATTATATCGCACCGCTACAACCAAACGCCCTTGCTGCATTCCTGCCCTGGGGGATCCAATGGGAGCTGGTCGTATAAGACTTACCCGAATGCAAAAGTACTGCTTTTTCCACTACTGGCCAAATGAACTTCGACATCGCCGTCCTAAGACGCAATGCTTCAACTACATGAAAATTGAAAAAAGTGTCGTACGACACTTTGAAGTGCGCACTTTTTTGTATCTTTGCATCCACTACAAATAGAAAATACGACATGTCAGTCCTTCTTGAATTTGCTATGTTTCCAACAGATAAGGGAGAGAGCGTTAGCAGCTATGTAAGCCAAGTAGTAGCAGAAATCAGGCGTAGTGGCTACCCGTGCCAGCTCACGGCCATGGGTACACTTGTCGAAACGGACACCATTGAACAGGCTACGCAAGTCGTGTCCAACTGCTACCACATTTTGGAGCCAGCCTGCAACCGTGTGTATACAACCCTTACGATGGATATCCGCAAAGACCGCAACAACATGTTAAAACACAAAGTGCAAGCTGTTGAAGACCGACTAACTTCCGAGCAATGACCCTTTCTACTGCTGCCGTCGGAGCCTACGTTATTCTTGTGGGTGGTGTGGTATTGTGGAGCCCGCTCTTCCTGTTGCGCCACAAGTTGAGTGAACAGGTGCTCCAAGCTATCTCATTATTTGGAGGGGCATTCCTGTTGGCCTCCTGCTTCATTAATCTTGTACCTCACATGTATTTGCATGGAGCCGAAACTCCTTTAGGCTTCAAGATTGGGGTCATGGTCATGGCAGGATTTCTGCTTCAACTCCTCATCGAGCGGCTTACCCACGGGGCGGAGCATTGTCATTCCTCCTCTTCCCAAAGTCCCGACGTGAACAAAGTCTCGCTTACTGGTCTTATGGCAGGATTGTGCATCCATTCTTTTATCGAGGGTATGCCCCTCGTCGACACGGGTGGGGATGTCCATCAAGGATTGCTGTGGGGTATTGTGTTGCACAACATTCCCATTGCCTGCATCCTCATCGGCCTGATGCTCGACCGCCACCTTTCCCTCATTCAGAGTTTGCTCATCCTACTACTTTTTGCCGTCATGGCTCCGCTCGGCTCATTGACAGCCCTCTGCACTCTCAGCACTTCCGAAACCGCCATGGAGCTCCTCATGGGAGTTGTCGTGGGCATTTTGCTCCACATTGCCGTCGGCATTCTTTTTAGTGGAGACCATCACCGTATCACTTGGGCTCAACTTCTCTTGATTCTCATTGCCACCGCAGCAGCCTATCTCGTACCAGGATGCGCGGAATTGTACGGCTAACCCTTGCACATGTTTCATGAAAGAGCTCTCCGTTGTCATCGTCAACTATAATGTACGCTACTTCTTAGAGCAGTGCTTGGAGTCCGTCCTCGTTGCCTCTCGAGGTATCGACACTGAAATATGGGTAGTCGACAACAACTCGGTAGATGGCAGTGTCGCCATGGTAAGCCAACGCTTCCCTATGGTGCATCTGATAGCTAATGTCGACAACGTGGGCTTTGCCAAAGCAAACAATCAGGCCATCTCGCAGTGTAGCGGTCGGCGTGTCCTACTGCTCAACCCCGACACCCTGGTTGAGCCCGACACTTTCCACAAGTGTCTGTCGTTTATGGACGCACACCCCGAATGCGGTGGGCTGGGCGTGAAAATGATTAATGGCGAAGGGCAATACCTCAAAGAGAGCAAGCGTGGTTTCCCGTCGCCCAAGACCTCTTTCTTCAAAATCTCAGGCCTCATCCGCCTCTTCCCTCATCATCCTGTCATTGCAGCCTACTACATGGGGCACCTCAGCGATGACGAGACCAACGAGATTGAGATACTACCTGGGGCTTTTCTCATGATAAGTCAAGAGGCACTCTCTAAGGTGGGACTGCTTGACGAGAGCTACTTCATGTACGGTGAAGACATCGATTTCTCTTGGCGCATCAGGCTGGCAGGGTTCAAGAACTACTACATGCCCGAGACTCGCATTATCCATTACAAGGGAGAGAGTACAAAGAAGGGTAGCCTCAACTATGTCTATACCTTCTACAACGCTATGTCAATCTTTGCGCGACGCTACTTCAGCGGAACCAATGCCAAGCTCTACACCACCCTGATTGACATCGCTATCTGGGCTCGTGCCGGACTCTCTTTTCTCAAACGGCTGTTGGCTCAAGTGGCACTTCCCGTGGCCGATTTCGTAGTGGCCTATGCGGGATTTCTCGGCATCAAGTGGGCTTGGGCCTCACTTTGGGCAGACAATATTGATTATTACCCACCGGTATATACCACCGTTGTCATACCGCTCTACATCCTCATTCTGATGGCTGGCGGCTGGCTCCGTGGGGGCTACGACCGTCCCATCCGCAAGGGACGCATGTTTCAAGGCATGGCTCTGGGCACGGCTCTCCTTGTCGTTTTCTACTCCATGCTCAACGAGTCGCTGCGCTATTCCCGCACGCTGCTTCTGCTGGGAGCCTTGTGGTCCATGCTGGCAGCCGTAGGCATACGCGGACTGCTCGGACTGATGGGTATCAAAGGGTTCAACGCTGGTCGCCAGACCAAGCGCAATCTGCTCATTGTTGGGAGCCAAAGCGAGTGCACTCGCGTACAACAACTTGTCCACACCTTCGGTTCTACGCCCACTTTTGTCGGCTGCGTGTCCATCAACAACTCTCTTGAAGAGTCTGCTCCATCGCCAACTGCCACGACCAACGACTACTTCATTGGCAACATCGGCCAACTGGCCGAACTCATCCGCTACTACAAGGCCACCGAGGTCATCTTCTGTGGCAAAGACCTCTCCACGCGCGACATCATCAGCCACATGGCGCAACTGACCACCACTGGCGTGGCCTACAAAATTGCCCCCGAGAGCGCCGACTTTCTCGTCGGAAGCACTGTTATCAATAGTGCCGATGACCTCTACACCGTCGACATCAACGCGGTGTCGACCAGTCTCAATCGCCGTTACAAACGGTTGTTCGACATCGGCTCATCACTTCTTCTCCTTCTCTTTTTCCCTTTCTTACTACCGCTACAAAAATACAAGCGCCACTACTTCAGTCGCTGCCTATCGGTGCTCATAGGACGATACAGCTGGGTGGGCTATGCACCGTCGCTCAGCGCTGACGACCACAACAGCAGCCCATTGTCCACCACACCCAACGCCTCCGCGCAGCCTACCACCTCGCAAGAAGTGCTGCCCCCCATACGCCGAGGGGTCTTCTCCCTGTGTGATATGTCGGAAGCCTACCGCTTCATCACCCCCCAACAACTCAATCTGCAATATGCTCGCAACTACAAGGTGAGCATTGATGTTGCCATTGTGTGGCGCAATTTGCGCCGCATCTGAGATGCGTCAATTCTTGACGTAGGGACAATCGCCCCCACTCCCTTTATTTTCCTTCCCAAAATTTCAGCACCACAGGGTGTAGAAATGTGGAGCGGTATAACCTCAAGTCATACCGCTCCGCTGTTATCTATTGAAATCCCTCTCGCAGAGGGAGCTGGTAACATCAGTGCTACCCAATGAGTTTTGATGCAGTTTCCATAGCCTCTTGCAGACCGGCCAAGTTTTTACCGCCTGCTGTGGCATAGGCTGGCTGTCCACCGCCACCGCCCTGCATAGCCTTGCCTGCCTCACGCACTATGGTAGCGGCACTCAGTCCGCCGTCCACATATTCTTGCCCCAAAGCCACCATGAGCGATGGCTTGCCGCCGAAGTCCGAGCCCAGCACCAGTGCCATGCGCGGATGTTGCAACCGCAGCTGCATGACAGCATCCTTGAGCTGACTGAGGTCCATATCCAGTCGTCTCAGCAGCGGAGTTCCGTCCTGAAGCGATGCTGCCAAAGCTGCCACCGTCTGCTGAGCCTGTTGCTGCTTGAAGGCGGTTATCTGCTGCCGGAGGGCTGCTGCCTCCTCTTGCAGCTTCTGCACAGCCAGCGGCACATCCTTCGCACCCTTTAAAAGGCCACGCACACCGTCCAGCACATCCAACTCGCTCCACACGAAGCGGTCGGCCTCGGCTGCAGTAACGGCCTCTATACGCCGCATGCCTGCCGATATGGCACTCTCGCTCACAATGCGAAAACTTCCAATGATGCCGGTGGCAGGCACATGCGTACCGCCACACAGTTCCACACTCTCGCCATACTTCACCACCCGCACATGTTCGCCGTACTTCTCACCGAACAGAGCCATGGCTCCCAGTTGCCGAGCCTGGTCAATGGGCATGTGGCGGTGCTCCTCAAGTGGAATGTTGCGGCGTATAGCCTCGTTCACCAGTTGTTCCACCCTGCGCAATTCTTCGGCCGAGAGTTTGGCAAAATGCGAGAAGTCGAAGCGCAGCCGCTGTGCGTCCACACTCGACCCCTTTTGCTCTACATGAGTGCCCAGTACCGTGCGTAACGCATGGTGCAGCAGGTGTGTAGCGGTATGATTGCAAGCTGTAGCCCGACGTTGCGACTCGTTCACCACGGCATGGAACGTTCCTGCTGTATTCTCGGGCAACTGTGCTACCAGGTGTACAATCAGATTGTTCTCCTTCTTGGTGTCTACCACTACCACACTCTCGCCCTCGCAGCTGAGGGTGCCTCGGTCGCCCACCTGACCGCCACTTTCACCGTAGAACGGGGTGCAGTCGAACACCAGCTGAAAGAAAGTCTTGTCTTTAGTCGACACCTTGCGATAGCGCACTATGTGGACATCAGCCTCGGTGGTGTCGTAGCCCACAAACTGCTCCTCCACATCAGGTTGCAATACCACCCAGTCGTCGTTGTCCACCGTGGCGGCGGCGCGGCTGCGCTGCTTTTGTGCCTGCAGACCGCGGTCGAAGCCTTCCATGTCTACAGTCCAACCCTGCTCCGAGGCCATCAGTTGGGTGAGGTCTACCGGAAAGCCGTACGTATCGAACAATTCAAAAGCGAAGTCGCCGTCAATCACATGGCCTTGCTGCTTGACAATATAGGCCTCGAACTTTTGGATCCCACTACGCAACGTCTTCAAGAAGGCCTGTTCCTCCTCCTGGATAATACGGGTGATGAGTTCCTCCTGACGGCTTAGCTCGGGATACTGGTTGCCCATCTGCTCCACCAGCACATGGACCAGCGAGTATAGGAAGGGCTCTTTGAAGTCGAGGAATGTGTAACCGTAGCGCACGGCGCGGCGCAGGATGCGGCGTATGACATAACCGGCCTTGGCGTTCGAGGGTAGTTGTCCGTCGGCAATGCTGAAGCTCACAGCGCGCAGATGGTCAGCACATACGCGCATAGCCACATCGGCCTTTTCATCTGCTCCGTAGTTCAGACCTGCCTTGGTAGCCAGAGCCTGAATGAGCGGCTGGAAGACATCGGTGTCGTAGTTCGAACGCTTGCCCTGCATGACCATGCACAGACGCTCAAAGCCCATGCCAGTGTCAATATGTTTTTCCTTCAGTGGCTCAAGCGTGCCATTGGCCAGCCGGTTGTACTGCATGAATACGAGATTCCATATTTCGATGACCTGCGGATGGTCGTGGTTCACAAGGTCGCGACCGCTAATCTGAGCTTTCTCGGACTCAGGGCGCAAGTCTATATGGATTTCGCTGCAAGGGCCGCAGGGTCCCTGCTCTCCCATTTCCCAGAAGTTGTCCTTCTTCGACCCCTTGAGGATGCGTTGTTCGTCAATGTGGAGCTTCCAGAAATCGTAGGCCTCGGTGTCCATGGCAAGATGCTCTTTTTCGTCGCCTCCAAACACCGTTACATACAGATTGTCGGCACTGATACCGAGCTCCACCGTGAGGAACTCCCAGGCGTAGGCTATTGCTTCGCGCTTGAAGTAGTCGCCAAATGACCAGTTGCCCAGCATCTCGAACATGGTGTGATGATAGGTGTCATGTCCTACCTCTTCGAGGTCATTGTGTTTGCCACTGACGCGAAGGCACTTCTGTGCATCGCATACACGTCGGTGGGCAGCAGGGGCATTGCCGAGGAAGATATCCTTAAACTGGTTCATGCCTGCATTGGTAAACATCAAAGTGGGGTCGTTCTTAACCACCATGGGAGCAGAGGCCACGACGTGGTGCTGCTTGCTTTCGAAGAAGCGAAGGAAACGGCTTCTTATCTCGTTTGCATTCATTGTTTCGTTGCGGTATATGAAGAATGTATTGGTCTGTCAATCGGGAGGCGGCTCGACGCCAGTGTGCCCGTGGTGCATGCTAAAACTCGTCGCGCTTCACCAGCAGGATTGCACTCTGCGGCACGACGTAGTATTTCTCGCCGGCGTATTTCACCTCTATCGCGTTCTTGCGCAGGAAAAGTGCAAAGTCGCCTGCCTGCACCTGCAAGGGCAGGTAGCGCGGTGCCGCACGGTCGGGTTGCCACGACTCGTCGGCCGTGTCGCTCGGTAGCGGGTAGCCTGGGCCACATTGCACAATGTAACCCGTCTGCACGTCCTCCTTTTCCTGATATCCGGCTGGCAGATACAAGCCCCCTTTGGTGCGGTCCGTAATGTCCGAAGGTGCTATCAGTACGCGGTCGCCCACTACTATCAGATTGCTCAACTTGTCCGTACTCATAAGTCTATTTCCACTATGTTTGGACGGTGTGCAGAACGACGTTGTGGGCAGCTGGTTGCTGCACCGACGCGTTCTTTCAACACCTTATATATATACTCCTCTACACAATAATCGATGCAAAGATACGAAAAAGGTGCCACTCGCCTACGCCATCCGCTCAGCTGCCCCCTTGCCCGGCACGCCCGCTGAGTGCAGCTTATACCCCAAGGACGCACGCAGTCGGAATATTATTCGTAACTTTGCATTCCCTTCCTCCCCAACGAGGACACCGTTGAGGTTCTGCCCGTAGGGCGACTTCCCCCAGATTTTCAAAGCATCTCTTCTTCGGCCACAAGGCCCAATACTGCAGTGCGCAGCCTGCGACGTCGTACGACACTGGAGCCTCTGATGCTGCACTACTCTGATTTTCTTCTTATTCTCTTATTACAATGCCGTACGGCACAGGAGTCGGGGTCGTACGGCGTCGAGCCAAATGCTGTACGGCGTAGCTCCTAAGGGCGTACGGTCGGGTGGTCCACGACGCACAGCAAGGTGGCCAGCACGTGTCCAAGCTGAACGCAGCTTGCCCTGCGGCACTATGGCTCATTTTGCGTATCTTTGCATCGTATTGGCAAGGCCAAAGCGCACACCGCTGCCACCGTCAACCGAGTGAACATCAGCAGCCAGTGTAGCCTATCCCCTGCCCCTACCGAACCAACTCACCAACACAAACCATGCCGACATTCGACTCCTCCTCCATTCAGGCTGCTGCCATCCACCACGTGGGCAACAAGCAAACCGACGAGGGATTCATACTCTCCTCCACCCTCCTGCCCCTCAACGAACAGATGCAGGAACTGCTGGCGCAGTACGCCCTCACCCCGTTTAAGGGTGACGAATTCTACAACCTGTTCCACGACGATGGGCCAGAGCACAACGAGTTGCACGCCTGCGCCACACGGATTTTTGCAGACCACTCGTGTCTGCTGTCCGAGTCGCAGACCATAGCACGCCTACTCTACGATGCCGGCAACCACCCCGCCATCAAGAGCGGCGACCTGCTGGTGGTGCTGTTCCACGACTGCATTGTGGGCGACGAGAGCCTGGATGCCGTAGGCCTATTCAAAAGCGAAGGCAAAGTGCCCTTCTTCGAAGTGCAGCGCAGCGAAGAAGAGTGGAGTAGCCAACTGGGCGACCACAGCGCCACCGCCTCCTTTCGCCTACAGGTGAACCACGGTATCGACGTCAACCACTTGGACAAAGGAGCCATCATCTTCAACACTGAGGCCGATGCGGGCTTCCTCGTAGCCATAGTGGATGCCACCAATAGGGCACGCGATGCGCACTACTGGACCGACGTCTTCCTACAAGCACGGCCGAGGCAGGACAACTATTATCATACCCACGAGGTAATGAAGGCCTGCAAGACCTACGTAACTGAGCAGCTGACCGAAGAGCTTGGACTAAGCCGTGCCGACCAGGCCACCCTGCTCAACCGTTCCGTGCAATTCTTTAAGCAGAACGAGAGCTTCGACATGAACGATTTCGCACGCGACGTGATAGGCAACACTATCGGCGAAATGACGGGCGAGCCCGTGGCCACGGCTGATGTCGTGGAGGACTTCAGCCAATACCGCAGGCAATATCAGGCCGAGAACGACGTGCAATTGCCCGACAGCTTTGAGATTGACGACAGCGCCGTCAGGCGTCAAGCCCGCTCATTCAAGAGCGTAATCAAATTAGACAAGAACTTCCATATATACATCCACGGCAACCGCAAGCTCATAGAACAAGGCGAGGACGACCGCGGCAAGTACTACAAAATGTACTATCAGGAAGAACAATGAAGCCAACCCACTGCACCACCGCCCTGCTGCTCCTGCTCTTGCTCCTCACCACCGCCTGCAGCGCGCAGCAAAAGACGACTGTCCCCACCCCCACCGAGACCTCGGCCGAGGCCATCACAGTGTGGCAACTGACCCACATCAAGCAACGCCCCGTGCACTACACCTTAGGCATGGAACCAGCCACCCTGCTCGTCAACGCCGAGGCACACACACTGCACGGCAGCAGTGGGTGCAACCACTACTTTGCCCCCTACGAAGCGTCTGGCACACAACTCCGCATTGGAGCCATCGGCGCGTCGAAGACCATCTGCCCCGATGCCTTTATGAAGATAGAGCGAACCTACTTGAACCTGCTGTCGAAAGTGAACAACTACAGCCTGCAAGGCGACACACTGCGGCTGCTGCAAGACGGCGACCTGCTGCTGCAATACCAAGCCTGCACACCCCAAGACTGAACCACCGCCACCCCACTTAGCCTATGGCCGAACGCACCACCCTGTTTGTCGACGTACTCCTGCCACTACACCTGCCCGACACCTACACCTACCGCGTGCCCTTCGACTACAACGACAGCATCTGCGTAGGCCAGCGCGTAGTGGTGCAATTTGGCAACAAGCGGCTCTATTCAGCCGTAGTGCGTCGCATCCACACCACTGCACCCGCCCATACGACCAAGTACATTCTGGCCATCCTCGACCTCACACCCATCGTGAGCGAACTGCAACTGAAGTTCTGGGAATGGATAGCGACATACTACATGTGCTACACGGGCGACGTGATGGCCGTCGCACTGCCGGCATCGCTACGCCTCAGTAGCGAAAGCTACCTCTCCATCAACCCCGACTACAACGGCGAACTCTCCCAACTACAGCCGTCGGAGCGCCTTGTAGTGGATGCCCTAAGCACCCAGCAGAACATCACCCTCAACGAGGTGAGCGACATCGTGGGCTACATGAAAATCATGCCTTTGATAAAGACCATGATAGAGAAGGGCATCATTGTCATGGACGAAGAGCTGCGCAACCGCTACACCCCAAAACGAGTGCGCACGCTGCGGCTAAACCCCACCTATCTCGAACCAGACGCCATGCGCGCCCTCTTCGAAAAACTGGAGAGTCGTCAAGCCACCCACAAGCAACTCTCAGCGCTCATGAGCTTCATGCAGCTCAGCCACTTCGGTCAAACCCCAGTCCACAAGAAGCTGCTCACCTCGACCGACAAGCTTTCCCCCTCTGCCATCACAGCCCTCATCAAGAAGGAGATACTCATTGAAGAAGCAGAGAGCCAAAGCCGCCTCGCCTCGCCCGAAGCCTCTGCCTCGCCCGACGACATCGCGTTGAGCGAAGCCCAGCAGCAGGCCTTCGCCGCACTCTCCACCTCGCTACAGGAGACCTCGCCCACCATCAGCCTACTCCACGGCGTTACCTCCAGTGGTAAAACCGAGATATACATCAAACTGGCACAACAGGTCATTGCGCGCGGCCAGCAGGTACTTTTCCTGCTGCCCGAAATAGCACTCACCACACAAATCATTGACCGGCTGCGCAAATACTTTGGTGCTGCCGTAGGTGTGTACCACTCTCGCTTCAACAGCAACGAACGTGCCGAAGTGTGGCTGCGCACCCAAACGGAAGACGACAGCAAGCGCTTCAGCCTTGTCGTCGGGGCTCGCTCCGCTTTGTTTCTTCCCTTCCACAACTTGGGGCTCATCATCGTTGACGAAGAGCACGACCCCTCCTACAAGCAGAACGAACCCGCCCCACGCTATCAGGGCAAGGACTGCGCCACTTACCTTGCACAACTCTGGCATGCACACACCATACTGGGCTCCGCCACACCCTCCATCGAGAGCTACTACAACACCACCATCGGCAAATACAGGCTGGTAACCCTCACACAGCGCTACGGCGGCATGCAACTACCTGAAGTGCTATGTGCCGACATGCGCGACACACACGACTCCCCCCAAGCGCAACTCAACCTCTCCCCCATGCTCATGGACAGCATGCAGGAGGCCTTAGAGCATCACGAACAAATCATCCTGTTCCAAAACCGTAGGGGATTCTCCCTCCGCATCGAGTGCAACCACTGCCACTGGACACCGCAATGTAAGAACTGCGACGTGAGCTTGGTATATCACAAGAGTACGAACAGCCTGCGCTGCCACTACTGCGGCTACACGGCAAGCCTACCCAATGAGTGCCCAGCCTGCCATTCCACCTCGCTTAGCATGAAGGGCTTCGGCACCGAACGCGTAGAGGACGACCTCTCCATACTGTTCCCTCAAGCACGCATTGCACGACTGGATTTGGACTCCACCCAAAGAAAAAACCGCCACGAAGAGCTCATCAACGACTTTGCCGACCATCGGATTGACATCCTCGTGGGTACGCAAATGGTAACCAAGGGGCTCGATTTCGACAACGTCAGCGTAGTGGGCATACTCAGTGCGGACAACTTGTTGTCCTATCCCGACTTCAGAGCATACGAGCGCAGCTTCCAGCTCATGACGCAGGTGAGCGGACGAGCCGGACGCCACGGCCGCAGGGGAAAAGTCATCATCCAGACCTACAACCCGTGGCATCAAGCAATACGTGATGCCATGGAGTGTAACTACAACTCGATGTATGACGGGCAACTTAATGAGCGAAGAGTGTTTCGTTATCCCCCTTTCTACAAGATTGTGGACATTATAGTCAAGCACAAGGAGCCCCAAGTGCTCAACGAGGCAGCGGCACATTTCGCGCAACTGTTGCGCCAAGAGCTGGGCGACCGCGTGTTGGGTCCTGAATACCCGGTGGTGCAACGCGTCAGGACCTATTACCAAAAGAAGGTGATGGTACGCTTCGCTGTCGGTGAGCCCATCGGCCGTGGGAAGCAGTGGATGATGCATGTAGCAGACGAGATGATGAGCCACAAGGGTTGGTCTGGGCTGCGCATCGTCTTCAACGTAGACCCCCAGTAGACAAGGAGACAAGCACTTCGCAAACAAGAGATAATTACCCCGTAGACAAAGAAACAATCACCCTACGAACAAGAGGTAGTTGCCCCATAGACAAAGAAACAATCACTCCGCAAACAAGAGATTATTGTCCCATAGACAAAAGGTAATTACTCTACATACAAGAGGCAATTGCCCCATAGACAAAAGGTAATCACCTCTCATACAAGGGCACCTGTCCCGCGATGGTTGGAGGCAATAATTCGCTCCCTGCTGCTACATCTCGTCGAGCGAACGCAGCAGCAGTTCGATGCTTTCGGCTATTTGCTCGTCGCTGATGGTGAGTGGGGGCGCAATCCTAAAGGAGTTCAGCTTGTAGAGAAAGGAATCGGTTACGAGGCCGTTGACTCGCATGCGGTCGAGCAAACGCCAGTAGGTCTCTTCGCTTTCGAGGTCAACCGCTACAAACAAGCCTGCCGACCTCACCGCCCTTACGCATGGGTGTTTCTGCAGTGCATCTACATAGAGGTTGCCCTTGCGCTGCGCCTCGTGCCACAAAGGGCTGCCGCCGTTCAGCAGCACTTCGAGAGCTGCTTTGCCGGCCGCGCAAGAGACCGGATGTCCACCGAAGGTGGTAATATGTCCTAAAGGAGGATTGGTGGTAAAGTCGCGCATAAGAGCCGTCGGCGCAATGAAAGCACCCAGCGGCATACCGCCACCGAGGGCTTTGGCCAAGACCACTATGTCGGGCACCACCTCGGTCTGTTCGGCATAGAGCATGGAGCCGGTGCGTCCGAACGCAGTCTGCACCTCGTCAAACACCAGGAGGGCACCCACCTCGGTGCAGCGTTGGCGCAGTTGCGCATAATAACTGGACGATGCCTTCACAAGGCCATTCTCGCACTGCAAGGGGTCCAAGATGACGCAGGCCGTACGCTGCGTGATGAGGTCGAGGTCGGCCTCACAGCCAAACCTGATAGCACGCACATCGGGCAGCAGTGGGCGAAAGGCGTAGCGGAACGACTCGTTACCCATCAGGCTGAGTGCACCGTGGGTCGACCCGTGGTAGGCGTTGCGCATGCACACCGTTTCGGAGCGCCCCGTATGCCGTTTGGCCAACTTCAGGGCGCCCTCCACTGCCTCGCTTCCCGAATTGGTGAAGTAGACGTTGTCCAGGCCTTCGGGCATGAGCGAGCTGAGCAACTGCGCATAGCGCACCTGCGGTGCTTCCACATATTCGCCATAGACCATCAGGTGCATGTAGCGTGCGGCCTGCCTGCTGACGGCCTCTACCACGGCGGGGTGGCTGTGCCCGACATTGCTGACCGTTACGCCCGAGATGAGGTCTATGTAGCGTTTGCCTTCGGGGGTGTACATGTAGATGCCTTCGGCACGCGCCACCTCAATACCTATCGGTGCATCCGAGGTCTGTGCCACATGGCGGTAGAACAATTCTCTATCCAAACTCATAGCTTGATTGCAACAATACGCTTCGCGTCGGCCTCCTCCCTCAGCACGACGCGTAGAGAAAACACGTGGAATCTAATAATGCCGTCCGCGCTTGAGCACGTAGGGCAGCATCACTTGTTCGAAGCCGCGCCCCACGTCGACAGGCACATAATCTATACGATACCGCATGGCATGCTGCCGTACCTCATCGAAAAGGTGCTGCATGTTCTGCCTGTAGAGCGAGGCTACTTCTGCCGGATTCACTTTGAGACGCAAGTCGCTCTCCATGTCGATAAACTGGTACGGCCTACCGTCGTAGTCGAGCCTCAGTTCTTTGTCGTAGTCGTAGGTGTGGAACAGAAGCACCTCGTGCTTACAGTGGCGCAGGTGACGCAGTGCTTCAAAGAGCTCATCTTGCTGGTCGGGACGCACAAAAGCGTCGGTAAAAATCACCACAAGCGAGCGGCGATGCAGCTGCTCGGCCACGAGATGTAGGCAGGGTGCAATAGAGGTGGTGCGCTTAGGCAGTTCGGCAGCCTGCACAGGTTGAAGCAGTTGCTCCAAAAGGCTGTAGATATAGTGCTGATGCACCGAACCAGATCGCACCTCGGTCTGCAGCTCTACTTTGTCGGCAAAGAGGGTTAACCCGAAGGCATCGCGTTGACGATGAAACAACTCGGCGAGCAGCGCGCTGGCGTAGACAGCAAAGGTCAGCTTGTTCGGGCGGTCAACCACGCCGTGGTTCTCCACGGGGAAATACATCGACGTCGAGTGGTCCACCACCAGTTGGCAGCGCAGATTGGTCTCCTCTTCAAAACGCTTGACAAACAATTTGTCTGAACGAGCGAAGAGTTTCCAGTCGATGTTGCGCGTCGACTCCCCCGTGTTGTACAGCCGATGCTCGGCAAACTCGACGGAAAAGCCGTGGTTCGGGCTCTTGTGCAGCCCTGTCAAAAATCCCTCCACCACCTGCCGCGCAAAGAACGGCAGCGCTTTATATTTCTCTACTTCCTGCAGCACACTTCAATACGCAAAACAGAGAATGCCTGCTGCAGCTTGCGCTGCGCAGGTCATTCTGCCGTAGGTCTCCACTGGGGGCACGCGCTGCTTAGAGCAGGGCGTTGAGCTTCTCGGCCAAGGTGGCTTTCGGTACGAGTCCCACCGACTTATCAACCACTTCGCCGCCTTTAAGGAACAGCACCGTGGGCACATTGCGCACTCTGTAGCGAGCTGCCAAGTCGGGCGACTCCTCTACATCTGCTTTGGCCACAACGGCACGTCCTTCATATTCGGTAGCCATCTCGTCGATGGTAGGAGCCAATGCCTGGCAGGGGCCACACCACACGGCACCGAGATCGAGCATCACAGGCTTGTCGGTAGCGAGTACGCTACTTGCATTGTCGTCATTAACTACTGTTACCATAGTATCATAGATGTTTGGTTATTCACGCTTGAACAGTGCAAAGATAGGAAGAATAATGTCGACCATCCGATTTTTCTCCCCCGTTTTTATCAGCAATAGCTGTTGATAAGACACCCTGCCGATCCCACCAACAGCGCGGAGCCTCCGCACAGGGCGGCACAAAGCCCTCCCTCGCACCGTAGGCCACACAGCGTACGGATGGTGGGGGCTGTGCCGTACAGCATCGGAACTTATGCCGTGCACCTCCACCCCCTAAGCCGTACGGCATTTCACCCATGCAATGCACAGGGTTGCACAGCAATAAGCAGTACAACCTCTCCACACCGTACGGCACCTGCCCAACATGCCGTACGGCTTTACCCCCGTTGACCCAAGGTCAACGGGGGTATTATCTCCGATGAAAACATTTGAAACAAGTAGACTCATTACCCTCACATAGGGCTCAGATCTGATTGCAAAAGTACAACTTTTGGGGCAATGCAGCAAAACGCGGGGTTTATATCTCCACCCTCGTCGAGCAACACGTCCTGCAAAAGATGCGAATTATTCGTATCTTTGCAGATAATCATGCGCTTCAACAAAACCACCAAAGCACTAACTTCCAGGCTTGTGAACACCGCGGCAGCCTGCCTGCTAATAGCAGGGGCCACCATGTCCACCGCCTGCAATCGGCAGAGCACACAGTTGCTGGGCGACTGGGTGGACGAAACGACGGTCGGCACCACCGACGAGGGCTTCCAACTGGCCAAAGCAGGCTCGGCAGCCTCCATCAACAGGCCTGCCGTCCATATCACCCACTGGCACATTCATCATAAACAACTCATTCTATCGGGCAAACGATTCGAGAATAACGATGTAGCCCCATTCTCCGACACCTTCTACATCAGGCAGAACGGCAAGAAACTCCTGGTGCTACAACACGACAGCACCACGCTGCGCTATGTGCGTCTGCCTATGAACCAACGCACCCCGAGAGCACACATTGCCCACGACAGCGTAGCACCTACCCCCGACACCCCTTGAACTTCTCCTCTCATACAATAAGGAACGCACGCACGCGTTCTACTTCATCTAAACAAGAGAAAGTACCACATATTATGCAGTGCAGAAGAATAGCCACCATCTTTTTGTTCAGCCTCATGGCTCTCAGCCTCAGTGCGCAGAAGCACCTGACGGCCATGTTTGACTACGCCACCTTTTGTCTGGAAGGCCACAAGCCCTACCTTGAGACCTATCTCAACTTTGACGCTTGGAACCTGCACTTTGCAGCATCGGCCGACGGGCAGTACCGCGCACATGTCGAAGTAGTGTACATGGTGAGCCATGGCGACTCGACTGTGCACTTAAAAAAGTACATCCTCAACAGTCCTGCCATTGGCGACACCACGCAGACGGCCTTCAACTTCATGGATGTGCAACGAGTGGCTGTAGCCAACGGCACCTACACCGTAAGCCTGCAGCTGCGCGACACCCTAAGCAACGACGCACCGGTAGTGATGACGCAGAACGTACAGGTGGACTACGACCGAGTGAAGTTGCAACTGTCGAGCATCCAACTGATGTCGCGCGTAGAGCCTACCACCTCCGACAACATCCTCTCGCGCTACGGCTACGACATGGAACCGTACGTCAACGACTTTCTGCCGGAACAGGTAAAAACGCTCCACTGCTACTATGAGATTTACAATGTGAATCACCTCGTGTTCCGTCAGAAATTCCTCACGGTGGCCTACATCGAAGAGCGCGAAAGTGGACAGCGTGTGGACAACTTGTCTCAAAGTGCCGTGCAGCAAGGCAGCAGCATCGTACCCGTGGTTACCTCGTTTGACATTAGCCAGCTGCCGTCGGGCAACTACAACCTCGTGGTGGAGGTACGCAACAAGAAGAACGAACTGCTCATCTCTGGCCGAGTGCCATTCCAGCGGTCGAACCCCAGCGTAGCCACGGCCAGTCCAAGCACGGTGGGCTTCTCCTTTGCAGCCCTCATCACCGACGAGAACCAGTTGAACGACTACCTGCGTGCGCTCTACCCCATAGCCAGTTCGGCCGAAAACGAGCAAGCCATGGCCCTCAGCCGTCAAATCGGCAAGCTTAAAGAGAAACAGACTTTTCTATACACCTTCTGGACCGCACGCAGCCCACTCAACGCCGAGCAAAAATGGAACGAATATCGCAAGCGCATAGACTACGTCATAGCACGCTTCGGCTACCCACGCACTCCCGGCTACAACACCGACCGCGGACGGGTGTACCTACAATACGGAGCGCCCGACTATGTGCGAGACGAGAAGAACTTCGTCTCGGCACTGCGCCTGGGCAGCGGTACCGCCAGTCAGCAAGCCGTGTCGGGCGAGATCAGCAACTCGCTTGGCCATATCCACTACCTGCCCTACCAGTTGTGGCGCTACAACCAGTTGCCAGGCGACGACCCCACCCGCGTGTTCATCTTTTGGGATCAGTTCCGCAGTGGCTACTACACCCTACTGAACTCCAATGCCAAAGGCGAACAGATAGACCCCTACTGGGAGCGTAGACTCTCGCAACTACAGCTGTCCGACGAAGACGTTGGAGAGGTGGGAGAACAATTCCTCAGAGGCTACTAAACCAGACTCCTGCCCCCACAAATCGGACATAATTTCTCATGGACTACCTGCTTTTCTACGTAGTACTAATGCCCCTGTCGTGGCTGCCCCTGTGGCTGCTCTACCGTGCAGCCGACCTGCTGGCACCCTTCATGTACCACGTGTTGCGCTATCGACGCAAGGTAGTCGACACCAACCTGCAGCGCTCGCTTCCCAACCTCACCGAGCGCCAACGCCGACAGGTGGCACACCAGTACTACCGCCACATGGCCGACCTGCTGGTAGAGGCTCTCTACAACCTGCGCGCCACCCCCACCCAGATACTGAAGCACTACCACATAGTGAACCGCGAGGTGGTCGACCAATTCTACGAGCAAGGACAAAGCGTCATCCTTATGTCGGCACACTACAACAACTGGGAGTACATGGTCTCCTCACTGGGCTTTCAACTGCATCACCACGGGGTGGGTGTAGGAAAACCGTTGACCGACAAAACCTTCGGCCGACTGCTCAACGCCAAACGCACACGCTATGGTACCGAAGTGGTTGACCAGTACAACGTGCGGCAGACCACCGCCTACTACGACCGTTACCAAGTGCCCACCGCCTACATGATGCTGGGAGACCAGTCGCCAAGCAATCCGCATAAGAGCTACTGGACAATGTTCCTGCACCAAGAGACCCCATTCCTGTATGGCAGTGAGTACTTCGCCCGCAAGTACAACTATCCAGTACTTTTCTACACCGTGCGTAAAACACGGAGGGGCTACTACGACATCGCCTTTGAACCCCTCGCACTATCACCGACAAGCCTACCAGCAGGCGAAATCACCGAACGCTACGCCGTCAGACTACAACAACTGATAGAGCAGGTTCCCCAGTATTGGCTGTGGAGCCACCGCCGCTGGAAGAAAACCCGGCCTGCCGACATGCCACTGCGTACCACTCTGCCCACCACCAAGCCACAACACACAAGTCCATGAAAACCGCTGTCGTTATCCTCAACTGGAACGGCCTTGCAATGCTGCAACGCTTTCTGCCCTCGGTCATAGCCAATTCGCCCGAAGCAGAGGTCATCGTGGCCGACAACGGCTCGACCGATGCCTCGGTGGACTACCTGCGAGAGCACTACCCAACCCTGCGACTCATCCTACTCGACAAGAACTACGGCTTTGCCGAAGGCTACAACCGAGCTCTGGCTCAAGTGGAGGCCGACTACTACGTGCTGCTCAACGACGACGTGGAGGTAACACCCCACTGGATAACACCAGTACTGTCCACCATGCAGGACGACCCCACCATCGGCATAGCGCAGCCCAAGATGCTGATGTACGACCAGCGCGACACCTTTGAGTATGCCGGAGGGGCTGGAGGCTACATAGACCGCTATGGCTACCCATTCTGCAGAGGGCGCATGTTCAGCACCCTGGAGCAAGACATTCATCAGTACGACACCCCCTGCGACATCTTTTGGGCATCGGGTGCCGCTATGTTTGTGCGCGCCGACGTTTGGAAACAGGTGGGCGGACTGGACGGCGACTTCTTTGCACACATGGAGGAGATAGACTTTTGCTGGCGTGCCAAACTGCAGGGCTACCGCGCCGTGTACTGTCCCCAATCAGTGGTATATCACGTGGGCGGTGGCACATTGCCCAAAAGTTCGCCCACCAAGACACGTCTGAACTTTCGCAACAACAATGCCCTCCTGTACAAAAACCTGCCCCTCACCACACGGAGGCGCACCTTGCGCATCAGAGCCTGGCTGGACATGGTGGCGGCTCTGAAGAGTCTACTCACTGGCCATGCCGACGAGTGCCGAGCCATTTGGGCCGCTCGCAAGGAGTACCGCACGTGGAAACCCGCACTGGATCGCAAGCGCGCCACTACCATTGACAAGTTGCCCCCCTGCACCTACAACCGACTTATACTGACGGACTACTACCTACAGCGCAGGCGCACCTTCAGCCAATTGCCGCAGCAGCATTTCCTATAATCCACCACAACCTCTTAACACCCGAACCACACAACCGCACAACACGTAAACAACAGACATATAAAGAATACATGGAAAGAACAGTCAGAGTAAGATTTGCCCCCAGCCCCACTGGGCCACTACATATCGGAGGCGTAAGAACAGCCTTATACAACTACCTCTTTGCCCGCCAACATGGTGGCCAAATGATACTGCGTATAGAGGACACCGACCAGACTCGCTTCGTGCCAGGTGCTGAACAGTACATCATAGAAGCCTTGACCTGGTTGGGCATCGAGTTTGATGAGGGCGTCCATGTGGGAGGGAACTACGGTCCTTATCGTCAGAGCGACCGCAAGCCCATGTACAGGCAATATGCCGAACAGCTCATAGCCGACGGCCACGCCTACTACGCCTTCGACCGTCCAGAGGAATTGGAAGCCAAACGTAAGGAATACGAAGCACTAAAGCAGACCTTCCAGTATGACTGCCATACACGTTCGACCATGTGCAACTCGCTTACCCTGTCGGACGACGAGGTGCAACGACGCATAAAATCTGGCGAACCCTACGTGGTGCGCTTCAAGTTTCCAGCCGACACCCTAATCACCGTGCACGACCTCATAAGAGGAGACGTAACGATGAACTCCAACCTACTGGACGACAAAGTACTCTTTAAGAGCGATGGTATGCCGACCTACCACCTTGCCAACATCGTTGACGACCACACAATGGAAGTGTCGCACGTCATACGCGGTGAGGAATGGTTACCCTCTGCCCCACTGCACGTGATGCTCTACCGCGCATTTGGATGGGAAGACACCATGCCACAGTTTGCCCACCTGCCGTTGCTGCTGAAACCCGAAGGCAATGGGAAACTCAGCAAGCGCGACGGCGACAGACTGGGGTTCCCCGTATTTCCATTAGACTGGCAAGACCCGAAGACTGGGGAGATGTCGTCTGGCTATCGCGAACGTGGTTACCTACCACAGGCTGTCGTGAACATGCTGGCCCTGCTGGGTTGGAATCCAGGTACAGAGCAGGAAATACTGAGCATGGAAGAGCTGATTAAACTGTTCAGCATTGAACATATCAGCAAGAGCGGAGCCAAGTTCAACGTGGAGAAGGCACGCTGGTTCAACCACGAGTACATACAGATGATGCCTAACGAGGAGCTGGCCAACCTGTTCATGCCCCAGTTGCAAGCCCACGGCATACAGGCCGACATGGACTACGTGGTGAAAGTGTGCGGCCTAATGAAAGAGCGCATCAGTTTCCCTACGGAACTATGGGATCACACCGCCTACTTCTTCCAAGCCCCCACGAGCTATGATGAAGCTGCCGTTCGCAAGCGCTGGAAACCTGGTATGACAACCCACATGGCGCACATGATAGAACTGCTGCAAACCCTACCATTTGAATACGACGTGTTGCACCACGCCATCCTCGACGACTACATAGCAGCCAACGGATATAATACAGGACAAATCATGAACTCGTTCCGCTTGGCACTGGTGGGCGAAACCAAAGGTCCAGACCTGCTTACGCTGGTAATGCTGCTCGGCAAGGACGAAACCACCACCCGACTGCAGCGCGCCATAGACACCATTGGAGAGCGCTCCGACAACTAATACAGAAAAATAATAATAAGACTCACCATCAAAACACACCACATCAATGGAAGAACAAGAGAACACCAACATCTCAACCAACGACACTCAACTCAACCAAGAGCCAACGGCAACGCTCGAAAGCACCACCTCGATCGGCGCTGAAAACAAGCAGCCAAGCGTAACACTGGGAGAACCTGTGCAGCAGAAGAAATGCCCTCACAGCGCAACACACATCGTCGTCAGTTGTCTTGCACTGCTGGCAGTCGTAGTGCTCTATATC
The DNA here is from genome assembly GCA_017449525.1 of Bacteroidales bacterium. Classification (GTDB taxonomy): domain Bacteria; phylum Bacteroidota; class Bacteroidia; order Bacteroidales; family P3; genus Colimorpha. The sequence continues at coordinate 9,186 of JAFTFL010000002.1, read as the reverse complement.
CTGCATTTCACAGGCATTGGTTCGCCACGTACCAAGTACAACCCCAATGCTACAGCTCCCGTTGTACGTGAAGAAGGTGGGCTGAAAGTAGCCTATATCAACACCGACACACTCATGGCTCGTTATCAGTATGCTCTCGACCTCAACGACGAGTTGACCCGCTTTCAGACATCGAAAGAGAATAACTACAAGCAGCTGATGACCAAATTTCAAGAGGATTACCAGAATTTCCTTAAAAATGGAGACCAGCTGACCTACAGCCAGCAAACGGCTACCGAAGCAGAGTTGAAGAGTCGCGCCGAGAAGTTGAGCCAACTGGAGAGCGACTACGCGCTGCAAATTCAACAGAAAACACTACAAGAGTCGCAAAAAATGACACAGTACATCTACAACTTCATACGCGAGTACAATGCGGCCAACCAGCAGTTTGACCTCATCCTGGCACGTTCTTTCTCGAGCAGTCCAGTATTATACGGTGATCCAGGGATGGACATCACGAACGAAATAGTGGAAGGTCTCAATCGGGAGTATGCCGAAGTGAAAGCAGAAGAACGCAAAAATCAGAAGTAAATCATAACACATTAAATTCAAAAAACGATGAAAAAAACAAGAATTTTCGCAATGGTTCTCCTCGGTGGAGTGATGGGCTTAATAGGATGCAACCATGAACAGACCAATGCAGCAACAGAAAACATCAACCAAAAAGATACAACAATGGAAGTAATCAACAATGTAGAAAGTCGCACCAACATAGGTGCAAAGCTCTTCGTAACTCCGCAACCCGCACTGATGATTGCCACATACGATGCAGAAGGCAATCCTGATGTGATGATGGCAGCATGGGGTGGACAATGCGATGTGAACCAAGTGTGCTTCAAACTCTCTCACCACAAGACAACGGACAACCTGCGTCTTAACAAGGCCTTCACCCTCAGCTACGCCACTGTCAACGATGTAGTTCAGAGCGATTATTTCGGAATTGTGAGCGGCAATGACGTGAAAGATAAAGTGGCTGTAGCTGGTTTCACTTGCACCAAGAGCCCCAACGTGAACGCTCCCATTATCAAAGAATATGCACTAACGATGGAATGCCGCGTAGTGCGCATGGACGAATTGGACAATGGTGGCGCATTCGTGGTTGGCGAAGTGGTAAATGCCAGCGCCGACGAAAGCATCCTGACCGAAGGCAAGATAGACCTCAGCAAGTTGAAGCCGATAGTATTCGACGCAGCAAACATGTCCTATCGCACCGTGGGTGAAGAAGTAGGAAAAGCTTGGGGCAGCGGCAAAGAGCTGATAAAGTAAAGACTCGAAGCCTCTGCAGACAGACTTTATATTCCCATCATAATTTGAAATAAGTCTGTACCCAATTCTCAACACTGCCGAGCGGCATAGCATTACCACATGCTATGCCGCTCGGTGATTATACAGGAGTATATCATTTCAAGACGTTAATTCTTAGAATGTTAGTACTGTCATATAGGAATCCATATACAACAAAAAAAGCACCTCTTCCCCACCAAAACAAGCACAGGAAGAGGTGCAGCTTCTATTAGAAAACAGCAGTACTATTCGGGAATTTGCTGACTGAGGCAGTGAAAACTGCCAAGACCCCAAATGATGTCGGTGCTGCCAATACCCACTATCTCACGTGTCGGAAAACACTCTTCCAGCACATAAGCTGCTTTCGTATCTGCAGCACACTTATAGGTTGGGAAAACGACAAGCCCATTGCAGATGTAGAAGTTGGCATAGCTTGCTGGAAGACGTTGACCCTCCCATACTACAGGTTTGGGCATAGGCAACTCGACCACATTGGGCTGTTTCCCACTGGCCAGCCGGCAACGATTCAGCGTCTTGAGGTTTTCTTGCAACGGCACATAGTTGGCATCAGCACGATTTGTCTCCACCACCGTTACAATGGTATCCTCATTCACGAAGCGACTAAGGTCATCTACATGACCGTCGGTATCATCCCCCTCAATGCCATCGCCCAACCAAATGATGTTGTCAACACCATAATAATTGGAGAGGTAACTCTCAATCTCTTCTTGCTTGAGGTGGGGGTTGCGGTTCGGATTGAGTAAACACGAAGTAGTTGTCAGCATGTCGCCTACGCCATTGCAGTCGATAGAGCCGCCTTCCATCACGATACCAGGGCTGTAAACTGGTAGACGTAGCAGCGAAGCGATGCTCTCTGGTACACAGTTGTCGAGGTCATACGGTGGATATTTGCCTCCCCACGCGTTGTAGTTCCAATTAACGATGGCACGACGCCCTGCATCGCCCCGATGCAAGAGAATGGCGGGGCCGTGGTCGCGGCACCACGCATCATTAGTGGGTATCATGTGAATTTCCACATTCACCATGAATGCCCCCAACTGCTTCAACTCGGCAGCGAGACGCTCGCCAACCTCATCCGTATCGACATTGATATGCACGGTCTCCACCTCCGAGAGGGTCTTCACAAAGAGATGGTACGATGGGTATATGGACTCAATCTTGCCTGGCCAAGAGTTTTCATTGTGGGGGTAGCTGAGCCAAGTGGCCTCATGCCTTGCCCATTCGGCCGGAAAGTAAAAGCCTTCTTCTTTTGGAGTCATGTGTTGCTACGATGGTTTACTCGTCTATGAAACGATTAAGAATAGGATTGTAGGAGTCGATGCGTCGGTCGCGAAGGAAGGGCCAGTGGCGACGGTACTTATCACTTTCAGTGAGGTCGATAGCCTCCACGTGCATAGTCTCCTCAAGATGCGGCGCCTGCCATAGCACACGCCCAAACGCATTGGTAATAAAGCTACCACCCCAGAACTGCATGTCGCCTTCGCGTCCCGTCCGGTTGACGCTCACCACTGGAATACCATTGGCCACGGCATGGCTACGTTGAATGGTCTGCCATGCCTGATACTGCTCACTATTAGTGGCCTCATCTTGCGAAAGTGCCCAGCCGATAGCCGTGGGGAAGAATAGGATTTCTGCTCCTTTAAGAGCTGTGATTCGTGCTGCTTCTGGATACCATTGATCCCAGCATATCAGTACTCCGATGCGCGCATAACGCGTGTTGAATACACGATAGCCATCCTCATCGCCTGGGGTAAAGTAGAATTTTTCGTAGTATCCCGGGTCGTCGGGTATGTGCATCTTGCGATACTTGCCAAGGTAACTTCCATCGGCATCGAAGACTGCCGTCGTGTTATGATACAGTCCCTCGGTGCGTTTTTCGAACATCGAACACACTATCACCACTCCCAGTTCGGCCGCCAGTGAGCTGAAGTGCTGGGAGGTAGGGCCTTGTGGAATGGGCTCGGCGTAGCGAAAGTTGTGATAATCCTCCGTGTCGCAGAAATACAGGGAGGCGAAGAGCTCTTGCAAGCAAATGATTTGTGCACCCTGCCCTGCAAGCGAGCGTATGCGCTCGGTATAACGTGCAATATTGGCATCGGTGTCGCTTGTGCATGCGAGTTGTACAACCCCGACGTTGACTGATTTGTGGCTCATTGAAAATATATGATTCAAAGTAATTACGAAACCTTCCAGTACGATGAAGTTCTACTCGTCGATGAGGATGAATGGCATTCTGGCTTGCAACCCTTGCATTGACTGAACGCTCCGCAGCTGTTGTTCCATGCGCGACACAAACGGTACACTACCCTTTAGGCCTCGCGCCACCCATGCCAAGCGAGCTTTTTGCAACAGCGATAACGTGTTCTCATCTTCATCTGTTTCCCCTGTTAGCGCTATCAATTGGGTGAATGCATCCTTCTCCTTGGGGAAATCCACCGTAATGTAGTTGTCCGTTTCGCCCAACGAGGCAGCAATCTCTATCGCTGTTTGCAAACCGCCCAACGTATCGACCAAGCCCAGGCGTAAGGCGTCTATGCCTGTCCATACCCTGCCGCGGGCGATACTGTCCACATAGCTGTTGCGCAAGTTTCTGCCCGTTGCCACCCTGTCAACAAAAGTCAAGTAGAACTCCTCCACATTGCGCTCCATCATGGCCATAGCAGTCGGTGAAAGTGGACGCATCAGGGAAAGACCCGTGGCGTTGCGGTTTGTCATGACGGTATCGGTAGTGATACCCACTTTATTCTTAAGCATACGCCCCACATTGGGGAGCGTGGCGAAGACTCCTATTGAACCCGTAATTGTAGTAGGCTGCGCCACAATCACATTGGCTTTGCACGACATTTCGTATCCAGCCGAAGCGGCCACATCGCTCATCGAAACGACCACAGGCTTTTCCTTGCGCGCCTGCTCCACCGCATGCGTCATGGCCTCAGAGGCCGTTACAACGCCTCCTGGTGAGTTCACGCGCAGCACAATGGCCTTTACCTTTTTGTCAGAGGCTGCATCTGCAAGGGCTTTCACAATATCATTGCCATACACTGCGGTCTGCAAACCACTGCTTGTACCATCCACCACGTCGCCCTGCGCATAGATAACCGCAATCCGATCCTTCCCAGCCGTAGAGCCGCGCTGCGATTTGATGTACGAAGCATACTTGCCTATCGACAGCAAATTATCTCCATCGTATTCATCTTTAATCAACCCCCGCATGTCTGCACGGAAGCATAGCGTATCGACCAAGCCTGCCTGCAGTGCATCATTGGCCAAGCAGCCCTCCAAGTTGTCCGCCACACGGTTCAGTTCTTGTGTTGTCAAACCACGGCTGGTAGCCATTTGGTCTGCTACGTAGTTCCAGATACTGTGAATGTATGTTCTAATCTGCTGACGGTTTGCATCGCTCATGTGGTTCATGGTGTATACCTCACCTGCACTCTTATACGAGCACGACTTGGGGCGGATGAGCTGCATGTCCACATCAAGTTTGTCAAGCAACTCCTTGTAAAACATCACCTCGCCACCAAGTCCTCTGAAGTCCAACATGCCAGACGGATGCATACACACTCGGTCGCCCGCCGTGGCGATGTAGTAGACCTGCTGCGTAAAACTCTCACCATAGGTCAGCACACATTTCTTCTCGGCAAAGGCGGCTACTGCTCGGCGCAGCTCTTCCGCACTTCCCCAAGACAAACCACTCCCCATGCCTGCCTTGATATAAAGACCACGCACTCGGTCATCATCGGCGGCACTCTTCAGGGCTGCAATCACGTCCGCCAGCCCCAACGACTGTTCTTGACCCAAGAAGTTCTGCAACGGCCCTGGTGCACGTTCGTAGATGGGTCGGTTCATATCCAGTGTAAGAAACGTGTCGGAACGCACCGATGCGGTATCTGATTTCGAAAGGTTGCTCAGTGCTGCCATCAACACCACCGTACATAGGAACATCACGATACATCCTACCACGGACACGATGAGTACGCCCAATGCTGAAGCTAACATCACTCGACCAAAGGTCATCGGCTTAGGGTTCTTGTTCGCCATAATAATACTTGATTAAGTCCATTACATATAAATATAAGGTGTATCTGACCACCCATCCTTGTCTATTCTCGCACTTCCACCTATAAAAACTTCAACGTAACGAGCAATCTTCCTTTTTGGTATAAACAGCACCCCTTTTCCTCCCGTACGACAGTTCATTTTCTTCGTTTACGAGAAAAAGAGTCCTTTTGCAGTCAAGTATAGAAAACAGCGTACCGAGCAAAACCGAAACCGCCCACGGCTGGCCTTTCCACCGTCAACACCACAACGCCTACCCTATTGGGCAACAACGCCATGACCCATGCAGCGGCATCGGCCTACGCCAACAGTCTCTCCCTCTACAGATTGGCCGATTGGCGGCTGCGCACCAAAACCGAAGCCGCCATGATGTGCTCCCATCGGCCTTATCTACGCTCCCAACGCCACCTACGGCTATTGGACTCAGACGCTGTATGTCTACATCTGGCCATCCCACAACTGCGCAGCGCGAACCGCATCTTCCTCCTACCAAAACCACAGCACAATACGGCGCACACCCCATCCTCCGAGAACAAGCAACTCGTTATGCCCCACTGCTCAGCGCTCAAATCCGCAGGCCAACCTCGCCTCTTTCGCAAAAACTTTCTATCTTTGCATCGTCGTTCCATTGGAACCTATACCAACACTCCTACTCCCCTCATTTCCATGCCAGATACCGATGCCTCCCTGAGCATCGGGAAGGCAGTCCTTGGCCATCGGCATCAGTGCCGTACAGGTCAGCACCCTAAATCATTCAGACGCCCTACTACACAGCAAGTTGTAACAGAAAGATGTCGTACGACCCCTCGCCCACTTCCGTACGGCACCCATATCACCAGCCGTACAGCATAGGACAACACGCCGCAGGGGAGTAATATCCGTATCTCAACACCATGCTTTTCACACCGCCACAGCACAAACAGTTCATTCGCAGGGACACCCCACCATTCATTCCTCTGATAGGTCATATCCAATCAGCTCTGATCAGAGCTGGGATGGTGCGTTACTGAGGCTTAACAAGAACAATACAATCTCTAAAGTACCATTACTGCTGAATCGAAAGCGACACGACGCATACATTGCACTGTTGGTTTCTACTGAATTTCGTGTGGTGCAACTGGTCAAAGTGTCCACACAGGTGCCATAAAACATCCTACACTCAAGGAGTCGCCCCTCTGGATAAGCATTGCATCCTTCCCCAACAAAGAAGCCTCCCTGTCTGAGGTGTATGCAACGCTGTGGTGCATCGTATATACCCCATGCAGAGAAGGCAACATAGGACTTTGAACTGAGAGCAATTGCCCCTGCCTCCCCAGCCTCATATTGTTCAATTCTTGTGTAATGTGAATATTGCAGTGCATTCCCTCAGCGTCGTGCCGAACAGTCCCATGTACCGACAAAGTCGTCCATAATGCGACCAAGTGTTCTACCAATATTGATACTTGCAACCGGACTGTATGCTGCACCCACAGAGTTGGAGGCACAGGCACGATAGGTATAGGTGCCATTGTCGAGGTTGACAAAGTTGCAACTAAAAGTGCCCTTGCTGCTACCACCACTCACCTTGCTATCGGCAGTGGTAGGCTTGAGTGTGCCTTTGCAGTAGCAGATGCCACGCTCGATAACTACAAATCCGCCATCGTCAGTCACCGACGCATGACACAGCACAGCACCGTTTTCTTGGTTCACATTGAAAGAGGAAACCGACACGGTAGACAGAGAGATGCCTTCGATCGTGAAGATCATTTCATCACCATAGGCAGTGCCCACCTCACCGGTAGCGTATGCCTTGAAGAGGTCGGTACCAGCAGATTGGCCGTCGAAGGAGCAAGCGAATGATTCCTGTCCACTACCACTACCAACGTGCGGACTGTTGGCAGAAAGCATGCCGCGTCCTGCCTCCTGCTGGTAGCAGATGCCGCAATCGGCGACGGGTGCACCGCCATCGGTGGTAACATTCCCAGTGCACACCACCGTACCTGATGAGGCATAGACGATGGCGGTGCCGGTCGCTACGGTAGGGAGTGCTGCATCATTGGTGCAGGAGCAGAAAACGAAGGAGGCCATGATGGCCATGCAGAAGTATAGGTGTCTGATGATGAATGAATATTGAATGTCAACTGGTAGTCCCATGGCAATAGCCACGACAAGTGCTGTCGCTTAGCCACGACACGATGAGTGGCAGCTGAGGTTGACTGATGAGTAGTAGCCATAGGTGCAACTGTTGTTGCTGCCCGAGCTCGAACCTCGATCAGAAGCGAACTGGTAGGATTCTTGACACGAGGATGAACAATATGTATAGCAACCATTGGTGCACTGCTTCTTGCATGTATGGGTGCAACTAATGCGAGATGTGGTGGCCGATTCGCGGCAAGAGCCAGGACCATTGATAGCACACGAACCACTACAACCCATGGAACAGGAACCAGTGCACGTAGGTTAGCAACCCGCGGAACAGTTGCCTCCGCATCCGCCCGCACAAGTAGTCTTACAGCCTCCAGTGCAGGTGCAGCCACACGCGCCAGAACAGGTGCAGCCACACGTGCCAGAACAGATGCTGCTACACATGCCAGAACAGGTGCTGCTACACGAACCACTGCACACATACACGACGAAGTGCACGTTGTGGCACAGCCTCGTGCGCAGAAGCTGCAGCAACTATCGGAACAACCCCACACTGCAGTGCCGTTGCACGATGTAGAACACCTACCCACTCATCCGCCCTCGCATGTAATTTCGCAACTATTGCGGCACTCATCAGACTTGCCGCACGACGTGAATAGAGGCTACCCACATAAACTCGATCCAAGCAATAGCAACACACCTCGCGCAGCCTACTTAAAGAACTCGCAACGACTTTGAAGTACCTTATTTTCTGCGTTCATTATAACAAGAAATCAAAAGCTATATGAATAATGGGGTTACTGCAAGATAAAGAGCAATCCTGATGCGATATAGATAATGGGCTGATACTGTATACGAGATAGTTCTATGCAGCATGTGTCATGTTGCTGATACTATATGTCGGGTGCATCTGATACAGCATTGAAAATGGTCCTACACTATATCCGCATTGGAACAGTGTGGTATGCTTTATAGTGCTGATACTTTATAAGGAACACATCCAATACTGTATGGATAATGGGATTATACTATATACAGAGTAAGGTAACGCACCTTGTGTCATGTTGCTGATACTATATATGGAGAGCGTCCGATACTGTATTGATAATAGGATTATACTATATACAGAGTTAGGCAACGCGACTTGTGTCATGTTGCTGACACAATATGTCGGGTGCATCTGATACAGCATTGATAATAGACCTACACTATATCCGCACTGGAACAGTGTGGTATGCTTTATTGTGCTGATACTTTATAAGGAACACATCCAATACTGTATTGATACTGGGATTATACTATATACAGGGTAGGGAAACGCACCTTGTGTCATGTCTCTGATACAAGGTGTCGGGTGCATCTGATACAGCATTGATAATGGTCCTACACTATATCCGCACTGGAACAGTGTAGTATGCTTTATAGTGCTGATACTTTCAAGTAGCACATCCAATACTGTATTGGCAATGGGATTATACTATATGCAGAGTAGGGTAACGCACCTTGTGTCATGTTGCTAATACAAGGTGTCGGGTGCATCTGATACAGCATTGATAATGTTCCTACACTATATCCGCATTGGGACAGTGTAGTATGCTTTATAGTGCTGATACTTTCAAGTAGCACATCCAATACTGTATTGGCAATGGGATTATACTA
>JAFTFL010000010.1 GCA_017449525.1 Bacteroidales bacterium | reverse complement strand
ATAAGGCGTTTGGCGATGCCTCAGTTTCGTAGGACTGTGCAACGAGTTCTATGCTTTCTTGCTGCTTGTTTACCACTGCGCCAATTGAGAACTCGGGCGGAACTGACCTGCAGGCAACAGGATAAATACCGCCAAACGAGTTGATGGGAATAAGGATGCATACGGCCGTCTTTCGGCGCATGCTTGAGGAACATGTTATTATGCAGCTGCGTGGACTTCAATCTGCCGATGTTACCGCGAGGATTCGCGTGTCAAAGTGTATTGATGCCCAGATTGTTTAACTATGCAGAGGAGCACAATTGAGATGACAATACAGCGCAATACCATTATTCGAATATTGGAGTGGCTCATCGGTGTCGTTTTTTTGATATCCGTCTGCAGCAAAGTCTTTGAGGTGGATAAGTTTGCTGAGCTCATTTCCCGTTACGGATTTTCTTCTCTTTCGTTTCTGGCGCCACTAATTGTGGTGGTTGAGGCAACTTGCGCCCTTCTCCTGCTACTGCATGTCTATCCCCGGTTGGCATCGGTCGCATCGTTGGTACTGCTGGTTTGCTTCACGGGTGCGTTTATCTACGCAAATGTACATGAGGGCATGACCGACTGCGGTTGTTTTGGCAGTTTTGTGGAGCGCACTCCAGCCTGGTTGACGTATGTGAGGAATGCTGCTCTGATGGCAGCAGCGACGCTCTTGTTGCTTTGGCTGCCGAGAGATCTTTCCGCTCCAACCACCATTAAGTGGATATTGATAGGGGTAGTTCTAATACTTGTGGCGTACGAGTCGGGGCACACCTACCGTGCAGCAGCGCGACATGGGAGGACGCATCCGCTGTATCACCAGCCCATAAAGAACACGGCTTTGAATCCCTACGTGAACACCAGCGCAGATTCAACCTACTTTGTCTACATCTTTTCGTACGGATGTACCACGTGCGTTGACGGATTGAACAATATAAAGGAGTACGACCACTTCGACACAAGGAGCCGATTGTGCCTGCTGAGCGTGTCGCACGACAAGGACAGTGTCGTTCACCGCACATTCAACTTACCGCCGTGCGAAACATACGTCGGATTAGACCTACAGGGGATTGTAACAAACATACCCGCACTACTCTACATTGAGCACGATACCGTGAAGTATGTAATCGAAGGAGTCGCACCTTCTGTATACAACTTCAGGAAATACTACATGAATGATTGACAACAGAACCTTTTTATTAATCAAAAACAGTTTACTTATGAAAAAGATGATTTTATTAGTAATGGGCGTAGCCGCCATGCTCTGCACTACTGCATGTTCAAAAGGGCACTGCTATATCTATGACGATAAACCCTACTATTGTGCTGGGTATGATAAATGCTGCCCGTATCCTTACTACGCAGGTGGAGTCAACCTGTGCTATCAATCTTTGTCCCGCTGTCGCGCAGATGGCTACTATTGCACAACTTGCAGTCTCGAAGATTAAGAGCGCTGCGATACTACAACATTACAAGCAGGAGGGAAACCGATGAAGTTTCCCTCCTGCTTTATTTTCCCCAAGTACAAGGAATCCTTCTCCCATTTGCATGCACCCGTGTTGACATGCCACGGTACTGGACTGCACTGGGAAACAGGCGAATTTTACCGCACACAGACAGTAGCATTATGGAAAAGTGCACCATTGTATCCCGAAAATCAATGCGAGTTGTCGTTCGACGCGAAGCAAGCATTTGTATTAGTCCACCATTTAAAGTTCGACACTTCATGATTTGCAGTTCACCAGATAATCCACAAAATTTTGTCGTTGCATACTCCATACCCACCTTTATGTGGTAACCCATAAAATTCTATCAGTTCGTTCATACCTGCTGTAAGCAATGAGTGATAATTATATGTCAAACTAAAAGAATTAATGATGAACAACAAGAAAAGTAAAGGTGGGAGAAATCCCAAGTTAGATCCAGCGACAAACCGCCATTTCGTAAACTTCAGCAGTGAGGAAGATATGCGTTTTCTAAGGATGTTTGATCGTTCTGGCATGACAAGCAAGTTCGCATTCATCAAGGCGCGAATCTTTGGAGAACCATTCCATGTGTTGACATTCGACAAAAGTCATCATGAATACTATAAGTGAATTTCACTCCCAATTCCGTATGGTCGGTAATAATTACAATCAAACACTGAAAGAATTAAAGAGCCATTTCTCGGAGCGTAGGACAGCGGATAGAGGACTCTCTGGTGGAACTAACTCCAGAACGTTTGAACACCATATTGGAGGAACAATTATTTGCCCCTGACGACTGGTCTGCTGGGATTGTGCAGAATGCGACATTGGCAGACTTGGATGAACTGGCTGTCGCAAAGGCTCGTGTGATGTATAAAAGGCACATTCAAAGATCCCCGCTAATGAGGTAGATGGTTGGTCTGTTAAAGAGTTGCTGAGCAGCAGCGGTGTGATGATTGAGGGCAAACTTACACGTGCAGCCATCATCTTGTTAGGTAAACCAACGGCAGTGTTCAAACTGAGACCTGCGGTTGTGGAAATGACGTGGACGTTACGTGATGCAAAAGAAGACGTGATAAATTATGAACATTTTACGGCTCCATTCATTCGTACAGTGGATGAAATTCTTGGGGAAAACCGCAACCTGACTATGCGTGAGTTGCCGGTAGGAACATTGTTTCATGACACAATAAAAAGTACGATGACTATAACATTCACGAGGCTTTACATAATGCCATCGCTCATCAGGATTACACATTGCAGGAGCATATCAACTTCGTTGAGAATCATGGATACATATAATCCCGACCATACGAAACGCATTGCCGATAACACTCTTGTTGCCCCGACGCTGATGATAGCCGAGAGTAGGAAGGAGATAAAAGATGTGATGGTGAAAGTAGTGGTGAATCTTATCGACAAAAACAACTGAAACCGATGAAGCAGAAAGTTACTCCTGCTTCGTTTGTTCCTGCGCTGTCTTAAACTTACGCCAGGTTGAAGCAACTCCTTGCTGCTTGACCAACTCATCATAGCCATCAAGGGTGATAAAGAGTTTCGAGTTCCTTTACAATCTCACGGGGCATTTGATGTTGGGCCGCGATGGTTTGCAAATCTTCATTATATGCTTTCAGGCAATTCAGGTTGACGACCATCATAGATGGAGAACAAAAGCGTCAAAACTATACTTATCCACACATAGACATTACGATACTATTTGTTGCTTGGTTCATATAAGACTTTATAGTCGGACGTTTTCGCCTTCTGTTCTTATGAAGTTCGAGCGATCTCCTTCAGACAGTTTCTTCTATTCCTTATAGGAAAGTACTCTTGACTTGTTATTCTTATGCACATACTTGACAGGTGCACGACCTCAGGTCTTGGTCTTGGCAATAGGTATGGTCTGAATGTGGATGTGCGGTGTAGTCTCATCAAGGTGAACGTCAAAACCAATGATGGTCTTAGCCCCCCCATAACGGCCACATACCCAACGATAGGTGTCCCAATGCCCGGTCTTTGATGCCTTGCTGCAAGTGGACATGTGCATTGCTCTTTGGGAGGGTAAAGTCTACAACTTAGTCACCAAAGGCAAGGTGTGTCAGTACATCATGGGCGACTCTGACGATGGTGCCGACGGTGTGGTTCGAGCTGTTGTCAGAAATACCTAAGGGGTTTTCTTGTGCAGAAGGGCACAACCTCCAGTTTCTGTAGGTTGCTTACCATGGTTCATTATCTATTAGTAGCAGGAAGCCCCTCTCGGAACTTCCTGCTTGGAATGCGATGTGCAAACGGTGTATAGGAACATCCGTTTGTGTAGCATTATTGCCCTTCGTAGGGACGATGTGGTTATTCGTCCTCGCCGGCAGCTTCTTCGTAAGCCTTGAGCAGAACCTGTTGCACGTCGGCTGGCACGAGCTCGTAGCTGCTGAAGGCCATGGTGAAGGTGCCACGGCCGCCGTCAGCATTCCCATCAGCAGTGATTGGAGTTCCTACACCGAAACCAACACTTCGTCGACGATGTCGTTATCCTATGTAAATTTCGGCCAACCAGATTGTTGCCACACATATAAAGCATTCTTCATCGTTTCTTTCATGCGGCAAATATACGAATTGAGTGTGTCTCAAAAGGCACCCTCGGATGTCTGTTCATCAAATGTGGTGCTTCATCGGCTGCTGCATTCAATCATATACACAAAGTCTCGTACTCGCTTCACTTTCTTGCTCAATGATTTGGCGTTGATTTTCCTGTTTTCTGGCATCTTGATACCCAAGTCCGATTTGTTAATCAAACTGTACAGGTATGAAACCTTGACCGCATAATTGGCGTTTTCAGCATCGGCATGCTTGGCACAGACAATACCTATGACATTGCCATTATTGTCAAACAACGGGCCTCCGCTATTGCCAGGCTGCACGGCCGCCGAAATCTGATACATGGACTGGTCACCTTTGTAGCCCGATGCTGCGCTAATGATACCATTGGTCACCTTCACCTCTTTGCCCATCGTGTTGGCCATAGGGTACCCCAAGACAAACACCTCGTCGCCCACGTCGGGCAGTGATTTGCCGACATTATAGGGTATCTCGTCGAATCCATCGAAATTCTTGTCGACGATTTTGATGATTGCCAGGTCGTGCTCAATGTCGGTGGCCACAACGAAACCCCTGTAGCCTTTCTTCATATCGCCATTGATACCCTTTACGCTGATGCGCTTGGCACCGCCGACCACATGGTGGTTGGTTGCAATATATCCGTCGGCGATGGCAAATCCCGTTCCTCCCCATTCGGCTTTCTGCACCTGCTCGATAATCTCCGCAGGGGGAAATTCTTTCAGAAATTTGTATTGGTGGTACCAATTGTACGAACCGTTACCGCTAATTCTAAGCGGGAAGTCAAACTCGCCAGGGTTGTCTAACGTGAGTGTATAGTCTTCCGCATAGCGATTACTGGTGTCGAGGTTGGTGACGGCGTACATGTTGGAATTACGTAGTTTTACAAACTTTTTATTCCAAATCCATCCTGGCTTGGTAACAGAGAAAACCCTATATTCATCAGTCGTACTTTTATCGAATGCATACCATTCAGTTGAGGTACTTCCAGCAGGAACTACACGCCCGGTTTCCATGTCCTCACGTATTGTTTGAGTCGTAACATAGTAGAGTCCCTCTATGGGGTCGAGTTCCGCCATGCGGGAGTCGAAATAGGCTATCCAATCCTCTTTTGTCGGCTTGTCAGGCAGGCTGTATGCAGTTCCCATATCTTTCCATATTAGGTTGCCATTGCGGTCATAGTATGTGCCTCTTGTCCATTGATTGTCCGCACCGAGGAGAATTGATATATCTTCAAAATTAACCATTTCCTCATGAATTGCATCCACAACTATCTTGCCTGTCGTGTCTACTGCCCCTTGCTTCCCGTTCTTTTCAAATACAGAGATGCCATTGTCTGTCGCATAAAGTCTCTCGAAAGTTGCAGGAATGACTACGGTGCCGGCTGAGTCCAGTTTGCCGAATTTCCCACGTTTTTTGAATGTGGCATACCCTTCGCTGTAGTGATACACCGAGTCGGCATCGATTTCTGCAATGACAGTCCCCTTTGTGTCAATCAGCAAGGTTTTGCCTCCTTTCTTTACGAATGCGCGGTTGCAGTTAAAGCTGGTCAGTATCTCATCGTAGTCCAAACCGCCGACTTCGTTCCCCTCTTTGTCGATAAACATCCACTTGCCGCCTTTCTTCACCCTTGCCATCCCGTTGCCGAATGCCAGGGCATCGTCATAGATGGTGTCTATGGTCCATTGTCCCGTTGTGTCCACATATCCGAACTTGTTGCCCGTCGCCACCACCATCAGTCCCTCATTGAATCCATTTACGACATCGTACCGGCAAGGGACAATAAACTCGCCCTTGTGGTTGACGTAGCCTTGCTTCTCATGCTCGTCTTCTACGATGTAGCCTATATCTCCGTCTCTTTCCACACTTTTGTAGTCGGCAGGCAGGATGATTTCTCCAGAGGTGCTTATGATACCTATATTTCCATTAGTGGAAAAATACATTGCAGACCCATTACGGAAGTTACATATCCAATTGATTGAGGTGTCCAATTCAGCCACAAACTCGCCTGCAGTGTTTATCAGGCCATGACGGTCGCCGACTTCGGCATAGCAGACGCCGTCGCCGAAAACCCAGTAGGCTCGGTCAAATTGTGGATCGATGACAAGGCCTCCTCTTTCATTAATGTACCCGCATTCTCCTCCAACTTGGATACGGTATAATACCTGGTCATTTTCTGCCTCAGTGGGCTTTTGTTGTGAACATGCAGCCACTGTCATGCAAAAAGCGGCCAGCAATGCAAATAGGATAGAGTTTGATTTCATTGTATTTTGTTTTTTGTATATTTCTGTCAGGTGCTTTGTATGTGCTATCGGGGCCTTTCCATTTCAATTTACTTCAATTGCAGAAGAAGATGTGCTGATATGGTACCTCTCTTGAATGCATTTCTTGATTTCTGTGGAAGTCTTCTTGTCTATATACGGAGATAGGATTATTTCCTGGATGAGTGTTTCGGGTTGTACTTGGAGTTGAATGTTATAGACCCCAGCATTTCCGGCTGTTACATTGTTATAGTCTGTGGAAAAATAAAATCTAATTTCTCGTTCGTCGGAGAAATAAGGCTCTTTATACCATATTATGTCTTCTGATTGCAATACGGGATAGATAGGTTCGTAAATAATTTTTCCACACCAGATAACATAATCAGATGTGCTAATTGCAGATATAAAATTTCCAATAGTAGATTTGATACATACTTTGTGCTTTTCTCCTCCTCTATCCCACATTAAAGCATTTTCTGTGATACGTTCAGTCCAGCATGATGTCAGTAAATTGGCTGCATTCTGCTCATAATGGCAAATGGCGGCGGTTCGTTCTGCCTGTGACCTTTCTTGATCTCGAGTTTTTCCGACTTGGCCACATGGGATTGGGAGAAAACGAAGCCTTAAGGGAATCCTTTTTCCCAGTTTGTCTACAAAGAATTTTTTCTTTGTAATATAGTATTTCTTATTTGTCAATAGAGTCATGAGATAATTTAAATCCATATATTGACATATTGGAGTGTCAAGGCCAATTCCCACATCTTGCATTATTTTACAAAAAATCAGGTTCTCTTCGCTGTTTTGTATGGCATTTTCCATTGTATCTATGCTCTGCCCCCTCCGGCGGATGGTTGTTGTTGGACATAAAGAAAGGCATGAGGTTATGTGCTCATGTCGTCTTTTATCAGGTATCGCCAAACACCTTTGCCGGAACAAACTTTTAGGGGAACATATCTCACGCCTGACGATATGCTATTGGATATAGCATACACAACAAGCGAAAAGCATTAATGCCCACTCCCCCAGCTTAGAACTTTGGCGAAATTCGATAAAAGGGACTGTACTGCAATGCCAATCTTGCTACACTTTCGCTCTCGAAAGCGACTGCGAAGATACAAACAAAAACCGGACTGGCAAAATTTTTCTTTTGCCAGTCCGAAAAAAGGCTTCAGGCGTTGTGCACCCATCGGCCGAGGGCGCGAAGGCAACGGCGTCAGTAGGCATGTATGCACAGATGCTCCTACCCGACAAGGGCCACTGTCTGCTGCGCGATTTAACTCATGAAAGCAAGCGCGACATTGTGCTCGGCATCGAGAATAACCAACAGCATTGGGCCATCCTATAAACGCCCAGTTCTCACCTACTACGATTTTTCACTTCCTCGTCTGCATTCTGTCCAAACACATGGCAAGGCAAAGCCGATGGTGCATTGAGGCAGAACCGAACTATTAGTCGACAGTCTCGGTGCTCTTTTTGTTTACCCTATCCGTAGGTGATTTTACAACATCCGACACACCCCCTCTACCTATTCTATCGTTAGATGGCAGCCGATGAATATTAGAAGACGGAAGTTCCGAGAGGAACTTCCGTCTTGTGTGTAAAATGCATGTTGGCATGCACATCCATGGGCTACTCTTCCTCGCCGGCAGCTTCTTCGTAAGCCTTGAGCAGAGCCTGTTGCACGTCGGCTGGCACGAGCTCGTAGCTGCTGAAGGCCATGGTGAAGGTGCCACGGCCACTGGTGAGCGAGCTCAGAGCGGTGCAGTAGCGGTTCATCTCGGCCAACGGTGCTTTGGCGCGCAGGGTGGTGTACTTACCCTCGGCGTCCATGCCCATGACGATAGCGCGGCGACCCTGCAGGTCGGTCATGACGCCTCCCTGGCTCTCAGTGGGTACGGTAACGGCCACATCGTAGATAGGTTCCTTAATCTTGGGGCCTGCCTGCTTGAATGCTTCGCGGAAAGCGGTACGGCCTGCTATCTTGAAGGCTGTTTCGTTCGAGTCAACGGGGTGCATCTTACCGTCGTAGATGTTTACCACGATGTCGCGTGCATACGAACCTGTCAGAGGCCCTTGCTCCATCTTCTCCATGATGCCCTTCAGGATGGCAGGCATGAAGCGTGCATCGATTGAGCCACCTACGATACAGTTGTTGAACACCAGCTTGCCACCCCAATCGAGTGTGTACTCCTGCGTATCGCGGATGGGGTACTTGGTCTGGTTGGGCATGCCTTCGAAATAAGGCTCGATGAGCATGTGCACCTCGCCAAACTGGCCGCTGCCGCCCGACTGCTTCTTGTGGCGGTACATGGCTTCAGCACTCTTGGTGATGGTCTCGCGGTAGGGCACATTAGGAGCGGTGAAGTTGACTGCCAGTTTGTACTGGTTCTCGAAGTACCACTTCACGGTGTTGAGGTGCAGTTCGCCCTGGCATCCGAGGATGACCTGGCGCAGCTCACGACTATTCTCTAACGAGAGGCTGCGGTCGGCATTGCACATGTCTTTCAACGCCACGCCCACCTTTTCGTCATCGTTGCTGTTGGCTGCCTTGACGGCTACATTATATATAGGTGTGGGGAACTCGATTTCGGGCACCACGTCGTCCGTGTTCTTGGGCGTAGTGAGGGTGTGGTTAATCTTTACATCTTTGAGCTTGATGGTGCACACGATGTCGCCTGCGCTGGCCTTCTCCACGCGCTGACGTTCTTTGCCGCTGCACACAAGTACTTGGCTGACGCGCTCCTTGCTCTGGTTGACGCTATTGACCACGTCTTGAGCCTCGGCCAATTCGCCGTCGTAGATACGCAGGTAGGTTATCTCGCCCAGGTTCTTATCCTTTGCACTCTTGAAGGCAAATGCCACTGTGGGGTTGGCCGAGTCGCACTTCAGCGTCTTGCCGCCCTTAGTTTGCTTGGGGCTGTTCACTGCGCTGGGTGCTGGCACGTTGTCGCATACAAATTCAAGCAGACGAGCCACGCCCATGTTTTCTTTGGCGCTTGAGCAGAGGATGGGGAACAGGTCGCGCTTGTCGATGGCAAGGCGCAGTGCGCGGCTCAACTCCCCGGGCGTGAGGTCGCCATTCTCAAAGTATTTTTCCATCAACTCGTCGTCGGCAGCGGCTGCTTCCTCAACGAGGGCCATGCGCATCTCTTCAGCACGGTCGGCGTAGGCGGCGGGTATGTCGCTGGCTTCTGCTTTACCGTCCTTGAAGGTGAGCAGCTTGTTGGCCACGATGTCGACCACTTGGTTGAAGCCGAGCCCTTGGTTGACGGGGAATTGCAGCACGGTGCACTTCGAGCCGAAGTAGTCTTTCAGCTGGTTTACGCTGTCGTCGAAGTTGGCTTTTTCAGCGTCCAAGTGGTTCACCACGAACAGCATCGGGGTGTTCAGCTTGGCAGCATAGCGGTTGGCTATCTCGGTGCCTACCTCCACGCCGCTCTGGGCGTTGACCACTACCACTGCGGCTTCCACCACGCTGAGTGCAGCCACCAGTTCTCCCTGGTAGTCGGCAAAGCCTGGCACATCCAGGATGTTCACCTTCTTGCCGCCGAATTCGGTGTACATGAGTGTAGTCTCAACGGAGTATTTGCGGTCAAGTTCTATGTCGCGATAGTCGCTGATGGTGTTCTTGCCGTCCACGGTTCCTCTGCGGTTGATGAGACCACCGCAGAACGCCATGGCTTCGGCCATGGTGGTTTTACCCGCCTTAGCACCGCCCACAAGGGCAATGTTGCGGATGTCTGATGTTTGGTATACTTTCATCGTTTCTCAAGTATTATTTATTCTATTCTTGTTCTCTTTCGCATTGTTTTCACCCGTGCACGCCTACCCATTTCCGAGCATCGTGGACACTGGTTCTCATTCTCTTGTACAAGCCACACGGCTCACCATGAGGCTGTAGTGAGAACGCAAATATACCCATTTTTTTTCAATTGTGCCGTGGTCGCCCCGCGCTGTCCTGCGCTGCGCCGTGCAGCATCGGTGGCTACGCCGTACGGCCCCAACTTGTACTGACCGCAGCACGCGCCCTCATGCCGTACGGCCTATAGGCTGCACAACAAGATGAAGTTCTTGTAGGTAGCCGACTGCCACCCCCGACGGCGTACGACCTGTGGGCGCACGCCGTACGGCTTTGGACCTCCACTCCTCTTGGTGATGGGTCGTGAAAACAAGTAAAGAATGCAGGGAAGTGCGGCTACATAGGGGCTCGCCACCTCGCCAAGCGGTGTGCGCACCCCACGGCGTTGGCCGCGTTTTCCGAGGTGCAAAGGTACGACTTTTTCTGCATCTATCCACCCTCTTGCTCCACCGCAAAGCGCCCCACTGCGCTTCGCCCACACCCCACCGTCATCCACGACGAAGCCCACACCGCAGCAGGCGATGTGGGCTTCTATAATCAGGGCTATACTGCAGCTGGGCGCACGGCACGTGGTCCCTGTGCACCGCAGCCTATGCCGCCTCAGCGCATCCACATGAGGTTCGTGGTCGTGGGCTGCTGGCCGTTGCCAAAGGCCACTCCCACGGCGCGCGCAGTGGCAATGCGGTCGCGCTCCAGCGCGATGCTGTCGTTGTACTTCTGGCGCATCTCGAAGTCGATATCGCTGCGCACCTGCCGCTTCACCTCGCTCATCAGGGCTACAGCCTCGGCGTAGCACTTTGCATCCGGGTCAATCTGAGCCAGCAGTCCACACACATCGTAGGCTGTGGCCTGGTCTTGCCCAGCCACCCACAGTGCGCGGGCACGGTTGAGCAGGAAGAGGTTCAGCCGGTCGAGCTGTTGCATATAGATTTCCAGCCCGTAGCGCGTAGCCTCGTCGCCCCCTTTGGAGCACACCGGAATGGCAAAGACCTGCATCAATGCCTCCTCGTAGTTGTGGAGCGATACCTGACGCTGCGCCTCCTTAATGATTTGAGCGTACTGCTCGTCGTAGTAGGCCATCATGCGCTTCTTACCGTCGGTGATGAGTCGACGCACCTCGGCATTCGAGGCCGACAAGCGCTGAAAAGCATTGGTATATGCTTTGACTTCGCCCGTGCCCACCCCGTTGAGAGGCAGGTAGGCGGTGGCAAACGTCTTCTGCGAATAAGTGTCGCCGAGGTAGAGCGTTAGGCCGAGGTTGTAGACCGTCTGGGCTGGAGGGCCAGGCAGATTACTCTTGTCAATCACGTCGCAGTGGGCCGTCAGCACGAAAGGCGTTGACGGCGCGTCGCTGCTCAGCCCACTCTCGGTGGCAAGCCGGCGCAACTGCTGGTAGAGGGTTGTGGAGGCCGCTGCCGGCACGTTGACAAAATCGTCGTCAAGCACCACGGCCACAGGCATCGTGCAGTTCTGTGCATAGGCACCTGCCGCAGCCATCAGAGCCACTGCGGCCAAAAGTTTCTTTATCTTCATCGTTCTTCTCTCCTATATTATTTCTCACCCAATATGAGCAGGCAGCGTCCGAGGCCGCGGTTGACGGTCTTCACCGGAATCTTGTAGGGCGCTGCCCCGAGGAACCGAGCCAGGTCGCGGGCAAAGCCGTAGGTGTCCTGCGCCATGCCGTTGGCCTTGTAGAGCGGAATGCGCACCTGCTCGTAGAGCGCCATAGTCTCCGTGGCATCCGACTTGCTGAATCGATGGTTCACACAGTTGTCGGCCAACCAGTTGTCGATAACTTCTCCCAGCTCGTAGCCGTCGTACTCTTTCTCAAAGTCGACGGTGCTGTTGTCAAACACGCGCATGTCCAGCACCACTTCGCGCCCATTGGTCAGCAGGTCGTCGAAGTGCGCCTGCAGACGTTCCACAAAAGCGTCCATGTGGTCCTGCACCGCCTCCTCAAGCAGCACTGGCACATCGGCCGAGAACGAACTCTTGCCCGTGCCCTGCGAGCCAGCCACCTGCTTATTGGAATAGGCATCGACAGCTCGCAGGTTGTAGGTAATGCTACTCTTGGGTCCCATGGTGTTCACCGTCCAATCTATCTCTAAGATAATATCAGCCTTGGCTGTACGCCGTAGGCGGTCGAGCGGACTCTCCACGATTTGAGCACCACCCGCCTTGCTGGTGATGAGCCTATCCTCGGCCGAGAGTGAAGCAATGCTCTTGAGGTTCTGCTGCAGGTCCTTCAGCGGAAAGCCGCGGTCGGCCATGAGCGTATTGATTTTCGAAATGACGGCGTTGAGCTGCTGGTCAGCGGAAACGGCAGCCTTGTAGTCGGGTATCTGCTCCGAGGTGCCTTGATTGTCGAAGGTCTGCTCGTAGCCGTGCTGCTTGCACCACGAGTCGCTGGGCATCACCATCAGTGTAGGTTTCTTGGCCTGTCCCAAGGCCGTCAGCGTGCCGGCTGCAAGCAGGCATAGGATTAGGTGTGATTTCAGTTTCATTGCGTTGTACTGGTTTTAGTCTATTACATTATCGGCACGAAGGCGCGCCTTGAGCTGCGGACGTAGCACCCGAATAGTGAGGTCGTAGGCATAGCCCAGTTTGTCTTTGTGGCGGCTGCCGGACAGCATCTTCGTATCACGGAGGCTTACGTACTCCTTGTACACGCCCTTGTCGGCAAAGAAGAGGTTGAAGTAGTCCTCATACCGTTCTTTGGCGTTCACTTCGGTCACTAAGGGGCGCAACTCGCACCCTTCCACACCGTCGCGCACCCCGTCGAAGATGACTGTCCATACCGCATTCTTCATGGCCTGTTCCTTCGCATCGGTGCGGTTGCGACCGTAGCCCTGCACCCGCAGGGTCTGCGAACCGTCCAGTTCCACCCCAAGGCACCGCACCGAAGTGCGCGCCTGCACGGGTTGCTTCTGGGCACTGACGCCCGCCACCGACAGCACGGCGACGAGCACTAAGATTAGCTTTTTCATGGTCTGTTACTGTTGATATTGATGTAAGGTTTCGTTTAGAACTCGTAGCCCAACTTCAGGCCGAAGTAGCTGTAGGTGGCCGAGGCAGACTGATTGTTGGTGAACGAAGCCAACGTGTAGCTCAGGGTCAAATGGAAGGTGTTGCGCACCCCACCAGTGCTGATGCCGAAGGCTGGATTGAGGTAGAGCCCATCGCCAGCAATAATGCCAGCGTTGCATTGCCAGTAGGGCACCAGGTCGCGGTCGTAGGCTGGAATGATGTTGCCACGGGCATTCACAAATAGGGGTATGCCCACCAGACCGCCCTGCTCGCGCACGTCGGCTCCTGCCACGAAGAAGCGAGCTCCAAAGCCAGCACCCAAGCGCAAGTACTGGCTCAGCCGGTAGCCGCCAGCGAGGGTGAGTTCGGCGTACTGCATATTGTCCTTCGGTTGCACACTGCTGCCCCCGTCGAGGTCGACAGCAAACCAAACTCCGCGCTCCTGCATCTCGTAGTGCTTATAAGGGTCTTGCTTCGGGGGGTCGGGCAGCTTCACGTCGCGGTACTGCGCTGTAGCCATGCCCATCAGGGCTATCATCAGCCCCAGTATTGCACAGATTCGTTTCATCTCTTGCTTCTCCTTTTCATGTTAGAACCCTGACGAGAGCGAGCGCACCACGCCGCCCTTCTCCAACTCTTTGCGCAAAGCCGACTTGTTCACCTGCACGGTGGCACCGCACTTCATGCCCTTCTTGGTCTTCACTCTATCGTAGGAGCCGGACACAATCTGAGCATAATTCTGACACATGCCGTCGCGAGCAAAAAAGGCATCGCAATAACTTTGGTTGTCGGCCTCGGCAGTGGGCGAAGCCATGGCGGGCTGCTGCACACGGGATGCTGTGTTGGCAAAGCCACGAAACACCACGCCGTGCACCGCCGCGCGCTTCAAATCCTCGTCCGACACGTGCATGCCGTAGACGTACACTTTGACGAGCACTGTGCCTTCGGTGGCCGAGCCAGCACCCGTAATGTCATACTCGGGGAACTTGTCGCCCCGCGCCATGGCCGCCACACACAGCAGCACCATGGCCATCATGCTGAATAGTTTTTTCATTGCAAACGTACTATTTAAGTTATGGTTATACTTGCGCCTATCAACGGGACATCTCGCGGATGAGCATGCCCTTGGCAAAATCGCGACCGCTGACCTTGCGGAAGGTGGTGCAACCCAGCGAAGCACCTTCCGCACCCTCCTCTTCGGCCATGTAGCGGTTATCCCAAATGAGGTTCTTCATCGGCTCAATGACACCCACACGGCTATATGTGTGGCTACCATCCTCCTGCTCCACTACTTCCAGCACCTCATACTTCACTCCGGGGGCTACGCCCTCCTTCATGCCGATGTAGGCCGTAAGGGGGTCGGTAGTAACCAGTGGGGTCTTGATGCGAAACTCCTCGTAGTTGCGCTGCAAGTCAGCTACGTTCTCGTCGATAGCACGCTGGCATGCCTTGCGCACCAGTGCGATAGGGTCGTACTGATTGTCCCCGACATAGGTCGTTATGTTGCCCTTGCTCTCCACCTTGCCCACATAGCGCAGGTGGTATTGGCCTCGGGCCTGGTTAAAGGCGGTGCACTTTGCAGCATCGGCCGTGGCAGAGTATTGCTCCTGATAGAAACGGGCAGCCACGTCGTCGTTCCACACTAACTGGTACAAGAACGAATTGATGCGCACCTTGAAGCCTTTGACATTGGATATGGCTTTGTCCACCAAGTCGTCCATTTGTCCAACATTGACACCCGCAACCGCCCCAGCTATGTTAACCGAAATCGAGGCTAATGAGCCAAGAACCGAGGAGGCCTTGCTCTTGTCGAAGTAGCGAATGTCATTAACTATTACAAAGGTGTTGCCTATAAGCTCTTCGCCCGCGTCCTGCAACATGGCCGTGCCGCGTGCCGACCGCGAAGCGAGTTGCTTGTCGAACTCTGAGGCATTGTACAGGCCACGCTCCTTGATGAGCTCCATGTCGCACTGGCCAGTGTAGTAGTCGCGGTTGAACCAGCGCGCCACCAGACGGCTGGCTATCTGGTTGCGCTCAAGGAAGTCGGAGATAGTAGCGTTCTCGCGGTCGGACTTGGCACCAGCAAGTTTAGAGTCCATCATCAGCACCCGCACGCTGAGGTTGTGGTCGTTGAACTTGTTGGGCACTGGTATGCGCATGTAGGCAGTCCTTATCTCTTCGCTGAAAGGCTGTTCTGCATGGTTAATTAGCAGCGAGTAGAGTGAGCTGCGACGATAAGTGTTTTCATCGTTTTGTGCCACCGCACTTGCCGCCATGGCGAACAGCAGGCTGAGGCAAATTATTCGGTTTTTCATCTTTTGCACTATATAATATTAAGGTGTATTGTGGCGAGGTTAGAAGTCCCACTCTTCGTTATCGATAGTTCCGCTCAAGGGGTAGTAGCGGTTGGCCGCCGTGAGCCGCATCAGGAGTGCCTTCTGCTGGGCGGCCGTGGGCGTGCGCATTCCCAAGCGGTTCAGTTCGTCCACTATCCTGTCGAAGTAGAGAGCCGACACTGCGCGCGCTATGACTTCCACATCGTCGGTCGAGATTACGTGGCCGTACCAGCCCCCGTTTTTGATGTACTGATTTGTACCAATCTTGTCCGTCGTCGCACCGACGGGAGCCGACATGGCCACGCCTATCGTGCCGTAGGTCTCATCGCCCCAATTTTTGGGCACAACGAGGGCAAAGCCGTCTTTGAAGTGGGAGACTTTGCGGTAGCCAGTCTTGGCCACCTGCTTCTTATCAATCTGGTAGTGGTAGAAGAGGGTGTCGGCCTTCTGTACCCAAACGTGGCGCGTATGGCGTTCCACTGGTACCACGATGTCGCGGTACTCCACTGGTATCACCTGCGCCCCTGTGGCCGATAGCAAGCCCCACTTGCCATCCTTTTTTACAGCAAAGTAGTCGTAGCTGTTGGCCGTCATGACGTCGTATTGCATCGGGCAGACGGTATTGCCCTGCCGGTCTATGCAGCCCCACTTGCCGTTCTTCTTCACGGCCATCACCTCGCGGTCGCCCTGCTGACGGGGAAAGAGGATGTCGTTATAGCCCGTTAAGGCGGACACGTCGTGGTTCGCGTCGTCGAACACGACGAAGGTGCTGTCGGGACGCTTGGCCGCCCACAGCCCGACCGTGGCACCGTGGCGCAAGTAGTTAAAACCCGTGCGGATCGTCTGCCCCTGCCGGTTGATGAAAGACCACGCCGTAGTGCCATTGACCGGTGCCATGTCGCCGATGAAGTCGCCGTGCGACCAGAATTTAATATTGTCGATAAATAGGGAAGTCTGAAATACATTGTAACTCTTGCCGCTCCTCAAGTCATGGTAACCGAAGGTGGTGCTCTTCTTCTTGCTAATGTAGTAGCGTACCATGTCGTTCTGCGGCTTCATCACGTAAGAATATTGTCCTCTTTTGATCACCTCCTTGCCATCGCCAGTAACGATGCCGGCATCTTTGATGTAATCAGCCGTAGCCGCAAAGCCGAGGTGCTCACAGTCCGTAAGCAGCGTGTCGCCAAAGTAGTGGTTGACGGCCAGCAAACGACGCCCTTCGTAGTAAGGCAGCGCGCCGTTGGGGTTCCAGGCGAATTCAAACAAGCCTTTGTATTTGGGCAGGACACAGATGTTCCCCAGCGTGTCGACAATGCCGAACTTGGCATCGGCCATATATGTCCTACCCTGGTAGACCGCAGAGGCAGTGGCTTTGCCCCCTTTGGCCAACAGCGCCTTGCCGTAACAATTAGGATTGGATATCATAGAGTAGACAACTGACAGCACAATCTTGCCCTGCCTTGTGGCCAATCCCTTGCGATTGCCATCGTCGATCAGATAGAGGTTGCGGCTCCACGGCCTAATTTGGATGTACTTGATAGGAAGTACCTCCTTGCCCGCAGCGTTGATGATGCCCTTCTTATCCGACTTGCCCACGATGGCATAGCCCTCTTCAAACGGCTTTGCGTAGTCGTACTTGCACGGTATTACAATAGAGCCCGAAGCATCGGCGTAGCCTATTTTACCCTTCTGGTTGACGTGCACCTTCAGTTCCTGTGCACGAGCTGGCAGCACGAACAGCAGACATAGAAGCTCTATGGCGAGGAGCCCCATCGAACGAAGACATCGGCGTTTCGGTGTCATGAGTACTCGTTTGGCGGTATTTATCCTGTTGCCTGCAGGTCAGTTCCGCCCGAGTTCTCAATTGGCGCAGTGGTAAACAAGCAGCAAGAAAGCATAGAACTCGTTGCACAGTCCTACGAAACTGAGGCATCGCCAAACGCCTTATCGGAATAGAAAACCGTGTGAACCTCATCCTATGCTCTGCGGTATGCGCAAACCCATAGTTCGGCATACGTGGCAAGCATGAAGGCATCAGTATTACAGTCCTCCGATATTTTTTGGCGAAATTTCAGTTCTCGGACCTTACAAATGCTTCTGCAAGTGATGCACTCTCTTGCATCTTTCGGGGTGCAAAGGTACGCATTTTCTATAATACTGCTGCCTGCCTGCGATGAGGTTCGCACCTTATACGATGCAGTCCAGCACTGTAGCATATAGCCATACGCAGTGATAGACTGTTGCGCGACCCGTGCCGCTGGTTCTCCGCTCATCAAGTTTTTGTCTCCCTGCGCACATCTGTTTTATGAGGTGCGCAAGGAGACAACTGGACATGCGCGTGTCGGCGAACGGATATGCGCATGTCTGTTTTCGAGCATGCGCGACACATATAATATATAGTGATGGGCGGCGACGAGACTCCTCCCCTATGCGCCACCCGTCGGTACCGCCTCGGCTACTGAGCCTGCGCAGACAGGCTCAGCCAGAAAATGACGCTCCCCACCGTGGGCGAAATGCCAACGGTGGGGAGCGAGTGGGCGCGCAGATGCGCTTATCGGGCTATGCAGACGGGCTGCGTGTGCCGCCCGACGCGCAGGATATAGATGCCGGCTGGCAGGGTCGACACCTCCAGCTGCGCCGCTCCGTGGCGTAGCGTCGTATGGCGTATACGGCGCGCTGCAAGGTCGAACAACTGCACGTCGGCATCTTCCAACCCTTCGGCGCGAACGGTGATGCGGTTGGACGCGGGGTTGGGAGCGACGCGAATGTCGACCTCCTTCACTTCGCCAATGGCCGCATTAGGCGCCAGCACAGCCACTCCAGCCAAGTCGAATCCGCTGCTGTAGCTAACGGTAGGCCATGGGTCATTGACCATGTGGCCTTGACAATCATAAGTGGCATACAGGGGGTTGATGCTGCCCACAGCGTCGACTATACGGATGTGTGTGATGTGGTTCAGGTCGATGCCCGTACTATCGGCGAGGTCGCTGAGGTCGAACGGAGTGCCCCATCCCATGCGATACTTACCAGCCAAATTGTGGATGCGCGTGGGGTCGACCTTCCCTATCGAGCCGATTTGGGTGGTGGTCTGCGTGTTGGAATAGGCCGGGAAGCGCACAAAGTGCTCGCCATCCGAGCTTACTTCGACGAAAGCCAGCTCGAGAAAAGCGTCGTCGAACGAGTTTTCATACACCGCAAAGTCAGCTCCTTCGTGGTTGGCAATCGGGGGATTGAACACGAGGGTGGCACGGCCGCCGTCGCCGAGGCTGACGACGTTGAGGTTGTCGGTGAGCGACGCGGGGCCGTTGCCCAAACTGTCCACGCCGTAGGTTACACGGCCGCGCGTCGTGTCGGCCACCGTCCACCAGCCCCGTTCCACTCGGCATTGGCCAGCCCAGCCCACGACCAGCGCATCCTCGCACGACACCGCCTTGCATCCCGCCGTACCCACAGCGCCGCAGAACACCTGCGTCGAATCATTCATGGCCGTGGCCATCGAGGTGGCTGCTCCTGTGGCCAGCAGCATAAGGAGTGTGAAGAGTTTCTTCATATCGTACATCTGTTTCTTCGTTGTCCAAGAAAAAGACAGGCGCACCGCAAGTCAAAACCCACGGACGCCTGTCCACACATAATCACTTAATTCCTCGTCATTGCTCTATGGCATGAGCGGGATGGCACCGCAGCTTAGTGCTTCACCACCACGCGAGCCGTAGCGCGACCAGCACGCAGCACATAGATGCCTGCTGGCATGTCGGCCACGCGAACAGCAGCACGACCAGCGCTCATGCGACCTTCGGCCACGCGGCGACCGCTCATGTCGTACAGTTCGTAAGCGGTAGCATCGCTCTCGGTCGACACCTGCAGCAGGTCAGCCACTGGGTTGGGGTAGATGCTGATGCTGACTTCGTCCACGGGACGAATGGCATTAGACTGGGCTGGAGTAGCTGCCGTAACGGGGCAGTTCCACACGGTCTGAGCAGGATAGGTGCCCCACTCGTTCGTCTCGTAGCGTGTAACGATGCCTACAGTCGGGTCGCCCCACTTGGCAAAGTCGCCGTCGGCCAACATCATGGCAGCAAATCCCAGCGGGGCAGCCACTCCGTTGACGTTGTAGCTCCACATTTCACCCTCGGTGATGCGCAGCGTGTCGGCTGCATAGGCGAAGAGTATATCGCTCAGCACCTCGCCCCACTGCGAAGGACGGGAGGTGTAGCTGAAGCGGCTATCAAGGGCTGCAATGCTGTCCATAGCAGCCTGTAGGCAAATGCTGTCGGTGGTGAAGTGCACGCCCCAAGCCAAGCAGGTGTCGGCCCAGTTGACGGCCACGATAACGCTGTGCTCACCGCTGCCGGCCCACATGTGGATGTCGGCTGCTGCTATAGTGCTCTCCTCGGGCAGGCCACAAGCCTCGACGGTGCTATTCCACACGGTCTGCGACGGGTAGGTACCCCACTCGCTGGTCTCGTAGGCCGTGATGGCACCCACCTGTGGATCGCCCCACTTAATGAAGGCTCCGTTGCCAACATGCATGGTGGAGAAGCCCAACATCGCTGCGACACCGTCGACATTGTAGTTCCACATTTCGCCTGCGGTGATGCGCATCGTGTCGGCACCCGTATAGAAGTAGATGTCGCTCAGCACTTCGCCCCACTGCGAGGGGTAGGAGGTGTAAGCAAAACGATGGTCGACGCGAGCCACGATGTCCATGGCCTGCTGCACGGTGATGCTGTCGGCTGCAAAGTGCACGCCCCAGGCCAAGCAGGTGTCAACCCAGTTGACAGCCACGATGGCTCTGTTCGAACCTTGACCCACCCAGAACAGGAGGTCGTCGGCTGCTATGGTGCTTTCCTCGGGCAGGCCTACAGCCTCCACAGGAGCAGTCCACACAGTCTGCAAGGGATAGATGCCATATTCGCTCGTGTCGTAGCGCGTAACGATGCCCACAGTCGGGTCGCCCCACTTGACGAAGTCGCTGTCTCGAATCTGCATAGCTGCGAAGCCCAAGGGTGCAGACACCCCGTTGACGTTGTAGCTCCACATCTCTCCTTCGGTCAATCGCATAGTGTCGGTGGGGGTGTAGAAGTAGATGTCGCTCAGCACCTCACCCCACTGCGAGGGGTAGGAGGTGTAGGCAAAACGGTGGTCAGCACGTGCCACGATGTCCATGGCGCGTTGCACACTGATGCTGTCCTCGTTGAAGCGCACGCCCCAAGCCAGGCAGGTGTCGGCCCAGTTGACGGCCACAATGGCGCTGTGGCTGCCCTGTCCAGCCCACCACAGCATGGCATCGGCCACGATGGCAGTGTCGGTCGGCGTGGGTTCAGTCGTGCCACCGTTGCTGGGCAATGCCGGAATGGGCTGCGCCACGCTGGCGGAAAACATGCACGATGCGCTTATCTCCATGAAGTCGCCGTTGCTCACGCTCTGCGAACCGTATGCACCAGCCCAATTTCCATTCAGTTTGTAGCAGAAGTCGCCACTGTTGGGGAAGTTCATGTGGTTCACGGTGTCCACATAGCTGCAGCCGCTGAACCAGCTGCCCTGAAGTCCAGCATGACTGAAGCGCGGGTCGTGCTGCATGATGGTGTCAAGCAGGTCGATGGCGTAGACCGAACCGTTCCAACGCACGCCCCACACGTATGCAGTTGCATCGTCCCACGAGATGGCTACCATGCCCGAATTAATTCCCGACCCAGTCCATTGCAGTACGTTGGTAGCCGAGAAGGTGACGTTTTTCTTGCCCCGAACCTGCATAAGTTCGTTGTTATGCTGCTGGGCAAACAGGCCGACCGCGAGGGTCAGGCTCATTACTAATGCTAATGCTTTTTTGTACATCTTGTTGTTACATTATATTATGTGTATAACTCCGTTTCCTCTCTCCTCCTTCGCTCGGGGCTTTGGGGGAAAGGGGCATGGGGGTACAACAAGCAAGATGCACGGGCAGCACGCCGCACTCAGGGTACTCAAACTCCTCTGCCGTGGGGCAGCAGGCTCGGGTGGGCGGCGATGCCGAAGTGGTGGCAGCATGTGTGTACGGGCTCTTTCCTCGAAAGCCTTTCCATCTCGGCGAGGAGACTCGCGGCCACAGCCGCACCACTCTTTCCTCGCTTCTCTACGCTCGCACGGGCAGGTCTTCTGACTTGCCGCGGTCCTGCGTCTCTCCTTCCCATGCGCCTGTGGCGGTGCACAGTGGATGCACCCTTTGGGGGGTGCTACGACTGCAGGACGGTGCCTTATCGGCTGGGCTCACAGCAGCGGGACTGTTCGGGATTTGCACCCGATTCCCTCTTGGCGTGGCAGACGGTGGTGTCTGCTTGCGACCCGTCGAGCGGACAATTCTCTCTGTCTTTGGCGTTGCAAAAGTAGCAACATTGAGCAATACGCCCAAATATATTTCGTAGCCCCTTGTGGCTCAACAAGCCGAGCCCACAGGTCTCCCTGCGGCTGCAACATCCCTGCGGCTGCACGCCGCATCATTTTGAGCCCGCGGGACTATTCGTCGAGCGATGCAAGCATATTGAGGTAACTCTCATAGCGTTCGGTCGCCAAGTCGCCCTCCTCCACGGCACGTCGCACAGCGCAGTGGGGTTCGTGCACATGGGTGCAATTGGCGAAGCGGCACTGCGCGAGCAGCGGTCTCATTTCGGGAAAGAAGTGAGAGAGTTCGGCTGCGCTGTAGTCCACCATGCCAAACTCCTTGATTCCCGGGGTGTCGACGAGGAACCCTCCTGCGAAGGGGTGCAACTCGGCGAAGGTGGTGGTGTGTCGCCCTTTGCTGCTCCAGTCGCTAATGGCACCTACTTTGAGGTGCAAGGTGGGGTCGAGGGCGTTGAGTAGCGCGCTTTTGCCCACTCCCGAGTGGCCTACGAAGAGCACGGTGCCGCCCTCCACAGCCTGTCGCAGCGCGCCGAGGCCTTCGCCCGTGCGTGCCGAAAGGGGCAACAGGCGGTAGCCCGCCGCGGTGTAGATAGCTTCGCGGCGCGCCATCAGTTCGTTGAGTTCGGGGGTATGAAGGTCAGTCTTGTTGACGACGATGAGTGGCGGAATGTGGTAGGCTTCGGCCGAAACGAGGAGCCGGTCCGTAAATCCGAGGCTGGTACGCGGTGCGGCCAGGGTGGTTACGATGCACATCAGGTCGATGTTGGTCGCGATAAGGTGGGTCTGGCGCGACAGTTTGGTGGCACGTCTGATGAGACAGTTGCGCCGCTCGTCGACAGCAGTGATGACACCAGTGCCGTCGTCCTGCAGGGTTACCTCCACCTGGTCGCCCACGGCTATGGGGTTGGTCTGCCCCTTGTCGCGCAAACGGAACTGGCCTCGCAGCCGACAGTCGGTCGTCGTTCCGTCGGAGGCCATCACCCGATACCAACTACCTGTGGAGCGTACCACGGTGCCCTTCATGCCTGCCCCTCCTCTGCAGCGTCTGGCTCGCAAGGCGAGGCCTCGCCGATGTCTGCACTGCGCTGCCGCTGACAGGCGCGAGGCAACTTCTTGCCCACCTTCTTGTGGGGGAAGACCAGCACCTCACTGAGCAGGAAGTTCATCAGGCCAGAGAAGACCAGGGCAATGATGTTGCACACCACCACATGCCAACCGCCCGACAGCCGCTCAATCAGGATGAGCAACCCCATCTTCAGCAGAAACGTGCTGGCCACCGAGAGGTTGAACTTCAGCAAATGTCGGCCAAAGGTGCGCGGCGAGCGCTCCACGATGCGCTCATGCCATACGAAATGGTAGTAGAACACGAAGTCCGTAACCACTCCACACTCAAAGGAGATGATGGGGCTCACAACGTAAGTGCCCACGTAGGTGTGGAAGATGAAGGTGGAGCAGAGCCACAACACACCGATGTCCACCAGTGTGCCGGCCAGGCTCAGCACAAAGAAGCGCAGGTAGCGGCCCAAGAGGGTCGTATGCTCGCACACTTCGCAGTGTTTCCTATCGTCGTTCGTCTGCCTCATCCGTCCAAAACGCCGTTCAGCCTCGTGCCTTAGGGGGGAATAGAACGCCCCGTTCGCAACTGCGCCACAAAGGCTTGTCCATGTCGGTCCTCCTTCAACACGAAATTGCAAATATACGAATTTCCACACAGTCCCCTCCCTACCGCCTCGCCACCCCATTTCTGGCGACCACTGTCTCGCCCCCGTAGTAGGGGCCATGCATCAGCCGCACTACCCCTCCCCCAGCCGCCGCAGAGCTGACGCACCCACACCGTACGGCACAACCTTCGACACTCTACAGGCGCAGCCCCCAGTGTCGCACGGCAGCGCGCCCTCGCAAATAGCATCCCATCAACGAAATAGCAAGAGCACCACCACCATGCCGCACGGCAAAAGGCCCGATGCCGTACAACACCGACCCCTGCGCACCCAACCTCACACCACTCAAAAAGAACCGAAAACCGAGCCCTCCCCAACCACGACGCAGGCCAAAGCCCACGCGCGCTCGGAAGGCACAGCAGGACGCGTCGCCTCCTATTGCCGTGCCAGCAGACCCATCGACCACATAACGCAACCCGCGCCCCTTTATTTTTCAACATATCAACCCTGGTGCAACAGAGCCTCAACAGAACACAACAGTCCATTCTATATCAGTGCACTAATATTTACACAGTCCTACGCACAACAAGATATTGTTGAAAAAAACATACGCATGTCAAGGAAAATACGTACCTTTGCAAACTCAAAAACGACAGAAAGATGAAGAGAACATTTCAACCATCGCGCAGAAAGAGAGTGAATAAGCACGGATTTCGTCAGAGAATGTCTACCGCCAACGGACGCAGAGTTCTGGCTGCCCGCCGTCGCAAAGGCAGAAAGAAACTCACCGTTTCGGACGAGCGATAGGTGCTTA
>JAFTFL010000009.1 GCA_017449525.1 Bacteroidales bacterium | reverse complement strand
TTGGTCGTCCTCTATCGGTGTCCAGTCGCCATTCTCGTTGCTCCATTTGATGTGTCGCTCGGCTGTGTAGGTGTCGAAATAGTTCACGCTGCGCCCGTCCTTCTTACGAGTGTAGCCAATGCTCATCGCTACCATATCCCCATACTCGTCAAAGAGGGGGTACAATTCGTCGCCCTGCATCGGGCTGAACGTGCGGCAGCGTATCTTGAGGGGTGAGGCGAAGCCGTAGATTGTGTTCTTCTGCTCCACGGCATGGCTGTGTCGGATGCTCACACAACGTTATGTGGCTCACTTTTTACGCAACGTTGCGAAATCGATAGAAAACACTTCCCTATGCAAACAATCGACAACATCCAAACCGGACACACCGAGACCCGTTGATACAACATCGGTATCAATTTCCCATCAACATACTACCCTTAGTAGAACTGATGGCCGAAAACACTCATGAAGTGAGGTCAAAGACTTGGTCGAACAAAAATGGCCTTACGGTTCCAAACGTAATGATGACTTAAAAAAGCATCCTTGCCTCGTTACACATAATGAACTTCCCGAAGAGGCGAAAGCCCATAACCCAAAACACCCATGTTGAAACACTGAAATTTATCATCAGAATGGGCTTTAAAATTACAAAGACCACATAGTATCTCCACAAGCCGGGTTTGCTGTGCTATTATAATGCTTATTTATGATGTAGGGTAGCAAATCCGCACTGTACATCCACAAGGCAATTCGACATGCCACATTTATGACGTAAGGTATATAGCAGCGAATACGGGAGTCTCCCGCATTAAAGTGCTTGGAACAACACTCTCTGCGATCTGTGAAGACTTTCCTTGTCTGTTTCTGCAGTCAAATTCCTCCGACGAATCGAATCCTTTCATAACGGAGAATAGAACACTTCGTGAATGCCTTTGACCGTTCGCTATTACCATACTAACAACAAGCAGAAACCATTTTTACGTACAAATCTCTCAATCTGCACGTTTAGATTGCTCCATCCAAACGTTTAAATTAGGGCCTTAATACGTTTTGATTATTTTGACGGTTTTGGATTATTTCCTGAGGTCAATCACCAATGAAGGCCTTACGGGAAACAGCACAACGCATGCGCACCAATTTCGACGAATTTGTGTAATTTTGCACTGCTTTCATGATAAACAAAGAAACCATACAACGCATTGGAGATGCCACACATATAGAGGACATCATCAGCGAATTTGTCTCTCTAAAAAAACGCGGATCCAGCTACGTGGGTTGTTGTCCTTTTCATAATGAGAAGACCCCTTCATTCGTAGTTACACCAGCAAAAGGCATCTTTAAATGCTTTGGCTGCGGCAAGGCTGGTGACTCGGTGCGCTTCCTTATGGAGCACGAGCACTACTCCTATCCTGAAGCCCTGCGCTTTTTGGCCCAGAAGTACCACATTGAGATAGAGGAAGAGCAACAGACCGAGGAACAGATTCAGCAGAACAATGAGCGCGATGCTCTATTTCACGTCAGTGAGTTTGCCCAAAAGTATTTTGCCGAACTGCTTTACCACAACGAGATGGGCAGTGCCATCGGGTTGAGTTATTTCCACGGACGAGGACTTTCGGACGAGGTGATTCAACGATTCGGACTGGGGTATTGCCTCGACGAGTGGAGCAACTTCACCGACCACGCCCACCAAAACGGCTACAGCAACAATGTGCTAGAGAAAACGGGGCTCACCATTTTCCGTGAGGATGGCAAATACTACGACCGGTTTCGCGGACGCGTCATGTTTCCCATCTACAGCATAAGCGGACGCGTGCTCGGATTCAGCGGACGCGTGCTGAAGAAAGAAAAGACGGCAGCCAAATATGTCAACTCGCCCGACAGCGAAATCTACAACAAGAGCCGCATACTCTACGGCCTTTTTCAAGCTCGCACAGCCATAAGTCGCGCCGACAAGTGCTACTTGGTTGAGGGCAACATCGATGTCATCTCGATGGCACAGTCGGGTGTGGAGAACACTGTAGCCTCCTGTGGCACCTCGCTAACCACCGAGCAGGTGCGTCTCATCAAGCGCTATACCTCCAATGTTACAGTGCTCTACGACGGAGACTCGGCTGGCATCCATGCCGCCATACGCGCCGTCAACCTCATTCTGGAAGAAGGCATGCACGTGCGAGTGGTGCTTTTCCCAAACGGCGAAGACCCTGACAGCTACGCTCAGAAATACGGTTCCGCACAGTTACAGCAATACCTGCGCGATGCCGAAACAAACTTTGTGCTCTTCAAATCGGACGTGTTGCTGCAAGACGCTCACAACGACCCCATCAAGAAGGCCGAAGCCGTTAAAGAGACATTAAATACTATTGCTCTAGTGCAGGACATGTTGGAACGCACCGAATATGTCCAACAATGCGCCTCCAAGTTTGACATGCCCGAGGCGGTGCTGAGCCAGCAATTGGCGCAAATCATCACCAACAACCGGCGCAAAGCCCACGGAAAAGAGCAAAAGAACCAGTCTCAATTTGTCCCCGTTGCGGAAAGTGCAGACATTCCAACAGAAACCATTCTTCCCAATGAGCAGCGAGAAGCTACGGATAGTCTGCGCCACGAATTGTTGCAGCCGACCAACTGCGAAGAACAGGAAAAACATCTCATCGCACTGCTGCTGGGCTATGGCACCTCAACGATACACCTCAACGACAATACGAACACTACAAGCCAAAACAACGTTACCAAAGCGAACTCTTCATCGGGTGACATCAGCATTCACCAGTTCATCATTGACGAACTGCAAGCCGACGGGCTCACCTTTGGTAACCCACTGTACAACAAATATCTTCAAATCTTCATAGACGAGCTATCTCATGGCCATATTATAGACGGTTCGTTCTTCACGACCTCTGACGACGACGAACTGCGCAACACTGCACTAAGTTTCATGATGGAACCCCACCAGTTGAGCCCCTATTGGAGCCGACGATATAAGATATACATTCCCAAAATAACCGACCGGCTAAAGACCGACGTCTACGAATCACTCCTCTGCTTTAAGCAAAAGAAGTTGCAAGAACTAATTAACGACAACGCACGGCAAATGCTGCAAGTGCCACCCGATGACGAACTGGAACTATTCACACTAATGAACGAAAAAATGCGTCTTGACTCCCTCAAGATTGCTATCGGGCAACAACTCCACCGCGTCATCACACCATAGACCCTCGTATTGTCCACCTACATACCATGAACATACAAGCCGTTAAAAACAGATACGACATCATCGGCAACGACCCCCGATTAGACATGGCCATTAGCAAGGCAGTGCAGGTCGCCGATACCGACCTCAGCATACTCATCACAGGCGAAAGTGGCGTGGGTAAGGATGTATTTTCGCAAATTGTGCACGACAATAGTAGCCGCAAACACAAAAGCCTTGTAGCAGTGAACTGCGGTGCCATACCCGAAGGGACCATTGAGAGCGAACTGTTTGGCCACATCAAAGGCTCATTCACTGGAGCGGACAAAGATCGCAAAGGCTACTTCGAAGAAGCATCTGGTGGCACTATCTTCCTTGATGAAGTAGGCGAACTTCCCCTAAATATGCAAGTAAAACTGCTAAGGGTTTTAGAGAACGGTGAAATAATACCCGTCGGTTCGTCGCAAGCAAGGAAAGTCGATGTCCGAGTAGTCGCAGCCACCAACGTAGACATTCTGAGTGCTGTTCGACAAGGACGTTTTCGCGAAGACCTTTTCTACCGCCTCAATCAAATATCTGTCAGCATTCCCCCGCTGCGAGAACGGAAAGGCGACATCTATCTGTTATTTCGCAAATTCTCATCCGATGTAGCCGAAAAATACGGCATGCCCCCACTGAGGCTAACTGCCGATGCTCACGACTACTTAGAATCCTATCCCTGGTATGGTAACATACGCGAACTGAAGAATATAACTGAACAAATAGCCGTACTTGAAACCGAACGCAACATTACCCTTACTATCCTTCGCAACTATCTCGTCGATGTAGCGAGTGAAACCATGCCCGCCTTAGTTCAACAGGGTGCCGCAGCCATATCAGACCGTGAACTGCTTCTCAAAGCACTTTCTATGGGGCAAATGATTACCGAGATGCGCGATGAACTGAACCATCTGCGCCAAGTGGTCTCGCAATTGGCAGGAGGTATACCACCAGCCGACAACATTACATCACAAACGCCTGACTTCAACAGTATCAGCTTCCCTGCAGCCAACACCAATGAGTTAAAGGTCATCACTCCCTATCCTGCGCATGAGAATCCTGTGCTACCCAATACACAAGTCGAAGCCAAGACCGAGTGGGGCGATGCGGAGGTAGTTGATGACGAGCCTCTGTCCCTGACCACACGCGAAAAACTTGCCATACGCAAAGCACTTGACAAGAGGGGAGGCAAACGCAAACTGGCCGCCCAAGACCTCGGCATTTCAGAACGCACACTTTACAGGAAGATAAAAGAATATGGAATTGAATAATCCTATACAAATCACACTGCCAGCATCGAAGAGCATTTCCAACCGATGGTTGGTTATGGACTTTATTTCTGCAAACGGCATTCGCATAAAGAACCTCTCTTCGGCCGACGACACGCAACTACTGAAGAGACTGCTACGTCAACTAAAACTGGGGCGTCGCCACACTTTTGAGTGCCACGATGCTGGTGCTGTTGCACGATTTATTACTCCCCTACTTGCATTCACGCCTGGCACCCACACCATCACCGCTTCCGAACGACTATGTGAACGCCCCATGTTACCCCTCATCAATGCACTGCGCTCCGTTGGGTGTCAGATTAAATGTCTTGAAAAAGAGGGGCATCTGCCTCTAAAAATATTTGGAGTAATACCCATGGTGTCTCGCATGACAGTTGATGGAAGCCAAAGCAGCCAATTTGTGTCTGCTTTGCTAATGGCAGGAGGCATGCTTCCTCACGGTATGGCGGTAGAAGTGACGGGGCTCAAAGCCTCCGAGCCGTTCATTCAGATGACACTTGACGTAATGACAGAAGCCACCGTGAACTGGTCGTACAAAGGAGTTCCTCCCGCATACCACATTGAGCACTCGATGCCCCGCATTGATATGGTCTCCATCGAGAAAGACTGGACTTCTGCCTCTTATTTCTACAATGTGGCAGCGTTTGACCAGCGTCACGTATTACGTATGACTGGACTGAGCAAAGAGTCGTCGCAGGGCGATTCCATTATAAAGGAACTTTATCAAAACTTCGGAGTTACCACTCAACAAAACGACCAGAACGTTGAGATACACGGCGGAGGAAACGTATGCGAACAGTTCGAATACGACTTCCTCGGCACTCCAGACCTATTTCCTTCTATAGCAGTAGCATGTGCTGCCTTAGGCGTTGATGCTCGCCTGCGTGGTATAACCAATCTTCGCTACAAAGAGTCCGACCGCGCCAATGCCGTCGTGGAAGAGCTACAGGCCATGGGGTGCACCATCGAACGCAGCGAAGATGAAATCCATCTACTACCCTCCAAACTGGACCCAATTCATCCCATCAATGGGCACAACGACCACCGCATTGTCATGGCCTTCGCAACCTTACGGCACCGCTTCCCCGCCATAGAGATCAAAGACCAACAGGTAGTCAGCAAATCTTTCCCAAACTTTTGGGACATGATGTCTCGTATCCCACTACAATAAACTCTAACCACTCATCAACAGCATCTTAAAGCTATATAGCTCAACCCTCATCAGACAGGTCTTAAAGCCATTGGTCGTATGGACCAATGGCTTTATCTTTTTCGTCCAACACCTATTCACCGCTCTCTGATAACAACACATCGCTGATCCAATTGGGTTGACCTTACATCTTAATATAATAATATGGGGGTGGTTGCGTTACTAAACTCCGAAACGAGAAGTCTGTCGTGCTACACGTATGCCCGTAAAGAAGACGTTGATTATTCCACTGCTTGGAGTGCTGTTGCTTGTACGGCTTTTCTCGTCGTGCATAAAAGATCCCACTGTCTTGACTGACGAAAGTGCACAACTACACTTCTCAATAGATACACTTTCATTCGACACCGTCTTCACCACACTTGGGTCTACCACGCGCATGGTGAAGGTATATAATACCTACAACCAGCCACTTCGCATTGACGGAGTCGGACTGCTCCACGGCAGTTCTTCAAGATTTCGACTCAACGTTGATGGCGACACCTCCTTGTGGGTACGTCGTGTTAATATAGCCGCCCACGACAGTATGTTCGTATTTGTACAGGCCAACATCAACCCCAACCTTTCCTCTGAACCCTTTCTCATCACGGACTCCATCCGCTTCAATCTGAACGGACACAGCCAGTATCTACCCTTAACAGCCTACGGGCGTAATGCGGTGTATCATCTTCCGACAGGTGTACTCCACGACAACGCGGGTGGGAACTATCCATACACAGTGGTAGATTGTACACAGTGGAACCACACACTCCCACACGTTATTTTTGGCTATGCCATTATCAACGAGGACTCAGTACTTACTCTACAAGCAGGCGAGGAGTTGCGTTTTGCACAAAACAGCGGATTGATTGTATTAGCTGGGGGTAGCCTTCAAGCCTCTGGCGACATGTCTGCACCCATCCTCTTTACATCCCTACGACACGACGGACGCTATGCTTCCCTCCCTGCACAGTGGGATTATATTTGGCTGGCAGCGGGCAGTCGCAACAATAAGTTGGAGTGGTCCATCGTTGAGAATGCCATAGCAGGATTGCGTGTTGACACCAACGTAAACAGCAACCCCACCCTACGTATCACCAACAGCATTGTGCGCAATCACTCTGTAGCAGGCATCTTAGCACAAGGTGCACACATCGAAGCTGACAACTTGTTGGTTGCCCATTGCAGAGAGGCCGACGTAGTGTTGCGAATGGGGGGACAATATCGTTTCACACACACCACTATAGGGGGCTACTGGAACTATGGAACACGTACCTCCCCTGCCCTAATCATCAACAACTGGTATCTGGCTTCCGATGGGAGCAAAGTGCTTCGCCCCATCTCAGAAGCCTCATTTTTCAACAGCATCATTTACGGCAACTACACCAACTCTGACGGACTTGGCGAGGTCTTATTGGACTCTACTCCCGAGGCTGCCTTCAATACGTCGTTCGCCAACTGCATCATCCAATGGGGCAAAGCCGACACCACGTCAATGGCAGGACAATACAACCAGTGGAACATTAACCCCCTTTTTGTCAATCCTAAAGAGGGCGACTTCCACCTGCAAACCGACTCGCCTGCACGAGGAATGGCCAACAGCACTTGGACAACACAGCCGTATGACCTGTCTGGAACACCACGCCCCACACCAGCTGCCATCGGATGCTACGAGATGGCTGACACCTCATCGGTTTCAACACAATCCATATTTCCCTACTCTGCCCCCACTATACCTCGTGCACATCATCTGTATCAATGGAGGTATCACAAAGCATTACCCAACCTCACACGACCCCAATAACTACTCCAGCGAAACATCAAGTAAACTGCACTCCCACACTCACCCAAGACCATGTTCAACTACATCCAAGGAAAAATTGACGAAGCCACGCCTGCCTATGCAGTCATCGACTGCAACGGTGTGGGCTACCTACTTGAAATAAGCGTCAACACCTATACACAAATCAAAGACCTCAACGAGGTTCGATTGCTCGTACATGAGGTGATACGTGAGGATGCGCACCTGCTTTTCGGCTTCTACGATGAAAGCGAGCGCACCATGTTTCGTCTGCTACTGGGTGTCAATGGTGTTGGTGTAGCCACTGCACGCATCATGCTTTCCACCCTGACAGTACAAGAACTTCACGACGCCATAGTTCAGCAAAATGCACGCACCGTACAAGCTGTGAAAGGCATCGGTGCAAAGACAGCCCAACGTATCATTCTCGAATTACACGACAAAGTGGGAGAAAGCCTATCTGTAGACTCCTCATCATTACCAGAATTGGCCACCACCAACCAACGGCTCAACGAAGCCTCGGCTGCCCTGCAAATGCTCGGTTTTGCAAAACCTACTGTAGAAAAAACAATTGCGACTCTCGGAAAGCAGATGCCCGATGCTTCGGTAGAAGATCTCATCAAACAAGCCCTGCACATGATGAGTTGAACCAACTCAATCCGTATCACGAACCGCAAT
Organism: Bacteroidales bacterium; assembly: GCA_017449525.1. Classification (GTDB taxonomy): domain Bacteria; phylum Bacteroidota; class Bacteroidia; order Bacteroidales; family P3; genus Colimorpha. The sequence continues at coordinate 102,112 of JAFTFL010000009.1, read as the reverse complement.
TTTCGAAATCGTCAAAAGGGTGCAGGCCAAACTGCTACATATATTCGAGTTGATGCTCTTGCTTTTAGCAAGCACATCCTTGTGGGCTCAGCCTGCCACCCAAAGTTCCAACGCCAATCAAGGTAGTTCCTTGTTTGGTGCCACCCCATCAAATATCCACACTTCCGTAGAGTACGACCCAAAGAACCATCAGTATATCAAACTGACGAAAGTTGGAGACATGGTCATTAACCGTGAGTACCTCACCTTCGATCAGTATCAAGACTGGAGCATGGAACAACTGGTACGCAAGTACTGGGACGACAAAAAAACTGTCCAAGATGCTACGGCTGGAAACAAGGAGGGTGGTCTTTTAGAGAAGATACCCGGCTTCAGTGAGATCACGCGCAAACTGGATGCACTTTCTTCTATTCCTAATATTGAAATCAAACCGACGGGTAGTGCAGAAGTTACCCTACAGGTTGTCAATAACTACAGAAACGACCCACAGGTCGACGTCAACAGACGCAGCATCACAACCTTCGACCTCGATGAGAATATTCAAGTGAACATGCAGGTCAAAGTGGGGGACTTCTTCAACTTTGACCTCAACATGAATACCCAGGCCACCTTTGATTTCGAGAACAAAAAACGCATCAAGTGGGATGGCAAAGAAGACGACATCCTGCAGTTCCTCGAACTCGGAGACGTTTCATTCCCCCTTAACACCACCTTAATAAAAGGAAGTCAACAGCTTTTCGGTGCGCATAGCAAAATGAAATTCGGCAACCTGACGGTGGATGCCGTAGTGTCGCAGAAAGAGACCAGCACCGAGAACATGCGTGTGCAGGGCGGAGCCTCCACCATAGAATTCGAGGTGCGAGCCGACGAATACGAAGAGAATCGCCACTTCTTCCTTTCTCAATATTTTTACGACAACTACAACAAGGCACTCTCCACACTACCCATTATCGGCTCAAACATCAAGATTATCCGCATTGAAGTGTGGCGCACCAACGTGGGAGCCACTGTCAACAACAACCGCAACCTGTTGGCTGTAACCGACCTTGGCGAGCGCGATGTGCATAGTCCTGGACTGATACCAGGCGCTTCCACCCTACCAAACGGACTCACCTCCAACAACGCGCTGCAATTACTCTCCTCGGGATCGGTCAGAAGCATCAATACGGTAACCTCATTCATGCAGGGCTTGGGCTGGACCAACGGCACAGACTATGAGAAAATAGAGAGCGCCCGCCTGCTGGGCAGCAATGAGTACACTTTCAACAGCCGACTCGGTTTCATCTCACTATCCCAACCACTCAGTAGCGATCAGATGCTGGCCGTGGCCTTTCAGTACCAGGTAATCGGCGACACCACCGTTTACCAAGTTGGCGACATGACTACAGACGGAATCAACGACCCGCAGGTGCTCGTGGTGAAACTGCTAAAGGGTAGCAGCATCAACACTCGCAGTCCACTGTGGCGACTGATGATGAAAAATGTCTATTTTCTTAAGAGCACTCAACTCAGTCGCGACAATTTCCGTTTCAATGTCCTGTATGAAAACCCTGAAGGTGGTATGGGCATTGGCTATTTCACCGAGGGTCCATTAGAGGGAACCCCACTGGTAGAGGTCTTTGGTCTTGACCGCATGGATGCTTCGCTGAACTACAAAATACCAGACGGCGTATTCGACTGGATGGATAGTGCAGCATTCAAAGGCGGTATTATCCAGTCCACCACTGGCCGAGTATACTTCCCTTACGTGGAACCTTTCGGACGGGATTTGCGCGAAAGGCTCGGGGCGGAACTGGCCGACCGCTACTGTTTCGACTCGCTATATACCATGACACAAGCACTTGCTCAACAGTATGCCGACAAGAACAAGTTCTACATGGAAGGCTACTACACCTCGACTGTGAGCGGTGAAATCTCGTTGGGATATAGTGTTACACAAGGCTCAGTAACGGTTACAGCTGGTGGAGTACCGCTAATAGAGAACGTGGACTATACGGTGGATTATACGATGGGAACCATCCGCATCATCAACGAAAGCATCCTGGCCTCAGGCACCCCCATCAGTGTCAGTAGTGAAAACAACTCGTTCAGCATGACCACCAAGAGTATGCTTGGTGCACATTTCGACTACGAGTTCGACCCCGACTTCCACGTAGGCTTTACGGCCATGAATCTTCGGGAGAAACCGATGACCCGCAAGAACAACTTCGGCGACGAACCCACCTCCAATAGTATCTACGGGGTTGACCTCAACTACAAGCACGATGCACCGTGGGTAACGCGCTTCATGGATTGGCTACCTGGCATCCAGACCAAGGAGGCTTCCACCCTTACCCTTCAGGCAGAGTTTGCCCACTTCCTGCCCGGCATGGCCAACACAGGGGCAACCAATGGCACCGCATCCTACATTGATGACTTTGAAGGTGCGAAGAGCAGCATTGACCTCAAAAGTCCTACACAATGGCACTTGGCAAGTGTGCCTCAAGACTGGAATACTGCCATGCCCCTCTTCCCCGAGACCCGTCTCGGCACAGGACTGGCCTACGGCTACAACCGTGCACGCTTAGCGTGGTATAGGATAGACAACATCTTCTACGAAAGTGGCAGCCCCTCGAACATCACCGAGGACGACCGCTCTCGCCCCTACGCACGCCGCATCACCGAACGCGAAGTATTCCCCAACAAAAGCCTCATGGCCGGCGAGAGCACCAACATCTACGAGTTGAACCTGGCCTACTATCCTGATGAGCGTGGTCCCTACAACTACGACATAACTCCATCTCCGTTCAGTAAGGGTATTGCTGCCGACGGCCGTCTGAACACCCCTTCTTCGCGCTGGGCTGGTATCATGCGCCACCTCGACTACACCGACTTCGAGACTCAAAACATTGAAACCATCGAGTTCTGGGTGATGGACCCTTTCCTCAATCCCGAGACTGGTGAGCACGACGACAGCAAGCGCGGAGGCAAACTCTACTTCAACCTGGGCGACATCAGCGAGGACATTCTGCGCGATGGACGCAAGTCGTTCGAGAATGGGCTGCCTACGGGTAGTAGCGTAGAGGACTTTGCTGCCAACCCCGTCGACACCACTATCTGGGGGCGTGTACCCAAAATGCAATCCATCGTCAATGCATTTGACAACAACGAGTCCGCACGCAAGTATCAGGACGTAGGCTACGATGGTTTAGGTAGCACCAACGGACTTAGCGACGAGCAGTCCTTCTTCGGCGAATACCTGAGTGCCATAGCAGCCCTCTACGGCACTGCATCGCCAGCCTACACTGCTGCACTAAACGACCCCTCGGCCGACGACTTCCACTACTACCGCAGTACAGATTACGACAATCAGAACATCAAAATAGTCGAACGCTATAAGTACTTCAATAACCCAGAGGGCAACTCTGCAGCCGATGCCGACAATACAGAAAGCTATTCGGTCAAGGGGTCGTCCTATCCCAACGTAGAGGACATCAACAAAGACAATACGCTGAGTGAAACCGAGAACTACTACCAGTACGAAATAGACCTTGTGCCATCGAAGATGCAGATTGGAATGAACCACATTGTGGACATACAGGAAGCCAACGACGTGCAACTGCCTAACGGCAACATTGCCCCTACCTGTCGGTGGTACCAGTTCAGCATCCCCATACGCGAGCCCGACCGCAAGGTGGGAAACATCAATGGGTATCAGTCCATCCGGTTCATGCGCATGTTCCTTCGCGACTTTGAGGAGCCCGTCATTTTGCGTTTTGCCACACTGGAGTTGGTCTACGGCACCTGGCGCAAATACACAGAGGAACTGCTCCAACCTGGCGAGCTACCCACGGGCTTGGACAACAACACGACGTTCACCATCTCTACGGTAAACATTGAAGAGAACGGGGGACGCAGCCCCGTGTCCTACGCCCTCCCACCCGACATGGAGCGCGAGCAGTGGCAAGGTGCTTCGTCGGGGGTAACCTATCTCAATGAGCAGTCCCTCTCAATGGACATCACCGACCTCTCTTCGGGCGATGCGCGTGCCATCTACCGCAATTTGTCTTACGACCTTCGATACTACGGCAAACTAAAGATGTACGTACATGCCGAAAAGAAGTTTGAGAACGACGACCTCGATGACGGCGACCTTTCCCTCTTCGTACGCCTCGGTAGCGATTACACTTCCAACTACTACGAGTACGAGATGCCCCTTGTGCTCACGCCGTGGGGCACTATGGCCGACCAGCCGTCGGTCATCTGGCCACAAGCTAACTACGTAGAGATTGACCTTGAGAAACTGGTCGACATCAAAACCAACCGCAACCGCGCCATCCGCCACGGCGGTATAGAATACAGCAGTCTGAACCTCTATAGCGAAACACACGGCGGACGAAGATACTCGGTTCTCGGCACACCCAACCTCGGTAAGGTGAAGGTCATCATGATCGGCATCCGCAATCCACGCAAGCAGAGCCTCGACGACGGCAACGACATGCTCCCAAAGTCGGCCATCGTATGGCTAAATGAATTGCGCCTGAGCGACTACATCAACAAAGGTGGCATTGCTGCTATGGCACTGGCTCGCACCAATCTGGCCGACGTGGGAAACCTGTCTCTCTACGGTGCCTACACCTCGTCGGGCTTTGGCAACCTCGAGGACAACCTGACGGGGGTTGAACTGGTGAATACGATGAACTTGCAGAGCACGCTCAATCTGGAACTGGGACGTTTCCTGCCCGACGATTGGGGCATCCACCTGCCTCTCTACTTCGACTACAACACCCAGCATGGGAGTCCCGAGTACAACCCCCTCGACCAAGACGTGCATCTGTCGGACGACATCAAAACCTACGCCACACTTTCCGAGCGCGACTCGGTACGCCGCATGGTGCAGGAGCGTAAGACTACCACCAACTTCACGTTGACCAACATCCACAAAGACCGCTCGCCAAACGCCAAGTCGACCAAGCCCCACTTCTACGATGTCGAGAACTTCTCGCTCTCCTATGCCTACAGCGGTGAAAAGAGTAGCGATGTCGACATGGAGTACTACAACAAGAAGCAACATCGCGGCACACTGAACTACGCCTATGCCGTTTCCAATCTCAAACCCTTCACCCCCTTCGCCAAAGTCAAAGCTTTCCAGAAGAAATCGTTCCGAGCGGTGAAGGACTTCAACCTCTACTATCTACCCAAGAACCTCTCCTTCGCCACGGAAATGTACCGCAACACCGAGGAGACACTCCTGCGCAATAAGAGCAATGCGCTGGTCATCCTCCGTCCGTCGGCACTGAGGCAGTTCACATGGCGGCGCAACTACGGCCTGCAGTACGACCTCAGCCGCTCGTTCCACATACAGTACGACGCCACTGCCAATGCCCGCATTGACGAGCCTGCCGGCATGATAGACGACGGCACCCGTAGCGATTCCATTTGGCATTCCATCCTAAACGGTGGGACAATACAGTACTACCAGCACAACATCTCGGCCAATTGGGACGTACCTATCAGCAAACTTCCTCTGATGGACTTCTTGCGCATGCCGCTCTCCTACCGTTCTACCTACGCCTACCAGGGTACCACCGAAGCATTAGCTTCGCAGGGTAGCACCATCTCCAACACAGCCAACTTCACTGCCTCGCTCAGTGCCGACTTCCAGACGCTCTATAACAAGTCGCCACTGCTGCGCAAAGCGTTGGCCCGCCCCAATCAGAACCGACGGCAACCAGCCAAGAAAGACAACAAGAAAGAGGAAAAGACCGACAAGAAAGTCCCCCTCGACCCACAGGCTGCTGCCCTTGCCGACTCGTTGCGCCGCGAGCACATCAAAGAGCAACTGCAGAAGTTGGCTTATTTCGGACTGCGCATGGCCACGGGCGTAAAGAATATTACAGCGCAGTACAACGTGAGTAGCAGTGCGCAGGTGGCAGGCTACATGGGCGAGCCCACACTGGTAGGACTTGATGCCTCCACCCAGTGGTCTCCGGGGTTGCCCTTCGTGATGGGCTGGAAACGCGACATTGTCGATGAGCTACGCGATGAGGGGCTGCTCTCTATCGACACGCTGATGAACAACCCCCACCAAAACAGCGACAATCGTATACTCAACCTGCAGGCCTCTTTGGAGCCTATACGAGATATGAAGATATCGCTCAACGCCTCTCAAAACAGGTCCATGCGCGAGGAGTTCTACTACAAGTACTCCCCTGCATCGATGCGGGTGGAGGGGCCTTTCTCCTATATGCAGAGTGGTTCTTACACCTCCACCACCATCATCTTAGCCACCGCTTTTGCTGACCCCGACCGGTTGTTCCGCGAATTTCTCGATGCCCGCATGGACGTGGCAATGCGCTTGGCCGAAATGAATCCAGGTGCCTCGCCCGATGACATGGTGCTCGACACCCTCAGCGGACTGCGTTTCCCCGCTGGCTACAGCGGCAATTCGCAAAGCGTGTTGCTGGCCGCCTTCCTCGCCACCTACGGCGGACACGATGCAAAGAAGTACTCGCTCTCGCCGTTCCTACGCATGCCGCTCCCAGGCTGGACAGTCAACTACACAGGACTGAGCAAAATACCCTTCTTCAAACGCTGGTTCAACAACGTTACACTCTCGCACAAGTACGCTTCCACCTACACCGTGGGCAACTACTACACCGACCCCGCCCTCGGCGCACATGACGACAGCTACGACATCGGCTCCGAAACCCTCTTCAATTCGGCTGGCGACTACCTGCCCCCCATCAGCATGGACGGAGTGCAACTGAGCGAGCAGTTCAACCCACTGATTCGCGTCAATGTTACCATGGTCAACAGCCTCCAATTCAATCTCTCGGTGCAGAAGCAGCGCAGCCTGCAGCTCAGCTTCTCCAACAGCCAACTCACCGAAAGCCTACGCAGTGGGGTAACCATCGGTGCAGGATATAGGTTCAAAGACGTGAAAATAACCATCAAGTCGGGCAGCAAGACCCACAATCTCAAAAGCGATCTGGTGCTACAGCTTAATCTAACTTATAACAACAACAAGACCAACATACGCAAGATAAGTCAGAATATAAGCCAAATCACCTCGGGGTCGAAGATGTGGATGGGCGAAATATCGGCCGAATACCAAGTGCTGTCCTACTTAACCCTGCGTGCTTTCTTCCAGACTAACATCAACACCCCGTGGATATCCAATACATATCCCAACTCCACGACCAAGGGTGGCATCACGTTGCGCCTCTCGTTCTAAAATGTTATAGCCTACTGGTGGAGGCTGGGACTCGCAAAAAAAATCGTACCTTTGCACCTGCTTTCGACAGGCAGAAGCCGTTGAAGCCAAGCTCTGACGAGTGCTCATTCGCAGCAGTCCTCTTCCCTCGTTCTTCTTCCACCCTCAGCAGCAGCCCTTCGGCTGGTGTCACAGACTGTCGTGCCTCCTGCCGTGCGGCACACGCCATCGGAGCGTACGGCACGTCTGCTCTATCACTACTATCATCATCGCTCCCACCCACTTAAGCACCCACCAAGCCGTACAGCATCATACCCCTCATCCGTTGAGCATACAGGCCGATACCCTACGACATCGGTGCCTCCCCTGCACGGGTGCCATCCGTCGCATGCACCAATCCCCATCCAACCGTCAGCAAAGCAAGCCGTTCAACTCGGTCTGCAACCGCACGCCTACACAAGGAAAGTCTCAAAAATAATGCGTATCTTTGCCACCTATGCCGAAGAGGCATACACCCGTATAACAACGTACGAATAAAATCCTTATAACAGCTATGGCATTACTATCCATACGTAATTTGCACGCTTCCATTGGCGACAAAGAGATATTGCGAGGGGTTAACCTCGATGTGAACCGCGGCGAGGTGCACTCCATCATGGGGCCTAACGGCAACGGCAAAAGCACCCTGGCAGGCATCATCGCGGGCAACCCAAAATACACCGTAACGCAAGGCGAAATCATATACAAGGACAAGAACATACTGGATATGCCAGTTGACGTGCGCGCCGCTGAGGGAATCTTCCTCGGATTCCAGTACCCGGTGGAAATTCCCGGGGTGAGCATCACCAACTTCATGAAAGCCGCCGTTGACGAACAGCGCAAGTACCGCGGTCTTGACCCACTCTCGTCGGCCGAATTCCTAAGGCTGATGGAGGAGAAAAAGAAGGTTGTGGAGATGACTACCAATCTGGTGGGACGCAGCGTCAATGAGGGATTCAGCGGTGGAGAGAAGAAAAAGAACGAAATCTTCCAAATGGCCATGCTCGAGCCCACGCTCGCCATACTTGACGAGACCGACTCGGGTCTCGACATCGACGCGTTGCGCATTGTGGCTGGCGGCGTGAACAGGCTGCGTTCCGACTCCAATGCAACCATCGTTATAACCCACTACCAAAGGCTTTTGGACTACATCGTTCCAGACTTTGTCCATATACTATACGAGGGCAAAATCGTCAAGACAGGCCCCAAAGAACTGGCCCTTGACCTCGAGGAGCGTGGATACGAATGGATAAAAGAGGAATTGGCAGCAGGAGGAAGCGTACGATGAACGAACTGGTGCGTCAGCTCAGTGCCATCCGGGTGGCACAGCGCAAGAACGAAGTGTGGCGGCATGTGGACTTCAGCGACTACTTGACGGACGACATGCAGCTACCGCAGCCGACCGTCCTCGCTGATGCCGTGCCTTCTGAACAGCACAGCTTGATAGACGGTCATTATCACCCCGCAACTCATCGCCCTTCGGGAGTTGACATCATCAGCATGGGCGAGGCTCGTGCTAAAGGGCTGATAGGAACCGAAGCATCCTCCGCCACCAACCCCTACGACCAGCTGAATGCCGAGCACTACACCGACGGCTTCTTCGTCCGCGCACATGGCACAAGCCTGTCCGACGGCGCCCCCCTATACCTCCGCACCGAAGGGCGGCAGCGCGGTGCCACGTTGACCCACACCCGCAGCATCGTCCGCGTGGAAGAGGGATGCCAGCTGAGCATCGTCCGCAGCGACGAAGGCATGGATGAGAACACCGGTTTTGCATCCGACGTTACCGAGTTCTACCTCGGCCGCAACGCCTCGCTGGCCTACTACGAAATGCAGAACCTCGGCAGCCGCAAAGCCCTGCTCTCGCAACTGCACGTCCACATGGAGGAAGGTGCCACACTTCAAATGGGCATCTTCACCCTCAACGGAGGCTACGTGCGCAACCACTGCGAGGTGCACATGCACGGTGAGCATTGCAACTGCCACATCGCCGGTCTCTACCTCATGGACCGCAAGCAACAAACGGACGATTATGTATTCGTGGACCATCAATGCCCCAATTGTACCAGCCGCGAAGTGTTCAAAGGCATCATGGACGACATGGCACACGCCGTGTTCCACGGCCACGTGCGCGTGGACGAAGGCGCAGTGGGCACCAACGCATCACAGTCGAACAAGAACATCCTGCTCACCGACAAGGCGGGCGTGCACGCACAGCCCTTCCTCGAAATATACAACGACGACGTGATGTGCTCCCATGGCACCACCACCGGACAGCTTGACGAGCAAGCCATGTTCTACCTGCGTTCGCGAGGCATTAGCGAACGCACCGCGCGCACCCTACTGCTCTATGCATTCTGCGACGAAGTGATACAGACCGTGTCGCTTCCCAAGCTCAGAACCCGCATGAGCGACCTGGTGAAGAAGCGTCTGCACGGCGAGTTGACACCCTGTGCCGACTGCGTGCTACACTGCAGCACCCCGTGCAATGGCCCCGACGCCAACTTCCGAATAGACACCTCTGTGCTGTAGCACCGACGTGCAGCCCACGGCTCAGCCCCTCATCCATGAGCAGACAGCACAGCCCTCGCAGCACGCATCAACCTCTGCCCCAGCATTATGTATGGGTCATCGCGGTACTACTGTGGACGCTATGGCCATGCCAAACATCTGCTCAAAGCCAAGAGGCCTACATGGACGAGATAAAGAGTGGCGACTGGGCTCTCTACAACCAAGCCCTCGAAGCCTTTGAGTCTGCACGCTACGACGATTGTGCACTAAAGATGAGGTGCGTGGCCGCGCGCAATCCACGCGCAGCCGACCCACAGTACTACCTCGGCATGGTGGCCGTAAAACGCAACGAGAAAGCCAGCATCATCCGTCGCTACTTTGCCCAGTTGAGCAGGCTGTCGCCCGACTACAACCAGCCTTTGGCACAGTACTACATGGGGCTTGTGGCCTATACCGACAGTGCCTACACACAAGCCGTCAAGCACCTCGACCGCTATTTTGAGCTGGTGCGCAGTCAGGATTCAAAAGAGAACCTGTCAGTCTACGACAGCGCAGTGGAATATCTGCGCTGGTCGCAGTTCCTATCTGAGGCATCGCGCACCACAGGTCGAACCGAACCCGTGCTGATGCACCAGGTATCGACCTCGGCCGACGAGCTGTTTCCGTTTCTCACCACCGACGGGCAACAACTCTTCTTCTTGCGTCTGACCAACGATATAGCTCCAGGCAGCTACTACCGCGACCTCAACGCCGCCCCTACCCCTCACCTGATGATGAGTCGCAAGCGAGGAAATACGTTCGGTGAAGCGCAGGAAATTGCGGCCATATCGGCCTATGACAAAGCCTCGGGCACCACGCTGAGCGCCGGCAGCCACTTCAGCCTAACAGCCGACAACTGCACCATATACCATGTGCGCAACCGCCTCTCGACCTCGGGCAGCGTGCAAAGCAGCGACATCTACTACAGTGTGTTGAGCGGTGAACACTGGAGCGCACCCATCCATGCTGGTACCAATGTGAACGGCACAAACAGCATCGAGCTCGACCCCGCCGTCAGTGCCGACGGGCGTACACTCTACTTTGCCTCCAACCGACGCGGAGGGCAGGGCGGTTTCGACATTTGGTGCTGCCACCAGCTTCCCAACGGCGACTGGAGTCGCGCCGAGAATGCAGGACCTTCCGTCAACAGCAGTGCCGACGACGTGGCTCCATTCCTGCATGCCGACGGTCGCACACTCTACCTTGCCTCCAACGGGCGCATGGGGTTCGGTGGATTTGACACCTATTATATATATGTCAACAATACATTCCTACAACAACCAGTGAACTTAGGCGCGCCCTTCAGTACCGAGGGGCAAGACCTGGGGGTGTGCGTAGCAGCCAGCGGGGAGGAAGTATTGCTGTCGCGCCGTGCCAAGCAGGGCGTGGGGGGCAGCGACCTATGGCGTGCCGTGCTGCGTAGCACCTCAGCACCACAGCCAATGGCTTGCCGCCGAGGGATAGTAACCGACACGTCGCACCACCCAATAGAAGGAAGCCTGGCCGTCATGGGCAGCAGCACCTACACCTGGCAATCCACGCTGGCAGACGGAGGGATGTATGCCGCAGTATATCCAACGACCGACACAGAGCAATATGTTGCCGTAGTGATGAGTCCCGACCACATGCCCCAGTTCTTTCGGCCTACCAGCGCAGCCGATACCCTCCTGCTGCCGCCAGCCACTGAGGGCGGTAAACAACGTGTGGCCATAGCATGGAGCAGTCTGTGGCAAGCTGGCCACGGCATCACCCCCACAGGTAGAGCTTGGCTCAATGCCCTGCGCACATGGTTGTTGAACACTCCCTCGCAGACTATTTTATTGGAAATACCAACAGGAGAAGAGGATGTGGCGCGAGCCCTGAAGAAGCTCAACCTGCGACAGGGACGCATAGAACTGCGCGCCAATTCAGCCCTATCACAGGCACGTATCACCCTCACACACAAATAAAGCCACCATGAAGAGCCACAAGACCAAGAGCCCCATTGGGCGCGTGTTTGCCTACCTTCGCTACTTCCGGTGGGAGATTGTGGGCAACGTGCTGTTCAACGTGCTGGCGGTGCTATTCAACCTCTCCTCGTTTGTGATGATTATCCCGTTTGCCGAACTCCTTTTTGGCATGACGGAGCCACCAGCGACAGCGCCCACGTTGGCTTTCAACCAAGAGGCACTGATGCAGTGGATGCTGTGGCACATGGCTGGGTGGAAAAGTAGCATGGGAGTGTGGCGACCGCTGCTATTCGTGGGCGGTGCCTACCTGCTATGCAACCTACTTTCCAACACCTTTCGGTACTTAGGCCTGTTCTTCCTATCCACCATACGCAACGGCGTGGTGCAACATCTACGCGACGATGTGTACCGCCACCTCACCGTATTACCCCTCAGCTTCTTCAGCGACGCCAAGCGGGGCGATGTGGTGAGCCGTCTATCCAACGATATAGCCGACGTGGAATGGAGCGTCGTCAGCACGCTACAATCACTGGTCAAGGACCCTGTGAACATCGTCTTCTTTGCCACCACCCTTGTATTTGTAAGCCCCAAGCTTTTTCTATTCTTCCTTGTCATCATGCCCATCGTGGTGCTCCTCATAGGGCGCATAGGGCGCAGCCTCAAGCGTAATTCGCAAAGAGGACAAGCCGAACTCGGCACGCTCTTTGCAACCCTCGAAGAAACCTTGCAGGGCATACGCACCCTACATGCATTTAACCAAGCCGCCCCAGCCACGAATCACTTTCGGCAAGAGAACGACCGCTACGCCCACACCATGGTGCAAGTGGCTCGCAAGCGAGAACTGGGAAGTCCGCTCTCGGAGGTGTTGGGCACCATAGGCCTAATGGCCATACTCACCATTGGCGGCATGATTGTAATTCGGGGCGAGATTGCGGCTTCGGTATTTGTGTTCTTCATCATCATCTTCGCACGGCTGATACCGCCCGTACAGGCAGTGGTGAAAGCCTACAACAGCTTGCAGAAAGGCAGTGCTTCTGCAGCGAGGATATTCGAACTCATTGATGCACCCGAAGGCATCACGCAGAAAGCGGACGCCGTAGTGCTGGAAGATTTCACCAACTGTATTGAATATCGCGATGTCTCATTCTCGTACACCCCATCCGAGTCCGAAGGCTCTTCATACCCAGAAAGCGGGTACGAAACGGTCTTGCAGCACATCAACCTGACCATTCACAAGGGGAGCATGGTCGCCATCGTGGGAGCATCGGGCGCTGGCAAAACGACCATGATTGACCTGCTCTCACGTTTCTATGACTGCACCGAAGGGCAAATCCTCTTTGACGGTCGCGACATACGCGACGTGCACATCGGTAGCCTACGCAGCCTCATCAGTATGGTCACACAGCATGACGTGGTCTTTGCCGACACTATGGCTTCTAACATAGCCCTGGGGCGTACGGATGCATGCATGGAAGACATACGTCGCGCCGCCCAGCTTGCTCATGCCGATGAGTTTATCAGCACACTGCCCAATGGCTACGACACCGTGGCGGGCGACGGTGGACAAAACCTGTCGGGCGGACAGCGACAGCGCATCAGCATTGCCCGCGCACTGCTGAAGGATGCACCCATACTCATCCTCGACGAAGCCACCTCGGCTTTAGACAACGAATCGGAGCACGCAGTGCAGCAAGCCCTAAGTAATCTCACCAAAGACCGTACGACCATCGTGATTGCGCACCGCTTATCGACCATACGCAATGCAGACCACATCGTTGTGATGGATAGAGGGCAAATCGTAGAACAGGGCACTCATTTATCGCTCATGCAGCAAAAAAAACACTACTACAACTTGGTCAAGACGCAAATATCACCAGACTAAACCTCCCAGATCACAACATTTATTATCAGTATTTTGTACAGAAAATATCACACAAATGCAGAAAAAGATTTTGTCAACCCAAGAAAACTTAGTACCTTTGCAAATGATTTAAGAGAGAAATCTCCATCGGGAGCATAGCTCAGCTGGTTCAGAGCACCTGCCTTACAAGCAGGGGGTCATTGGTTCGAATCCAATTGTTCCCACCGAAAAGAGAAGAGAGGAAGCCAAGGTCGGGTTCCTCTCTTTCCGTTTACCACAAGGCCATTTCTGCACCTTGTCATCTGCACGATGTTTCATGCGCGACACCGAGTCTTTCCACGGTGCTGAAGTCCACGAACTACACCCTACGGCATACCCATTTCAATTATTTTCCGTACCTTTGCACGCTGAAACGCATGTGCAGCCAGTGCACAAAAGAAAAAAGGTAAATCACAAACAAAACATAGTTATGAGACTAAGAAATGTGTTAGTGGTACTGCTATCTATCATGATAGTCAGTCCAGCGTTTTGCCAAGAAGGAAAAACACTGAAGAGAAAAGTAGCCATCGGACGTTTCACCAACGAAACGCAGTATGCTAAGGGACTGTTCTACGACCGAGAGAACGACCCTATTCGCAAGCAGGCATTAGACATCCTTTCTACCAAGCTGGCAGCGAGCGGCAAGTTTATCCTACTGGAACGAGACGGACTGGAAGAACTTGTGGCTGAGGCAGGCGAAGGCATGCAGAAAATAGGTGCCGACTATATCATCCTAGGGTCGGTAACCAAGTTCGGACGCAAGGTAGAAGGAGACCAACGCGTGTTCTCCTCTTCCAAAACACAGACCGTGGAGGCCGGCGTGAGCATACGCCTGGTGGAGGTAGCCTCTGGTCTTATCATCTACTCCGACGAGGCTGCTGGCTATGCCGAGACCTCATCCAAGCAGACCCTCGGCATTGGTGGTTCGGCAGGTTATGATGCCACACTGAGCGACAAGGCTATATCAGCTGCTCTGACGCAACTGGTGGAGAACATCATCAACAAGTGTATGGACAAACCGTGGCGTGGCTACCTGCTCTCGGTGGAGGATGGAACCTACATCATCTCTGGCGGCAAGTCGCAAGGCATAGCCGAAGGGCAGACCTTCACCCTGTATGCCAAAGGGAAAGAGGTAGTCAACCCACAGACTGGCATCAAGGTGGAATTGCCTGGCAAGAAGATGGGCACCCTCACTGTGGCATCCAGCATAGGAGACACGCCCGAGACCGAAATATCCTTCTGCTCCTACTCGGGCACCCCCATCGATGAGAACAACATGTCGAACTATTATATCATGGAAAAATGAAACGGACACACCTATTATTTGTAGCCCTCATGGCCGCCCTGCTTGGCAGCTGCGGCGTCGGAGTGCACTCGGTCAGCAGTGGCAACGCAGGCGACTGCGCCATCTACTTCGTGGCTCCCACAAGCTACGACATTAATGTAACCATAGATGGCACCCAGCACGCCGTGCAAACCATCAAGCAAAAACAGTACAAATCGCGCCGCGACATCAAGCGGAGAGCCAACGAGCAAATACACATTACCCCTGGCAAGCACTCCGTGAAGGTGGTGCAAGAGGGTAAGGAAGTCTATACGAAAGACATCTACGTGTCGGCCTCCGAAACCAAAGTCATTGAGCTATGAAGCGGTTCTTATTCCTTGGGGTCGTGGCGGTGATGCTGTCATCGTGCACGGCCTCAAGAATGTATTACTGGGGCTCGAACCCCAGCAGCGACGGAGGCACCACGCGCTACGAAAGCTTGGCCTATCGGCTCTACGACGCGCAGTCGCCGCAAAGTGTGTGCGACCTCGTATGCCTGTATGAAGACATGGTGCAGCACCCTGGAGGCACACGCGGCGTAGTACCCCCAGGCATCTGCGCCGAATATGGCTACCTGCTTCTGCAGGCTTCCACAGCCGAAGCCTTTGAAAAGTATGCCACCAACAAGCAGCGACGCGCCTTCGAATCCAGCAACTACGCCCAAATATTTCCCGAAAAAGGCGAGCAAATGCTGAAGAAAGAGATAGAACTCTACCCCGAATCGGCTAAGTTCATCGCCCCACTATTGAAACGACTAACTGGAAAATAGCCATGAATCGACACCTACTCCTGTTGCCCCTATTGGCCAGCATCCTGTTCTGCTCCTGCGAGGTTTCGAACAGTTACACCCGCGAAAGCCAATACCCCAAGTTCTACGAAGAGAAACCTACCTCCATTCTGGTCATGCCCCCAATCAACAACACGACCAACGTGGAAGCCAAAGACCTCCTCTACACCTCCATCAGCCAACCCCTGATAGAAGCTGGCTACTACGTCGTATCACCCCACTTGGCCATGGAGCTTCTCAAGGCAGAAAGTGCCTACGATGCCGAGTTGTTTATCGACCAAGATGCCGCCGTATTCGGACGCGTATTCGGCGCCGACGCCGTTGTCTTCTCCATCATCGACGAATGGCAGAAACAAGGATTTGGCATTTCTACCAAACTCAAATACATCGTCAAATCCACTACCACCAACGCCATCCTCTTCGAGCGCTCGTGCGACCTCTACCTTGACCTACGGCAGAACAGCGGCGGCAACAGCCTCCTCAGCGCTGTGGTAGACTTGGCTGTGTCGGCCATCAACACCGCCGTTACCGACCACATTGTGGCTGCCCGCAAGTGCAACCGCTACATCTTCTCCGACATACCCCGTGGCAAATACAGCCCCGACTTCATGAACGACCGTTCCCACGCCGCTTCGGACAAGAACATCCGCGCCACTGTACAATAATCCCACAGACAATAGTTGGACTCACGCCTCCCGAGAAAGTCGTTCCGGTAAATATTGGTTAAGCAAACTCGGCCCAAGCAACGACATCCTTCATGGAACGCTATTCTCAATCGAAGGGGCATTTTACGGCAGAGTGTATTGCTTTCTAAAGAGAGACGGTAAATAGAATAATTAAACAATTAAACAATATGACATAAAACGGAGAAATATTAGAAATACATAATTGAGCGGACGCTCTTGTTCTCTGTGAGTAAATAGTCTGGAAAACTCTTTTACAACGGAATGAGAATAAGGTTGCGGAAGTTCGTGCTTGGGGCGCGAATCTTTCCTCACTTATCATTCCAAAGGTAAATTTCCAGACAGCCTACTCACAAGATAAGTGGTAACAATATAATTGAAAGGATTTGCGCCTTTCTTGTTGCCCTTAAACATCGGCTTCTCGCTCAACATTACGAAAGTCGAGTGCAGAGCGAGTTCTCATGCTTTGCCGAGATGAAGTAATGTTATTGAAAAAAATGGCTGGGAGCCGAAATTTGTTTAATCATTATAAAACTGAAGAGGCAACAGAATAAAACGGCCACAAATAAACATGAAGAAAATAATGGCACTTGCATGCTTGCTGTTCTGCTCGTTTGAATTATTCGCTCAACAGACTGTTCACTGGGATGTTTTTGCATCAGCAGAATGCTCTCTTGAGACATTAGAAATGTGGCAAATGAGACAAAACTTCATTAAAGTAAAGCAAGTAAACAATCGTTTCTACTGGGGAGAATTAAATTACTATGATGTTTACAATAAGAAAGAAAAACATGATGGCTTTACGACAATTATAATCTGGGATTTTGTAGACAAATACAAACAACGTGGTACGATGATGTATCAGTTTAATCAAAATGCCGATTGGTCCACTCGACACATGTTTTACATCTTTTATGAGAATAAGCCACAAGGCATGGTTTACCTATCTAATGACCCTAAAGAAGATAAGAAATGAAAAGATTGACACTCATAATTTGTATGTACTTGCTTACCTCTAGTTTAAATGCACAAAACGGTAACGATTACCATATTGTTGAGCAGTTTGTGTATCATCAATTGGTAATTATCAATGCTCAAACAAAGCAAACCATTGAGAGTTTTGACGACTACAAGGGTGCTGTTGCATCTGCAATTGTCGGTGAGCAAGAATATTTGATAATAACTATGACAAAAGACATAGGGTTTAACTTAATGATTGTAAACAAAGCCGAAGAGATTTTTGATGATAATTGGAAAATACGAATGTATCAGGGAGGTGGAAAAATTGATGGACTTGGCTCTTATACTGCAAATGTCTTTTTCAACTATGATTTACAATACAACACTAAGATTCCAGAGACTATCCGATTTGAGATGGATGGCTCTCCATATATTTACGAATTGTCTGGTATAATTAAAATCGAATAAATATGAAAACACACATTTTAGCATTACTCATTATCTTTTCTACGGGTTTATGTCATGCCCAAAGTTATACACAAAAGTACAATAGTCTGCATGACCGTACAGAATACTATGATTCGTATGGCTATATGGTTGGATACTCCAAATACAACAAGTTATACGATAGAGTAGAGTACTACAACGCTAACGGCACACTGATAAAGACGGAAAACTACAATAGTCTTTACAACAGAACTGAAACAAAAAGCAGCTCCGGTAATGTCCAAAATACCAGGAAGTACAATTCACTGTACGATAGAGAAGACATTAAGGATAAGAATGGAAATGTAATAGGCTACCGTAAATGGAATTCTCTTTGCGACAGATACGATGTGTTCAACACGTATGATACATTAGTTGGTTACTACAAATGGAATGGCCTATATGGCAGATGGGATTATTATGAACAATAAATACATTTGTTATGGGAAATAAGATTTACAGCACAAATGAAATCTTTAATGTTTACTCAAAAGAAACTCAATCTTGGATAGGGGGAAAACCTCAGTCATTTGTGACAATGGTTGCATTGTAGAGGGAGTTGTAAAAGACATAGGTTATGCGAAATGAGAACGTGGATAATGGAACGACAGAGCGTCTTTTGGTCAATATGAAAATTTGGAAATACCAGTACATCAATAACAAAATCAATTCACTAACAATATATTATGAAAAAGATATTATTTGGAGTATGTGTGCTTGTATTGGGACTAAATGTCTGTGCCCAAAATCGTGGATTTGTCTTTGATTCCAAATTCAAACCCCTTACTCAAGAACAATTAGAAATGCACGCACTTGCTGAATATGCTCGGCAGATGCAAAACAAAGAAAGTTTTGAGTTCTATAAAGCAAAAGCCTATAAAAGGTTGCAAGTTCTAGATTATGAAGGCTTCATTTACTATTCAGACTACGCATTGAAATATGGCTGGTATAACGCCGAAATGTATTATGATAGAGGACAAGCCTACGAGAAACTACATAAATATGGGAAAGCAAAGAGAGAATACAAGAAAGCCATAAAAAAAGGATACTACCCTGCAACACATGCATTGGAACGATGTAAAGAGCACCATAAACGTTGGAAGGAAGGGAATGTGTAAGATATAGACTCTTACTTTCATTTTTATTTTGCCATATTGGGAAATATTCGTACCTCTGCAACCGAATTAGCCACAACGTATCATCAATTAAAAAGAAATGACAAATCGTGACATTGTTTTTCAACAGGGTGTAGCGCGTCAATCCGCGTGCCCCACGCGGCGGCGGACGCCAGTGATACCCGGTGCTGAAGAGCATCTGCAAGGTCAACAAGCACGACCTGGCGATGATGATCGCCGATGAGACGACATTCAATCCCAAGGAGGCCGAGATGGCCATCTATCAGCTTAAGAAGGTGATGGAAAGCCTACTGCAGGATAGCTACACAGTGCAGATGGGTAAACTCGGCTCATTCTCGCTGACCATCACGGCCGAGGCCTGCCACGGCGAGAAGATGGTGATGACAGACAAAATCAAGAAGGTCAACCTCTGCTTCCGCGCAGGCAAAGGGCATCAAGGTCGCGCTGGCCACCGCCAAGTTTCGTTCCGCCGAGGATTTGATGAGCAAGAAGAAGTAACCCGCAAAATCCCAAGCACAAGAAATTCAGAATCACGCTCATGATTATAGTAAACCTAAGCATGATTATATAAAAACATGAGCATGATTTTTCGGAATCATGCTCATGAATTTTTATACAGATACGCTTGAGATAACGATATTTCCACTTTGCGCAGCCTCAACTTACTACAAAACTAATATGGAGGGGTGAGTTTGACTATACTGTCTGGAATAAGGGATAAAACTTTTGCACTATCCTTGTTATCATAGAACAAAACAATATTTTCCTGTCCTGTTTGTGCACTTTTAAATACCATTCCATCATAATTACCACCATTTTTGTTTTTGCAAAGATACCTTAGGTATTCCGTGAAAATTTGAGATGGAATGTAGTCTATTTCCGGATTGTTGCTATTTGTGGGTTTTGAAATTTCACTATGGAATCTATCCAAAAAGAGATGTTCTTGACTATTGGGCATCCAAAAACTGGAATCTATTGAATAGAGGTCAACAACATGAAGTGGTTTTATAACCTTAAAAGTACCTTCATAAATATACCGGGGTATATTCCCAGAAGAATAACTGAGTATTTCTTTTATTGGTGTGGATTTATCAAAAGAACCATAGAACATAGAAATACCTGTTGGACTCATACGATTCGCTTTTGCCAAATGAGGTGGAGCAGAGGTAATATCTTCAAATGATGTAACAGGATTATCTGAATTCTCAGGACGACACCGATAAACTATTTTCCCAGCAGGCAATACATTATCCAACAGTGGCAGCATGCACCCCAACTCAGTAAGAATGTCACTTAGGCCGTATTTGACTTTTATAGTAGTATCCTCAAACAAAGGTGATTTAAAAAATGTATATCGTCGATTATTTTGCACGAGAAGACAAAATTCTTTCCAGCTTAATGATAGTTCCTCGTGTAATTCCATGCCAAATGGATCTCGTTTTATCCAATTGTTTACATGCAAGCAGTTTTCTATATCATTATTGAGTTCTTTTGAGTTGGAAATAAGCTTAAACTCTTCCATTACCTCTCTTGCATCTTCATATATTGTTTTATCGTCAGGAACCGCATAGGGCCCATATCTTTTAATTCCTGGAATCTCTTCGTCAATGTCATCATAAAATGAACTCGCCAAATATAGATTTTCATTATCAATATTCCCCAAATAGGCAGCAAGTTCATCCCCAATATACGTAATAAAGTCTGATAGATTTAGCACTTTCCCCTGCCGTTTGCAATATGAGCATACACCATCATGTCCATTGGAAATAATATGCTCATTCAAGTACTTGTCATAAAAATGGCGGCCACAAATCTGTTTATCTGTGGTAGGGAGGCTATACCCTCGTTGTTGTTCTTCCTCAAACTCTTCCAAATAGCGTTTTATTCGACTCATAATACTTTTATAAAAAGGAGGTGCAACCTTTAAAGATTGCACCTCCTTTGGTGGGTTTGGACTTTTTCATTTCACTTCTTCGTAGTCCACGTCGGTGACGTTTTGGTCGTTGCCGTTGTTGGGCTGGCCTGCGCCAGGGCTGCCGCCCATGTTGTTGGGGTCGAAGCCAGCGGCTCCACCTTGTGAGCCCGCCTGCTGCTGTGCTTTGTACATATCCTCGCTGGCGGCTTGCCAGGCGGCGTTGATTTTCTCCATTGCCTGGTCAATCTGGGCAACATTACGAGCGCTGTGGCCGGCCTTGAGTTCATTCAGCGCGCTCTCGATATTGCTCTTCTTGTCGGCAGGAATCTTGTCGCCGTATTCCTTTAGGTTCTTCTCGCTCTGGAAGATCATGCCGTCAGCGGCGTTGATTTTCTCTATCTCCTCCTTGGCCTTCTTGTCGGCATCGGCATTGGCTTCGGCTTCTGCTTTCATGCGCTTGATTTCCTCTTCGCTCAATCCGCTGCTGGCCTCGATACGGATATTCTGACTCTTGCCGGTAGCCTTGTCTTGGGCGCTGACGTTGATGATGCCGTTAGCGTCGATGTCGAAGGTTACTTCGATCTGCGGTACGCCACGCGGTGCTGGTGGGATGCCTGCCAAGTGGAAGCGACCGATGGTCTTGTTGTCCTTTGCCATGGGGCGTTCACCCTGCAACACATGGATTTCCACCTCGGGCTGATTGTCGGCAGCAGTGCTGAACACCTGACTCTTCTTAGTCGGGATGGTGGTGTTGGCATCAATGAGGCGCGTCATCACACCGCCGAGGGTCTCAATGCCGAGCGAAAGGGGCGTTACGTCAAGCAGCAGCACATCCTTCACTTCTCCGGTGAGCACTGCACCTTGAATAGCAGCTCCGATGGCCACCACTTCGTCGGGATTTACGCCTTTGCTGGGGGTGCGGCCGAAGAATTTTTCAACCACTTGTTGAATGGCGGGTATACGGCTGGAGCCGCCTACGAGTATCACCTCGTCGATGTCGCTGTTGCTGATGCCTGCATCCTTCATTGCCTGACGGCAGGGCTCCAGTGTAGCCTGGATGAGGTCGTCGCAGAGTTGTTCAAACTTGGCACGGGTGAGGGTGCGGACAAGGTGTTGAGGCACGCCGTCGACCACCGTGATGTAGGGCAAATTCACCTCTGTCTGCTGACTGCTCGAGAGTTCAATTTTAGCCTTCTCGGCTGCCTCTTTCAGACGCTGCAAGGCCATGGGGTCTTTGCGCAAATCTATACCCTTCTCCCCCTGGAACTCGTCGGCCAACCAGTTGATGATCTTTTGGTCGAAATCGTCGCCGCCCAAATGGGTGTTGCCGTTGGTGGACATCACTTCAAACACGCCGTCGCCAAGGTCGAGGATGCTGATATCGAACGTGCCACCACCGAGGTCGAACACGGCCACCTTCATATTTTTGTTCTTCTTGTCAAGACCGTAAGCCAGAGCTGCAGCCGTAGGCTCGTTGACGATGCGGCGCACCTTCAGACCGGCTATTTCGCCTGCCTCCTTGGTGGCCTGGCGCTGACTGTCGCTGAAGTAGGCCGGCACCGTAATAACAGCTTCATTTACCTCCTGGCCCAGATAGTCTTCGGCCGTTTTCTTCATCTTTTGCAGCACAATAGCCGAAATCTCCTGTGGCGTGTAGAGCCGACCGTTGATGTCAACACGTGGGGTATTGTTGTCGCCGCGCACCACCTTGTAAGGTACTGTGGAAACCTCCTTCTGCACTTGGTCGTAGGTCTCGCCCATGAAACGCTTGATACTGTACACCGTGTTGTGAGGATTAGTGATAGCCTGACGCTTGGCGGGGTCTCCCACCTTGCGATCGCCACCCTCAACGAAGCCCACAATAGAGGGGGTCGTACGATGTCCCTCGCTGTTGGCAATTACTACTGGTTCGCTTCCCTCCAATACGGCTACGCACGAATTGGTAGTTCCTAAGTCTATTCCAATGATTTTTCCCATAATAACTGTATCCTTTCTTATTTTAATTTCTACTCTGCTTTGCTGGTTGCCACCGCAACCGACGCAATTCCTACGGTCAACAATGATGCCAACTCAGCTCGCCGTGCCAACAACTGCCATTCTGACATACGCAACACGTCCAAGAATCATCCTTGCGACAAAACCGCACTTCTAAATATCGAAACGCACACCTTTTTTGTCAGTCCCCTCGAACACACGCACCATCCTCGCTCAGCACCCGCCGAATAGCACGTGTAAAAAAACACTCATCCTCCGAGGAACCTGGGTGCGCCTCACTAATCTGGCATGCCACATTGCCACACAACCCCATCCAATCACGACCTGTGCACAACCCACACATGTCCAATCAAATATCCCCAAACCATCCAAATCGCCCCACTACTCCTCCGAACCGAAAGACAGAAATGATTCCTCAGCGCCCAGACATCCCGCCTACCACATTCATTCCGAAAGCGAACGAAAGCCGGTTCCTCCCCCAAGTAAACAAACCATCAGGTCGTACGGCACTCGGCCTTCTTGCGTACAACGACCACGCCTGTGCCGTACGGCACAGCATCAATATAACAAGTTGTAACATAGCGCAATTGCTCAGACATGCACTACATGCCGTTACAAGCCAGAAGCAGATGTCGTACGACACCAACTGCTACGCACGCAACCAAAATAGAAAACACAATACACCGAAACGCTCCGAGCCGAACGCTCCGACATGCGACACTGACGAGGGACAGGTTCAAGGGCGCCCATCCGCCCACACGACCCATCCACGATGCAAAGGTACAACTTTTTCATCCAGCCACCAAAACAAACTGTCCACACCCCCTTTCCACCCCACAAATGACCAACTCGGATACACCTATAATATAATACTGTATACAACAGAACTTCCTCTCGCTCCACACAGTCGGAACCAAAATACCAAAGAAAAGCATATTACAAACTGAATACAAACCACATACAAAAACCACATCCGCATCATTGAAAAACAACACACAATTATCGCAATCCGCAGAACATACCGCCTCAAAAACAAGCCATTCTCGCACCCCTCCTTAACGACACCTGCCTTCACACAGACATTGACTTACAGCCAAATTGCACATGTTCATAACAAATAATCGTACAAAATTTTGCCAAATGAAATAATAGTTATACCTTTGCAGCCGAAAAACAAAGGAAGATGTCAAAGAAGAATAAAGACGCAAGAGTGCAGGTTATTTTGGAATGCACCGAGCAGAAAGCAAGTGGCGTAGCAGGGATGTCGCGCTACGTTACGACCAAAAACAAGAAGAACACTCCTGGTCGTTTAGAGTTGAAGAAGTACAATCCCTTTTTAAAGAAAATGACGGTTCATAAGGAGATCAAGTAGTCCATTTGGGCAGAAAGACTTGATTACAAAAAGAAACGTCGCACTAAACAACACTGAGATATGGCAAAGAAAGTTGTGGCAAGCCTTAAGACTGGCAACGGCAAAGGGTTCGCAAAAATCATACGCATGGTTCGTTCACCGAAGACGAATGCTTACACCTTCAAGGAGGAAATCGTTCCTTCGGACAACGTACAGGAGTACTTGAAAAAGAAATAAATCAGTAGCGAATACTGAGTTTTTATACACTACCTCCAACGGGGGTAGTGTACTATTTTGTTATCTTTTCTCTACAGCATACATCTTCAGTCTATACACCTAAATGCTCATCACAGAAGCAGTTCACCCATCCACCACATGACAGCCAGCCCCACGCTGCACATGCCGAAAGATCTTGTCGAACAGCCCCTTCCATGCTATCACAAGTAGAACTCCCTGCGGATTGTACATAAGAAATTCCTCTAATGCAGGTTGAACACGCTCTATCTCAAGTACTCTTTTCTCTCACCCCCACATCACAGATAAACTATCTGGAGTTGTCCATACTCCTTCACACAAGTAAAACGTCTTGAGAATAGTGCAATTAAGACCACCTTACTACTGTTAGCGTATTTGCAACCTCAAGCTCCAGCATCCCTTGATTGCTGAATGAAGTACAATCTTACATAGGCGGACACCCCTATTATCGCACGTAGAGCTACAGGTGAATCACACATCACAGAAAGATTTGCAGCTACATTCGCTCACACTGCCACAACTATCTGCCTCATTGAATAGCACTTTATTCGACATTCATTCCGCGGACTAACGAGTATCAAGCCCCATTCATCCATGCCATCCAATCCATCTGTACCATAACTACTACCGAGGAATATTTACCCTATCTGAGTTTTGCATCATGGTACAGTTCGAACGAATAGTGTCTCTGTGGCAAACGAAAACAGTCCTGCTGTCATACAAAAACAACCCCACTCTCATACAAAAGCACCCCTGCTCTCATACGAAAATAACCCCACATTCAAACAAAAGCACCCTTGCTCTCAGACAAGAACAGTCCTGCTCTCATACAAAAACAACCCCACTCTCATACAAAAACAACCCCACTCTCATACAAAAACAACCTCGCTCTCAAACAAAAATGCGCCGCAAAGCCTTGAGCTTTGCGGCGCATTAAGTAGAGCACCGTCAATCGCAGCGGTACTTATCAGAGCCTACTGCACGTCCTTCTCATCGAGTGGTTGCGCAAGGAGTCCCATAAACTTACCCGTGTTATTGAACTCCATACGCGTATACGTGCGCTCGCTGCGTCCTGACTTCTGCGATATAACTACATAGGTATATGGCTTCGGCTTCTTCCCGTCAATACGGTACTTAGCGTCGTACTCATAGGTAACCATCTTCTCGATACGGTACTTCTCTCCCTTGTACTTCTCCTGCAGATACTTCACGATAGTACTGGGGTACCTATCCTCCACCAACACTTTTCCCGTTTTCTCGAGCACTTCGTTCTCTATGCTATACACCATTTCAAATGCATTCTTCTGATTGTTGGTGTAGTACGCTGCAAACTCGTCATAACCTCTCTTGCACCATACAGGGCCTTCCTTAATACGGGTGGCGGGCATACGCTTGTTGAAGTTAGCCACTATGGCATCCGACGGCATAGGCCGCTCCACAACAGGGGCATCCTCCTCAACTTTGGCTCGTTTCTCATGCCTACGTTGCTTCTTACTCTTCTCCTCCTCACGTTGTTGTGCTTGCATGGCATCGGCCTCCTCTGGATTAGCGAGCGTGTAGTACTCGCGTTTCACCACGTCGGGATCGGGGGCGGTGCTCCGCTGCAGTTTGCCTCGTGTGTCAAACACCAACTCACAATCCTTCGATCCCACACCCTTTTTGACTATCACCATTCGATAATAGTTGTCTCCGCTCATCTCTTCCACATAGTCTGTTGACTTGATGCGATACCCAGGGTAGTTGTTCACGAAGTACGTATTCATTAAGGTTGGACATTCATCCAGTTTAACAGGGAACGCACTATACTGCCAGTCACCGTTCGATGTAAAATAGCATCGACCGTTTTGGCCATCGGTAACGAATTCTGCCACGTACTGTCCTGGAGCCTGATACCAAGTCTTTACCTTGTACGACTCGTAGGTCTTTTCTAATGAGAGGAGTACAGACCGAGGGACATCAGTCTCCTTGATCTTGGTTTGAGCACTTAGCAACCCAGGGAGCAGTGCCAGCATAAGGAAAGCAAGTCTCTTCATCTCTTGATAGTTTTAAATACTGCCTGTACAACGCAGTCGTTGAACATTTATTGCCTTTTCGTATGCTATCGGGCTAACGAAACAACGTGTCCTTCCGGTCAGGACTAATCGAGACAGCTCTGATGGCTGCGCCTGTCTGCTCTTCTATCGCGTGGAGATAGGCCAACAGATTAGCGGGCAAATCCTCGAACCGTGCGGCATGCGTCAAGCTTTGCTTCCAACCTGTGAAACTTTTCAGTACAGGGCGTATCTCAACCTCGTTAAGTGCAAACGGTATCTGCTGCGTCTGAACTCCATCAATCTCGTAGGCTACGCACATTTTTACCTCGTCGAAATCGTTCATAACGTCGGCTTTGGTAACGAACAGATCTGTTACACCATTCAGCATACAGGCGTAGCGCAACGCGGGCAAATCTATCCAGCCGCAACGACGAGGCCGACCCGTTACAGCACCAAACTCGTGGCCTATCTCGCCCAACAGTCTGCCAGTATCATCAAACAACTCGGTGGGGAAAGGACCCGCACCAACACGGGTGCAGTATGCCTTGGTGATGCCCATAACACGGCCTATCCGCAGGGGTGAAACTCCCAAACCCGAGCATACACCAGCCGTAATCGTAGAGGAGGATGTTACAAATGGATAGGAACCAAAGTCAATGTCCAACATGGAACCCTGCGCGCCCTCTGCCAACACCTTCTTTCCTTTGTCCAGACAGTCATTGATGAAGTATTCGCTATCTATGATGTGAAACTGGCGCAGCACGGCCAATGATTCAATCCATTTCTGCTCATACGCTTCGAGACTCATCCCTTCAAGCGTAAAGTTTCTAATATCAAATCCCAACGTGTGCGCCATCTGCATGTGTTGGAACTTCAGCAACTCGTACTTCTCTTTAAAGTCGCTTGCCTCAAGGTCGCCAATGCGCAGTCCCGAACGGGCTATCTTGTCGGTGTATGCAGGACCTATCCCTTTCAGGGTTGAGCCAATCTTGGAGTTGCCTTTGGCATGTTCATTGGCAGCGTCAAGCATGCGATGGGAAGGCAGTATGAGATGAGCCTTCCTTGACAAGTACAAATTATGTTCGGCATTGATGCCTTTGGCTCGCAACGTTGCGACTTCGCCAGCGAAGATGCACGGCTCCACCAACACACCATTACCGATGATGTTGATTTTGTCATCATGAAAGATGCCAGAAGGGATGGTGCGAAGCACATGCTTAATACCGTTGAACTCTATAGTGTGCCCAGCATTGGGACCACCTTGAAAACGGGCTATCACGTCGTACTCAGGTGTCAGGACATCCACTATCTTGCCTTTGCCCTCATCACCCCATTGCAAACCGAGCAAAACATCTACTTTACTCATAGTAACTGTTCTTATTGTATGTCTTTTTATTTCAAAAACTTGTTCTCATGTATCGTACTTTCTCCTCCTTTTCCTCCTCGTACAAAGGTAATCAAACTGACGCTCATACACCGCACTTGTCGTGCATGAATAATCCGATACTTGTAAACAGGTCAATCCGAACCACCACGTCTTTGAGTCCTTTGTCGTCCTCCTCAGCGATAGGAAGCTGCGCCCCTACTGGTCGCGTTTTCTTTTAAACCACTCCACAAACTTTGGGAAATCGTCCATCGGCATGTAGCCCTCCAGCTCAGGCTGCTCTGGGATGGCACCCGTCTCGATGTAGCCCACAAGGGTGGCACAATCAAACTCGCCTATCAAAGCCTCCAGTGTTACGTACACGCCCACCAACTGGTCTTCATCGTCATCCACAGGGTCGGGCAATGCAACCCTCACGCCCAAGATATCTGGTTCCACCTCGTTTTCCAGCTGCATGAAGTACATCTTCTTCGTTTCGAAGCGAAATTTGTCGAACACCACGCGCAAGTCCTTGCCCTGTGGTTGGCGAAAGGCAACCATAGTCCACCAGTCCACGTCAGGGGCGTTATCTATTAGCTCTACGACGTAACGGAATAGGTCTGTATCGCCTTCGGCCGACACGGTGAAGGTCCGACCCGTTGGTGTTGGCTCGCCTATCTCATAGGTCAAACCCTGACAGTAGTCCTCCAGTTGGTGCTGCAACTCCTCAAGAAGTTGCTCCTTTTCCTTGGGGTCCAAATCATCCTGCATTGTCAAGGCCTCGCTGTTGTCAACGAACCATTGCCAAAATTTCTCTGTATTCATACACCTATAATATTATAACCTCAGGCTCGAGGCTCACGTTAAACTTGGAGTACACATCCTCGGTGATAGCCATTGCCAAGTCGACCACCTCCGTTCCGGTGCAGGAGCCCCTATTGTACAACACCAGCGCCTGCTGGGGCCACACTCCTACCCTGCCCCGACTGCGCCCCTTCCACCCGGCCTTATCTATCAGCCAGCCTGCCGACAACTTGTTGCCGGCATACAGGGGCATATCTGTATACTTGCTCAGCAATTGTTCCACAACCTCGTCGCTCACCACGGGGTTCTTGAAGAAACTTCCCGCACTCCCATATTGCTCGGGGCGAGGCAGTTTCTGCCATCTTATCTGAGTGATGACATCCCTCATGCCGAGGGCCGTCATGTCGGCATGTTGCTCGCCGCTCACCCTTTCAGCCAACGCCTTGTAGGTCAACACGGGTTGAAATGAGGGCTTCAACCTCAACGTGATGGAGGTAATCAGATACTGGCCGTTGCACTGCTTGAACAACGAGGTGCGATAGCCAAACCTACAGTCCTCTGCACGCAACGCACACACTGTCCCCTTCTTTAGGTCAACGGCCTCCACCCGCTCCACCACGTCTCCAATTTCCACTCCATAAGCGCCCACGTTTTGCACAACAGCAGCACCTATAGTACCTGGTATTGCGGACAAGTTCTCAATGCCAAAACAGCCATGCTCCACACAGTAGGCCACCACGTCGTCCGTCAAGCACTTTGCGCCCACCGTAACATAGCGGCAACCGTCTGCATCGACCACGTGCAGTTCCTGCTTTCCGCTCGATTCCAGCATAATGACCGTACCGTCATAATCGTGGGTGAACAGGATGTTGCTCCCCTTCCCCACTACCACATACGCGTCCCGCAGCGCACCGCTTTCCAGCAGTTGCTCCACCTCTTCATGTCCCCTCTCGCTCAGCGCCGAACCCTTTACATCAAGGCGCACCACACACCGAGCCTGCACATCCACACCGAACGTGTTGCAGTCTTTGAGTGATTGATTGTACCGTACGTCCATACCTCTTCTACTCTTTCATGGGTCCAAGTTCTTTGCGGGGCTGTCGCTCTGGTGCTACATAGCCATCGCGAAACACCTTTCGCTGGCTCCACAGCAAAGCACCTGCGAGCACAGCTCCCAGCACATCACTGATGGTGCCGGCGATCCAGACACCCGTTACCCCACTCCCCGCAATCGACTCCACTATGGGTGGCACTATGTAGGCCAACGGCACCAGGAACAGCACCTGTCTCGACAGACTGGTGGTAATCGCAATCCAAGGCTTATCGATGCTTTGGAAGAACTGACTGTTGGTGATAGTGAACCCGATGAGGGGTAGCATGACATTGAGGTAACGCATAGCTGGCACCGCTATGTCAAGCAGCTCGTCGCTCGTGGTAAATGCCCTTAGTATGATACGTGGTATACCCATGGCCAGCACAGCGCCCACCAGTCCAACCAGTATGGAGACTTTGGCCGTCAACATGTATACTTGCCGCAGACGCTGGTTGTGCCCAGCCCCGTAGTTGTAGCCCGCTATGGGTTGCATACCCTGGCATAACCCCAAGATAAACATCACCATGAACGAGCCGAACGTGTTGACAATGCCAATGGCACCCACCGCCAAGTCGCCACCGTAGTGAATGAGCTGTCGATTCAAGATAGCCACCACGAAGGAGGCTGCAAAGTTCATCAGAAAAGGACTTAGGCCTATCAGCAGTACGTTGCGGAATATGTACACCTTGGGAGTCCACGCATGCTTCTTGAAGCGTATGAACGACTTCGGTTGAAGGAAGTGAACCACAGCCACCACGGCGGTCGATGCCATCGAAATAGTTGTTGCCCACGCTCCTCCTGCAATTCCCCATCCCAACACACAGATAAAGATGGCATCCAGTACAATGTTGAGCACCGCGCCGCCAGCCATAATCCACATGCTCTTGGTGGGGTAGCCCGACGCGCGTATGAGCCCCGTAAGGTTGAATGTCATAGTGGTGAAGAACATGCCGGGCAGCACTATCTCCATATAGGTACGCGCATAGGATATCGTGTCAGGCGAAGCACCGAACAACTCCAAGATGGGATTCATGAATAGATAACCGCCCACGATAAACAGCGCACCGAAGAAGAAAGTAAGGAGCATACTGTTGCCGAGTATCTTCTCAGCCCACACGACATCTTTGCGCCCCAGCACAATGCTCATACGTGAGGAAGCACCCACTCCAACCAGCGAGCCAAACGCGTGGATGATGTTCATGATGGGCATCGTGATGGCAAGGCCGGCTATGGCCAGTGCCCCGACATATTGTCCCAGGAACACGCGGTCCACAATGTTGTATACTGAGGCTACGACTTGGGTGATAACGGCAGGCAACGCGTAGGTGGCCAGCAGCGACCCTATAGGCTTAGTCTCTAACTCCCTTATCTTATCCATTTAGCTTCACTTTCTGTTGTAGGGCGCGCACCGCGTTGTAGGCCACAAAACCCGAGGCGTACTCGAGCGAACGCTCGTCGACCATCAGGTCGGGGCGGTGCAGATTGCAGGTCGGGGTGCCAGGGATGTGCACTCCCACCCTAAAATAACAAGAGGGTATCTGCTGGGCAAAGAAGGCAAAGTCCTCGGCCGTCATGCGCATGTCGAGCCATTCCACTTGGCCTTCGCCGAAGTAGTCCACGCCGTTGTCGTGCACCAGCTGGGTGCAGTCGTCGTCATTCACCACGAAGGGGTAGCCATAGTCGATGAACAGGTCGGCCTCGGCCCCCATGCTTTGGGCTATGCCTGTGCAGATTTGGCGTATGCGCTCGTGAGCCTCGAGCCGCCATTTCTCATCGAAAGTGCGGATGATGCCCTCCAGCTTAGCCTCGTCTGGTATAATGTTGGTACGCCCGTTGGCGTTGAATTTGCCGATACTGAGCGTGGTGGGCATCAGGGGCGAAGCGTTGCGGCTGACCACTTGTTGCAGGGCGACCACGATGTGCGACGCCACGAGGATGGGGTCGACGGAGAGGTGCGGCGTGGCTCCATGTCCACCCTTGCCACGTACGGTCAAGTACCACTCATCGGTTGATGCCATATACTTGCCCTTCCTCATGCCAATGCGACCGCAGTCCATCTCGGGCAGGCAGTGGAATGCATACATCTCGTTGGGCTTGGCCAGGTCGAACAGGCCGTCCTCCATCATCATGCGGGCTCCGCCTGGATACATCTCTTCCGAAGGCTCGAAGACGAGCAGGATGGTGCCCCTCAGCCGTGGCTGCAGTTGCTTCAAGATGGCGGCTGCACCGAGCAACGACGCGGTGTGCATGTCGTGGCCGCATGCGTGCATAACGCCCACGTTCTGCGATGTGAAAGGCAACCCCGTAGCCTCGGTGATGGGCAGCGCATCATAGTCCGCCCTCAGGCCGATGCAGTAGTCGTCGGCTCCCGCACCACCTTTCAACACGGCTGCCACGCCTGTCTTACCGATTCCCTCACGAGGCTCGTAGCCCATGCCGCGCAACTGTT
Organism: Bacteroidales bacterium; assembly: GCA_017449525.1. GTDB lineage: Bacteria > Bacteroidota > Bacteroidia > Bacteroidales > P3 > Colimorpha. The sequence continues at coordinate 69,845 of JAFTFL010000009.1, read as the reverse complement.
CGGCCACGTAGGCCATCGTGCCATACTCCTGCTGCGACAGTTCGGGGTGCAGATGCAAGTACCTGCGCCATTCCACTGTTTTTGACACCATGTCGGCAGCCAACTGCTGTATCTCTCTTTTCATCTATATTCTAATCAACCAACGTGCTATACTCGCCCCTTGAGGCGAGGAACAGCCCACGTTGGGCAACGCAAAGATACTTCTTTTTCCGCATTCCTTTTCAACAAAAAGCGCACCGTCTTTGCCCACATGGCGAATTATGCGTACCTTTGCAGTCGCTGGCTCGGCCACGGCTTCTCGCAGCGGTCTTTGCCGACCACCTCCGCACCACCATTCCCACCCATTCTACGCCCACGCGCACACCTCATCAGGCCGCAGGTCTCGGTGTCGTAGGACACACCCGTCTCAACCGTACGACGCAGGAGGCTCCGCACTGCTATTTCGCTATCCTACTGCCTGTTGTTCGACCCTCTTGCCGTACAGCACAGAAGGCCCTGCCGTACGGCGCAATACGCCCTGCCGTACGGCACCAGCCCTCATGCCGCAGGCCATCTGCATGGGCAACAGCGCGACACCCCATTCCACTTGCACACACGGCGGAAAGGCGTGTCGCAGAAAATTTTTCGCTCCAAACTTCGCCATAACACATATTCTCCTTATTTTTGCATCCGCATATTGCTCGCGAAGCATGCTTTTGCACTGCCGCGCAGCACCCAAAACCCGAGCCCTAAGAGAAGGCCAAAAGCAGACCAATAAACGACGAACCGATGCTGTATTTTCTACACCCCACCACGATTGACCGGCTGCAAACGCTGCTGAAGCGCCCCCTTCCAACTCGCGATGCCAGCGTGGCAGGCTTTCAGTGGGCCAGCACGTTCGGCACACATCTGCTACATCCTGCCGCCGAGGGCACGAGCGCCGAGGGCGCAACTACGGAGGTAAGCGACAACGAGTTGTGGCAGATTTGCCAGCTGTGGCCAGTCCCTTTCTGCTCGTTGCAGCGTGCCACAGCCACCGTCGATGGTACCCCATGTGAGGTGGCGCTCAGCACGGCAGACTGCGCCGGATTGCCCGACCCAGCCGCATGGGACGAGGCGCTGCGCAACCTCGCCACCCAGCCCTCCACTATGCCTCGCACCGATGTGCACCTACTGGTGCCGTGCGTATGCAAGTCGGGGCAACTAAACACCAACCACGCGTCCGATGCCCCCATCGCTCAATCCTTCATCCAGGAGCTTACTCGCAACGCCACCACCGACTTCACCAACGAATACGTGGGTCGTTTGCGCCGCGAGCCGTTGGGCGTAGGCCACGCTATCACACGCAACAGGCTGGGCATCGAGTGTCAGCACGCCTGCTTTGCCACCGTGGCAGTGCATGAGGTTACCCATTTTGCGGTGGTTGACGTGGTGGTGCCAAACTGCGGAGGCGACGTGCGACGGGTGGCCGAATACTTTCGCGCCGAACACCTATTTATGGACGAAGTACTGGACGTAAACCAGACGGCGACATCGGCTCACAAACACCCTCTGGGGCTGAACGCATGGCTTTGGCAAAAAGGGCTGCTGCCCGTGGGCGACCGACGCATTCTTGCCTTCTCGGCGACCGAGGTGCCGTTGCAAACGCGCATTGACTTTCTGGCGGGCGAGTGCGAACCCATGGGGACAATTATGGGCAGTTACTTCGAGGAAGCCGCCAGCAGCAACGTGGCTCAATACGACACCGCAGCGGTATATGCCTCCGATGTGGCCATGCTGGAGATAACGCACAGCACGACCCCCTTCTTCCAAGAGCGCATCGCCGCGCAGGCCACCGAGGTGTTCTTCATAGAGCTCATCTTGTTGCAGGATGCCTCCATCAGCAGGATTAATGAAATCATATCGCGCGACTCGCTCGACATGCGTCGCGCCATGTCCTACACCTACGACGAGCTCTGCACCCTCGTCAACGAACTGTCCAAGTCCCAACGCTTCTTCGACTCGCGCAACTTTCGCTACTCCACCGTGCGCCGCTCCGCACAGTTCATAGCCGAACGCTTCGGACTGCACCGCCAAAACGAGCTACTGCTGGAAAACAAAGCCCTGCTCGAGCAGATGATACAGCTGCACCAGCTGAAGCAGCAAAACCGTGAGAACAACATCATCAACATCATACTCATTGTGCTGGCCGTCGTGCAGGTAGTGCCCCTCATCATGGACAGCGAACGCAATCTCATCGTGGCCTCTTGCCTCGGCATCATCACCATCCTGCTCCTGATAGCGTTGCGCCACCGCATCAACCGCCGACAGCCAACCGTCGGCAGCCCACGAAAAAGAAAATCAAACACCCATAACTAATAGTATTCATCCAAAACAAAATCGACATGAAAAAACTACGCACACTGCTGCTCACCGCAGCCATCCTATTGTCATCGGCCGCTGCAGCACAGACCGACATCTACGGCTTCACCGTGAAGGATATGGAAGGACAAGATGTCTCCCTCAGCAAGTACAAAGGCAAAGTGCTGCTCATCGTCAACACGGCCACCGAATGCGGCTTCACCCCCCAGTACAAGGAACTGCAAGAGATGTACGAGCAGTACATGGAGCAGGCGTTCGACATCCTGGACTTTCCCTGCAATCAGTTTGGAGGCCAAGCCCCTGGAACCGACAAGGACATCCACGCCTTCTGCACGGGTCGCTACGGTATACAATTTGAGCAAATGGCTAAGATTGATGTCAACGGTGCCGATGCAGCTCCGCTATACCAGTACCTCATCAAGAGTGCTCCCTTTTCTGGCTTCGATACCTCAACCCGAATGGGCAAGCTACTCCATCTGATGATGAAAAAGAAAGATGCCGACTACGAGAAGAACCCTGACATCAAGTGGAACTTCACCAAGTTCCTTGTAGATAAGGAAGGACACGTAGTGAAACGCTTCGAACCGACAGTGGACATGGCCGAGGTCAATGAGGAGGTGCGCCTGCTCATTGAGCAGTAAAGCCACCCCTACTCCGTTCACTCTTTAGAACCGAGCGCAGCAGCATCTTCATCATGCTGCTGCGCTTTTTTTGCATGCTCAGCACGTCCCTGCCGAGCATGCTGCACATTGCGCTGCCACTGCTCGTAGCCGATGCGGCTCATAGCCGTGTGTTTGGTCAGCCGCTTGAACGTACTGCGATCGGCCTCTGCCAGAGCTGCCACATGCGCCGCCCTGTCGGCTGGAAGCTGACGTTCTGCAAGGGCCCGACTGTTGTGCGGACAGACCAACTGGCAAATGTCGCAGCCAAACACGAAGCCCTCCGTGCGGAGTGAGGACGGCAACGTTTCGGCTCGACTTTCAATGGTGTGGTAGGCTGTGCATCGACGCGCATCGACGCGCACGGTGCCATCGCTGAACTGGCCAAGTGCACCGTTGGGGCAGGCCTCCACACAGCGACGGCAACGGCCACAGGAGTCGGCCAGCGGAGCGTCGTAGTCGGTGGCGGCATTGCACACCAACTCGCCGATATTGACAAACGAGCCAAAGTGGGGATGGATGAGCAGTGTATTGCGTCCGCGGAACCCCAGCCCAGCGCGCACAGCCCACGACTTGTCGCTGATGGGTGCAGTGTCCACAAACGGACGCGCTTCGAACCAGCCGTACTGCTGCTGCAGCCGTGCTATCATGCGGTAGAGGATGGACTTCAGCCGCGCGTGGTAGTCCTCGCTGAGCGCATAGCTGGCGATGCGCAGTCCGTCTGCCGTGGCAGCGACCACATCGTAGGCTACCAGAATACTAACCACACTTTGCGCACGCTCCACCAGTTGGGTCGGATCGGTGCGGACGGTCTGAAGCCGCTCCATATACCCCATGTCGGCCTGCATACCCTCATCGAGCCAGTGCTGCAGCCGCTGCTCAAAATCAACAAGGGGCTCTGCTTTGGACAAACCACAAGCATGAGCCCCTGCTTCGACAGCAGCCGCCTTGATGACGGCTGCCGGTATGTATTGTTTGGTGAATGACATAGAGAATGGTGCGCAATGCACGGCCGCTGCCGTGGCTACATCCTGTGCTGGTGCAGGCTATCGACCAAGCCGTAACACGCCGTACGGTCGAAGCTACTGCTTCGGTGTCTTGCCCTTCGCGGTGGATGAACCTGGCTGCTTGCTGGCTTTGCGGCTGCCCTCGTACAACTCGTACTTCAACAGCCTACACTCCAACGCCCCATTGTATAGTTCAATCTTCTTTGAAGGCTTCAGCCCGATGTGCTTAATCGCATTCATGTCGCTCGAAATGAGCCAGACCTCGCACTCGGCACCGTACAGCCGCTTGAACGTATCTCCCAGACGGCTATACATGCTGTTGAGGTCGTTAATCTTGATACGTTCACCGTAGGGAGGGTTGGTAACGATGAGCGTCGGGCCTTCGGGCGGAGCCTGCTCCTCGAAAGAGCCTTCATAGAGCAATATGTCTTTGTGGAGCTTGGTGTATTGCAGATTGGTCTCGGCCTGTTCCAGCACATTGCGGTCAATATCGTTGCCCCAGATTTCGAAGTCGAAATCACTGCGGCCTATCTTACTGTCTTCTTCGGCTTTGATACGTAGCCACTCGGTGCGGTTGAACTCCTTCCAACGGCGAAAGGCAAAGTTGTCTCCTCTGTAATACTGTGCAGGGATGTTGTTGGCCACCATAGCTGCCTCGATAAGCAGTGTGCCACTGCCGCACATGGGATCCATGAAATTACGGTCGGCCTTCCACCCCGCCAGTTGTAACATGCCTGCAGCCAACACTTCATTGAGTGGAGCTACGCCGACACCTTGCCGGTAGCCGCGCTTGTGGAGCGACTCGCCGCTGGAGTTCATGAGCAGCGTTACCTGGTCGCCCTCTATATGGAGGTTGTACTTGTAGTGTGCATTCTCGGTGTCGATAGAGGGACGGCGTCCGAACTTGTTGCGGAAGCGGTCGGCTATGGCATCCTTCATCTTAAGGGCAGCGTAGTAGGAATGGGTGAATATGTCGCCACTGACCGTAGAGTCTATCATGAAGGTGCAGTCCACATCCATCAGTTTTTCCCAGGCTATCTGGTAGACCGCATCGTACAACTCGTCCGTGCTGTGCGCCGTGAACGAAGCAAACGGGCGCAGTACCGCAAGGGCAGTGCGGCAAGTGTAGTTGGCGCGGTAGAGTACTTCCATGGTGCCTTTGCAGGCCACGGCACGGGTCCGTAGCTCAATGTCTGTTGCGCCACAAGCGCGCAACTCCTCTGCCAGCAGGGCTTCGAAACCAAACATGGTCTTCACCACCATAAGAAAACTCTCGCCTGTCTTCCGCTCGACAGGTTGTACCGTATTGTTCTTCTTTTGCACTATCATAGATTGAAATGTATTAGGGAGGGAAGTCTACGAGACTACCCTAATATATGTATATGCTCAACCGTTGGGATACACTTTGCGCAGAAACCGCTCACGATCGACGATGAAGCGCACATGGCGCGCCGTACCGATGAGACCTGCATCATCATGAGCCTCTATCTGAAAAACGAGGCGCCGCCCGTCAACTTCCTCCAGCACAGCACGTGCCTCCACTGTGGCACCTACGGGTGTGGCCTTGAGGTGGTGCACCTGCATCTCCACACCGACTGTGGTAAGTTCCTCGGGCAACAGATGCTCCACTGCCTTATGAGCGCTGTGCTCCATCAGTGCCACCAGGGCGGGGGTAGCGTACACTGCCAGCAGCCCCGAACCAAATGTCGCTGCCGTGTCGTTGTCGGTAACCTTCTTGCTCTGTGCGCAGGTGATACCGCTGGGGATGTTTACTTCTAATGCCATTTTGCTTATTGTGTTCCCGAATGCGTCGCTCTCTCCTTTGCTGCGGAGTGAGCGCCACTTCATGTTTATATTTCGCAACCGAGAGGTTCACGGCGTAGCCCACCAGTATCACAAGACAGATGGAGTTTAGCCACAACATGATGATGAGCAGGGTGCCTATTGAACCATAGAGAATATTGTATCGGTTGAAGTTATTGAGGTATATCTGAAAGAGCCAAGTGAAGGCAAAGAGCAGCAACGTGGACAACATTGGACCGAGGGAGAAGAACCCCATGCGGGCTTTCTTGGCTGGAGCGAGGTAGTAGAGAATGCCAAGCGAAAGGAGTGTAATAACTATCAGTATCACCCAACGACCGAAGTTGAACATGACCAGTGTCAGTTTGCTTGGGGCAATGATATTACGTCCCAGCAACCAACCTATAGCCCACTTATAGCCCAGCATCAATGCCAGCACGACTACGATAAGGATAAACATTAGGAAAACCAGCCCCAAGCAGAGCAACAGACGAGGCACGAGCGGACGATTGTCGGCCTCCTTGTCGAGCGAGTTGAAGGACTGTAGCATACCGTTCATACCATTGGTAGCGAGGATGACCGACACGATGAAGCCTATAGAGAGCCAACTGTTGTGCCTGTGGCTCATGACGTCGGTAATAGTGCCTGCCACCGTATCGTATATGCTTGGAGGTATGATGGTGCTGAGTTGTGCAAGCAACTCCTCTTGCAGTCCCTCCAGGGGAAGGAACGGAATGAGGGTGAAAAGAAAAATGAGGAGAGGCGGAATGGCAACGACAATGGAGAAGGACAACGCGCGCGCACTCTGCCAGAGCGAACGGTCGGTGAAGTGGCGCACCATCTCCATCATGGGCACACCCTGACAGAATGGGAGCACAATGCTCTCGAGCCACGGCATGAAGCGCAGACCCCACCAACGCGACAAGTCATCGACTACGGCCTGCACTTTGCGGCCAAGTCGACTATTGCGCCAACGACTGTTGCGATTGCGACGCTGCGCTGGCGTAAGGAATAGCGAAGGCTTGTCGGATTGGATACCCATCAGATGTCGCTGACCAGACTTAGGTCAAGGCTCTTGATGTGGTGCGTCAGAGCACCCACTGATATATAGTCCACACCCGTCTCGGCGTAGGAGTGCAGGGTCTCGGCCGTAATGCCTCCACTGGCTTCGGTCTCGAAGCGGCCGTCAATGCGCTTCACCGCCTCACGCAATGTCGGCACATCAAAGTTGTCCAACATGATGCGGTGCACACCTCCATGCCTTAGGACGCGTTCCAATTCATCAAGGGAGCGAACCTCAATCTCGATGCGCAAATCCTTCTGATGCGAAGTAAGGTAGTCGTGCGTGCGCTCGATGGCAGCCTCTATGCCGCCCGCAAAGTCGATATGGTTGTCTTTCAACATTACCATATCGTACAAGCCTATCCGGTGATTAACCGCACCGCCACACTTGACGGCGTACTTCTCCAGCAGGCGCATTCCTGGGGTGGTCTTACGCGTATCAAGTAGGCGAGTGTGCATGCCTTCGAGCTGCATCGTCATGGCATGCGTCTGGGTGGCAATGCCGCTCATGCGCTGCATAAAGTTCAGCACTGTTCGCTCGGCCGTAAGGATTGATGCAGCCGAACCCGACACGGTCATCACCTTGTCGCCCTTCGCCAGCGGGTCGCCATCCTTCTTGTGCAACACCACTTCCAATCGGGGATCTACGCGGTGGAATATTCTTTCGCCCACAACCGTGCCACAAAGCAGGCCAGGCTGCTTTGCTATCATGCGGGCTTTGCCCTGCGCCGATGCTGGGATGCAGGCCAACGTACTGTGGTCTCCATCGCCCACATCCTCACGCAACGCCATATCTATGAGCTCATCGAGATTCGGGAAATCGTTCATCATCTATATTGTAAAGACTATGCGAGTATCTCTCTATTGTCGTGCAAAGTTACGCAAAACTTTCGAGTCAACTCACTCTGCTCTACAACATCACTGCCTCTCCACCACCTCTCCTCTACCCTTGCGGGGGCTGACTACCTCCTCAAGTACCCTGCGGACGCAGCCATTTTCTCCCACCCAAACGCCCCTACGACTGCACGGACGACCCACCCAAATTCCCTCACCTGTTCACTCAAAACAGCAGACCATCACCACCGCTTCAGAAAAACATCGTAACTTTGCACGTTGAATGGTTGTTGGCAAACTGCGCAACAAACCACAAAAAACAGTAGATGGAGCAGGTAATTCTTGGTATCGACCCAGGCACACAAATCTTAGGCTACAGCATCGTGGAAATGGCCAATGGAAAACCCAATTTGGTTGTGATGGATGTGCTCTATCTGAAGAAAATTGCAGACTTTCACCTACGTATCCGCAAGATTTTCGATGCAACCCAGCACATCATAGACATGTACCATCCCGACCATCTCGCTATTGAGGCGCCCTTCTTCGGTAAGAACGTACAGTCCATGCTGAAGTTGGGCAAGGCTCAAGGCGTAGCCATAGCCGCCGCCATGAGCCGCGACATGTCATACACCGAGTATGAGCCAGCCACGGTCAAGCAGATGGTTACTGGCAACGGCAATGCAAGCAAGGAGCAGGTGAAGACTATTCTGGGAAACCTTTTTCACTTCGACAACGACCCTCGTTACCTTGATGCCACGGACGCCTTAGCAGTGGCATACACCTGTTTCATGGAGCGCACCAACCCACTCGGTGAACTGCGCAAAGAATTACGTCCCCGACCCAAACGCACCAAGCGCATGTCGTGGGCCGATTATGTTCATCAGAACCCCGACCGTGTGGAGTAGCCCCCTACCTTAGTCTTATGCGCAAATCCCGTACCATTTCCCTACTACTTCTGTGTCTCATTCCCACACTCCTTGTGGGTTGTTGGGGAGGCAAAGGCAGCCACAAGTTGTACAATCCCCGTGAGGTCAACTTCGCGGCAATCTACAATCCCAACCTCGACGGAGTGGTCTATCCCTCTATGGTATTGGCTTTGGCCAACTACAGAGGCGATGCCCCCATCCCCCTCTTTTCCGTTTCCGTTACTGCGCCCACCAACAATACAGTGCTACGCGTGGTGGTCGACTCCAGCAACCTCAACTATGTATCCATCCTGCAGGAGGTGCTTCCCAAGCGTGGAGAAACCTACACCTTCGAGCCGCCCATCAAGTGGAAATATGAACACCTTTACGACTTGCGGCAACAGGGAGCCGTCGACCTAACGTTCACTTGCTACATCAATGATGAAGAGGTTGACATCAAGAATCTCAGGCTCAACTACCGCACTGTGGGCGAATGTCCGCTCAGCATCCTTGACACCGCAGGGCGCATGGTGGACTACCGGTGGCTCTTCACTGCTTACATCAATGAGGATCATCCCTACATCGACTCCATTCTTTCCGCAGTCCTTTCGCAAGGCATCATTTCGGCCTTTTCGGGCTACCAGCGGGGCGCATCGGCAGTGCGCGAGCAGGTATTTGCCGTATGGAACTACGCCTTGCAACGCGGTATTGCATATTCTTCCATCACCTGCACCACCAATCCTTCGCGCAAAGCCAACGCGCAGCACATTCGTTTCTTTGACGAGGTATACCTCACCCGTCAGGCCAACTGCATCGATGCCTGCGTGTTCTTTGCTTCCATCCTACGAAAGATTGGCATCCAAACTGTCATCTTGGTCGAGCCCTGCCATGCCTATCTGGGCTATTACACCGACAAAAACCGTCGCCAACTCTCACTGCTCGAGACCACCATCACAGGGTGGGTCAACCTGCCTCGGTTGACTGCCTCGGTGAGCAAAGTTACGGGCTTGGCCTCCGACACCGAGCTGGAACGCATTGCGAAGTACACCTCCGCTACCAACATCAGTGCATATAAGAGTGGCCGTCTCTCGCTCGAAGCCCTGGAACGCGATGTGTCGCGCAACCTCTTCAATAAGGCTGGGGCCTACGACAGCGAGCGCTATCTGGCCAACCGCTCCCTGTTCGATGCCGACACAGTGAACGGCTACACACGTCTCGTAGTAGACGACTTGCGCAAAGTCGTGCTGCCCATCCGACGCTACTGACTTCTGTCGCACCTGCTTCACCCCACTGCCAATCACCCTCTCGGCCTATATATAAAAAGTGCGGAGGCAGCAGCCTGTTGGTCGCAGCCTCCGCATTCCTTATGCCTACTCTCGTACTCCCTGCTTATATTTCTATACCAACCTTGATGGGGTACACCTTCTTGTCCATATCGGTCAGCACAGGCACACAAGCCATCTGAACGAACAGGCGCAGATTCTCCCACCCCACGTCGAAACGCACATCCAACTTGTAAGGTTGCATGTATTTTCCAATGTTGTTGTCCACCGACTGATGATAATTCGAGCGTTTTTCCTCAATGCGGTGCTTCAATCCCGTGTGGCGGCCATTGTAGCACAGGCCGGGCAGCAGGCTTATCCCCATGTGAACCTTATTATTGGTGCGAAAGCCTACTCGGATGGGAATGTACACATAGCGCGCCACCAATCGGGTATTCCAGTTGTTGGCATCTGCAAACGTGGCCGACACACCCTCGGCTGCAGCTATGCCCGACGCATCGACCTCGCCAAACGTGCCCTGCGCTCCCGGGGTGAGTGCCACATAGGGAGAAGCGAACTTGTACACGTCGCTCTCATAGCCAGCCCCAGCGGACAACAGCAGATGCCGACGTTGTACGAAGCTATAGGTGTACTCAAACTGGTAGGACGAAAAACTGGTGCGCAGATTATAGCCACCGTCCAATTTGGACAAGCCGTTCACTGGGCTATCACCCCAATTGGTAAATCCCCACAGAAAGTGCAGATTGCCGCGGTCATCGATGCTCACCGATGCGCCATTGCCAGTTCTCTTGGGAGACGTCATCACATCGACCAAATGGTCAATGAGCGTGTCCCCTTCGCTGAAAGTTCTACTTTGGATATGATCTGGTGCTTGAACATGAATATCCAAAGAGGCGTTGTTGACGGCACTTGTCCTATACCTTTCATTGAGAACCCCTTCCTTTATAGTAATCTTGCTGTTGTTGTAAGCCCATGCACTCAGGGCATTTCCTTTCACGTCTTGTACCGTCAGCACTGCGTTGTGCATCGTGGTAAGAGCCATACTGTCTGCATTCAAATGCGAACTGATGTTGATTGCACCATTATTGCGTCCTTCTATATTGATGTTTGTAGCGTGTATTTTTGATGCACGTATCGAAGCGTTCGATGATGCCAGCAGTTTGGCCGACATGCTCATATCGAGGCTGTCCGCTATCACAACCGAACTATTGTCGCTGGCACGTATCAGTGTCAGTTGTCCTGGATTGACGGTAAGCACCACTGGGGTTGTGCTGTTGATATAAAGTATGTCTCCTTTCTGTTTGGCAATGTCGCTCGCCATCGAGTCGCCGTCGAGTTGTATCTGTATCGCACAATCCTCCGCTTGTCGGATAGTGAGCGAGGAGTTCCCTCGCATGTGCACCTCTTGAAAGTTGCTTTTCAACTGCTGCACCGCGATACGTTGTGCGCTCATTGTGGGAGCCATGCCTACTGCAAGCAGCGTCAGCATGCTCAGAACCAATTGGTGGAAATGTTGTTTTTTCATGGCTTTATCCTATGTTTAATTGTGTCTTTATTCACCTATTATGTAGCGTTGCATGAAGGAGGCAATGCCAGCCTGTGCTATCTCGTAGCCGTCGTGCAGTTGCGCCTGTTTGCCTTGCAAGTCGGCCTCTTGCCAATCCTGCCAACCCTTTTGGAGCGCGTTTCCCCATCGGTTGGACACCGCCTCGATGCGCTGCGCGCTCAGTGTCCTGATGCGCTCGGCGAAATTCTGTGGAACCTGTATCTCAGTTTCCTGCTGTGCTGCGGCCAACTGCACCACTGCGTCTCCACTTTCTTCGTACTCTTCCTCCTCGTCGACAAAGAGCACCAGACTATTGCTCTCCACCACTATTAGGGCGGGAACCTCCGGCTTAGCCTCCTCAACCGTTGGCTGTTCAAGCGTCATCTCATCCACCACCTCCTCTTGCATCAGCGGCTGCTGCAACCGAGGTTGCGTGGGCTGTGTGGGACGGGCTGTGGATTTTGCGACTGGCTTCGCCTCCATAGCGAGTTGCATGGCGAGGGGCTTCACAGGTGTCGAATCAGGAGTAGCAATCGTAGACACTTGGACTCCTGCGGTTGGCAACTGGGGCGTCTGTCTCCAGAGCCTACCTACCACGAGTGCCAACACAAGGCAGGCTGCCACAGCACCGCACATGCGCCACCACACCACTGGACGCCCAACCCCAATGCGGTGCAGCTCACGCTGCCGTGGGTAGCTCTCTGTCTGACTCGGTTTCGGCAGCCGTGGAGCATCCATATAGTCGGCCAATTCCTCCTGCAGCGCAGGGTGGAGTGCCAAGAATGCCTCCACTTCTGCGCATTGACGCTCGTCGAGGTCGCCCTCGGCATAACGGAGCAGATAGCTCTCGTAGTTGTCCGTCGTGATGGTTTTCGCTGTGTCGTTCATGGTGTGTGGTGCTGAGTGATGACTTGTATAGTATATATGGTGTAGCTGTCTGCTATGCGTGGTCGTAGCCCCATAGCTTGAGCTGTTTCTTCATGGCGACGCGGGCGCGGAATAGATATACCTGCACCTGTTGGTCGCTCAACTTGAGTGTGTTTGCAATTTCCTTATAGGACATATCCTCAACGTCTCGTAGTTGCAGGATGGCACGCTGCACGGGAGGTAGTACCTGCATAGCACGTTGCAGGATGTCGGCCAAGTCAAATTCCACACTTGGAGTGGTGTGGATGGGTTGACTTTGAGCCATGTCGACCGCACTATGGTTGACCACCGTCTGATGGCGCAGCGCACTCATCAATTTGTGATAGACCACCGTGAACAGGTAGGCTCTGGCCTTCTCCATCGGTATGCGTTCGCGTTGCTCCCACAACGCGAGGTACGCGTCCTGCACCACATCTTCGCACAGCGGCCGATTGGAGCTGTAGCTCAGCGCAAATCTATAAGCGTTGCTGCTATAGGTATCTACTGCTTGATGGTATTCCCTGTCGGTCATGTTGCTGTGCAGAGCGGTGTCTTGTTCTCGTTTTGGTTCGTTTGTCGGCAGTGAAGCGCGCTGCACTTCGAAATATTACAGTCGGAGTGGCACTTTTTTTGCTTCGCCTGCATGCAAAAGCCCGACCTCTATACAGGGGTCGGGCTTGCAGTGGTCGTCCACACAATCAAATAGACATAGGGTTACTCGCGCCCGAGAATATTGAGGATGTCGTTGAGTTTGGGTGAAAGGATGATCTCTGTGCGGCGGTTTTGCGCTTTGTTGGCAGCACTGTTGTTCTCCACCTTGGGGGCAAACTCTCCATGGCCGGAGGCTTCGATGCGAGCAGGGTCGATGTTGGGACCGTACTTTAGCAGCAACTTCACAATAGAGGTGGCACGCATCACGCTGAGATCCCAGTTGTCCTTGACTGCACTGGAGCCCTTGTAGGCATCGTTGTCTGTATGGCCTTCCACCATAATGTTTAGGTCGGCATTCTCTTCGAGCACTTTGGCCAGTCCCTTGATGGCCTCCTGTCCCTCCTTTGAGACCGTCCAGCTACCCGACTGGAACATAAGTTTACTCTCCATGGAGACGTACACTTTGCCATCCTCAGTATGGACAGCCAGCCCCTTGTCGGCAAAGCCCACCAGTGCTTTCGTCACGGCCGAGCGCACTTGCTCCAGTTCTTTCTCTTTGGCGGCCAATGAGGCTTTGGCTGCTTCCTCTTCCTTCTGCATCTGAGCTTGTTTGGCCAACAGGGCGTTCTCTTTGGCTACGAAGGCTGCTTCGCGGTCGTTGAGTTCCTGTGTGCGTGCTGCCAGCAGATTGCTCATCTTGTCGAGGTCGCGACTTTGACCACTGATACGCTGCATGTAGTTCTCAATGACCGTATCATAACCGAGCTTGGTGTTAGACAGTTCAGTGCGGAGGCGTTGCAGTTCGGCTGTCTGCGTGGTCTTGAGGTCGGTGAGGTCTTTCACCTCTGCTGACAAGCTCTGGTTTTGCCGCAGCAGTTCGCTGTTTTCTTGACGGATTTCGCTGAGCTCCTGTCGAGCCACATTGTATTCTTTCTTCAGTTGGTTGTGGGTGGCCTCAAGGGCATCATACTTGCCAAACGTTACGCACGAGGTGCAGAGCAGTGCACCAGCAAGCACCAGGAGCAAGGGTCTATTCATGATAGTGAGCATAGTTTTGCTTATTACTATTGGACTATAAAGATGGACAGAGAACGCAGCAAACAAAAAAATCGTACCTTTGCATCCATTTTTTGTGCAATGAATATGGCTCGCCGTTCAGCATTCAAGCGGTTTATGGTGTGGCGCATGAAGCATGTGCCCGATAACACCTTCGTCCTATTGCTCAGTGTACTGGTAGGTTTGGTGTCGGGCTTGGCGGCCGTTTTCCTTAAGACCTTAGTGCATGTGGTGAGCCGCGGGCTGCTCCACTTCGAAGTGCCCACCTTCGTTGGTGGCAACATGCTCATGCTGATTTATCCAGCAGTGGGCATCGTATTGACTATTCTATTTGTGCGCCACGTGGTGCGCGGCGACATCGGACACGGACTGCCATCGGTGCTACTCGCTATATCGCGACACAAAGGGCAGTTGCCTGCCAAGAACATGTATTCCTCGGTGCTGGCCTCCACGCTGACGGTTGCCTTTGGAGGCAGCGTGGGATTGGAGGCTCCCATTGCTGCTACAGGCAGTGCCATAGGTTCTAATATAGGGCGCGTGTTCCACCTCAACACCCAGCATGTTAAACTACTGCTTGGATGCGGAGCCGCCGGTGCCATAGCCAGCATCTTCAAGGCGCCGCTGGCTGGTGTCCTATTTGTCGTGGAAGTATTTATGTTCGACCTGACGATGACCTCCACTATTCCCCTGCTTATCTCGGCGCTCAGCGCCGCCTCGGTAGCCCACTTCTTCATGGGGCAGGATGTGCAGTTTGCCTTTGAGGTGGCCGAAGCCTACCGACTGCAGCAGCTGCCGTTCTACGTGCTGCTGGGCGTAGTGTGTGCCTGCTCGTCGGTCTACTTTCTGCGCACTATGGATGCTGTGGAGGGCTGGTTTGCCAAGCGGCGCGCTGGGGTGCGCGTCGTGGCGGGCTCGGTGGCACTGGGCTTGCTCATCTTCCTCTTTCCCCCACTGTTTGGCGAGGGCTACGGCTTTCTCAGTGGGCTGCTCCACGGCTCTGCCGACATGCTTTTCCAAGACAGTGTGTTCGCCTCGATGAGGGAGGAGGCTTGGGTGGCCTTGGCCATCCTGTTCCTACTCGTTCCGCTCAAGGGCATGGCCACCGCAGCCACCATAGGAAGTGGTGGTGTGGGCGGCACGTTTGCCCCCTCGCTCATGATAGGCGGTATCTCGGGCTACTTTGTGGCCTTGCTGTGCAATCAGCTGGGGCTGCCCGAGCAGTCAGTGGCCAACTTCGCGTTGGTGGGCATGGCGGCTGTGCTGTCGGGTGTGATGCACGCACCCTTCATGGCCACCTTCCTCATTGCCGAGATTACGGGGGGCTACGAGTTGCTCATACCGCTGCTGGTTGCAGTGGTGGTGTGCTACATCTGTGTGCATCCGTTTGAGAAGCACTCCATCTACGCACGCAAACTTGCTGCGCAAGGCAACCTCATGACACACGACAAGGACAGCTCGGCCTGGCACCTGCTCGACCTGCACCGCTTGGTGGAGACCAACTTTGTCATAGTGCGCCAGGGCGACACGCTGCGCGACCTGGTGGATGCCATCCAGAACTCCAAGCGCAATATCTTCCCAGTACTCACCTCGGACGACCACTTCCTCGGGGTGGTGGTACTGGACGACGTACGCAAAATCATGTTCCGCACCGACCTCTACGACCGTTATCGTGTGGAGGACTTGATGCACAGCTTGGACGAGGGCGACGTGGTGCGTCCCTCCGACTCCCCCACCGCAATCGTCAATAAGTTCAAGATAGGCAACCGCTACAACCTAATTGTCGTCGACGACGACAACAACTACATCGGATTCCTCTCGCGTGCCAACATGTTCTCAGCCTACAGGCAATTTGTCAGCGAAGTGTCCGAAGAATAGCCCACCTCCCCTACTACTATCCCCATTTGTGCACCGCACCCCTCGGCTGCGGTGCTGCTCTGTTGCTCCACTGGTTGCCGTACGGATGCCCCCCTACTTGTCGTACAGCATGTGAAAACACGCCGTACGACATCCCTTTCCAAGCCGTACGGTCTAAAACCTCCACATCAACCGCAGCCACAATTGAATACCGCAATCTATCTTCGTATGCCGTACGGCATACGAACCGACAATCAACAGCACAGCCCCCTCTACTCTAATCGAAAGAGGGGGCTGCACCGGTTATTAATCATTCAAATTCCTCCACATGACTGCTTCGGCCGTTGAAGACTTTCACCCAGGCCTCAGCACTGTCTTACTCACAAGACCACGAGGCAAAGGTACAACTTTTTCAGCACACAGACTTGCTCTCCACCACAAAAAACAATATAGACAGCTAACACCCAACCATTATCGGGGGGCAGACCTCCCTTGCAAACCACCCCTATCGGGCATAGCAATCTATCACCTCATGGAGCCTTTTCGTACAGACTGGACAGAAGCGGGCGTAGTTGCGCATCATGCACTGCGTAGTGGGACGATACACGCCCCGTGCCACATAGCCTCCACCCTCGTAGACCCCCAACGCCCCCGTCTCACGGCGTTCCAATCCCTGCTGCGGCGGTGTGGGTATAGGTGTATCGGGGGGGAGCATCTGCTGCCATTTGCGCGCAAAATCCACCAGCGTGGTGAGGTTGGGTGCCAGCGGTTCGCGAGTACGGTCATACAACTCACTGTAGGTAAGGTCATCGTCCACATATTCGTCGGCCAAGCCGCCGATAGAATGGCCCAGTTCGTGAGGAAGAATCCACCCACTCATGGTCTGCACAGCGCTCATGGCGTAGAAGTTGTAGATAGCACCACCACCGTAGGTGGGGCTGTTGGCCATGATAATGATGTGGTCGGCCGGGGTACTGTCAAGCAGGTCGTGCAGACGGAACAGATGGGTGGCCATGAGGTAGCGGTCGTTACCAAAGGTGCAGTAGGACGAACCCAGCGCACTGGCCACCTCCACCCCGTTGCAGGGATCGCTGATGCCACTCTCGGCACCCATTGCCGCCACGCCCCACACATTGATGTCGGCTCTACGCGAGGCGAATGGCTCCCGTTCCACCACATGGGCTGCAAAGTGCTGCAGGTCGTGCTGCAGCTTGGTGCTATCGGCCTTGCCGTAGCCTTCTGCCACTATGGCCACGTCCATCTTGGAGGCCACCTCCCCACTGCCGAGCAGCAACTGTGGCCGCATGGCCACACGGCTACCCTGGTGGAGCGACCGCCCGATCGGAGAATAGAGCGTGCGACTGCTGTTGAAAAACCGCCCGTCGGCATCGCGCCGCTGCAGGCACACATAGACAGCCCGACGCGGATAGGGCAACAGCACCACCTCTTCAAAACGTGCCACACTGTCGCGCCCCTGTGCGGTAGCCACATACTCGCCGAAGAGCGACGAGTAGCAACGACTGTAGAGCGGAAGCCCCGACACCGAGTCTTCCACCACCACGCGGTAGTCGCCGTTGTCAATGGGGTCAAGGAGCACCGTGCGCGAACCCGACCACCCCGTGGCCTTGCGTGCAAAGCGCACCGGCTCGGTGCGTTGCCAATGGCTATTGCCCATGCGGTAGTAGTCCATACGCAGCGTGCCGTCCTCGAACCACACGTCGAACTGCACCTCCCCTTGCCCCGCTGCGCGCGAGCCCATCAGCACCATTGCGAACAGCATTGCACTGTATATCATCCGTCTGTATGTCATAACACTTACCCTGTTAGTGCTGCAAAGATACGCGTTTCACACCGCACCCCTGGCATTCGTCGGAAAAAGCGTACCTTTGCAGCCGCCCTTGTGGGCAGCCACACCACTACATAGTACTCATGATTACCAAGATATACGCAAACAACCCGAACGACCGCGACATAGCCCGCGTAGCCGAAGTAATTGGCAACGGCGGCATAGCAGTCATTCCCACCGACTCGCTCTACGCCTTTGCTTGCAGCCTACAGTACAAGAAGAGCGTCGAAACGATAGCACGGCTCAAAGGCTTCACCCTCAAGCGTGCGCGCTACTCCATGATGTGCGCTAACCTTAGCCAGTTGTCCGAATACGTAAGGCCATTGGACAAGGAGACCTTTCAGCTGCTGCGCAACTGTCTGCCGGGACCCTACACCTTTATCATGGATGCCAACAGCGAGGTGCCACGCCACTACCTCAACCCCAACAAGACCATTGGTCTGCGTGTACCTGCCAATGCGATAGCCCACGCCATCGTGGAAAGGGTAGGTTGCCCACTAATCGTAACCTCGGTGCGACGCGACAACGAAGATCAGGAGCCCGAATACCTGACCGACCCCGAACTCATCCACGAGCTCTACAGCTCGCAGGTCGACATGGTGGTGGACGGAGGCATCGGTGAAGACGAACCCTCCACGGTGGTGGACTGCAGTGGCGGCCACATCGAAGTGGTGCGCTACGGCAAGGGAGCCATAGAGCTGTAACCCCCACTGCAGCACCCCACAACGTGACATGGACAACTTCGCAGCCATCGACTTTGAAACCGCCAATCAGCACCCCGAGAGCGTCTGCTCGGTGGGTATCGCAGTGGTGCGCGACGGACAGACCGCCGACACCTTCTACAGCCTCATACATCCCACACCCGACTACTACAGCCGCTTCAACACGGCGGTGCACGGGCTGTGCGATGCCGACACCGCAGCCGCACCCACCTTCCCGGAGGTGTGGCAGCAGGTTGCACCTCTGATAGAGGGTCTCCCCTTAGTGGCACACAACAAGAGGTTCGACGAGAATTGCCTGCGCGCCGTATTCCGCACCTACCGCATGGACTACCCCGACTACGACTTCCTCTGCACCCTCATGGCCTCACGCCGTAGGCTGCGCAAGCTCGTTCCCAACCACCGGCTCGACACCGTAGCTGCCTATTGCGGCTTCCCCATGGAGAACCACCACCATGCACTGGCCGACGCCGAGGCCTGCGCCCACATAGCCCTGCGCCTCCTGTAGCACAGCGGCAGCAAGGTGGTTCGGCAGGGTTCCCACCCCTCCTCGGCACTCGCCAAGCTGCAATAGCGGAAAAGTCGTACCTTTGCACCCTCAACAAAAAACAACATGGACAGCGAAAACACCTCGATGATACGCTACAACTCAAGCCTCTACGGCTTTCTGACACGTATCCTCATCACCACTGTAGCCACCCTCATTGTGGCCAAGCTGCTGTCGGGGATCGCCGTGTCGGGACTGTGGACAGCCGTGGGAGTAGCCGTCGTATTAGCAATACTTGACAACTTGGTGCGTCCTATCATTATGGTCATAGCCTTGCCTCTGACGGTGATGACCCTGGGACTTTTCATTTTCTTCATCAATGCATTCATCGTGCTGCTGGCCTCTAAGATAGTAGGCGGCTTTGTGGTCGACGGCTTTGGCAGTGCTCTCCTATTCAGCATCCTGCTCACCATTATCAACTACCTCGTGGCGTGGCCAGAGCGACACCTCGGACGTGGCACCTACAAACTGCGCAACCGGCAGGACAATGACCACTTCGACGACTACGAGGATGTAACAGATTCCACCCCGACAGAGCAGTAAAAGCATCCAAGCACTTCAACTACGAAACAACACTTTTTTCACACCTTTATATCATGCAATTAATCACCACGACCTCCGCCCTGCAGGAGGCTCTTGCCAATGCCCACGCATCCCACCGTCAAATAGGCCTCGTGCCCACCATGGGTGCCCTACACCCAGGCCACCGTTCCCTCATAGAACGGGCTCGTCGCGAGAACGACGTAGTGGTAGTGAGCGTATTCGTAAACCCCATACAGTTCAATAACCAAGAGGACTTGGCCAAGTATCCCCGCACCGCCGAAGCAGACTGCCAGCTACTACAGCATGCAGGAGCCGACATTGCGTTCTTGCCCTCGGTGGAAGAGATGTACCCGACACCCGTAACCGACGTGTACCACTTCGGAGCACTGGAAGAGGTGATGGAGGGGCCACAGCGTCCGGGACACTTCTCGGGAGTGGCCGTCGTGGTGCGTCGCCTCTTTGACCTGGTGCAGCCCACTCGTGCTTATTTTGGTGAGAAAGACTTCCAGCAACTGGCCATTATCCGCAACCTGATAGCGCAAATCGGTTCGGACATAGACATTGTGGCCTGCCCCATAGTGCGCGACGACGATGGGCTGGCACTGAGCAGCCGCAATATGCGCCTCAGCAGCGAGGCACGGCGTGTGGCGCCCCTCATCTACGCCACTCTGCGCGAAGCAGTGCTACTTTCCTCCTCATTGAGCATGGAGCAAGTAAAACATTTTGTACTCTCCAAGCTGACAGCCACTACCCTATTCGAACCCGAATACTTCGAAATAGTGGACGACAGCACACTGCAACCCATCGCCAACTGGGGCGAAGGCCAAGGCGTGGTGGGCTGCATAGCCGTGTGGCTCGACGGGGTGCGACTCATCGACATGGTGCGTTTCCGCCCATAAGCAGTAGGCATTCCAGCCACAATACACCACAACAAAAAAGCGCAAGTCCCTATCCTTCCAAAGGATGGGGACTTGCGCTATAGACAAAGCCAGTGTGCAGCCTATGACTCTACCAACGCACGCACAGCCAGCTCATAGCCTTTCATACCCAAGCCGCACACCAACCCTCGGCAGGCCGAAGTCAAAAGAGTTTGGTGGCGATACGCCTCGCGCGCGTATATATTACTAAGGTGTACCTCCACCGCCGGCAGTCCGACAGCCAACAGCGCATCGTGGAGTGCCACACTCGTATGACTATAACCTCCAGCATTCACCACCAGCCCGTCGACATGTCCCATGGCACGATGCATCGCGTTGATGAGTTCGCCCTCCACATTGCTTTGGTAGTACTCTATCTCGTGCTCCGAGAAGAGAGTGCGCAGCCGCTGCAGGTAATCCTCGAATGTCTCCTTGCCGTAAATATCCGGCTGCCTGCGCCCCTGCAGGTTTAGGTTTGGACCATTTAATATCAGTATCTTCATCTTTGTATAGTTTTCACAATTGAGGAGACAAAGTTAGCCTTTTGCTTCCACACAACTTCCCATCAGCGAATTTTTATTGCGCCCACAACATACGTTCTTTCTCTCTACGCATGCCACACCGCCCTCTGTAGTGCATGCAGCACACTCTCCAAGAGCATGATATGCAAAATATTTGTATATTTGCACTGCATATCATGTCCACAAGGGCTTAACATAAGCTGATAAACCAATAATTTATAACAATATCCACTCAATGATGCATCTCCTACATAGTTTAAAATATACAAGCCTGCTACTGCTGTGCTTGATATTTATCAATCACGTCGTTGCACAAACCGAAATAAGCAGTCTTGCTGAGATTACCAGTACCACGGGCAACTACACCCTGACCGCAGACATTGATGCCTCCTCTTTCAGCGGCTTCACGGGCACTGTGAGCAACTTCAGAGGCACCCTCGACGGAGGCTACCACACCATCAGCGGACTGCGTGTACCCTTATTCACCTCGGTCAACGGGGGCACCGTGAAGAACCTAAGGTTGGACAACGTGCAGGTAACAGGCACAAACAATGTGGGTGCCATAGCCGCCACGGCAACAGGTGGCGCACGCATCTACAACTGCGGCATCCTCTCCAGGCAGGGGACTTCCACTGTCAGCATCAGCGGCACGGGCAATGTGGGCGGACTGGTGGGCAGCATCGACGGTGAAACCCGCGTAGTAAACTGCTACAGCTATGCCAACGTCAGCGGTGGAACATACGCTGCTGGCATCGTAGGCTACAGCGACGAAGTAAAGCTGGCCATACCCTGCACAACTGCTGACGGGTGGACTGCCAACAATACGTCTGGAGCTTTCCACCTCAACACCTGGTCGACAGAAGCCGATGCGTCCAACATGAAGACCCCTTTTATGGAATACTGGCGCAACAACGCAGAGGGCTCCTTAGCCAATGCGCAAATACGCTATAGTACTATAACAGGACTACCCGCAGGCACCTACACCGTAAGTTGTTCCTATAGGCTATTTAATGAGGCAAACAACAATATTCCCTCGGCAGGCGTATACTTCTACACCCAGGGCAGCGGAAGCGCTGCTCAAACCACGAACCTCACCAACATTGGAACCACCTCGACCTACGTAGGCAAGGGGGTGCGATACGGCACGGTGAGCGTGGATGTAACAGTCAACAACAGCGGCACACTTAACCTCGGATTCAACATAACTGGGGCCACACGGTGCAATTGGCTTGCCTTCAAGTTCGTCAAGGTGGAACAAAAACGTAGTTCAAGAATAGCCAACTGCATGATGTATGGCAACGTAACCAGTGCAACCAACATATCGCCCGTGTACGGCTGCCTGCACGCAAGTAACCTACGGGACTACCCACTGTACAACTTCTACCGCAGCCAAGCCGTGCTGCCCTACACCGCCTACAACAACCAGTTGGCTATAGACAAAGACGAGTATCTCACCCGATTTCCCTTCTACCGCCACATACAGAACACACATCGGCAGATGGCTACCTACTTCATCTTTGACGACCGCACCGAAGCACACACGGCCGAGGTGGGGCACTGGGTGGTGCTACCCGACGTAGCACCCTACCCAATTGTGGAGGCCTGGCCAACAGGCACGCACCGCACCACACAAGAGATAGCAGCCAACTTGCCACCCACCACCACTGAACCCTACCACGGCCGGCTACTGACCGACATGGGCAACGACGGCTACCTGACCGTCAACATGAGAATCGGCAGCAGCAACTTCACCTCGCAACTGCCCATCACCGACATGGACACCGACCGATATGACTTCACCTGGGGAAAAGTCGTCTTGCCTTTCGTCAACGAATACAGCGGTTGGACACGCAACTACGCCCAAATATGCACTGGGTGGCGCATCACCGCCATCACGGGCGGCACCACGGGAGCGCTGACCAATTACAATTTCGCCGACCGCCATTGCACCGCCAAGGACCTCTTCAACGCCACCACCAACCCCTACATCTTTGCACAGGGAGGCAACTACATAGTGCCCTACGGCGTTACCGCCATCACCATTGAAGCCAACTTCGCCACTGCTTATTACCTGAGCGATCCCTCGTACGAGACGGGTTATGACGCTAACTACGACAACGCCTTGCAACTGGGCGGAGCTGTCCCCACCACCTACCACGGTCGGACGGTCTACACCAACCTCGCCACGCTGGTGGATGCCATGTCCACCAGTACCAATCCACATACGCAAGCCATCGTACTGGTGGGCAATTACCACTACAACCAACAAGCCCTTGGCGGCACCCTACTGAACACAGACAAAGCCTGCTCCATCATGAGCGTGGATGAGGACAACAATCAAGAGCCCGACTACGGATGGTATTCGTATCACAACATCGACCGCACCGCCATACCGCCCATGCGCTTTGACTTCGTGCCCAACATAGGCATCGGCATGGCTGCACGCGTTACTGGGAGCCAAGCCTACCCCACTATCGGCATCTGGCATACACGTGGATGGTTTGAGCTGACCGAGACCAGTCTGAGCTTCATGAGCGAGTGCGAAATCAACTCCTATAACTTTACGAACAACGACAATGGCCATGGCAACAACCGATGGATAGCCAATAGTGGATACTTCTCACAAATAGTACGCGCGAAGAGCGGAGCCTGTTCAAAACTGAGTTACATACAATTCGGAGGCAATGTCTACGTAGAACAACTACATCCTGGCTCGCACACCGACGATGGCCGCGTAACCACGCTGGTGCCCGTCGTGGTTACAGGAGGTGAGATTGAGGAATGCTTCATGACGGGAGTGAACACCAATGGGACTGCCACGGGCAACAACATACGCTTTTTCTGCGCTGGCGGACGGCTGCACAAGTACTTGTCGGCCTACGTAGAAAGGCCTACCACTACAGGTGTCAATGTGGAAGCGCGCGTAGACCACGCACTGATACGACGCTTCTTCGGCGGCGGCACGTCGGCAGTGGCCCCCATCACAGGCAACATCGACGTAACGATAGACAATAGTCTTGTGGACTTCTATTGCGGAGGTCCCGAGTTTGGCAACATGTCGGCAGGCAAGACCGTATCGACCACCGCCAATGGAACCATCTTCAAACAGTATTACGGCGCTGGCTTCGGAGGCACATCCCTCACCACCAGGCGCGATGCCCAGTCCAACCCAAACTTCAATGCCGCACAACTCACCTATCCCTTAGGATTCAACTACTACACCGACAAACGACTGCAGGTGGATCCAACCTTAGGCGTGGCCGTGAGTTATGCCTTCGAGTTTTTCCTCTACTCGGGCGGTTCGGGCTCGGGTGTCGCACGCTTTTATAACGACTACGCAAAGTTCTCGCTGGCTCAGACTGGCAACGTTACGAATACGCTCACTGGGTGCACAGTGATAGAGAACTACTACGGAGGCGGCTGCCAGGGGCGAGTGAACGGCACCATCAGTTCAAACCTCACCAACTGCACCTTGATGCGCAACGCATTCGGAGGAGGCTACCGTGCCACAGCCACTACCATTGATGTTTATCCCACCACACAACCCACCTACTCAGTCTATACCCGAGAGACGGGGTTGTTCAGCGACTTCGGCATTATCACCCCTGAGCAGTACACCTGGCAAACGGGGGCTGCCGACGCTGTAGACAACACCAATCATATTATTTACACCACCGAAGATCTCTCCACCCTGGGCAACGTCACGGGTAATATCACACTCACCCTGAAGGACTGCACCGTGGGCGAGAGTGTGTACGGAGGAGGCAACGAGAGCCCCTCACTGAGCAACACAAACGTGAACGTCGAAGGACGTTCGCAGGTGGAGGGTAGCGTCTATGGGGGAGGTAACCGCGCCTCTGTGGGGTCGGGCAGCAGCAACAAGATCACCGTAAACATCAGAGGGCGCAGCCACGTGCGTGGCAATGTGTATGGGGGAGGCAACCGCGGAACCATCAATGGCTCTACATCGGTCAACGTGGGCAACCGCAGCGAGTAGCCCGTAGCAGCCGTAACCCACAGGTGCCATCCGAAACAACTCACATCTCTCTCCATACGGAAAGGTTGTTCAGCCCTCTACGACCGAGGATAGCAAAAAAAAGCGTACCTTTGCATCCCATGCTACGCAGCAACACCTATCAAAAGTTATGAAAGTCATCATACTCGGCACTGCATGGCCCTACAGAGGAGGCCTGTCGGCATTCAATGAGAGACTGGCTCGCCAACTGCAGGACGAGGGGCATCAGGTGGAGATTATCACCTTCACCCTGCAATATCCTGCACTCCTATTCCCTGGCAAAACGCAGTACAGCACTGAGCCTGCCCCAGAAGGGCTTACCATTCGACGCATGCTCAATGCGGTGAACCCCATCAGTTGGTGGAGGACGGGGCGATACGTACGGAATGCGAAGCCCGAGATGGTGATATGCAAGTTCTGGTTGCCTTTCATGGCACCTGCCTTAGGAACGGTGCTGCGCCTGTCGCATTGTCGTAGGCGCATCAGCATTCTGGACAATCTGGTGCCCCATGAGCACCGCATAGGCGACCGCGTACTGACTCGCTACTTCGTGCACTCGATAGACGGCATGGTGGCCATGAGCCGCTCTGTGCTGGCTGATGCAGACCTGTTCGACCCCGAGCACCGCAAGCCCCGAACGTTCTGTCCACATCCCCTCTACGACCACTACGGGGCGGCTATGCCTCGCCAAGAGGCGTTGCAGCAACTCGGCCTCAGTGTCGAGGGGCACTACGTGCTGTTCTTCGGCTTCATCCGCGACTACAAGGGATTGGACCTACTGCTTGATGCCATGGCCGACCCCCGCATAGAGCATGCTGGTATTCGACTGATTGTAGCTGGCGAGTTCTACGGCAACCCCAAGCCTTATATGGAGCAGATAGAGCGACTCGGTATTGAAGAACGGTTGGTGCTCTGCACCAGCTTCATTGCCGACCACGAAGTGGGTCGCTACTTCTGTGCAGCCGACCTTGTGGCTCAACCCTACAAGAGTGCCACTCAGAGTGGGGTAACCCAGATAGCGTTCCACTTCGAACGTCCCATGCTGGTTACCAATGTGGGCGGCCTGCCCGAGATTGTGCCAGACGGACAGGTGGGGCTGGTGGTACAGCCCGAGGCAGACCAAATCGCCAACGCTATTGTGCGATTCTTTGAAGAGGGGCTTGCGCCCCAACTCACCGAGGGGGTGCGACAGGAGAAAAAGCGGTACGCATGGGAGAACATGACTCAGACTATCTATAACCTCATTCCTGATGACCATACGAAGTAAAGCTCCTCTGCGACTCGGCTTGGCTGGTGGAGGCACCGACGTATCGCCCTACAGCGACCTCTACGGTGGTGCCATCCTCAATGCCACTATCAGCCTCTACGCCTACACTACCATTGAGCCTACCGACGACGACCGCGTGGAGTTCTTGGCTCCCGACCGTGGGTTGAAGGAGACCTACACCAATGCCATAGAGGTTGACACCGATGGCTATTTCATCCTGCACAAAGGGGTGTACAACCGCATCGTGCGTCAGTTCACCCATCGCCCACTCTCGCTGCGCATAGCATCCTTCGTTGATGCACCGGCAGGCAGCGGCCTCGGCACATCGTCTACCCTCGTGGTCTCCATTCTCGGAGCCTACGTGGAATGGCTCAAGTTGCCCTTGGGCGAATACGACATAGCCCGTCTGGCGTATGAGATAGAGCGTGAAGACTTGGGACTTGCTGGCGGCAAGCAGGACCAGTATGCTGCCACATTCGGAGGTTTCAACTACATGGAGTTCAATGGAGACAACGTCATCGTCAACCCCTTGCGCGTCCGCCAAAGCCACATTGACGAACTGAACCACAACCTGCTGCTTTACTACACGGACACCTCACACGTCAGTGCCGACATCATCCGCGAGCAGCAGCGCAACGTGCGCCAAGGCAACGCCGCCAGCATTGAGAGCATGCACCGCCTGAAAGACCAAGCCATACAGATGAAGGAAGCCTTGCTTAAGGGACGTGTGGATAGCGTGGGCGACATTTTGGACTACGGCTGGCAACACAAGAAGCAGATGGCCTCAAGCGTGAGCAACCCACACATCGACTCCATCTACCAAGCCGCCATCGGTGCAGGTGCCACAGGAGGCAAGATAAGCGGAGCTGGCGGAGGCGGTTTCATGTTCTTTTACTGCCCAGGCCTCAGCCGCTTTGCGGTGAGGAGTGCACTGACTGCCCTCGGCGGGGAGACCAAACGTTATGAATTCACATCCGAAGGACTTAAGACATGGACCATACAATAGCAATGAATCGCATCGAAGAGGCCATCGGCCAAAGCATGGCCGTAAAGCAAGCCGTGTTGGGCGATGCTGACCTCAGACAACGCATAGCCCTGGCCGCACAACTCATCGAGCAGTGCCTACGCAACGGTGGAAAGGTGCATTTCTGTGGCAATGGAGGTAGTGCCGCCGACGCTCAACACCTGGCAGCCGAGCTCAGTGGCCGATTCTACTTCGACCGCTCACCCCTCAATGCAGAGGCGCTGCATTGCAACACCTCCTACCTCACTGCCGTAGGCAACGACTACGGCTATGAGCAGGTCTTCGCACGCCTACTGCGCGGCACAGCCCATAAGGGTGACGTGCTGGTGGGCATCAGCACCAGTGGCAACAGTCGCAACATCATCGAGGCCTACAAAGTGTGTCGCGAGTTGGGCATCGACATCATCTCCCTCACTGGTCACGAGGGTGGCCAAATGCGCACCTATGGAGGTGTGCTGCTAAATGCCCCGTCGACCGACACACCGCGCATCCAAGAGTGCCACATCATGATGGGGCACATCGTGTGCGAACTGGTCGAAACAGCCCTATTCAAATGAGCGAAGCCATCATCTTGGCTGGCGGCTTCGGCACAAGGCTACGCGACGTGGTGAGTGACGTGCCTAAACCCATGGCACCTGTACGTGGCGTGCCATTCCTGTGCTACCTGCTGCATTCACTGAGCCTGCAACACTACGACCATGTAGTGTTAGCCACTGGCTACATGCATCATACCATCGAATCCTACTTCGGCCATCAGCACGAGGGCATCGCCCTTGACTACTCAGTTGAGCACCCCCCCCTCGGCACAGGAGGCGCCATTGTGGCCGCCTTGCAGCAGTGCCATGAAGAAAGCATCACCGTGCTGAACGGCGACACCCTGTTTGCCGCCGACTTGGCACGTCTGCAACACTTTGCCAATGCCTGTGGCGCACCCCTATGCGTCGTGTTGCGCCAAGTGGACGACGTGGCACGATACGGTTCCGTAAGCCTCAATGCCTCGGGACGCATCACTGGCTTTCGTGAAAAAGCCCAAGCTGCAGGTGCTGGCCTCATCAATGGGGGCATCTATCAGTTGCGCCGATCCCTGCTGTCGGATCGCGCCGTCGGCGAAGCCTTCTCGTTCGAAAAAGAGGTGCTGCAGCGCCACTATGACGACCTCCCATTCTACGCCTATGCCGACGAAGCCTTCTTTATTGACATCGGAGTGCCATCCGACTACGAGCACGCCCAAACACTCCTGCCCGAACTCTGAAGCCACTCCCCCAGCGTCTACTGCATCTTTCCCACGGGAGGACATCCGAATGAAGGCACTCGCCCGTGCTCCTTATGAGAGAACCTGTCGCTCAAAATAGATCTAAGACAGCGCCTCATATCATATCGCACGTTGTACCTTGTACAAACATTCACCTTTTACCTCGTATTAGTTCCAACCTCTTACCCTGTATTAACTTCTTCCTCAGTTCATCTACCAGCAGGAGATAGGTGGAGTTTAACCACAAAATAGCCGTACCTCTACCCACGATATACAACAATAGAAAAGCATATACTACCTATCTAAAACTGAAGCATTTCAATATTTCATGGTGTTTCCTGCACCACTTAGCAGCAGG
Organism: Bacteroidales bacterium; assembly: GCA_017449525.1. Taxonomy (GTDB): domain Bacteria; phylum Bacteroidota; class Bacteroidia; order Bacteroidales; family P3; genus Colimorpha. The sequence goes on along the minus strand of JAFTFL010000009.1, from coordinate 40,933 downwards.
GAAAGCCTCAAATCGCGGCACCGAAAGGCACAATGCCCGGCCACAACAATTTCCACCACCTCCACCACAGAAGCCTTGACTCACCAACAACGAAAGACTAAGAGATCGTTCCGTCCGATGCCTCCATACACCCATCGGCCGACAGTACCCAGCCGCCATTTACCTACAACAAAGAGACGCCGACGTTTGCTAACGACATAAGCATCATGGACGTAGTGCTAAACACCAACAACAGCAAGCCGCTTGTGCAACACTCCATGTCTACTGAAGAATGACTTGTCCCACCCCTCCAGCAACTTGCAGGCGGTCCTCCTCACGAGGGCTCAAACCACCAACTCCAGAGAGAATCTCGCTTCATAGCAATACTCTTATTAATATTATCAATTACACAATGTATCTGTCTACAAAATCCTCTTCATACCATTACCAACGTTGAGAAGGCGTCTTTATCCGATTGCCTATGCTGCGCTTCACGCGGTCGCCAAGGCGTGCAAGTAAGCCCACATTGCCTGCTGCATCGCGTGGAATGTCGAAGCAGATTTGTTCCGACACCTGCACATCGAGGTGGATGGCGGCACACTCTTTACGAAGTGCTTCGAGGTAGAGCGGCGAAGAGAAACTCTGTTTGAGGTCGGCCACCATGCGCCCGTCAACCGAGAGCATCTCGATGGTCATACCGCGGTCGCCAGAGGTATAGATATGGATGCCGTCAATGTAGGGTTCGAGGTTGCCGAAGCCGACACGCCCAAGATAGCTCATAGTGAAGGTGTCGTTGACGAAGGTGGACATCATCTGCATCATTGCGCGCACCAGAAGGGTACAGTGTGTCGAACACAAAAGCCGCACTCTTCTGCCACGCATCAGTGAGGTTACCAACCCAACAGGCTACAAATTTAAACAGCCCAACTTTCATACTGATTGCGTTCCGTATTATAACATCAAGGCAATCATCTCATTACATCACTATAATAAATCTTTAGCACTGTGCATCATACTCGTCAGAAACGAACCAGTCCCAGGACTCCAATGTCTCAACATCGCCCTCTCTACTCCACATTCTTGATGAAGCGAGCGGGGTTGCCGCCAACGATGGTATTGGGGGCTACGTCCCTCGTTACCACGGCTGCAGCAGCCACCACCGCATTGTCGCCCACCGTAACGCCAGGCAAAATAGTGGCACCTGCCCCAATCCAGACATTGCGCCCTATGTACACCGGCTTGCATACGAGCAGTTGGCGGTTATGCAGGTCGTGGTTGTTACTGATGAGCTGCACGTTGGCGGCAATGAGCGCATTGTCTTCGATAGTGATGCCGCCACGCGCCATCATTAGGCAGTTATTCATCACTATAACTCCTCGCCCAATCTTCACCTGGTCAAAGCACACCCCCGCCAAACCTGGTCTCACGGTGCTGCCCTCGCCAAGACCCGCCCCAAAGAGTTCGCGCAGCAGGTCTTCATATTCGTCGGTGAAAGGCATGGTATTGTTCAGTTTGAACAGCACTTGAGCCTGACGAATGCCCTCGGCCTGCTCCTCAGACGTCGTTTTAGATGGGTCTACGATAAGTCCATGCATAATACTCCTTTCGATGAATGAAAGTACAAAGGTACAAACATTTTCCTACGCGTGCAAGCAGCAGAACGAAATCACGTGGCGAGGCGCGCCACAACAAGATGGGCCACGACGTGGACCATCAAACCGGAGCACACAACCCCACGAAGCTGCGCTATAAAAGCCGCAGAAGTTGTACGAAACAGGGAGCAACGACGCAGAGAAACGCACTTTCGCACAATGGTCAACACGGCTCGCACCCGTTCGCAGGATAGGGCGATGCCGTACAACACCGTGCCCCACACCGTACAGCCAATACCCTACTACCGTACGGCATCTGAGCCATTCCGCAGGACTGATATCCAGCGCGATGTGCGCAAGACAACAGCATAGTCCTACAGGTTAACCATCCAGCCCCTACGGGATGGACACGCCAGCACTGCCACACGCCCAGCGGTGACCAAAGGTCTCAAAACAAAGATTTGTGGAAAACATTACCCACGAGTGGGCAACACAACGTTGTGCAAAGTTACGCATTTTGCCCCATCTGCGCACATGCAAAATGCCAATCTTTGCACGATGCCGACCGATGAAGCGTTTCTTTCAAAATGAAATACTGCTGTTTAGCAATCCATCTTTCACAGGGAAACAACGGGGTCACCCCGTCGCACCACCCTACCCCATCGCACCACATACCGACCGCAACACATCGGCTTAGCGATGGCTACCTCATTGGGACGCAGGCTCCCAACGAGGGATTAACGGGTCAATACTCCCACATATCCTGGCTGATGTTGAGCAATTTATCCTCTATACGTTCCGACTCCAGAATAGCATCGACACCCGTCAGATAACTTTCTATCGTACGATTGAAGCGATTGGTCTCGCGCGTGATGAAACTCGAAAACATACGGGACTCGAAGATGTGCCCCCACGAGGGGAGCTGCGCAATGTTGTCCTCCACATACGCCTCGTGCTGAACAAGCAAGGTGCGCACGGACGGCGACAACATCGGCACCCAAAACAGGGTTACCGCCCCACGGTACTCTCGCTCACCGTCGCGCTCTTTGTACATCTCCTGCACTGGCGCCATGCCAACGATGCGAACGTACTGCTCAGTGGCCTGCTTGTCGATGTACCAAGCCTCTTTCAACCTCAGTCGGAAGATTTCCTCCGTAGTGAACTCGCGTGGCACGAGAACAGTTTTGTACTCATACTCGTCCTCATCGTCAATAATTTCCAGCGTAACAGTGTCGGCCTTCGTGTAGTAATGCACCAGCCGCGCATTGTCAACAGGCACCTTAAACTCGTCGTCCTCATACACCGTAATCTCATCTCTCACGATGCCACCCCACAACACAAAAGCCAAATTCTTACGGCCATGCACACCCGACTCCTCCACAGGATAGTAAAAAAACTGGTTAGAACGCTCCTTGAAATCAATCACACGCCACACCCAATGCTCCCACACCACATCACTCTCACGCACATACGGCAACGGCATGGCACGCTGTTGCATATTGATATCGCGCCTGTAATACTCACCCTTCCCGAACTCCACCTCTTGAGCCCTTACCCCCTGACAACACCCAAAGGACAGCCAGCCGACAAGCAACATCGCGCCCATCAGCCTCATCATACATATCGTCCTTTTCATTGTCATACAGTCAACAAAACCACAATCCTTACACTAAACTCTCACCAACCAGTTCCTCATGGCATCGCCATACAAACGTCGCTCTACCCAATCTTATTCTTCCTTATATCCAAATCTTACCGATCAAGCACCTATTCCCCACAAGCCCTCGCACTACGCACACGCCCCATACATACAAGGCTAACTTTTCCTTACATTTACGTCCTTCTTTCCTTGCACATACAGCTTACATTTCTTGCATATAATGCTTACTTCTATTTAGCATACGATTTTATATTCTTGCGCATACAGCTTCCTATTCTTCAACTTGCATTTTACTTATCTTACACTTAACTTCATCCTCTCATATGCCTAAGCTAGCCCTCCCTTATGCAAAATCCCTACACTCCCTCACACCCAAACACTTTCTCCTTCATCCCCAAAACTTGGCACCTTGCATCTAAACCAATCCTTCATTGCTCCAAATCGCTACTCTCCCTCATACCCAAACACTTTCTCCTTCATCCCCAAAACTTGACACCTTGCATCTAAACCTATCCTTCCTTGCGCCAAATCGCTACTCTCCCTCACACCCAAACACTTTCTCCTTCATCCCCAAAACTTGACACCTTGCATCTAAACCTATCCTTCCTTGCGCCAGATCGCTACTCTCCCTCACACCCAAACACTTTCTCCTTCATCCCCAAAGCTTGACACCTTGCATCTAAACCTATCCTTCCTTGCGCCAGATTTCCACATTCCTCGCACCTAAGCCTTACCCCCCTTACACAGGAGCATATTCTTTCTTATACCTAAGTCAGATCTCTCTCATTGTAAGTCCAGAATTATTCTACACTAACTAACATACCCTCCTACACTAAATCACACAATCTTCAACAGCAACCTCTTATCCACTCCCACATTTATTCCTATCTCTTACTATAACTAATCATTGGGGGCTCCTGCGCCACCACCTTCTCTCTTCACCGTAATACCCAATTCTTTCCCACATTAAATCCTGTTCCCTTCTACACGAATAACCATACCCTCTCATACCCAAACTCATACACCTTCACCGCACACTTCTACTCGCTCCCACTCAAATCACCATACCTTTCTTCACAAATTCCTATTCCGCCCTATGCCACTTTCATTCTTCCTCTTTCAACATCCAAATTCCCCCTCACACCGATTTACAGTCCTCCTATACAGTTTCCTCGAAGCGGAACAAACGTCATTAAACCATTATAGCCTAATCTTTCTTGTTATTTACTTGAATATAGTGAATCAATATCATCAATTCTCAACCTTATTTTCTATCCAACTCGAGGCTTTGTCCCTCACACCGTGAATAACATCAAAGCATCGTGTGAATATTCCTCCACTACCTTCCAACATCATTGTTTCCCACTACGCCCCGTTTCCTACACTTCGTCAACAATACATTCTCCCCTATCTATCTTATTCACCAGGCCTTCAAACACCCATTCTCAATCCTCAGCACATTCTCAATCCTCAGCACTACTTCAGAGCAAAACGTCCTATAAATATCAGATACTACACAACTATGCACTCACGCCAACACAACAAGAACCGACATCACTTACTTCTGCGCATATGTCTTGTACCAAATCCTCGCATGTATCATAACATCACATTTTATTCTTCAAGATGGGTACATATCACCGACCACCGATACATCAAGCATCAGTACATCCAAAATATCAATCAAATAAAACCTCATGCTGAGCAACCCTTCCTTGGTGTATCAAAATAAAATACTCCACTTTATGTAGGCCGCCATACTTGAATAGCCATTTCAACCTCGCAGACACAACACTAACTTTACGTCCTCCAAATGCAAAAAAACAGAACGGTTTTGAAAAAAGAAAGGGAGAGTACCGGTGTGTAATCCGAACTCTCCCAAACTTTAAATAGGCAGCTACGCTAAATCATTCCGCACGACTTAGTACTCCCACATATCCGACTCAATGTCGAATATTCTATCCTCTATCTGTTGCGACTCCAGGATAGCATCCGTACCAGTCAAGTAGTCTTGAACCGAACGATTAAAACGGTTGGTCTCACGCGTAACAAAACTATCGAAGTATCGGCTGATGAAAATATCATCATACGAACGTTCTGCGACATTATTGTTCTCGTCATAAGCAGCAGCTTTCACCAACACATTACGCACTCGCATGTCATTCATCGGGACCCAGAACATAGAGTAAGACGTACATTCACGTCCATCAGCTCTATCGCGACAGCTGTTTCGGATCAAAGAAAGTCCAACGATTCGAACCTTCTGGCGAGTATCTTGCTTATCAATGTACCAAAACTCCTTCAATCGGACCGATAGCACATCGGCTGCATCAAAGTCCACATATATAACTGAGTCCTTGACATCAATAACTTCATCCCACTCGTCTCGAATACTAACATCAATATGTTGCTCCTTATGCAACTCTTTCGACAAAGACGCGAATTCTTTAGGAATTTTCATCTCGTCGTCCTCAAAGACTTCAATATCGCCGTTCTCCAATGCTTTCATAATGCAGTTAACCAGATTTACCCGTCCTTGGGTCTCACGATTAGGATCCGTTGGAAAGAAAAAGAACTGGTTGAACCGCTCTCTGAAATCAATGGTGCGCCAAATACAGGTTTCCCAAACCACATCACTCTGACGTAAGAATGCATACGGCATTGCACGTTTCTCTCTACGAAGGGTCTTCTCGTAGAAGTTATTGAAATTGTGCTCATCGTCTGAATCGACAACACTCTGCGCACGAACCGTTACTCCAGCAGTCATTACGACTATAATCAGACTTAGGAAAGAAACAATTCTCTTCATATCTATATTAGGTTTAAAGGTTTCTGTTACCCGTATTGGTGCTCAACAATATTCAAACACCTAATTCGTAATTTTAAATGTAGCACTCAACGTATGCGTTCTTCCATCAGGAGTCTTCACTGTCACGTCGTCAATGTGTATCTTCTGCCCTCGACGTGCACCCTTCACACGACTTACCATATCAGGAGAAAGCTTGTTACCATTCCCTTGGATAGGCGCCAGACCACTACCACTCACTTGGAATTCATACGCATTAATCTTGAGAGGAGGCAATTGGAATTCGAAGTCCTCCAGACGGGCGCGAACAGTAGGATCTACCAAGAACTCATTACGCGACACAGCATCACCACTCTTATAGTTACCAACGCGCAAAACAGGCGTAGGAATATTCTTCACACGAATTTCTTTCGTCCCCATCGTACGTTGTGTTTTGCCATCAGTTTTGGCGTCCACCTGAATCTTCAAACGCCCCAGTTTCGTTGGCTTGATAATATAATCTCCAGCTTTACCAGACGGATCTTTCGTCAAAGTAGCACCCCCACCAACAATCGTAGGGATCACATTGCGTGAATCCACTCCTGGAACAGAAATAGTGATTGGATTGTCTATACCAGCGTAAACCACGTTCATCTTGGTCAATTCGGCCACGGCTACAGGTTCAGCCACAAAATAACTATCCTCGAACGGATACTCCTCCGTGCCACTATCCTTCTTCACATAAACGATACCCGTAAGTTTCTTCTCGCCTGGTGCCGTGCAGGGTACCGAATAATTGATGGCACCAGACTCGTCACTGCGATACTCTTGACCATTGATTTTGGCGGTAAAACTTGCCTTGGAATCATAGGCTCCGATACTGATTTTCGTTTCGTATTTACCACCTTGTATCACATAACTTGCCTCGGCACGCGAGATAATGGCCACTTGGTCAAACTTAAAATCCTCGCGACCAACCTGGCTGTACAAATGGTTAACTGCATCAAACTCGGCGTTCATTGCCTCCGCTTTCAGACGAGAAAGAACTACCATATCGGCAATCACAATCGTATTATCAAAGTTCATCTGCTCCCAAGGCACAAACTTCTTCTCATGCGAGCTCCAACCAGGACGGTCTACATCCATACCCATCTGGAGGGCAGATGAATCAGTGCCCATCAGTTTCTTTACAGCATCTTTGTATTCAATGATTCTGTTCTTCAAGTCGACACACTTGCCAGTAGCTTTATCACTCGTGCCATAGAAAAAAGCCGAACCGCTATGGTTGTCATCCTTTTTCACAATAACAGAGAGACCTCCTTCGTTGATAGCCACTCTTGCACTGTCAAGTAGTAAAGCGCCCGACTTGTCGCGCAATGGTATCGTACGCTTTGATTCAGTTTCATGGTTTACAATCTCAGCCTCCGCTTGGATTGTGCAGAGAAATTCATATTGGAGAGAATCTATGTACCCACGGATATTCTCTGACAACCTGCGTACTTCCTGAGCCTTGTTCCAATACTCTTGAGTCTTCTCAGGATTATTCTGAAACGCATTCTGGAATACACTATATGAATCTTGTAATTTGAGTTCGATGTTCTCATTGGACTTGTTCATAGCATCACCCACCGTAACAAATCCGTTCAAAACCTCGGCTGCCACATTCAATGCCAACATTGCTGTGTATACAAGATACATCATCTGAATCATTTTTTGTCTCGGGGTCTCCGGACAATTTGTAGCACCCATAGTTTTCTGTTTTTATTGTTTGAAAAGAGTTTTGATGAACTTAAACGATAGCACAGATAAACTACTATAGTCGGGTCTGCATCGCGGCCAACATATTGCCATAAACCTGATTCAGTTCAGCCACCTTCTTGGTCAGAGCATCAACTTGCTGCTTATATTTCAAAACATCATCAGCGGAATCAGCGAAGTTGGCCACCATATCCTGTATTCTGTCTTGAACCTGCTTTGTGGCTTCAAGTTGAGAAGTCGAGTTTTGCATCTGCATTTCATACATTGCGTTAATTGAGGAAAGACTTGTTGTCATTTTCTTCAATTCGTCAACATATGAAACATCACCCTTACTCAGAGTTTGAGCAGTTTCTCGATAGATGTTAGACAAGGTATTAACAGCGGAAGTGGCATCTTTCAAACTCTCCGAATAGGAGGAGGACAAGTTCATGTCGTTATTGATTGTCTCTGTCGTCTTCTTGTAGGCCTTTGACAGGTCGTTTGCAGCCTCAGCTGCAACGTCCATATTAGAGACAAACTTATCAGTAGCAGCAACTGCTGTTGTCATATTATTCAGCGACGATGCAGAGTCGGCCAAATTTTGCATACCCTTTCCTAAACGTTCAACAAGTTCGGGGCCTATCTTTGCGTCTTCAAGCATCTTATCTAACTGCTGAGTCAGGGGATCCGAACTTTTGAGTTGTTTCTTACCCTGCTCACCTGGTTCGGTAGCAGCAACCGTCAATTTATTCTTTTTACTTTTCTCTTTACCTTGTGATTCAGCCTCCTTCATGGCAGCGAACTCTGGATAGACCAAACTCCAGTCCCACTCAACATGAAGTGGTTCAAATGCGGACATAAAGAAGATCAAAACCTCTGTACCCATACCAATAATAAGCATCTCCGTACCGCCAGGCCAGTGGTTAATCTTGAAAAGTGCCCCAATAATCACGACTGCAGCACCCCAACCATACAACTTACTCATAAAGTTCTTGTAGCCTTTGCTTCGTACTAAGTTATCTAACTTGCTCATAATAGTAATTTGGTTTTGTGTTTACGTTAAATGTTTGTACTGAGATGTTCGGAATTAAGCTTACAACGATATTCTGCCTATTAGCATTAAATATACATAATTTGACGCTCGACAATTTATCGTACGTTAGTAGCGGTTTTCAAGTTATCCCCTTTAACTCGACCCAAGTAAGGCTGCACACAACGGAATCCAATGTAAGACTTGGATGTGTCTTGGAACTCGTACGTGCGGGTCTGAACCTGTATGAAATACTTCTGATCTTTCCAGGATCCACCACGTATCACCTTACGCTTCATGGCTGCTGGGTCGTCGTCCGTGGCATTATAGTTGTAATATGGTGAAAGCGCATTCGCTATGGTGTAAGTCGATTCATCATAAGTATCAATGCACCACTCCGATACATTGCCAGCCATATCATACAGACCATAATCATTGGGAGCGTAGTGTCCGACCATCAGTGTTTTCACACCACCATCATCATCATATGCACCCTTTAAAGGCTCATAATTTGCCAAAAAACATCCATTGGGGTTCCGTACATAGGGACCGCCCCAAGGATAGGACATCTCAGAGATTCCCCCACGTGCTGCAAATTCCCACTCCGCCTCCGTCGGCAGTCGGAAGTCATTCATCTGAGTATAATCAATACTTTCTAAGTACTGGTTGAGGTAATTGGAGCGCCATACACAGAATGCTTTTGCCTGCACCCAACTAACACCAACCACAGGGTAGTTATCATAGGCTGGGGACGTGAAATATTGACGAGTAAAATCCTCGTTCATACTGTAGGTATAGTCATGTACCCAGCATAATGTATCGGGATACACATTCACCACCTCCCGTTTAATAAGAGACGACCGGTTGTTCAACCCCTTTGGTCTATTAGCAAACATTGTACCCTTGTGTTCATCTTTCACCGTGGTGGCGGCCTCCTTACGAGCAGCCTCTTGGTAGTCTATCCAATAATACTCGTAGTTGAGTTTAGCTGGGTCAATAGTGCGACGGCGATAGAAACGATCTTTTTCGGCTAAGTACAAGTCCTCTAAAGCCTCACGAGTCTCTTGATTATTCCACTTAATCTTCTCCTTCTTATTAAGAATAGGTGGGTCGATTGGTTCGCCATACTCATCTTCTTCAATCAAGAAATTGTCCATTCCATTCTCGCCAAGCATACGACGGGCGATCGAATCTATTACCCAATTCACAAATTGGCGATACTCATTGTTGGTTATTTCCGTCTCATCCATGAAGTAAGAGCCTACTTGCATGGTGCGTGGTTGCTGAGGATTACCATACGTTGCATTGAGAGCACCCGATCCCATACTGAAGTTACCTTGATTAATCATCACCATACCCTTCAAGTCGATATCCTCGAAGTACGGTCTGTCTTGTACGCCGACCAATTCACCTTTATCTGAGGAACCACAGCTCCACAGAACCACGACACCAGCAAGGAGAAACAACAGCTTTTTCATATCTATTGGTTTTTATTGTTTACAGTTTGGTCTCATTTATTTCTGTCCCTATACGCATTTTTTCAACGAAAGGTTGCATTTCTCATCGAAATTAGTCCAAAATTCTCGTATTTCTATAAATTGAAGGTGGTTTAGGCGGAACAATAACCTTGAAGCAATACCTCAGATAAGCCTCTATGGTACCAAAGCTTCGCCCGTTTTTCATTGAACCTATCTTCGATGTAGTCAAGTCGTACGACAAACCTATTCTAAGTTTATTATAATTTACGCCCGCCAACACTGAGACTGCATCCTGGAACCTATAGTTCACTCCACCCCACAGCAAATTCTGATAGTCAAGTAAACAAGAAAGATCTATTTGGAATTTGTAGAAGTCAGCCGTCTTCAGTAACCCCGAAGGCTTTAGTTTGAAGGATGGATTGGCTGGTATTGCATATTCATAGCCCCCCACCAAGTAGAATACTCGACTATTCTTGAAATGGATCACCTCACTTGAAGCCCCAAGCAAATTCTTGATTGAAAAGCCAAAATAATAAGTACCCGGAACCTGATAGTATAGTCCAGTAGATAGATCAATAAGCATATCCGAAGCGTCCGAACTTGAGGAAATCAAAGGATCTCCAGCACTTGACGTGGGGCCGTTGTAGTTACCCGTAAAATCGCTCGAACCAAACAACTGCGAAAATTGAAGAGTACTATTGTAAAAACTGCCTTCTATAGCGGCTGCCAAGTTACCAGGTCCCCAATAAATACGGAACGCATAATCAATATGGCCACTAACCGATGAATGGTAGCCAATTTTGTCAGACGAGAAAACCAAACCGATACCTCCGTGGAGAAACTTCACGGGCATATCAAAAGAAAAGAGCAGACTTTGAGGTGTCTTACCTGCTTCGGATGTCGGTGTTGGTGGGTCAATACCAAATCCCAACCACTGGTTGCGATACATCAATGTTGCACATATCGACCCTGAACTTCCTGCGTACCCTGGATTGTACGAGAGCCGATTGAACATATATTGTGTAAACTGCGCCTCTTGTTGAGCAAAACCAACACATGAAAATCCCAGTATCAAGAGCGGCAACGCTAATATTTTCCCGATTTTGGTTTTCATGTTCTGTATTGTAAGATTACGTCTAATATACTATCAGTGTTTCATATATACTTGTACCATCCTACTCTAACCATTCCTTAGGACAGAGCGGTTTTGATATGCAAAGTTAGCAATAAATATTGATTCACTTGTTATTTTTACTCAATTTTGGTCTGCTTTTTGATGAATTCACTTCTGTTCCAACATTGAAATACTTCTGAAGAACGGTAGAAATTGTTGTATCATGTCTGTATTGCACTGGTTTTGCTTGGTTGAAGCAGGACTGCATACATTGAATAAGTGTAACACATAACATCAAGTTATTTTAGTACATAACACCAAGTTGTTTTAGTGAACAACATTGAATTATCGTAGTATATAACAATGAATTATGTAGTATGAAACATTAAATCTTCGTAGTATATAGCACTGAAGTTGTAGTGTGCGACATTGAATCTTCGTAGTATATAACACTAAATTATGTAGTATGTAACATTGAATCTTCGTAGCATATAAAACCCATTGTCGAATGATTCATTACACATTGTAGAACGGCTTAATATCCATTGTCAAACGATTTATTACACATTATCGAACGGCTTATCATCCATTGTCGATCGATTTATTACCCATTGCAAGACGATTCATCAGTCCACTTTGTGCGCTATGGATTCTGGCAGGGTACAAGTTCGGCATTTGAGAACAAGTTTTGAATGCGTTTACGCTGTTGTGTTGCCTCTTTCATATTCAGGCATGTCGTTGTAACAACTCTTACGCCGTGCCCATGCAAATCGGGCTCTATCAGTACAACATCTCTGAGACTCATCGGCAACTTTTCGATGGCTTCCGATGCAAGCCGTCGCGTGCTATATGTTGCCAGCTGTATATAATATAAGGTGTCATTGCTCTCCTGCGACGTTTTGCATGGGCGAGCTACAACTTTCTTTTCTTCGGTGCCCTGCGTACGACTCACTGAAGATCCACCTAAATTCACTGGATCCATTCCCTGCGCATCCTTTTTCGTTTGTGCTTTTTCTTCTGGCAGTTCTTTTTCTTCTCCCTGTGCTCGCCACTGTTCTTCGTAGTCTACCGAGAGTATCTGCACTTCAACTTTGGCCGAACCTACCCCGATAGTTTTGGCTGCACGCTTGGTCAAATCCAGCACTCCCTGCTTGGGGCAACGGTCGTTCACCTTGACGATTACACTTTGTTCTGTCCGAGGGTTGGTTACCCGAAGTAGCGTTCCGAACTTCATGCTCTTGTGCGCAGCCGTGAATTTCTCTTGCCGGAACACCTCGCCGTTTGCGGTTTTACGCCCCACAAACTTGTCGCTGTAGTAGGTTGCATGTATGGTAAACGGCATCGTATCTGCGACACCCTGTTGCGCAGAAGCTCGACATGCTCCCCACATCAGCAGTGCCACGACACACCATCGCCACACCCACAGCCCCCTATTCGCCACAGCTACCATATTAGAGCGTCGGCGTGAAACCACGTCTTTTGTAGTCGCATCACCTGTTCAATCACGTCTCTCACACATCCTTTCCCACCGTCATACAGCGAAATGTAGTCAGCCATATCCCTTATCTCGATGGCCGCATCGGCTGGACATGTTGATACTCCGCAATGCTGCATCAGTTCATAATCTGGTATGTCGTCGCCCATGAAGAGCACATTCTCTTCGCTCAAGGCAAGTTCCTCGAGCCACTTACGGTACGTTTCCATTTTGTTGGCGCACCCCGTGTATACATGCTGCACCCCCAAAGAGTTCAGCCGATTGGTAATACTTTTTGAGATGGCACCCGTAATGACTGCCACCTCGTACCCCTTTCTCACCGCATACTGCAGTGCATACCCATCTTTGGCATGACCGCACCTCACGGTCTCGCCGTTCTCCAGCGTCCACACACTGCCATCGGTCATCACGCCGTCAAAGTCAAACACGAAGGCGCGTATGTCATGAAGCTTTGCTTTATAGTTTAAAGGATGCATGGCTCATCGTCTTATAATTCTTGCGTACCGCTGTCGCTACGCAAATCTGTGTCCACAAAGATAGTTCTTCACATAATCTTCCACCCCACTCTGCAAATCGCGGAACGGTTCGTTGTAGCCAGCCGACCTCAACTTACCCATTTCCGCTTGCGTATAGTATTGGTATTTGTCGCGTATATCCTCAGGCATATCCACAAAGCGGATGTCGCTCTCCTTTCCCAGCGCAGCAAACGTAGCTCTGGCCAAATCAAGGAAACTTTGTGCACGACCCGTACCTATATTATATAGACCCGACGCAGGCTTTCTGTGCACCAAAAACAACATGGCCTCTACAACATCCTTCACATACACAAAGTCGCGCAGCTGCATGCCGTCGGCGTAGTCGCTCCTGTGCGAGCGGAAAAGATTCATGTAGCCCCGTTCGCATATAGAATTATAGGTGTGCATCACCACCGATGCCATACGCCCCTTGTGATATTCGTTCGGACCATACACGTTGAAGAACTTCACTCCAGCCCAGAAAGGTGGCTGAGTCTCTTGCTGCAAAGCCCACTTGTCAAAGTCGTTCTTCGACCTGCCGTAGGGATTGAGCGGCTGCAACCGTTCCACCACATCGTGGTTGTCCGAATAGCCACACTCCCCTGCCCCATAAGTAGCAGCGCTGGAGGCATAGACCACTGGCACCTGCGCCTCGGTACACATCCGCCACACTTCCTGCGTATAATGCAGATTGAGTTGTAGGAACACGTTCCAGTCAAACTCCGTCGTGTCCGTACGCGCTCCGAGGTGAAACACCACTTCCACTTCCGACGCATGCTTGCGAAACCAATCCGCAAACGTTGTCCTATCCACTCGTTCCACATATCTTTTCTGCTCCCAGTTGTTGCGCTTCGCCTCTTTACTGAAGTCGTCCACCAGCACCACATCCTCGCGTCCCAGCTCGTTCAACCGCGCCACAAGGTTACTTGCTATGAAGCCTGCTGCACCCGTTACTACAATCATATCTCTTCTATTCTCAGTGTTCTGTCTTTTTTATCCCGTACGCCCTATCCAACACTCCTTCAAAGAAGGTGCGCCACCCCTGCCACCCAAAGTGTTCGCTCAGGTTTTCATTGTGGAATATAGCCGAGAAGGTACCGCCCACTGCCGCAGTCCTGTCCATCATTGTGCCCACCTGTTCCAGGGCTTCCGCTGGCGACAATTGCATGTACTTTTTCAGGGTCGTATCCATCATAGCGAAGGGGTGAATCATGAGTGTCGTTTCGTAATCGTTGCCCAAATCATAGAACGGATAGGGTGTGGCCAAGCCCGCGCGAAATCCAATCGCAGTGGCGTAGCCCATCGTGTAGTCGTTATCAATGCCGTAGCCGAGCAGCGCGCGGTAGGTTGTCGGCATGCGCATACGCAAAAAGTGGCAACGATTGCGCCTCACAGTGTGGTGTATAGTCCGGCTGAGCCGTTCTTTCTCGATGGGTATGAGCGAGCCGTCGTCAGCCGATGCATAGGAGCTGTGAATCCCCAACCGTGCATAGTCGCTCAGATGCTGCAACAATTGTCGAAAATCCTCATCTAAGTAGGAGATGCTTTTGTCGTACAATCCGTAATTGCCCATCAAGGGGAAAAACAACAGGTTATCCACGCCATGCGAACGGCAGGACGAGAGGATGTAGTCAAACGTGTCAAACGGGTCTGGCTCCTTTCCCCTTAGGGTGCGCCACCGACGTCGTGCGTCTTCCACCGAATGTTGCTCGGCAATATCCTTAGCAAACCCTATCAAGCCGCGCAACACTCCCTTGTTGCGGTAGCAATAGGCCGCATCAATGTCTATCGTGCACTCGAACGAAAACTCGGGCTTCCCCACCACCAGTGTGTCATAGCGCTGCTGCAACACTTCGGCCAAAGTGCGTGCCCACACGTTCACCACTGGCACTTCCAGCACTCCTTCTCTCATCGCCCAACACTCTTCTGGCCTGAAGCGGCCGTGCACATCCACCCGATGTGGCAAATACTCCTCGTAGCGCGACAGGAGGTAGAACGCAGCAGACAGCATGTCAAACGGAAAGTCAATATCGCGCCCATAGACGGCAAAGGGGGCTCGTCCCCCTGCGTAGTCCACCGTCGTCAGTTGCTGCTCCGCTATGCGAGTCTCGAACATAAAGCTCGATGACTTAATCCATACTGCCTCACCCACCCGTCGTTCAGCATAGCACAACTTAGGGCTATCGGTGTGCTGAAACAGAGCCTCATCGGTTGTAATGTCGTACTCCATACCCAACACGTGATGCAAAAGTACATTGAGTGTGTAGCCCAGCCGGTTGGTTAGCCGTGGCACATACACCATCAAGCGTTGCGAATTATGCCGAGTGGTCTCCATTCAAGGGTGCAAAGGTACACATTTTTTATGACTTGACTGTGCCGCTGCCGCAGCGACACCCTGGCATGCAAGCGCGTTATTCCCAAGAGGCACTGAGTGTGCACGCCTCTCTACCCACCACAAGGTGGGTCGGCACACCTATCGGCAGCGCGCAGTTGTCATCGCCCAGATGCCCGAACGGAGCCCCGAAACAGACGGGATAATCAAATCTCGCCACCGCATCGGCCACCACCTCACAGGCCGAGCGGCCAAAGGGAACCGCATTGTCGTGCATGTCGGTCAGTCCGCCCACCACCAGTCCAGCCAACTCGGTCAGTATGCCAGCTCTTAGCAAGCACTGCATCATGCGGTCGACATGATATACATACTCGTCGAGGTCTTCAATCAGCAGAATACGACCTGCGGTCTTGGGTAGCGAATGCGAGCCCATGAGGCTGTAGAGCACCGACAGGTTTCCCCCCACCACTTCACCCACCGCCTCTCCGCAGCGGTTGTGCACATCGCTGGCGAACCGATAGGACACCTTTCCCCGAAACAGCCAATCATGCAGCGTGCTGACAGCTGGTGTGGGCGACTGTAAGTGCTGTGGCTGTAGGTTGATGGGCATGGTGGCGTGGAGCGAAGCACCGAGACACATTGCCTGCAGATGGGCGTGCAGCACGGTGATGTCGCTGTAGCCGACCACCCATTTGGGTGCCCGCCTATAGCCCGCAAAGTCAAGCCCATCGACCATGCGCACCGTGCCGTAGCCTCCACGGGCACAGAATACAGCACGCACCGTCGGTTCGTCGAGGAGGCGCTGCATCACCGCCGTGCGGTGCGCGTCGCTGCCTGCCAGTTGTGCCTCCCTCTCATACAAGCCCTCGGGCAGCCACACCTCTAAGCCCCAAGACCGAAGCAGTTGCACAGCGGGCTGAACCTCCTCGGGGGTAATCCAGCGTGCCGGTGCCACAATGGCCACTCGGTCGCCCGACCTCAGCAGCGGTGGATGTGGCGTGGTGCGATGCGTCGCCGCACTGTCGAAATCTGTCATCATAGGTTCATCGTATAATCAATGCAACATCGTGTACATATAGTTCTGCGCATCAGGCGGCAGGCCTGCCGCCAGCCAACCACAATTGCGCGCTACTGTTCTGACTCTGGGGGTTGCAGCACCACCAATTCGCCATGCTGCTCCACATAGTCCAGCAGCGCACGGAAAAAGGCATGGTGCGACAGGGTTTCGCTGTTGCCCACTATCATGAGTTTCATGCGCGCCCTTGTGATGGCCACATTCATGCGTCGTTGGTCGCTCAAGAAGCCGATGGTGCCATCCGCATTGCTCCGCACCATACTGAGCAGCACCACGTCGCGTTCCTGCCCCTGGAATCCATCGACCGTGTCCACCGACACTTGGCGACGCAGTGAGCGGAAGAAGTGCTGCATGCGTAGCAGCCTACGCAGCAGCCTCACTTGCGCCCGATAGGGCGCAATGATGCCGAAGTCAACACGGTGGTCTACTATATGGCTTTCGCCTATCATCTCTACATATTCGCGCACCAAGCGCATCACCATGCGTGCCTCGTCCACATTGCTCAGACTCGGACCTCGTGAGCCTGCCCGCTCGTCGTAGCCCAACAGCCGAGTGTCGAACCAAGTGAGCGGCGTGTCAATGGGCGACACCAAGCGGTGCGCCACCGAAGCGTCGGCACACAATTTTCCACCGTAGAACCACCGTGAAGAGAAGCCCATGATAGCCTCATTCATGCGGTATTGAGTTGTAAGCAGCGTTACACATTCGGGTTTGCTGCCGACCAGACGCTGCATCAGCGTTTGGCCCAGCCCCTCGCGCGCCGCTTCCACACATTTCACCACGGGCGGCAACTGCTTGTGGTCGCCTCCGAGCACCACCCGTCTGCACTTCAGCAGAGCCGACCAGCAGGCTGCCTCCATGGCCTGAGCTGCCTCATCAACAAAGAGGGTGTTGACGCGCAACCCGTCGAGTATTGCGTAGCCACTACCCACCAGGGTGCAGGCCACAACCCCCGCCTGGTTCAGCACGTCGCGGCGTATGGTGTACTCCAACTCCGCAATACGGCGATTCAAGTCAGTGCGCCGTTGCGAACCAGACTTCGTTTTCAGCACATGGCGACGCAGGTTCCACAACTCGTGGTAGTCGGGGTGGTCCGCAAAGCGACGTTCGTAGCAGCAGGCCAGCATTTCGTCGCTCACCCGAAGCGGATTACCCACACGCAGCACACTGATGCCTCGATGCATCAACTGGGTGCACAGCCAGTCGACAGCCGCATTGCTGGCAGCACACACCATCACCTGCGGCTCGTGTCTGAGAGTTTCGGATATGCACTCGATGAGCGTCGTAGTCTTGCCCGTACCTGGAGGGCCGTGAACCACAGCCACATCGCGTGCAGCCACTGCGCGGTTCACAGCCTCGTTCTGAGACTCGTTGAGCCACGGAAACGACTGCTGAGGCAGTTCTCGAAAACGAGGACGATTCTCGCCCAGTAGCACATCGCGCAGTCGGTTGAACGGCTCGTCGCTGCTTTCCATAGCGCGGCGCAACGCATCCTGCATAACCCGAAACGAAGTGTCGTCAATACAGAGCTGCAAACCTATCAGGCTCAGACGGGCGTGGCTCTCGATACTGCGAGCCGATGCTGCCGAAGGCATCTGCACCTCCACCCAGTCATCGCCCACCATAGACACGTGGCACGGCTGCTGCAACTCTACCACACTTGACCCATCATCTGTCAGGCGGAAGAAAACAGCCGTCCGACCTGGCTCAAAATCCAGTTCGCCCTCGTCCGCCTCGCGCTCGAACGCCACGCGTAGCACGCTGCGCCCCATAACATCACGGCTCGTGCCATCGATGCGTACAGGGTAGCGACAGCCGCTCTCATAAGTAGGATATTGCACATGGCCCGAGTGCAACGCGCGCTCGTATTCAGCACGCTCATAGTCGTACTCCATCTGCAACAACCGCAGCTGCTTACTCAGTTTTTCCTTTACACTTTCCATACAATCTCGCCTCCTGCGAAGGTCGGTCTGGCCGAAGCTCCACTTCGTAACGTAGCCGTTCCCCCTTTTATTGCCACCCCTCACTCCAACTCTCGGCAGCAGCCTCCGCCAGAGCCTCCCCCACTTTCTGCCAGACAAAGAAGTGCACCTCCTCCAAAACGAACGAGCAAAAATGCGTAACTTTGCAAAATCGCTACCCCAGCATCGGCGGGGCAAACACCCCTACCCTTTTCCCTAAAACAGACCACCACTCCTCCGCTTTGGAGGAAGAGCATGTACCCCCATGCCCTGCGGCATAGAAGTCCAAGTCGTACAGCACGGGCAATACTCCCTACACACTGGTGTGGCACACACCTTGTTGTAGCCATACAATGCCGTACAGCACCACTACCACCTACCGTACAGCACCTGCCACTATGCCGTGCGGCATAGCCCCACATGCACTACAGCACCACGCCCACAAATCCCACGCCAGTGGCTCGCACTCAGCAACTCCCAACTGTCCAGGCGGCGCGCCCACTCGCCCAGCACTCCTACAATACTGAACCATAAGCCACCACGAGATTAACACCATATGTTAATTACATATGTGTATTATTAACGCAGCACCACACCACAGTTCCCAAGAATTAATGTACATTTGCACGACGCCAAGCGTATCTTAATACAAGTTAAATAGCTATAATACAGCACATAAGAAAAGCCCATGCACAACATTTCAAGCGTAATTTAAACCTAAACTAATCTATATCCACACATGACAAAAGTAAAATCATTAGCTGAACTAAAAGCCATGAAGGAAAGGCTGCACTCGGTACTTGATGTACGCGAGAAAGCAGAAAATCCTGAGTCGCTGGTACAAATCAAGGTCGGAATGGCCACCTGTGGCATTGCAGCAGGAGCAAAGCAGGTCATGGCCCACATGATGCAAAAAGCTGACGAACTGGGCATCCAAGCCGTGTTCACACAGACTGGTTGCATGGGACATTGCCATGCCGAGCCAACGGTAGAAGTGAGCGTCCCGGGGCGCGAAAGCGTCATTTTCGGACATGTCGACAACAACCGTGCCGACGAAATCCTTGCTAAGTACATACAAAATAACGAAAAAGTAGAAGGAGTTATAGCCACCAACAAAACGAACCAATAATACACGGAGGACTCAACAAATGTCAAAATACAACACTCACGTTCTCATTTGCGGTGGCACTGGATGCAAGTCGTCCAATAGCGGCCAAATCTACGAGAACTTCAAAACCATACTGGGCGAGCACAATCTTACCGACGAGGTGCAGGTCATCAAGACGGGTTGTTTTGGCTTCTGCGAGAAAGGCCCTATCGTCAAGATTATGCCTGACAACACCTTCTACACCAACGTTACGCCAGAAGACGTGCGCAACATCGTGGAAGAACACATCGTCAAAGGACGCAAAGTGTCGTCGCTGCTCTACGTCAACCCCGAGAACAACGAGCACGTGTCCGACTCGCGCCACATGGAGTTCTACAAGAAACAAGTGCGTATAGCCCTGCGCAACTGCGGTTTTGTTGACCCCGAGAACATCGAGGAAAGCATCGCACGCGGCGGCTACGAAGCCCTGGGCAAGTGCTTGACCGAAATGACTCCCGAGCAAGTCATAGCCGAAATCAAAGCTTCGGGACTGCGCGGACGCGGCGGCGCCGGCTTCCCCACCGGTCTGAAGTGGGAACTCTGCGCCAAGAACAAAGCCGACCAGAAGTACGTCATCTGCAACGCCGACGAAGGCGACCCAGGTGCCTTCATGGACCGCTCCATATTGGAAGGCGACCCGAACAGCATCGTGGAAGCCATGGCCATCTGTGGTTACGCCATTGGTGCCACCAAGGGTCTGGTGTACATCCGCGCCGAATACCCACTGGCAATTGATCGTCTGAAGATTGCAATAGAACAGGCACGCGAATATGGCCTGCTCGGCGAGAACATCATGGGCAGCGGCTTCGATTTCGACATCGAACTGCGCTACGGTGCTGGTGCATTCGTGTGTGGCGAGGAGACCGCCCTCATCCACTCCATGGAAGGGCAGCGCGGCGAGCCTACGCTCAAACCCCCGTTCCCCGCAGTGAGCGGCTACCTCGGCAAGCCTTCAAACGTCAACAACGTGGAGACTTTCGCCAACGTGCCCGTTATCATCATCAAGGGTGCAGAGTGGTTCAGCTCTATCGGAACCGAGAAGTCGAAGGGCACCAAGGTCTTCGCATTGGCAGGCCAAATCAACAACGTCGGACTCATCGAAGTACCGATGGGCATCACCTTGCGTGAAATAATTTACGAGATAGGCGGCGGCATCAAGGGCGGACGCGAATTCAAGGCCGTCCAAACTGGTGGTCCTTCGGGCGGATGCCTCACCAAGAAACACCTCGATACCCCAATAGATTACGACAGCCTCGTTGCAGCCGGCTCCATGATGGGCTCGGGCGGCATGGTTGTTATGGATGAGACCTCCTGTATGCCCGCTATAGCCAAGTTCTACTTGGAGTTCACCTGCGAGGAAAGTTGCGGTAAGTGCACCCCCTGCCGCGTGGGCAACAAGCGCATGCTGGAAATACTGGACAAGATTACTCGCGGCGAGAGCACGATGGATGACCTGCAGGCTTTGCGCAACTTGGCTGGTGTCATCAAGGACAGTGCCCTCTGCGGTCTCGGTCAGACTTCACCGAACCCCATCCTCTCTACGATGGACAACTTCTGGGATGAATACGTAGAACACGTGGTCGACAAGAAGTGTCGTGCAGGCGTCTGCAAGAAGTTGATGAGCTACGTCATTGACCGCGAAAAGTGCATCGGCTGCGGCAAATGTGCTAAGGGATGCCCCGCCGAAGCCATTGCTAAAACTGACTACACGGCTCCAGGCCATAAGTTGCCCTCGATGGAAATCCACGGCGAGACCTGTATTAAATGTGGCGCGTGCATCAACAACTGCAAGTTCGGCGCAATATCTGTCCAATAAAATATTTCACATCGGTGCACGTGGCATAGTTCCACGCCGACACCTTATATTATATTATAGCCAACAATGATAAAGTTAAGCATAGACAACAAGCCGGTAGAAGTTGCAGAAGGCACCACCATATTGAAAGCAGCCCGCCAAGCCGGCATCAACATTCCCACGCTCTGCTACTTTGAGCTGGACGGAATGAACTTTGAGAACAAACCCGGTGGGTGCCGCGTGTGCGTGGTCGAAGTCAAAGGCCGTCGCAACCTGGCTCCTGCATGCGCCACCGAGTGCATGGAAGGCATGGAGGTATTCACCTCATCGCCTCGCGCCATCAACGCGCGCAAAACCGTGGTTGAACTCATACTGAGCGACCACCCCAACGACTGTCTGCGCTGCGAGAAGAGCGGCGACTGCGAGCTACAAGCCCTGGCGGCCCGCCTCGGCATCCGTGAACTGCCCTTCAAAGGCGAGCAGACCACCTTCAAGAAGGACAGCACGCTGAGCGTATATCGCGACATGGACAAGTGCGTGTACTGCCGTCGCTGCGAAACCATGTGCTCCAAATTCCAGACCGCAGGAGCCCTCAGCGGAGTAAACCGCGGCTTTCCGTCGGTGGTCGCCCCCGCTTTTGATCAGCCCCTCGGCGAGTCGAGCTGCATCAACTGCGGCCAGTGCGTGCAGGTGTGCCCCGTTGGAGCATTGACCTTGGTGGACAACATCAACGACGTGATGAAAGCCATCGCCGACCCCACAAAGACTGTGATAGTCAACACAGCCCCCGCCGTTCGCGTGGCTCTTGGCGAAGAGTTTGGACAGGAGCCTGGTTCGATTGTTACCGGTCAAATGGCAGCAGCATTGCGCCGTTTGGGCTTCGACTACGTATTCGATACCGACTGGAGCGCTGACCTCACCATCATGGAAGAGGGCACCGAACTGCTGCAACGCGTAGGCAAAGTGCTCAAGGGCGAAGAGGCCAAACTACCCATGTTCACCAGTTGCTGCCCCGCATGGGTAGCCTTCTACGAGAAGAACTTCCCCGATTTGCTTGAATACCCCTCGACCGCCAAGTCCCCGATGGCCATGTTCGGCGCAACGGCCAAGAACTACTTTGCGCAGAAGATTGGCGTCAATCGCAAAGACCTTGTGGTCGTAAGCATCATGCCTTGCTTGGCCAAGAAGAGCGAGTGCGCCCGCGAAGAATTTGGGAAGGACGGCAACCCCGACATCGACTACGTACTCTCCACACGTGAGCTGGCCCACATGATAAAGCAGTGCAACCTCGACCTGAATCAACTGCCCGAAGAGGACTTCGACAGCCCCCTGGGTCAATCTACTGGTGCAGGTGTCATATTCGGTGCCACAGGTGGCGTTATGGAAGCCGCCTTGCGCACAGCCTACGAACTACACACTAAGAAGAGTCTGCCCAAGATAGACTTCGAAGAGGTGCGCGGCTTGAACGGCGTGAAAGAAGCCACGGTGGACTTCGACGGTTTACCAGTGAAGGTGGCGGTGTGCTACGGATTGGGCAATGCACGCAAAATCATGGAAGAGGTGCGTGCGGGCAACCCCAATGGATACAACTTTGTAGAAGTTATGGCCTGCCCAGGCGGCTGTATTGGCGGCGCGGGTCAGCCCTATCACCACGGCAATAGCGACATCATACGCAAACGCATGGAAGCCACCTATCGTGAAGATGCTGGCAAACCCATCCGCAAAAGCCATGAAAATCCCGACATCATTGCCATCTACAAAGAGTTCTACGGCGAACCCTGTGGACACCTGTCGCACGAGTTGCTCCATACACACTACTTCGACAAGTCCGACAAGATAGAGGCCACACTCCAATAAGAGAAACAATGCAACAGGGGTGGCCATCCCCACCAGGGACAACCACCCCATAACCAATACAGAAAAGATACAATGGCAACAATCAAACTGTCTGAAGACAAAATCCAAATCATAAAGGACATCTGCGCCTCGTTTGGCAACCGCAGCGGCGAAGTCATCAATGTGCTACACGGAGTGCAAGGCCAATTTGGCTACTTGCCCGCCGAAGTGCAACAAGTAGTGGCACACGAGTTGCACATGCCCGTATCGAAGGTTTACGGCATCGTGTCATTCTACTCCTTCTTCACAATGGTGCCCAAAGGTGAGCACCCCATCAATGTCTGCTTAGGCACCGCCTGCTACGTACGCGGAGCAGAAAAAGTGCTTGATGCCTTGAAGCGCGAGCTCAAAATCGAGATAGGCGAATGCACCCCCGACGGCAAATTCTCCCTCAACTGCCTACGCTGCGTGGGAGCCTGCGGATTGGCCCCTGTGGCCATGGTCGGCGAGAAAGTGTACGGACGCCTCACGCCCGACCAGGTTCCCGCTATGCTGGCCGAATACAGATAGTGGACGATTCCCACTCGCAGCCGCAACACTATCGGAAGCGAATGGCGCAGCACCTCTGCGCATATAAAGAGATGGTTCGACGCATCGAACCATCTCTTTATTTACTTTACTGCATCTGCATTCAAAATGCAATCCAACAATAGCAATAGTTATCTATTTCTCCTCCCTATAAAAAGCTGCGGCATGTTTTCCTTCGCGAAAAACGGAGTGAAAAGGCGGTGCTGTTCTGTGAGAACTGGATATCGAGTTGTATCCTGTATCGTTTGGGGATGGAATGAGAGATCAACAACCCGATGCCATAGTCTTCAACAACAGCAGCATCGGGCGAGCGGCAGACGGGGTCAAAATGAGCTTGAGCTCAGCCTCGGGAATAGATGTAACACTACTGGTAACACTCAGTACAGGACGGTCAATAGTGAGGATATTGGGACTTCCGTCTCCATATTTACAGGCGTTGAACAGAAGGTTGCGCACCATGATGCCATGTAACTCAAAGGCGATGGTGGTAGGAAAGTCTCACACAATGGTAAGGCTTACGTCGGCATAGCATGAGGGACAGATGATGGTGAAGACGTAGCCAAAACGGTATTCCTCGGGCGACCTTTCACGCAGCAAGGCCACCTCGCGCTCACCCTGTATGGCAGCAAGTGGGGTGTCTATCTCATGCCACACATTTCTGACAAAAAGTTTCTCAGCCTAATAGTCGGCATCAATGCCGTTCACCATGCGTGAAGCCCACAAACGGCTGATAAACCAAAGCAGGACGACAGTAAGTAGCACCATCATGGCAAGCCCCAACCACAGCGCGCCTACCACGGATTCACCGTAGGGATTGCGGCTAACGACGAGTGAAGCAAATGTACCTTGATTGTCATAGTAAAGAAGCGTAGAGTCTACCACCCCTGCGCAACGGAAGTTGACCACCTTGCCATCAAGCAGTAGGAAACCCTGTGCCGAATCACAAAGGGGTACGAGAGACAAACGAGCAGTGTCACGATTGGCTATATCGGTAATTTTCTGTTCGATGGTAGGAATTGTATTCTGTCATCTCTGCACCACGTACCGATACTTGGCAAGAACCATGTCATCGGTTCCAAAGCACTCCATTGCCAGCATACGCGCTTTCTCTTCGAGGAAATTGTAGTACACATCATCTGCATATTGGCAGAAGAAGAGGTAGAACAACAGATCTATAACCAGAACAAACAACACAGTTAGCAACGAATAGACAGGTGATATTTTAGGACCAATCTTCATGAGAGACAACAGAGTGGCTGATTATTCGTACATGATGTACCCTTTACCAAGCACGGTGTGGATGAACTGACGACCAAACGGTTCATCGATTTTGGCTCAAAGGTAACGCACGTAGACAACAACATTGGTAGAAGTATCGAAATCTTTGTCCCACACATCGTGCAGAAGTCTCTCACGTGTAAATACCTGATCGAAGTGAACCATCATAAAACCCAGCAGGCGGTACTTCTTAGCACCCAACGCCACCAATACGTCCCCTCTATAGCACGGTGCAATGCAAGGTCGAGCCGAAGGTCAACAAAACAGTGCATCTAACTATCGCCAACCCCTGCGTACATCGCAGAAACAACTCAATACAAGCCACTAACTCAACAAACTTAAAACTCTTCACAATGTAGTTGTCAGCACCTACCCGCAGTCTCTTTACTATATCATCGGGGTACCGAGGGCTGTGATCGTAATGACAGACAATTGAAAGTCCCCGCTCTGCACACAGGCGTCCGCAAAGTTCCATCCCACTGACTACAGGCATGCAAACATCGAGCATCAGAAGAACGAACACTTGATACTTTTGGTCGGCCACAATCTTGCTTGGCTCTAAGCAAAAGAGAATGGGCTGAAGTATCACCGCCCCTATCCTCCGCCTGCAACATCACTACGTTCTGCATATCTGAGTTGGGCTCACTGATTACAGACTCCATTCGCCCACAGGCCAACAAAGCCAGTAGCACTATGAGTACGTGCTTCATATTCACGATGATTATTCATTGAATTTCTACCACCTCGACACATGCGACCAAGTTATACGCCACCGCTGCCTCTATCAGACCCTGTTCAATGTCAATAAGCAGAGCTTGTGCCTCACAGTAAGTCGAATAGCGGTCTATCAATTCTACAAGCGATATGTTCCGCAACAAGTATTGGTATTCAGCCGCCTCAATATCCCAAGAAGAAAGTATTCGAACCTCGTCGGCAAAAATGCACTGTCTCTCGACTCTCTGTTGGCCATGCTTATCAGCGACTCCATGATACTCGGAACGTGGGGAGAAACAAGGAAAGCCCTGCCGATGGAAACATAATCCACACGGATTCAACCCTGTGTGGAGCACTTCGCGATGGCGTCGGCAAGCATTTGCAAGTATTGTTCGGCGAGCGAGCGGGAGCGGTTGTCGGGATCGAGGTCCAGCACCTCGAGCAGTTCCTTGCGGGCATCGTCGAGGCGGCCAAGGTTCATATTGTAGGCAGCGCGGTTGACGCGTGCCAGCAGGAAGTCAGGATCGATGTCGATGGCCCGCTGAAAATCCTCCAACGCCCGCTCGTGCTCACCCAGTGTGCCGTAGGCGGCACCGCGGCTGACGAGGGGGTCCAGGTAGTCGGGGTCGAGGGCGATGGCACGGTCGAAGTCGGCGATGGCCTCGGCGAAACGCTGCTGCTTGTAGCGCAGAAAGCCACGGTTGTTCCACGCTATGGCGTTCCTGGGATTCAGCCGGATGGCTATGTTGTAGTCCGCCAGGGCTCCTTCGGCATCGCCTATGGCATCGCGCGCCACACCGCGGTTGATGTAGCAATCGGCGTCGCGTGGCATGAGGTCTATGGCTCGCGTGAGGAGTTCCACTTGCTGTTCCAGCTCGTCGTCACCAAGTTTCAGGGCTTGAAAGAACAACGCCTCCGAATCCCATTGACGGTGGTGTCGTTCGCCGAATTGTACATTCCTGGTGTACACCACCACATTGCCGACCTCGACTCGCCAGCGGTGGCAGGATGGTTTCTGCTTCCTTCTATGTCTTCTGTTTATAAGCATACGTCGTAAATCCATCGGTATTTCTGCTGCCACTCGGCGGTGCGCATGGCGGCGGCCAGCGGGGCTGTAGAGTAGCGGTTGGAGAGAAGGGCGAGGTAGTCGGCACCCGTCTGCCAGGCCTCTTGGCAACAGAACACGCGCTTAGGTACCCAGCCATGGAATTCCTTTGCCAAAGGATTGCCCTTGTGCTTGCCGTCGACGAGTGCTTGGAAGGCCGGTTTCATATCCATTAGGAGACTTTGCAGCGACGGGTTGGGGTGCTGTGCCATGTACTCCTTCACATTGCGTGCCACGAAGAGAAACAGGTGTTCGAAGTTGAACCAGCAAGCGGGGTCGTTCAGCAGGCGGGCATCCTCGGTGCTATCGCGGTGGTCGAACCGCTTGATGGCGTGATAGAGCTGCTGCCGGTCGCGCTGCTCGCCCACGCGGAAGAAAAGCGAGAAGCAGACATAGTCTTCGTACTGCGAGGCGTAGTCGCTACGGCACCCCTGCAAGTCCAGGCCTGCCTCGGCGGCGATAGCTTTCAGTTCGTTGTATGTAACGGCAGCGGGCAGCGGGCGCGACAGCTTGCGGAACTGCATGAGGGTGGCACGCTGCTTCTCGGGTGGCACGGGGATGCCGAGGGTTACCCAGTCGGTGCACGTGGCGTCGCGTTCCAACCAACGGCGGTAGTCGTCGGGGCGGCGGGTGCGGAAGCTGTCAATGCGGCGCAGGTCGGACTCCGTGGCAGGGCGCAGGTCATCCTGCACGGCTTCCAGATATTTCATCGCCGGCACCCCTGCCAGGCACCGCCCGTGGTCGTCGAAAAGGTCGCGCAACACCATCTGGCGGTGGCGCTTCTCGCCACAGCGCGCCTCCCCATCCACCACCTCGGCATCGAAAGGCTCGTAATAGCCCTGCCACACGCCGACTATAAGCGACACATAGCCGTCGAAGTTCACCCAAGTATTAGGTCCATAGGCCATTGCAAAGTCGTTTCAGTCCTCCTTTTTGCCGGGAATGGGGCAAAAGGCCGACAAAGTCTCGAAGCGCTGCCAGAGGTCGACTAACACCTGCTCGCGGTCGTCGGCGCGGTAGGAGCGCGACAGCAGGTCGTCTTGCAGGATGTTGGTGATGCGGGCGAAGGTGGAGACCATCGCGGTGCCGTCGCGGAAGTCCTTAATATTGCCTATCTCGGCGAACACCATGCGCAGGTGGCTGTCGTCAAGGTAGAATATCAGCGAGCTGAAAATCTCGGTGCGTAGGGCCAGGAAGTCGTCGCACGACACCTGGTCGTCCTCAAGCAGTTTGTACATCTTGGTCACAAATCGAGAGTAGACGGCCACCTTGCTCTCGTATATCTTGATGCTTTTCTCCTTTGCTTCTTCCGTGGCGCGTTGTCCGTGCATCAGCACCATCGTAACCACCGCCACCACGATGGCACCCGTGCAGGCGGCGAAGATCTGCGACCACAACTCCGGAATGCGCCAAATCCCGATGGCGTTGGTCAGTGCCAGAAATCCCATTACCAGCACCAGCACCAACCCCACCACCAGCGGCCAAAACAGATTGCCTTGTTTCATATCGTTTTCAATTCTTTTTCCAACAGAGAGTACACGTAACCTGAACTCTGCAAGTACAGCTCTGACGCGGGGTGCAGTAGGGTTTTATAGATATTGGAGTCGTTAACCTTTTCAACTGCTTTGCCCAAAGTCAAACAATCTCGGTCCATCAGAAGCCGAATAAGGTCGGAGGTGATATCCTCAGCCATAAACTTGAATTCCTGTTCACTTATATTCATACAGCACCAGTTTTCTATGGCGCGAACGGTGCAGAAGGCATACTGGAACGTTATGCCTTTCATATGGCGGCACAATCGTCTCGTCGCGGTGCTGGTAAACGAAGTCGGCCCACTCCTCCGTGTAGCCATCAAAGGTCTTGAACGAAAGCGTCCCGTCCGAAAGCAGCGTCTCGTCAAATCTGTAGGCATTAACCACAGGCTCGCCACCGAAGATATCCACCCTCGCTGTGGCCACGTCCATCGCCTGCTCTTGTTTGTCGCTGAGGCAGAACGCCTGACCGAAATCCTTGTAGGGGCTGCATTGGTTGAGGTCGATACCTGTTATCCGCACATTGGATCCGTGGTATAACGTAATCATAACGAACCTCCCATTCTTTGAAAGTAGGCGGAGAGGTCGCGCACGTTGGAGGCAAACGACTGCGTGTGCAGGTAGCCGTACTGCCTGTCGAAAAGTTCCAGCACCTTGTATTGGCTCAGGTATTTCGCCGCCTGTGTCGTCGTGATGCCATAGTACTCGGCAAACTCCGCTATTAGCGCCACCACATATTGAGCCTTGTCCGATGCCATAATTTCTTTTTTTGCCTTAACAACGAAGGGCGGGGGAATTTATTGCCTCGTAGCGGAATAAAATATTGTCAACAAGGGCAATAACGCCGTGCGAGTAGCGTTCTTTCTCTGCAGCAAGGGCAAGAAGCAGAATGGCGACACCACGCCGCAGGACGACACGACCCCTGCTGAATGATGCAACGCACCGCGCATATATACGGGGATGGCAAAACAGCCGTGTAAACCCTCCGCGCATTGATGCGCGACCAATTTGCAGCCGTGTAACGCTCCCATTATATATGCGCGGTGAAAATGCAGAAAAGTACCAACATTCCGCCTCCGCATGGGCAATAAAAATGAACGGTGGCGTTATGTAGGGAGAATATATTCTATGATTACAGAATATCTTAATAAAATCATCAATGCCGACTGCCTCGATGTACTGCATCAACTTCCGGATGCTTGCATTGATTTGGTTGTAACATCTCCACCATATAATCTAAAAAATTCAACCGGAAACGGTATGAAGGACGGGCGCGGTGGCAAATGGGCAAACGCTGCCCTCATCAAAGGCTACGAGAACTACGACGACTGTATGCCAGTCGAGGAGTATGCAAAATGGCAGCACGAAGTTTTGCTTGAACTTGTCCGCGTCATCAAGGACAATGGTGCAATATTCTACAACCACAAATGGCGTGTGCAGGATGGTTTAATACAAGACCGCCGTGATATTGTGTATGACGTTCCGATCCGCCAAATCATAATATGGAAACGCAAGGGTGGCATCAATTTCAATGCTGGCTACTTCCTGCCAACCTACGAGGTGATTTATCTCATAGCAAAAAAGGATTTCAAACTTGCGCCCCATTGCAACAGCTATGGTGACGTGTGGGAGATTATGCAAGAGCAGCGGAACGACCATCCTGCACCGTTCCCCGTCGAACTGATTGACCGCATTGTTTCCTCAACGACTGCACAGATTGTTCTCGACCCGTTTATGGGCTCCGGGACAACGGCGGTTGTCGCTGCAGGACTTGGCCGTGATTTTATTGGCATTGAGAAGTCGGCACAGTATTGCGAGGCTGCCAACGCACGGTTGGAAAAGAACAAAGTTAACCCAGAGGTTGCAAAATTCCATCAGTTGAATTTGTTTGCAACTTCATCTGCAATACCCAGAAAGAAAAAACAACAAAAAGAATATGGCTACGGTACTCAAAGCCTTTTCGAAGGCTGAACTTATCAAGAAATTCAAGGCAATCTACGCCAAAGGCTGGATTGAGAACTACCGCAAGGGAAACGACGGCGCGGTTGGCAACATCTTGGAAGACCTGTTGGAAATTCCGGAGAACAACCTGCCAATCCCCAATGCCGCCGAATGGGAATTGAAGGCACAGCGGGCCAACACTTCATCGCTACTGACAATGTTCCATACCGAACCTTCGCCCACGGCACTCACCATCATCCCCTCGCAGATGTTGCCACTCTACGGTTGGTCGCACGACAAAGCTGGCACGACCTATCCGAAAGGCGAAAAGTCATTCCGCGCCACACTGAACGCCAAGCAATACAGCGACCGAGGCTTCAAGGTACACGTGAACGATAAAGAGCGCAAGGTGGAGGTTATTTTGACAGCATGCACTCCGACGCTCGTCACTCGAAATGGCTCGAAAGCGTCAAGAAACGTGTCGGACATACCAAGAACTTTGACATCGTGCCTTATTGGGGTTTCGACGACCTCTTCCACAAGGCGGGCACAAAGTTGAAGAACTGTTTTTATGTCCGCGCCGAAGTGAAGACCGAAACCGTTGGACGCAAACGCAAGGAGTATTTCCTCTACAACTATGTGCTGAAACTCTCAAACTTTGACCAAGAGCGTTTCATCCAAGCCATTCGCGACGGCAAGATATACATCGACTTCGACGCCCGCACCGGCCACAACCACGGCACGAAGTTCCGCATCAAGTACAACGACATCCCGTCGCTTTACAAGAACGCCGAAGTAGTGATTGACGAGAGGTAATATTTATTCCCAATAAAAAAACGGCTGCCGTCCGCAAAGATGGTAGCCGTTGCTGTTTTTTGCAATCATAGTTCTTTATTTCTGTTTCACCCAGATGAGCTTCGAGGTGTCGTAGCCACGACGCTGGGATTCGGAGAGGATGGTGCCGAGGGTCTTCTTGGGCAGCTCCGGCGTGCGAGAGAGTATCCAGAGGTAGTCGGCGCTCTTGTTGCCGACGCGGGCCCACCGATAGTCGGCGTCGAGCAGCATTACGCGGTAGTCGCTGTAGAAGGGGCCGAGGAACGAGATGCGCAGCAGGGCGGGCGTGTCGGTGGTCTTGGCCTTACCGTTGGAGGTTTTGGGCTTGCTGTCCTTGATGCCGGTGTTGGTCACAGCAATCTTGCCATCTTCGCGCAGGGCGTAGTTGGCCTTGCAGAAGTCTAATCCGCGCTCAAAACTGTGGTCAAAGCGCGCCAGCTCGTACCAGTCGCCCAGATAGCGCTGCAAATCCAGCGCTGCCACCGGCATGTTGTCATCCGTCAAATGTCTCTACCCACAGGAAAACCTTATCATAACACCCATCGGCACCCACGTTGACGTAAGAAACAGCGTCTTCTCCCGCCCCTACAATTCCCTGTTCTCAATAGCCTGCTTGATGCGCATAGTTTGTTCTGTCGTTCACCAAAGATAACTTTATTTGCTTGGGATGGGGCAGAAGGCTGAAAGCGTCTCGAAGCGTTGCCAGAGGTCGACTAACACCTGCTCGCGGTCGTCGGCGCGGTAGGAGCGCGACAGCAGGTCGTCTTGCAGGATGTTGGTGATGCGAGCAAAGGTGGAGACCATCGCGGTGCCGTCGCGGAAGTCCTTAATGTTGCCTATCTCGGCGAGCATCATACGCAGGTGGCTGTCGTCAAGGTAGAATATCAGCGAGCTGAAGATCTCGGTGCGCAAGGCCAGGAAGTCGTCGCACGACACTTGGTCATCCTCCAGCAGCTTGTACATCTTGGTCACAAATCGAGAGTAAACCGACACCTTACTCTCGTATATCTTGATGCTTTTCTCCTTAGCCTCCTCGGTGGCGCGCTGGCCGTGCATCAACACCATCGTAACCACCGCCACCACGATAGCGCCCGTGCAGGCGGCGAAGATCTGCGACCACAGCTCCGGAATGTGCCAAATCCCGATGGCGTTGGTCAGCGCCAGAAATCCCATCACCAGCGCCAGCACCAACCCCACCACCAGCGGCCAAAACAGATTACCTTGTTTCATATCGTTTTCAACTCTTTTTCCAATAGAAAACGAAGGTCGGGGGAATTTATTGCCTCGTAGCGGAAGAAAATGTTGACAGCGAGAGCAATAAAGCATAGTGGACAACGTTAATAAAGGGAAGAACCTATAAATACAGAAAAAATGAGGACAGCATCATTCGACACGGACCGAAGAAAGATTCCTTTCTTTTGGGCTTTTATGATTGTCTACTTGGCGTACATCCTATTAGGGTATTTGCTGGTGTATAATACTTTTGACAACAACGTGTTCGAATACCCAGAAGGAACGATAGCGAGATTTACCGTAGCTGTCAGTATTCTTGCAATGGTACTTCCTGGGATAGCTGCTCACTATGTTTACGAAAAGGCTCGTCGCAATTGGTATGTCTGGTTTTGTCCTCTTGTGCTGATATTGATTAATGTTCCCCTTTGGCTGATGCGTAAGAGTTGCTTGCTTACGCTTTTTCCTTTGAGCACAGGATTGCCAATAAGTATACTTGTCAATTTAGATGTAGATGTAGATTTAGCAGTGTTTATGGACATTGTATTAATGCCATCAATTATCTATTCCATCTGCATCTTCCTTGCAGGATTGTTTTCACGAAGGCCCAAAGCCAAGGTTGAGTTGCACTTCGATGTGTCGTAGCTACAGCGCTGGGCTTCGGCGAGGATGGTGCCGATGGGATCCTTGGTTTCGCCAAAGCAGATTGCCTTGTTTCTCAATGTTGTTTGTCGTCATAATGACCGTAGGCGGCGAGAACTTCCACCTCCACTTCTGTGTCGAAGATGCGATAGACCATGCAGTGCTTCTTCGTGATTTCGCGACTCCAACGGTTCGCAGGCTGACCTTTCTGCGGCTCGGGATGGCCGTTGCCGGTCTTGGGGTGCTCGGCCAGTTCATCAAGGAATCTTTTAGCCTTAGTGTAAACTTTGGGGTCGGACTTTGCAAGACGCACCAAATCCGCTTCCGCCTCGCGCATCAGACGGACTTCATATTTCATAGCCCAAGCGTCTTAAGTGTGTGGTCAGATCCTCACCAGGGAGCAAGGAGGAGTACTCGCCGCGAGCAACCTGCTGTACAGAGCCTTCAATCTTCGACAAAAACTCCTCCTTTGTCATCAGTACTGGGGCATTACTTTCAGCGACGTTGCTTTGCTCAGCATAGTGAGCAAACTCCCTCTGATCTCGCTTTGCGCAACGTTCTGTTCCTTGACCAGTTTCTCGGCGTAGAGGGCGAGGCGACGCATCAGGTTCTCATTGTCGGCGATGGCCCCGATGTCCTGCCGAAGTTCCATTCTCATCGTGTCGTATCGTGCTGCGGCTGGCAGGCCATGATAGACAAAAACGGCGGACTGCTGTCGGGCAGCGGTTCACGGCAACGCGTCTCCATCATGCACTAACCACAATCAGTCCATATATATAGATTTAAAGATTTTATACACAACTTTAAAACGGTTCGAATACATATTGTCATCAACTCGTACACATGTTGTTTTCAATTCGTGCACATATTTTTATATATACTTTGCTGAATTTGGTTGTCCGCTCTTGAACATGCACCCTCCCAAATAATCAACAATCTGTAAGGTCTAGAAGGTCGAAGTATTATTCATTATTCATTATTCATCCCCCACAACCACCTCAATAAGTGCCCACATTCCTTACCAAGAACCACTTAAGTAAAGCATTGCACTTTATCGTACCTCCGAGGCCTATTTTTTTCGTACCTTCGCGACCTAATTACACACCAAAATAAAAAATAATAATTTAATAATCAACAAATTGCATATACTTCACAACCAACCATGAACCACAAATAGCACACAATATCAAGCATCCACAAAAAAAAACAACACGTCGCCGCAAAATAGAGCAACGCACAGGACAGTCCGTCGTCAGTCCCCTCAACGCCCAAGACAAGTTGGCCCTTGACACCACCACTGACGAAGCAAAACAAATAGACTCAAATGACCGTGATGGAAGAAGTGGAAAATAGGAAACTGCAGAAAATAAAATAACATATAGAACGTAATATGACAAAGAAAGTACTAATAGCAACTCCAAACACCATTGAAACGCAAGAGATAGAAACTCGTTTGATTGTGTTACGTGGGCAGAAGGTTCTCATCGACCGTGATGTGGCGGAATTGTATGGAGTTGAAACCAAAAGGGTAAATGAGGCGGTGAAGAACAACCCCGACAAATTCCCGGAAGGGTACTTCTTTACTTTGCAAAGTATTGAAAAGCAGCAACTGGTCGAAAATTTCGACCACTTCAAGCCCCTGAAGAATTCTCCTGTTGAGCCGCGGGCTTTCACCGAGAAGGGGTTGTATATGCTGGCTACCATACTAAAGAGCGAACGTGCAACAGCTGTTACCATTGCCATCATTGAGACCTTCGCAAAAGTCCGCAGCCTGAAGCGCGAGTTGGTGGAACTGCACAAGGAAGCTGACAAGGAAGTGCAGAAGAGCAAAATGCAGCACTTCGGCGAGGTGCTGACCGACATCGTGATGCCCGACCTCGAGACTGCGGAGACTGAATCTTCACTTGAAATCAACATCATCATCGGTAAGATCACACATACGGTGAAGCGGATAAAGAAAGGCGGCGACAAGTAACAGCATAGAATAGGAAAAGATGATTAATTATAAAATAGTCAAAAAATGAGCAAACTCAACGTTGACCAAAGAACAATATTTGATTTATTTTCTGATAGAAAGTCAGACTTTTTGATACCAGATTATCAACGTCCCTACGCATGGGGCGATAAAGAATGTCAAACCCTATGGGACGATATTTTCTCGTTTGCATTCCCTGATAATGACTACACAAAATTCGACAGTGACAATGATGAATATTATTTGGGACCCATTGTTACGTTTAAGAATGATGATGGTAAAATGGAGGTGATTGATGGGCAGCAACGATTAACCACTCTAATGCTCCTATTGAGGGCTTTTTACGAAAAGTTTGGAAAAATGCAAGATGAGAACTCCATTAATACGCGTGAAAATCTTGCACTATGTATTTGGAAAACAAATGAGTTTCGGAAGCCTGTTATGGACAAATTGAAGATTGATTCAGAAGTAGCCACTGATAATGACAAGGACGAATTCTTATCTATTCTGCGATCAGGTGTCGCACCTGACAATATGAAAAGTGGATATGCTCAGAATTTCCGTTTTTTCCAAAATAGGATAAACATTTTCCTTAATGAATATCCGAGTTTCTTTTCATATTTCCCTACTAGATTGCTAAACAACTGCATTATTCTCCCCATTGAAGCTGATAATCAAAATACGGCACTACGAATATTCTCCACTTTGAACGATAGAGGCATGCCCCTATCTGATGCGGACATATTCAAGGCTCAATTCTATAAGTACTATGCTCAAAAGGGGCTGAAGGATGAGTTTATAAGTCGATGGAAATGCTTGGAGGAGTTGTGTGAAGAGATGTTTCATCCCATTTCGGGTACCCCGATGGACGAGCTTTTTACAAGGTATATGTATTATCTTCGTGCCAAGCAAGGGATAAAATCATCAACAACAGAGGCTTTGCGTAAATTCTTTGAAAAAGACAAGTATGCTGCATTAAATAATAACAACGCATTAGAAGAACTTGAGGAGCTGGCCGATTTTTGGAAAGATGTATTTAATCAGAATATTGAACGTTTTTCTGATCGGATATTGCGGTGTTTGTTTGTGTTGAACTATGCCCCAAATGGCATGTGGTCTTACATTGTATCGGTGTATTTTTTGAAAAACAGAAATACAAGTGGCGACTTGTCAGATGCAGAGTTTTACACGTTTCTAAATAAAATAACAGCATTTATATGGGCATACTCAATAGACCGTCCGGGTGTCAATGCTTTGCGCACCCCTGTCTATGCCGAGATGGTCAATATTATTGAAGAAAAGAATATCTCTTTTTCTGAATACAAGTTTGATCCCATTGTATTGCGATCCAAATTGGACAACTATACATTCGCCAACAATCGAGCTGTAACAAAATCAATGCTTACATGGTGGGCTTTCAGAGATGAAGAACAGTCTTGGATTGATTTGGATGTAAATTTCGAAATCGAACATATCCTTTCTAAAAAACGCCAAGATGAATTGCAAGATAAACACAATTTGGAAATATTGGGAAACAAGACTCTTTTAGAGAAAAAAATCAACATTAGGGCATCGGACTACAGATTTGCAGACAAGGTGAAATACTACCGAGGGGATATTCTTGACAGAAAACAAAATAAAAAAGAAGGCACAAGAATTAAAGAATTGCTCAATATTGCGAATACCTATTCTGATTTTGTTGAAGATGATATTTCTGATAGAAATAATGAAATCTTATCTCAATTCATCAAGTTTCTCGAAGAAAACGATTTAATAAAATAAATAATCTTAAATATTAATCCTTAAACGTTTAAGCAATTATGGCAAAAGAAAAAAAGTTTATGACTTGCGACGGTAACTGCGCTGCGGCCCATGTGGCTTATATGTTCAGCGAGGTGGCCGCCATCTACCCCATCACCCCGAGCAGCCCGATGGCCGAGTACATCGACGAGTGGGCAGCCGCAGGGCGCAAGAACCTCTTCGACGAGACCGTGAAGGTCGTGGAGATGCAGAGCGAAGCCGGTGCCGCTGGTGCCGTGCACGGCTCGCTGCAGGCTGGTGCGCTGACTACCACCTATACCGCCTCGCAGGGTCTGCTGCTGATGATCCCGAACATGTACAAGATTGCCGGCGAACTGCTGCCGGGCGTGTTCCACGTGTCGGCCCGCGCCCTGGCTGCACAGGCTCTCTCCATCTTTGGCGACCACGCCGACGTGATGAGTGCCCGTCAGACGGGCTTCGCCCTGCTGGCCGAGAGCTCGGTGCAGGAGGTGATGGATCTCGCACCTGTGGCTCACCTCGCCGCCCTGACCGGCCGCGTGCCGTTCCTCAACTTCTTCGACGGCTTCCGCACCAGCCACGAGATTCAGAAAATCGAGGCTTGGGATATGGAAGAGCTGCGTCCGCTGGTGGACCAGAAAGCCCTGAAAGCCTTCCGCGAGAACGCCCTCAACCCCGAGCATAGCGTTACGCGCGGCACGGCACAGAACAGCGACGTGTACTTCCAGACCCGCGAGCTGCAGAACAAATACTACGATGCTCTGCCCGACATCGTGGCTCACTACATGGAGGAAATCAGCAAGCTGACCGGCCGCCACTATGCCCCCTTCACCTACTACGGCGCACAGGATGCCGAGAACGTCATCGTGGCTATGGGCTCGGTAACGGAGACCATCAAGACCGTGGTGGACTACCTGAACGCCCAGGGCAAGAAGACCGGCGTCGTCACCGTACACCTCTATCGCCCCTTCAGCGTGAAACACCTGATGGCCGTGATGCCCAAAAGTGCAAAGAACATCTGCGTGCTTGACCGCACCAAAGAACCCGGCGCCAACGGCGACCCGCTGTATATGGACGTGGTCGAGGCCTTCAAGGGTTGCAAGGATGTGTGCATCATCGGCGGTCGCTACGGCCTGTCGAGCAAAGACACCACCCCGGCACAGATTATCTCCGTCTTCAACAACCTCGAGGGCGAGAAGAAGAACCAATTCACCATCGGCATTGTGGACGACGTAACCTGCCGTTCGCTGCCCGTTCTGCCCGAAATCTCCATCCTGCCCAAGGGTACATTCGAGGCTCGCTTCTACGGCCTCGGTGCCGACGGCACGGTGGGTGCCAACAAGAACAGCATCAAGATTATCGGCGACAACACCAACAAGTACAGCCAGGCCTACTTCGACTACGACTCGAAGAAGAGCGGTGGCTACACCTGCTCGCACCTGCGCTTTGGTGACAATCCCCTGCCCGCACCTTACCTGGTGGGTACTCCCGACTTCGTGGCCGTGCATGTGCCGAGCTATCTGCGCAAATATGACTGTCTGCGTGGCTTGAAAGACAACGGCACGTTCCTCTACAACAGTCCGTGGACTGTGGAGGAGACCAAGGCACAGCTGCCCGACTTCGTGAAGAAGTACCTCGCACTGCACCACATCACGATGTACATCATCGACGCCACCAAGATTGCCGCCGAAATCGGCCTTGGCAACCGTACCAACACCATCTTGCAGAGTGCCTTCTTCAAGATCAGCGAGGTGATACCTTACGACCTCGCCGTGGAGCAGATGAAGAAATTCATCGTCAAGAGCTACGGCCGCAAGGGTGAGGACGTGGTGAACAAGAACTACGCCGCCGTAGACCGCGGTGGCGAGATTACGAAAGTGGAAATCCCTGCCGAGTGGGCAAACCTGCCTTGCGGCACCGAGTTCCAGGTGGAGAAACACGAGGGTGACCCCGAGTTCATCGCCAAGGTGATGCGCCCGATGGTGGCACAGTGTGGCAACGACCTGCCCGTGTCGGCCTTCGTGGGTTACGAGGACGGCACCTTCCCTGCCGGCACCACCGAGTACGAGAAACGCGGCGTGGCCACGGTGGTTCCCGAGTGGAACGAGAAGAACTGCATACAGTGCAACCAGTGCTCGCTGGTGTGTCCCCACGCCGCCATCCGCCCCTGCGTGATGACCGACGAGGAACTGAAGAACGCACCCGAAGGCATGAAGACCGCCGACGTGAAGATGCCGAAGGAGCTGGCCGGTATGCACTTCCGTATGCAGGTGAGCGTGATGGACTGCACAGGTTGCGGCAACTGCGCCGACCTCTGCCCCGCCAAGGAGAAAGCCCTCGTGATGAAGCCCTTCGAGAGCCAGCTCGGCGAGGCTGCCAACTGGACCTACGCACAGAAGAAAGTATCCTATAAGGACAACCTCATCGACAAGTTTGCCTCGGTGAAGAATAGCCAGTTTGCACAACCGCTGTTCGAGTTCAGCGGTGCCTGTGCCGGTTGCGGCGAGACGCCTTACCTCAAGTGCATCACCCAGCTCTTCGGCGAGCAGATGATGGTGGCCAACGCCACGGGTTGCTCCAGCATATATGGCGGCTCGGCTCCTGCCACGCCATATTGCCGCAACTATCGCAGCGGTTTTGGTCCCGCATGGGCAAACTCCCTCTTCGAGGACAACGCCGAGTTCGGCCTCGGTATGGCTACCGCAACACGCCAGATGCGCGAGAGCCTGAAGCGCAAAGCAGAGGAACTGGTCGGAGTAACCGTCTACGACTGGATGCGCGAAGCCACGCAGAAGTGGCTCGACACCTTCGACGACACCATCGCCAACCGCAAAGCCACCGACGAGTTCATTGCTGCCCTTGAGAAAGCTATTCTGCCCATCGATGGCGCTATCGAATTTTGGCAGGGCAAGGGTAAGGAACTCTATGGTGCAGAAGTTGCTGCCCAGAAGTTGAAGGAGGCCAAAGAAGCCAAGGCTGCCGGCAGCCCAATCTGCCCGTGCCATGGCTGCGAGCTGGAGAGCGAACTGCTTGCCAACAAGCAATACCTCGCCAAGCGCAGCCAGTGGATATTCGGCGGCGACGGCTGGGGCTACGACATCGGATTCGGCGGTCTGGACCACGTGCTGGCCAGCGGCGAAGACGTGAACGTGGTGGTGGTGGACACCGAGGTGTACTCCAACACTGGCGGACAGAGCTCGAAAGCCACTCCGGCAGGTGCTGTGGCCAAGTTTGCCACCAGCGGCAAGAAGATTCGCAAGAAAGACCTCGGCATGATTGCCAAGAGTTACGGCTACGTCTATGTGGCGCAGGTGGCTATGGGCGCAAGCCAGGCACAGTACTTCAAAGTCATTAAGGAGGCCGAGGCTTATCACGGTCCGTCGCTCATCATCTGCTATGCTCCCTGCATCAACCACGGCATCAAGATTGGTATGGGTCGCACGCAGAACGAGGAGAAGCTGGCCGTCGAGTGCGGCTACTGGCACCTCTGGCACTTCAACCCCGCCGAAGAGGATGAAGGCAAGAACGGCTTCCACCTCGACTCGAAGGAGCCCGACTGGAGCAAGTTCCGCGACTTCATTATGGGCGAGGTGCGCTACAACTCGCTGATGAAGACCTTCCCGCAAGAGGCCGAAGAACTCTTCGTCGCCACAGAACGCAACGCCAAGCTGCGCTACGAGGGTTACAAGAAACTCTCGGAGATGTAACCAATCTCCAACCAAGTCTGGAAAGTTGAGAGGCCTTCCAGACTTCAAGATATGTGACAAATAATATATATACGATA
>JAFTFL010000008.1 GCA_017449525.1 Bacteroidales bacterium | reverse complement strand
TTGGTCGTCCTCTATCGGTGTCCAGTCGCCATTCTCGTTGCTCCATTTGATGTGTCGCTCGGCTGTGTAGGTGTCGAAATAGTTCACGCTGCGCCCGTCCTTCTTACGAGTGTAGCCAATGCTCATCGCTACCATATCCCCGTACTCGTCAAAAAGGGGGTACAACTCATCGCCCTGCATCGGGCTGAACGTGCGGCAGCGTATCTTGAGGGGTGAGGCGAAGCCGTAGATTGTGTTCTTCTGTTCCACGGCATACCACAGCGTCATTATCTCGCAGCCTGCGAATAGTTGGTTGAGGCGGTCTACGTTCACCGCGTCTATGCGGTTGCGCTCATAGATATTCTCCAGCCATATCGCCACTTCTTTCTGTCGGTCGTTTTCGGGCTTGTATACACGCTTCACTGGTATGCCGCACACCAGTTCGGTCATACGCTTGACGGCCAGTTGTTGCAGGTCGAGGGTGATACGCGTAACCTCTTCGAGAGAGCCGTCGTCGTTCACCACGTCGGGGTACTTCGACCTGTCCATAACGGGGTGGTAGCGGCTGTTGTACTCTCGCATCAAGCCTTTGCCGCCTTTCCACGGGCGCAGGGTGATGGTCTTTTCCTTGAGCGAAGCAATGGTCTGTGTCGCTCCAGCAGGGTGATTTAGAATTTCTTGAATTGTCATCGTTATCGGGTATTTATTGGGTTGTCAATATACGCGCCGTGCTATCTTGGCACGGTCTATCGGCTTGTACGGATTGGCGAGGTGGTAGTCCACAGCGTATGCCAGCACGTCCACATACTCATCATGCGGCTTGGCTGGGAAACCGCACACCTCGTCGATGAACTGCTCCGTCCACGCTCCGTCAACCAGCACCACACGTCCAGCCTCTATCGAGGGCGAGGCTACGTTGAGACGCGTTTCTTTGTCGTCCTTCGGGCTGGGTGTCTTTGTTACGTTGAGGCCTGTCTTGTCTTTCAGCTCATCAATAACCGACAGGCCGTTGGCCTTCGGCTCGATACGGATGCTGCTTTTTGTCGTGTAGCCATGCGCCTTCACATACTGCGGGATGTGTCGGATGAGGTCGGGGAACTTCATCAGCACCTTTTCCGCATGTGTGATGTACAGCTCGCCGCCAATCTTGCATGTGGCGATGATGCCCGTGGGGTCGTTGGCTTGATTCGAGGTGTAGGCTGTATCCAGAAAGAACACCACTGGCTCACCATGATACATGCGATTAAACTCGGCCGCGCTGACATGTCCGAACCAGTCGCGCTTGATGATGTTGCCGCCTTGTATCGTAGGCCGCTGCTGGTAGAGTGCGGCAAAGGTCTGTGGGCTTCGTTTCTCCACCTCAAGCAGACGCTCGCGGCTGTGCCGGTTCTCCCACAGTGCTTCGCCGATCTCTCGTGGGTCGTTGGGGTTGCTCTTGTCCTCACAGAGTGCCGGTATGCTCACCACGTCCCATGTGTTGCCCTCACGTTCCAACAGCCGCCCCGCAAGGTCATCGTCATGCCAGCGGGTCATAATGAGGAGTTGCTTGCTCTCGTTGTGCAGGCGTGTGAGGAATACGCTCGTGTACCACTCCCACACACGCTCCCTGTAGGTTGTAGAATACGCCTCGACAGCATCCTTCACGGGGTCGTCTATGATGCCGATGTCGACGGGCGTACCTGTGAGCGACCCACCGACACCAACGGCCTTGTAGAAGCCCTTGTGTCCTACCGTCTCAAACAGATCCACATTCCGCAAGTAGCCCTTGACGACCGTCCTCAAGTTGCTTCCGTTTAGGTAGGTGTCGGGAAATATGCGTTTGTATTCCTCGCTGTCTATCGTGCGTTGTATGGAGCGCGAGAACTGCTGTACAAGGACTGCGGAATACGAGCAGCCCACTATCTTTGTGTCGGGATTCTTTCCCAGCACCCATGCAGGGAAGCAACGGCTCACAATCTCGCTTTTCCCATGCTGAGGCGGCACAAATATCATCAGCTTCTTTATCTCCCCCTCATACAGCCGTTGGCAGCTGTTGGCAATATGCTGATGAAACCATTGCGGGTCATAATTGGGGTTGGCGTATGGCATAAAGCACCAGAACCGCTCCTTGGCATACGCTGCCA
Organism: Bacteroidales bacterium; assembly: GCA_017449525.1. Lineage (GTDB taxonomy): Bacteria > Bacteroidota > Bacteroidia > Bacteroidales > P3 > Colimorpha. The sequence goes on along the minus strand of JAFTFL010000008.1, from coordinate 89,023 downwards.
CCAGCCGGCTCATCTCATCCTCTTCCTTTGCCCTTATGTTGCCCCGTTTGCTAATCACTTGCCCATGTCCTCGTTTATCATGTTGTAGAGCTTGCCCAGACGTTCAATGTTCGCCTTTATCTCCTCGGGGGTGCGGTTGTCCACCACCTCGGCTTTCACCTCTCCGCTGTGTTCCTGTTTCATCACTTTCTCACCCAGCAACTCGGCTGCAAGACTAATAGCCTTGAGGTCGCCACTTGCGCACCTGTCCGCAAGACGTATCATAGCCACGTCCTTGCGACTTGTACGCTCGCCCGTGGTCTTGTTCGTTACCTCGGTTGAAAGTGCTATTTCAAGCAGCTCTTTGAATTGCCTTTTCTCTCTCCGTTTGCGCCCAGACGCCCTGCCACCCTTGGCCGCTATCTTCGCCTGTTCTTCACCTGATCGAAAGCGCGTAGCCTCACCCGCTTTCACTATATCGTTTTTAGCCATTATTGGTATATTTTGTTACTGATTTGAGCCATCATCACCAGCGGAACATAAATTCCTGCCAACCATAGCACCCACGTCGGCTGGTGGCACGATTTATGGTGCTGATTCCTTGCCCATCTAACTGCCCCTTATTTGCAAGCATAGAGGCCACCTTTAACGATTGTGTTTCACATACATTCATGCAGCAATATTACTTTTTATTTTTCTGTTAATTATATTTTGATGGCATAAGTTATTTGTTAAGTTGTACGACATTGATAATTAGTGCGTTTTTGCCTCAATGCAGAGGCATCACACCTCGCCATTAAGTAATACCTCCACTTTTTTTGCAAGTTCGCGAAACTTTGGATAGGCATTATAATCTTCTTCATATCTTCGCACATAGTAGGCTATCATGCCCACATCTTTCCCCATCCACTTTGCTATTGCCTGGTAGTCCATGCAGGTGCGCTTGTACAGTTCCCTCGCTACGATAAAGCGGCAGAAGACGATATCCCTACGCCTGGATCCGCCTTTCAAGTCTTCCACGGACACGGCAGCGACCTCTCCGATTGCTTCCACCACCGCAGCACACATCCTCTCCCGACCATTCATAGCATATCTCCTTTCTTGCTGCTTTTCATCTCGTCAAAATTTATGTTTAACTGTCTTTTCTTTGCTCTGTAGGTGTTTATATTCTCTTTGCTTTTCCACCATGCAAAATATTCTTCGGCGGTGGTGAAATTGCGGCGTGAGGGGTCTTGCTTGTCGAGGTATCGTTGCAAGTGAGCAATCAATGTGGTGTGGAATTTAGGGTATCGGTTGGTGTAGTAATCTTTCTGCTTTTTGCTGGCAAATGGACAAAACATGCAACCGACACGGTGTCCGTTGTCATAGCATGGGTTACGAGGCAGATTGCGTTCCGCAAGGAATGCCCACACGTCGGCCTCCGTCCAGTCAAGGATTGGGTATATCATAAATTTATCCTTGCCCGACACACATTCAAAGTTTGCCGCTTCCATTTGGTCAAGGTCTTTGGTTTCAGCACCACTTTTGGTGCGTCTTCGGCGTTGGACGGGCATGTACGCTGCGCGTTTGCGGCTCTCGTCGCGGCGCACGCCAGTAATCACGGCACACCCCTCGCCCCCTCCCTCTTTGAGTATAGCACAACAATAGCGCATATACATGGTGGGTAATTATTTTCTCGCGGAGGTTCATGATGTTGTTGTCTACAATGGTTATGTTGTAGCCGAATTGTTTGTTTTGTTCTTGTTTCATAATTAGTTGATTTTATTTTATCCCCGTACTGCCAAAGCCGCCTTTGCGGTCGGTTATATCCAGTTCATTCACCTCTTCGAGGGTTGTAAATGGCACGTATGAGAATTGCAGTTGTGCGAGGCGTGTGCCTTTGGCGATGGTAAACGTCTCATAACTTTCCACTATCACGCCGATGTTGCCGCGATAGCCGCTGTCGATAAGTCCTGTTACCATTCGGGCGTTGTGCTTCTTACCATCCGAGCCACTCACTCCGAAGAGTGAGAAACCACTGCGTGAGCGAACAAACGCACATATACTTGCAGGCATGGTAATGGCAATGTCGGTGCGGATGAGGTTGCGCCCAATGTGTACCATTGTATCTTCGGGGCAATAGAGGTCGTAGGCCGCATCGCCATCGTGTGCCTTGGTGGGCATGATTGCATTGTCGGAAAGACGTTGTACTTTGATGTTGTGTGTGTTCATTGTTTGTCTACTTTTATCTATCTAATTGCTTCTCTAATTTCTACGATGTCTTCTGCCACCCATTCCAAGTCCATTCCAACAGGGTTGTCTATAGACATCTGCCCGTTCAGCCCAACATTAAACCTCACTGCTTCGTATATTTCATCATAGCTTGCCTCTTCTGGCACAAGCAACCTACCACTTATCGTAACATCAATAGTTTTCATCTTCATTTATTCTTTTTTTTGTTTATTCTATTGTTTTTAAATATATTAAATTAGTTTCAGTTGTGTGTTTGCCTCGGCTTCGGTGTCAATCAAGAGGCGGTTGAATATGTGGTACAGCACACCGACCACAATGCTGTTGCCTGCGAGTTTTGCAAGTTGTGTCTTCGGCAATCCTGCGTTTAACAGCGTGTCGATGTCGGGTTCGTCCACGTCCATAAGTCTAAACAATTCACGTTCTGTGAGGCGGCGGATACGTGTGCGTGTCTGCAATAGGTTGTCTTTTGCTACGCTTGTGAGCGCGTTGCTGGTATCTGTGGTGCCTACCTCTAATTTTTGTGCTGTCTTGCCCTCTTTATCAGCACGCCCACGCATGGCGGCAATGCTCTTTTCCTGTACATAGTTCTGTGTGTTATCTCGCTTGTCGGATGTTACGCAATTAGCAACATCTACAGGATGGCGGTCTACAACATTGCCTCTCTCATCACGGCTCCATCCCAACACCTGTTGCTCTATAATCGGGTTGTTAGCTGCGTATGCCGAGGACTTGACGGCTGGGGCGAAATCTTTATACTCGGCGCCCCTGAAATACCCGTGCGGACGGGCAACGATTGTGTGGGTTGGTGTGTCTGATTTTTCCATTATCCAATATTGGCGGTGCTGCTCTATTACCACCTTGTGAATCCTGCCACCACCCTGTGCTGTATCTATCGTTGGCGAAATGCCGTCTGTACCATATACCCTATCGCTCTGTCGTATCGTTCCATGAAAAGTGTTATCAGGGTTGATACTTCCAACACAATGCACGGTTGGTTCTGCAATAAAGTTGTCGGTCGGTCTGCCTCCGTTCATTGTTGATATAGTGGAGACGTATTCGTCTTCTTGTAGATGTGGCTTGAATCTGAACCCCATGCCTTTGCTTTCTCTGTCTTCGTTAAAGTCGAGCAGTTTGGCCACTTTATCGTCGGATAGATAGTATTTCTCTGGCACATCGGTTTCGAGTACGTCTTTCAACCGCTTTTCAAGTTTGAATGGCTTCGGGAAATAGTAGGGCTGGTGCTGCCCGTGTATGCTGATCATGAATACACGGTTACGGTTCTGTGGCACGCCATAATTTTTTGCATTCAAGCACTGCCAATAGTTGGTGTAGCCCAATGCTTCAAGTGTATGCCCCCACTGTAGGAATGTTGTAATAAACTTATTACTGACCAGTGCTGGCACATTCTCAAACAACAGGTATTTTGGCCGTAATGTTTCAATAGCCTTGCGGCATTCCCATAACAGGCTGCTGCGTGTGCCGCTGCCTTCTTTACCGCCCTGCTGTCTTCCTGCTTGGGAGAAGTCTTGGCATGGGCTCGAGTAAGTCAATAGGTCGCATTGCGGCACTTGCGCCCAATCTACGCGGCTAATGTCACCGAGGTTGCGGTCTGCCCACTGTGGGAATAGGGCGTTGTGGGCAGTAATAGCGTGGCGGTCGACCTCGCACCAGGCAACCAACTCATAATCGAAAGTGGGGTTGTGCTGGCGTAGGCGGTTCAAGGCCAAGCATTGGCTATCGTACCCGCTAAACAATGTTATCACCCTAAGCATCATGTCTTCTTTTTCTTTTGGTGGTCAAGTAGGCATTTCTACTGTCCCGTAGGACTAATGGTTATGCCATAATGAGCAGTCTACTTCGCGTTCGGGCAGTCCCAGTGGGCCTCGCTTGTAGAGGCTCCAGTAGACCACATTGGGGAGGCTGCTGGCCATTGTACGGAGGCCTCGACTGTTTTGAAAGTAGAGGTTTTGCGTATTTGCCGCTCCACGGTACTGCACGGTGAGACGGTAGCGGACGAAGAAGAGGCGACGGAGGCGACTAATCAGTTTTGTTTTCATTGGTTCGATTGCGCTTGTGTGATTTTCGTTGATATGGTGCCATGCGGTTGCAGTAGGTTATCTTATCGCACTGCTGCTCATCTTCGATGTAGGCGAGGGCGCAGAGGCCTTGCTTGACGGTGCGGTAGGGACAGTCGCGCTTGGTGCGCGGTGGATGGCGACGGACTTTGCTATTCATGGCTCTATTTTCAACCCTTTCGATTACTACCATTGCCGAACCACTGTATGTTCAGGTGTCAAAGTGCCGCCAATCACATTTAAGGATTTGAAAGCCGACCCCTACTTCTCTCAACTGCCTATCGTCCGAAAGAACTTGCAGGGCATCAATGGTTGGGAACTCACCGCACGAGACTACTCTGAACTACTCCGTATCATCGAACAGAAAGGTGGCGATACATCAACCCTACCCCACCTCTTCGAGGGCGAACAATACGACTTCGGCACAATCTCCAACGAGCATGACGTGGAGGAGAACATTCTTATCCCATGCCTGCAACGCCTCGGCTATACCTCTGCCGACTGGGTTCGACAACTCTCCCTCAAGGCTGGACGCAAAGAGAAAGCCATCCCCGATTTCGTATTCTTCCCACACGGTGAACATCACCACGAACACGCACCACTCGTAATTGAGGCAAAGTTCGACATGGCTTCAATGCAGGAATACAACAACGCATATTATCAGGCTCGCTCATACGCAAACATGCTTCACTCATCGCTCTTCGCTATCTGCGACAAGGAACGTATTGTGGTCTATCAGTACGGCGACAATATCAACAACCCTCGCTACGAATGCCATTGGGCAACCATCTTCGCCGACAGCACAGTGGGCGCACGGCTGAAACAACTGATTGGGCGAGAGGTCATCAAGCAGGATTAAACCACAGTTAAATTTTAATACACATTCCTATGGAGAACAACACCAACACCAACGCCCAGAAGCAGGACAAAATCGCCAAATTCCTAACCCCGAGCAACCGTTTTTGGCTCGCCTTTACACACATCCTCATGACACTCTGTGCTATCTCATTGGTATGGCAGTTTGTCCTCACCATCGTAGACGATGACGAATGGGATTTATTCCTCTACATCCTTGCTGCATCTGTCGGGACACTCATAATCTGTGCAATTATACAATTGCTTGTCAAAATTGAGGAGAACACGCGGAAATGAAATACTCCGTCCGCTTCAACCTCCAACCAAAGCAGACCACGGACAATGACGGCAGGCAGTATATCTCCGTCCGCATATCGTGGGCTGGGCAACGTGTCGCCTCACTGTCGGGAGAGCAGGTGCCGCCCGACTACTGGGATAACACCAGCCAGCGTATCAAACCCTCGTATCGATGGAATGGCGACACTGGAGCCACTATCAACAAACGTCTCTCCGCCATCACCGCACACTTCGACGACTACTTTCAACGCCAGCACCTCGCCAACACCGTACCTACCACTTCCGACATACGCCACGAACTGCGCCTCTATTTCGGCACAGAGAAACAGCAGGACGAACAATCTATTTTCGACCTCATCGACATCTTTGCCTCCACGATGGGCGAACAGAACGGCTGGACACACGGAACATTCCAGAAATTCCACACCATCAAGGCACACCTCCACGACTTCGCACCCGACCTACAGTTCTCCGACATCACTGAGGACGGTCTACAACGCTTCACGCAACACCTAATGAAGAAAGGACTGCGGAACACCACCATTGAGAAAGACCTCGGCATCCTGCGCTGGTTCTTGCGGTGGGCACACCGCAAAGGCTATATCGACAGCCTCGCTTTCGAGGAGTACCGACCCAAGTTCAAAGGTACTGACGGCAACAGCAAGGAAATTATCTACCTCGAATGGAACGAACTCATGCGGCTCTACGAACACGACTTCTCCGACCGCTACGGATTGGCACAAGTGCGTGATGTATTCTGTTTCTGCTGCTTCACCAGTCTGCGCTACTCCGATGTGGCGAAACTGCGGATGTCTGACATTCACGGGGATTATATCAGCGTGGTAACGCAAAAGACCATTGACGGCTTGCGTATCGAACTCAACGACTTCTCCCGTGCCATCTTGGAACGCAACAAGGATTTCCAGCAAAGTCCCCTCAACGAGGGCGGCAAAGCCCTGCCTGTTATCAGCAACCAAAAAATGAACGCTGCACTCAAAGAGATAGGCAAGGCGATAGAACTGACCGATCCGATACGCATCGTCTACTACAAGGGCAGTCAGCGTGTCGAGGAGGTGCATCCCAAGTGGGAGTTGCTCACCACCCATTGTGCACGCCGTACCTTTGTCGTGAATGCCCTACGCTTGGGCATTCCTGCCGAGGTGATAATGAAGTGGACAGGACATAGCGACTTTCATGCCATGAAGCCATACGTCAAGATTGTGGACGAGTTGAAAGAGCAGGAAATGACCAAGTTTAATCTGCTATCACAAAACCATAACCACACGCTAACCAAAAACTAACCAAAAATGCAGTGTCGTGTTATGTCCGATTATATATACTTCCCTACAGACAAAACATCTGTAACATCCAACAAAACAATGGTATTATACGCAAGATTGTGCAAGAATAACACAAAAGCTTCGACTCCGATATACTCCACTGGAAAAAGTCGCACGCTTGGAGGCACTGCTCTGAACTGCGCATCGGCAAAAGAGGTCCATCAAGAACCTCTTTTTTGTTTGGCATTCGCTACGAATTCCAACACCATGCGTACGCATAATTTACACCCAATATGGTACAATTGAAATAAAGTTCGTACCTTTGCGCTCGGTTTCAGACAGGAACCACAGTATGACGGGGTGCTTCAACACTGTTGAGGCTGAGATTAAACCCATGGAACCTGATACGGGTAATGCCGGCGTAGGGAGGATCAAATTCCATCTGTTTTATATTTCAATCACCCCTGCCCACGGCCAAAGTGGCCAGACGAACTCCGTCCTCGTACTGCGCAATGTCTGCAACCATGAGGAAGGATACACATATAATATAATGTATAGACAAAAATGAAAAAAACAGGAACACAAACATTGAAATTGACGGCAGCAATGCTTTTTGCAGTTCTGCTAATGGGCACAAACAGAGGCTTTGCACAGTCGAACCACACCGACAGCACGGCTCGCACACTGGAGGAGGTGCTCATCCGCTCTTCGCGAGCCGACAACAAGACGCCTCTGACCACCACCACCCTCAGTAGGAAACAACTGGACGAAAACAAGATTTCTCCAGCTCTGCCCTACATGATAGAGACCGAACCTTCCGTAGTGGTGAGCGGTGAAAACGGTATGGTAGGAGCCACGTCGTTCCGCATCCGAGGCGTAGATGCTTCACGCATCAACGTCAACATCAACGGCATTACCCTCAACGATGCCGAAAGCCAGTCCGTGTTTTGGTACAACATTCCCAACCTCGGCGGCATGGCTCAAAGCGTGCAACTACAACGAGGCATCGGTGCATCCACTGGAGGTTCCGCATCGTTCGGCGGCTCTATGAACATGCAAACCCTGGGAGTTCGCCCCTCACCCTACGCCACCATCGACCTGTCGGGCGGTTCGTTCAACACATGGCAATACGGCATTGCAACTGGTACTGGCCTACTACCAAGCAAGCTGTCATTCGACATCGTGTACAACGGTCTCGGTAGCGACGGGTTTGTCAACCGTGGCTTCAGCGACCAGCAGTCGCTCTTCCTCAGCGGTGGTTACTATGGGAACCGCTCCCTCCTGAAGGCCATCATCATCATGGGTAGCCAACACACTGGTATCACCTGGGACGGTGCTACCGCCCAGCAACTCGATGATGATCCACACTACAACGGCACAGGTATCTACTACGATGCCTCGGGAAACGTACACTTCTATCCGAACGAGAGCGACAACTACAACCAACGCCACTATCAGTTGTACTACTCGTTCCTACCCACCGAGAACTGGACTCTCAATGCCGCCTTCGACTTCACTCATGGCGATGGATATTATGAGCAATACAAGCGCAACCGTAGTGTAGTTACCACCTACGACCTCACCAGCCTCACTGGCACCGCCAAGAGCGACTTCATCCATCGTAAGGAGATGTTCAACAGCGCGTACACTGGCAGCCTCTCGGCACAATACCACAACAACAAACTCTCTTTGCAAGCAGGCGAAACATTCCTCTACTACGACGGCAACCACTTTGGCAACATTCTGTGGGCAGCCGACAGCGTAGCCAAGTCTGGCACTCTGCTTTCCATCAGCGAGGATACGCCCTACGAGTGGTATCGCAACACTGGCCACAAGATTGACAACACGGTCTTCGCCAAACTGAACTACGACTTCTCCCCTCGCTTCAATGCATACGCCGACCTGCAACTGCGCACCGTAAACTATCGCATAGAAGGAAGCGACAGCGAGTATGACTACGCCAACTCCGCTATGTGGCAACTCGACTGGGAGCACAACTACATGTTCTTCAACCCTAAACTCGGTGTCAACTTGCGACCCGATGAGAACAGCCGCCTCTACGCCGTAGCAGGCATCACAGGTCGCGAGCCTGCACGCGCTGACATCAAAGACGCCTATGAGAATGGAGACACCGTGCAAGACGAACTCATGCTCGACATCGAATTGGGCTACGCCCTCCAGCAGACCGACTTCACATTCCATGCCAATGCCTACGCCATGCTCTACAAAGACCAGCTCACTCCCTCGGGCGACCTCTCCACTTCTGGTTACGCCTTGATGGAGAATGTGGACAAGTCCTACCGTATCGGCATTGAGCTATCGGCTGGCTATCGTTTCACCCAATGGTTCAGCCTCGATGGCAACATCACCCTCAGCAGTAATAAAGTGGTGGACTACACCTACACCGACTTCGCCGATGGCGACACAGCGCTCACCATGCACACTGCCAACACCGACCTTTCGTTCTCGCCCTCCGTGGTAGGAGCCGTTGTGGCCACGTTTCGCCCCATTAGGGGAGCCAAACTGCAACTCATCGGAAAATACGTGGGTAAACAATACTGCGACAACACATCGCGCGAGGTCTACGCACTCGACCCCTACTGCCTCATCAATATGCGCGCCTCATACACCTGGCAACTGCCCAAGGAAAAGGAAATCGAGTTGCAACTGGTGGTCAACAACCTGCGCAACACCAACTACCGACTCAATGCTTGGGTAGGCGATTATAAGTACGGCAGTGCCTACTACCACGACCGTGCCTATCTGCAGCAACCTGGCACGAACTTCATGGTGCGACTGATAGGAAGATTCTAATTTGACGCTAAGCCTGCAGCGTGCACTCCCTACGGGGTCGCACGTTGCGGGCTTCTAACATCATCCCATTCCCGTGTCGCTTTTCGAAACCATCGGAGCTGTTGTCGGCATCATCTACTTGATGTTGGAATATCGTGCCAATCGCTGGCTGTGGCTGTTTGGTGCGCTGATGCCACTGTTCTACATCTACATTTTCTTCAAGCAACAGCTCTACGCCAATGCCGCCATCAACGTGTACTACCTCGGGGCCTCTGTCTATGGTGCCGTATGCTGGGCAAAGGCAGCCCGAAATACCGAACAGTCTTCCTCCGAACTCACCCCCACACGCATGCCTTCTCGTATGTGGTGGATGCTGGCCGTCGTCGCCATTTTGCTCACACTCCTCATCACCCTCTTGCTCCACCAACTGGGCGAGAGCAGTGAGGCTCTCATCGACGGACTGACCACTGCCCTAAGCATTGTGGGCATATGGATGATGGCAAAACGCTACTACCAGCAGTGGATATGCTGGATGGTGGTGGAGCCGCTGATGGTACTGCTCTCCATCCGCACAGGCATGTATCCCACGGCCATAATGTATCTCGTCTACTGCGTCATCGTCTGGCTCGGTTATCGGCGATGGAAAAATCTCTACGAGCAATCCCAACCCACACAAGGACTATCCTCATGACACCACTCACCTTCCAGCCATCTGCCGTGGTGCTGGCCGCTGGCGACTTCCCAACCCATCCTGTTCCGCTGCAGGCACTCAGCAAAACCACACAACTCGTATGCTGCGACTCAGCCTTGTTGACGCTACGCACCCACCCAGTGCCACTGGCTCCAGGTTGCACAGTCTACTCCATAGGCGACGGCGACTCGTTGCCTCTCAGCCTTCAGCATGACCCATCCGTCCGTTTTGTCCACAACCCCGACCAGAACACCAACGACCTTACCAAAGCGGTCCACTTCTGCCACGACCGCGGTTGGCACGACCTGGTCATCGTCGGAGCCACAGGTAGACGCGAAGACCACACGCTCGGCAACATCAGTCTGCTGACCAACTACGCCGAGTTGGGTTGCCGCTGCCTCCTACTGACCGACTACGGCAGTTTCTGCACCGTACGTGGCACAGCCCAGTTCCAAAGCTTTGCTGGCCAACAGGTCTCCCTCTTCAGCCTCGACCCCACAGCACCTATCAGCGCACAGGGGCTACGCTGGCCTCTTTGCGAGCGAAGGCTCACGCGCTGGTGGGAAGGCACCCTCAACGAGGCAACAGGCAATACCTTCACCGTCGACTCCAGTGCAGCCCCCCTACTCGTTTTCCAAACCTACGACGCGAAAGAGGCCGTTCCGCAGTAGCAGACTCACCCCTCCTCCCCTTCATCTAAGTGCATGAGTGCCGACACACCGCCGACCCCCATGCACTTCTGCATTTTTATTTTGTCGTGCACCATACTTAAAATGCACTTGTTCCGTTACAGACACACTATGCCTATAGTTAGCAACTGCAACTCACACAGAGAACAAACTATCTGCACTTGTAAAAAAAATAAGAATTAATACAACTCAACGATGAACAAAGTAGCATTTTGGCTCAACAATGCACGTAAAGTTGCTCTTCCTCAGAGCGTCATGCCAGCCATTTTAGCAGTATGTCTGGCTGTAGGGAAGGAGGGTTTCAGCATCCTCTCAGCAGTGGCCGCAGTGGTGGGAGTGGCCTGCGCCCACCTCTGTGTCAATCTCCTCGACGACTATTTTGACTACAAGAATGCTGGCATTGAAAGTCGGCAGCAACTCCAACGTGCCGGCATGCGCGCACGCATTGCCAAGGCCACCTATTTGGCCGACGGTAGTGCCACACTGGCACAGACGTTCCGCGCAGCCTCGGTATTTGGAGTGATAGCTTTAGCCATGGGTTGTATATGCTGGCTGATACAGGACTGGCACGTCATGATGATTGCCGCTATCGGAGGCCTGCTGGGCTACTCCTACAGTGGTAAGCCCCTTATGCTCTGCTATCGCGGCTTAGGTGAAATCGTAACGGGGCTCATCTTCGGACCGCTACTGATGCTTGGTGTCTACTATGCGGCCTGCGGTGCCCTGCGTTCCGAGGTGTGGCTCATGTCCGTCGCCGTTGGCCTGCTGGTCATCAATATCCTCTACACCCATTCCATCATGGATCGCGATGCCGACATCAGTGTAGGCAAGACCACCCTGGCCGTCATGCTACCCTCTCCCAAGGCACAGCTTGCAGCCGAATGGTGCTTCACCTTTCTCCCCTTTGTCATCATCATTTGTGGCGTTGTTCTCCAGGCCTTCTCTCCCTGGATGCTGCTCACACTACTCACACTTCCTATGGCTTGTTCATTATTCAAGATGATGCGCTGCTTCTTCAGCGAACCCAAACGTCGTTTTGAACCCAAGCCCTGGATGGGTGCCATGCCAAACTGGAAGACCATCGTAGAGGCCGACCTCGACTGGTTCATGATTCGCTGGTACCTATCGCGCAACTACCTCACCTTATTCATGATTGTAGCTGCAGTGGTAGCCCTCTGCACCCATTGATACACGGGCCACCACCACTCCTCTTTCATCCATTCCCCACAATGCAAAACATACGCAACTTTAGCATCATCGCCCACATCGACCACGGCAAAAGTACGCTGGCCGACCGCATGCTGGAATACACCGGCACAGTGTCGCAGCGCGACATGCAGGACCAAGTGCTGGACGATATGGACCTTGAGAAGGAACGTGGCATCACCATCAAGAGCCACGCCATTCAGATGAACTACCGCCACGGTGGCCAAGATTATGTGCTGAACCTCATCGACACCCCAGGGCACGTAGACTTCTCCTATGAAGTGTCGCGCTCCATAGCCGCCTGCGAAGGGGTCATCCTCGTGGTGGATGCCACGCAGGGCATCCAGGCACAGACCATATCCAACCTCTATCTCGCACTGGAAAACGACCTAACCATTATTCCAGTGATGAACAAGATCGACCTCGATAGCGCCATGCCCGAAGAGGTAGCCGATGAGATAGTTGACCTCTTAGGATGCGATCGCGAAGAGATTTTGTCCTGCAGCGCCAAGACAGGAGTGGGCGTGCCCGAGATTCTGGAAGCCATAGTCAACCGCATCCCAGCTCCACACGGAGACCCTTCGGCTCCATTGCAAGCACTGGTGTTCGACTCGGTGTTCAACCCCTTCCGTGGCATCATTTCATATTTTCGTATTGTAAACGGCACCTTGCGCACTGGTGACTGGGTGAAGTTTGTCAGCACTGGTAAAGATTATCATGCCGACGAGGTCGGCGTGTTGCGTCTGAGCATGGAGCCGCGCAAGGAAATGCGTGCGGGCGACGTGGGCTACATCATCAGTGGCATCAAAAGTTCCAAAGAGGTGCGGGTGGGCGACACTATTACCCACGTAGAGCAGCCGTGCGAGAACGCCATCGAGGGCTTCAAGTCGGTCAAGCCTATGGTGTTCGCTGGTGTCTATCCTGTCGACACCGACGACTACGAGGAGCTCCGCGCTTCTATCGAAAAACTACAACTCAACGACGCCTCGCTCACCTACGAGCCCGAGTCGTCGCTTGCACTTGGGTTTGGCTTCCGCTGCGGATTTCTCGGCCTGCTACACATGGAGATTGTGCAGGAACGACTGACGCGCGAGTTCAACATGGACGTCATCACCACCGTGCCCAACGTGCAGTACAAGGTGCAACTCACCAATGGCAACGAGATTGATGTCTACAACCCCTCGGGTATGCCCGAACCCAACAACATAGCCGAGGTGTACGAGCCATACATCCATGCACAAATCATTACCAAGTCGGACTATATAGGGCCCGTCATCAAACTCTGCATGGACAAGCGCGGTCTCCTGAAAAATCAGACCTACCTCACTACCGACCGCATCGAAATCACCTTCGACTTGCCGCTGGGTGAAGTAGTGTTCGACTTCTACGACAAGCTGAAGAGCATCAGCAAAGGCTACGCATCACTCGACTACTATCTCAACGGTTTTCGCCCCTCGAAACTGGTGAAATTAGAGATATTGCTCAATGGAGACCCCGTCGACGCGCTCTCCACCCTGACCTATGTCGACAATGCCTATCCCATCGGGCGGCGCATGTGCGAGAAACTTAAAGAACTCATCCCGCGCCAACAGTTCGATGTAGCCATACAGGCAGCCATCGGCAGCAAGATTATTGCCCGAGAGACAGTCAAGGCCGTGCGCAAGGACGTTACAGCCAAGTGCTACGGGGGCGACATCACCCGCAAGCGCAAGCTGCTGGAGAAACAAAAAGAGGGCAAGAAGCGCATGCGTCAGGTGGGCAACGTAGAAGTGCCACAGAGTGCCTTCCTTGCTGTCCTCAAGTTGGACTAAACTGCCGTACAACCAACCGTCAACAACCGCATTCAATCACCCTATCAAATACCTCACAACATCATGAGTACAACAGCTATTGCAATCACCATCGTGGCCACAGCACTCCTTTCCATTGTGGCATGCGGATACTTCTTTTACCTCATTACCCGCAAGTACTTTGCTGCAGAGCAGAAGCGGCTGCTGCTGCAAATGAAGGTCGACGAACGGGCACATACGCTCCAGGCCGTAACTCCTATCCGACTCGGAGCCTACGAGCGGATGGCACTCTTCTTGGAGCGCATATCGCCAGAGAGTCTCGTCATGCGCAATTTCCGCCCCGGCATGGACACCAAGCAACTACAGAGTGCCATGACACAGAGTGTACGAAGCGAGTGGGAGCACAACCTCTCACAGCAGGTTTATCTATCGTCGGAGTGCTGGAACCGTATTCGTGAAGCCAAGGATGAGATGATCAACTTGGTCAATGCCTCAGCGTCGAACCTCGCCATCGATGCTGACCCGACCAGCCTGGCGGGCAACATCTTCTCCAGTGTCGCAAGCAGTAAGGTGCCTACCGACGAGGCATTGGAGTTTCTGAAGGACGAGTTGCATCAGCTTTTTGACTGACCAGCGGAGGCCTTGCCGCAGTGCTCGGCAGGCACATCCGCTCTGCATTGCGGAACTTACTGAACGCCGAAGGCTGCCCTGAGGGGCAGCCTTCGGCGTTTTTGTCTTCGGCCAGAGGGGGTGCGGCGTACGTCCCGAGGGACCTGCGCCGTTGGGCAAACCATGCCCTGCCGTACAGCCAACGGCACTGCACCGCAGCGCAGGCCATGCTATGCCGTACGGCTTGCATTCGCCGCAAGCACATGTCGACCAGCCGCGTAGCTCACCCCACGGTGCTACGCCGTACGCCCCCTTCGGCTAAACCGTGCGGGACATGGGGGTGGAGCCCTGGGAAGGAGTCCAAAATAACTACAGGAAAAAGGAGGTAAAGGGTGCTGAAAGTCGTCCGCCGCACGTGGCCCGTCAGCCCGTCTGGTCGACTCTTTCGGAGTGCAAAGATACGAACTTTTGCCCACACCCAGCGTCAGCCATGGCAGCGACGCAGCAGTGTGCAATATTTTTCGTACCTTTGCATCCGCATTTTGGCGCTACACGACCATGAGCAACAGCACCGCAGAGAAGATATACCGATGGGCGTCCTACGCCATGCTGGCAGCAGCCACGGTGGCCTTTTTCGCCACGGGGCGCAATGTGCAACTGACGCTTCTGCTGCTGGTAGTAGCTGTGTATCTGCGCGCATTGATGTATAGAAGCCGCTCGCTGCGCTACGCCGAGGAGAACGAGGAACTACGCCAAATGGCTCGACAGCTCACCAACATGATAGACCGCAACCGGCGCAACCAGCCGTCGGCCGAACCGAAAACGAAGTAACAAAATTCATCACATATACACCAATATCTACATCTGCTATGGCAACAACCACAGATATTAAGAACGGATTGTGCATTGAGTTCAACAATGACATCTACACCATCATCGAATTTCTACATGTGAAACCGGGCAAAGGTGCCGCATTCGTCCGCACCAAAATGCGCAACGTGAAGACTGGCCGCGTGCTGGAAAACACGTTCCCCTCGGGAGCCAAGATTGACGTGGTGCGTGTGGAACGCCGCCCCTACACCTATCTCTATCGCGAAGGCGACCTCTACAACTTCATGCACGCCGAGACATTTGAGCAAATCGGCATCGAGGAGTCCATCATCAATGCCCCACAGTTCCTCCAGGAAGGCCAGTACGTGGAAATCACCGTACAAGCTGACACCGAGACCCCGCTGCTTTGCGAATTGCCCCCGTTCATTGAGACCGTCGTAACCTACACCGAACCGGGCTTCAAGGGCAACACAGCTACCAACGCCATGAAGGACGCCACCGTAGAACCTGGCGTACGCGTGCGCGTGCCCCTCTTCATTGAGGAAGGCGAACGCATCAAGGTGGACACACGCACGGGCGAATACTCGGAGCGCATCAAATAGCAGCAGGCTGCAGTCGGCCACAGGTGCACAGCTTCCCCGCCGCACACCTACCGCCAGCCCGCCATCACCACATCTGCCATTCCTCACCCACTGTGCGAGGAATGGCTTTTTCGCCTATATCAACATGAGAAAGACCCTTCGGCTGACCCTTTGCTGCGCAGCAGCCATCCTCCTCGCAGCCTGCCACCACACGGGCGACACCCCGTCCTCGTCCACCCCACAACCCGACTACAGCGCGGTACAGCTGCCACCGTTCAGCGCCGACTCGGCCTACCGCTACGTGGCCGACCAGCTGCAGTTCGGCTTCCGCACCCCTGGCAGCCGCGGCCACGCCGAGTGCGCCGCCTACATAGCACGCCAAATGGCGCGCTGGTGCGACACTATTGTAACGCAAGACTTTACCACCACCTTATGGGACGGTTCCGAAGCACATGGGCGCAACATCATTGCATCCATCAACCCCACCGCCGACAAGCGCATCCTCCTGGCCGCACACTGGGACTCCCGACTCTGGGCAGACCACGACCCCGACGCGTCGCAGCATCGCCTACCTGTCATGGGAGCCAACGACGGAGCCAGCGGCACCGCTATGCTGATGGAGTTGGCCCGCGCCATGCAGGCACTGCCCCCCTCGGTGGGAGTAGACTTCATCTTCTTCGACCTGGAAGACCAGGGCACACCCGAATGGGCTGATAGCTACGCCGACAACACGTGGTGCAAAGGGGCTCAACACTGGGCAAACTATCCCCACCGCCCCTTCTACCATGCCCTCTACGGAGTGCTGTTCGACATGGTGGGCACCGCCTCACCACGTTTCACCAAAGAAGAGGTGTCGCGCCACTATGCAACAGCCATCACCGACAAACTGTGGCGCGTGGCCGCCGCCATCGGCGAGGGACAGACCTTCGTCAGCGAGGCATCACCCGCCATCCTCGACGACCATCTCTACATAAACCAAGTGGCTGGCATTCCTACCGTTGACATCGTGCAGAACGACGCCACGGGAAGCTTCTTCCCCCACTGGCACACCCGCACCGACGACCTGTCGACCATCGACGTGAAAACGTTGCAGACCGTGGCGCGTGTCGTACTCACCATGATTTACGCCGACTATCCACCAGCCGCTCCGAAGAACAGCCTGTCGTGAACCTGCGCCGCACCCTACGACTTACCATCCTGGCACTACTGCCCCTGCTCAGCGCCTGCACCCGCGAATCGCAGTGCAAGGTGAGCATCGGCGAGACTGCATTCACCATCCGCCCCAACGACGCCCTCTACCGCAGCCTCAACACGGTGGGCGGCTATCAGTACTTCACTGGCGGCCACCGCGGCGTGGTAATAGTAAGACTGTATGAGGACACCTTTGTGGCCTACGACCGTACGTGTCCAGAAGACAATGACAGCCAGGTGTCGGCCAGTGATGCAGGAGGTTGGGGCAGCACCCTCATGGAATGCCCCACCTGCCACAGCCGCTTCAACGTCTATGCCGACGGAGCCCCCATCGATGGCAGTGCCACCTCGTGCTCCCTGTTCCAGTACTCCACCTCCTACAGCGGCGGCGAACTGACGGTGTATTGACCACCGCTTCGCCCCCTGCGGCGTGCATTCACACCGCCCTCACACCACATTCTGACAACGAAAAAAGCATGCATCCCGAAGCCTATGAGCGCACGAGATGCATGCTAACCTTTGTGGCCAACCGCAAAACAGCGGCCTACAGAATCAGCTCCGCATACGAAGTCTCCGTCTCGTAAAGACGAAGCGAATAGAGCCGCACCCCCTTCGGCATCTCCTCCTCCAGCAAAGAGGCGAAGTGCATAAGCAGGTTTTCACAAGTGGGCTGAAAGTTGGTTATCACCGTCTTTGTCCCAAGCCCCACGTTGTAGGGCGAGTCGGCAGGAAGCACCAAAGCGTGGTCGAACGGCTCGACAATACGGCGCTGCACAATCTGCTTCAGGTCGCCGAAATCTATCACCATGCCCTGCTTGGGCGACGATGCATCACGGATGGGTGTCCCCTCTATTGAGACAAAGAGCTTGTAGGAGTGGCCGTGGATGTTGCGACACGCACCGTCGTAGCCGCAAAGCGCATGAGCCATCTCGAAGGAGAACTGCTTGGTCAGTCGTAGTTGCATAGGCTTGATGGTTAACTGTTAGCACTGATAGTGGAGCGTTCCACGCAGCGCATCACCTCCGCACGCGTGATGACGAGCGCCTTACCCCGATATTCATCTGGCAACCTGTACATGAAGTCAGTCATCACTGCCTCCATGATAGAGCGCAGCCCTCGCGCGCCCAGTTTGTATTTCACCGCAGTGTCCACCACCGCCTCCAGTGCAGCAGGCTCGAAACTGAGCTTGCATTGGTCCATCGCAAACAGTTCGCAATACTGGTTGACGAGCGCGTTCTTGGGCTCGGTGAGAATACGCAGCAGCGCGTCGCGGCCAAGCGGCTCAAGGTGCGTCAACATCGGGAACCGCCCCACGAGCTCAGGGATGAGGCCAAAGTGGCGTACATCCATGGGCTGAATATAGCGCAGAAAATTGTCCTTGTCCACACGGCTGCGCGTCTGCACCCCACCGTAGCCAATCACGTTGCTGTTGAGGCGCGCTGCTATGGTACGGTCGATGCCATCAAAAGCCCCACCGGCAATGAAGAGGATGTTGCGCGTGTTGACAGCTATGGTCTTTTGTTCCGGATGCTTGCGGCCGCCCTGAGGAGGCACGTTAACCACAGCACCTTCGAGCAGTTTCAGCATGGCTTGCTGCACGCCTTCGCCCGACACATCGCGTGTGATTGAAGGGTTATCTCCCTTACGCGCTATTTTGTCTATCTCGTCAATGAAGACAATGCCCCGCTCGGCCGCTGCCACATCGTAGTCGGCAGCCTGCAGCAGGCGCACCAGCACATTCTCGACATCGTCGCCCACGTAGCCGGCTTCGGTCAGCGTTGTCGCATCGGCTATGCAGAACGGCACATGGAGAATACGGGCTATGGTGCGCGCCATGAGGGTTTTGCCCGTACCAGTTTCGCCCACTATCAGTATGTTGGACTTCTCTATCTCCACCGACCCTTCGTTGTCCTCCTGCTCTTCGTGCATCAGGCGCTTGTAGTGGTTATACACGGCCACCGACAGAACCACCTTGGCCTCGTCCTGTCCTATGACATATTGATCCAGAAAGGCTTTGATTTCGGCTGGCCGCGGCAGCTCGCTCACCTTCGTGGGCATGTGTGCTGGCTGCTTCTTGGGCTCCGACTCGTCATGTATACTGATGATACCCATGCTGCTCATGGTCGAAGCCAAGTATTCCATACACTCGTTGCATATTGCGCCTGTGCGTCCCTGCATGAGGTAGGGCACTTCCGACTCTTTACGCCCACAGAAGGAGCAGGTCGGTTCGTTGTTATTTTTCTTGTTTGCCATAGTGTTTCGCTGTGGAATGAGTATGATTGCTGATAATTTATTCGTGCTGTATCGGGGTGAGGGAGCTACGGGGTTCGAGATGCTGTGCTGATACTATAATATATGGTTGCGTTCGGCATCCTGCCTGACGAAGATGAACAGCAGGAAGGTGAATGCCAGCAGCGAGGAGCCGCCGTAGCTGAGAAATGGGAGCGGTATGCCAATGACGGGGAGCAGACCCAGTACCATACCTACGTTTATAAAGAGGTGAATGAAGAGTATGGACGCTGTGGAATAGCCGTAGAATCTACCGAACACGGAGCGTTGCCGCTCGGCCAAAGTGATGATGCGCAGCAGCAGCACGATGTAGGCTGCAATGAGCAGGGTGCATCCCCAGAAGCCCCACTCTTCGCCCACGGTGCAGAATATGAAGTCGGTCTCCTGTTCTGGCACAAAGTCGGCCTTGGTGATAGTGCCTTTCAGAAAACCCTTGCCACCAAAACCTCCCGAGCCTATAGCTATCTTGGACTGGTGCACGTTGTAGCCCGACCCTTTGAGGTCGTCGCTTTTCCCCAACAGCACGTAGATACGTTCCTTTTGGTGCGACTCTAAAATGTGTTCGAAGGCAAAGTCGACCGAGAGCGTGAAGGCCGATGCCACTGCAAAGAAAACGACCACACCCAGCACACGTCGCCGTGTGCGGCTGTGCGACCCGAGCCACAGGAACAGATAGCCCAAACAGAGCAGCAGCAGGATGCCGATGAGCAAGTACTTGTTGATGACCAGTGCCAGCACAAAGAGGGCGACGGCGGCCACGCCCACCAGCAGCACTTTGCCCGAAAGCCCCTCGCGGTAGAGCGGCAGGATGAAGCTGGCAAAAACGAGCGCCGACCCGGTGTCGTGCTGCAGCAGTACCAGCAGGGCGGGCACCAGCACAATGGCGGCCACCGTGAGGCGTGCCCTCCACTTGCGCAGGTCAAGGTCGATGGTGCTCATGTATTTGGCTAACGCCAACGCAGTGCCCAGCTTCGCAAATTCTGATGGTTGTAGCTTGACAGAGCCGAAGTCTATCCACGATTGACCACCGTTGGTGGTCTTGCCTATGAAGAGCGTAACGACCAGCAGCAGTGTGGTAAATCCATAGATGACGTAGGCCGCCGACGAAAACACCTTGGCCTCGGTCATGAGCAGCAGCAGGGCTACGACGAAACTGATGCCGATCCACATGAGCTGTTTCCCATGCTTGCGGGTCATATCGAATAGGGCAGCATGGCTTTCGTCGTAGAGCGCAGCATAGATATTCAGCCAGCCAAACAGCACCAGGCCAGCATAGAGTGCGATCAGCACCCAGTCAAATCGTTTACGGTCGGTGGTACGCTCCCTCATTTTCTCTTCTTTTTGATGTGGCGGGGCAAAGGCAATTTCTGGCAGGGCCGAGCTTGCATGTACATTTTCTCGAAGTCCTTGCGCAGCACTTCGCCGCGGACGTAGCGCTCAATCACAAGGCTGGCAATCGGCGCCGCCCACACTCCGCCGGCTCCAGCGTTCTCCACATAGACGGCCACCGCAATGCGTGGATTGTCCTTGGGTGCAAAGGCCACAAACACGGAGTGGTCCATGCCGATATTTTCGGCCGTGCCAGTCTTGCCGCACACGTCAATGTCGGGTATGTTGGCGCGGTGGGCTGTGCCGCCGGGCGCATGCACCACGTCGTACATGCCGCGCGCCGCTATCTCGAAATACTGTCGGTCAATACCCGTCTCGTGCCGTTGCATGAGGCTCTCGTCGCGCAGCGAGTCGGAGCCGTAGTATCGCACCACGTGGGGCGTTACGTAGTAGCCACGGTTGGCCACAATGCAGGCCAAGTTGGCCATCTGTAGGGGTACCACTTCCACCTCGCCCTGCCCGATGCTGTTGGAGTAAATGGTGGAGAAGGTCCACCCATCGCGTTTGTACCACCGGTTGTAGTAGGCCGTGTCGGGAATGTTGCCGGAGCGCACCCCAGGTAGGTCAATAGGAAGGCGCATGCCGAAGCCAAAACGCTGCATGTAGTCGTGCCATACCATAAGGCCGTATTCGCTGTCGCGGTGCACGTTGCGGTAGCGCCCTTGCTGTATCACTCGCTTGTAGGTGTAATAGAAGTAGGGGTTGCACGACATTTTTATTGCCTCTTGCACGCTGCTCGCCGAGGGATGATTGTGGCAGCCGATGAGCGACTTGTTGCACGGAAAACCAGTGCCGGGCGTAATCACCCCGAGCTGGAGTGCTATCATGGCCTGCGCCACCTTGAAGATGGAACCGGGGGGATACTGCGCCTGCAGGGCTCGGTTGAAGAGGGGCTTGGCTATGTCGGCCGACAGGGCGGCATAGTTGGTGCCACGCACCCGTCCCACCAGCAAGTTGGGGTCGTAGGCAGGGGCACTCACCAGTGCGAGCACTTCGCCCGTGGGCGGCTCTATAGCCACTATGCACCCACGCTTGCCCTCCATCAGCTGTTCGGCATACTGCTGCAGGTCGGCGTCGAGCGTGGTGTAGAGGTTCGCGCCTTCGGTGGCCAACGAGTCGAGCGCACCGCCAAGATACGAACCGACCTCGCGCGAATGCACGTCGACCTGCATCACTCTGCGCCCCTTCACCCCACGCAGCACCTCCTCGTACGAGCGCTCCAGGCCGCTCTTCCCCATGTAGTCGCCTGGCTTGTAGTAGGGGTCTTTGCCCAGGTCGGCTTCGCCCACCTCGCCGACATAGCCCAACACATGCGCCGCAATGGGGCGGTCGTAGACGCGCAGCGTGCGCTGGCTCACGTAGAAGCCTGGGAACCTATACAGCAGGTTCTGCCACTGGCCGTACTCCTCCTTCGATATCTGCTTCATAAAGGGGGAGGCCGAGTAGGGCGAGTACTTGGTGGCTCGCGCCATACGGGCTTCGAAGTCGGCGCGCTCAATGCCCATCGTGCGGCAGAAGTACGCCGTGTCGATGCCCCTTGCCATGCGCGGTATAACCATCAGGTCATACACCGCCTCGTTGTAGACCAGCAACTGCCCATTCCTATCGTAGATGAGGCCACGCGCCGGATAGAGCGTTACGTCGCGCAACGACTGGCGGGCAGCCAAGTCCTTGTAGTGGCTGCTGAAGAGTTGGAGAAAAGCCAGGCGGACCACGAAGATAATACCCACCACCACAAAGATGGCTCGCACCACTATGTTCCGTTCGCTAAACTTATTAGCCATTCTTCAGATCGACACTACTACGACACAAAGGTACGAACTTTTTCGCTTCCCTACCTGCTCATCAGCGGTCGGCTTTCAACACGCCTTGCAGCCAGGCGCAACAGCCCATGGGCAGCCGCGCTTACACCGTACGGCACCAGGCCTCAGGCCGCACGCCTCTGCCTCCCCCTGCCGTACGGCATAAATACAGCACAACACGGTGCTCTCCACCATGTTGCAACACAAGCCTACTCCACGCCGCACGGGGCACGAGCCCACGCCGCACGGCATAAGCCCTCTCAGCCCTGAACGGGGAGCATTGCGCACACTGAAAAAACAATCTGGATCGGTAGGCCTTGCAGCCCTGCTGCAGCCGAACTGTCGGCTGGAAACAGAAGGGGTGAAGCACCTTGTGTCGTTCGGCTTCACCCCTTACACTGGTGACTAAGCTGGGATTCGAACCCAGGACCCCATCCTTAAAAGGGATGTGCTCTACCTGCTGAGCTACTTAGTCTCCCCGTCCTTTGAGGCTGCAAAAGTACGCCTTTTTTACCAAACGACAAAATAAAAACTCGTACGGCCTGTCGGCGCGGGCGGTGGTGCGCCTTGCAACCGCCTCAACCAAAAGCCGTTTCAAAGCGCCGCACAGCACCCCTCATTTTGTCCCGTACGGCACCTCGCGCCGCACCACCATCCAACCCTATGCAGCACAGCACACGCAAAAATGAGGCTCCGCACCCACCGTCGCACCCCACCGAGGCGAGCCAAACTGCAGCAGACGCGCAGAGTATCAACATTTCTTCGTAAACTTGCATCTGCCAACGAAGCCGTGGCCGTTGTAGCAACAGCGTGGACATCAGTCCACTGCCCAAACCAACCACAGCCACAGCCACAACAATATAGCAAAGATGACGAACGAAAACAACATCGTGTGCAGCGGAGTGCGCCCCACTGGCAACCTGCACCTCGGCAACTACTTCGGCGCAGTGCGCAACTTCGTGAAGATGCAGGACACCTATCGTTGCTTCTTCTTCATAGCCGACTACCACTCGCTGACCACCCACCCTACGCCTGGCAACATCTACCGCAGCGCCCGCACCATCCTCATTGAGTATCTGGCCGCTGGCCTCGACCCCGACCGAGCCACCATCTACCTGCAGAGCGACCTGCCCGAGACAGCCGAACTCTACCTCTTCCTCAACATGAACGCCTACCTCGGCGAACTGGAGCGCGTTACCTCCTTTAAAGACAAGGTGCGCCAAAACCCCAACAACGTCAACGCAGGCCTACTCACCTACCCCACCCTCATGGCAGCCGACATCCTCATACACAAGGCCGCCCGCGTGCCTGTCGGCAAGGACCAAGAGCAGCACCTCGAGATGACTCGCACCTTCGCCCAGCGCTTCAACAACATGTATGGCACCGAAGCGTTCCCCCTGCCGGTGGCCTTCAGCTTCGGCGACTCGCTGGTGAAGATTCCCGGCCTTGACGGTAGCGGCAAGATGGGCAAGAGCGAAGGCGAAGGCAACGCTATCTTTCTCGGCGAAGATCCTGCATCTATACGCAAGAAAATCATGAAGGCCAAGACCGACAGCGGACCGTCGGAACCCAACCAGACCAAGCCCGTGGAGATAGAAAACCTCTTCACCCTGATGCGCGCCGTGGGCACCGAGGACGAAGTGGCCTACTACGACGACCTCTACAACCGCTGCCAAATACGCTACGGCGACTTCAAAAAGCAGCTGGCCGAAGACATGGTGGCCTTCACCGAGCCGTTCCGCGAGCGCATAGCCCAACTCAGTGCCGACGACGACTACCTGCAGCGCGTCATGCAGCAGGGCGCTGAAAAAGCACACGAGAGCGCCCGACGAACCCTCGACGAAGTGCGCCACGCCATAGGCTACCGCCATTGACATCGTGCCCCTACGCCCTGCAGCAGCGCCAAAACATGTGCAACAGTCGCACATACAGCACACTAAACAAGCACCGGTGCACAACCGCACTGCACAGAGCCCATTTCGCCACAGCAGCCGCTGCAAAAAGCCTTGAAGAGACACGCCATGCCGCTACTGCACGAAAATTTTCGCACCACACATCTACACTAAACATCAGTAGGTTATAGATACTGCAAGCGAAAAGAAAGAAAATATTTTTGCCAGTATCGGAGAAAAGACGTACCTTTGCAACCGTCAACAGAGAGAAGAAGAGTTCTTTGCAATGTTGCAGAAAAGAAACGGTTCGGTAGTTCAGTTTGGTTAGAATACATGCCTGTCACGCATGGGGTCGCGAGTTCGAGTCTCGTCCGGACCGCCAAACGCAAAAAAGGCTCTCCACAGCGAGAGCCTTTTTTATGCTCATCCACAGGGGCTGACCGGTTTTGACAGCAATGATAATGGGTGAGTAAGCATGCAGGCTCACGCATCAGCAGCCTTGAAAACCGATGCAGAACAATAATTGGCGAAAACAACTACGCTCTTGCTGCCTAACCGAAGCTTAGTAAGTTAGCTTAATCCTCGCCAAGAGGGCGAGGACAAGACATCTCCCGACGACCACGCCCGTCGGCCATCGACCAGGAGGTGCTAATAAAGATGGGATAACTCCAAGGGAACTTCGACCTCGGAGCGACAACAAAGAAGATAAGGCCGAGCTTGGGTGTCTGTGTCCGGGCAAGGCTCGAAAACCAACCACAGACTAAGCATGTAGAAAGCTCTCTTGTTAGTTGTTTGGACGGCGGTTCGATTCCGCCCAGCTCCACTGAGCGGCACCTCGGCCGAGGTGCCGCTCTCTTTCTGTCCACTCCCCTCACCCACTGGATAGCCACCAGTGCACCGACTCACTGCCCACGTCCTCACCCTCGCACCCTTCATGGCATCCATGCGCGCCGTATGGCCAACTTTTCGTACTTTTGCACCCCAGTTTAAAGAAGCAACACATGCTACGCCGCACCGCTGCCAAACCAACATATATCCCCCCCACTACCAAGTAGTCAACATTGGGGAGCGCAGCGCCCACACCGCGGCAGCAGCACACCGTCTTTCTTTGCATTCTTCCGCCCAGCCTCGCCCGACGAGACATGATGGGTGGGTGGATTGCATGTGCTTCAACCATAGCATACAACCAGTAAATCAAATCTTTTCAATGAAACACACCTATCGCCCGCGCCTGTGGTGCGTGGTCGCCGTAGTGGCGGCCATATTGCAGCTTGCATCATGCGGCACGCTGTGGGAGACCTATGGAGTCAATTACCAATCGGTGCGCAAGCTCTACGCTTATCCCGAGAACGATCAAGCCACCATCAAAGTGGAGACTATCTTAGACAAGGAGGGCAATTTCTCAGTGCGAGTAACCAACCTCTCGAACGAGGTGATGACCATCGACCGAACAAAATCGTTCGTAGTCAACACGGACGGCGCCTCCACTCCGTACTATGACCCAACAATACACGTGGAGTCGACAGCCAGCAGCACAGGGACTATAAATGGTTTCACCACGGGTGCGTACTATGGACAATACAGCACAACATGGGTAACAGTCAACAGCACTACCGAATCATATTCCACAGTCATCCAAGAACAACCGCAGATTAACATACCTCCACACTGTACTGTAGAGCTGCCAAAGAGCGTAACAATTCTTAAAATACAAGAAAACAGTTTAAATAGACTTCTTGCAGCAGAATATACAGAACATGACTTTGAACACAGCGATAAATTCAGCCTCTACATATCCTATTCCGTTGACGGGGGCAAGACATGCCGCCAGTTCGAACAGTCATACTACATCAATGCGGCATTCGGTGTACCCGTAGTAGAATATGGTCGCGTAAACGCCGCATTACGCAAAGTCTTGACCACGAAAACCGACTGCGTGAACGAGCCGTGGTGGGCCATCTACATCCACTCGTCAACACAGGCTGAACACGTGCTGGGCAATAGTTCCCTTTCAATCGATAAACAATAAGTCCGTCATGAGAAGAATACCTATACTGCTGTTGCTGCCCGTGTGCGCAACTCTGCTCGTATCGTGCCACACCTATACCCATATCACAATCCGCACTGTACCAGATGCCAAGGTGCTGTACGGTAGCGAATACTACGAGTCAAAATCCTCCGACCATATCGATCTGGATATAGCTAATTTCCGAAAGCCGCTCGAATTCGGATTGCACAACGGAGTTCCTTTTGCACTGGACTATCACAAGCGTCGTTGGAACGCAGGCGATTGGGTATACTTAATCGTGCCAGGTATTATTCCAGGGCTGGGATTACCTTTTCTGCATGGGATGGAGGGACGCTTCGACCAATATGCGTACCACCACAGGTACAAATACAACCGACTTCAGTGCACGAACCATGACTTGACCTTCACCCAGCCCAACATCACCTACCGCACACCACCCCACCTTTACACAACGGCAGACAAGTAGTTTTACACAACAGCAGACAAGTAGCAAAACAAGGCTACTGCAGTTATCCCAGCAGTAATTTCCCCATCGCATCCAGCACTGGCACAGCGGCTGCACGGATGCCAGAGGGGTTCTTATGCAAGAGGGAAAGAGCACCTTTGCAGCACCACAGGGCGAAGTATGACTCGCAGTCATGCACACCCACGGCACAGAAAATGCAGCAGATGGGCACTGCACAAAACTCGCATCCCACCATGCCAAATGCATGGGAAGAAGAGCACAGAGGCAGTGCTACATTCACATCTGCTGCACTGAAGAAGCGTACGAACTACCACAACACCGCACAGCATAGAGTGTCGGCCGTACCCCGAAAAAAGGTGCGCAGTTGACTGTTATAAGAACAATGAGAAGCACCACACCACCAGTTTTGTCTACGACAACAATCGGCTGAGTAGGGTTGAAGCGAAATCGGACGAGGGCAGAGACCACCGCTTCCTGCTGAAATACGAGGGAGAACAGCTGAAAGAGATAGAACTGTATGACGGGGAGGATCACTTCATAACGGCCAAACAAAGCTACGAAAGAGAATGAATTTCGAATATGGACTGGTACGAGTCGAACGAAGTTGAGGAGGCTGCCAGACTTTCCCTCAAGCGCACACAGCGCATGCTCTCCTACGAGCTTCCACCAGCAGCCATGCCCCACATGCCAGCAGTCACCTCAAAAAAACAGCCCCTGCTCAAGAATGGCGACACGACCCTCGTGGCCACAGCCACATCTACTTGGTAGGAAGACAACATATCCAGCATAGTCTACATCGAGGATGACTACAGCTACTCAACGGCCTACACCTATGACAGCAAGAACAATCCTCAGCACTACCTGTGGACGTTGGACGAGGCCCAAATAACCGCCACCTGCCTATTCAAGAACAACGTGCTGCCCGAAAGTTGGACGGAAGCTGACCGCCATAGCTCCGACACCTATAGTTGTACGTACGACGGCGACTGGCCCATCATGCGGACCAACGTTGAGGCCGATGAAGATAGCGAAGCGACCGAGTACCGCCTCCACTGCGAGTATGCCAAATAATCACCCCTGCATCCACGCCAGGCGTTCATCAGTCCAACTCACTATACTATCTGAAAACAAACACTTTCCAGATATAGGATAAAGATACTCTTCCGCATGGACTAAGAGCAACTTCTCAGACAAATAAGTGTATACTCTCAGGCAAAACGAGGATAATCTTCCATGCAAAACAGAAATAACTCCTGGGCAAAACAAGGATAAATCACTACGCAAGAGAAGATTGTTTCTCAGAGATTTTAGAGTGTTTTCTGAGCTGAATGCAAACAATAAGAGGGGGCTTCTACCTAAGGAGTCCCCTCTTATTATCCCCTTGTTCCAAACGCCATTGGTCACAAGGCCGCACGAGACAACGGCACGCCTCGCGGACGCGCGAACCAATTGCCATACGCTTCAATGTCTTACGACGTGGAAAACAAGCCCTTGCTAAGTGACTCTGCTGCGATTCGAACGCAGGACCTACTGCTTAGAAGGCAGTTGCTCTATCCAGCTGAGCTACAGAGCCGCAAAAAAAGGAAGCCTACCGAAGTAAGCTTCCCTTTCTGTCGGGATAGCAAGATTCGAACTTGCGATCTCCTGCTCCCAAAGCAGGCGCGATAACCGGACTACGCCATATCCCGAGTCTTACTCCCTTGCCACTTATTGCGGAGAAGGGGGGATTCGAACCCCCGGTACCCTAATCGAGTACGACAGTTTAGCAAACTGTTGGTTTCAGCCACTCACCCACCTCTCCGTGTCGATTTCAACTATGCAACCATTTGGGCTGCACCTTTCGCCCTGCCAGCGAAATCGAGTGCAAAGGTACGAAGAGTTTTCGATACAGCCAATTTTTTTTCAATAACGGGGAACTATGTATTGGCGTACGAACTGTATTTTTGGCCATTGCAGATAATTCTGCTCAATACATCTTCTACCTGTTGTGAAGCTTCTCTTGGGTTAAATACGGGCATAAATGCCCGTTTTGGCGAGTGCTTTTGCGCCGTTTTTGGGGAGAAGATCGGGAGCCTGCTGCGTCCACTACTCTTTAAATAATGTCCTTAAGGTCTTTTATGGCGTACGGCGGAGGTGCATCACTTGATAGCCATCAAACCATACGGTACTCTCGTTCTGGGCGGTGGGTTGTATGACGAGGTCATCTTGGCTCTTGGTGATAGCTTGCTGCTCGTTGGCGATGATGGGGTATTTCGCTTATCGTGTCGGTGTCATATTGCATGGTGATGTGTGGGCTGTTGCCTAATATGTTTCTTCCGTCGGGTCGGCCGGCACGTCTAAGGCAGCTAAAATGAGCATGCGCACCAGGTCTCCACCTATGGAATCTTTTTAGAATTGTGTGCTAACGTAAGTGCCCCTGTTGTTTTCGGTTACCGCGTAGCGACCTTCTTTGCGCGAGGGGGGGGGTATGCAGCTAAAGAGTAGTGCTATGGGCAAAGGGCGAGGAGTGTGTATCGGATTGTACTCATACATAGGTGCTGTAAAAGGGTATTGCTTACTATTCAATGAGCGTAAGGGGAAAGACCATGAGTTCCAGTGAATCGAAGGGAAATTTGAATCTTCCTCGCCCCATCTAAACTGGAGTCCGCCCATACATAGGTGGGTCCATCATCTGAATCCTCACTATTGATAGGCACATTGGGGGTAGAAGTTATTGCAAAGGTGCCACGGAAATGGTACTCTTCGCCAATAGCTCCTGTCGGTGTAAGATCATTCTTGACTGTTTTTGTCCCTATCTCAACAGTCCATATTACAGTCCGTGTATTTCCAAATACATTCTGGACTTCTGAATTGATTATCCTTGCAACCTTCACTTCCCATTTGGCTGTTTCTTCACTATTATTTCATTTTGGGGATTCGGTTGAACCTGTTCGTCTTTTGCACATCCTACACACAACAAAAGATACTTACAAAACATGACACAAATACTATATTGAGGTGCCTCTTGACAATATATTTTGGAGTTAATTACTTAATTTCTCAAGTATTACAGCAAATACATGAATATTGAACAGTCATAGTTTATGCAAGTATACAGATTATTTTCTAATTACAATATGTTCTGATGAATAAAAGAGAAAAAGAAGCCACTGCACGGCCTCTCTACAAGGATTTGAAGTGATGAATATTAAAATATTAATGTCCTTGAGGACTTTTGGGATTAGAGTGATAATGGGGACATCGGCTTCCTGAGGGGGAGATGTTCGCAGGGCTGTGTGGGGCGTACGAGAAAATTGTCGTAACTTTGGTTTCGCAATCGGCCGCCGACCTTTCGATAAAAGGGGTTGGATTGCAATAAGTAAGAAGAAAGATTGTATTGTAACCTGCTTTGTTGAAGTGTATAAACCTGACATAATGGAACAGCAACTGCTTATCTACAACACGCTCAGCCGTCAGAAGGAACTTTTTGTGCCGCAGCATGCCCCCAATGTAGGCATGTACGTGTGTGGCCCTACAGTCTACGGAGATGCCCATTTGGGCCATGCGCGCCCTGCCATCACGTTCGACGTGGTATTTCGCTACCTACAGCACCTCGGCTATAAGGTGCGCTATGTGCGCAACATTACCGACGTGGGCCACCTAGAACACGATGCCGACGAGGGCGAAGACAAGATAGCCAAGAAAGCTCGCTTGGAGCAGTTGGAGCCCATGGAGGTAGCGCAATACTACACCAATCGCTACCACGACGCTATGGCGCGCCTCGGTGTGCTGCCCCCCAGCATTGAACCCCACGCTTCGGGCCACATTATGGAGCAGATTGCCCTCGTGCAGCGCATCCTCGACGCTGGCTATGCCTACGTCAGCGAGGGCTCGGTCTACTTCGACGTGCGCAAATATCAGGCCGACACTCATAGCTACGGCTGCCTCAGCGGAAGAGTAATAGACGAGATGCTCTCCACCACCCGCCAGCTCGACGGCCAACAGGAGAAGCACGACCCAGCCGACTTTGCTCTGTGGAAGAAGGCCGCTCCTGAGCACATCATGCGTTGGCCCTCACCCTGGAGCGAAGGCTTCCCCGGATGGCATACCGAATGCACCGCCATGGGCACCAAATACCTCGGCGAAACCTTCGACATCCACGGCGGAGGCATGGACCTCATCTTCCCCCACCACGAGAGCGAAATAGCCCAGCAATGCGCCGCCACAGGCCATGATCCTTGCCGTTACTGGATGCACAACAACATGATTACCATCAACGGCCAAAAGATGGGCAAAAGCCTCGGCAACTTCATCACTCTTGACGAGTTCTTTGCTGGCTCTCACCGCCATCCCGACACTGGTGAGGAAATGCTTTCCCAGCCCTACAGCCCGATGACCATCCGCTTCTTCATCCTGCAAGCCCACTACCGTAGCACTGTTGACTTCTCTAACGCCGCCCTGCAGGCCGCCGAAAAAGGCGCCGCTAAGTTGCTCCAGGCCTACCGCACCCTAGACACCCTTGCACCCGCCACTACTACGTCGGCCAACGTGGCACGCTATCGCACTCTCTGCTACGACGCTATGAACGACGACTTCAACACCCCCATCGTCATCAGCCACCTCTTCGATGCCGCCCACCTAATCAACGCCGCCGCCGCCCACAAAGCGCAACTCACCGCCACCGACCTATCGGAACTACGCTCACTCTTCGACCTCTTCCTATTCTCCATCCTCGGCATGCAACCCGAACAGAGCGGAGCAGGCGCCCAACTTGTGGACGGACTGATGCAAATAGTACTTGACCTGCGCGCCGTATCGAAAGCCAACAAAGACTGGAGTACCAGCGACAATATACGCGATAGCCTTAACGCCCTTGGCATCGCCGTCAAGGACGGCAAAGATGGTACCACCTGGGAGTTGCGCTAAACTCACTTGCTGCCCACAGTGGAAAGGCAACCCAAGTCTGCCCCAAAACCGAACGGAAATGAGGTAAAGCAGGAGGAACGACGCGGAGTTCCCCCACACCGAGGAAACGGCCACCCATCAAGATTTTTACTCATAATTACCATATAGAAGGAGTGCTGACCGAACCACAAGGCTTGGTCAGCACACCGAATATGTATAAATATACATTGTACATATCAGCCAACCACAAACAGGCTGCCCACGTCCACTGGCCACCCACCACCCAGCGCCCACACTCGCACTTCCTCGCGCCGAAGCAGTGCCAACGCTTCGGAACCACCCGTCAGCAAGTTGATGCGTCCAGTAGTCAGCACCACTCGCCTACCACCAACCGACGCCACGCCGCAGCAGCCGCCCAAGCAGCCACTACGGTAGCCTGTTAGCACAATTTTGCCTGCCTCCACCAACCGGACCTCCATCCCCTCGCGACGCAACATTCGGGCAATGCCCCCATCAGAAGTGAGGATGCAGCGGCTACTCAGCACCAAAGCTCCGCAGCGGCACAAAGGCTGACGCACCGCCACTATCGGCATCGCCCCCAGTACCTCGCGCACCACTGGATCCACCCAACGCGGATTACACAACGCTACATCGTCGCCCACCGCCACGTTATAAGCCCCCATTGACCCCGTTGTGGCATTCACCAGAGTGCGCCCCACTACCACCTCTGCCCCTTGGGCAAGCAGCACCTCAACCACCGAACGTGGCGTATTGGGTGCCACCACGAAAACGCCCTTGTGCTGAAACAGGAATAGGTCGGCATGTTGCCTCAGCGGCGCAGGTATTGCCTGTACTGCAGGCATCTCTACCCACGAGGCCGCACGCTGCAGCCGCTCAGCCATCGCAGGCGGTAACGCCCCCGCCACCACCACCACTGGCCGCCAACTCATAGCGGCATTGGTAGTGTTCGGGCTATAAAAATCGGTAGGAATAAGGCCGTCAGCACCCATCAAGATTGGGTATCCTCTAAATTGGACACCGAGGAAAGTTTCTGCGTTTGCTTCTTGCCGTACCACACAAAGTCGCGCCCCAAATACAGTTCGCGGGCACGAGGATTGGTGGCCAGATTCTCTGGAGTATCACTCATCTGCACTGTACCATCGTAGAGCAGGTAGGCCCAGTCGGTAATGCGCAACGTCTCGTTCACATTGTGGTCCGTAATGAGAATGCCTATGTTCTTCTCTTTGAGATGAGCTACGATGTCCTGAATATCCTGCACCGCAATGGGGTCGACCCCAGCAAAAGGCTCGTCAAGCAGTAGGAAGTGGGGATCGTTGGCCAAAGCCCGAGCGATCTCGGTGCGTCGACGCTCGCCACCAGAGAGTTGTATACCTTTGCTTTTGCGGATTTTCTGTAGCCCGAACTCGTCGAGTAGCGCCTCCAACTTCTCCTGCCGTTGCGAAGCATTGAGGTCTCGACGGAACTCAAGAATGGAACTGATGTTGTTTTCCACCGTCATCTGGCGGAACACCGATGCTTCTTGCGCTAAGTAGCCCACACCTAATTGGGCGCGGCGATACATCGGCGTGGAGGTAATCTCGGTGTCGTCGAGAAACACGCGGCCAGCATACGGTTTGATGATACCCACAATCATATAGAAAGTGGTGGTCTTACCAGCCCCATTGGGTCCCAGCAGGCCTACTATCTCTCCTTGACGCACCCGCACTGAGACCTGATTGACAACGGTGCGACTGCGATATTTCTTGACCACATTATCGGTTCGAAGTTCCATGGATGCAACGTATATTAAGGTTGAGATATGAGGAACGTTGAGCAAATATTTACAGGATGCCCTCGCGCAGAATATCGTGTAGGTGTACCACGCCGAGATAGTGATAGTCGAGGTCGACCACCACCAGCTGCGTAATCGAATGGGTTCGCATCAGTTCCAGAGCTTTCACTGCGTACTCTGACTCCAAAATCATCTTAGGCTGAGGGGTCATGATATCGCCGGCGTGAAGTAAGGAGAAATCGCTGTGATGCTTCATCATGCGACGTAGGTCGCCGTCGGTAATGATACCGAGGATACGTCCACGTGCGACCGCAGATGTCGCCGTTTCACCCACATTTGAGTTCGCATTGTCCACGGGGTGACCGTCGGTAACTACCACGCATCCGAGGCGGCGCGATGTCATCTCAATCAGAGTATCGGCAATTGACGCACCGGGCGACACCTGCGGTACCTCATTTTGTAGATATAGATCCTTGACCCTCATATAGAGCTGTTTCCCCAACGCACCGCCAGGATGGAAGCGGGCGAAATCGTGGGCTGTAAAGTTACGACATTCGAGCAGAGCCACAGCCAATGCATCGCCCATCACTAACTGCGCAGTAGTGCTGCTCGTCGGTGCCAGATTGTTCGGACATGCCTCATGCTCAACAGTAACATCCAGCACAATATCGGCATGGGAAGCCAAATAGGATTGGGTATTCCCCACAATGGCAATCAGCTTATTGCCAAACCCTTTCAGCAAGGGAATAAGTACCTTGATTTCAGGTGTATTTCCACTCTTCGACACGCACACTACCACATCTTCCTTCTGAACCATTCCTAAATCGCCATGTATAGCATCGGCAGCATGCATGAACAGCGCAGGAGTGCCCGTTGAATTGAGGGTCGAAACAATCTTGGCAGCGATATTAGCACTCTTTCCAATGCCCGTGATAATAACCCGTCCGCTACTCAAAAAGATAGTTTGTACAGCACTAGCAAAGCCACCGTCAATGTGCGAGGCCAAGCCTGCTATTGCCTTCTTCTCGTCTTCAATAACTTGTAGTGCAATATTTTTAATTTCGCGTTCCGTCTTCAAAGCAAGAATTATTTTGTTAGTTATCCTTTTTTTTGTACTTTTGTGTTGTGAATGATGCCACTACGACGTTACCTCACAGCAAGAGCCTGCATGGCAACACTTCAAAACGCGAAGGATAACGGAGTGGCGACACTTAAATTATGAACATTGGAAAAAATGAGCGACATCAACTTATCGAAAAAACTGAAGGAGATATTTGGATTCAGCGCATTCAAAGGCGAGCAAGAGCAGATAATCCAAAGTGTTCTTGATGGAAATGATACGTTCGTCATCATGCCAACAGGAGGAGGCAAGTCGCTTTGCTATCAGTTGCCGGCCATGCTGATGAAGGGTACGGCGGTGGTGGTCTCGCCCTTGATAGCACTGATGAAGAATCAAGTGGATGCAGTGCGCTACAATGCAGGACGGGAACGGGTAGCCCATTTCTTGAACTCGTCGCTCACTAAGCAACAAGTGGTAGAGGTCAAAGAAGACCTCATTCGTGGTGAGACGAAGCTCCTGTATGTCGCACCTGAGACGCTCTCAAAATCCGAGACCGTAAGTTTCTTGCGTAGCATCCCTATATCGTTCTTCGCCATTGATGAGGCTCATTGCATATCGGAATGGGGGCACGATTTTCGTCCAGAATACAGGAGACTACGTGGGGCGATATCCTCCATCGGAGCCGCAGTCCCCATATTGACTCTGACGGCATCAGCTACTCCCAAGGTACAGCAGGATATCATTAAGAACTTAGGAATGGAACAGGCGAGAAAGTTTGTCTCGTCATTCAACCGCCCCAACCTCTATTATGAAGTGCGTCCCAAGCCTGCTGATACTACGCTTCTTCATAAAGAGATAGTAAGGTTCATTCGCAACAATGCAGGTAAAAGCGGAATTATCTATTGCCTCACACGCCGACGTGTGGAATCTCTATCCGAGCTCTTGAGAATAAACGGAATCAAAGCCTTGCCGTATCACGCAGGCTTGGACAACAAAGTTCGAGCCGAAAACCAAGATCGTTTTCTGATGGAAGACGTGGATGTCATCGTAGCCACAATAGCTTTCGGCATGGGCATCGATAAGCCAGACGTACGCTTTGTCATTCATTACGACATACCTAAAAGCCTCGAAGGATATTATCAAGAAACGGGTCGTGCTGGACGCGACGGAGGTGAGGGTAAGTGTATCGCTTTCTATTCAGAAAACGATGTCGAAAAACTGTATAAGTTTTTCTCGGACAAGAATGTGGCAGAACAGGAGATGGCCAACCAGTTGGTAGGCGAAATGGTGTCGTATGCCGAGTCGGCCATGTGTAGACGAATGAATATCTTGAAGTATTTCGGTGAAGAATACCATGAGGACAACTGTGGGAATTGCGACAACTGTTTGCACCCCAAACCCAGAGTATCCATCAAAGAGGAAATGCAATTGGCACTTGAAACTGTGGTGGAAACCAAGCAAGCATTCAAAGCGAGAGAGATTGTGGATGTCCTAATGGGTAGGGTGAATGCACACACCAAGGCCTACCATCACGACCAACTCCGCCAGTATGGACAAGGCTCCGACCATGATGAACTATTTTGGAAAGCCGTCATTAGGCAGGCTGTTTTCGAGAAGTTTCTTTCCAAAGATGTTGAGCAGTTCGGAGTATTGAAACTGACGCAGGAAGGACAAAACTATATTAAGGAGCCCTACTCTTTAGTCATTGCATGCGACCACGATTATACTGGTACATCGTCAGATGACAATGACGAGTTGGAAACAGGAGGCGGAGGCAGTGCGGCTGGGGACGAGCAGCTTTTTGCTCAACTCAAAATGCTGCTGAAGGACATTGCAAACAAGGAACATCTTCCCCTCTACGTCATTTTTGAAGACAGGTCATTAAAGGATATGACTATACAGTATCCCTGCACTATCGAGGAACTATCGCACTGCACGGGCGTTGGTATAGGAAAAGCGCAGAAGTACGGTGCCCCCTTTGTGTCTCTTATAAAAAGGTACGTGGAGGAGAATGAAATAGAACGTCCTCAGGATATCGTTCTACACAGCACTGGAAACAAAGGGGTGGAGGGACTCTTTCAAATTATACGTGCTGTGGATCAAAAGAAGTCGCTTGATGACATTGCACGAGGCTTAGGTATTGATATGAAGGATCTTCTGAGCAGTATTGAGAGAATTATAAGCTCTGGAACTCACCTTGACATAGATTACTACATAGACGAAGTGATAGAAGAAGACCATCAGGATGAACTGATGGACTACTGGAAGGATTCTGAGAGCGGAGCAGTAGAGGATGCCCTAAACGATTTCTGCGATTTACCCGAATACACGGAGGAAGAAATCCGGTTGATGAGAATAAAACTCATGTCCAATTATGGATTATAAAGGAGGAGACAAGACTTTTTCGTAATTTTGCAAAGTCGTGTGGAATACCCACATGTTCTGATTAACTATATATGGAATTTAAATTGAATAGTATAGAGGAGGCTCTTGAGGACTTTCGGCAGGGAAAATTCGTAATCGTGGTTGATGATGAAGACCGTGAAAATGAGGGGGACTTTATCATTGCTGCAGAAAAGATTTCTCCTGAAAAAGTGAACTTCATGATGCAGTACGGGCGTGGTGTGCTTTGTGCACCAATCACGGAAAGCCGTTGCCGTGAATTGAATCTCGATATGCAGGTTCATGACAACACGTCCCTGTTGGGAACCCCATTTACGGTGACGGTAGATTTACTGGGTAATGGTTGCACTACGGGGGTCTCCATGCATGACCGTGCTATGACAATAAATGCTCTGGCCGATGAGAAAACGAAGCCAAATGATTTAGGTCGTCCTGGGCATGTAAACCCGTTGCGAGCACGTGATGGAGGTGTCCTTGTCCGAGCAGGCCATACCGAGGCTGCTATTGACTTGGCGCGTTTGGCGGGTATGAAGCCATGTGCTGCCTTGATTGAGATTATCAATGAGGATGGCACAATGGCCAGAATGCCGCAGTTGCAAGAGGTAGCAAAGCGTTTCAATATGCACATTATCGCCATAAAGGACTTGATTGCCTATCGTATAGCGCACGAAACTTTAATCAGAAAGGAAGAGGAGGTTTTTCTGCCCACGGAGTGGGGTAACTTTAACCTGATTGCATATACACAATTGGACAACGGAGCGACTCACTTGGTGCTTAGAAAGGGTGAGTGGACTGAGGATGAACCTTTGATGGTTCGTGTCCACTCGAGTTGCGCTACAGGCGACATTTTTGGTAGCAGTAAGTGTGATTGCGGAGACCAATTGCACCGAGCCATGCAGATGATAGAAGAGGAAGGAAAAGGATTGGTGGTATACCTCAGCCAAGAGGGTCGGGGTATCGGTCTGGTTAATAAGTTGCGTGCTTATCATCTGCAGGAGCAGGGATTTGACACGGTAGATGCCAATCTCAAACTCGGTTTTAAAGCCGATGAACGCGAGTATGGTATTGGTGCTCAAATTCTACGCAATTTGGGTGTGCATAAAATGCGCTTGATTACGAACAATCCGATGAAGCGCACTGGTCTCAGTGGCTATGGCATTGAGATAGTGGAGACCATTCCCATTGAAATTGCACCTAATAAGTACAACGAGAAGTACTTGCGCACCAAGCAGGAGAGAATGGGGCATGAACTACATATCCATTAACAGTAGAACGTTATAGATGATGAGCTGTGATGCTTGACTATGAAACTATACTGACAGGTGTTGAGTTCAAGGTAAGACAACTCATCAATGAGAATATCTCACTCAAGAAGCAGATTTGGCGACTGACAGAGGAAAAGGAGAATTTACAGGAAGAACTTAAAAATAAAACATCAGAATATAATCGAGAAAAAGAACAAAACAATATTGTAAAACTGAGGAACACGCTGATTCAAAAGGGCGATTCAACAGAGATAAAACTTAGAATCAATCAGATGATTCGTAGCATTGACAAGTGCCTTGATCTTCTGAATAGGCATGAGTAAAAAAGGTAAAAGTAGATGAGTGGACAGGCTGTTACGGTAAATATTTTAGGACGCAACTATCGGCTGACAATTGGTAGTGAGGATGAGCAACATTTGCGTGAGGCTGCTATTATGATAAATGCGCAGGCAAAACTTTACGGACAGCATTATAGTTACAATGACAACCAGGACTTGCTCAGTATGGTTGCCCTCAGCAAAATTACCGAGCTATTGAAGATACAATCGAACTTGAAATATAAGGATACTACGTTAATAGATAAACTAAATAGTATTGATTCGGTCTTAGACTCATACCTACACCCGGCTCAAAACAGTTTGTAAACTCAACATTATTTACAGACCGATTAAGCTCATGGGTGGGTAGATTGTATAATTGAGACACCCGGCACTCAAATCCTATTTTGATAGAGTTTACCACAACTCTTGAGGGTCGAGTGTAGGTTTTGTAAGATGGTCTGGTCTGATCGGCAAGTTCCTCATAAATGAACTAATCACATGTTACTATCAGTTATTATTGCAGCTATTGCGCTATTGGTTGGTGGAGGCATCGGTATATGGCTCGCCACTTCAGTTTTGAAGAACAAATTGCTCGCTAAAAGCCAGCAGGTATTGAAGGATGCAGAAGAGAGAGGCGAGGTTATTAAAAAAGAGAAGGTGCTCCAAGCCAAAGAGGAGTGCATGCGAATGAAGGGCGAATGTGATAAGGATATCGCAGAGCGCAACAGCAAGATGCAAGGGGCAGAGCGCAAATTGAAACAGCGCGAACAAAGTTTGAACCAGCAAGTTTCCGAACTTCAGAAGAAGAATAATGACCTCAAGAATGCCAGCGAAAATCTTAATAACCAGATTGAGGTATTGCACAAGAGGCAGGCTGAGGTTGAGAAAATCTATCAAGAAAGTGTACACAAGTTGGAACATATAGCCAATCTCAGTGCTGAGGAGGCTAAAAGGCAGCTCATTGAGATGATGAAGGACGAGGCTAAGGCTGAGGCTTCAAGTAGCATTATGGATATTGTAGAGGAAGCTAAGATTACAGCCAATGAGCAAGCAAAAAAGATTGTAATCCAGTCCATTCAGCGCACTGCTACCGAGCATGCTATAGAGAATACGGTGTCAGTTTTTAATTTAGAGAACGAGGAAGTCAAGGGTCGCATTATCGGTCGTGAAGGTCGCAATATCAGAACGTTGGAGGCTCTCACTGGCGTAGAAGTCATTATTGACGATTCGCCCGATGCCATTATCCTGTCAGGTTTCGACCCCATTCGTCGTGAGATTGCACGCCTTTCGCTCCACAAGTTGGTTACGGACGGCCGTATTCACCCCGCTCGTATCGAGGAAGTGGTAGCCAAGACGCGTAAACAGATTGAGCAGGAGATTATTGAGGTCGGCAAACGAACCTGCATCGACTTGGGCATCCTCAACATGCATCATGAGTTGACACGTATGGTTGGTCGGATGAAGTTCCGCTCGTCGTATGGACAAAATCTGCTACAGCACTCTCGCGAAGTGGCAAATCTTGCGGCCACTATGGCCTCAGAGTTAGGACTCAATCCGAAGCTGGCTAAGCGCGCTGGCTTGTTGCACGACATAGGCAAGGTGCCAGATAATGAGCCCGAGCTGCCACACGCTATTTTGGGTATGAAACTAGCCGAAAAGTATAAGGAACATGCCGATGTATGCAACGCCATTGGTGCTCACCACGATGAGGTTGAGATGACAAGCCTCATTGCTCCTATTATTCAGGTGTGCGATGCTATCAGCGGTGCCCGTCCTGGTGCCAGACGCGAGGTGGTTGAGGCCTACATCAACCGCCTGAACAAGTTGGAGGAGATGGCCATGACCTACCCTGGCGTGGTGAAGACCTATGCCATTCAAGCCGGCCGCGAGTTGCGTGTGATTGTGGGTGCCGACAAGATTAATGACGTGGAAGCTACCAAGCTCAGCTACGACTTGTCGCGTCAGATTCAGAACGAAATGACCTACCCCGGACAGATTAAGGTTACGGTCATCCGAGAAACACGTGCTATCAATTACGCCAAGTAAACCCAAGGTGGCCGTGATGCCTTGCTGCGGTTTTTGTACCACTCAACGTCGGTTCCGCTATGATTGACCTGTTTGTTCACTGGAACGTAGACCCAATCATCTTCCACATCGGCCATTTCGGTTTGCGGTGGTATTCGCTGGGGTTTCTGCTGGCGTTCGGCTTGGGATACTATATCATTCACCGCATGTTTACTTATGAAAAGGTGGACACAAAGTATCTCGACAGCCTGCTACTCTACATGTTTTTATCGGTGCTGGTTGGGGCAAGATTGGGGCATTGCCTCTTCTACGAGCCATCGTATTACCTTACTTCCGAGCATTGGTTGGAGATGATTCTACCTATGGAACGTGTGCAGGGGCACTGGGTGTTCTCTGGTTATCAGGGATTGGCCAGCCACGGTGCTGCCATAGGTATATTGGTGGCCATGTGGCTATTCTACGGTCGGCACGGCATGAACCCGTGGTGGATTATCGACCGGCTGGTCATCGTCATCGCGCTGGGCGGTGCCTTCATCCGTTTGGGAAACCTAATGAATTCTGAGATATACGGCGTGCAAACTTCATTGCCGTGGGGCTTCATCTTTGAGCGCAACGGTGAAACCGTGCCCAAACATCCTACCCAGCTCTACGAGACTTTTTCCTACCTGCTTATCTTTGCGGGTAGCCTCACCACCTATGTGCGCCGGCAGGGACAGTTGCGCACGGGTACACTCTTCGGCTGGTGGCTTATAGCACTTTTCGGAGTGCGATTCCTCATTGAGTTTGTCAAGGAGGAGCAGGTGGCTTTCGAGCAAGGTATGAGCCTTGACATGGGCCAGTGGCTCAGCCTACCATTCATCGTGGGCGGTGCGGTCATCATCGTGCTTTCGTACAATGGCAAGATACCGCAGGCCACTTTCATACGAGACGCAGACCATAAAAACAGACATACGAAATGAAAAACCTCATTCTTGTACGCCACGGCGAAAGCGCGTGGAATAAACTGAATCTTTTTACGGGGTGGACCGATGTTGACCTTACCGAGGCTGGCATGGCCGAGGCTTTCGAAGCTGGTCGCCTGCTCAAGGTCGAGGGCTTCCGCCCCGAGTTGTGCTTCACCTCCTATTTGAAACGGGCTGTGAAGACGCTGAACCAGATACTCGATGCTATGGACATGGACTGGTTGCCGGTCAAGAAATCGTGGAGGCTCAACGAGAAGAGTTATGGTGCCATTCAGGGGCTCAACAAGGCCGACACAGCCGCTAAGTATGGAGACGAGCAGGTGCTGTTGTGGCGCCGCTCGTTCGATGTGCAGCCCCCAGCCCTCGACCTGCACGACGAACGTAGTCCTCGCATGGACCCACGCTACAACGAGATTCCTGATGCCCAGATCCCTCTTACCGAGAGCTTAAAGGACACCATCGAGCGCATCATGCCCTACTACCGCGAGTGCATTATGCCTGCTTTCAACCATCACGACACGCTACTTGTGGTGGCTCACGGCAACTCGTTGCGCGCCATCGTCAAGGAGCTCAAGGGAATGACCAATGAAGAAATCATCAAGTTCAACCTGCCCACGGCGGTGCCCTACGTCTTCACGTTCGACGACCGCATGCAGCTCACTTCTGACCGCTTCCTCGGCGACCCCGAGGCCATTGCCGCCAAAATGCAGAGTGTAGCCAACCAGGCCAAGC
Source organism: Bacteroidales bacterium (assembly GCA_017449525.1). GTDB lineage: Bacteria > Bacteroidota > Bacteroidia > Bacteroidales > P3 > Colimorpha. The sequence continues at coordinate 46,614 of JAFTFL010000008.1, read as the reverse complement.
GCAAATAATCGTCGCCCCCATGGCATTGAGGCGCTCACTATAGATACTTTCTACTGCCGCTGCGCAAGCGGCGTGCGCCATACCGACGATTGCCACTGTGCCGCGCAGCCGTTCCCCACTGGGAACCCTGCGCGGCACACCTATTATATGTACACACCACACCCATGCTCTCTGGCTCAACTACAGCAGCCGCACTTGGTTTTACGCCCCTTTTTATAGCTGAATACCTATTCCCTTACGAAGAAAGCCTTACGTTTCTCCCTGCGGTTGCTCCTGCTTTTCAGCGCAGCCTTGCAAGCCGTGGTCTACGACTTCAGCACCGTGTTGCCCAGCGGACAAAAGAGTAGAGGCGGCCATCTCTCGCGAAGACCTTGAAGGCCTTAATGACCTTAAAAACTCTACAAAAAAACTTTTACTGCAAGGCCGCTGCGCTGTTTCAGCGCAGCGGCCTTGCAGTAAAAGAGGAGACTGGTGCCAGTCAGCCGTGGTGCGGAGTATTTGGATGGTGGGCTTGGCAGCCGCACTATCTACGACTCCCTGTACTTGATTTATCGACAGGAGAGCTGTGCTACCCAGTCCTTGATGTGCTGTTCTTCGCGGAGAGAGCATACAAGGAGTTGGCCACCACGCATAGCCACGAGGTAACCGTCGAGTCCTTGCACGATGGCTTGAGTGCCAGGCTCTACGTTGACAACACAGCGGTTGCTGTCCACCAAAAGAGCCTCGCCTGCAGTGGCATTGGCCGAACCGTCTTTGGAGGCATGCTCATAGAGCGAGCCCCACGTGCCCACATCGCTCCACCCAAAGTCGCCTCGCAGCATGTAGCAACTGTCCGACTTCTCCAGTATGCCGTAGTCCACACTGATGTTCTCGCACTGTGGATAATGGGTCTCAAGCCACTGCTGTTCGCTGGGGGTATTCCAAATGCCGTCTCCTGTGCGGAAAATGGTGCGCATGGCGGGCAGATACTGTTGCAGTGCCCGCTGATAAGCCTGCACCGACCACAGGAATATACCACTGTTCCACATGTAATTGCCTGCGGCAAGGAACTGCATGGCGTGGGCGTGGTCGGGTTTCTCCTTGAATGCAGCCACCCGCCACACTGCAGCATTGTCCCCCGAGGGTGCGCCCTGCTCTATGTAGCCGTAGCCTGTCTCGGGACGCGTCGGGCATATTCCGATGGTTGTGAGTGCTTCGGGATGCGCTTCCACGAAGTCGAACCCCCGTGCTATCACGGCTCGAAAGGCGTCCTCGTCGGTCACGTAGTGGTCGGCTGGCGTTACGACCATGGCACGGTTGCCATGACATTCTCCCTCCGCTATGCGGTAAGCCGCATAGGCTATGCAAGTGGCCGTGTTGCGCCGCATTGGTTCGCAGAGCACCTGTTCCTCAGACAATTCTGGCAGGTGCTGCAACACCTGCTGCTTGTAGGCCGCATTGGTTACGACCAGAAAGTGCTCATCCGGCACCAACGGGCGAAAGCGCTCGAAGGTAGCACGTATAAAGCTCTTGCCCTTGCCCAGTATGTCTATAAACTGCTTGGGGCAGGCCTCCGTGCTGAGAGGCCAAAAGCGGCTACCGATGCCCCCCGCCATAATGACACAATACCTCTCCATTATCCTATATATTTATCGAAGCGGTCTCAGCCTTTTTTTTCAGCTTCCAGCTTGCAAATGGCCTTGATAGTATTGGCTGCAATGGTGGCGAAGGCTTCGCGCTCTGGTGCGGTTTCTGCCCCCACAACGCTCACTGGCTCACCGCTATCTCCACCCTCGGCTATGCGCTGCACAAGGGGAACTTCGCCAAGTAGAGGTATTTCCAAGTCGGCAGCCAACTTGGCGCACCCACCCTTGCCAAAGATGTAATACTTATTGTCTGGCAATTCTGCGGGGGTGAAGTAGGCCATGTTCTCCACAAATCCCAGCACCGGTATGTTGATGGCCGGGTTGGTAAACATCTCCACACCACGCACCACGTCGGCCAACGCTACGTGTTGCGGTGTGCTGACGATGATGGCACCCGTTACGGGCAAAGACTGGGCGATGGTAAGTTGTATGTCGCCCGTTCCGGGAGGCATGTCCACCACCATGTAGTCCACCTCGTCCCACCAGGTGTCGCTGAAGAGTTGACGCACGGCATTGCTGGCCATTGGACCACGCCACACCAGTGCCTTGTCTGGGTCTACCAACAGCCCTATCGACATCACCTTGATGCCGTAGCGCTCCATCGGTTGCATATACTGCTTGTCGCCGCGCTGCATGCCGTACACACTCTCATTCTCCAAGCCCAGCATGATTGGGACCGAAGGGCCGTAGATGTCGGCATCCACAAGGGCCACCTTTGCGCCAGTCTGTGCCAACGAGAGCGCCAGGTTGACGGCCACCGTTGATTTACCCACTCCGCCTTTACCCGAGGCCACCAGTATGGTGTGCTTCACGGTGGGCAGCAGCTCTTCGGGAGCAGGCTGTTTGGGCGCAGGACGCGAGGTGAGGTTCACCGTAACGTTGGCATTGCGGTCCACGAGGCGGTGTATGGCCTCTATACAGTCGTCCTTCATCTTGTGTTTCATCGGGCATCCTGCGGTCGTCAGCACGAGGTCAAAACTCACATCGGTGCCGTCCACATTGATGTTCTCTATCATGCCCAGTGAGGTAAGGCTTTGGCCAAGGTCGGGGTCGTCCACATGCGACAAGGCCATTTCGATTTGTGTCTTGGTGATGTTGCTCATTACGATGGTTCTCGTTATGTTTGCTATGAATTATTCTACTGTGTCGGATGGGGAAAGCAAGCGTTGCAGCGCCAAGTGCACCAGCTCGTCATGGTCGAATGCCAAGGGCGGCAACGCCTCGAGTGGCCACCAGCGCGCCTCACGCGCATCGTCGCCACCGCTCACGTGCTGGCCTGCCACAGCTACGGCCGTATAGACCACACTCAAAGTACGCCCGCGTGGGTCGCGCCCAGGTGCAGAGGCCACAGTGAGCAGTTGCACATCCTCCACCCCGCTCAGACCTGTCTCCTCCTGCAACTCACGCAGGGCGGTCTGCTCCGTGCTGAGGTCGTCCATGTCAAAAAAACCGCCAGGCAGAGCCCAGCAACCCTTGTAGGGCTCACGGCCGCGCTGCACGAGCAGCACTGCCTTGCGGTCGGGGTTCAGCACCACCATGTCGGCGGTAACCATGGGGCGAGGGTACGGATAGGTGTACATATAATATAAGGTGTGTATACGTGGGTTGCCTGCGACCTTGATGACCCGTCATGCGCACTGGCAATGGCGACCGTCGCAGCGCGGCTTACTGTCCAAACAGCTCTTCAAGTTTCTGTTCCAAAGTCTCGGCGCGCAGGTTGCGTGCTATGACGCGCCCGTGGCGGTCCACCAATATAGTGTGTGGAATAGAGCGTACGCCGTAGAGGGCAGCTGCCGACGAGCCCCAGCCCGCGAGGTCGCTGACGTGGTTCGGCCACTTCAGACCGTCTTGCGCAATGGCGTTCACCCATGCCTGCTTGTTGTTGTCAAGCGATACACTGAATATCTCGAACCCCTTGTCATGGTACTTGTCGTACACCCTCACCACGTTGGGGTTCTCCATCCTACAGGGGCGACACCACGAAGCCCAGAAGTCTATCATGATTATCCTGCCTTTGAGGCTACTCAGCCGCAGCGTGTCGCCATTGGGGGAGGGCAGCGCAATGTCGGCCACCAAACGGCCGGGAGCCAAACTCTCCGTTACCAGCGAGTCAATGACGTGCACAAAGAAGTCGTCCGCATAACGGGGCATGAGCGCATCCCGTACGTCCGTGAGCAGGTCTGCGTAGGCTGGAAAGTCTTGCAGGAAGAAGGTGGATATGAAGGCCGAAACGAGTGTACTCTGGTGCTCCGCCACAATCTGGCGCACGGTGTGCTGCTGTCGCACAAAGAGTTGCTGGTATTCCTGCTGTATCTCCTTGCGACGGTTGTCGGTAGTGCTGTCGGCGCGAAATTCGCGTTCGAGGGGTTGCACCTTGCCTATGAAGCTGCCCACGGCGCGATTGAACAGGGCAAACACCTCCAGGTTGTCCGACCCCTGGGTACGGTCGAGGTGTAGATAGTTGATTCCGGGGTCGTACGTAGCCTCTATGGACGTTTTCTCCTTGGCGCTGAGCAGTGCGAAGAGGGTGGGGCTGTTCTTCTGCGTAAGGGTCAACGAGTAGAGGGTGGGATTGAAGGTGGGTAGGGTCAGCTTGAAGGAGCCGTGCTTGTCAAACTTAACGGTGTCCACCACCGCCACCTTGTCGCCGTCGTGCCGCTGCACAACGAGGCGCACATTCTTGTCCGCTATGCCCTTGAAAGTGCCCTTCATAGTAGCTTGCTGGGCACATGCCGACCCTGCGCCTGCTACGAGTGTAAGGGTGGCCAGTAAGAAGAAAATGGTTCTTTTCATAATGCTGGATAGTTGGCTTTATTGGGATGATGGTCTGGTATTTTACTTATGGTGTGCTTGAATTATTTCCAATGCCTTGCGCACGTCGGGGTCCAATCCCACCAGGGAGCCGCTGTAGGCTCTGATGTCGAAGAGCATACGCCCCAGCTCGGCCTTCAAATAGCTGCTGAGCAGTTGCTGGGTGCGTGCCGAGCTGGGTAGCTTGCGACCTGCTGCGGAGGCTTGGCCGACAAAGCTGTCGATCAGCGAGGCGGGTGTGCGATAGCGTGCCACAAAGTCGTCGGCCGAACTGTAGGTCTTCCTCAGCTCGTCCCAATGTGCTGCCACATAGCGGAACACAAACTCCTCGATGTGGGCGGCGCGGCAGTAGCTGCGCACCCGTCCCAGCAGTGTGTCGGACGAGTAGGGTATGACGTGGTCGGGGTAGATGCCCCCACCGCCATAGACGGTACGCCCCTGCATCGTGAGGTAGGGGGTGCTGTCGGTGATGGCTATGAGACTGGAGTCAAACCCCTCGGCTATCGACTCCTGCATGCGGTCCAGATAGTAGCTTTCCACCCCTTTGTCGTAGGGACGCTGAATGCAGCGGCCAGAGGGTGTGTAGTAGCGTGCCACGGCCAAGATGAGCGAGCCGCCGTTGGAGAGGGGATACACATGTTGCACCAGCCCCTTGCCGAACGAGCGGCGGCCTACCACGGTGGCGCGGTCGTTGTCCTGCAGGGCCCCAGTGAGCAACTCGCTGGCCGATGCGCTGCCCTCGTCGATGAGCACAGTGATGTCGCCCTGCGAGAACTCGCCTTTGCGGTGCGAGCGGTAGTCGGTGCGGGGTTGCTTATTACCGTTGGTGTAGGTAATCAGCCGTCCGGCTGGCAGCAAGTCGTCGGCTATCCTGATGGCCTGGTCCATGAGGCCACCCCCGTTGCTGCGCAGGTCGAGCAGCAGATGCGTCATGCCTTGGCGCTTGAGGGCAGCAATGGCGTTGTGCACCTCCTGGTAGGTGCCGTCGTGGAAATCAGTCAGCATGACCACTCCCACCTCGCCGTCCAACATGCCGCTGTAGGCCACCGAGGGCACTCTCACTAAGTCGCGGTGCACGTGCAGTTGGCGCGTGTCGCGTTCGCCGTAGCGTTGCACGGTGAGCACAATACGGGTGCCGCGTTCGCCGCGCAGGCGGTGGCGTATTTCGTCGGTCGACATTCCCTTGCCGGCCACAGTGTCGCCGTCTATCATCAGTATGCGGTCGCCCACCTGCATGCCAGCAGCCTCAGCACCACCTCCTGCAACAATGCCTCCGGCACAGCACGTGTCATGGGCCATGTGCATCTGCATACCTATGCCGTAGAAGTTGCCCATCATGGTTTCTTCGGTCTCCTTGCGGTTCGATGGCGGTACGTATGAGCTGTGCGGGTCAAGGCCATGGAGCAAACCGTCGAGCGCCAGGGTTACGAGTGTGTCGGGGCTGATGGAGTCCACGTAGTTGCGTGCTATGGTACTTACGGCTTCCTGTAAACCGCGGTCGCCGTTGGCTGATGCCATCCTGACCGGGCTGCCTATGCCCACTCGGGTGCGCATCGCCAGAAACGAACCCGCAGCAAAACCTGCGGCCACGGCTACGGCCACTATCAATACGATGTGCGACTGCCTGATGTTCTTCTTCATGCTTTTCAATGCCACGCAGCGGGGCACACGAGCCACGTTGCGAAAGCGTGCCTCGGTAACGCCGTTGAGAGCCTTTTATTGTTTCGCGCGCGTGGAGCGGTGAGCAATGTGCTGCGCGAAACGGGCTGCCGCCACAGGGGCTGACACTTTCCCGCTGAGAACTCTGCTTTTTTTCGTACCTTTGCACCACCAATGGGGCGCGACCCGTGCGCTGCACGGCGCAGTGTGGCCACCCCCTTGTTTCCTCACCTTTCACTGAAGCAGACCATGAGCACGAATGCTGATGCCGTACGGCATGGGGTCGGCCGTCGTACGGCCCGGGAGGAGTTTCCATACTATCCTCCTGCGGTACACCTTGTTGTGCGGACACAATGCCGTACGGCATGAGCCCTAACAGTGTTGGCTTTCGGCGCACGTGCCGTACGACACAGGGGGCATCATCCGTAGGGCATCTGCATGGGCACAGGCGCGGTTATTGCCCCTCCTGTCGAGGCAGTGTGCACCCACCCTGCGAGGCGAGGTGCACAAAAAATTCGTACCTTTGCGCCTTGAAACCGTAGGCACCGAGGATGAGACTTTAAGTGTGGCACTCAATCGGGTGTACAGAAAACAGGCTGTTGTAGGCGATCCGAAGATTTCGAACCGTACGAGCTTGCTATCTTTGTACAACCTATAACAACGAACCACATGAAGAAAGAAAAATCCAATTCCCTGCGGCGGCTTACTGCCACCATCCTCTCCATTTCCCTCCTCACCGTGATGGCGGGTGCTGCCATGGCACCGGCCTTAGGCGTGGTGCGCGACCACTTCAGCCATGTTCCCGAACTGGCAGTGAAGCTCATCGTCAGTATGCCGGCCCTGTTCATCATCATCACCAACCTCTTTTTCACACGGCTGTGCTGCCTGATGCGTACGCGCACGCTGGCTCTGGTGGGCTTGCTGCTATATGTGGGCACAGGGGCAGGAGCCTTCTTCGCAACGGGCATCGGCACCGTGCTGACCTTTCGCGCCCTGCTGGGCGTGAGTGTGGGCATGATTATGCCGCTTTCCACAGGTCTGCTGTCCTACTACTTCCCGCCCGAAGAGCAGGCGCATCTGATGGGGCTCTCGGCGGCCATGAACCAAATGGGCGGCGTGGTAGCCACCCTGCTGGCAGGACTGCTGGCCGGCATCGGTTGGAACTACGCCTTTCTGGTGTACCTCATCGGACTGGTGGCCGTGGTGCTGGTACTGCTCTACTTGCCCAACGAGCGGCTCGAGGCTCCTGCCTCCAAGTCGCTGGGCGAAAGAGCCAAAGTGCTGATGCGCTTCCACCCCTCGGTGGTAGGCATGTGGCTGCTGATGACCATCTTCTTCATCTTCCCCACCAATTTTGCCATCACCGCGCGCCTCACCACCTCGCTCTCGTCGCAAGCCGTGACGGCCATCATGGTGGGACTCGATGTGGTAGCCTTCGCCGTCGGTTTGACATTCGGCTCGATGATGAAGTGCATGGCCCAAATGTTGAAGTACGTAGCCCCCATAGGCTTTGCCTTGGGGTATGCCTGCTACGCATGGGGAGGCACGGTGGCCTGGCTCATCGTAGGATCAGTCCTTATCGGGGTGGCCAACGGCGTAGGAGTACCCTACCTGAACACCATAGCGAGCATCAAGGCAGGGCGTAACGCCGCCACGACGGTGATGCCGCTGCTATCGGCCGCCCTCTACCTCGGCCAATTCACATCTCCCCTCATCGTCAGCCCTCTGGCTCAAGTGCTGCCCGTCGACAGCGCCGCAGCCCCCTACGTGGTAGGCGTGGCCATCAGCGCGGTGATGCTTGTCCAAGTGCACCTCACCCGCCACCACCAAAGCCTGCCCCCGAACAGCACCGGCCATTCGGCATAGGAAACCCACACCCATATACCCCTCGGCGATGCCGCCACCTGCTGCAGGTGACGGCATCGCTATTTGTGGTGATTTGATGTAGAAAGGCTTCTGCAGGAGACTACATTTACCTAACTTTGCATGTGGAAAGACACACATGATGAACGAACAACTGCTCTGTTCCAAAACAAAAATCGCTGTCCTCGCACCTGCAGGACGAAGACGCAAAACTGGCTCGTTGCACCGACACCAACCCGAAACGGTGGCGGCTAAAGGCATCCCCACAAGTGGCGATTTTGCCCACAGCAACGGCACCGCTGCCCTAACCGCAGCACAACACCCCTCCACGACACAAACAAAAAATCATACAATTCACACAATTACTATGAAAATACACCGCTTTGGAGCCCTGATGCTCCTCCTACTGCTGCCTCTGCTGGGCACAGCCCAATCGGCAGCCTCCTACACTTTCACCACTGGTGTCAACGCGGCAAAGTGGCGCACCCCATCGTCGTCGGCCACCACGATGAGCTTCACCGCCTCGTACCCCGGCACATCGCGCACCGTTGAGGACGAGGGTCGCACCGCCGTTACCCCAATCGGATTCACCTTCCCCTTCTGTGGAGCCAACTACACGCAGTTCTCCTTCAGCACCAACGGCCGACTGAGACTGGGGCCGCAGCAGGTCTCTTCGAACTGGCGCAGCCCATTCGACAACACCTACTCGCTCACGACCGACACCAACGACCTGCCCTTCGTGTGCGCCTGGGCCACGGACGGTTTTATCGACAGCCGTGCAGGCCACTATGTGAAATACGAGGTGGTCGGCACCGCACCCCACCGCGTACTCTGCATCACAGTGCGCTGCAACTCATCAATGTATGCAGATGCTTTTGGCTGCATGGACGACGAAATCAACTACCAGATACAACTGGGCGAGGACGGCACCATCTGCTACGTGTACGGCACGGCCGATGTGGATGAGATGATTGACGACTGGCTGGGCTACCTTTGGGAGTATCAAGTGGGCTTCGCCTCCACACCGACCGACGTGGTGGCCATCAACACAGGCACCCATTCCAAAGTGGCCTACAACACTACGGCAGCCGACAACGACGCCTATCCAGGCGAGAACCGCTACTACGAGTTCACAATGCCAGCCGTCAATTGCCACGCCACCACGGCCGTGCAGATTGCTGGCATCAGCACCACCTCGGCCTCGGCACATTGGCACCCTGTGAGCGGCTCAACGCGCTACAGCTGCACGCTCGTCAACACCGACAACAACACGTCGCGCTACAGCATCATCGTGGGCGACACCACGGCCCCCTTCACAGCCCTCACCCCTGCCACGCACTACCGCGTGGAGGTTCGCACCCTGTGTGGCACTGCCGACAGCTCAGCCGCTACGGTGGCACTGTTCACCACCCCGTGCGCCGCCGTACCCCACAGCGCCTTGCCCTACCACGAGTCGTTCGACAATTACCAAACGGGCGCATCGGCCTCCATCAGTAGTTGTTGGCTGAAGTACAACTACTATTCCACTGCCACCTCTTATGTGCCCTACCCGCAAAACAACTACCGGTACGGCTCGGCCGGCAATGCGCTGTACTTCTGCCACGGCTATGCCAGCGAGCCAGCGTACGCCGTGCTGCCCCTGTTCGATGACAGCCTGTACAACCTGCAGCTCAGTTTTTACCTTTTGCGCAACCAAGCAGCCGTCGCTATGCAAGTGGGTGTGATGGTAGACCCCACAGATACGGCCACCTTTACGCCCGTGGCCACCTTCCAACCCGCTACGCTGACGTGGCACGAGTGTACGACCGACTTCGGTTCCTACACCGGCAACGGGCGCTACATCGCTTTCCGCACCCTGCTGCTCAGCGGTACCTACAACTATCCCATCTACGTAGACGAGGTGGATGTGCACGTGATGCCCTCTTGCCCTCGCCCGACCTTTGTAGTAGCCGACAGCACCACCTCCACCTCGGCACATCTGCGCTGGGGGTCGACGCGCCAGGTCATGCGCTACGTAGTTGAATACGACACAGCCTCGTTCACCCCGGGCACTCGCCTGGGAACCGCCCTGCTGGAACCCGACACCGTAACGGTGCTGTCGGGTCTGCGCCCCAACACTACCTACCATGTGCAACTGCGCGCCTTCTGTGGCACACGCGATACGAGCGAAGCCGTCAGCTGCACCTTCACCACCTCCTGCGCGCCCATCAGCCGCGCCGAGTTGCCCTTCCGCGAAAACTTTGATGCCTACCAGACTGGCAACAGTGGTACATTTAGTCCCTGCTGGACGCGCTTCAACTTCTACGGCGTATCGTACTACTCCAACATGCCCTACGCCTCGAGCATGCGCGCCCTGTCGGGCAGCAACAGCCTGTACCTCTACCACGGCAATCAAACCCAGGCGGCCTACGCCCTGCTGCCCCTCTTTGAGGACAGCGTGAACCAACTACAGGTGGCCTTCGACCTCAACATTGACAACGCCAACACGGCTCTGCAAGTGGGCGTCATGACTGACCCCGCAGACACCACATCGTTCACCCCCATAGCCACCTGCCGCCCAACCACCACCCGCACCTGGCAGCACTTCGAAGTCTCCCTTGCGGGCTATCACGGCTCAGGCCGTTATGTAGGACTGCGCACGCAGAGCAGTAATAGCTCTTCAGGCTGGGCCTTGTACGTCGATAATGTAGACGTGGACCTGTTACCCACTTGTCCCAAGCCGACCGACCTCAACGTCGTAGCCACGACAGCCGCAACGGCCACCATCTCATGGCGTGCAAACGGCACCGCCTCGACCTACGAAGTGCAGTATGACTCCGTTCCCTTCACCCTTGGCCACAGCCATCGTGCACCCCTCATAGTCAACACCACATCGGCCACACTGCCCGCGCTGGTCGCCAGCACCGTCTACTACGTGAAGGTGCGTGCCGTGTGTGCAGCAGGCGACACCAGCCGCGACCTGGAGGGCAGCGTAAGAACGGCCTGCGACGCGATAGCCCACAGCCAACTGCCCTACATCGAGAACTTTGACAGCTACCAGACTGGAGCACAAGCCACGATAGACCCCTGCTGGGTGAGCTACTTCGTAGAGCCCAACAACCACAGCTACCCGTATCCAGCTGCTTTCCACCACGGCACATCGGGCAACAGCCTTTACCTAAACCACGGCTACGGTAGTACATCCACCCAGGGCAACCAGCCCTCCTACCTCGTAATGCCAGCCTTCGAGGATGCAATTACCTCGCTGAAGGTTTCTTTCTACCTGGACCGCACCCACGCACAACCACTGTCGGTGGAGGTAGGCGTAATGACATCGCCCTACGACACGTCGTCTTTCACCCCCATGGGCCTATTCTCGCCGAGCACAAGCAGTACGTGGCAACGCTTTGAGCAGGGCTTTACCAACTACAACGGCGTAGGCCGCTACATCGCTTTCCGCACCCACTACACTGGCACGGCCAGCAGCTACCAAATCTATATCGATGACATTGAGGTCAGCCCCATGCCGACCTGTACCGACGAGTTGCGCAATCTGGAGGTAGCCGCCGAAGGCAGCGAGGCCACCCTCAGCTGGACGGCCGCCCCAGCACTGCAGAGCGCCACCTACCGCATACGGCTGCTCTCGGCCGGACGCTCCCGCACCTACACCACCACGGCCAACACTTTCCACCTGGCTGGTCTGCAGGGCTACACCGACTACACCGCCATTGTGGAAGCCCTCTGCAACGGCACCATAACCGCTGCCGACTCGGTGGACTTCACCACCATGTGCGTCGGCACGGGCGTCATGGTTGGCAATGCCGAGAGCACCACTGGACAAAACGACCTGCCAGTGGCCACCTATTATAAGTATAGCTATACACAACAGCTGGTATTGGCCAACGAGATGAACGGCCCACAAGACATCAACACCATAGCCTTCCAGTACCAATCCACTACGCCCTCCACCTCGAAAAGCAGTTGCAAAATCTACATGGGCAACGTGTCGCGCAGTACGTTCAACAGCACCCTAAAGTGGGTCAGCATGGACAGTCTGCAACTGGTCTACACCGGCTCCATAACGGCCACGACTGGTTGGAACGAGTACAGCCTCGACTCCGTCTTTCGCTATGACGGCATAAGCAGTTTGGTCATCGCCGTGCTGGACAGCAACAACGCCCTCGACGGCAGTGGCTACAAGTATGTCGTTACGAACACCACAGGCTCCTACCTCGCTTATAACTATAAGAATGACTACACGGGCTTCCGTATGGACAGTCCACAGAACGGCAACACGCAGTCCTACCGCGCCAACATGAAACTGCTGACGTGCGACAGCTATGTCTGCACAGCTCCTTCAGTACAGCTGGACAGCACCACGCTGACCACTGCCCTGCTAAGCATTGCCGACTTCGAGAGCGAAGACACCGTCGTGGTACGCTATCGCCGCGAAGGCGACAGTCTGTGGACATCGGCACCCAACGTCACCGCTGCCCGCTACGTGCTCAGCAACCTGCAACCCTCCACGACCTACGAGATCGCCCTCGGCCGCATCTGCACCGACGACACACTGTACAGCACCCTGCAGGCCAACACCGAGTGCCAGCCAGTGGCTCTGCGCATAGTCGCCACCCTGCCAGGGCGCGCCACACTTGCCTGGACCGACGGCTGCTCGACTGGTCGCTATGAACTGACCTACTCCAGTTTGCCCTCCTTCCAACCCAGCGACACCACCGCTCCTCGCCTTGTCGTCAACGACACGACGGCCCACATCACTGGCCTGCTGTCCAGCACCACCTACACCGTCTACGTGCGCAACCTGCCCACCGAAGGCGCACCATCGGCATGGAGCGACGCACTGACCTTCGCCACCGAAGAGTGCGCCACACCGGCTGGCTTCGAGGTGCTGACGCGCCAAGCCACTACAGCACGGGTGCAATGGAGTTCGGCTACTGGCGATGCGCAGTACGAGGTCATCTATGGCCCACAGGGCTTCATCGGCGATGAGGGTACAACCCTCGTTACCGACTCGACCGCCATCACCCTCACAGGCCTACAGCCCGACGAGGCATACGACGTGTACATCACCCGTCTGTGCGACAGCTTGGCACGTTCGGCCGTGGCACGTTTCAGCATCGATGCTTACGCAACGGGCAACATTCCGATGGGCGAAAGCTCCTTGAGCTGGCAGATTAGCCCCAACCCCTCGCGTGGAGTAGCCGTGCTGCGCCTCGCTGCTACCGACGGTCCCGTGGAACTGCGCATCATCGACATGACCGGCCGCTGCTGCCACACCGTTCTGCTGCCAACAGGCACCACCAGCCATGCGCTGCCCACCACCCTCGAGCGCGGAGCCTACATGGTGCAGCTCCTCACCCGTAGTGGTAGCACGGTGAAACGCTACATCGTGCAATAGCACAATTCTTCTCACAGCAATCTTTGGAGGTGGCGACAGCACAAAAAGGCTGTCGCCACCTCTCTTTTCTGTCTCCGCTTCTTCGCCAAGGCACCACACGCTCCTACGCCTCATCCCGACACTGCCCCACGGCGCGAGGCTCAATATTTTTGTGCCAATTGCGTTATGCCCCACATGAAACGAAGCAAGTTCCCACTCCTCGTCCTGCTGACGGCCACGCTACTCGCCGCCACGGCGTGCAGCCCCAAGGGGGTACACATGCCGAAACACCGCAAGTCGCGCAACTGCAATTGTCCTACCTTCGGCCAGGCGATGCCCCAAGAGCGTAGTGCCGACACCCTGCAGTATGACAGTTGAAAGCGCCCCCTCCCACAGCCGACTGGCTAACTATGTGCCAGCCACCGCTGTCGACGAGCTGACCAGCACACTCAAACATCACGGCGTGCGCCTCGTCGTTACCCGTGCACGCGTCAGCAAACTGGGCGACTACCGCTTCCCCTCCCCTGACCATCCGCGACACACCATCACAATCAACGGCGACCTCAACCCCTACATGTTTCTCCTCGTGCTACTCCACGAGGTGGCTCACCTGCTCACCTTCGTGGACTACGGCCGCAGTGTGCGCCCCCACGGGGCGGAGTGGGCACGCCACTATGTGCAGCTGCTGGCGCACTACCACTCGCTCGGAGCTTTCCCCACCGAAGCTGACGCGCTGCTGCGACGCTACACGGCACGGTTGCCCCTCCACCGCGCCACTGGCCAACAACTGGAACGACTGCTCCGTAGCTTCGACCCCGACTATAACCCTCAACAACAACTCACTCTGGCCGACCTTCCCGAGGGAAGCCTCTTCGTGTTGCGCAATCATCCACACATGGTGCTGCGCTCGGTGCAGCGTCGGCGCACTCGCTACCACTGCGTAGAGCCCGCCACCGGCCGCGCCTTTCTGGTGCAGGGAGCCGCACCGGTCATCGCCATTGAGGGTTGACAAGCAATAATTACAACCTCCGAGCGTTACATCCCTGCCTTGCACCCCCTGCGCTGCAAGGCAACGCAACGTACATATTCAACCTACCTACTGTTATGGACAACAACTTCAAGCAGAAAATCGATGCCCTCGTCAGCGAAGTGGCAGCCATCAACAACCTTACGATTAAGGTGGACATCTTGAACTACATGGAGCAGCAAGCTGCATTCATGCTGTGGCAACTGAGCGACGAGATGCACATCGATGAAGACAGCCACAACATCTAAGTCCGCACGTCTGGGGTGGCTGTGGTCGCTCGTCGTAGCCGTCTGCTTCGCAACGGTCGGCTGCGTGGGAGGCTACTCTTTCACCGGCGCTTCCATTCCGCCGGAGGCCAAAACAATAACGGTAGGCACATTTCCCAACTACGCCTCGACTGTCAACCCCCAACTGAGTCAGAAGCTCAGCGACGGGCTGCGCAACATGTTTGCCTCACAGACATCGCTCACCGTCTCTGGTGCCGACGACGAAGGTGACCTGAGCGTTACGGGTGAAATCACAGCCTATGAGACACGCGCCTCTGCGCTGTCAAGCAGCGACCAGGTGTCCATGAACCGTCTCAGCGTTACTATCAAGGTGAAATTTGTCAACCGCATCGACCCCAAGGCCGACTTCAATCAGGCCTTTACCCGTTATAAAGATTACAACGCGCAGCTCGACTTTTCGGCCGTAGAGAACAGCCTGGTGGAACAGATCGTGGAAGAGCTGTGCGAGGACGTGTTCAACAAGTCGGTGGTGAACTGGTAGATGGAGGCCGCATGCCGCAACACTCGTCGGCGACCTTCGCCGCTGTGGCACCGTGCCGACTGCGCTGTGGCCGCCCTCTGTGGCTTGGTCGCAGGGCTCACTTACGTACTGACTCTCGAGCCCACCGCCAGTTTTTGGGACTGCGGTGAGTTCATCGCCACCTCGCGGTGGCTTCAAGTGGGGCATCCGTCGGGTGCACCCCTCTACACACTTCTTGCTCACGTGCTGATGCTCCTCGCTGGCAGTGCCGAGCGCGCCGCGTGGTGGAGCAACCTGCTTTCGGCTGTGGCCGGAGGTGGGGCAGCCTACTTTCTGTGCCGCATCGTGCAGCTGATGACGCCTCGCCGCACCCCGACCGTGGTGCGATGGGCTGCAGGAGCTGTGGCATCTCTCGCTTTTGCCTGGAGCGACACGGCGTGGTTCTCGGCGGTGGAGAGCGAAGTGTACAGCCTGTCGGTCTGCATGGCCGGAGCGGTGCTGTGGAGCATGATGCGGTGGGTCAGAGCACCGCGCGTGGCTGGCCGTTCCCGATGGTTGCTGCTGACGGCCTTGCTGTTGGGGCTCTCGGTCGGAGTGCATCTGCTGCCGCTGCTTTGCGTGCCGACCCTGCTGCTGCTCTACCTCTGCGGCCGTGGCCGCGGAGGGGTGAGCCGTGCCGAGTGGCGCACGTGGGCTCTGGGAGTGGGGCTGCTGCTATTGGGATGCAGCACCTACCTCGTGATCCCCATATGCGCCGCCGCCAATCCTCCGCTGAACGAGGGCGACCCCTCCACTCCGCAGCGGCTGAAGGCCTACCTCGGCCGTGAGCAGTACGAGCACGCCCCGCTCTATCCCCGCCTGTGGCGCGACCACGAGGGCGACGAGCAGCTCTATGCCTATTGGGCTGGGCAGCCCCTCACGTCGCGCACCGAGCCTGTCGCCAACCTGCGCTACTTTGTCTCCTACCAAGCAGGCTACATGTACCTGCGCTACTTCATGTGGAACTTCTCTGGCCGCTTCAACCACCGGCAAGGCTACGGCTCGCTGCAGGACGGCCAGTTCATCACCGGCCTCTCCCCAATAGACCGCCTGCTGGTGGGCAGCGGTGCCACCCCTCCGGCCGGCGAGCCCGCAGCGTCGGGTCGTCAGGCCTACTTCCTGCTGCCCTTGCTGTTGGGGCTCATAGGCCTGCTGAGCCACCGCTCGATGAGCAGGCGCAACTTTTGGGCGGTCCTTCTACTATTCCTTACTTCGAGTTTGCTGCTGGCACTCGTGCTGAACCATCCCCCCGTCGAACCCCGTGAGCGCGACTATGTCTACGTCCTCTCCTTCTATGCTTTCAGCCTGTGGATGGGCATCGGCACCACGGCGCTCGGCAACAGGCTGCGCAGCAGGTGGCAAGCCTGCACCCTGCTGCTCATGGGCATCCCCCTGCTGATGGGGGCACAAAACCTACCTACGCACAACCGCGCCCACCGCTACACAGCGCGCGATGTGGCGCGTGCGCACCTCGAGGAGTGCCCCCAGAGAACGGTGCTGCTCACCGTGGGCGACAACGACACCTTTCCGCTGTGGTACATTCAGCAGGTCGAGGGGGTGCGAAGCGATGTGCAGATAGTGAACATCAGCCTATTGGCAACCGATTGGTATCGCACCCAGCTGGCTGCACAGCTGCACCGTCAAGGGCTCGACGTGCCAGCCGCCTGGCAACAGCCCTACCATGCCGTGGCGCACTCCATAAGGGAACTCATCGACCTGTGCACCACTGCTGGGCGCACGCTGCAGGTGTCCGACTACGCCGTGGACTACTGTCCGCCGCAGCTATCAACCCACCTGCGGCCGCTGCTCTTCACCGCGCGCTACAGCCCCGACACCACACGCCAACCACTCCCCAGCGAAGTCTATAGACTGCTGACTCACGGCTCGTTCCGCTGTGGCACCCGCGCCACTGCGCCCGACAACGTGGGGCAGCACTTCACCGACCTCTACGCCCAAGCCGCCCTGCAGGCCGCCCGCGCCATGGCCATCCACGCGCCCGACAGCTGCCGCACCATGCTCGACAGTCTGCTGGCACGCGTCCCCATAGGCCACATCGGTTCTCTCCCCACTGCAGCCCACATCACGGCCACCTACCGCACCATCGGCGCACCACGCCCGGAGGTAGAGACACAGCTGCGCAGCCGCATAGCCGCCTTGCAGAACTACTACGGCACCCTCAGCCCCGACATGCGCCGCCTGTTGCCCTACACGCTACAGCCCGTAGACTCGGCCGCCCACCTGCTCAACCAGACGACGGCTTCTGCTGCCGAATAGCTCGTCGCACCCCCGAGCACAACCTGCCCCATCACCCCTACAGCCTTCGCACCTATGCCGTACGGCACAGGCATCCATAGCCGTACGGCTTCGGAGCAGAAGCCGTACGGCTTGTAATGCTCATAACAACATGAGGCACACTGCCGTTCAACAAATCTACACACCATGCTGTACAGGCAAAGGGGTCGGCACCGTACGGCACTGACCCCCAAACCCATGTCAAAAAGTTAATTTGTAATGACAACAAAACCTACTTTATCACACTGCGTGCTCAGATGCACCAAAACGGTTTTGGAATTGCAAAGGTACGAACTATTTTTGAATTGTGAACAGGAGATCTCATTTTTATCTGCGACCACTTAGGGCTTGTGCCACGACAGGTTGGGCAAAAAGGCAACAGGGGAAGCCCCAGTGTCGCGAAAAAAACGTACCTTTGCAGTTTCATACGGACACTGCTGCCGCTGCTTGGCGCCCGGCCATGTCGACAGCCTTGCCCCACATGCGCGAAACCACATGACGATAACCAACCACATAGCGCACAGCCTTCTTCTACTGCTGCTACTGGCAGCCCCCACGGCTTGGGCGCAAAACAAAAACAAGACTCAGACCCAGGACGAGCGGCAGACAGTCATCAAGCTCAATAAGCTGGACGTGGTCTACCCCGACGAGGAATATTCGGGTCTGGTGGTTTCCCCCAAGGAGACCCCACAAGAGAAAGAGCAGTCGCTCAGCCAACGCCCTTTCCTCATGGACCCGCCCCCCCCACTGACAACGGCGGCCGACGAGCCAGCGGAGCGCAACATATTCCAATCACCTGATGACGACGGTGCCGAGAGTGAAGACGAGATACTCTACGCCAGCTTTGACCCCAACGTAATCCACTATCCCAAGATAGAGCTCAACAAGTGGAAATCGACCGACACCGTAGTGCTCCACCTTGTCAACCACAGGCTGAAGCACGAGTTTGCCTACCCAACGCCCTCCCTGTCGCGCGCCACCTCCCACTTCGGAGCGCGCGGACGCCGCCGCTGGCACTATGGAGTGGACTTGGCCATGCCCACGGGCGAACCCATCTATGCCGCATTCGACGGGGTGGTACGCGTCTCGGTACTGAACAAGTCGTACGGCAACCTGATAGTCATACGCCACACCAATGGACTCGAAACCTACTACGCCCACATGTCGAAACGCTACGCTCAAGTGGGCGACACCGTACGGGCTGGACAGACCATCGGTTTGTGTGGCAACACCGGGCGCAGCTATGGCAGCCATCTACACTTTGAGGTGCGCTACATGGGCGCCGCGCTCAACCCCGAAAACGTCATCGACTGCAGCACCCAGACCCTGCGCGAAGAGACCCTCCGCCTCACGCCCCGCTCCTTTGCCAAGGTGGGCAGCTCGTCGGGTCGCGCAGTAGCCTCGTCGAGCAAGGGCAACAGCAGCACGCAGCGCAGCGGCACACAATACTACAAGGTGAAGCAGGGCGACACCCTAAGCCGCATAGCAACGCGGCACCACACCACCGTGAAACGACTGTGCCAACTCAACGGCATCAAAGAAACCACCATACTGCGCGTGGGGCGCAACCTCCGCGTTAGATAGTCCCACCTCGCAACGGCACCTACCCACGCATCACCACACCCCAACAGCCACATTGACCACCATGCGAATAGACATCTTGACACTCTTCCCACAGATGATGACCATGTTCTTCGACGAATCTATCGTGAAGCGTGCTCGCAACAAGGGTATTGTAGAGGTCTGTTTTCACAATCTGCACGACTACTCCCTCAGTCGTTATGGCAGCGTGGACGACTACCCCTACGGGGGTGGAGCCGGCATGGTGATGGCCATAGAGCCGCTGGCCAACTGCATTGAGGCACTGCAGGCCGAACGCACCTACGACGACATCATCTACACCGCCCCCGACGGGCAACCCTTCAACCAAAGCATGGCCAACAGCCTCTCGCTGGCACAGAACTTGATGATACTCTGCGGCCACTACAAGGGGGTGGACGAACGGCTGAGGGAACACTTCATTACGCGCGAAATATCGATAGGCGACTATGTGCTCTCAGGAGGCGAACTGGCAGCCGCCGTCATGAGCGATGCCATCATACGCCTCATACCAGGAGCCATCGGCGACGAGCAGTCGGCTCTCGGCGACTCCTTCCAAGACCGCCTGCTGGCCCCCCCTGAATACACCCGTCCACCCGAGTACCGCGGATGGCGTGTGCCCGAGGTGCTGCTCAGCGGCAACCACGCCAAGATAGAAGCTTGGCGCTACGAGCAAGCCCTGGAACGCACACGCGCCCGCCGTCCTGACCTGCTGGCAGGAGACGACACCACCGAGCAGAAAAATAAGTAAAACTATACACATTAAGCACACACCATGATGACAGAATTTGAAAAATATGCCACAAAACATCGTGGCATCAGCAGCACCACCTACGCCAAATACACTGCTGCCATAAACAATTCGCTCACGCCCTACATCGTTGAAGAACGACAGCTGAACGTGGCACAGATGGACGTGTTCAGCCGTTTGATGATGGACCGTATCATCTTCCTCGGTACAGCTATAGACGACTACACGGCCAACGTCATACAAGCACAACTGCTCTTCTTGGAGAGTGTGGACAGCACCCGCGACATACAAATCTATCTCAATTCGCCAGGAGGCTCAGTCTACGCCGGCCTCGGCATCTACGACACGATGCAGTACATTCAACCCAAAGTGTCGACCATCTGCACAGGCTTGGCCGCCTCGATGGCCAGCGTGCTGCTCTGCGCAGGCGAGAAAGGACGTCGATGCGCCCTGCCACACAGCCGCGTGATGATACACCAGCCCATGGGCGGCGCTGAGGGACAAGCCACGGACATGGAGATTACCGTGCGCGAAATCCAGAAGCTGAAGCATGAACTGTACGACATCATCGCCCTCCACAGCGGTCAACCTTTTGAACAAGTCGAGAAGGATTCGGACCGCGACCACTGGTTCACAGCCGAAGAGGCCAAGGCCTATGGCATGATAGACGAAGTGATGCACCGCGTGGAGAAGACAGCACAGACCGAGGAGGCACAGCAACCCACGACCGAAGAGGCGTAGTAACCCTCCACTGCGACACCTGCACCTCAAAAGCCAACAGCCATGAAAGTGAAAGTAATCAACCGTTCGCACCATCCGCTGCCACAGTACGAGACAGCCCTTTCGGCAGGCATGGACCTGCGCGCCTACCTGCCCGACGGCCCTGTGGTACTGCAACCCTTGGAACGCGCACTCGTCAAGACAGGCCTCTTCATAGAGTTGCCTGCTGGGTACGAAGCACAGGTGCGTCCGCGTAGCGGGCTGGCGCTGAAAAAGGGTATCACCCTACTCAATGCACCCGGCACCATCGACGCCGACTACCGAGGCGAAGTGGGCGTCATCATGGTAAACCTCTCGAACGAGCCCTTTACCGTCAACGACGGCGAACGCATTGCACAGCTGGTTGTAGCTCGGTGTGAGCAGGCTGAATGGGAGACCACCAAACAGCTGAGCGATACCGAACGAGGCGCAGGCGGCTTTGGCCACACTGGCATATAGCCAGTACGACCGCGATGCCACGGTGCACCCAACGCACTGTGGCATCGCTTTATTCAACTGAACCAAACCCCATATCACCAGACAAACACACACCACATGAGAAAGAGTTTACTCCTATTAGCCACCCTTGTGGCTACCACATTCCCTATGGCTGCACAACGAGTGGCCTTCACCTATCAGGATTCGACCTATCACCAACTGGACACCATCTGTATGGAGTTGCCGTCAGACTACAACATGGTGCCCATCCTGTTCACCAGTCTTGACACCGCAGACCACCGCGCCATAGCCTCATGTGCGCTGCTGCGCGGCAGCGGAATCACTATAACAGGCATTTGCGCAGGCAACTGCGTGGACGGAGCCATATCGGCACCGTTCGACCTGTTGGCCAACAGCACCTACCGCTCATTCTACGTGGACCTTGACATAGACCCAGCGGCCGAAGGGTCGGACGCCCTACTGTCGCTCAACATAGGCACCTCGGCCGACACCCTGGACAACCTCGGCACCTGTCTGCTGAAGGTGCACGTGGTGCCCTCAAACGGTGTGGCATCTGCCCCAGCCCCCAACAGCCTGATACTCTACCCCAATCCGGCTTGGGGATACACCACAGCAACCATTGCCACGCCCCACAACTCCCGAGCCAACACACTGCGACTGACCGACATGAAAGGTCGCACAATCCTCGTACGCCAACTGTCCGCCGACCAAGACAAAGTCCAAATAGACACCCGGCAGATGGCCCGCGGCCTGTACCGTTGCACGCTGGAACAGGACGGCAAACCCTGTAGTCAAGCCACCTTAGTGGTGAAGTAAATCAAGAGGTGCATCATTGCTATAGCACGCCTCTACCCAAGGGCATAGTACACTGGAATCCAGAGTAGAAGCATCTTCGTTGATTAGTTGTTGAAAAAAGGGAGAACAGCCGAGAGTTGCACGCTGCGAATTGTATGTATCTTAGTGCTTGAAAGCCGTAATACACGACCTTATGTAAAAATTTGTAAGAGTGCATCAACATTGACGGGCAATGACTATGCAGACCGACCTATTTTCCAACATTGAACCTGTCTCCGCCGAGGAGCAGCAGCATCAATCCGCCGCGACGGCACCAGCCACACCCCTCAATCAAGACACTACACCTATAAATAATATACAAACCAACAGAGAGCCCCAAGAAGAGATGAAGACCCCCAAGCAGTACACCCCTGAAGAAATCATGGCCTCGTCGACCGACTACTTTCACGGCGACGAACTGGCAGCAAACGTGTGGATGAACAAGTACGCCCTGCGCGACGGACAAAGCATATTCGAGCTCAACCCCGACATGATGCACCACCGTCTCGCAGCAGAATTTGCCCGCATCGAAAGGAAATATCCCAACCCGATGAGCGAGGAAACCATCTATCAACTGCTGAAGGACTTCAAATACATTATTCCACAAGGGAGCCCCATGTCGGGCATCGGCAACGATTACCAAATAGTGTCGCTCTCCAACTGTTTTGTGATAGGCAATCCGAACAACTCCGACTCATATGGGGGCATTATGAAGATAGACCAGGAACAGGTGCAGCTCATGAAGCGGCGCGGTGGTGTGGGACACGACCTATCCCACATCCGCCCATATGGAAGCCCAGTGAAAAACAGCGCACTCACCTCGACTGGCATCGTCCCATTCATGGAGCGATTCTCTAATACCACGCGAGAAGTGGCTCAGGGCGGACGGCGTGGAGCCCTCATGCTCTCAATATCCATCAAGCATCCCGACGCCGAAAGCTTCATAGATGCAAAGCTTGAGCAGGGCAAGATAACGGGTGCCAACGTCTCGGTGAAGATAACCGACGAGTTTATGCAGTGTGTGCGTGATGGCAAACCCTTCGTACAGCAGTACCCCATTGACTCGCCGAACCCCATGGTGCGCAAGGAAATTGATGCCCGCGCCCTATGGAACAAGATAATCAACAACGCCTGGGCATCGGCCGAACCCGGTGTGCTTTTCTGGGACACCATCATACGGGAATCGATTCCAGACTGCTATGCCGACTACGGCTACCGTACGGTATCGACCAATCCTTGCGGGGAGATACCCCTATGCCCCTATGACAGTTGCCGCCTGTTGGCCATCAACCTATATAGTTATGTAGAACATCCGTTCACCCCACAGGCAACATTCAACTTCGACCTGTTCCGCCAGCACGTCAAACAAGGCCAACGACTGATGGACGACCTCATCGACCTCGAGTTGGAGAAAATCGAGAAGATACTGGCCAAGATAGAGAGCGACCCCGAGGACGAAGACCTAAAGGCAGTGGAGAAGAACTTGTGGTTGAACATAAAGATGAAGTGCATGGAAGGCCGGCGCACGGGCTTCGGCATCACAGCCGAAGGCGATATGCTGGCAGCCCTCGGGCTGCGCTACGGCAGCGAAGAGGCCACACGCTTCGCAGTGGAGGTGCACCGCACCCTTGCCTGCTCGGCCTACGCATCATCGGTCAACATGGCCAAGGAGCGCGGCTGCTTCCCCATATACGATAGTACCCGCGAAAAGAACAACCCGTTCATACAGCGTCTGGCAGAAGCCGACCCAGAGTTGTACAAGGAAATGAAGGCCAGCGGACGCCGCAATATTGCGCTGCTGACCATCGCCCCGACGGGCAGCGTAAGCATCTGCACCCAGACCACCTCGGGTATCGAGCCAGTCTTCCTCGTTTCATACAAGCGCAGAAAGAAGATAAACCCCAATGACAAGGACACCTCCAAGCACAAAATCATACAGGACAATAGTGGAGACTACTTCGAGGAGTATACCGTATTCCACCCGAAATTTATCGATTGGCTCAAGGTGAACGGCTACAACACCGAAGAGGTCGTCAACATGAAAGACGACGAGCTGAGTAAAATTGTCGAGCAGTCGCCCTACCACAAGGCAACATCACAAGACATCGATTGGGTGAACAAGGTGAAGATGCAGGGTGCAATTCAGCAGTGGGTGGACCACTCCATCAGCGTCACTGTCAATGTGCCCAAAGAGACCACTCGCGAGGTGGTGAGCACCATTTACCAGACCGCATGGGAGTCGGGCTGCAAAGGATGCACCATCTACCGCGAGGGCTCGCGCAGCGGTGTCCTTGTCTCCAATAGCGAAGCAGGCAACAGCGAAGCCCACTTTGCCGAAACCAAGGCGCCCAAACGTCCTAAAAAACTCGAGGCTGAGATCGTGCGTTTCAAGAACGATAAAGAAGACTGGATAGCCGTGGTGGGCATGTACGAAGGTCGGCCTTATGAGATATTCACGGGTAAGGCAGCCAGCTTCATCGCCCTTCCCAAATGGGTGGAAAGGGGGTGGGTCATCCGCACCAAAGAGCAAGGAGACGAACACGCCCGATATGACTTCCAGTTTCTGGACCAGGATGGGTACAAGGTGACCATAGAGGGGTTGTCCCGTACGTTCCGGCAGGAATACTGGAACTACGCCAAGCTCATCAGCGGCATTCTTCGGCACGGCATGCCAATAGCCAACGTGGTGAACCTCATCGGCAAATTGAATTTCGACGAAGAGAGTATCAACACCTGGAGCAGCGGTGTGTGCCGCGCACTGAAGCGTTACATCAAAGATGGCGCAAAGGCTGGCGAGACCTGTCCTAAGTGTGGGCAGGAGCTGGTCTACAGCAACGGCTGCAAGGAGTGTAAGCATTGCGGCTGGAGCAAGTGCAGCTAAATTGCTCACTCTGCTCTGTAGCATATCAACAACTCAGAGAGGGAAAACATCAGCGGTGTTTTCCCTCTCCTTTTTTTCTGCTCACCTCACACCTTATATTATACACACCCCACACCATATATTGCGTACATCCCGTACATCGCTGTGCAAGGGGGAGGAAACTGCACACACC
The DNA here is from genome assembly GCA_017449525.1 of Bacteroidales bacterium. Taxonomy (GTDB): domain Bacteria; phylum Bacteroidota; class Bacteroidia; order Bacteroidales; family P3; genus Colimorpha. Next base: position 21,722 of record JAFTFL010000008.1, on the reverse strand, counting down.
AGGAAAACACATCTGTATGTGCAAGGGAAGAGACTCTCCCGTCTCAGCATCCCACGCGTCGCTGTGCAGGGGGAGGAAACTGCACGCACAAGGAAAACACATCTGTATGTGCAAGGAAAGGGACTCTCCCTTCTCAGCGCCCCACGCATCGCTGTGCAAGGGGAGGAAACTGCACGCACAAGGAAAACACATCTGTATGTGCAAGGGAAGAGACTCTCTCTTCTCAGCACCCCACGCATCGCCACGCTACAGGGAAGAGCACGAAATGGTAGCACTGTTCGGTCAAAACGCGTTCTCATCTCGGGAATAGTCAGCAGAGCTATAGCATTGTTTTACAGGGAATAGAATGGATATATCGTGGTACATTGTGCTTCCTATCGCGGTGGCACGCCCCTTTTATTCCTCGCCATCAACATGCTTTCTGCATCCCATGCCGTACGACACCCAGAACGTTAAAAGCGTGGTGCTGTACAATAAATGAACGCCATTGCAGTTTCTTTGACGATTTTGTTCGAGAGCAGATGCCCACAGGGCGCACTCGACAAGCCAAAAAAGTCAAGTAATCACATAGAGGAGCGCGGATGATGCAACACTACGAGTTTCTGTTCCCAGAGGAGGACTTTCTGCAGTTCTCACCCACCAAGACAACACCCCAAGATGTCAGGCCGTCCGCCAAAGTCATTCGTCGCGTGAAGCGTTACGCACGTTTCTCTTGTCTGCAACGCCTCAAGTTGCATGGGCGCAAAATCAAACTCAGCCTCAACTGAGTTCCCTTGACTGCTGGCTCCGCCTCTTTTCCCCCATGGATATTCAAATCCCCCTTTTACATTTTTTCCAATCCTACACAGCATGAAAACAGCAAAACGACTTGTGGCCACGCTGCTTGTAGCCATGTGCTTCATGGCTGCACACGACGTGCAAGCATGTACCAACTTCCTGTTCACCAAGGGTGCTACCAAAGACGGTTCCACCATGATTACTTATGCAGCCGACTCCCACGTGCTCTACGGCGAGCTCTATTACCGTCGGGCTGCCCAGTACCCCGCTGGTACCATGTTCAAAGTCTACGACTGGGACAGCGGCAAATATCTTATGGATATTCCCCAAGTCGCCACTACCTACAGCGTGGTGGGCAACATGAATGAGCACCAACTCGCCATCGGCGAAACCACCTACGGTGGTCGTCAAGAGCTTTGGGCGCACCCCGAAGGGGGCATTGACTATGGGAGCCTTATCTACATCACTTTGCAACGTGCCAAGACAGCCCGCGAAGCCATCAAGGTTATGACGGAGCTTGCCGACACCTACGGTTACGCATCGGAGGGCGAGTCGTTCTCCATCTGCGACCCCAACGAGGTGTGGGTGATGGACTTCATCGGTAAAGGCATTGCAAAGTACGACACCGTGAAGGGCAAACCCGTGCTCAACAAAGCCTACAAAGGCTTCAAGCCGGGGGCCGTGTGGGTAGCACGCCGCGTGCCCGATGGCTACGTGTGTGGCCATGCCAACCAAGCGCGCATCACCACCTTCCCACAAGAACCCGCCAAGTGGAACAAGGCCAAAGGCCAAGGCCTCCACACTGCCATCAGCAGCAAGCACATGGACTACATCTTCGAACCCGAAGTGGAATGTGTCTACGCTGCCGACGTTACCGCCCCTGCCCGCATGCACGGCTGGTACACCGGCTCTGACGCCGACTTCAGCTTTGCCGATGCCTACGCGCCCCTCGACTTCGGGCAGGCACGCTTCTGCGACGCTCGCGTCTACGCCATGTTCCGCCGCGTCAACGCCGACATGCAGCAGTACGAAGACTACGCCATGGGACACAACTTGGGCAATCGCCTCCCGCTTTGGATAAAGCCCGACCACAAGGTGGACCTCCACGAAGTGATGAACCTCATGCGCGACCACTACGAGGGCACCGCCATGGACATGACGCAAGATGTGGGCGCTGGCCCATTCCATTGCCCCTACCGCTGGCGGCCCATGACTTGGCAATACGCCGGCAAGGACTATGTCCACGAACGTGCCACCAGCACCCAGCAGACTGGCTTCAGCTTTGTGGCTCAGTGCCGCAACTGGCTCCCCTCCAAGGTGGGCGGCATCCTATGGTTCGGCGTGGACGACACCTATAGCACCGTCTACTGCCCCATGTACTGCGGCATCACCGACATACCCGAATGCTTCCGCGAGGGCAACGGCTCGATGACCGAGTACAGCCCCACCAGCGCCTTCTGGCTCTTCAACCGTGTAACCAACTTCTGCTACAACCGCTACGACAGCATGATTGTCGACCTCCAAGCCGTGCAGAGCAGGCTGGAAAAGGGCTTCATCAACAGCGTCAGCCAAAACGACCAAGCCGTGAAATCCATCAGCAGTGATGCTGAGCTCACCGCGCGCTTGAACAGATTCTCCAACGAGGCCGCACGCCAGATGATGACCGAGTGGACCAACCTCGACCACTTCCTGCTCGTCAAATACATCGACGGCAACATCAAGCACGTGAAAAACGGCCAGTTTGAAACCACCGAGACTGGGGCTTGCAAGTCGCCCATGCAACCGCTGTACCCCAACTGGTTCTACAAGCAGATTGTCGACGACCACGGCAGCGTCATCCTTCAGAAGTAACTCCTACCCCATCAACACTCAACACCTCATGAGGCATCACCCCCACCTTATCCGCGCCACACTCCTATCCGTCATTTTGGTCTTTGCCTTGAGCATCAGTTCCTGCGACAAAGAGTCCAACTACATCGACACTCGCTCTGGCCAGGGCTACCTGCTGGTGCGCACGGGTGGCATGGACATCGACCTTACCCCCATGAGCACACGCAAAAGCACCTCGGCCGACAGCGCTGGCATATCGCGCATCTCGGTCTACCTGTTCGACAACACAGGCACCACCATCGTCGACTCCTGCCATCAAGAGAAGGACACACCAGCCTCCTACACCTCCGCCTTTGGCGACTACGGAGCCACCCTCGAGGCTGGAAACTACAAGTTGGTGGTGCTGGGCTACAAATCCTCACAGCCCGCCGTGGTTCTGTCGCCCACCGCAGCCCTCTTTCCCGAGGACGTCATCCGCGACTGCTTTTGCTTCGTAGGCGATGTGGCGGTGCGCGGCAGCGACACCATCGTGCTCAACGCCGAACTGCAACGTGCCGTGGCACGCCTGCAACTCGTGCACCCGGCCGCCCCTGCCGATGTCGACTCCATCGAAATCACCATTGCCAACGGTGGCCGACGGCTCAACCCCACCACAGGGTTAGCCACCGCCTCCGAGCCCATCCGCTTCTGCTCGGCCAACACCAGCGCAGGCACCAAGACCATGTACACTTTGCTTACCACCGACTCGCTCACCACCGAAGTAGTCATCCGCGCCAAGCAAGGTGCCACCACGGCCTTCACAAAGCGGCTCACCCCTGTACCGCTGATGCGCAACCACACCACCGTCCTCACGGGCAACCCCTTCACGGCCGAGGGCGCAGGCACGTTCCGCTTCAACACCACCTACGGCACCGAAATTCAAGTCAACTTCTAAACCCTAAGCGGCACCCCCGTGCCGCACACACCATGTATAGTGAACGCTTGGCCAATAGTCAAGCGTTCACTATTTTGCACCCCACCGAGCCGCAACCACTGTTCGAACAGCAGTTTTTTCGTACCTTTGCACTGTGGAAAAACGGCAAAGCACGCCACCGCTGCGGTGCATCCACCCCACTACACTGCCCTATCCGCACCTCACCCTCTTCCCCCCTTTTCTTCCGAACACAGTCCCCCTGCCGTACAGTAGCCGACGCTTAGCCGTACGGCACAGTACATAGCATCCACCTACTTCAGTGTGGCACAACCGCATGAATCGTTTCCATGCCGTACAGCACAGGGGCAGATCCCCTACAGCATCGAGCGCGCTCCCGTACAGCATCGCACCCCACGGCGTACATCCATTGGACCACTTTCCCTCTCTTTCTAAATAATCTTTCCATTAAAATCGCCAATATACTGAAGAATATGGGCAGACTTAACGGGCAAATTAGAGAGAATTTGGGCTCCACATAACTGGCTTAATACTGCTTTTCCTTATTTTGTATATGTTCGCAAACCGAGCTACCTATGTAAGTATAGGCTATGCCATCCTCTTGTATTCTCATTATTTCATTGATACTATGAATATCACTTACACCTTCACCAAATCTGTGAAAAATATTTGGATAGTTATATATTATTCCGTACATTTTCACTCGGTTTAAACCACAAAAAGATTGTCCATCGAGTTAATGCGATGGGTGATTATTCGAAAACCAACGACACTGTAGGGGTACGATTGTAGAACTGGCCTCTCTACTGTTGAAGTTGTAAAATGCGCGTCAAGGCCTCTCTACTTGGTTAGTTTATCTATTGTATAACAAGTAACATCCATGTAAGGTGGATAGAAAGGAGAGCAGAAAATGAACACATCGTAGGAGACATAATTCGTCTTATACTTAGATAATCTAAGTGTAGACACAAATACTCTATGCATTAGAACATACACTTACATATTTAACACAAACAACATATGAAACACATCTTTCAAAAACTTGTTGTCGTACTGGCTTTGCTATCCGCAACAATGGTAGCTTCGGCGCAGGAAAACAACAATCGTATAAAGACCGATGCGGGAATACAACTCGGCGGAACAAAATTCATGGGACCTCCCTCGCCTTGGCTGGTCCACGACAACGATAACGCAGCCTTTGGCTTTGGCCTAAACGCTCACGTTGGCTTGATGCTCAGCTGTCTTGACCTGCGACTGACATTCGGACAGACCAATCTCGTTGAATTCAACGACGAGTCAGCACGCATGACCAACGTTGGGGCGGAGTTCCTCCTCCTCATTCCAACCGCCCAGCGGTGGAAGCCCACCATAGGCATCGGCGCAGCGGCTGCTCATGTACACAACGAGTACTCCCTATCCAATGAATCGTTCGAACTGAACCGTTGGGGCATGCTGTCCACCGCCTCTATTGGCTTGAGGTACTTCATCTCTGACGCCCAATACATCGGGGTCAACTACCAGATGTTTCACTACCAAGGTCTGCAGGACAAGGAGAAACCCGTCCCTGCAGGCTACATGGGAACGCTGAACTCCAACCGCTCCATGGTGGGCACACAACTTTCCATTCAGTATGGAGTAGAATTCTAAACAGTGGTAGACTCTGACCTCCACTCCACGGCGCAACCAATGCCTCGGTTGCGCCATCTTTCTTTCCCTGCGCTCCTCCGCAATGCTCACCTGTGGATGGAGCGCCACAATTTTCCTGCGTCAAGCGCTCCTATGTAGTGGGAAAATAGTATCTTTGCACCTCGTAAATTTGATAGGATTAGTAGTGAAACACACTTGTAATTGGTTGATTATCACCCCCCCCGAAAAGAACTGACGGTGGGCTATTCACTGCTGTACACCTAAACTATCCTGCTTCGTCCCGCCCGCTTCTGCCTGTGGCCGCACCCGACCACACGGTGGGGCTATGCCCTTGGGCCTCGGGCGACGAAACCCTCCGTATGCCTCGACGCGGCAACCATTTCCCAGCCGTTACCGCCTCGAAAGCTTACGACTACGACAATTCATTTCAACACATATTTTATTTAAAACCAACACAAGTATGAAAAAACTGCTTCTACCCATGCTCGTCATGGCCATGAGCCTGATGGTTGCCCCTACAGCAAACGCGCAGAGCCGTCAGATGAAGAAAGAGATGAAAAAAGAGTACACCAAGCGCATCAAAGCCTTCAACAAAGACGGTTGGAAACTGGCAGGCTCAGCTCGCACCATTGAGGTGGAACTGCTCAAGCACTACGAGAGGTTGGAAAAAGACGGTGTGTCGCAGGTAACGGGCGTAGCAGAAAGCTCCATCGACAACGTGGGACGTCAGCGCGTCATCGCCAGTGCCGCCCAGCAGTATGCCCTCTCCTGTGGCCAGCACATCCGCGGCCGCATGATTGAGGACATGAACAGCAACCTCTCCGATGAAGCAAAGAACGAGTTCGACAACTTCTACTCGGCCTACGAAAGCAAAGTAGAGAAAGAGATTAAAGGCGAGTTGCAGATGTCCTTCATGGTGAAACGCCAGAAGGAAAAGGGCTCTAATACGTACCAATACGAAGGCTACTTCACCGTGGACGAAGTGGCAGCAAGCAAGGCTCGTATGCGTGCCTTCGAGCAGGCTGCCAAAGAGTCGGCTGCCGCACAAAAATACGCCGACCGCGTGAGCAAGTTTGTGCAGGAAGCATTCGACGATTGATGAGCCGATGAATCGCACCAGCATCACCCTCATCATCATGCTGCTGACCTCGGTCGTCCCACTCTGCGCGCAGAGTTGGGACGACATCGTGTCCAACCGTAGCGTCTACATCAGTGGTAAAGGCACCGGAGCCACCAACGAAGAGGCCGATAAACGGGCGTTGGCCGACCTCATCAGTCAGATATCAATGCGCGTGGCCGACTCCACCACCATCATTGACGATGAGCGCAACAGCAACGGCTCTTTTGATTACCAGAGCTACTACCGCTCCAAAGTCAAGACTTTCTCAGAGGCTACGCTCACCAACACCGAGCGCATCATCATCAAGAATGAACCAGATGCCATCGTGGGTCGTTATATCAAGCGCAGCGAGATCGGGCGCATATACGAAGGACGACGGCTGAAGATACTTGAGTACCTCAGGCTGGCCGTCAAGGCCGAGGGCGAAGGCAAGGTGGACGAAGCACTGAAGGACTACTACTGGGCTTATACACTGCTCAAAACCATGCAGTACCCCAACGAGGTGAAAGATGGCGATGGGCACCAGTTGTCTACCTACATACCGGCCCGAATGAACGCTGTGTTTGCCGACATCAAAGTGAACACGGGGCTTGTCAGCGGTTCGGATGTTGACCTGCACTTCACCTTCCGCGGACAACCCGTTCGCAGTTTGGACTACACCTATTTCGACGGACGCGATTGGACCAACATCTACAGCGCTCGCGACGGACGAGGTGTGCTCGAACTGCCCTCGGGCTACACCCCCAAGGTGGTCAAGCTGAAATATGAATATGTATACAGGGGACAAGCCAAAGTGCTCGACAGCGAGGTGAAAGAGGTGCTGGAGACCGTTCAAAGCCGCGCCCTCACCTCGGCCTATACCGAAGTGCATCTGACTCAGCGCACCACGCCGGAAACTCCTGCCACCCCACGTCGTGCCACCACCGATGTACGGCTCGATGCCCCATCAGGAAAGGCTGTCGACCACGTAACCAACACCGTAGGCGAAATAGTGAAGGCCATACGCGCTCACCGCCCTGCCGATGCACACCACTACTTTACGCGCGAGGGACGCGGCATCTTCGACACCCTCATGCACAACGGTAGCGTACGCGTGCTTGACTTTAACAAAATCACCGTTACCACCTATGGCGATCGACTCGTGGCACGCAGTGTCCCCATGTCTTTCTCCTATAAGCAGGCAGCTCGCAAGAGTTTTGTGGAGAACGTGGTGTTCACCTTCAATAAGGAGGGCAAAGTGGAGAACGTTACCTTCGGCCTCGACGAGGCAGCCACCGCCGACATACTGAACAAGGGGTCATGGCCACCCGAAGCACGCGCCGTGCTCATCAGTTTTCTCGAAAACTACAAGACGGCCTTCGCCCTCAAGCGTGCGGACTACATCGAATCCATCTTCGACCAGCATGCCGTCATCATTATGGGGCGCATCATAATCCGTGCGAATGTCAACGACAACCGCTACGGAGCCAACCGCTATGTAGAACGTACTCAGCTCACCAAAGACCAGTATATCACCCGACTGAAGCACACTTTCACGAAGAATGAATATGTGAACATACGCTTCGGCAGCAACGACGTGAAGAAGGGCGGCCAGCACACGGGCGAGACCTACGGTATACAAATCAAGCAGGACTACTACTCTACGCACTACGGAGACTCAGGCTACCTATACCTGCAGGTGGACCTCAACGACCCCGACAGCCCAGTTATCAAGGTGCGCACCTGGCAGGATAAGCCCGACCCAGAGTTGAACCGCGTATACGGCATGGAAGACTTCTGATACCACCATGCCCCACTGCCACCGTCCACACTGCGAACAACAACCACACACCCTCATGAACCACACACTACGCCCCGCCGCTGTCGCCTTGATGCTGTTGCTCCCTGCATGGGGCAACGCCCAGAACGACAAGCAGGACGACTTCCGCAAGTCGTTTGCCGACTTCCGTCGCGAAATACAGGAGGAGTACAACAACTTCCTCGGCGAAATCAATAAGGAATATGCCGACTTCCTCAAGGAGGCTTGGAAGGACATGCCTGGGCACAAGCCCCTGCCAGAGCCCAAGCCCATCAAGGAAGACCCAGTCGTGCCTATTGTGGCCCCCGAGCCCACACCCCGTCCGCAGCCGCTTCCCGACGGCAATCGCATACCAGTCAAGGTGCAGCCCACCCCGAAACCCGAGCCTGCACCCGCGCCCCCAGCACCTATACGCGAGGTGCCCCAGCCTGTGGTGCGCTACGTCAAGGTGCACTATTTCGGCATTGAGGCCTCGTTGCGCTGCGATGCCTCACAGCTGCCGCACCTCGGCGGCGTGAGCGAGCAAGAAGTGTCGCGCCTGTGGCAGACGCTCTGCGATGGACGTACCAACAATCTGCTGAGCGACTGCCTGCGTACTCGCACCGACCACGACCTGTGCGACTGGGCCTACGTACAACTGCTGCGTGAGGTGGCCGCGGCGTGCTACCCCGCCGCCTCACTCGTTAATGAGCGCACCGCCATGCACATGTTCCTGCTGGCTCAAAGCGGTTTCCGTGTGCGCATGGGACGTACCGACGGACGGCTCTACACCTTGCTCGCTACCGACAGTCGCCTATTCAAGTACTCCTACTGGACTATTGATAACCGAGAGTACTACTTGATTGACAACGAAGCCTCCGTGAACCGTCTCTACATCTCGTCTGCCACCCTGCCAGGCGAGCAGGCCGCCCGCATGGTCAATGCGCAGCACAATCTGTTCGGATCGCACACTGGCACACGCCGCACCCTGCAGTCCAAACGCTACCCAGAAGTACAGGCCACCATCGAAACCAACCAGAATCTGATAGACTTCTTCAATCGCTATCCGCGCAGCTACGCAGCGGTGGACTACAAAACGGTGTGGCGCTACTATGCACTCACTCCGCTGAGTGAGCCCGTGCGCCGCTCGCTCTACCCCACCCTGCAGAAAGCCATTGACGGCAAAGGCACACTGGAGAAGGTGGAGGTGCTGCTCAACTTTGTGCAGACAGCCTTTGTCTATGGCTACGACGACTCAATATGGGGAGGCGACCGCCCGTTCTTTGCGGAGGAGACGCTGCACTACCCCTACAGCGATTGCGAAGACCGCGCCATCCTTTTCTCAAGGCTGGTGCGCGACCTGGTGCAGCTCGACGTGGCACTTATTTACCATCCTGGGCACCTCTATGCTGCAGTGCGCTTCCCGTCATCGGTCAGTGTGGGTGGCGACTACATTGTGGTGGACGGCGCACGCTACACGATAGCCGACCCCACATACATCGGTGCACGTGTCGGCATGACTATGCCTAAAATGGACAACAGCAAGGCCACCGCCATCTTGGTGCGTTGAGCCCAAAACCGATTACCCATGAAGAGAATATTGCCCCTACTACTCGCCCTGGTCTTCTCCACCGCAGCCTTTGCGCAGAGCCAACTCTCCGTCAAAGCCTTCTACCTTGACGAGCGCGACCAGACCGCCAACACCTCCGTTACCCAAGAGCTGGACCAGAACGGAGAGGTGTGTGCACTCGTCAAGGTGCAAACCACACTGCAAGGGCTCACCTTCGATGCAGGCACCATCGGCGTGTGGAAGACAGAGCAGAAAACAGGCGAAGTGTGGGTGTATCTGCCGCATAGAGCACGGCGCATCACCATCCAGCACCAGCAGGCTGGCACCCTACGCAACTACGAGTTCCCCATTAAGTTGGAGTCTGCCCGCACCTACATTATGGAACTCACTTCTGCCACTATACATGTGTTTGTTGAGGAGGAAGATCAGGGGCAGTTCGTAGTATTTAAGGTGTCGCCCACTGATGCCGTCGTAACCTTTGACAACAAGCCCCTGATAGGCACCAATGGGGAATTCACCAGCAAACTGATGGCTCCGGGCACCTACGACTACAGAGTGGAACGCGCCATGTACCACTCCAATGCAGGCAAAATCACAGTGAGCCACGACAAAGTGATAAGGGACATACGCCTCAAGCCCAACTTCGGCAACATCGAAATCAAAGGCTCTTCGAGTTCGGGTGCTACTATCGTGCTGGACAACGCGCAGCAGGGCACCGCGCCGAAAGTGCTGAGCGGCATCCTCTCGGGTAGACATAACCTAAAGCTCATCAAGGAGCTGTATGCCCCCTTCGACACCACCATCACCGTGCATGACGAGCAGACCACCGTCGTAGCCCCCACGCTACGAGCCGACTTTGCGCGGCTCATCCTCAAAGCGGCCGAAGGCGATGCCATCTTCATCAATGGAAGCCGAAGGGGCACAGGCAGCGTAACTGACAACTTCGCCAGCGGGGCACTGAATGTGGAGGTGCAGCGCACCGCCCACCGCCCTGCAAAGAAGACGCTCACCGTCTCCCCTGCCATGAATGGCCGCACCATCGACCTGCCCTCTCCTACCCCAATCTATGGCAAGGTGGTCATCACCTCCACTCCCCCTATGGCTCAAGTGAAGTTGGACGGCACCGCTGTGGGTGAGACCCCGCTACAGCTGTCGCGCGTACTCATTGGCACACACCGCTTGGAACTCAGCCGCAACGGCTATGGCACTTTCTCACGAACGGTAACGGTGGAGGAGGGCAAGACTTCCGAGGTGGCAGCCGAACTGAAGAACACCGTCACCGTAACGTTCAACTGCAATGCGCCCTCGGCCAACATCTACGTGGACGGACAGGTCATCACAGGAAGCACCGCGCAACTATCGCTCGGCCAGCACAACGTGCGCGCCACCGCCTCGGGCTATGAAGACTACAGCGGTACATTCACCGTGGCAGAAGGCAGCAGCCAAACCTACAACATCACTATGAAAGTCGAAGAGTCGCGCTACGCCTCGCAGGGCTATATGCGAGTAAATCGGGTTGAATTCCGTAATACAGCTGAGGACGGCAAGGTGCTTACTGGTGCTGGCAGTCCACTGAAAGCAAACGAGATGCGTTATATAAAACCCACAATCTACTACGACGGCCTATGCAACACCTCTAAAGAGGTAATTGTCTACGTCAAGATTTACAACCCCGATGGCACACTGAAGGTGGGCAGCAGTTCTCCTGCTGGCTACAGCTACTCTAACACAATCTACGTCCAGCCTGGCCCAAACCATAATGTGGTCGTCAGTGGGTGGGGCAACGCCACCCAATCAAACTACACCGCTGGCTCCTACCGCATCGAATTGTGGGTGGAAGGCAAAAAGATATATAGCACCTCTGTCTATATCTACCCAACCAACTGGCTATTTGTTTACAATGTAGCCAATCAGATAGTCAACAGCACAATGACGCTGACCTCGGCCGAAGGGACAGCCACCTTCCGCGTAAATGCCTCGGACTCATTCACCGCAAGAAGCGATGCCAACTGGCTCGCCGTCAAACGTACTACCGATGGATTCTCCATCACCTACACTGGCAACCAAGGCAAATTGGCGCGCACCGCCACTGTCACCGTGACTACAAATACGTTCACCAAAACCATCAAGTTCACCCAACCCACTGCAAGCGGCAATACCAACACCTCTAATAGAAGAACCAATAACTTCAAGAACAAACAACATTTATTCCTGAATGCTACGGCTGGCTATCCAACATTCGACCCCCATGCCTGGCAGTTTGGAGGCCAGTTTGCCTGGGTACCTCGAAGGTTAGGGCTTACGACCATGGCGCTGACAGACGGCTCCTCCTTTTTCGGTGCCCTGGGACCTGTGCTCCGCCTCGGACGGAAAAATGCCAACGTGGACTTCCAACTTTACGGTGGTCCCGCATTAGGAATCACTTCCCCTACCGACATCACTGTCAACGGCGTTGTCATGCACACCACCTCCACTACCGACACTGGTTCGCATTGGGGTGCAGACCTTGGCATCCGCCTCTGTTGGAAAGAGGACGTGCTGGATCACTTAGCTCTATTCGATATCAATGCGGGCATGAGCATCTTCAAGGGCGGTGTGATGCCTCATGTCGGCATTGGTCTGGGCATTCCCACCGCACCACTATGGCTACCCATTGCTGGCCTTTCCAGCGACTGGGCCACAAAGAGCCTACGCACACACTTCGCCTCCTGGTTTGTCAATACCTCAATTGCGTACGACGACAACAAGGAGATGCCCATGCTCGGCCTTAATGTAGCCTATGTCCCAGCGCACATCGGATTCCAAGCTTCCGCTCACTTTGGCGACGGCATGCGTAATGGGACTGCTAATTTGGTGTTGCGCCTCACGGGCGAAAGCAATAAGCTGGACTTTCAACTCTATGGGGGATTTGGCCACGCCTACGACGGCAGCAACCACTTTGCTGGCAACTTTGGCCTCCGATTCAGTGGTGCCAAGAACCGCGAATTCGCCTGGTGGGACCTCACACTCGGTAGCATGGTCTATGGTGGGCACCTCGTTCCCACCGTCGGCATCGGACTGGGCTGGGCCCTTACTGGTAGTCTGATAGGGGTCACCATCTGGGGCATCGCTGCTATGGCCGATGAAATGGACAGCGAATCCAGCACTACCTCCAATTCCTACAACTACTATTATTCTTACTAAGCACCATGGCAGCACCATACATCATGTACCACCGCCCATCCATCGCCGCAGGAGGGCGGCGCGTATGGGCTACTGCCTGCATGTTGCTTCTATGCACAGGCATCCTGTCAGCCCAAGAACTGAGCGTTACACGCTTTTATCTTGACGGGCGCGACCAGACCGCCAACACCTCCGTTACCCAAGAGTTGGACCAGAACGGAGAGGTGTGCGCCTTGGTCAAAGTAGAGACAACGCTGCAGGGGCTGAACTTCGAAGCAGGCACCATCGGCGTGTGGAAGACAGTGCAGAAGGAGGGCGAAGTGTGGGTGTACTTGCCTGCAAAAGCACGCCGCTTGACCATCCACCACAAGGATTATCTTACGCTGCGCAACTACGAATTTCCCACGCCCTTGCAGTCGGCGCGCACCTACATCATGCGCCTCTCCGCAGGCGGCAAGACTGATGACAACCTCGCCAACCGTATGCCCTCCACCAGGCAACAGTTCGTCGTTTTCAAGGTACAACCCCACAACGCCTTAGTCCACTTCGATGGCACGGTGTTCGAACCCGATGCCAACGGCGTAGTAGAAAAATTCGTGCGCTTCGGTAGCTACGACTACCGAGTGGAGGCGCCCCACCACCATGCCGAGGTAGGCAAGGTGGTGGTGGACAACGCCAAGCACAAAGTGGAGAAAACAATAAAGCTGCGGCCAGCCTACGGCACACTGAAGGTGGGCAGCACGACCGCGAATGGCGGCAACGTCTACGTGGACGGCGAACGCCAAGGCATGGCACCCCTCACTACCGAAGGAATACCCTCGGGGCAGCACACCCTGCGCATCATCAAGCCGCTCTACAAGCCCTACGAGTCCACTTTCACCGTGTTCGACGGGCAGACCACCGACCTCTCCCCCCTACTGGTAACCAACTCCACCCGCGTAACCTTCACCGTAGGCAACAACGCCGAGATATGGATTAACGGCGTGCTGCGCGGCCGAGGTCGTGTGGTAGACAACCTCGAGGCGGGCACCTACTTGGTGGAATGCAAACTGAATGGGCACCGCCCCTCCTCGGCATCCAAGCACATCCCAGCCGGCAGCCCCGACATCACCGTACCCCTCGAAGCCCCCACGCCCCTCTATGGCAGCCTCCTCGTAACCTCAAAACCGTCGGGTGCCGACCTCTATATCGACGGCAAACGCGTGGGTACCACGCCCTATTTCTCTGCGCAGTTCCTCGTCGGCACCCACATCGTGGCCGTTCTCCTACCAGGCTACGACACCGTTCGCACCTCAGTGAATATTGCCGCAGGCCAACAGAGCGAAATACCCTTGACGTTCAATCGTACCCCCCAGAACCAGTAAACTACCTTCCAATAACCACACACCTTGGAGGTATACGGTGTACGGCTCGGCATGGTGCTTGTGCCTGATGGCACATTCTCCATGGGGTACAAGAGTGCTAATGAACCCGAACATGAAGTATAGCTCGACGACTACTGTATCGGCAAGACAGAAGTAACACGAGTATTATGGACTGCTGTAATGGGAAGCAATCCGTCAAATCACAAAGGTACACATTGCCCAGCAGCACAATGGACACCCACCGCAACAGGGCTCGAGGTGGCAGCTCTTATAAAGAACATACAGGGCTGAAGGTCTATAAGCACAATTCTCTCACCTGGGATGAAGTGAGTAACTACACAAGCCTACGCCTTGTCCTTCGAACCAAACTGGGGAGTCGGGGTAAGGTTGGGTAATGATCCCTGCGGTGCGACGGCTGAAGGCTCAGTCAAAGTCGGGGTAGAGCAGATAGAGTTTGCGTCGCGCGCGGTACTGCTGCAGGTCGGCCTGCCACGAGGTGCGAATGGCGGCTTCGCTCAGGCCCTGTTCTATCTGTCTGCGCAATTGGCGTGTGCCTGCCAGCAGGTCGAAGAAGCCGTTGTTCAGAAAGAAACCTTTGTGAGGGGTGCTCTCGTAGAGCCGCAGCAGTGGCCACAGCAGGAGGCTGTCCGCTGGCAGCGCGGCACCGCTTAGGTCGGGGCCATAGCAGCGCTTGCCCTCGTGGAGCGGATGCGCACTGCGTCCGGGCAAAGAGCGCGGAGTGAAGTGGCTCTCGTGCAGGCGCGAAGTAGGTGTGCCCACCACGGTGAACGGGTCGTCGGTGCCGCGCCCCACACTGACGGTCGTACCCTCAAACAGGCAGAGGCCTGGATAGAGCCACACGGCACGCTTGCTTACCAAGTTGGGCGACGGGGGCTCCGCGTCATCGGGCAGTGCATAAGCCTGGCGGTGGCTGTAGTTCAGCAGGGGCACCACCGTCAGCGCACACTGCTGCGCCCCCTTCAGCCAACGCTCTCCATTGATCATCTGTGCATACTCCCCCACAGTGAGCCCATAGACGATGGGCACCGGGTGCATGCCTACGAAACTACGCAGTGACGTGTCCAGCACAGGGCCGTCCACATAGTGGCCGTTCGGGTTGGGGCGATCAAGCACAATGACGCGCTTGCCCTGCTCTGCGCATGCCTCCATGACGTAGTGCAGCGTAGATATATAGGTGTAAAAGCGGCAGCCTACATCCTGTAGGTCGAATAGCACCACGTCGATGTCGGCCAGTTGCTCGGCCGTAGGCTTGCGGTTCTTGCCGTAGAGCGACACGATGGGCAGCCCCGTGGCCGCGTCGCGCCCGTCCTCCACATGTGCACCTGCCTCGGCCGTGCCCCGAAAGCCATGCTCTGGGCAGAAGATGCGCCGCAGTGCCACGTCGGCGTGCAGCAGCGTGTCCACAAGGTGCACTTTGCCCCGTTGGCTGGTCAGCACCGAACCCCCGTTAGCCACCACGGCCACGCGCTGTCCGCGCAGCAGCGGCATGTAGAACGTGGTGCGCTGGGCTCCGCACACCACCTCTTGCGCCTGCACACCGAAGCAGCATGCCACCACCAGCACCACCACAGCCATCCTACAGCACATCATCCGCCTCATGCCTGCTCCTCCACTGCTATTTCCAACAACCTATCTACCACACGCTTCACACCCACCGTGGCCGGCTCCTGCACCACCGTGCAGGGACGCGGCACAGCCACCTCCTTCGGGTCGACGAGGAAGCAGGGGGTCGCGCGTGGCACGTAGTGTATCAGCCCCGCCGCGGGGTAGACTACCAGCGAAGTGCCTATCACCACAAAGTAGTCGGCCTGCTCGCACAAGGCCATAGCGGGTTCGATGGCCGGCACTGCTTCGCCGAACCACACGATGTGGGGGCGCAGCTGCGCTCCGTCGGGGGCGGTGTCGCCCAGCCGTATATCACGGTTGCCTATCTCCACGAGCAGGTGCTCGTCGCGCTCACTGCGTGCCTTGGTCAGCTCGCCGTGCAGATGCAGTACAAACGAGGAGCCGGCACGCTCATGCAGGTCATCAATGTTCTGGGTGATGATGCGCACATCGTAGGCTTCCTCAAGGCGTACCAACTGACGGTGAGCTTCGTTGGGCTGGGCGGCGAAGAGCTGACGGCGCCGTTCGTTATAGAAATCGAGCACCAGGCGTGGGTTGCGCAAATAGGCCTCGTGGGTGGCCACATCCTCCACTCGGTAGTGTTCCCACAGGCCGTCGCTGTCGCGGAAGGTGCTGATGCCACTCTCGGCACTGATGCCCGCACCAGTAAGGACTATTATCTTCTTCTTCATATAGGTAGGGAAATGTTGGTCGACATATAGGTGTTGCGCAGAGATGCTGAGGGCCTACTTCTCGCGCAGGGTGAAGGTGGTGCGACGGTTGGCGGCGCGCCCCTCCTCGGTGTCGTTCGAAGCCACGGGCTGCGTGTCGCCATAGCCACGGGAGGTGAGCCGCCCAGCCTCCACGCCACATTGCACCAGATAGTCGCGCACCGCCTTGGCACGCTGCTGAGAAAGGGTGAGGTTGGACTCGGCGCGCCCCACATTGTCCGTATGGCCACCCAGCTCCACCTTGACCGACGGGTGCTTCAGCAGCCACTCGGCCAAGCGGTCCAGCTCCACCTTCGAAGGCTCCAACAGCGCGTAGCTGCCAGTGGCAAAGAAGATGTTCTGCAGGGTGATGGTACTACCCACCTCGAGGGTGGGCAGCAGCGTGTCGAGCGTTTCGCGGTAGGCCACAGCCTGCGGACGCACTTCGACGGGCAGTTCGAAGCTGTAGAGGTCTTGACTGCCGTAGCCCTCGAGACGGTCGCTGGCGTAGATGGCCGTATGGCCATCAGGATGCACGATGAGGCCCGATTCGTCAGCGGCGGTGTTGATGGGGTAGCCCAGGTTGCGCGGTGAGGACCAGCTGCCGTCGGCCTGGTGGCGCGACACGAAGAGGTCGCTGCCGCCCATGCCCACATGACCAGTCGAAGCAAAGTAGAATGTGCTGTCATCGAAATGGATGAAGGGGCTGCTCTCGTCGCCAGCCGTATTGATGGTGGGGCCAAGGTTCTCGGGTTGGCTCCAGCCGCCGTCGCTCATAGTGCTGCGCCAGATGTCCATGCCGCCGTAGCCCCCTTTGCGGTTGCTGACGAAGTAGAGTGTACGACCGTCGACGGAGAGCGACGGCTGTGCCTCCCATGCCGAGGTGTTGATGGCCGGCCCCATGTTGAGCGGACGGCTCCAACGGTCGCCGTGGCGCGTACAGATGTAGAGGTCGCAGCGGCCGGCACCATCGCGTCGGTCGCAAGCGGTGAATATCATGAGGCGGCCGTCGCGCGATATACACTGGGCACCCTCGTTGTCGTTGCTGTTGAGGGGTTCACTCATGCGGACGGCGCGGCTCCAGCCGTCAGGCGTGGCCGTGCACTGGTAGAAATCCTCCTCCTCGGGTGTACGCGCTGTGGTGGAGGGGCGGCGCGGCACACGGCGTGTGAACACCAGGGTGCGGCCGTCGGCCGTGAGCGCTGGTAGGTATTCGCCAGCGGCGGTGTTGACGTTGGGTCCCAGATTTTCGGGGCGGAAATCGACGGGGTGCGCTACCGCATCGGCGCGGAACTTGGCGCAGGCGCGTCCGTGCTCGGCCTCGGCGCGGTCGGCAGGCGAGGTGCCTCGCCGTTCAAGGAAGGAGGCAAAGAGTTGCTCGGCCTCAGCGTTGTTGCCTCGGCGCAACTCGATGTTGCCCAGGGCCACCCAGGCGCGCACGAAGAAGTCGGGGTGGTGGCGCAGCAGGGTGCGATAGTAGGTGGCCGCACGCGCCTCGTCCTTAGCATCCACATACCATTCGGCCAACATGATGGCCGGTTCGGCAAAGGTTGAGTCGGTCTGCAGCGCCTGCTCGAAGTGGCGCACGGCTTCGGCACCGCGCGACTGGAATAGTGCCTCACGGCCTTTCTCGTACTGCTTGATGGCTTTGGAATTGGAGGTCGTGTACTTCTGGGCAACAGCTGGCACGGCTGCCAGGAGCAGCAAGGTGGCGCAACATAGGGCACGGAGCGGACGGTGGAGGGATGTGGACATGGCGATAGGGGGTAATGTGGTTGGTGTTGATGTGGTTTCGGTGCGGTGCGTCGGGGATTGCAACGGTGCAATACGAGGCATCAGCCACCATATAACGTGGCGACGATGCCCCGTAGTATGCCTCCTGACGGCCTGCGGCAGACCACCAGGAGGGTGTGCAGTGGCTGCGGTAGGGTCGTGCCGAAAACACCGCCCCGCCGCTGCTACAAAGTAGAGAGGCGATGCGCTACCGTGGTAACGCATCGCCTCTCCGGCTAATACATCTCTGTACTGATGGTCTTACTGAGCAGCAGCCTCGCTAACAGCTTCAGCTACGGTTTCAGCGGTCTCTTCGATAGCCTGTACCATGTCGTCAGCAGCCTCAACAGCCTGCTCTTCTACTGCCTCAACGGGAGTCTCCTCGGGAGCAACTTCGGGTTCTGCAGTCTTGTTGCCACACGATGCGAAGGCAAACATACCGGCAACTGCCATCATAAACATTACTTTCTTCATGTCTGTAAGTTTTTTAAAGGTTGATTATCCATTTTATTGTTTCACGATGCAAAGGTACAACTATTTCAGTCTAAGGGCTGCTGCTCTGGATTAAAAAAACCTTAATCGTACGCAACGCGATGTTTCACAACTTGTTCTGAGAATGATTGTGCGTTGCTGTGCAGCCGTTAGATTGTTCGTTTTGAGTGTCATTGCCTCGGGTTTGGCAGATTTCGCCACCTCTCTGCATGGGGCGGCATGCCCTCACCCGAAGGGGTTACGGCAGCGGAACGAGACCGTTGAAACCCATGAATGCCATGGCCAATATGCCAGCCGTGATGAGCGCAATCGGCACGCCCTTCATGCCCTTGGGCACACTGGTGAGTTCCATCTGCTCACGCAGCCCAGCCATGATGACCAAAGCGAGGGTGAAGCCTACCGCAATGGCGCAGGAGTAGACGACGCTCTGCAGGAGGTTCATGTGCTTCTGAACAACGTTGATGGCAACGCCCAGCACAGCGCAGTTGGTCGTGATGAGGGGCAGGAAGACGCCGAGGGTCTGGTAGAGCGCTGGCGCAATCTTTTTGAGCACAATCTCCACCATCTGCACCAAACCAGCGATGACCAAAATGTAGGATATCGTTTGGAGGTAGGTCAGATTGAGCGGAACGAGCACGTAGGTATACAGCAGGTAGGTAACCAGGGTAGCAAGCAACATGACGAACAGCACAGCACCTCCCATGCCGAGGGAGCTCTTCACATCTTTCGACACGCCGAGGAACGGACAGATGCCCAAGAACTGCGACAGCACCACGTTGTTGACGAAAATGGCACCTATGACCAACGCGAAAATACCTATTTCCATAGCATTCCTATCTTTTTGTTGTTCAACTTATATATACCGCCGCCGCACAGGTTGGGACCTGTGCCGTACGACAGAGCAAAGATACGTCTTTTTTTCGGATTATGACAGAAAAGTGTTCCAAGCCTCACGGTCAACGGCTTCCGACGGAGGGACAGCACGCAGGGCAGCCCACAGGGCGCAGCCCGTACGGCGTGGTGTCGGGGAAAATGCGTACCTTTGCACCCTCGAAGGGCGCATACGCTCCGTGCTGCCGCTCGCAGCCAGCGCATGCTGCGCAGGTCGCGCCGCGCCTCATCCCCCACCCCTTTTCTCCACCCCCGAAGCCTCTTGCCAGCGAGGACAGGAGGCCTGTTGCCGTACGGCTTAGCCCTCAGTGCTGCACGGCAGCGAACCGCCGCGTGCAGGAGAGGCCGAGAGTTCAACTGGTTGTAGAGGGTAGGCAGCCGTACGGCATCCAGCACCGCACCGTACAGCACGAGCGCCCACGCCGTACGGCATCGGCACGCCGGCCGCACGCCATCCAAATTCGCACCGCAACGACCTCACAAGCGAAGAAAAAGGCGTATCTTTGCAGCCGCCAAAGCGCACCGCAACGGCCACACCAGCGCACACGTCTGCAAAGCGTTGCGCCGATGTGGCATTGTGTGTTGCCCACAGCATTTTGCCCACAGGGCACCACCACTGAAACAACCAACAACAACCAATACGACAGACAACCTGCACATGAACTGGCAAGAAGAATACAACCGCAAGCTCTCTACACCCGAAAGAGCCATAGCCGACATTCACGACGGCAACTGCGTAGTGATGGGACACGCCGCCGCCGCACCACGTCGCGTACAACACGCACTGGCCGAGCACTGCGAAGACTACAACGACGTGCTCATATTCCACATGACCACCCTGGGTGAGAACGAGTGCTACCAGCCCAAATGCTTTGGGCACTTCCGCCACGTGAGTAACTTCTTGGCCAAAAACTCGCGCGACGTGGTGAACAACCACGAAGGAGACTTCTTCCCTGCCTACTTCAAGGATGTACCCTCCATGATAGGGACCGACATACCGTGTGACGTGGCCGTGTTCCAAGTAACCCCACCGAATGAGGAGGGATACTTCTCGCTCGGCGTGTCGTGCGACTACGCCCACGCCGCCATACGCGCAGCGAAGACGGTCATCGTCGAAACGAACGAGCTCATGCCATTCACCTACGGACAGACACTTATCCATGTGTCGCAGGTGGACCACATCATACCCTGCGCCTACAAGCTGCAGACCCTTGAGTCGGCAGCCCCCACGGAGGTAGAGCTGGCCATCGGGCGCTACTGCTCCACACTCGTAACCGACGGCTGCACACTCCAACTGGGCATAGGTGCTATCCCCAACGCCGTGCTGCAAGCTCTCGGCGACAAGAACGACCTCGGCATCCACTCCGAAATGTTCTCTGACGGGGTGGTGGACCTCATCAAGCGAGGCAACATCAACGGCAGCCGCAAGACCCTGCACAAAGGCAAAGTGGTGGCCACCTTCATCATGGGTTCACCCCAACTGTACGACTTCGTCAACGGCAACGAGATGATAGAACTCTACCCAGTGGACTACACCAACGACCCGATAGTCATCTCACAGAACTACCGCATGATATCCATCAACTCTTGCCTCGAGGTAGACCTGATGGGGCAGGTGGCCAGCGAGTCGATAGGGATGCGCCAATACAGCGGCATCGGGGGTCAGGTCGACTTCATACGGGGCGCCTCCATGGCAAGAGAAGGTAAGGCAATCATCGCCATGCCATCCACCGCCGCTGGGGGCGTTATCTCACGCATAAAGCCATTCCTCACACAGGGCGCGGCCGTGAGCACTTCGCGCAACGACGTAGACTATATTGTTACTGAGTATGGAGCCGCACGCCTTAAAGGACGCACACTGAAGCACCGCGCCGAAGACCTGATACGCATTGCCCATCCCGACTTCCGCCCCATGCTGATGGAGGAATACGAGCGGCGCTTTGGCACCCTCAGCGAAACACTGAAAAACGACTGCCCCACAGCATAAGCACAGCGCACCGCACGGCGCAACCACCTATAGAAAAGAGGCGCGGGCCCCCCCCCCCGGGCGGG
>JAFTFL010000007.1 GCA_017449525.1 Bacteroidales bacterium | reverse complement strand
TGTCGGCAGCACATCGCCCTTCTCTTTCCTCGTGGGGAGGCGTTAGTCTATGTCGTCGTCCTCGCTTTCGGGAACGAGCAGGTCGTAGTCGGTATGTATTGGCACAATGTCGTCCTTGACAATGGTGCCGGGGAATGAGCCCTTGCAGTGCTGCAGAAATCGATAAGCGTCCAACCTCGTAATGAAGTCGCCAACAAGCACCTTGAAGTTCGGCTCGGTGAAGACTATCCTAACGTCTACGTCGGGATATTGTGATTTGAAGGCCTCTTTGCGCTTGAAAGCTTCGGTGCGCGAATTAGGGCCAGAGAGTGATGCAATCTGGATGCGGAAGCCTGGTATGGTACGCACGCGCTCGTTGAACTCTATGTGGCGGTCAACAAGTTGACTGACGTTTTTATCGCCAATGATTTCGGTGTTGCCCCTCTTTTTGTAGGTGCGGTTCTGGGCGGCGGCAGGCGTGCCGAGACCTACGGCAAGGATTAGTAGCAGTGCGCTGCAGACAAGTTGGTTATGACGGTGTAGTCTCATGATGTGTGGCAATGTGCGGTCGAATTGCGGTTTCATTTCTGCTGCAAAGGTAATGATTTTTGTGCACATGGAGTGATGTCGTCTGTTTTGGCGCTGCTTATCAGAAGGTGTGAGCGGTGATGTTGCTCTGAGAGTTAGGCTTTGGTTGACTCAGTTTTGCATAAAAGTACGTACCTTTGCACATCGTATAGCGCTGTTGAGGCTCTTGCGGAGTGTTGCGTCGCGGCACGATTTTCTGCTTCGTTTTTGTTCGATGGGGGGTTGAGTGGCGAGTTGGTTGCCCTACGGGTGTGGGTGTAGGTGTTGTGCGGCATGGCTTGTCTGATAAGTGAACATTAGTGTCTTTCACCTTGTTGTAATGGTTTTGTGCCGTACGACTTGCATCTTTATGCCGTGCGGTTTAAGGCCCATAGTCGTACGGCTTGGGTGCTTAGAGCGTAGAGGAAATGAGGGACGACAAGAACGGTTGGATAGGTGGGGTGAGTAGGGGAGTGGAGCCCTGCGAGCAGATGTGATAGGGGAGGATCAGAACAACCGGCAGCGTGGTTGCCGTGTGGCAGTCGATGGGAGTGTTCGGGGGCGGTCGGCATCAACACATTAGGGCGGTAAAAATGGACTGTAGGGCTTATGGTAGCCTTGTGATAGGGTCTCAGACCTACTCCTCTTGGATGTGATGCCCGAAAGATTTCCCCATAGAGGGTTCACATTATCAGTTGGTTTACATTTGCCGTTGAGCAAAATGTTTACAACTGGTCGGCCTGAGTGCTGAAAAAAACGTATTTTTGCATTTTGTAACAAGTGATTTCGTAATTATTCACAACAGATTAATCATCCTAAAACAAACGCAAAGTAATGTCTAATGTAGTACTGCTGGCTGTATTGGTGCTTGGAATAACTGGTGCACTGTTCGCAGTCGTGCTTTATTTCGTGGCGCAAAAGTTCAAAGTTATTGAGGATCCGCTCATCGACGAGGTGGCTGAAGTGCTGCCAGGTGCAAACTGTGGAGGTTGTGGCAAGGCGGGATGTAGGGCTATGGCCGAGGCTTTTGTGAAGCAAGGCAATATGGATGGTCTCTCCTGTCCTGCGGGTGGTTCTGCAGTGGCCGAGAAAGTAGCCGCTATTTTGGGCTGTACCCCAGCGCAAGCCGAGCCACAAGTGGCTGTGGTTCGCTGCAATGGTTCGTGTGCCAACGCAACACCGAAGAGCCGTTTCGACGGCTTGCAGGACTGCGCTTTCGCTCACAGTGTATTCGCTGGCGAAAGTGGTTGTGCTTTTGGCTGCTTGGGTTTGGGCAATTGCGCGAGGGCTTGCCAGTTCGATGCTCTTGGCATTGATGCTGAAACTGGTTTGCCCCGAGTGGACGAAGAGAAGTGCGTGGCCTGCGGTGCCTGTGTGAAGGCCTGTCCACGCGGTATTATAGAGCTGCGTAGCAAGGACGTAAAGAACCGTCGGGTCTTTGTGGCTTGCCGCAACAAGGAGAACGGCGCCAATGCTCGCAAATCATGCTCGGCGGCCTGCATCGGTTGTGGAAAATGCCAAAAGGTCTGCCCCTTTGACGCTGTTCATGTGGAAAACAACCTGGCCTACATCGACTTTACAAAGTGTAAGATGTGTCGGAAGTGCGTGGCCGAGTGTCCGACTGGAGCCATTCATGCTGTGAATTTCCCACCACTACCTCCCAAACCTACTGCAACGCCTCAGACAGCGCAGCCCGTAGCAACTCCTACGAAGGTGGAGGAGAAACCCAGCCAACCTGCTGCTGAATCGCCAAAAGAATAAACAACAGCCTGTTCCATAGAAAAGAGAGATAAACTACGCTATGAAGACTTTCGCTATGGGTGGTGTCCACCCGGAAGAAAACAAGATATCGACCCAGGCTGTCATTGAGGACATGCCTCTTCCAAAGCAAATGATCGTGCTGATGAATCAGCATTTGGGTGCGCCCGCTACTCCCATCGTGGCAAAGGGCGACAAGGTGAAGGTGGGACAACTGATTGGACGCGCCGAAGTGCCCATGTGTGCCAACGTGCATTCGCCAGTCAGTGGCACTGTCTTGAAAATAGATACCTGCAAAGACCCCTTCGGAGTAGCCAAACCAGCCGTGTACATCAACGTCGAAGGTGATGAGTGGGAAGAGAGCATAGACCGCAGTGCCGATATCAAGCGCACTTGCGATTTGACCCCAGCCGAGGTCGTGGCAAGGTTGAAAGAAATGGGCATAGTGGGCTTGGGTGGTGCAACATTTCCAGCCCATATCAAGTACTCCATACCTCAAGGCAAAAAGGCCGAGTACTTAATCATCAATGCAGTGGAGTGCGAGCCCTACCTTACGTCGGACCACAGAGTGATGCTGGAGCATGCCGAGGAGGTGTGCATCGGCATTGAGCAACTGCGGAAAGCACTCGGTGTGCCATGTGCCTACATCGGCATTGAGGCCAATAAGCCAGACTGCATAGCACGCATGCGCGAAGTGGCCGCTACGTTTGAAGGTATTGTGGTGGAACCGCTGAAGGTGCGCTACCCACAAGGTGCCGAGAAGCAGCTCATCAATGCCATTACAGGTCGTAGGGTGCCCAGTGGAAAACTTCCTATTGATGTGGGATGCGTGGTGAGCAATGTGGGAACGACATTTGCAGTCTACGAGGCATTGCAGAAAAACAAGCCGCTGATAGAAAATATACTGACTGTTACGGGTAAGTACTTGCCTTCGCAACATAATTATAAGGTGCGTATCGGTACCACCTACAACGATATCATCAAGCATGCCATTGGCGAACTGCCTGAGGGAACGGGTAAGGTGATTAGCGGTGGCCCTATGATGGGCAAGGCCGTCAGCAATCTGGATGCTCCCACGGTGAAGGGCGCTTCGAGTGTGCTGGTTATGGACGAGAAAGAATCGCGTCGAGCTCCCGAGACGAACTGCATACGTTGTGGCAAGTGCATCGGTGCATGCCCGATGGGGTTGGAGCCCTATCTCTTCTCAGCCATGGTGCGCAATGGCCGTTTCGAAGATGCAGGACAGCACAACATTCTGGACTGCATAGAGTGCGGATGCTGTTTCTTCTCATGCCCTGCAAACAAGCCTTTGCTTGATGAAATTAGACTGGGCAAGAACAAGTATCGTGGCATCTTGGCTGCACGCAAGAAGTAATCAAAGACAGTAAGCGAAGTATACATTATTATATAATATACACAATCGAGATATGAATTTACTCAGCGTTTCGGGTTCCCCACATGTACATAGCGATGAGTCTACCAAAAGAATCATGTGGCGAGTCAACATAGCATTGATACCAATGCTGCTCGTTTCGATAGCTTTCTTTGGACTGAATGCTATCTTAGTCAGTGCCGTTTCAGTGGCATGCTGTGTGCTGTTTCAGTGGTTGATTGAACGGTTTGTGATGAAAGTTCCTACCACCATTGGTGATGGGTCGGCCGTAGTAACGGGTTTGCTCCTTGCCTTCAACGTACCTGCCACACCGGCTATGATAGGCATTGTGGCCATCGGCGCACTGGTTGCCATTGGCATTGCCAAGATGTCGTTTGGTGGCTTGGGCAAGAACCCCTTCAATCCTGCTTTGGTAGGACGTGTATTTATGCTCATATCTTTCCCTGTACAGATGACGACGTGGCCCAAGATTGGTGGTCTATTTCCAATGTATGTACAGCCCACCACTGATGCTACCACTGGTGCAACGCCGCTTGGATTGATTAAAGAAGGACTGAAGATGGGGAAAAGCATGGACGAAATCATGGCAAACATGCCCTCTTTATGGGAAATCTTTGTTGGACATATAGGTGGTTCGCTTGGAGAAATATCGGCTATAGCCGTCTTGATAGGTGCTATTTATCTACTCTGCACGAAGGTGATTTCTTGGCATATCCCTGTGTCGTTCATCGGAACGGCCTTTCTGATGGCAGGCATATTGTGGCTGGCTTGTCCAGAGTCCAATCCCGACCCGTTGACAGCTATCCTTACAGGTGGTATCATGCTGGGTGCATGCTTTATGGCTACGGACATGGTTACCTCGCCAATGAGCAGGTGGGGTCAAGTGGTGTTTGGTATAGGGTGCGGTCTGTTGACCATCATTATCCGTAAATGGGGTTCGTATCCTGAAGGCGTATCATTTGCCATCCTGCTGATGAACTCGGTAACTCCGCTGCTCAACAGATGGTTTACCCCCAAAAGGTTTGCAAAGTAGCACTGCTACGTGATTAATTTTACAGAATTATTGTATACGACATGGCAAAGAAAGCTGAATCGACATTAGTAAACATGCTGCTATCGTTGACGGTGATTGCGGTAGTGGCAGGCGTGGCATTGGCATTTGTCAACGGGTTGACGGAAGGACCGATTGCACAGGTGGCCAAGCAGAAGAAGGCTGATGCATTAAAGGAGGTGCTGCCCGAGTATGCTCGGGTTGAAGTTGACACGTTGGAGTCGCTTCCCTGTTATATTGCCTATGATGCAAACGACAACAAGGTGGGTGTAGCTGTAGAAACGGCGGATGAGAATGGTTTTAACGGCCATATAGGTATCATGGTAGGTTTCGATAACGAAGGCAATGTGTATGGCTACAGAATATTGGAGACATCTGAAACTCCAGGCTTAGGAGCCAAGGCTAACACATGGTTTGCCACAGGCAACACCTCTATTATAGGTAAGTCGCCCTCGGATGCTGGCTTCGCAGTGAAGAAGGATGGGGGCCAGGTCGATGCCATTAGCGGCTCAACGATAACATCGCGCGCATTCTGTCGCGCTATTAATAAGGCTTACAACGCTACGAAAATAGGAGGAACTGCGGAATGAAAACGGCAGATATTATAAGGAATGGTTTGATTAAGGAGAACCCTACGTGGGTTCTCGTACTTGGAATGTGCCCCACGTTGGCTACGACCACGTCGGCTATCAACGGGCTTTGCATGGGACTAGCCACAGCGTTTGTGCTCACTATGTCTAACACGGTAATTTCGCTGCTGAAGTCTTTGATTCCCGATAAGGTACGTATACCAGCATTCATAGTCATCATTGCCGCCTTCGTAACCATTGTGAAAATGTTCATGCAGGCTTATCTGCCGTCACTGTTCGACTCGTTGGGACTGTTTATTGACCTGATTGTTGTGAACTGCATTGTGCTGGGTAGAGCAGAGGCCTTCGCTTCAAAAAACAATGTAGGGCAGTCGGCTTTGGACGGTCTCTTTATGGGGCTGGGCTTCACGTGGGCTTTGACATTGGTTGGCATGGTGCGTGAGTTGTTGGGCGCTGGTGCTCTTTTTGGCCACAGTCTGATTGGTGGTGCTGACGGCATGCTGATGTTCATCCTGCCTCCAGGTGGCTTCATCTGCTTAGGACTTCTCATGGCTTTAGTGAACCGCATGCGTCGATAGTTTGGTGTAGGGCTGTGCACTGATTAGTGCTGCACACAAGAGCTTCGAAACCGATGAGGTTGGACCAATAGCACATCGTACTCCGTAGTGAACGCTGGTGCAGACGGATGGAACAACTAATGCTTAAGAAATTTTAATAGTGCATTGAAGTCATTCGGATGGAGAACAGCGTCATACAGGCAACAAGACGCAGGATGTAAGTTGCGTGAGAGGCAGAGAACACATACGGTTATTGAAGTTGAATAGGTAAGAATATTAACCCAGGAAAAAGGAAAGATATGAGAACAATGAAGATTCTTCTTATGACATTCTTCGCGGTTGCTGCTGCGTCGGTACACGGTCAGAACTGTGATGCAATCGTTTTGCCCCAGGTGCAGAACGACATGTCTCTTTTGAAATTAATGCCACAGGAGAAGTACGATTACTATTGTATGTTCTCACGCGCGTCGTTTTTTACAACGGACGAGATTCCGAACAACTCCATAGTATACAGTCTAACTCAACTCCATGCAATGGATAATCCCAGTCAGCAACTTGACAGAAACTTCGTGGTAGACTTGGATAATCTAAGTTATTACGCGTACAACTTCGTGGAGTTTCAGCGAAATGATGGAGTTACAGTCTATTTTGCTACCCCAGCATCCAGTAAGAAATACTTGGGCTTAAGAGGTGGCGACGTGGCTCATCAAGAGGCCGAGGCCTATACGGATCATTATCGTATCAACACATCAAAGAAATAAGGAGGGGTATCATGAAAAGAATTCGTTACATCGTACAGTTGCTTGTTGCACTGTGCATCGGCTTGATCGGTAACAATATGCAGGCTCAGCTTATTGACCTAAAAACCCTCAATAGTACGACCAATGGCACAAACATCACGGTCAATACAATCGGTTGTCGTTTGAGTAGTCAAGCGCAGACAGGTTATGCCAATCTCTATGTTGAGACAGTCTCACTCGGTGGAGGCAAGTACGACACGATTGATTGGTGGGTAACACTTACCAGTTCGGCTTGCAGCGACCCCGAACGTTTTGGTTTGGTTTTTGATGTGTTTGACATTGATGAGTCGGACACGTTGTTCGTGTACGACGGCCCCTCCGTTAACTCGCCGTTGCTCGCTAAGTCGAACAACAACTTTAACTCGCTTGCTTATCAGAAGTTGGTCTGTTCACAACTGAACACCACTGGATCTCTCACAGTCCGTTTTAAGACAAGCGGTGATCATGATGGCGATACAAGTGGCACCAAGAAGGGGTTCCTTATTACGGCAGGTTGTACCATACCCTGTGAGACATCGACACCTGTCATTGAAGATGTGTTCTACAAGTTGGCGGACGGTGTCGTTATCGACTCCATGCGGTTGAAACCAGTTACGGAGTACGATACTACTTTCTACAAAGATACGTCTACTGGTGATTTTACAGACTCGATTATCAGTATAGACCCGAAGTATTACATCGATGCGCTGATTTGTCAAGGAGAGTGTGTTATGTTCAAGGGGCATGGTGTATACACCAATAACTTAGGTTTCTATCGTCCATCGGATGAGACTACCGATTTCTTATGGGATTTTGGCAATGGAGACACGTTGGCAGGTTTGACAGAGAAAGTAGGTGTTGCTTGTTACAAAGCACTGGACTGCTACGCCGTTCGACTTCAGTTGACCGATGAACAGGGATGTGTGTCGAAAACACAAGCGACAGTGCGTGTGCGTATATCCCAGAATCCAATCAAGACGATATACGATTTGGCCACTATGTGCAATAGCGATTCGCTTGTAGTGAATGTGGGGTACGAAGGCGAGAATCCAACTATCACAATGAGGCGCATCGAACGACCGAAAGCTAATCATAAGACTACCTATTGTAAGACGTTCCTCCCTGATGGCGCCAGTTGTGGTAATAGTGGATGCTTCACAGCTCCCATCACGTTCGACGAATTCCCTGCTGGACGTAGTGTGTTGAATAAGGATGAAATCTGCTCCATCTGTATTAACTATGAGCACTCCTACATGGGCGACTACGAGCTCAGCATAGTATGTCCTACAGGTGGTAGTGCGGTTTTGAAAACGCGTGCCCACGGTGGTGGTAGTATCTATACAGGTATTCCCTACGGCGGTGCTAATGATGGTACCTGGGACAGAAAACCAACAGCTGATGGAACAAACTGCGACTCGGCATCGAATATGTATGGTGTAGGTTTTGACTATTGCTTTAGTTTAAATCCCGATTATACACTGGTTGATGGCCAAAAGGCCAATACGACTTTAGATGGTGACTACTGGATTTACAACCGTACCAATATGATTACCATCACGGACTACAAGTTTCAAACAGTACCTCCTCCATACAAGGATGCGGGTAAGACGGCTGCCAATTCTACATTCCAGACCAAGAAACCGAGTAACCCCGACGAGAAGACGGATTATTATAAGCCAGACGACGACTTTTCTGGACTAGTTGGTTGCCCTCTGAACGGTACGTGGGAGATTAAACTCTGCGACTTCCTTGGCCAGGACAATGGTTGGATATTCAGCTGGTCGCTTGACATCTGTGGTGTAAAGCAAGGTATGGATTGCAATTATCAGGTGGGCATTGATAGCGTGGTATGGTTGCCAGACTCGACCTATGGCGATTGGGATCTCGGCCACTTCCGCGGCTTGGACATCGTGTATCTTGACTCAGTGCGTACGCTCATCAAGTCGCCCGACACAGCTGGCTACTTCCCAATTAATGTCAGCATCTTCGATGAGTTTGGTTGTCGTTGGGATACTAATACTGCCATCAAGACTGTGTGGACCCCCAAGCCCAATCTCGGCACCAACTTGCTGCTCTGCTCGACCGACACAGTGGTGCTTGATGCTCGCGACCGTTTCTCCTATTATCCAGAGACCGACTACCACTACATATGGGACCCCTCAGGCAAAACGACTGACACCATATACACACAGGTGAACTACGACATCGACTCAATGAAATACACCGTGGAGGTTACCAACTACCAGTATGACATACGCTGCCGTACGCGAGACTCTATTAGGGTTGTCATGTCTCAGCAGCCGCAACCCAACATTGACTTTGACCGATACCCGCTTGAGGGATGCGAGCCATTCACCATCCAGTTCAAGAATGTGTCGCAGGGTGGCGACAAGTTCAAGTGGTATTTCGGCGACGGAGACTCTTCGGTGGCCGAGAGCCCAGTACACTCGTTCGGTAAGGGCTCGTATAACTTGAAGTTCTATGCCGAGTCCAACTCGGGGTGCAAGGACTCCATCATCGCCGACAATCTCATTACGGTCTTCCCCAGTCCGCGTGCACGTTTCTCATGGGAACCCACTAACCCCACTGTGCTTAATCCCAAGGTGCACCTTGTTAATCGCACTGAGCCACAGACTGATGCCAACCGCTATTACTGGGAAATACAGTACGACCGCAACAATCCGCACTCCTACCACACCATGACCGACAAGGATGCTGACTTTGAGTGGACCACCGATGGTGAGGACATTTCGGCCAGTTACATTGCCCGACTTATCGCAAAGACTGAGCAGTATGGCCCCAGTGGAAACTTGGTGGAGTGTCGCGACACGATGGAGAACCGTATCCTGCTCGTAAATGACTTCCTGCAGTTCCCGACTGTCATTACCGCCAATGGCGATGGCATTAACGACAAGTTCGAAATTGTCAATCTCATCAACGGCTTTGGCTATCCCAACAACTCGTTGGCTATCTACGACAAGTGGGGTAAGCGCGTTTACTATAAGGAGAATATCACCAGCGAGGATGACTTCTGGGATCCTGGCAAGGAGAACGCACCCACCGGCTCCTACTTTTGGCGCTTCTCGGGTAAAGGATACCTCGGCGACATCCAGCGCAACGGTGTCGTGGAGGTGTTAAGATAGGCTATATGATGCGAGGTCGAGAGTAGGTTTACATGTCCAACGCAACGGCTCCGCACCACGAGGTCGCTGTG
The DNA here is from genome assembly GCA_017449525.1 of Bacteroidales bacterium. Taxonomy (GTDB): domain Bacteria; phylum Bacteroidota; class Bacteroidia; order Bacteroidales; family P3; genus Colimorpha. Next base: position 1,784 of record JAFTFL010000007.1, on the reverse strand, counting down.
TTATGTGGCTCGCTGCACGAGGCCAACTTTCCAGAGATGATAAGTGCTAGCAAGTTCTGCGGAACTTGTGAGCACTTTCTTTTGTGATGAGACGACTATCGGAGCGATTTACATGTAGGAGTGCATCTGCGAAGTGTGGCTGTAGCTAATTTGTGGGTCTCTTTTCTAGTTTGCTCTGAATAAAATAGCTGTCAATTGGTTGGGATAGATTATCTACAATTGGGAAATCTATGTTGGCACTTCCGAACATTACTTGTTCATACCTCAGAAATTCTGTTATTCACTGTATTGCAATTTATATTTCACTGCTCTGTAAATCGTATATTCGATATACTGAAAATATTGTTTCACTGTACTGTAAATCATATATTCGTTGTACTGCTTATCATTGTTTCTCTCTTCCGAATTTAACCTATTCGCACTTTCGAATATTCTTTTAGCTTCTTGGAAATGTGTATCCACATCTCAATATAGAGGCATGTATGTGAACAGATATTCTTATGTCAGCGAATTGATATAAGAATGCCCATTTACAGCTGTTGTATGTCTGTGAACTGTACTTCGCTGAATTTGGTTGTCAGGCTTTGGCCTTGCGATGAGGCCTGGTTGACGAGTTCATTGTTTTGGACTGTTATGAGTTGTCGGCTCTCGAGAACTCGACTGTCTGTCGTTGTTGGCCGCACGCTGTTTCGACTGTTGTTCGGTGGCTCTGATGCTGTTTCTGAGGTTGCGGCTTGCTCTCCAAACGCTATCACTGCCGTCTTGGTTTGCCGTTGCAGATGTGCGCATTCTCTTCACATTTACAACTGCCGACACGAAACATACCCACAGTAGAAGAGATGTACGCCAAGCAGGTGGAAGTGTTCGATGCGCCAAATCAGCTTGGCAGTGAAAAATGAACACGTAATTAATAAGTAGAAGATTATGGACTTTTGGGAACGCAACATCGCCTCTTTCTTGCTACACTCGAGAAGCAAGTCCTCAAAGCCTATGAGGCGGCAGCGCACGAAGCAGCAGCCATTGGTATGACTGTGGAAGACCTTACGGACGACCTCTTCTCTTTCGACAGATACCCAATCACGCACGAGCGCATCGAGGCACTGATGCAACAACTCCACGACCGCCTCGAAGCAGTAGTCGTGGACGGCGTGAACAGCGGCTGGATGCTTGTCAACAACAAGAACAGCGAGTTGGTGAGGCGTGTGTATGGCAACAGCCTCAACAGCCTCACGCTGGAGCAGCAGCGCAGGTATTTCTCCAATCGAGAGGACGCACGCGAGGCGTTCCTTGCCCGAAAAGTGCAGGGGCTTGGGCTGTCCGACCGCGTGTGGCGGTACACCGACCTCTACAAGCGCGAGATAGAGTTGGGGCTGGACGTCGGTCTGCGGGCTGGCACAAGTGCAGACGAGTTGATCCGTGAACTGCGCTCCTACCTCAAGTTTCCCGACAAACTCTTCCGGCGAGTGCGCGACGAGCGGGGTGCGCTGGTGCTCTCACAGGCTGCGAAGGCGTTCCATCCAGGACAGGGCGGTTACCGTTCCTCATATATGAACGCCCGACGGCTGGCCGCTACCGAGACCAACATTGCCTATCGTACCGCTGACTATGAGCGTATCAAAGACCTTGATTTCGTTGTAGGCATCGAGGTACACCTGTCCTCGAACCACACCTGCAAAGGGGTCGAGGGTGTGTTCCGCGACATCTGCGACGAACTGCAAGGCAAGTACCCCAAAGACTTCAAGTTTACGGGCTGGCACCCTAATTGCCGCTGCTACACCACCACG
>JAFTFL010000001.1 GCA_017449525.1 Bacteroidales bacterium | reverse complement strand
GCCACGTCCATCAGGTCCACCTCGGACGGGTCTACAATCGGGAAGTCGGCCTGTCGGCGAGCCTTTATCTTGCTGTCGACGATGTTGCCTTCCTCGTCCAGACGCGTCGTGGCCTGAGCCACCGTCATGTTCTCTTCCAGCTCGGCGGTGAAGTAAATCGGCGACTCGTTGAACTGCACCTTGCCGTCGGTCACGCGTCGATAAGGCGTTTCGATGAAGCCCAACTCGTTGATTTTCGCGTAAACACTCAACGAAGAAATCAGACCGATGTTCGGACCTTCGGGCGTTTCGATGGTACAGAGGCGTCCATAGTGGGTATAGTGCACGTCGCGAACCTCAAAGCCAGCACGGTCGCGCGAAAGACCGCCCGGGCCCAAAGCCGAGATACGACGTTTGTGCGTCAGCTCGGCCAGAGGATTGGTCTGGTCCATGAACTGCGACAACTGGTTGGTGCCGAAGTAGGAGTTGATGACCGACGACAAAGTCTTGGCGTTGATGAGGTCGGTCGGGGTGAAGAGCTCGTTGTCGCGCACATTCATGCGTTCGCGAATGGTCCGTGCCATGCGTGCCAAGCCCACTCCGAACTGAGCCGACAGCTGTTCGCCCACCGTGCGCACGCGACGGTTGGACAAGTGGTCGATGTCGTCCACTTCGGCTTTCTGATTGATGAGCTCAATCAAATATTTGATGATAGACGTGATGTCTTCACGCGTCAGCACGCGCACCTCTTTCGGCACACGAAGATTCAGCTTGGTATTGATGCGGTAACGTCCCACATCGCCCAAGTCGTAGCGCTTGTCGGAGAAGAAAAGCTTCTCGATGATGCCTCGCGCCGTCTCCTCGTCTGGGGGCTCGGCGTTGCGCAACTGACGGTAGATGTATTCCACAGCCTCCTTTGCGTTGTTGGCTGTGTCCTTTTTCAAGGTGTTGTATATTACGGAGTAATCTATGCCGTCCACCTGGTCGGTCTTGACCAGAATGGTTTTGATGTCAAGTTCGAGTATTTTTTCGATGTGGTCCTCGGCGAGTTCCGTGTCGCGCTCAACGACCACGTTGGTACGAGGCACCGAAACCACCTCGCCGGTGTCCTCGTCCACAAAGTCCTCTACCCATGTCTCTACGACGCGTGCCGCCAAACTTTTGCCGACACATTTTTTGAGATTTGCACGGGTCACCTTCACCTCTTGGGCGAGGTTGAAAATATCTAATATGTCCTTATCCGACTCAAAGCCGATAGCACGCAACAGGGTCGTGATCGGCAGCTTTTTCTTGCGGTCGATATAGGCATACATCACGTTGTTGATGTCGGTCGTGAACTCCATCCACGAACCGCGAAACGGGATGATGCGGGCACTGTAGAGCTGCGTTCCGTTGGAGTGGAACTGCGTCCCAAAGAACACACCTGGAGAACGATGCAACTGCGAAACCACTACACGTTCGGCTCCGTTGATAACAAACGTCCCTTTGGGTGTCATGTAGGGTATCATGCCCAAATAGACCGGTTGCTCAATGGCCTTAAATTCTTCGTTCTCGGGGTCGTTGCACGACAACTTCAGTTTAGCTTTCAGCGGCACACTATACGTCAACCCACGCTCTATGCATTCCGCAATTGAATAGCGCGGCGGATCGATATAGTAGTCGAGAAATTCGAGGGTAAAGTTGTTGCGAGTGTCCGATATCGGGAAGTTTTCTTTGAACACCTTGAAGAGTCCTTCGTCGAGTCGGTTGTCTGGATTGGTATCTATCTGGAAGAAATCCTGAAACGACTTTAACTGAATATCGAGGAAATCGGGGTATTCAAACTTACGAACAGACGCAAAGTTGACGACTGCGGGTTGTTTTTGTGCCAAGGTCTTTATGTTTATTTTTTGTTCTATTTCTCTTAAACAACAATAAGTGCTCGAAGCATTGCCTGCTGCGTTGAGGCATGGCATCCACACCACGTCGCAGACCAGGGTCTCGGAAGAGGATAACAAAACAAGGAAGAGGTCCTCCGGCCTTTCGGCCGGAGACCTTTCCTTTATGTGCTGAAATCAGAAGCGATTCACTTACTTGACCTCAACTTCAGCGCCGACCTCTTCGAGAGCTTTCTTCAGCGATTCGGCTTCGTCCTTGGAGACGCCTTCCTTAATGGGCTTGGGGGCGTTGTCAACAAGTTCCTTGGACTCTTTCAGACCGAGGCTGGCCAGATCCTTAACGGCTTTCACCACACCCAACTTCTTGGTTGCATCGGGCACACCCTTCAGGATAACGTCAAAGGAGGTCTTCTCCTCAGCGGCGGCGGCACCACCGGCGGCGGGAGCTGCGGCCACAGCAACGGCTGCTGCAGCGGGTTCAATGCCGTATTCTTCTTTCAGAACGTCAGCTAATTCTTTTACTTCTTTAACGGTTAAGTTAACCAGTTCTTCTGCTAAGGCTTTAATGTCTGCCATGATTGCTTATGTGTTTTAATTTGTTTCTTAATATGGCTCTTGTGAGCCGTTGTTTACTTGTTTTTGTCCTGTTTACTGAGCGGACGGCTCTTGTTTGTTCTTTTCGTTGACAAGGAGAAATGTTCGATTTCCCTTATTCAGCTCTTTCCGATAATGTTTCAAGCACACCACAAATGGTATTGCCGGCGGACTGAAGACTCGAGAGCACGTTCTTGACGGGCGACTGGAGCAGAGCGATAACGTCGGCGATAAGCTCGTTCTTGGACTTGATGTTGACCAAGGTGTCGAGATTCTCGTCTCCGATATAGAAGCTTTCTTCCACATAGGCGCCTTTCAGAATCGGCTTGTTCGTCTCTTTAGAGTTGTTTGCACGGAACTCCTTTATCAGTTTTGCCGGTGCATTGTTGATGTTTGCAAGCATTATGGAAGTCTCGCCCTTGATCACAGGGAACAACTCGGAGTAGTCGATGCCCGACTTCTCCATGGCCTTGATGAGAAGGGTGTTCTTGACAACGATCATCTTCACTTCCTTGCGGAAAGCGGCGCGACGCAGCTTGCTGGTCTGCACCGAGTTCAGGCCTCCAATGTCTGCAATATAGAGATGGGGATAAGCCTTAATCTCTTCGCACAGGCTGTCGATGAGTTGTGACTTCTGTTCTTTTCGCATAATGGTTTACAGTTTGAATGTCTGATGCGCAATACGCACAAGGTACGATTAGTTACAATGTCGCGGACTTCGTGTCGACCTTCACACCGGCAGACATCGTGCTGCTCAATGTGATGCTCTTCACGTAGGTACCCTTAGCGGCTGCCGGTTTCAACTTCACGATAGCCTGCAACACCTCACGGGCGTTGTCGACAATCTTCTGGTTTTCAAACGAGCACTTTGCCACTGCGGTATGGATGATACCAAACTTATCGACCTTGAAGTCGATCTTACCCGCTTTGGCTTCCTGGACAGCCTTTCCGACTTCCATAGTGACCGTACCGGTTTTGGGGTTCGGCATCAAACCTCTCGGACCCAGGATGCGACCGAGCGCACCCACCTTGGGCATTACGCTGGGCATGGTAATAATCACATCTACATCCGTCCAACCGCCTTTTATCTTGGTGATGTACTCATCCAGACCATAATAATCGGCTCCGGCTGCTTTAGCTTCTTCCTCCTTGTCGGGAGTGCAGAGCACAAGGACACGAACAACTTTACCCGTGCCGTGAGGCAACGTGACCGATCCGCGCACCATCTGGTTGGCTTTTCGGGGGTCAACACCCAAGCGGACATCGATGTCGACGGAAGCGTCGAACTTCGTGTAGGTAATGTTCTTCACCACTTCTACGGCTTCGTCCAAGCTGTAGACTTTGGTCTTGTCAAACTTAGCTAAAGCTTCTTTTTGTTTCTTAGATAGTTTTGCCATGTTTTTGTTGTTTAGTGGTCACCGCGCTGATGAGGCGCTACCACGGTTCATTTGTTTTCTTACTTAGCAAGTGGATTCTCACCCGTAACAGTGATACCCATGCTGCGTGCCGTGCCGGCCACCATGCTCATCGCCGATTCGATGGTGAAGCAGTTGAGATCCGGCATTTTGGATTCTGCGATTTGACGCACCTGCTCCCAGGTTACGGAAGCCACCTTGACACGGTTGGGTTCGGCCGAACCTTTCTGTGCTTTGGAGAGCTCCTTGAGCTGGATAGCGACAGGGGGCGTCTTGACCACAAAGTCAAAGGACTTGTCCGTATAGACAGTGATGATGACAGGCACGATTTTACCAGCCTGTCCCTGCGTGCGGGCATTGAACTGTTTGCAAAACTCCATGATGTTCACGCCTTTGGCACCCAGTGCGGGTCCCACTGGCGGAGCGGGGTTTGCTGCAGCACCTTTGATTTGTAGCTTAATCAATCCTGCAACTTCTTTTGCCATTTTTGGTCGTTTTTTGCACCGTCCTGCGAGGCTTTGCAGCCTGCGGACGACGTGCAGAGGTTAACTAATTTGATTGAGATTCCTTTTCAACCTGGTTGTAGTTCAGCTCAAGCGGAGTTTTGCGGCCGAAAATTCTAACCGTGACTTTCAGCTTTTTCTTTTCTTCGTTGACCTCTTCTACCACACCGGAGAAACTATTGAACGGCCCGTCCACCACCTTTACCGGCTCACCGACAATGAACTTGTCGATAATCAGGCCTTCGGTGTCCATCTGCTCGTCCATCTTGCCCAAGATGCGGTTCACCTCATGCTGACGCATCGGTATGGGGCGCCCTTCGCGTTCGCGCAGGAAGTCGAGCACATTTGGAACGTTTTGAATGACGGGTATGATTTCGTCCTCCAACACAGCCTCTATCAACACGTAACCCGGAAAATAGGTCCGATCCTTGACCACCTTTTTCCCGTTACGAATCGAGTAGACCTTCTCTGTCGGAATGATGACTTGGGTAACCTTGTCCTGCCATCCACGTTTGGCGATCTCGCTTTCGATGTACTCTTTCGCTTTGCGCTCCTTACCGTTTACAGCTCTGACAACGTACCAACCTTTATTCAATTGCTGTTCCATAGTTAAACGAACAAGTTGAAAAATGAAATATATAAACTTCTAAAGACTTACGAGAAACAAGGTCTCAATGGAAATTGGGAAGCAAGACCCTGCCGACAGTGCCCGTTTTTCGCCTGTCGGGCACCGCCTATCTCCGTCTCTATCGGATTATATCGTATATGAAACCAAGAATGCCGTGCCATCCGCCGTTCTGAACTCCGAATACGAAGTCCATCAAGAAGATAACCACAGCTAAAATAAGAGCAGCCACAGCCACAACGATTGCACTGCTTTGAAGTTCCTTAAAAGTAGGCCACGACACTTTGTGCACCAGTTCGTCGTAGCTCTCCTTTACGTAGTTTCCAAACTTAGACATCTCTTATACCGGTTTTCCTTCCGAAAACCTTCAGCAAGCCGCTGTCGAGCCGCGTTCCCTCTCTTTCGGAACGCTGGTTTCAGACCTACTCTTGCTTCCCGGTTTCGGTCGTTTTATTTAGCAGGGGCAGAGAGAATCGAACTCCCATCTACGGTTTTGGAGACCGCCATTCTGCCATTAAACTATGCCCCTGTATCGTGGGCGACAGGTCTGTCGCCCACGGGTTGGAGTCTTATCTTATTCGATAATCTTCGTCACCTGGCCGGAACCCACCGTGCGACCGCCTTCGCGGATAGCGAAACGGAGATTCTCGTTCAGAGCGATGTCGCTGATCAGCTCGACAGTGATTGTCAAGTTGTCACCCGGCATAACCATCTCGCGGCCTTCCGGCAGGGAGATTTCGCCCGTCACGTCCGTGGTACGGAAGTAGAACTGAGGACGATAGTGGTTGTGGAACGGGGTGTGACGGCCGCCTTCTTCTTTCTTCAAGATGTAGACGGTAGCCTCGAATTTGTGGTGCGGCTTCACCGAGCCGGGCTTGGCGATAACCATACCGCGACGGATCTGATCCTTGTCGATACCGCGGAGCAGCAGACCTACGTTGTCGCCAGCTTCGCCTTCGTCCAGAATCTTGCGGAACATTTCCACACCCGTAACAACGGATTTCAGCTTTTCAGCACCCATACCGATGATGTCGACGGGGTCGCCGGTGTGAATCACGCCGGTCTCGATACGGCCCGTACCCACGGTACCACGACCGGTGATCGAGAAGACGTCTTCGATAGGCATGAGGAAGTCCTTATCCACAGCGCGGGTGGGCAGGGGAATCCAAGTGTCGACAGCGTTCATCAGTTCTTCGACTGCTTTCACGCCTTCGGCTTCGCCGTTCAGAGCGGCCAGAGCGGAACCACGGATGACGGGGATGTTGTCGCCGTCGAACTCGTAGCTGCTGAGGAGCTCACGAACTTCCATCTCAACGAGGTCGAGCAACTCGGGGTCGTCAACCAGGTCGCACTTGTTCAAGAAAACAACCAACTGGGGAACACCCACCTGACGAGCGAGCAGGATGTGCTCACGGGTCTGAGGCATGGGACCGTCGGTAGCAGCCACAACGAGGATAGCACCGTCCATCTGGGCAGCACCCGTAACCATGTTCTTCACATAGTCAGCGTGACCCGGGCAGTCCACGTGTGCATAGTGGCGACTTTCGGTTTGATATTCGACGTGAGCCGTGTTGATGGTGATACCACGCTCTTTCTCTTCAGGAGCAGAGTCGATGGCGTCGAACGATTTTACTTCAGAAAGACCGTTCTCAGCCAAAACTTTGGTGATGGCCGCCGTAAGGGTGGTCTTACCGTGGTCAACGTGGCCAATCGTACCGATGTTGACGTGCGGTTTAGAGCGGTCGAATTTTTCTTTTGCCATTTTTAATACGTATTAAAGGTTTATACTTGTCGTTCTGTTGCTCATCCTTCTCACGCAGAGTAAGGAACGGAATGCTGTCCGATCCTTATCTTTATCACACACTTAAAGAGCCATAGACGAGAGTCGGACTCGTGACCTCTTCCTTACCAAGGAAGCGCTCTACCACTGAGCTACTACGGCTTGCTGTCAAAACGCTGCTTGTTGGTGTGCCACGGAACAGGTTTTCGCTTCGTCCTATCCGCAACGTTTTGTGGAGCGGAAGACGGGGCTCGAACCCGCCACCTATAGCTTGGAAGGCTATCGCTCTACCAAATGAGCTACTTCCGCTTGTGAAGCCTTGTTGTGGGGAAGAGTGGACTCGAACCACTGAACTCCGAAGAGGACAGATTTACAGTCTGTTGCAATTGCCACTATGCGACTTCCCCATGATGTTCTTGCCTTTGCACTTCGAGGGCGAGCTTCATCCGAGCCGATGAAGGGACTCGAACCCCCGACAGGCTGATTACAAATCAGCTACTCTACCAACTGAGTTACATCGGCTTTATGCAGCGTTTCAAACAACTCTTTCCTCACATTTGAGATTGCAAAGGTACGACATTTCTTTTGCTCTCGCAATGTTTTTGCAGGACTTTTTTTGAGAATTTTCATCATAACACTGATTATCAAAGGCTGTTTTCGTTGTATTTTTCGGAATCGATAGTGCTATTTTATGCACAATGTGGCTCAAAATTGTGTTCACAACCCTTGTTTTCGCGCTTTGCAGGCCTGCAGAAGTCGTCTGCAGACCTGCACGAGTGCACAGTTCACTGTGAAACGGCACGTTATACGGTTCTTGCAATACTCTACGCCGCCGTACGTACTCCTCCAATAGGACTGTGCGTACTCCCCTGCCGCAGTTTTCTGTAGGATTCAATCGCGATGGCACTACAGGTCTGCCCAGACGTGCGTACTCCTCTGATACAGATCGCTGTAGGCTTCAATCGCAATGGCGCTGCATGTCAGCCCCGACGTGCGCAGTTTTTCTACCATCATGATGCTGTGGTACATCCTCGACGTATGCAGTTTTTTCTCGGTGCCAAGTGCTGTGGTTCGCCCGTTTCTTCGTATCTTTGCAGTCGCTGTGGCTGCGCGAGTTGCGCTGGTTGCAAACCGCAGTGTGCCCTCCTCTCTTTTTCGTTTTTTTGCCGCACCTCCATAGAGCCCGACTCGTGGAGCCGTACAGCATTGAAGCGTGGGCTGTACGGAATACGCCCTGGAGAGGCACTATACAGTTCATCTACATCTTGTTGTAGTGTAAATATGCCGTACGGCATTGGGCGCCACGTCGCGCGGCTATGGGGCACATGCCGTACGGCTTGAGGCCAAGGGCTGTACGGCCTCGGCGAGGAGGCCGTACAGCCACTTTCATGGTCAGCCCGACGGCCTCCAACCAATACCTGCTGCGAGCCACCCACAGCACAATCACGCCGCAAGATGTAATATTTCGGGGCATCGCGCGTTGTACAGCACGGAAAAGAATACGGAAAAGAGGAACGAGTGCGCACGCACGCGAGGCGGCTCCCCCTCTCCCCACAACACCACACCGAGGTTGAAGACACTGGTACTGGGCGGCAACGGACTACTGGGCAGCAACGTCATCGCTGAGCTGACGAGGCGTGGCCACGAGGTGTGCGCGCTGGTCAGACCAGGAGTCTCTTGGCCCGACCGCGGCACGTGGCGCGTGCAGCTCATGGAGGGCAATGCGCTAAGCGAAGCCGACCTGTGCCGCGCCCTTTCTGGGTGCGAAGCGGTGGTGAACTGCATCGGCACTACCAACCCTGCGTTGCGCCACTACGAGAGTTATCTGCCAGCCAACCGCAACCTGTGCCGCACGCTGATAGCCGCCATGGACCGCTGCGGCGTGCGTACGCTCGTACACGTCAGCACGGCCAACACCATTGGCTGCGGCCAACCCTCGTGTCCCGCCACCGAAACAGTTCCACCCGCCGAGCCCTTCGCCTCATCGCTCTACGCCCGCAGCAAAGCCGAGGGCGAGCAGCTCATTCTGGAGGCTGCCCGTCGCCGACCCGAGGGGCACATCGTGGTGGTCAACCCGGGCTACATCGTTGGCCCATACGACAGTCGCCCCACATCGGGGCGCATGATACTGGCCGCCTACCGCCGTCGCCTCATGGCAATGCCCGACGGGGGCAAGAGCTTCGTGCATGCCCAGGCAGCAGCCACAGCCATCGTCAACGCCCTCACCATGGGGCGCAACGGCCAACGCTATCTGCTCACGGGCCCCAACCTGTCGCTCCGCGAATTCTACACCATAGTGGCTCGCACCGAAGGCTATCGACAGCGCACCCTTGTGCTGCCCAACCCTTTAGTGAAGGCCGCTGGCCGCGTGGGCGATGCAATGCGCCGCCTCGGCATCAGCACCTCGCTCTCCACCAACAACGTGCAGCAGCTCATGGCTCATGAGTATTACGACAGCACGTTGGCGCAAACCGAGCTGCAGCTGCCCATGTTGCCCGTGGCCGACGCGGTGAGCAGCTTCGTCGGCTGGTGGGCTGCGCACCACCCCTCGCACCGCTTTACCCACCGTCCACAACCGAAAAACCACATCACATCATGAACATACACTCCCGCCACACCACCCTTTGGCTCCTCATTCTCTGCCTTCTGACGCTCGGCGCCCCAGCCTGCCACCATCCCCAAGACAACGCTGCCGACGACACCAACCAGCCCTCGGCCAGCAGCTCCACCACGCAGCGCAAACGCTCGTCGGGCAAAACCCTCGAACTGCTCGTGGCAGCCGACCGCGAGGTGTACGCAGGAGCCACCCGCCACCTCATCGACTCGCTCTTCGCCCACCCACAGGTGGCGCTCCCTCAGCCCGAGCCTATCCTCGACGTGCGCAACATTCCCCTATCCTCCTTCCACAACACCGAGATGTTCCAAGTGCACCGCAACGTGCTCGTATGCGACGTCAACCCGACCAACCCCGACAAGGTGTACCGCTACATTGACCGCTACGCCGCGCCGCAGGTGGTCTACGACATAGCCGCCAGCAGCCGGCGCACACTCGACTCGCTCCTTGCAGCCTGCGCCGACCGCTTCCTCGCCGACCTCTACGACTGCGAACACCGCCGCCTCATCCATGTCTACACCGACTTCCGCACCGAACAAGGCCTCGGCGTGAGCCAGCGTGTGGCTCGCAAAACCGGCGTAGAACTGGTGATACCTAACGAGTTCACTATAGCCACCCTCGAAAACAACTTTGCCTGGGTGCGCAAACAAGCCAAAGACTTCGACCTGCACCTCATCGTGAACCGCGAGCCCTACGTGGCCCTGTCCGGAGCCGAAGCAGGGCGCAACCGCTTTGACGAGGACATCATACTCAACCACCTTGACACGCTGCTCAAACAGCGTGTGCCAGGCCCCACCGAAGGCAGCTACATGGGCACCGAACGCCGCGAATACTTCTTCAGCCGCACCCTGACATTAGACAGCAACTACTGCGTCGAAACCCGCGGTCTATGGCGACTCCACAACGACTTCATGGGAGGACCATTCGTCTGCTACACCATCCTAAGCCCTGGTGGCCGTGAGATCGTAACCATCCTCGGTTTCGTCTACGCCCCGCGCCACAACAAGCGCGACTACCTCATGCAGATAGAGAGCCTCTGCCTCTCGGCACGTCTGCCCCATCCCGCCGCACCCCAATCATGAACCACCACCGCCCCCTCCTGCTCCTCGTCCTGCTCCTGCTGACCTCCGTGTGCACGGAGGCGCAACAGGCACTCTCGCGCATGGAGCTCGGCTTCAACGCAGGCGCCATGAACTACCTCGGCGACCTCAACAACCAGTCCGCACTGGGCAAGGTCAACCCCGCAATAGGATGCCACTTCCGAAGCAAGTACGGCTCGCGCTGGGCACTGGTCGTTGGAGCCGCCTACGGCCATGTGGAAGGCGGCAACCCCGACGCCATAGCACGGCGCAACCTGAGCTTCCGCTCCTACGTGGCCGAGGCCACAGTGCGCATGGAGTTCAACTTCCTCCCCTATGGCATAGGCGAGGCACAGTTCCGCTGGACACCCTTCATCTTCGGAGGCCTCGGCTTCTTCGCATTCAACCCACAAGCCTACTACACCGACCCCCTAAGCGGCGAAAGCCAATGGTACGACCTGCAACCCCTCGGCACCGAGGGACAAGGCACCCCCCTCAACCCCGACGCCTCGCCCTACACACTCATGCAAGTCAACATGCCCTTCGGCCTCGGCCTTAAAATCAAAGCCTCCAAGTCCATCACCATAGCAGCCGAATACGGCTTCCGCAAGACCTGGACCGACTACCTCGACGACTGCAGCACCATCTATGTGGACAACGAGCAGCTGTCCTCCGCTCGCGGCAACGTAGCCGCCGGCCTGGCCGACCGCTCGGCCGAAGTAGAGCCGGGCTACGTCAACGCCCACGGCATCAAGCGCGGCGACGACTCACTCAACGACTGGTATGCCTACTTCAACCTCTCGGTAAGTGTAGGCTTCAATGTCCTCTTCGGATGGATGCACAAGAAAAACTGCAACCCCTAATCCTCCCACACCCATCGGACACCATCCCCACAAATGAACAACCAAACACCCACCCCACCCATGGAAACCATCCAGAACCTCGACCCCAACAACATACCGCGCCATGTGGCCATCGTCATGGACGGCAACGGACGCTGGGCACAACGCCAACAGCAACAACGCCTTTACGGCCACCAGCATGCCACCACCGCCGTTAGGCAAGCCGTGGAAACAGCCGCTGAACTCGGCGTGCGCTACCTCACACTCTACACCTTCAGCACCGAGAACTGGAACCGCCCCAAAGAGGAGGTAGACGGACTGATGGAGCTCATCGTCAAAACCATCGGCGAAGAAACACCCACCCTCATGCGCAACAACGTGAGGCTACAGACCATCGGCGACATAGGCCGATTGCCCCACACCTCACTCAGCGAACTGCAGCAATGCATGGCCCAATCGGCCGCCAACACAGGCCTCACCCTCATACTCGCCCTCAGCTACAGCTCGCGGTGGGAAATCAAAGAAGCCCTGCGCACCATCTGCGCCGAAAGTGCCGCAGGCCACCTTGCCCCCACCGACATCGACGAGGAAACCCTGCGCCGCTACCTCGCCACCGCCACCTACCCCGACCCCGACCTGCTCATCCGCACCGGTGGCGAACAGCGCATCAGCAACTTCCTCCTATGGCAAATGGCCTACACCGAGTTCTACTTCACCCCCCTGCTGTGGCCAGACTTCCGCAAAGAACACTTCATCGAAGCCGTGGCCGACTATCAGCACCGGCAACGACGCTTCGGCAAAACAGGGGCACAAGTCGCCACACAATGACCTTTTTCGCCCACAACATACTAAACCAGCACCTTCTCAGTTATACATCCTAATGCCACACCGGCAGACAGCAAGCGAAGCGACACCTATAATATAATATATACACGTCCTACCAACCATCTGCACGCCATCCGCAATGAAACAAGCGCGACACTTAGTCCTCCCGCTCCTCCTCATAATCGGCACACTGCTCGGCAACCACACTCAGGCCCAAGTGCCCATCGGGAATCAGACCCAGTACGACATAGACTATCTCACACCCAAGCAATACGAAATCGGTGGTATATCGTTCGAGAACGCCGACAACTACGACAGCCGCATGATACTGCTGGTGGCTGGGTTGCAGGTGGGCGACAAAATCAAAGTGCCTGGCGACCGCATATCGGCCGCCATCGACAACCTGTGGAAACAAGGCATGTTTGAGGACGTACAGATAGCAGCCACCCGCATTCAGGGCGACAAGATATTCCTCAAAATTGCACTGCGCGAACGCCCCAAGATGTCGGCCTACACCTTCAAGGGCGTCAAGCGAGGCGACGACACCAAACTGAAAAAGGAACTCAACATATCGGCAGGCGACGTAGTTACGGAGAACATGCTGCAAACTTCCGTCAACAAAATCCGAAGCAACTTCATCGAGAAAGGCTACAACAACGTGCAGGTAGACCCCCTCCTCACCCCAGATACCACATCGGCACGCAAGGACCGCGTCATAATTACGTTCGACGTAAAGCTTGGTAAACGGGTGAAGATAGACTCCGTCATCATAGCAGGCAACGAAAAGGTGAACACCAACACGCTGCTTAAACAAATGAAGAACACCCACGACGTAAGATATTTTCGCAAACTCTACTTCTGGACGCCCTCCTTTTGGAAACGCTCCAAATACCGCGAGGCTGGTCTGAGCGAAGACCTCGAGAAGATAATCACCTACTACAACGAGCACGGCTACCGCGATGCTCGAATTGTAACCGACACCGTGTACAACGTTGCCGCCAAAGACCTCAAACTAAACAACCGTCGCAAGCGCAAGCAAGACCGCCTCAACGTCAAGATAGACCTGCACGAGGGCGCACAGTACTACTTCCGAAACATCACGTTCTCGGGCAACACGGTGTACGACTCAGAGACTCTTAGCAAATACCTTCGCATCAAAAAGGGTGATCCATACAACCGCACCCAGTTGGAGACCAACCTCACCTACAACCCGAGTGGAACCGACATCTCGTCGCTCTACATGGACAATGGCTATCTCTTTTTCAACGCCACCCCAGTGGAAACAGGAGTCTACAACGACTCTATCGACATCGAAATTCGTATCATCGAGGGCAAGCAGGCCTACATCCGCAACGTCAGTGTAGAGGGTAACACCATCACCAACGACCACATCATCATGCGCGAACTCCACACGCGCCCAGGCGACCTCTTCAGCCGTGATGCCCTCATACGCAGCCGCCGCGAGCTGGCCACCCTACGCTTCTTCAAAGAAGAGAGTATCATACCCGACGTCAAGCCCAACCGCGAAGACGGCACAGTCGACATCGTATACAAGGTGGAAGAGGGCAACACCAGCCAGATACAACTACAAGGAGGCTACGGCGGAGGCATGTGGATTGGCACCGTCGGCCTACAACTTAACAACTTCTCCGTACGTAACATCTTCCACCGAGACTTGTGGGCACCGCTGCCTGCTGGGGACGGTCAGCAGCTATCCATTAATGCATCGTCCAACGGAAAGCAGTATGGATCGGTCAATGTCTCATTCACCGAACCCTGGCTCGGTGGGCATCGGCCTCAGTCGCTCAACGTCTCCGGCTATCTCAGCCTGCTGAGCAACGCCCTCTCCTATAAAGAAACCGACCCAAGGTACTCCATGCTCCGCCTTTGGGGCGCGAATGTTTCGTTGTCCAAGCGTCTTAAATGGCCCGATGACTACTTCTACCTTTCGCAAATTCTCAGCTACAAGCACTACAACGTCATTGACCCCTCAGGGCAGATGGGCCTCGCTTTCGAGAAAGGTGTCGCGAACGACCTGTCCTATGGCATAACGCTCGGACGCAACTCGTTCGACTCGCCCTACTATACACGCAGTGGGTCGGAGTTCACCGTGGCGGGCTCCATCACGCCTCCCTATTCAGTCTTCAACGACAAAGACTATTCGACAGCCACCGAGCAAGAGAAGTACCGTTGGATAGAGTACTATAAGGTAAACGTGCGTGGGTCGTGGGTGATGAACATCGTAGGCGATGTGGTGGTCAATACACGCTTCCGTTTCGGATTCATGGGACACTACAACGACGACATCGGAACCGCACCCTTCGGACGCTACTACGTGGGAGGCGACGGGTTGTCGTCGTGGATGTACGACGGTCGCGAAATAATACCATTGCGTGGCTACACCAACAATTCGCTCAGTCCAAGCCAGGGTGCATCGGTATTCGACCGCTTCACCGTTGAGCTGCGTCAACCTATCATTGAGAGTGCCGCGTCCACCATTTGGGTGCTCGGTTTCGTTGAGGCGGGCAACTCGTGGGCCAAGCTGAAGAATTTTCAACCCTTCGAAATCTACCCCTCGGCTGGTCTGGGTGTGCGCCTTTTCATCCCCTTGCTGGGACTTATTGGCGTAGACTGGGGCTACGGCTTCAAAGGCACATCGGGTGGCTCGCAGTTCCATTTCAGCATCGGCCAATCTATCGACTAACTTGCTCTGTCTGCAGCCAAGCACCACATTCCTTGTTATGCATCAACGATTGCAGTCCACACCAAACACAAATCTCCCCATCATGAGAAGAATCAAAATGCTTGTGCTGATGGCAGCCTTGTGCTGCATCGGCCTGCCCTCGCTCTTCGCCCAAAAGTACGCGTGCGTCAACACGCAATACATCCTCTCCAACGTGCCCGACTACGCCATTGCACAGCAGCAAATAGAGAAGTTCTCTGCCGAGTGGCAGAAGGAGCTGGAAGGGAAAATCCAGGAAGTAGACAAGATGTACAAGAGCTACCAGCAGGAGTCCTATCTGCTACCAGACAATCTGAAGCGCAAGCGTGAGGATGAGATTGTCAGCAAGGAGCGCGAATTGAAGGAACTTCAAATGAAGCGGTTCGGAAGTGGTGGAGACCTTGACAAGAAGCGCGAGGAGTTAATGAAACCTATCCAAGACAAGGTGTATAATGCCATCGAGCGCATCGCTAACGAGAAGGGTTACGCTTTCATCCTCGACAAGAGCGGGAGCGCCACACTTCTCTTTGTCAATGCCAAGTATGACATTAGCGACCAAATACTCGACCTGTTGGGCTACAGCTCGTCAGCCAAAGGGACTGGCGATGCCGATGCAGCAGGTGGCAGCAAAAAGGTGGACAACCCCGAAATGAAAAAACCGCGCTAAGCTCCGCACTCTCCACGGTCGCCGATGCTTTCGCTCTGCTGTCGCCTCGCTGCAGGCCTCACGACCCGACATCGACACCCCAACCACACAACGCATACCGAGACTACAACCAACAAAAGAAACAATAATGAGAAGAAACTGCATCTTGTTGCTCATGTGCCTCATGACCCTTTGTGGAACCGCAGTGGCACAGAAGAACGTAAAGCTTGGACACATCAACTATGCCGAGTTGGTCCAAATCATGCCGGGCATCGACACTGTACAATCCGTCCTTGAACGCGAGACCACCGAGCTCGAAGCCCAATACAAATCGATGATGGGCGAGTATGAAAAGAAGGTGAATGACTACACCGAGAAGCAAGCTGAAATGGTGAAGATAGTACGCGAGGCCAAGGAGAAAGAGATTATGCAGTTGCGTGCGCGCATTGAGGAGTTTCAACAGTCGGCCCAAACCCAGTTGCAAACTCGCCAAAGCGAACTGATGCAACCCGTCATTGACCGTGCTAAGAAAGCCGTAGAAGAGGTGGCCAAGGAGAACTCCTACACTTACATCTTGGATGCTTCGGCGCTCGTCTACTACCAAGACAGCGACGACATCATGGCTCTTGTCAAGAAGAAACTTGGCATCAGTAAATAACCGTCGGTCAACAACTCCCGTAGAATAATCCGCACACGACGGCTCGGCCTTACGCTGCGCCGTCGTGCGTCGTATCCCGAAGTGGAGTTCGGCCAGTAGGCGAACAAGCCTGCGGCAGCAGCACATTGCATGCCTGTGGCGCATGGTTCGTTCCGTAGCAATACTGTAAATCGCTGGCAGCAGCAACCATCCTAACTTGTGCGCGCCCACCACACGCAACCAGCAGTCCAATACATCAACCATTGGTCAGAGCGTGCACGTCGACTCAACAAAGGGAGGAGCCATTGCCCAACGGGCGATGGCTCCTCCCTTTCTCTCTGTCATAGCGGTGTCTGCCTGCTGACAGCACCGCGGCGTACTATTCAGCCTTAGGCTCCTCGGCAGCGGGCTCCTCTTGTGCCTGCGTTTCGGGGTTTTCCAAGTCAATCTTGTCGGCTTGCAGCAGTATGTTATACCACGACAGGATCTTCTTCACATCCGATGCATGTACACGGTCGGGGTCATACTCTGGTAGTACCTCCTTGAAGAAGGCGAAGAGCGCGTCGGCCGAGCCCGTACGTATGCGCTCCTCCACCTCGTGTCCGTCCTGCTTGCGATATATAGATTGCAGCACTTCGCGAAGTGCCACATCGCTGTCCATGGTGAAGATGCTAATCTCGTTCAGCGAGCTGATTCGGTCGTTGTGGAATACGTGCATTCTCTTTTTGCTGACGAGCGACTCCACTATAGCCCCCGTCCTTGTCCTCGAAATCAGTTCGTACAAATCGGGCTTACCCGACACTACAAGAATGTTACTCAAGTCCATCTTTTGTATAGTTGTTTTAATAGAATAATCCCTTTGCAGCTCGCCGCAGCGAATATTGCTCCTCAAAAACGGCCGCACGGCCGAAATAGTATGTGGGCAACCCCAATTGCGGAGGCAGGCTACTGCTGCTCGCCCACCGAGGCATGGTAGGACGCCATGCCGCCGAGCGGACTTTGCACGATGGAGTCGATGCTCCACCCCCGTGCTGAGGCCACGGTGCGCAGTTCGTCGGCAAAGACCGCTGCCACCGAGCCTGTCAGCCGCAGGTGCAACTTGCTATCGCCTCTCGCCAACGGCATCACCTGCCGGTCAAAGTAGGCTTCCAATGAGCTGACGACAAGCTGTTTCACATACGCATTATCCATGTGCCTGCTGGCAAAGTGTGCCAGCGAAGCAAGGAATCGGTTCGGATTGGGTTGGTGATAGAGCTTGCTGATGGAGGCCTCGTAGTCGAGCCCCGACCAGTCGGCAAACTGGTGTGCCGCTTCTGTAGGCATGCGATGCGTCAAGTAGTCGGCCAGCAGCCTGCGGCCTATGTGGTTGGCGCTACCTTCATCGCCCAACACATAGCCCAGCGAAGGCACCTGCATCGTGATGCGTTGCCCGTCATAGCGGCAGGCGTTCGAGCCCGTTCCCAGCACTCCCACCACGCCTGCACTACGCCCCCACAGGGCTCGACAGGCGCCCAACAGGTCGCCAGCCACGTGGCATGTGAGCCCCGTTCCGCACACTTTGTGCAGCAGCCGTTCCATCTTGGATCGTCCCTGCTCACTGCCGCAGCCCGCACCGTAGAAGTATAGCACGTCGTTCGCACTACAGTAACTGGCACGCAAGTCGTTCCACCGACGCAGCCCGTCGCTTATCTCGGCCTCGGGCGTGGTCAGTGGATTCATGCCTCCGGTCAACAGCAGCACCTCGTGAGCCCTGTCAGCCGTAGTCCACTGCACCGCTGTGGAGCCTCCATCGGCCACCCACGTCATACGATGCCCACTATATCATTGATGTCGGCAATGTGGTGGCGACGGCAGTAATCTGCCAGCCCGTCGACGATACGCACCGACACGGTGGGGTCTACAAAGTTGGCCGTGCCCACCTGCACCGCCCGTGCGCCAGCCATCAGAAACTCCAGCGCATCGGCCGCGGTGCTGATGCCGCCCAGTCCGATTACAGGTATCTTCACCGCGTGAGCCACCTGCCACACCATGCGCACTGCCACTGGCTTCACGCAGGGGCCGCTCAGCCCACCCGTGATGGTGCTCAGCATGGGGCGGCGACGCTCCACGTCGATAGCCATGCCAAGCAACGTGTTGATGAGCGACACACTGTCGGCGCCAGCCTCCTCCACTGCTTGTGCTATCTCTACCACGTTGGTTACATTGGGCGTAAGCTTGACGATGAGGGTGCGGCTGAATACGCTGCGCACGGCGGCCACCACCTCGGCAGCCATCTCCGGACGGGTGCCGAAGGTCATACCCCCTTGCTTGACGTTGGGGCAGCTGATGTTCAGCTCGATGGCTGGAATGGCGCTGAGCGCGTCAATGCGTGCAGCCACCTGGCAATACTCCTCCAGTGTCGAGCCCGACACATTGACGACAACGTTCGTGTCGAAGTGCTTGATGCGGTCGTACACCTCGCTGCAAAAGGCCTCCACGCCCACATTCTGCAGCCCCACCGCGTTGAGCATGCCCGACGGGGTCTCTGCCATGCGGGGGTAGGCGTTGCCCTCACGGCGGCTGCCGGTAGTGCCTTTCACCACGATGCCCCCCAGATGGCCGAGGTCGACGAAGTCGGCATACTCTTCGCCATATCCAAAGGTGCCAGAGGCAGTCATTACGGGATTGCGCAGCGTCATGCTGGCCACCCTCACTTGGAGCGAGGGCTCGTTCGATATGTGTTCCATTGTTGTCATCGGTCTACTCATTCATCCATTGGTTCAAGTGCTTGATGTCGAACACAGGACCCTCTCTGCACACGCACTTATGTCCCTCGTCGGTGGCCGCCACACAGCAGAGGCAAGCCCCCAGTCCACAAGCCATCATATTCTCCAAAGACACCTCGCAGTCGATGCCGCGCTGGCGTGCGCTGCGCGCCACGGCCTTCATCATCGGGGTAGGGCCGCAGGCGCAGATGTGGTCATACGGTTCGGCAAAACAGCTGTGCTCCGTAACGAGCCCCCTTTCGCCCAGCGAGCCATCGTCGGTGGCCACGCACAGCCTACCCCACGGCTCATAACGCGACAGGGTGGGTATCAGGCCACTCGTCCGGCCGCCCAGCAACAGCGTGGGGCGCACCCCTCGTGCGGCGTAGCACTTGGCCAAGTAGAGCAGCGGAGCCACTCCTGTGCCACCGCCCACCAGCAGCACGCGCTCGCCCGCCACCGAGAAACCACGACCCAGCGACCATATCACATTCAGCGTGCTGCCCACAGCCACCTGCGAAAGTCGCTCGGTGCCACGCCCCACCACCTGCACCAGCAGGCTCAGCGTGCCAGCCTCCACGTCCACATCGTGCACCGAGATAGGGCGTCGCAGCATCACCTCACGGCAATCGGGCACCGCCACCTCGACAAACTGCCCTGGGCGCACCTCGTCGAGCGGCTCACCGCCCTGCAGAGTCAACACAAAGAAATTTGGCAAATAATCCTCACGCGCCACGACGCGAAAGTCCGTCATCTGTTTCTTCATATTCAAGACTTTGTGAGGAGTCGCACTCCTCCTGTTGTTCAGCCACAAAGATACGCATTATTATCCACATCCGCCCCCTACTGCCGCACACCCATCTCCCCACCGCGGCGTGCCACCGCCTCTGCTCGGCAACAGATGCCACGCCGTACGGCACCCATCTTTCGACCGTACAGCCTATGCCCCGTTGCCGTACAGCCTACTACCCGCACAACCACGTGTAAGGCAAACCTGTAGACGTATAGTTACGCCCATGTCCTACGGCATCTCCCTACCCTGCCGTACGCCACCAGTCCTCGCACCCTCACCCCATCAACCAACAATTTGCAGAAAACGTCCACCCTCGTCCAGAATGCACCGCCGCAAGGACAGTTACGCATCCATCGCCCGAGGCAACATGCCCCCTCAAAACGTCGCACAACGCACCGTATTGTACCTCCTCGCCCAAAAACCTTTTCAAAGTTCAAAAGAATTTGTCTATATGAAGATTATTTTGTATATTTGCAGCACGATCGTAACCTCAACACTCAGCACAAAAAGGAAAGTTCCGCGTGGTACACGCACCACTCGAGACATCACACAAACAACTCATCATCAACCCCAAACACCCCACCATACGAACCCAATATAAGAACCAATACCCCAAATAAATGCACAAAAGAGTACCACACGCTCCCCCCTTTCACTTCACAATTTCCACCCAACACGCAAAGAATTTTATTCTTTTGCGCCACAAAAAAAACACCCCCAAACACCACCGCCATCCCAAATATTCTACAAAATAGCAACATATCTACCACCAATGGCACACTCCATCACCAGTAAAAATACAACAGTGCTGAAGAGAAAACCATTACCCATCCTGCTCTTCTGCCTGCTCTTCTGCGCCCAACTCGGGGCGCAGGGCATCATCCCCAGATTGGACACCGTCATGCTGGGCATGAACACCTCAAAGTCCATCATCCGAAACTTCGAACAAGATTTTGTGGCCTACCTCGAAACAGATGCAGGAAAATTCATCGCCCTCCTGCGTGATGAAACCACGCTATTGACGTATCCTATCAGCAATGACTTTGAGATTCGAGACATGGATATCTATGGGGCGTACCTCTACTACTGTGGGGTCGACCGGTCGGTAGATCGCGCCATTGTCGGCTGGATTCGCATCTATGATCTCTATGGAGGAACGCTGGTCCACCACTGCTATTGGAACAACTTCGAAGACGGATATGGCATAGTAGTGAAGGAACTGAACAAACTGAAAGTAGTCTGGCAGGAATCCCTCGTGGCAGGGGGCGACTACGTCATCATTACAGCCATTGGCAGTGCAACAAACAATGAATCATCCGAATCCTCTTCATGTGTCCTCTCCGCACTCATCAGGGAGGGCAACACATCCTGCACTTGGCCTTACAGGGTAGAATACGGAAGAGGTATAGGACAAGACAACGAGGGTTCAGACATGAACAACAGTTTCCCTGACGAAATCTTCACGGACATCGCCATAACTGAGAACTATGTGGTCGTGGCAAGCGTCCCCGATGATAGTTGGATGAACATCAACCTGCGCGTCCGAAAACGCAATGCGGTACTATCTCCTCTCTGCGACACCAACATGATAATTACTCCAAACTACAATTTTCAGCCTTCCTCCGAATTCCCCTTAGACAAGTTCCTCATCTGCACCATTGATGGGGACATCCTTGCTGTCGTGTCGAAAAAAGGTCTCGGCCCTGACCAAGACGATGGCTACCTGCTCAACCTCATCAAAATCGATGACGTGTACCAACACCTGCTATATCCTGCTACCTTATCACCTTTCCACCCCTCACTAACCTTTTACATCAATAGCCCACTGCCCTCTAACACCACTAAACTCTCGTCGCTGTGCTTCTCCAATGGACTCTTATATCTAAATATTTTATCCAACATGACTCCCCCAAACTGTTCCTTTCTGTGCGAGATTGACCCCTTCGGCGGAAATGTCAACATCCATTATGAGGCGGACTATTGGTTCCATTCCATCTGCTCATCCCCTTGGGGTAGCACCTCCATCGGCATCAAAGCCTACGACACTACCTCCTTACGACTGCTGCATCTGGCTCCCTTCGCTGGCATTAGTTGCATGTCTCAACCCACAGACGTAATGCAGTATGGCTTGGATTATGTAGGCTCCGAACAACCAGACTTCCTAAACAGATTCACGAGAACTTCAAACTACATCCTGCAGTTCATAGAAACCTATGCCACGACATACAATCTTGATAACCTATGCTATTAACCCCATAAAATACCCCATATCATGAAAACATTCTCCAAAACGCTATGGATAGTCTTGCTTTGCACCGTGGTAGCTCCCACTTTCTACATGCGAGCTTCGGCACAGCTAAACAATAACGTTGATACCATCGCCTGGCCATGGGAGCGCAAGGCTATCTACAACTACTTTGGCAAGATCTGGATTGACAGTGTTCTCCATCACCCCTGTGCTACCGGCGTAAGGAGGCCTTCAGGTTATTTTGGCTCTTCTGCTATTGACCTCCCTGACTACGCAAACAGCCATCAACCAATCATCGGAAGAAAGTACTACACCGATACCGCACTGCGCATCATCGGTGCTGCTGTCGTCTTTCAAGCACCACAAGATACGGTGGGGAACGTTTTCGGTTGTGATTGGAAGAAAAGCGATTATGTGCCAGAGTACCTCCACATCATGGATGGCAACGACAGCCTCAACCACGAACTGCGTCGAGCTTCCTTTTCAGTATGGGACTCCGCCAAAGCTCTCTGCGAAGTAAAATACGGAGACTACAGCAATTGGCAAGATGCTCTCAATGTCTATGGTAAACTAATCGAGGTCTACTTTGACTCTGCCGTTATTGTACGGGACTCCTTCTACGTGGCAAGAACACTAATGAATCAAAATGAGGACTGGTACTACTCGTCCGTTCCTGGTCAACCATCAACATTATCCTATGGGCTTACTCGCGAACCGTTTGGACCTTGGCTATTGATGTTATCTGCCTCGAGCAGGCAAGCATTTTATGATAGCGTGAACAACCACGGCGGGTTTTGGACAACACGAAATACCTCCGTCAGCAACAGGTATGCCGATGTCTACTACAACTACGTGGACTCCGCCAGAGCAGACTCCTGCAAAAAGATTTGCTACTCCTGCTGGAAACGAGACTCCGCAGATGTCAGTATTGCCTACTTCAAAGGGAAGCCCCATAATTATGGATGGCTCTGTCTGTTCCCCATCATAGACACCACGTTTGTCGACACCAACAAGCGACCTTCTCTGCCTCCCGACCCACCTCAGCAACCCTGCGACCGTGTGGACAACATCCAGTTATACAACACCGAAGACGGCATGGTTACCTTCACTTGGCTCCGCGGCAACCATCAGGCTTGGGAAGTCAACTACCGACCCGCAGGCTCTCCGCCCGACAGCGCCACCATCGAAACCGTTTATTCTCCCTTCTGGACCAAGGACAACCTCGACAACATTTGGTATGACCTCTTCGTACGAGGCATCTGCGACTCCTCGTCCATCTCCGATTGGAGCGACGGTGTCCGCTTCAAACCGAATGGAAGGCAACTCCCCTGTGAGCGTGTGAGCGATATCCAGCTCTATAACACCGACGACGGCATGGTTTCCCTCACTTGGCTCAGCAACAACCATCAGGCTTGGGAGGTCAGTTATGGCCCCGCAGGTACTCCGCCCGATAGCGCCACCATCGAAACCGTTTATTCTCCCTTCTGGACCAAGTTCGACCTCGACTACATTTGGTACGACCTCTATGTGCGGGGCATCTGCGACTCCTCGTCCTCTTCCGACTGGAGCGACCGCTTCCGCTTTAGGCCGAGAGGGAGGCACAACGACATCGCCACCACGAATCCCGACCCTGCCAACATCAGCATCCTACCCAACCCCTCGGAAGGAAAGGTCGCCGTCAATGCCGAGGCCGTCATCCTCTCCATCGACCTCTTCAACCTTTCTGGTGTCCGCTTAGACTCTTTTGAGGTCAACGCCCCACAGGCACACCTCGACCTCAGCCTCCTCCCTCGCGGCACCTACCTCCTCCTCGTCCACACCGACAAGGGCTCCTCCGTCCACAAACTGGTACTTATGTAGGCGGACCAGCATTGAAATATTGGTATTACAATCATCTCTTATCCAAGTTACATTCTATAAAAAAACGTCATCACTCCTCCCTCACCCCGATCAAATTATTATCGGTACCGCTACAGTCGCACATTGCACATATTTATCAACCCTTAAAAAAACATTCAACTTATGAAAGAATTTACAAGTTCAAGAGCATGGCTGACACTCACCATCTGCCTGCTCTTCTGCGCCCAACTCGGGGCGCAGGGCATCATCCCCAGATTGGACACCGTCATGCTGGGCATGAACACCTCAAAGTCCATCATCCGAAACTTCGGACAGGATCATGTGGCCTACCTCGAAACCGACGCAGGAAAATTCATCGCTCTCCTGCGTAATGACACCACGCTATTGACGTATCCTATCAGCAATGACCTTGAGATTCGAGACATGGATGTCTCCGGGGCGTACCTCTACTACTGTGGAGTCGACTGGTCGGTAGATCGCGCCATTGTCGGCTGGATTCGCATCTATGATCTCTATGGAGGCATTCTGAACAACCACTGCCATTGGAACGAGTTTGTAAATCAACATGGTACCGAGGTGAAAGAATTAAACAAACTGAAAGTAGTCTGGCGAACTTCTAATGGCGCAGGAGACAATTTCGTCACCATTACGGCGGTCGGTAGCGCCACCAACGTCAATATCGGAGAGCATTCCTCATGTGTCCTTTCCGTACTCATCAAGGAGGGCAACACATCCTGCACTTGGCCTTACTTGGTAGAATACGGAAGAGGCATATGCCAAATATATGGAAATGAAGACTTCGACAATAGCTACCCAGGAGAAGTCTTTACTGATGTTACCGTTACAGACAACTATGTGGTCGTGGCCAGTGCATTACAAGAGGATTGGATGTACCTCAACCTGCGCATCCGAGAGCGCAGTTCTGGACTCGTTCCGCTCTGCGATACCAGCATGATCATCGTTCCCAACTATGAATTTGGACTCACTTACGAGTTTCCCTTAGACAAGTTCCTCATCTGCGGTATAGACAATGATATCTTGGCAATAGTGTCGAAAAAAGGACTCGGCCCTGACCAAGACGATGGCTACCTGCTCAACCTCATTGATGTCAACGACGCATATCAGCACCTCCAAGACCCAGGTACACTCTCTGCCTTCCACCCGATGCAGACTCTTGCTTTGGATTACATCATTCCTTCTGCCACAAACGACCTAATGTCTCTATGCTACTCAAACAACCTCCTATACCTAATCACTTTCTCCGATCTACCTTGGGGGAGCAGTACCATTCTGAGTGAAATTGATCCTTATGGAGGAACAATTAATATCGATTATACAAGTGACTACCAATTTCAATCCGTTTGCCCCTCCCCTTGGGGATGTACCACCATGGGCATCAACTTCTACGAACCAAATTTCTTGACATTCCATCATCAAGCGCCCTACGCACCAGCTGGGTGCATTCCTCCTTTTTCCTATGGAATGATTCAAGGAATTGACTATGAAGGCAAGGAGCAACCAGATTTTCTAAACAGATTTACCTTCACTTCTAACCCCGTAATACTATTCATTACATCCTATGCAACAGAACACCATCTTAATAACCTTTGCTATTAACAACCTTAAAACACACCATATTATGAAAACACTTACGAAAGCCCTTTTGACAGTCCTTCTTTGCGTTGTGGTTGCACCATCTTTTTGCATGCGTGCCTCTGCGCAGTTATATGATAACGTCGACACTACCCTATGGCCTTGGGCGCGTGAAGCAAATTACTACTACTGGGACAGGCACTGGATTGACAGCGTTATGTATCATCCCTGTGTTACTGGAATACCACTACCGGCCGTACACCCCACCAACGGCGGTGGTGAGGCTTCCTCTATCGACTATAAGCCAATTGTCGGAAGAAAATACTATACCGACACTGCCTTACGTATCATAGGTGTCGCCGTTATATTTGATGCACCCAAAGACACTGTCGGAGTATATAATGGATACACTTGGTACAAAAAAGACTATATACAAGAATATCTCCATATCTTAGATGGGAACGACAGCATGAACCACGAACTGCGTAGGGTCTCATTCTCAATATGGGATACGGCCAAAGCCATTTGTGAGCTCAAATACGGACGTTATGAAAGCTGGCAAGATGCGATCAGCTACTATGGTAAACTGGTTGAAGCCTACTTCGATTCGGCCATAATCGTGAGAGACTCTTTCTACGCTGCAAGGACTGAAATGAACAGAGATTTGGATACCTGCTACGCTTACGGTCCAGGAGGAGAGAGCTTTCAGCGGTATGCAATTTGTCGCAACCCATTTGGAACATGGGGTCTTAGGGTAACCCTTGCACATGGTTGCTCCACAGATGGAATCTATGACTTTGGAAGTATATACCGTGCACGGAATACGGTTATCAACAAAAAATACGGCTATTACTATTACAATTATGTGGACTCCGCCAGAGCAGACTCCTGCAAAAAAGCCTGCTACTCCTGCTGGCAACGAGACTCTGCCGGAGTCGAAACAGCATACTTCAAAGGCCTCTTAAATGATCATGTCTGGACATGCGTTTTCCCCATCATCGACACCACGTTTGTCGACACCAACAAGCGACCTCCTCTGCCTCCCAACCCACCTCAGCAATCCTGCGACCGTGTGGGCAACATCCAGTTCTATAACACCGACGACGGCATGGTTACCCTCACTTGGCTTCGCGGCAACCATCAGGCTTGGGAGGTCAGTTATGGCCCCGCAGGTACTCCGCCCGACAGCGCCACCATCGAAACCGTTTATTCTCCTTTCTGGACCAAGTTCGACCTCGACACCATCTGGTACGACCTCTATGTGCGGGGCATCTGCGACTCCTCGTCCTCTTCCGACTGGAGCGACTGCTTCCACTTCAAGCCTAACGCCAGCGGTAATGACAACGCCATCGCTCAACCCGACCCTGCCAACATCAGCATCCTGCCCAACCCCTCGGAAGGAAAGGTCGCCGTCAATGCCGAGGCCGTCATCCTCTCCATCGACCTCTTCAACCTTTCTGGTGTCCGCTTAGACTCTTTTGAGGTCAACGCCACACAGGCACACCTCGACCTCAGCCTCCTCCCTCGCGGCACCTACCTCCTCCTCGTCCACACCGACAAGGGCTCCTCCGTCCAAAAGCTGGTGCTCATGTAGGTGGACCGGCGTTGAGGACCATCATCTCAATCCACAAACGGGGCGGTAAGGCGGCAGCCTTGCCGCCCCGTTTAACATTATGTATCCAGTCGGCTCTCCAACTGTGTTAAAATCCTCATCACTTCCTCTAATCACCTCCCCCATCGCCTCCCATCACTCTCACCAGCTGCCCCATGCGCCCCAGTCATCGCCTCGCATCTCTCTCCTCATCGCCTCCCATCTCCCCCACCAGCTGCCCCATGCGCCCCAGTCATCGCCGCATCTCTTCCCCGTCATTTCCGCCCACCGCCGTGCCGATTTCGTCCGTCGGCTGCATGTGGCGAAATGTTCGTACCTTTGTAGCCACGCCGTCGGCCGCGGTCGACGGCTCAACCGACTGAAAGAGCATGCCTTTTGTTGCCGAGATACTGAAGCACCGAAGCCTTTCGATTGTGGGGCTGGAGAAGAACACGGGCAAGACCGTGTGCCTGAACTACGTGTTGCGTCGGCTTGCCGACATGGGGGTGCGCTGTGCCGTAACCTCGATCGGCGTGGACGGCGAGCAGGTCGACGCGGTCTACGGCAGCGCCAAGCCCGAGGTGCGGCTCTACGAGGGCATGTATTTCACCACTTCGGAGCAACATTACCACCGTCGGCGCGTGGTGTCCGACATTGTGGCCGTGGGCCCTGCGCGCACCGCCCTCGGCCGGCTGGTTACGGCTCGCGTAGTGTGTGGCGGCAAAGCGCTGATTTCGGGCGCAGCGTCCACCCCGATGATGCAACAGTACATGTCGCTCTACGACTCGTTGGGCTGCCGCCTCTCCATTGTGGACGGTGCCCTGTCGCGCCTGAGCCCCGCTTCGCCCACGGTTACCGAGGCCATGATTCTGGCCACCGGCGCCGCCGTGTCGGCCAACCTGGCTCAACTCATAGCGCGCACGCGCTTCGCCTACCGCCTCATCTCGCTGCCCGAGGTGGACGAGGGGCTGCGCCGCGCCCTGTCGCCCATCGCTCAGGGCCTTTGGGGCGTGGACTCCGACGGCGTGCCCCACGACCTGCAGGTGGCTTCGGCCTTCCTGCTGGAGCGGTCGGAGGCCGACCTTACGCGCTTCGGCACCACCCTTTTTGCCGCCGGCGCCGTTACCGACCGCCTGCTGCGCCACCTCGCCGCCCACCGGCGCGTGGCCGACATCACGCTGGTGGCGCGCGACTTTACGAAGCTCTTCGCCTCGGCCGACACGGTGGGCGCCTTCGCCCAGCGCGGCGGCCAGCTGCGGGTGCTCAACCGCTCGTCGCTCGTAGCCATCTGCCTCAACCCCACCTCGCCTCGGGGCTACCATCTGCACTCGGCCGACGCCTGCCGCGCCCTGAGCGACGCGCTGGGCATTCCCGTTTACGATGTCAAACAATGCACTCCCCCTGCCCTATGACTTTCCGCCAGCAACTTTCCGACAACGCCGCGCTGCAATACGTGGCCGACAGCCTTGAAATCATGTCGCCCGCAGGCCGCCGATGCCTCATGGAGACGCCGTGGATGACCGAAGTGGCGCAGCTCAACGAGGCCATGGACCACGTCCAAACGCTCCTCGTGCGCCTGCACCGCCCCGACTGCGCACCCCTGATCAACGACCTGCGCCACTGCTTCATGCAGCTCCACGACGTGCAAGGCACCATCTCACGCCTGCGCAGCCACACGCTGCTTGACGAGGTGGAACTCTTCGAGCTCAAGGCCTTCTGCCACCTCTGCATGCAGGCGCGCAAGCTCTGCGCCCAGCTCGAGGTGCAGCCCATCACCGCCCTGCCCGATCTGGCCGACCTTTTCGCCCTGCTCGACCCCGACTCTACCGGCGTGCCCCATTTCTACATCTACGATTCCTACCACCCCGACCTGCCCAGCCTGCGCGCCCACCTGCGCGCCGCCCAGGCCGACCTCGAGCGGCAAGAACAATCGGGCGACGAGGCCGCCCTCGACCGCGCCCTCGCCCTCGTAACCCAACTGCTTGGGCAACAGGAAGAAGTGCAACTGGCCGTCATCCGTCGGCTCTCCGACCAGCTCCATCCCCACGCCGACCGCCTCGCCACCGCCCTCGACCGCATGGGCCGCGCCGACCTGCTGCTGGCCAAAGCCGTCCTGGCCGACCGCTGGCAACTTGCCCGCCCCACCTTCTCCCCCTCGGCCACCCGCCTGCGCGGCCTCTACCTGCCCCACCTGCGCCACCACAACGAGGCACTCCACCTGCGCTACCAGCCCGTCGACCTCGACATCGCCCCCGGCGTGTGCCTCATCACCGGCGCCAACATGGCCGGCAAAACCGTCCTGCTCAAAGCCCTCGCCTGCGCCCAGCAAATGGCGCAATACGGCCTCTACGTGCCCGCCGCCCAAGCCACCCTCCTACCCGTCGACGAAGTAGCCCTCTGCATAGGCGACGAGCAAAACGAGATGAACGGCCTCTCCTCCTTCGCCTCCGAAATCATCAAAATCAGCACCACCCTCCAAGCCTGCCGCCACCGGCGCTTGCTGGTGCTCATCGACGAACCGGCGCGCACCACCAACCCCATCGAAGGCAAAGCCATCGTGCAGGCTGTCATACAACTGCAAAACTCCCTCCCCTCCCTCACCCTCATCACCACCCACTACAGCGGCCTGGGCACCGACTGCCGCCGACTGCGCGTGCGAGGCTTCGTAGAGCAGCTGGTCGACGCGCCCCTGACGCCCGCCACCATCAACCGCTACATGGACTACTCGCTCACCCCCGACACGGGCGACGACGTGCCCCGCGAAGCACTCCGCATAGCCGCCATCCTCGGCTGCGACGAGCCCCTGGTCTCCCTCGCCACCAGCCTCCTCCCCGCCACCGTCTGACGGCTCGGCCTGCTGCCCCCTCTTCAGCAGCGAACGTCAACCCTCCCACCACTGGCCGACAGCTCCGTCCCGAGCTGCCGGCCTCCTTTTTTGCACCCTTCGGCACAAAAAAATTCACCCTTCGGCGCAAAAAAATTCACCCTTCGGTGCAAGAAAATTCACCCTTCGGTGCAGAAACATTCACCTTTCGGCGCAGAAAAAACATCCTGCACGGCCCAAAAACAAGGGCTTCGGCGCAAAAAAATTCACCCTTCGGCGCAAAAAAATTCACCCTTCGGTGCAAGAAAATTCACCCTTCGGTGCAGAAAAAACATCCTGCACGGCCCAAAAACAAGGGCTTTGGCGCAAAAAAATTCACCCTTCGGCGCAAGAAATGAAACTCTATGCATACAAATTAGAAACTCTATGCATACAAAATGAAAAGTGTAAGCATACAATCTCGAAACTATATGCATACAATCTCCAAATTGTATGCATACAATTTTGGAACTCTATGCTTACAATCGCACAGCTCTATGCATACAACATTGAAAGCGAACACAGTCGATATAAAAATAGAACACAGTCGATATTGAAACCAAACACAGTAGACATTGAAAGCAAACACGGTAGACATTAAAAACAAACATAGTAAATAAACCATCCCAACACGCTCACGCCATGAACCGAAGAAGAGTAAACCTGAACATCGCCCGCGTAGGGCGCTACAACCCCCACAAGCAGCAGCGCGGCTATTCGGCACGCGTAATCACAAGCGGCAAAGCCGGTTACGACGAAATCGTGGACACCGCCTGCAGCCACACCACCCTCCACAAAGCCGAAGCCAAGGTGGCCCTCGAGCTGTGCATGGAGACCGTGGCCACCCTGCTGAAGGAGGGCACCATCGTCGACCTCGGCCCCATCGGCCGATTCTACCCCTCGTGCAGCAGCGGCTGGCGCGAGCACCCCGACGAGCTGCAGCTCAGCGGTGTCAAGCCCGACCTCTGCTTCCGCCCCGCGGCCGACCTGCGGCGCGCCATACGCAGCGCCAGCCTGCAGTGGGCCAAGAAAGAGGCCGCCGAGGCGGAAAAAGCATAAGGACCCGAAGGCCCTTACGATGCTTAAAGTCCCCAAGGAGCTGATCGGGCGGCTCCTCCTTAATGAGCAGCCCTCCCCAAGGACATAAACGACCCTACCCTCCTTAGCGAGCAGCCCTCCCCAAGGACATAAACGACCCTACCCTCCTTGGCGAGCCGCCCTCCCCAAGGACATGAATGACCCTACTCCTTAACGCCAACCAGCGCGAGGGGCGCAGCTGCCGCAGCAGCTGCGCCCCTCGCGCATTCAAGAAAAGTAGCACTCATGAGCCGCCGGTGCGGCGGCAGGCTTCGCGCCCACCCGCCGCTCCGAGCGGCTCAATCAGCATCAACGTACCACCAGCTTGCGCACCACATCGGTGCCCTCACTGCTGATGCGCACAAAGTAGACGCCTGCCGACAGGCCGCTGAGCTCCATGCGGTGCGCGCAATCGCCGTCGCACTCCATGCGCTCCGTGCGCACCGAGCGGCCGTTCATGTCCACCACGGTAAGCTCCACCGTGCCGCTCACCCCCTCGAGGCTCACTGTCGTGCTGCCCGAGGCCGGGTTCGGGTAGAGGCGCACCTGCACCCCTTCGGCTCCGTCGATGGCGTTCGGGTCGGGATCGTCGCTCACCTCTTGGACGTCTACCATCACCAGGTTCGTCGTCCACGTGCTGCCGTAGCGCCCTTCGCAGAAGCTG
>JAFTFL010000006.1 GCA_017449525.1 Bacteroidales bacterium | reverse complement strand
GCTGCTCGGGCGCGTGCCTCGGCGGCTTCGGCATCGAGCAGGGGCTGCAGGCGCGCCCCGATGTCGACCACGGCGCTGAGCTCGGCTATGCGCGGCAGGGTGAGAGGGGGGTGCGACTGGGCGAAGGCGGCCACCCACTGCGCCTCCTGCTCGGCCTCGGCGGCGGCCTGGTGGCGGCTTTGGCGGGCGGTGTGCAGCTCGCGCACCAGTCCTTCCCATTCCTCCTCGGCGTGGTGCAACTGGTTGGGCTCGAAGGGGGAGGCTGTGGCCGCGCTCCATTCGGGCTGCAGGCGCAGTGCCTCCTGCTGCTGGCGGCCTGTGTGGCTCAGCACCGCGTCGGCGCGTTCCAATCGGCCCTGCAGCACGGCCGTCTGCTCCACGGCCGCTTGGTAGTGCTGGGCGCGGTGGCGCAGCTGCTGGGCAAAGGCGGTGCGGTCGGCCTCCCACTGTGGTTGCCAGTCGGCCACCGTCGTCAGCAGCACCGACAGTTTGGAGCGCAGCTCTTCGGCAGCCTGGAGCGACTGCTGTATCAGGGCGTTGAGGCGTGCCGTCTCGCCCTGCAGCCTGATGCGGTCGGCATCGGCCGCGTGGCGCGCCTCGGTGGCGGCGCGCAGCTGCTGCTCGGTGGCGGCGTGTTGGCGTGCCGCCTCGTCCATGCGGCGGCGCAAGGCCTCCACCTGGGCCTGCTGCCGCTTGATTTCGGCGGTGGCCGCTTCGGCCTCTTGCTGCCGCCGAGTGCGCTCTTGGCCCAGTTGCGTGAGCTGCTCGGCCAGCGCGGGGGCTTCGGCCGAGGGCATCGGCGTGAGGGGTTGCCCCAGCAGCTCGGATAGCTGCTGCAGATGGGCCTCGGCGGCGGTGCGCGCCGCCTCTTGCGCGGTGCTGCGTGCCTGCAGGTGCAGCTCGTGCTGCTGCTGCAGCCGCTGCTCGGCAGCCAGCGCGCCGGCCGTCGTGTCGCGCTGCTGCCGCGCCTGCTCTAACAGTTGGCGCAGCGGCTCGAAGCGTTGGCGGGTGGCCTCGTCGGAGAGCAGGTGCTCGATGGTGCGGCCGCACACTGGGCACGGGTCGCCCTCGTGAAGGCGGGCGCGCAGGGCACGGGTCGTGTCGTCGAGGATGAGCGTCGCCGTGTCGTACTGGCGTTGCGCCGCCGCGTACAGCTCTTCGTCGGCCGGCAGGCGCGCACCGAGTTGCGCCACCGTGCGCACACACTGCGCCAACTCCTCGCGCTCGGCGCGCCATCCGGCGGCAGCCTCCTGCCACAGTTGCAGTTCGCGCTGCGTCGTGGCCTCGGTTTGCTGGGCGCGTTGCAGCAGCAGTAGGCGTTCGGATAGGTGCTCCTGCTCGGCGCGTAGCCGGTCGGGCTGGAGCGCTTGCAGCTCGGCGCTGAACTGTGCGGAAGTTTGCTGCTGGGCGGCCAGTTGCTGGGCAAGTCGCTCGGCCTCGGCGGTCTGAACGCGCAGCGCCTCCAGCACCCTGGGTAGCGCCTCTTGTGCCGCCCGCTGCTGCTGTTCGGCCTCGTGGGCGGCGCGCTGCTCGGCCTCGAGCCGCGTGAGCAGCTCTTCGATGGCTGGCAGCGAGGCGTACACCTCGCGCATCGGCTCCTCGGTGGCCACCACTTGGCGTGCCTGTTCCAGTTGTTGTTGCAGCTCGCTGCGCAGCTGCGTCAGGCGCGCCGACACGCTCAGCAGCTGCCGGTAGCGCCGTTGGAGCGCTTCGACGGCGCTGGTGGCCGCGGCCTCGCGCCGCAGTGCCTCTGTGTGCCGCCCGAAGTGGAGACGCGCCTCGGCCGTCAGATCCCAGTCGGTGCGCAGGGTGGTCAGCGCGGTCATTGCCTCCGAGCGCAGCGCCTCGCGCGCCTTGCACAGTTGCTCTTCGGAGGCGGCCAGTTGGGCGCGCAGCTGGTCGTGCTCCGTCAGCCAGCGGCGCTGCTCCTCGGTCTGCTGCTGCTGCTGGGTGAGCTCGGCCAGTTGGCCGTCGAGCTCGGCCAGTTGGCTGTCGAGCGCGGTCAGCTCGTCGGCTCCGAGGGTGGTGATGGCGGCCGCCGTGGCTTCCGCCGCACGGTATTCCTTTTCGGCCTGCGCACAGAGCTGGTAGACGTTGCGACCCAGCTGGCTGTACTCCTCCGTGTGTGTGATCCGCTCCAGCACGCTGGCTTTCTCGCCGGCGCTGCTCTTGAGGAAGTTGGTGAATGCCCCTTGGGCGAGCATCACCGTGCGGAAAAACTGGCGCATGTCCATGCCGATGAGTTGCGCCACCCGCTCGCAAGTCTCCGAAGTTTTCTGCGTGATGAGCTGGCCGTCGGCCGAAAGGGTGTGCACGATGGCCTTGTAGGTGGTGTTGCGCGAGAGACCTGTCTCCCAATGAATGTCGTAGGTGCGGTGGTCGATGGCCTCAAAGCGCAGGTCGACCGAGCCGTGGCTGCAGCCGCGGCGCAACAGGTTGTGGGGGTCGGTGGCCGAAATGGCTTTGCCCCTCGGCGCGGCGGACGTGGAGGAAGCGGCCGTGCGCTGGGTCGGCATCACGCCGTAGTACGACGAGTTTTTCTCCGCACGGTCGGCGAGGCGCGGTGTGTTGTTGAACAGTGCCAGACTGATGGCGTCGAGCAGCGTTGATTTGCCGGCACCCGTCTCGCCGGTGATGAGGAAGAGGGGCGTGGTGCTCAGGGGTGGACGTGTGAAGTCGATGTCGGCCTGCTCGATGGAGGCGATGTTCTCTATGGTGAGTCGTAGTAGTTTCATGATGAATGGGCTGTGGGGAAGGAGGTGGTTAGAGCGGCGCGTCGGCCTCGTTGGCGAGCGCAAACGCCTGCTGCAGCTTGGCGACGAGCGACGGGGGCATCGGTCCGTAGAGTTGCTGGTAGTAGTCGGTGGCCAGCTGCAGCGCGTCGGGCAACGCCATCGGCTGTTCGGCATCGGAGGGCGACAGCGGCGCGTCGGCCTCGTCGGGCAGCAGGCTGCGTTGCAGCATCGTGCAGTAGGTCCACAGCGAGGCATCGAGTTGCTGCGCTATCTCCACGTTGTGGTTGGGCGGCAGCGGCTCGTTGGCCAGCACATGCAGTCGCAGGTAGGAGCGGCGGTCGGGCATTTGGGCCACCGCTGCGGCAAGGGCTTCTCTGAAGGGCAGCGGCTCGTCGGGCAGCGTGGCCAACGGCACGGGCGGTTGCAGCTCGATGCGTTGCACGACGGGCTCCTCGCCTCGGTCGACCGTAACGAGCGAGAGCGAATGCGCGCCCCCCTCGTCGAACGTGTAGGCCAGGGGCGACCCGCTGTAGCGGATGGTGGTGTGGCCGCTGCGCCACTGTTGCTCGCGGTGGATGTGGCCCAGCGCTATGTAGTCGTAGTCGCTGCCCAACTCGGCGCGGTCCACACAGTCGAGGCCGCCGATGATGTCCGTGCCCGACAGCGCATCGCGACGCACTCGGTGGCCGCGGCTGTCGCTGTCGGTCAGCGCCAAGTGCGCCATCAGCACGCGCGGCAAGCGCTCGTCGTAGCAGGCGCGCACCTCGTCGGCCAGCGCGGCAAAGAAGTGCGACCGGCGCGCCGCCCCCTCCGGAGCGCCTGGCAATTCGGGATAGCCGTTGTCGTAGATGTGAGGCACCGCCACCACCACCCCCACTTCGGCACCGTCGGCGCTGAGAATGGGCACGATGTGGCGACGCAAGTCGACCGCTCCCTCTTCGGTGCGTTCCACATTGCCCAGCACCGTGATGCCGACCGCCTGCCACACCGTTCCGTCCACCTCCAGCATCCCTTTGCTGTCGTGGTTGCCAGCGATGACGATGATGGCTGTGGAGGGCGACACCTGTCGCAGCCTCAGCAGCGTTTCGTTGTAGAGTTGTTTGGCCGCTAAGGGTGGGGTGGTCGTATCGAACACGTCGCCGCATATCAGCAGTGCGTCGGGTCGGTGGGTCGCCACCGCGTCCGACAGTTGCGAAAGCACCGCCCGTTGCTCATCGATACGGCTATGGCCGTAGAGTTGTTTGCCCAGGTGCCAGTCGCCTGTGTGTAGTATCTTCATGAGATGTAGATTATTGGCGCATCTGATGTCTGCGCCAGCCGCAGGTGCAAAGGTAGCGTTTTTTAGCCAACGCCCCACCCGTCAGCCTCGCATCCGTCGCCGACCAGCCCCAGACGCACAGGCGACCGGCAGCAAGCATGCAGGCGCGCGCGGCCGATGGACACGCCGTGAGGCGTCGGTTCCTACGCTGCGCAGCATCAATTTCCACGCCGTACAGTGGAGGTTTCCACGTTGTGCGGCATCGGTTTCCACGTCGTACAGCAATAATACATAATAACAAGGTGTGCTGCATGCAAATAGCGCAGTCGGTTGTCGTATGCCGTACGGTGCATGCCCCCACTGCCGCAGGCCTTAGCCCCAGTGAGCACATCGAAATAAGCGGTTCGAAAGCACCAAGCGGCGCAACCTCGAGCGCTCGGCAGGCAGTTCGCCCGCCCCCCAAGGTACCACCGACCTCAACATACAAAGGTTTGGGGGCCATCCGCATTGGCGCTGCAAAGGTACACCTTTTTTGCCACACGGCCACGACGAAGTAACCACCGTCGCCCTTCCCTAAAGTCGCCGTCGCCCTTCCCTAAAGTCGCTGCTGTCCTTTAAAGGAATGGCGGCCGTTCTTCCCAGAAATCGCCGTCATTCTTTCCAGAAACCACCGTCGCCCGTCGGAAAAACGGCTCTCGCCCTTTCCGGAAATCGTCGTCGTTCGTCGGGAGAACCGCCGCCGCCCTTACGAAGAAGTACCAAAAGTACGCTATATATGGCCGAACTCCAACCCGTTAGCACCGCGTTCGCCGCTGCAACCCGCCCCGAAACTGCGCCGCTGCAATCTGCATTGGTGTACAATATGTGGCTGAAAATTACGCTGTTGGTGAGACTGAACTGCTGAACCGAGGCCGCGAACGCCTAAAATAATAGTCCCTAATGATTATTTTTTTGTACTTTTGCACCCTACATTTTCTAAACAAGAATAGCAAGGACTGGTGCGCCCAGCAAGAAGAGCAAACCAGTTCGCAAACAGAGCAAACCGACATGGAAGACGCTATCGAAAAGCAAAACGGCACCACGCAGGACGAGCAGCACCTCGCTCCGCAGGCCGTTGACACAACGTCAGAAATCTCCCAAAATGTGAACGAAGAAGTACCTACTGAGACAGCCCCAGAAGTCGCAGAGCCCGTGGCCGAAACTGCATCGACTGCCGAGACGGCGCTTGAAGAGCTCACTCCTGAAGAGAACCAGGCCGAACAGTCCGCCGATGCATCCGCCACCGAGGCGGCATCGACCAAGGAGCAACCCTTTGAGGAACCCGTAGTGAACTATGCCACCATGAGCAGAGAAGAGATGGTGGCCGCCATGAAAGAGTTGCTTTCCAACGATGTAACGCTCATCAAACTGCGTGTGGGCAACCTGCGGCAAGCCTTCAACGAGGCTACGGCCGCCGTGCAGAAAGCCGACTTCGAGGCTTTTCTGGCCGATGGCGGCGAGAAGGACACCTATCAGCAGGCCGAAGACGCTGTGGGCGAAGAGTTCAGAAAACTTTACGCCGACTACCGCAAACGTCGCCAGCAACATCAAGAAGCCGTTGAGGCTCAGAAGCAGGAAAGTCTGGCCAAGAAGCAAGCCCTGCTTGAGCAATTGCGCCAGCTCATTGAGTCGGAAGAACCTCTGAAACAAGTACACGACAGTTTCAACGCCATACAGGAGCAGTGGAAGCAGACGGGCGACGTGCCCCGCTCGGAGGCCAACACCCTTTGGCAAAACTATCACTTCCTGGTCGAGCAGTTCTTCAACAAAGTAAAGATTGATAAGGAACTCCGTCAGCTCGACATGAAGAAGAACCTCGAGCAGAAGCTCGAACTCTGCGAGCAGGCGGAGAAACTCATCGTGAGCAACTCCCCAACAAAGGCGTTCCGTGAGCTCCAAGCCCTGCGGACTAAGTGGAAAACCATTGGGCCAGTCGCCTTAGAACTGAACGACGAGATATGGGCTCGCTTTAATAATGCGGCCGACCAGATAGTGGCTCGCAACAATGAGTTCTACGAGCAGCGGCGCGCCGAGCAAGAAAAGAACCTCTTGGCCAAGCAGGCCTTGATAACGGAGTTGGAACAACTGGTGGCCGAAAAGCCCACTTCTGGCAAGCAGTGGGCCGAGATGACCGAGAAGGTGGAAGAACTGATGACCACGTGGCGCACAATTGGCTATGCCACCACGGACCAGAACGATGCCGTGTGGAAACAGTTCAAGGGACGCATTGACCAGTTCTACGCAGCGCGCAAAGAGTACTACGAAACCATACGCTCCGCTCATGAAGCCAACTACAACAAGAAGGTGGCGTTGTGTGTGCAAGCTGAGGCCATAGCCTTGCGCGATGACTGGAAGAAGGCCACCGAAGAACTACTGAAGCTGCAACAGGAGTGGCGCGAGATAGGCACAGTGGAACGCAAGCACGCCGACAAGTTGTGGACACG
This sequence comes from Bacteroidales bacterium, assembly GCA_017449525.1. GTDB lineage: Bacteria > Bacteroidota > Bacteroidia > Bacteroidales > P3 > Colimorpha. The sequence continues at coordinate 175,904 of JAFTFL010000006.1, read as the reverse complement.
TTTCCGCGCTGCCAACGACGAGTTCTTCAACCGTAAGTCGGAACATTACCAGTCGGTGCACGGCAATGAGCAAGAAAATCTTGCAACCAAAGAGGCCATCCTTGCTGAGTTGAAGGCCTACGAGTTTGGCGACGATAAGGAGGAGAACCTGCGCGTGATAAAGGAATTCCAAAGACGTTGGATTGAGGCAGGCTTCGTGCCCATGTCGGAGAAAGACCGCCTACAGACAGAATTCCGCAACACCATCAATCACTACTTCGAGCAATTGAAGATATCGGCACGCGAGGCTGCAGAGAATGCCTACCGTGAGCACCTGCGGCTCAACGTAACGGATGAGAAGCAGGCCTCTGGTGAGCGCCAAGCGTTGCTCACCAAGTTGGAAAAGCTGCGTGGCGACCTGTCGGTGTGGGAAAACAATATGGGATTCTTTGCTGAGTCCAAGCAGGCCGACCTACTCAAACAAGAGTTGGAACGCAAGATGCAGTCGGCTCGTCAGCAGATAGCCCTACTGGAAACCAAGTTGAAGATGCTTGAGACCAGCATGAAAAACGAAGGAGACAAGCAGGTTTGACGCTCCGCATAAGGGCAAATAGAAGACAGCCTTGCCGCGTGCAACCGGCTGTCTTCGTGCTTTACATACCAGAGTAATCATGATGGTGGAGAACAATAGACGATTTTCTTTCATGACAATTTTCAACATTTTACGCAGCGTGCATGGCTTGACTCGCCTTTCGGCAGCGGCCTTGATGGCTTTGATGCTGATAGCCACCGCTGCTTGCCACAACGACCATCCCTCAACCCCAAGAGGCGACTCCTTCAAGACCTCCTCGGTGCGCATCCTACGCTTTGAGAAGGAACTGTTTGAGACCGACGAGGCGCGCCTGCAAGCCCATTTGCAGGAAATCACCCCGACGTACAACTCGCCGCTGCTCAATATTCAGCCGAACGACGAGCAATACATGAGTCAGTTGCGTGGTTTTGTGAGCGACCCATACATCAGGGAAATCTACGACAGTGTGGAACGTCATTATGCCGACCTCGGGTGGTTGGAGCGGCAGCTCGGCGACGCTATGGCACGCAGCCAAAAGTTGTTGCCCGAATTACGTACGCCGCAAATCATCACTTTCTTGAGCGGAAGGCTGGATTACGAGTATCGTGTGGTATGTTATGACACCACTGTGCTCATCTCTTTAGACCAGTATGCGTTGCCATGCTTTGCGAAGTATGCCTACTTTGAGTTGCCCCACTTCATCGTATCACTATGCACCCGAAACCACCTGCTGCCCGACATCATGGCTGCTATCGCTCGCGAGCGTATAGCAGCTCCAGCGGACGAACCCACGATGCTCGACCTCATGGTGGCCGAAGGCAAAGTGCTCTACTTCCTCGACTGCGCGCTCCCCGATGTGCACGACAGCTTGAAATTGCGTTACACCGCGGCGCAACTGGACTGGGCTTCGGCAAACGAAGGCAAAGTGTGGGCCTACTTCATACAGAATAACCTACTGTATGAAACCGATGCCAATAAGTATTTCAACTTTGTGGACGACGCCCCCAAGACTAATGCCTTTGGGGAATCGGCTCCACGCATGACGGCATACATCGGACGGGACATTGTAGCGCAGTACGTCAAGCGAACGGGTATCACGATGAGCGACCTCTTTGCCAACAACGATGCGCAACAGATATTAAAGGAATCCGCTTGGAAACCATCGAGAAAATAGAAGAATCGCAGTGTACGTGTTGCACCAATCGACCCTCAGTTCCCTAACACAGAAAGCCTAATAGCCCAGTAACAAAATGATATGAAACAACAGAAATCGCACACCGGAATCAACAACATTTATGCCTACACGGCACTGAAGTTCCTTGTCGCCCTGCTCTTCCTTTGGGTTACTCAAATACTCTTTCATGCCTTTAATCCTCGCATATTTCACCTTGAGGGGTTGGGTGAATGGCTGGGCGTGGTATGGGGAAATGTGCGCTTTGGTACGGCAACGGTGGCAATGGTGTTGGCTCCGTACCTCGTAATGATGCTCCTTCCTATCCGCGCACGTTACAGCAAACCGTACCGCACCGTGGCGGAGATACTATATATTATAGGTGTAGTTGTCCTGATGGTGGTCAACCTTATCGATACAGCCTACTACCAATTCACCTATCGCCGAATGAGTAATGAGATGTTCTCTTATATGGGGATAGGGGGAGACATGGGAAACCTCATCCCACAATTTCTGCGTGACTACTGGTACGTAACGATAAGCGGCGTAGTGCTCTTCAGCCTTTTCTTTTGGTTCCAGTGCAAGATGCGTTTGAGCCAAGAGAAGCACAAGTCGGAGCGTACGACCGCAGTCAACTGGTTGGGCTGCGTTATGGGTTTGGCCGTACTATTTGTGCTGTTGCGCGGTGGAGTACGAAAGCAATTTATCAGCCTTGACGAGACGGCACGCTACTGCCAACTGAAGAATGCTGCACTCGTAACTAATTCGCCATACTGCATCCTGCGTACTCTCGGAGTACCCGACTTGGAGCATGAAGAGTGGATGACAAAGCGTCAGGCAGTGGAGTTGTTCAACCCACGGCATACGCTGACAGCTGCCACGGTCAGCGCTCCTACGGCATGGGCTGCAGGGGCAGGTATGCGGCACTCGGCTGCATCGGATTCTACGGCGTTGACGCAGCGCAAAAATGTGGTAGTCATTGTGCTCGAAAGTTTTTCGCAAGAATATATGGGATGCTACAACAATGGCATCATGGAGAGTTACACTCCGTTCCTCGACTCGTTGGCTCGACGTAGCTACGTCTATCAGGGCAGGTCTAATGGCAAGAAGTCTATCGAGTCCATTCCTGCCATCATGGCGTCCGTACCCTCATGGATGAACAAGCCCTATATCCTCTCTGCCTATCGACAAGATAGTGTGATGGGGCTTCCCTCCTGTTTACGTCGATATGGTTACCACACGGCCTTCTTCCATGGTGCCTATAATGGTTCGATGGACTTTGACAAGTTCTGCAAGCAGGCAGGCTTTGAGGCCTACCATGGGAAGAACGAGTACGCAGCATCGAGGGGTGAAGGAGTTGACTACGATGGCACTTGGGGTATCTTCGACGAACCGTTCCTTCAGTACATGGTTGAGCAACTGGATTCGCTCCAAGAGCCTTTTATGTCGGGTGTCTTCACCATCTCTTCGCACCATCCATATAAAGTGCCAGAGGCCTATGAGGGTAAGTTTCGCAAGGGTGAACATCCAATCTTGCAGACAGTCATGTATACGGACCACGCCTTGCGAACCTTCTTTGCAGAGGCCTCCAAGCGCTCATGGTACAGGAACACGCTGTTCGTCATCATGGCTGACCACCCAGCACAGGGCCTTCACAGGCCTTATAACGACTACGATGGGTGGTACAGAATACCGATGATTTTCTTTGACCCCGAAGGGGAGGTGTCGCCGATTTACAGCACCGACATCGTGCAGCAAACGGATGTGATGCCAACGATTCTTGACTTTCTGTGCATCGACGAACCGTGTATAACGTTCGGCCAAAGCGTATTTGAACATGGACAGGATAACCAGGGCTGGAATGTAGTCTATGGCAACGGCTACTACCAATTGGAGCGCAACGGACGGGTTGCAGCCATCAGCCCTTATAAATCGTTTGGAGAGGAGAACGACATCGCTATGTTGAAAGCTGTTGTTCAGCAGTATACTTATAGAATGATTGACGACAAGCTCATCGCCACTCGCAAGTAGGCTCAGCGGTCGGTAGCCTCGTAGCATGCACCATCGAAAATGACAAACAAGACCTCCCTTCTTTTTATTGTGAATCCCTTCTCCGGTGTGGGGCGGCAGAAGAAGATAGAAAATGTAATACAACAACAGTTGGACAGCACGAGCTTCAGCTATGAGGTGCGCTATACCGAGCGTCCACAACATGCCACCGAGATGGCACGCGCTGCGGTGGAGCAGCACAGCCACGACGCCATTGTGGCCGTAGGTGGTGATGGAACGGTGGGTGAGGTGGCGGCTGCCTTGATTGGCACTGAGGTGCCGATGGGCATTGTGCCGTGCGGCAGTGGCAATGGATTGGCGCGCAATTTGAAGATTCCCCTTACGCCTGCCTCGGCAGTAGCGTCGCTCAACGCGTTCCACCGCATGGCAATAGACACGGTCGATGTGAACGGCACTCCGTTCGTTAGCATTGCGGGCATAGGGTTCGATGCAATGGTAGCACGCAAGATGAAGCTGGCCAAGAAGCGTGGTCTCGCTGCCTACACGGGTATTGTTATCGTGGACTATCCCACTTCGAAACCAGTAGATTTCCGCCTAACCATTGATGGGAAAGAGGTAGAAAAGAGGGCTTGGTTCATCAGCTTCGCTAATAGTAATCAGTTTGGATACAACACTGCCATCGCGCCACTTGCTGAGCTCGACGATGGGTTGCTCGACGTTTGCATTGTCGATAAAATACCGTTGGCGCATCTGCCACTCACGGCACCGCTGGTCTATATGAACCACTTTGAGCTGTCGCAGCATGTGGAGATACTGAAAGCCCGTGAGGTGGTTGTGCACAACAACGACTATGGTTGGGTCAACGTCGACGGCGAGGGCATGCGGTTGGGCAAGGAGTTGCGTTTCCGCATTCATGAGCACACGCTTCAAATCATTACACCAAATCCTGCGCCGCGCTTCAATCTCATTTCTGATATTGAAAGGCACATCAAGGACTTGGTGGAGCATTAGGAGGAACAATGGCAAGGAAGAAAATGGGGGTGGTCTACTCCACCAATCCCGCATTCGAGTATGTTTACGAGGATGAGCCACAGGAAGAAGCTACGTTACCTCCTGCGCAGCAGCAGTTACGTGTCAGGGTGGAAAGCCACCATCGTGGGGGAAAACGCGTCACGGTTGTGAGTGGTTTTGTAGGAACGAAGGACGACCTCGAGGCGTTGGGGAAGCGACTCCGCACACGCGTCGGTACGGGAGGTAGTGTGGTAGATGGTGAGATTTTGGTGCAGGGAGACCAGCGCGAAAAGGTGCTGCAACTGCTCTTGGCCGACGGCTATCGTGCCAAATAGATGTGCGAGGAGTTGTAGGCTTCCTCAATAAATTCAGCTCGAATAGGTTTTAGGTTGTATTGAGGAGTGGTGTCCAGAGTTGTACACCACTCCATTTTTCGTGGCGTTAGGGCAGGGGGCTCCCTTGATATTCTTTCAATTGTAGCACGCCATTGGTCAATATGGCGTAGTGTCGGTGTGATATCCACTCGCCGACATTTACATAGGTGGCGTTGCGCTGCGACCCGTCAGATGCGGTAACGCTTATGGGACGTTCTACGGCCACATGCCGGTGTCCGAACACATAGTAGTCGCAGGGGTGTTCCTTCAGATGTCGTTTGCACCACTGGTAGATGTTTTCCTGCTCGTCGCCCCGATAAGAATAGTCGCCACTCTGGTGGCTGGCGCGGCTTTGATGCGACCAGCGGTCGGCGATGGCCATACCTATTGATGGGGGGACGGAAGCAAAGAGCTTTTGGTTGAACTGGCAGCGAAACATGCGGCGAAGGAAGAGGTAGTGTCGGTCGTGGGGGTCCAGCCCGTCGCCGTGCCCCATGGTGATTGTCCTACCCTGCAGTAGTAGGGTCTCGGGTTGTGTGTGCATGACGATGCCGAGGGTGCTTTGCAGATAGTCAAATAGCCACATGTCGTGGTTGCCGATAAAGTAGTGTATCTCCGTGCCGCTGCGCGCCAGGTGGTCCAGTGCCCCGAGAAAGCGGATGTAGCCTTTAGGCACTACTCTCCTATAGGTGAACCAGAAGTCAAACATGTCTCCGAGGAGGAATAGGGTACAGGCATCATCCTCTATTGCTTCTAAGAAGTTGGCGAGGTCGAGCTCTCGCTGTGCCGAGTCCGTACCACTGCCGAGGTGTGCGTCAGTAAGGAAGTATATGTTGTCCTTCATGCTGCTGGTTGTCGGCTGCCCGTTCTACTTGGTTTCCTCGTTCTCTTCGGCGGGGTTATAGTCGCTGATGCCGTAGAGATAGCGATATTGTTCTACCGTAGTGCGGAAGTGCATCACGTGGGGATTGCTTTTCAATTTGGGGTTGTGTTCCAGCCCGTCGAGCACGCTCTCGTACACTTCAAAGTCGCGTTCGGGGCGGATGAGAGGATGGTTTACATTGAAAGGCTTGTACAGAGCGATGAGGGTAGTGAGCGACCCCCTATTATTATTGATAAACCGCAGTACGTAGTCGCGCTGTTTGAAGAAGCTCTCGCGGTACAATGAATCAGTCTCCTGCTTGGCTTTCTCATAGGAATCGGCCGACAGGGTGCTCTTGTTGTGCTCGTTGAGTGCTACGATTTCTTTGAGTTCCTCCACGCCGATGTTGCTGAAGTCCTGCAGGTCCCATAACAGACGCGTTCCGTCCGAGCCCTCCACCGTATAGCTTGTGCTTAGGTGGTCGTAGTCTCCGTTGATGGTTATTCTATCGCCTGGCGATACCAGGAGTACTACATAGTCTTGGGGGGAGACGTGCACGTTGTAGAATGTGGTGTAGGGCACGGCGTGCTTGAGTCGGAAACTGCCGTCTGGGCCGAGCTGCAGCGAGTCGATGAGCAGTGGTTCATCGTGCGGAATCAGTTCTTCTATATATATGGTCTTGTTGCCCCCGTTGGTCAGAGTGCCTTGCAGGATGAGTCCTTTATTGCAACTGGTGATGGTGAGGAGCACTGCTATTGTGCAGGCGAGGAGCGTTGTACGTTTCATGGGGTGGTTGTGCTGTGTGTCGTTGGTGAGGGGTTCAAAGAGATTGGTGAAACACGGCGTGAGGGTTGAGCGAGGTGTGCGCCAAGGCTTCCATCATCAGGTCGGCCACGGTGAGGGCGGCCATCGCCTCGACGATGACTACTGCACGAGGCACTTGGCAGAGGTCAAAGCGTGCGGACGGCAGGTCGATGACTTCCGTATTGTGTGTACTAAGGTCGAAACCAGTCATTCCCTGTCGAGCAGAGCAGATAGGGTGGAATCCCACAGTGAATGTAATAGGCATGCCGTTGCTGAGGCCTCCTTGTATGCCTCCGCAGTGGTTCGTAGTGGTGCTGAGTCTTGGGGGGAATCTGGTGCTGTGCGCCTCGGGTTGGGCGGAGGCTGCCCAGTTGTCTACATATTCCTGCCTGCACATCTTGGAGGCTTCGAAGCCGTCGCCAATGGCAAAAGCTGAGGTCGAGGGAATGCTCATCACTGCGGCTGCCAGTCGGGCACTGAGTTTGTCGAACAGCGGTTCGCCTACGCCAGGGGGCAGATTGTCGATGGTGCAACGCACCGTGCCGCCCAGACTCGACTGCGCTTCGATGTGCTGCTGCAGTGCTTTGAAGGTGGTCTCCGATAGGGGAGAGGTGATGGGGTAGGACCCGATGGTCGCGGTGCAGGCCTGTATGTGGATTTGTCTCAGACCGAGCCATTGCTTGGCTATGGCACCTGCTACCACACGGGCTGCGGTCTCACGTGCCGAAGCGCGGCCACCGCTGCGCCAGTCTCTCAAGCCGTATTTCTGTAGCCAAGTGTAGTCGGCGTGTCCGGCGCGCAGCGTGTGTTGCAAGGGGGAGTAATCGGCCGAGCGTGCGTCGCGGTTGCGCACCATGAAGGCTATGGGACTTCCTATCGTCTCTCCATCAAGTATTCCCGACAACCATTCCACCTCGTCCTCTTCGCGGCGAGGGGTGCCGAGTTGCAATGGCTGCCCGTTGTAGGAGAGGGATTCTCCCTCCGAGCGTCTTCTCAACTCGAGTTGTACCTGTTCGCAGTCCACCTGTAGTCCCGCCGGGCATCCGTCAAGGATACCTCCAATGGCCGTTCCGTGCGATTCGCCAAAGGTGGTTAGTCTGAACAGCCGTCCGATAGTGTTCATAAGGTGGTATTATTAAGGTGGTGAGGGGTGATGGTTTGGCTACAATAGGAGAGGGGGAAGAGCTCACGGGTGCTCTTCCCCCTCATGAGTACTGCTTGGAAGCGTGCTTACTTGGGGTTGACTTCTATCAGCTCTATTTCGAATATCAGTGTTGATCCAGGGGGAATCGGACCTGCTTCTTGTTCACCATAGGCCAGGTTGTAGGGGATGTAGAAGGTATACTTAGAACCTTCGTTCATCAGCTGTACACCTTCGGTCCAACCTGGTATGACTTGGCTCAACGGGAACACCAGTGGCTCGTTCCGGTCATAAGAGCTGTCGAACTTGGTGCCGTTCAGCAGCGTGCCCGTGTAGTGCACTTTGACGTTGTCGGTGGCTTTGGGTCGCTTGCCAGTTCCTTTGCGGTCCACCCTGTATTGCAGTCCGCTCTTGGTGGTTACGATGCCGGGCTCCTTTCCGTTACGCGCAAGGAATTCGGCTCCTTCCTGTATGTTGGCCTGCATCGAGCCGCGCTGGTTCTCCTCAAAGTTCTGCTGGAAGCGCATCAAGATGGGGTTCATCATCTCTCTGTTCCATGTGTTGCGTCCGCGTGCATAGTCTATCATGGAGCGACCGCACACCTCGTAGTTGATGCCCAAATGTTGCTGGTCCCAAGTCTCGGCAAGGTCGCGGCCGATGGCGTAGGATGCAGAGTCTGTGAACGAGTGGATCACGGATTGACTGTTGGCTTTTGCGCGCTCTACCTTGAGGTCGCCTTGAACTTTGGTCAACTCGTTGTTCAGCCGAGATACTTCTTCCTGTATCTCGTCGTACCTATCTGCTTTTTCTTTCAGCTGGTTGTAGTAGGTCTCATCCATGGTGCACTTGCCTTTTTTCTTGGTTACGACCCAGCTCTGAGCCATGGTCGTACCGCAAAGTAGGAGTGCACACAGGGCTACACATACTCTTTTCATGATGCGAATGGGTTTGGTTGGTGTTGTGTGATGCTGTCGAGGGCGGTGGTGTGCAGTAGTAGGTATCGTTGGGCTACACGCCATCGCCCTCGCGTTGCGACTCTTTTATTTGTACTCTTTGGGTGTTGCTCCCTCAAGGATTTCCTTGCCGCAGATGGCGAGGGCGAGCATCTCGTTCTCACCCTTGTAGATGCGAACTGGTGCAATCCAATCGATGTACTCGCTGATTTGAGCCATCCAGGGCTTGCTGTAGGCGATGCCACCGGTAAGGAGAATGGCATCCACTTTGCCCTTGGTTACGGCTGCCAGACGGCTGATTTCGAGGCTGACCTGATAGCAGAATGCGTCCACAAGCAACTGGCACTTCTCGTCTCCTGCAAGGGCGCGCTTCTCCACCTCATAGGCATCGTTGGTGCCGAGGTAGGCCACGAAGCCTCCTTGTGCAGTAACCATCTTCTTCAGTTCTGCTTCGGTGTATTTGCCGCTGCAGGCCACTTCAATCAGTTTGCTGGCGTTGATACTGCCGGCGCGGGTGGGCGAGAAAGCTCCCAATCCGCAGAGGGCGCGGTTCACTTCTACTACGCGACCGTGCATGTGCATGCCTACTGACACGCCACCACCCATGTGGGCGATGATAAGGTTCAGGTCTTCGTAGTGTTTGCCGAGCTCGCGAGCATACAGCTTTGCTGTCATCTTTTGGTTGAGGCAGTGCCAAATGACGCCTTCACGCGTTGGGTCGAGGTCGAACACAGGGTGGCCTGTAATCTTGGCATGTGCAGGGCGCTCGTCGACTATGCCTGGGTCAGCTATGAATGCTTCGTTCAGCCCGAGGTCGTGGGCGATGCTGTCGGCTATGAGGGCTCCAAGGTTGCAAGCGTGCTTGCCTTGTACGCCGGCGCGGCACTCCTGCTTCATCAGTTCGTTCACCCTGTAGGTGCCGCTTTCGCAGGGACGGGTAAGGCCGCCGCGACCCATGACGATGGCTATCTCATCATGACCGATGCCGTGCTTAGACAGCATTTCAAGTATCTTCTCTTTGCGGTAGTCAAACTGCTCTGCCACCTCGTGAAACCGCTCAATCTCCTCGTACGGGTGGTTGAGGTTCTCAGTGAATACTTCGTTTTCGCCTTCGTAGATGGCAGCTTTTGTTGATGTGGCACCTGGGTTGATGACCAGGGTATACTTCTTTGTAGCCATTTCGAGTTGTTCTGGTTGTTTTAAGATTATACTGTTTTTTACTTGTTTTTCGCGGTCTTGATGGGTGCGGTGCAGGGGTTGCATGTGCGGTGCAGGGGGATGGCTCTCCTACTGCGGCTGCAGTCTGCACAGTGGGCACACCTCAATTCTTGTGCAAAGTTACGAAATTTGGGCCAAACGGCAGTTGGGTTGAATTTGCACAGTGGGCAGTTGGAAGAGTGCTGAGTGTTGATAAGTGTTTTATTGTGCTGTGTTTCATTGCTACTTCTGTTTTAATAAAAAGGTTGTGGTACTGGTGTGTGAAATGTGGACGGAGTCCTGTGGTGGAGTCAAGGATTGGAGAGTGGGCAGCACGAGGGCAGTGTGGAGGTAAGTCGTAGGGGAAAAGGGGCGATGCCGTACGGTGTAGATAAGGATGCCGTACGGCAAAGGGGGTGGATGTCGTACGGTGTGTGGCGTGCATAACAGCTTGTGTGGGATGATGATAGTGCGAGGGTGCAGCATGCGCCGTACGGCATCGGAGTCTATGGCGTACGGCAGTCGGCTCGTTGTCCTATGGAGGCGAGCAGGTGGTTGCAGAAGAAAGAACTGAATGGGGCGGGAAAGGGAGGGATGATGTGGGACAGAATCGCTTCGGAGATTGCTGTTTGATAGCGATAACGGGGCGGTACTTGCTTTATTGGGCCGAGGTGCATAATTTGTCGGCTGTGTGGGGCGAAGAGGGTGGTAATATACTAAAATGAGCCTTTCGCAGTTTATGGTGTATCGATATGAGGTACAATGTGAGGCATAGCATAGTGCGCGTAGCGGTTCGAATGGCGTGGCTGATTGCCGCCATGATGGTGGTGGTCAATGTGGGTGCGCAGACGGGCGATGCGCCTGTGAGCGAGGAGGGGAAAGGGGAGCTGGAGCAGGTGTTGCGCAAGTCGCATGCAGACTATGACCAGTTGCTCAGCAGTTACTACATGCGCCTCTACATGCAGCAGCAAGCCCTGCCCCGCAGTGGGGCGAAGTCGGTGTGGTCGGAGTTGGAGTTACCCGACCTGTCAGACAGCCTGCTCAAGCAGCGGCTTGACGCCCTCCCGACCGTGATACCAATGTCGTACAACCCTGTGGTGAAGGACTACATACGCATGTACCTGCGGCTGATGAGAGGACGCATCGACGTGTTTTTGTCGCTGGCTGAGTTCTATTTTCCCCTGTTTGAAGAGGTGTTGGACCGTTATGGGCTGCCCGAGGAGTTGAAGTACTTGACGGTGGTGGAATCGGCGCTGAACCCCATGGCCACCTCGCGCGCTGGCGCTGCAGGCTTGTGGCAGTTCATGTACCGCACTGGGAAAATGTATGGCTTGGAGGTGAATAGCCTGGTGGATGAACGGCGCGACCCGGCCAAATCCACCGATGCAGCCGCTCGGTACCTGAAGGATTTGTATGCTGTATACGAGGATTGGCACTTGGCTTTGGCTGCATATAACTGCGGGCCAGGCAACGTCAACCGCGCCATAGCGCGCAGTGGCGGACAAAACAACTTTTGGCAGATATACAATTATCTTCCAAAGGAGACACGCGGCTACATACCGGCATTCATAGCGGCCACCTACGTGCTGAACTATTATGCCGACCACGGGGTGGAGTCGCATCGTATTGACATACCGCTACGGACGGACACTGTGCACCTGCGCGCCGATGCCTTCTATTGTTTCATAGAGAAGTATGTAGGCATCAATGTGGAGGAACTGCGCACGCTCAATCCTCATTATCGCACCGACATGGTGCCCGCCTCGGCAGGTTGGAGAAAAGTGATAGTGCCTGCCCACAGTGTGATGCGGCTCATAGAGCTGGAGGACAGCGTGTGCAAAGCCACGGCGGATTCGCTCAGCGTGCGCCCAGCTGCACCACCCACGCCCGTGAGAGAAAGCCGTACACACGTGGTGAAGAAAGGGGAGACGCTGGTCTCCATAGCCAAGAAGTACAAAGTGTCGGTAGCCAATCTGAAGAGGTGGAACAGTAAGAAGTCCAACAGCGTACGCGTTGGAGAAAAACTGATTATCTACAGCCGCACTACGGCCTCGACCTCTTCCTCCAAACCCAAGGCTGCCACAACTCCTGCAAAAGCCTCCACTACGCAGAAGCACGTGGTGAAAAAGGGCGAAACGCTCTCGTCCATAGCGCGCCGCTACAACACCACGCCTGCTGAGCTGCGCAAGAAGAACAACCTGCGCAGCGATGCTATCAAGGTAGGGCAGACGCTGGTGGTTTCGAAATAGGACGCAAGAGGGTATCAACCTGTTGTTGTTTACAAGAAGTGCGGCAGAGTAAGGTGCTGCGAGTGCGAACGATGTAATTTTGCAGTTGGTATAGTGCGTGCGTATGCAACCGCAGGCACTGTGTAATCTGTTTATAACCACTGAAATGAAACTGGTACTACTCAAGATATGGCGTGTGCTGCGAAATAAGTACATCCTCGCCACATTGTGCTTCATCGTATTCTTTATATTCATAGATGAGAACAACCTCATCGTGTCGATGCGGCTGCAACGAAGGGTGGAACGCCTGCGTGCCGAGGAGCGGACGCTGGTGCAAAGCTATAAGGAGGATAGTATAAAAGCCTGCAGCCTGAAGGACGATCTGCGCGCTATTGAGAAGTACGGACGCGAAACGTACTACATGAAACGCCCCGATGAAGACATCTTCATTATCAACACCTCTAAGTAGACACACCTTATATATTATAGTATGCAAACCCCTACTGCTGTTCGCCCCACACTGCATTGGCTGCGCCTCATGGCAATGATGGTCGTGGTGGCCTTCTCGCTCAGCTCTTGCACGGCCATCAAAAAATTCCTCTCGCAGGACTTGGAGGATGAAGACTTTATCATAGGGCAACTCTACGCCGACGAGTTGGTGGAAGAGAAGCCGCTTATCCTAAAGCCTAAACCAACAACTGGCGGCAAGAACTCCAAGTCGGGCATTACCCTGACGGATAAGGACAATACCCGTTTATATGCAGCTATTGACGACTGGTACGGAACCCCATATAAATATGGGGGTTGCGACAAAAAGGGTGTGGATTGCTCCTGTTTTGTGGGCAACGTGTACCGTTCGGTCTATGGGGTGAACCTCCATAGGATAGCGGCCGACATACAGAAGGACGTCTCCCTAATATCGCGCAAGCAACTGCGCGAGGGTGATGTGGTGTTCTTCGTGAACAGCAATGGCAAAGTGTCGCACGTGGGCATCTATTTGAAAGACGACATGTTTGTGCACTCCTCCACCTCCTCGGGTGTGATGGTGAGCAGCCTGTCGAGTAGTTATTGGAACAGCCATTTCTACAAAGGTGGTCGCCACAAGCAGGTGTCGACGAAGTGGTAGCGAACGGGGAAAAGGAATGTTTTCGGCAACGGAAGAGCGGACAATGAATGGCGCAGAAGGAGTCGGCGATGGCGCATTGTAGCAATTGCCCACGCGTGTGTGGTGTAGACCGTGCGGCGCAGGCTGGGTTTTGCGGGGCTCCGTGGAATGTCAGCGTGGCGGCGGTGTGTCTGCACCGTGGTGAAGAACCTCCGCTGTCGGGAGAGAAGGGCATCGTAAACATCTTCTTTTCGCACTGTAACATGCGGTGCGTGTACTGCCAAAATCGAGTAGTGTCGCGAAGCGAGCCGCAGGTGGTGCAACGCTACGGAACACTGGAAGAGGTGGTGGACAGAGTGGAACAACTATTGCCACAGAGCGAAAACATGGTGGGGCTGGTCAGTCCGTCGCACTATGTATACGTAGTGCCAGAACTGGTGGAGCGTATTCGACAGCGCGGCTTGTCGCCCACAGTGGTCTATAATACAGGAGGGTATGATAGCGTGGAGGCGTTGCGGATGGTAGCTCCCTATGTAGATGTGTACCTGCCCGACTACAAGTATATCTCGCCAGAATTGGCGCGGCGTTATTCGGCTACACCTGATTATGTGGAGGTGGCACAGCGCGCGTTGGAGGAAATGGTCTACCAGAAGGGGACATCGCTGCCTACGGACGACCGAGGCATGGCCTACCGCGGTGTCATTGTGCGTCATCTGGTTCTGCCTGGCCAAGCAGCGCATTCGGTCGGGTGTCTGCAGTGGATAGCCGACAACTTGTCAACGCGGGTGCATGTGTCGTTGATGGCACAGTACTATCCGCCCGAAGAGTTGGTGGGTACGCTTCCAGACGAGTTGAACCGCACACTGTTGCCTTCGGAGTATGGACAGGTAACGACGGCGTTTGAAGAATTGGGCTTTACACGCGGATGGGTGCAGGAACTGGAGGCTTCGGCAAGTTATCGTCCAGACTTTGCGTCGAGCAGCGTATTTGAAGAACAACAAAGGAATTAGGCTTTCAGCAGAGGTGGCACACTACGGACATAAGCGCAGCATCCCAATTGTGGAACTATCGCTTTCGATTGACGAGAGCGCGTTCCTGCCCTTTCGTACCCCACTGCCCGACTACATGTTTGCTGCAGGACTGAACCAACTATATGGTCTGCAACTCTATCGCAGCCGAATGGCCGACACGCCCGACCTCGCGGAGCAGGGACTGCTGATGCGCGAGTTGTTTTTGTATTATGACAACGAGAGTCGGCTGCTATACGTGCTGCTGGACAATACCGATAGTAGATATCCGCTCGGACAGTCGTTCGAATATTTTGACAAAGTGCTGATAGTGATAGGAGAAAACTCTTATGAACAGCAACAGCTGCTCTACGAAGAACTGAGCGACACTGCTCACCGTCATGTCGAGTCGTACGATGTGCGAGGACAAATGCACGAGGAGTTGCGCTACGACTTCGTGGTGAACAATATTGTGGAGGCCAACTTCTTCCGTTTTCCATGTGTTCAGACCATGCAGGATGCTTTATTGGGCATAGCTCTGAAAAGTGAAGGTGGTGTGGGGACGAGAAGTAAGATATCTGACAGTCCGGTGTACGGACAGCCAGGTTATGTAGAAGATTTTGAAAAGCAGCAAGGAAGGACTCGTGCCGCTAATTCCTACCCCACCGATCTCCCCAACGTGGAATCATCATTCTTGCCAGGTATGGGAGGTGGCAGTAGGCAGCAGGCCAAGCGTCGCCACTTTGTGGAGAATTTGGTGGCCGATTCGCAGGACATCCTAATATCGATAGAGAACTTCTTCTCGCTCAATGACGAACTGCGTCAGAGCGACATGGGTGGGGTGTGCTAAGGCCGGCTCCGAACCGTGGACGTTTGGTGCACAACAATGGCAAACTCGTTTTTCCTACGAGAAAAGACATAAAAGAGAAAGGGAAGCGCCACATGGGTACTTCCCTTTCTCTTTGTGTAATGAACAGAAAAAGCTACTTATGCGCCGATTTTCTCTTTGTATGCAGTAGCGTCGAGCAGTGTTTCCACATCGGCAGCGTTGGCAGGCTTCATCTTTATGATCCAACCAGCACCATAGGGATCGTTGTTGATTGCTGAGGCTTCTTCCAATGCAGCGTTGAACTCAACGACCTCTCCCGTAACGGGCATCAGTAGGTCAGCCACAGTCTTGACAGCCTCTATCGAGCCGAATGCTTCACCAGCTTCAATAGTGTCGCCTTCGCAATCCACATCGACAAACACGATGTCGCCCAACTCGTGCTGTGCGTAATCCGTAATGCCTACATAGGCAAATTCACCTTCCATTCTTACCCATTCGTCGTCCTGGGTGTACTTCAGATTTTGAGGAATATTCATTTTTTTGTAGAATTGATTGGTTTATGTTCTTGTACTATTCTCTGTTGACTATACGATTTTTATATTGACGCAGTTGTCAGGTTGGTAATGCCGTTGTCGGTTCAAAAGTACGCAATTCCTCAGTATTGACAAAATTAATTTTGCAGGGTCTCGAAATATTTCTTTATCTTTGCACTCTCTTTTCCTAAGGGCATTGAGCAAAAGAGGGAACTCTTTTGATTTAAACAATCAAACATTTATTGCATGATATTGGTGGCACAGATGATGTCGCCGTGCAGTGAAAGAATTTTGACATTGAGGGACAACTCCACTGCATTCCCGCAGAGGAATGTAGAAGATAAAACTATTTAAAACTAAATGTACAGCAAACAGGAACTATCGGAGCGCGCACAGATTGAGCTTTTTGACATCGCAAAAGAACTGGGTATTCCTCATTACCAACGGTATGACAAGGAGCAGTTGGTATACGAAATACTGGACCATCAGGCCAAACAGCCCGACAGCGAACCGCAGGAAGCACAAGCACCTCGGGCTCGCAGAAACAGGCTGAAGCCAATTCCCATCGCCGAGTCGAATGTAAAAAAACAACGACGTACACCTATTAATAATAAGGTGAACGCTCCAGAAGGCCAGGATGGGCAACTGTCCTTGCCTCAGGATGGGGTGAAGACCGAGAACCGTGGTAATGGTAATGCGCAAGGGGGGGCAAATGACGAGCCTCGCAGATTGCACCTGCCAGACATCCCCGTCATACCCCAGGTTCCAGAGGTGGTGCGTCCAAAGGGTACGCTGTCGAAAACAATCCCTGGGCTTATCTTCACGGATGAGCTGATGCAGACGCTCACAGATGCACAGGATAACCCCGAATTGTCTTCGTCACTTGACTCGGTTATCAGCGATATTAACAACGAAATCGACCGGTCTGGTGGCGAAGTTCAAAAGGTGAGACGCAAACAGCGCAGGACAGAGAATCAAAACCACGAGGCTGCAGCGACGCAAGTCGAACAGGCCGTGGAAACCGAGGCAAGTGCGGCAGCTGTTCTGTTCGAGGAGAAAATGACTGAGGCTGAAGAGCACGAAACAGTGTTATCCGCTGCAGATGATGCGCAAGCCAACACCAACTCTACACCCAGCCAACAAAATGCTGACAGTGAAAGTTCAGAAGAAGGTGCCGAAGTCGAGGTTGAAGAGAGCCGCGGAGCGCACCAATTCGACATTGAGGGTGTGATTGAAGCTGAGGGTGTCCTTGAGCTTGCGCCCGATGGCTTTGGATTCCTGAGGTCGTCAGACTACAATTACCTCTCTTCTCCCGATGACATCTATGTGTCAATGCAGCAGGTTCGCCAATATGGACTCAAACACGGCGACACCGTCTTGGCTGCAATACGTCCACCCTATGAGAACGAGAAATATTTCCAGATGGTTCGGGTGAGACAAATTAACGGTCTCAGCCCAGAGAAGGTTCGCGACCGGGTGCCGTTTGAGTCGTTAACACCCTTGTTCCCCAATGAGAAGTTTAAGTTGACTGGACATCCTGGGGAGACGCTCTCTACTCGCATTATAGACCTGTTTACTCCCATCGGAAAAGGTCAGCGTGGTCTTATTGTGGCACAGCCAAAGACTGGTAAAACCACCCTCTTGAAGGAAGTGGCCAATGCCATTGCCTACAACCACCCCGAGGTTTATTTAATGGTGTTGCTCATTGATGAGCGACCAGAAGAGGTTACCGACATGCAGCGCAGCGTGGACGCTGAAGTTATTGCTTCGACCTTCGACGAGCCAGCAGACCGCCATGTGCGCATCGCCAACATAGTCCTTGAAAAAGCGAAGCGACTGACCGAGTGTGGGCATGACGTAGTAATAGTCCTTGACTCGCTGACTCGGTTGGCACGTGCCTATAATACGGTGCAGCCCGCCTCTGGTAAGGTTCTTTCTGGAGGTGTGGAGGCAAACGCTTTGCAACGACCCAAGAGGTTCTTCGGCGCCGCACGTAATATTGAAGGCGGCGGGTCTCTGACCATTATTGCAACGGCTCTTACGGACACGGGCTCGAAAATGGACGACGTTATCTTTGAGGAGTTCAAGGGTACAGGAAATATGGAGCTGCAGTTGGATCGCAAGCTTTCTAACAAGCGCGTATACCCAGCTATCGACCTGTCGGCGTCCAGCACGCGTAGGGACGACTTGCTGGTGGATCAGACCATCCTGTCTCGCACCCTGGTGCTTCGCAACCAGTTGACTGATCTAACTTCGCTTGAGGCCATGGACTTGTTGAAGAAACACATGGGGAATACGAGGGACAACACTGAGTTCCTCTTCACGATGGACAAGTAGCGAGGACAATGCGCAGAGGATTTGGAAGCGACAATCACTCGGGGGTGTACCCCGAGGTGTTGCAGGCTATCGCGCAGGCTAATGTTGAGCATGCGCTTGCTTATGGCGACGACGAGTATACGGCTCGTGCAGTGCGCAAGATTAAAGAGACTTTTGGCGAACAGGCCAACCCCTACTTCGTGTTCAATGGCACTGGGGCGAATGTGCTGTGCATCGATACGATGTGCAGGTCTCATCACGCCGTTATCTGTGCCGACACCGCTCACATCAATGTGGACGAGTGTGGGGCACCTCAACGTGCAGTGGGCTGTCGGTTGCTTACAGTCCCAACGCATGACGGCAAATTGACACCGATATTGGTGCAGCAACACTTGCATGGTTTTGGTTTTGAACATCACTCGCAGCCCCGTGCTATTTCGATTACGCAGCCTACGGAGCTCGGCACGCTCTACACGGCCGAGGAAATTCGGGCTCTGGCCTCTTTGGCACATGAGCACGGCATGTACATGCACCTCGACGGGGCACGGCTGGCGAATGCAGTTGTGGCAACGGGACTTTCGTTCCGCCAGTTGACGACCGACTTGGGCATCGACTGTCTCTCGTTCGGGGGAACCAAGAACGGACTGATGATGGGCGAGTGTGCCGTAATGCTCAATCCTACACTCGATGTGGAGGTGCGCTACCGCCGCAAGCAACTTACCCAACTGCTTTCCAAGATGCGCTTCGTGGCTGTGCAGTTCGAAGCCTATCTGACCGACGAGTTGTGGCGCAGGGGAGCTACCCACAGCAACCACATGGCGCAGCTGCTTAAAGAGGAGGTGAGCCGTATCGACGGTGTGCGAATCCTCTATCCAGTGCAGGCCAATAGCGTCTTTGCTCAACTGCCGCGCCCCGTGTGGACGGCTCTGCAACAGCAATATTTCTTCTATGATTGGAACGAGGCTCATGACGAGGTGCGGTGGATGTGTTCGTTCGACACGACGGAAGAGGACATCCGCCAGTTCGTGGCCGCACTGCGTGAGCTCATGGAAAAGTACCGTGCCGGGCATTAGGCTCGGCACGCGTGTGATGCGAAGAGCAGCATCTTTCGATCGCTGCTCTTCGCGTTCAACCGTAGAAGCCCAGAATATGTAAAACATCAATCCCCAGTAAATACTATGAAAGACTTCACTTTTCAGAATCCAGTGCGTGTGCACTTTGGACAGCTCAGTTGCGACCGTTTGGTTGAGGAGCTCAAACAGTATGGCAACCGCGTGCTGATGACCTATGGCGGCGGTTCTATCAAGAAGATTGGTCTGTACGACAAGGTGGTGAATGCCCTGCGCGATGCAGGTATGGAGCTTTATGAATTGCCTGGCATCGAGCCCAATCCTCGCGTCGATTCTGTACGGCGGGGCGCTGCCCTGTGCAAGGAGCACGGCATAGATGTGCTGCTCTCTGTGGGCGGCGGCAGTACGCTCGATTGCACCAAGTGGATCGCTGCTTCGGCCTGTGTCGAACACGATGCGTGGGACTTCTTCGACTACGAGAAGTGGTCGCCCGTAGAGCGTGCACTGCCCATTGTCGACATCCTCACCCTTTCGGCCACAGGCTCAGAGATGGACTCTGGTGGGGTAATTAGCAATCCTGCCAGCAGCGACAAGCGTGGCCGCCTTAGTCCGTTGCTCTTCCCCAAGGTCTCATTCCTCGACCCCTCCCTTACATACAGCGTCAGTTCGTACCAGACTGCCTGTGGATCTGCCGACATACTGTCGCACCTCATGGAGGTGTACTTCAGTACCGGGGACACTATGTATATGCTCGACACGTTCATCGAGGGCATGATGCGCACCGTAGTGCGGTATGCCCCAGTGGCGATGCGCGAGCCGGAAAATTACGAGGCGCGTGCCAACCTCATGTGGACATCCTCGTGGGCTATCAACGGCTTGGTGGGGGCTGACAAACCGCAGGCGTGGAGTTGCCACCCTATGGAGCATGAGCTTTCGGCCGTCTACGACATCACCCACGGTCTGGGATTGGCCATTCTCTCCCCCCGTTGGCTCACCTACTGCATGAGCGATGCCACCTTGCCCAAGATGGCACAATTTGGTCGCAACGTGTTCGGCACCAGTGCCGACCTGCCTGTGCGTGAGCAGGCTTTAAGTGCTATCGATGCGCTGAGCCACTTCCTGTTCGACACGTTGGGTCTCACATCCACCCTCTCTGCGCTGCACATCGACGATACCCATTTCGCCTCGATGGCGGCCAAGGCTGTGTTGCCCTACGCTGGCAATCTGCCTGGCTTCAAGCCTCTGACGGCCGCCGATGTGGAGGCCATCTACCGCATGTGTCTATGATGCTCGCTTGAGCGTAGGGCACTGTGCATAAGTGAGGGGCGCGTACCGCTGTGGTACGCGCCCCTCTTTTTTTCTTCGCTTTTGGGCTGAGGTGTCGCTGCGTGAGCGGCTGTGGATGGTGCTATGCCGTGGGCTTTTGGCGTGCTATGACGGCTTCGGCATAGGGGGTGAGCAACCTCTTCTCCCTAAGCCAGCTTATGGGCAGGTGCAGACGGCAAATACCGTAGCAGTAGGCTGCTATGGCATACTGCTGATAGACCAGTACCAGTTTGGTATGGCTGCTGTCTATGTAGAAATCTTCGGCCAATGGCAGCCCGTCGGTCGCATACTCCTCCCACAGTGCTTCGTGCAGGTAGTGATTTTCTTCCACATCATCGATGGCGCTGAGCAGTAGTGTGCTGAGGTGCGTGGTGTCGACTATGTCCGATAGCTCAACGAGCTGCTTTCGGTCGCGGTCCATGTTGAAGTACAACTCAGCGTATGAGCCGTGGGCGGCCAGGCTATGCGTGATGTCGCTCTTGACGATGAGGGTTGCCCATGCGTTGCCCAGCTGCATGTCGCCCTGCATACTTTTTGTCTCGTAGTAAGGGCAATTGGGCAGCTTGTGTACGATTTTCATCTCTCCCAGCCCGTCCTCCTCGTCTGTTTCCATATAGAAAGCGGCGGCCGAGTCAAAGGACATTGGCTTGTCGGTCAAGAAGCATCGGGCTGCCACCCTTGCTTGGTCAGTGGGGTTCAGCAGGGCATCGGTGGGCCACTCTAACGAGTAGCTGTATTCAAACCCGATGGTGGGCTCAAAATCGCCTTCGCCCTCTATTTGGGTGGAGAGGACATACAGGCGCGTGTCTGTGCGGGTGGTTGTCAACTCGTTGTTTGTGCGGTGGCACGCTGCGCCGAGACAACTGGCCACTACCAGCAGCACCATCAGATGGCTGCGGTTGGGAATGTGCTTGGGTGTGTGTAGCATAATGATGTCTGTTTCTGTTATGGCAATCAGTTTAATTGCGACTGCAAAGGTACGTTTTTTCTGTGAAAGCGGCTCGTCGCCTCCTGGGGGTGATGTGCGACAGGGGGTAGTCTGCCACCGTGCATTCCGTAGGACACGCGCCCTTATGTCGTACAGCACCCCTCTTTGTGTCGTACGGTTGGGGCGCGGATGCCGTACGGCATCCGCGCCCCTTAACTACGTGTATTGTAATGAAAAAGTGCAGATGGCGAGCAAATGCCGTACGGCATTTGCCTTCGCGCACTACGCCCTCAGCCCTCGCGCCCTCATGGGGCGAGGCTCTTTTCTGCGTGATAAGAAGTGGGGGAGGCCTGCTGGCGGCTGATGGGAGCCGAGGTGCATTCTGCGATGCAAAGTTACATGTTTTCTTTGGCTCATGTGCTGCCTGTGGGCAAATTTTCAACCCTGCAGAGCGTCCAGGAGGGGTGCATTCTCAAGATTTCCAGTTCGCTTGCTGTGTGGCAATAAAAGGCTATGCCTCCTCGTTATGCAGGGGATAGGAGGGGAGTCCTCCTGTCCGAGTAAATCTTATAGAGACGTGTCGAAGTCCGATTGCTGTTTGTCCGACCCCATCCAGCCGTGCTGCTGCCGACGGCATCGCGCCGCAGGAGCTGCGCTTACGCTGCTGGCCATGGGGCTACTGTGGGGACTCTTTTGGGGATTCGGCAGTTATGCCCACTGGCGCACCAACTTCTACACAGCCTCGTCGGCCGACTTCGTGAAGGACCTCTACACCACCACGTGGCATGTGGAACACGACACTTCGGCTACGCAGGTGCTGGCCATGAACTATCCCCACGGTGAGTACTATACCTTCACGGGTCTGCAACCCCTGGTGGCCTGGCCTTTGCAGGTGGCGCACCGAGCGGGCGTGGCCGAGGCATCGCGCGCTGTGCTGCCAGCCTACAACCTGCTCACGTGGCTGTCGGTCATGCTGTGTGCACTCTTTCTCTACCTGCTCTTTGTCGAGTTGCGCCTGCCTGTGTGGTACGCCGCACTCGCTGCGCTGTTGGTAACGCTGCTCTCGCCTCAGCTGCAACGTATGGGGGGGCATCTGTCGCTCAGCTATTACTGTGCCATCCCGATGCTGCTCTACTTCACCGTGCGCCATCTGCGCACGCGTCGTTGGGGCTATTCGGCTGCCATAGGGCTGCTGGCCATCCTCTTCGGTCTGAGCCATCCCTACTATTTAGTGTTCTACCTCAGCCTGTCGGCTTGTGTCTGGCTGTATCTGCTGCTGCGCCGAGGGGTGTTGCAGGTCGCTCCGCGGCAACTGCTTCTCTCTGCGCTGCTGCAGGTGGTGCTGCCCGTGGTGTTGTTCTATGCGGCCACCCATGTGGGGTTGGCCGAAGGCTGCCGCACCTCGGTGCCCAACGGGTTCGGCCGCTACGGCGGCCGTGTGGAGGGGCTGCTCTTCCCCTATGGGCGACTCTACTTCTGGGAGCACAGCCATCTGTGGCGCGATGTGGAGTGGGAAGCCCGTGCCTACGTGGGGCTTGTGGGGGTGGGGTGCACGCTCTATGTGGTGTACCACTTCGTGCGCAGCCTGCTGACGCGTCGCCCCCAGGAGGCATTGCGCCCGACCGACAGTCGCGAACTGAACCTGCTGCTGCTTGTAGCTGTGCTGCTGACGGTCTATGCCTGCGGCGTGCCTATGAAGTGGCTGCCGCGCAACGCGCTTACTTTCATAGGCCCCTTAGCACAAATCAGAGCGGGAGGTCGCCTCACGTGGCTCTTCTATTACACCATCAACGTGGTGGCCTTCGTCCTGCTGCACCGCTGGTGGAGCACTGCGGGACAAGGCAAAAGGGGTCGCACGGCTGTGCTCGCCGTGGCCTTGCTGCTGGCTGGGGCGGAGGCGGTGGCTCACAACCTGCGCAACAAGGCGTGGTACAACAACTCGTGGCCAGAGTGGACCGACTACGACAACCGCACGGCCGACAATGCCTGGGTGCACACCTTCGACCCTGCGCCCTATCAGGCCGTGCTCTCGCTCCCTATATTCAATGTGGGCAGCGAGTTCATCTATCTGCCCGATGTCGACGACATGTTCCGCCGCAGCGCCTACATCTCTATCAAAACGGGCCTGCCGCTGATATGCCACGAGAGCGCGCGTTCGGATGTGCAGCAGGCTTGGGCGTGCCTCTCGCTCGCGCACACGGCGTGGGACAAGCTGCCGCTTGCCGCTTCGCTGCCCGACGACAGGCCGCTGCTGGTGGCGGTGTCGCCCGACCGTGGGCTGCTCAACGAGGCCGAACGACGACTGCTCTTGCTGGCTTCTCCCGTAGGCGAAGCAAACGGGGTGCCGCTCTTTGCATTGCCCGTGGCTGCTCTCGACAGTGTGGTCGTCCAAACACAGCGCGACCTGCGAGCCCTCTATGCATCCACACCCCTCACGGCGGCACCAGCCGACACGGTGCGCGGCAACCTGCATAGCCGCATACGGCTCCTCGACCAGCCTACCACGTTTGTTGGCAATGCCGAGTTGAGTTTCTGGATGAGCGATGTGATGGAAGACCTGCATAGCCGTACCACGGTGTGGGTTGATGTGTTCGACGCCGAGGGGCAACGTCGGCAGATTCACTCTGGCCAGATGGAGGACATGATAGACATTATCAACAGCCGCAGTGGCGAGGGACTGGTGCGCTGCAACTTCTGCCTACCAGAAGATGCCGTGAGGCTGCGCGTTACCGTGCGCAATGCATACGTGCGTCGCACCGAGGTGCAGTTCCGCAGCATCTTGTTGCGCCCAGAGGACTGCCCTGTGGCCTTCAGTGCCGAAAGGGATTACATCAACAATATACCCCTGCCCGATGAGGAACCGTCGTCGCTGGTGCAGTAGCGCGCAGTGCGTCCGAGGGTAGTAGGTATATGCCCCAAGGCATATACCTAATTGTAGTTATAGCGTACTCCTCAATAATGAAGTATCTTTGTGGCCGTGTTGCAAAACCGCTGGGATTGCAACACGGAACTGAGTAATAATTTACAACCAAAAAAACAGAAACCATGAAGACGCTCAAAATTGCACTGATGACCCTCGTTGCAGCCTGCACCCTGGTGGCCTGCGACAAAGAAACCACTGCCGAAATGATAGAAGGTAGCTACACTGGCTATACCGAGGCCAAGTTCCAGTACTCACCCAATCCTATCTATGCGGATGATGAGAAAATGACTATCTCTGTCAATGGCTCTATAGCGGTCGACATCGCGGGCCAATTCGCTCAGTGGGGTAACCTCAGCGCAAGCGGAGTGGAATGCACACTCAGCGGAGACAACGTCAATCTCACGGGCAAAGGCAAACTGACCATGCAGGGCCATGGCGGTGGCGACCCCACGACCTACGATGTGGAAATCTCTGGCAGTGTGGCTAAGGATCGCTCTGCATTCGACCTCACACTGAATGTTCCATCCGTCATGGGTGGCACGGTGATAGCCTTCCGCAACGGCAAGGCACCCCAAACAGAAGAATAGTTCAGAGGTTGGAATTCAACATGGCTCTGTGCTTGCAACTGGAAGGTTGCAAGCACAGTTGCTGTTCAATAAAGCGTGGAGAGAAGGGTTTTCGACAATAGGTTGCACAGGCGGTGGTGGCTTGGTCTGCTGCTGGTGGTGGTGGCCAGTTGCGACGGCATATACGACGACCCCGCCGAGCGGTGGGACAGCGACGACGATGCGCACACATTCAGTTGGGTAGATGCCACTTCCTACACCGATTGGGTATACATCGACCTGACAACGCACACCGTAACGGCCTGCCCCTACGACGACAGCCTCGCACAGCCTGTCTCATGGCACATTGCGCTACACCGCTACGACGTGAGGACCAACGGTATGGCTGCCTTTGAGACGGACTATACCTCCCTCGCTACGCTACAGTACAACCTGCAGGAAGGACGCTTTGAACTACCTGTAGAGGAGGCCTTCGAGGCTGACGTGGCCGACAGCATCATCATTGACATGTCGACCATGATGGACGGATATTTGACGCGCGCCCCTTCGCTTCGCAACTCGGTGCTGAGCCGTTGGCTCGATGTGGACATGCGCTCCATGCCCCCCATCTATACGCCGTCGGGACGGGTGTACTTGCTGCGTACGGCCGACGGCACTACGCTGTCGCTCCTTTTTACGGGCTTCACCAACCCACGGCTGCATGGTGCCAAGGGGTGGATATCGTTCGTGTTCGACACGGTGGCTCGTGCTGATTGATTGTTTTTGTGCATGATTTGTAGGCTTTCTTCCCACCTAAATGTGATGCGTTTGCTGGCAGCTGCTTGGCTGCTGTGCTTCGTGGTGCTGGCGCAGGCCGAAGTGGTGGCACTGCCCGTCAGAGGCGTGGTGGTGGACAACCACGGCGAGGCGTTGGCAGCTGCCACAGTGTCGGTAGTGGACATGCGCATGATGCGCCAGTGCGACGAGCAAGGCCATTTTGCCTTCGACCTACCGGCTGGTCACTACCGACTGCAGGTGCAGCTGGTGGGCTATGGGTCGGCCGAGCAGGAGGTGCAGGCGGGCGACACCGCTGTGGTGGTACGCCTGCGCAGCCTCGGCATGCTCAACGCCATCACGGTCACTGCTACGCGTACACCCCGCACATTGGCCAATACGCCCATCGTTACCAAAGTGATATCGAGCGAGGAGATAGCGGCATCGGATGCATCTACGGTGCGCGAGGTGCTGGAACAGGAGCTGCCAGGAGTGGAGTTCTCCTACAGCATGAACCAGCAGGTTGCTATCAATGTGCAGGGTACTGGTGGTATGTCGGTGCTTTTCCTCGTCGATGGGGAACGTCTGGCAGGGGAAACGCTCGACAACATTGACTACGGACGGCTGAATGTGTCCGATGTGGAACGCATCGAAGTGATAAAGGGTGCAGCCACGGTACTCTACGGAAGCAATGCCGTGGGTGCGGTAGTCAACATCATCACCAAAAGGCAAAATGACCCGTGGTCGCTCAGCCTCAACGGACGCCACGCATCGCGTTACGGCCAGTACGGTTACGGAGCGACGGCCGGAGTCAAGCAGGGACGCTGGAGCAACCTGCTAAATATGAACACCGATGGAGCAAGCAGCTATTATGTGGTCGACACCGATGGTGACAGTACACAGGTGTATGGCAACCAGCAGTGGAACTTCAAGGACAAGATGAGCCTGCGCCTTTCGGACCGCATCTCTTTGACAGGAAGGGTGGGCTACTACTTCCATGAGCGCGACGATGCGGTGGACGACAAGCCACGTGCCAGAGACTTCAGTGGAGGGTTGCGCTTGGCCAGTGCGATAGGCGACAGCACTTCGCTCGAAGCCTCATATAGTTTTGACCGCTACGACAAGAGCGACTTCTACCCACTTGTGGACAAAGAGTACTTGGACTACAAGAATGTGCAGAACTCCTGCCGACTGCTGATGCACCACAGTTTTAGTCCGAAACTCGAGTTATCCTTGGGCGTGGATGCCATGGATGACTACTTGCTGTCCTACCAGTTCAGTGCTGATGCCTCGGACCACAGGCAGCAGACTGCTGACCTCTTTGCGCAAGCTGAGTGGGAGCCTTCTGCCCACTGGAACATTATCGGGGGAATAAGGGTGGATTACTTTTCGCTCTACGGTGTAGAGTGTTCGCCCAAGGTGGCGGCGATGTACAAGTCGGGCCACTACCGCCTACGAGCTACCTACGCCAAGGGTTTCCGTGCGCCTACGTTGAAAGAACTGTATATGGACTTCAACATGGCGAACATCTTCAACATCTACGGCAATGCGGACCTGGAGAGCGAGGTGAGCCACTGTTTTACACTTTCGGCGGAATATGGAGACGAGTACGCTACTGCGTCGGCTACTGCGTACTACAACCGCCTTGGCAACGAGATAACGACTGTATGGAACCCAGCTATGTCGGACGGACGCGGTGCGATGGAATATCGAAACGTGGAGGGAACGGACTTGGCCTCGGTAGATTTGGCGTTGCGGCTTCGTACCGACGGAGGTTTTGCTTTTAAGGCGGGGTACACGTTGTTTCATGAGTTCCCCCGTGGTGATGCGTTGCCTACGTCGGACACACGACCACACTCGGTTACGGCACAGGCCTCGTACGAACAGCAGTGGTCGCAGGTTCGGATGACGGCTACGCTGGGTGCGCGCTATCTCTCGGCTGCGACCTACTACGTAATCACCACCTCTACCGATGGCGCATACGATAGTTATGAGCCTTTTACCTCTTCAGGATACGGGCTGGTGAAGTTGGTGGCAAGTGCCAAGTTCTGGGACTGCTTGACGGTTACGGCTACAGTGGATAACCTGTTAAACTATAGGCCGCAGCACTATGCATACAACTCACCTTATACATTGGGACGTACGTATATCGTAGGGCTATCGCTCGACCTGCCGAAGCACTAAGCTGGGCATCGGCTTTTACACGGAAGTATCTTTGATTCAGCCCCCCTTGAGCGGGGGGGGGTCTCGCTGTCGCTTGCTGGCTGCTGAAGATGTGGTAGTTTTACTCTCAGTCAGCTGGAATATGGTAATAAGGGTGAGCTGCCATTAGTTTGTTTGAGTAAGGGATTTTACTCTCAGTCGGCTGGAATATGGGAATAAGGGTGAGCTGCCGTTAGTTTGGTTGAGTAAGAGGCTTTGCTCGGAGACAGCTGGGTTATGGGAGTAAGGGCGAGCTGCCGTTAGTTTGGTTGAGTAAGAGGCTTTGCTCGGAGACAGCTGGGTTATAGGAGTAAGGGCGAGCTGCCGTTAGTTTGGTTGAGTAAGAGGCTTTGCTCGGAGACAGCAGGACTGACAAAAGGAAGCCGACCCGAAGAGGCGCATGGGCTCTTCGGGTCGGCTTATGGTTTTGTAGTTGTTTAGCAGAGAATCTCTGCTGAGTGTTGGGGTAAGGCACTGCGTCTCGGGGAACGCAGCGCCTTAGAGGAAAGGTCAGATTATTTCACAACGAGCTTCTTCACCACGTTGGTGTTGTCGCTGCTTAGGCGTACGAAGTAGATACCCTTGGCTAAGCCTTCAACGTTGAGGGTCTCGGTGCAGTCGCCTGCGCAGTTCCACGAAGCAGCGCGTATGGTGCGACCGTTGAGGTCGATGAGAGTCATCTGCACGTTGCCTTCAAGACCACTGACGGCGATGGTAGCCTCAGCAGAAGTGGGGTTCGGGTAGATGCTGATGGCGTTCTCCATCGTAGCGATGTCAATAGCATTCTCACCGTGAATATAGACAGGAGCGCTCCATGCACTGTAGCTGTCCGAACCACACTGGGTGCGTACGTAGGCCATGTAGACTACATCTGCCTGTAGGCCGTTGAGCTGCGTATTGGTGGCTCCAACGGTTTTGGTGGTACCGTTGCCGTGGGTGAAGCCCTGAGGACCATATTCTACCTCGTACATGCCTGTACCGTTCAGACCGGCGGTCCAGGTGATGGTAACGGTGTTTTCGGTCTCATTCTGCTTGGCCACATTCTGCGGAATGCCACAGGGATTGGTCGAGAAGTCAACGGCATTGCTCCATTCGCTCTTGGCGTTGCCAGAGGCATCGACTACGCGTACATAAGCTTTGTAGTCCACTCCGTCTTGCAATCCCGTGATGGTGGCAGTGGTGCTTCCATCGACCTGCTGAGAGGTACCCTCGCCGTGGTTGAAGCCTGCAGGACCATATTCAATCTCATAGTTGCTGTAGGCTGTGCTGGCACACGAAGTGGCCGTCCAGCTGAAGTCTGCACTGCTGGTGGCAATGCCGCTAATGCTCAGTGTCGGTGCCGTGCAGGGTGCAAAGCAGGACATGAAGCGCATGGTGGGACGTTTTTCAAGCAGAGTTGCGTTCTGAGGACTGTTGAGGTCAATGGTGCTCTGATCGGTGTAGGAATGGAAGAAGCGCTTTTCTGTGGTGGCGGATCTACCGAAGTGATAGTGCTTGCTGTCGCAGTCGTAGGCTCTGGAACTATCGATTATGGCCACAACCAGATTACTATGTCCGTCGTAGTTGAACGGGACGGAAAGTTCGAAATCATTCCATCCGCTCTGGGTGCAGTTCAGGTCACCCTGGTACACCTTTTGCATACTGCTAAAGTCGATGCGGTCGTCAATGACATCGAACTTAGTCTTGGTGGTATGTCCCATGTAGATGCTGACGTTGTTCTTTGCAGTCATTTCGTGGAATCTGCTGACCGGAATGTTTACCGAGTCGATATAGGCAATGCTGATGGTTTTGATGGGGAATGCCACAGTGCCCACCTCGCTGTTGAGGAAGATGGACTGAGTCATGCTGTAGCGGTAATAGTTGTTGACAGGACCAATGTAGCTGTCTTCACCAGATGTGGTAGCTGTAGGAATGATGTCGCGTGTTTCCATACAACGGGTGGAGAAATCCACACTGAGAACTTGCGAAGGATTGCAAGTGGAGCTAATCTCCACAGTGTAAGGAGTAGTGGGCTCAAGGGTGTTGAACGACTTGGTGGTACTTGTCTCAGTGAAGTTCTTTACAGAGCCCGTATTGTTGTTCTTCAGTTTTACATTATAGGTAGGCGAAGACGAGGAGGCACTGGCTTCCCACGTAATGGAAGCGCGGTTGCTGCTTTGAACTGAGGCGGATGCACGCAAAATCATAGAGGGGCATGCTGGTACACTGCCAGGGGTCAGTTCGAAGTAGCGATACTCGCCTGGCCAAAGGTCGAACGTCGAGGAGGTAGGAGCCTTGATAAGAACGAAGCTCGAAGGGTCGATGGTCAGCACATCGCCTGCGCTTGTGCTGATGCCAGCCTGATAGGGGGACAGGTCGCCAGAGTAAGAGCGTCCGTACACGAAGCGTACCACGTTCGTTCCCTCGTCGAGTTGCACTTGGAAGTTGACTGTGTCAATGGCAGACCCTCTGTAATAGCGTCCCGTCCGCCATTCTACCACAAAGGTGCGGTTGGGCGAAGAGCCAAAAGTCTGGTATTTTACGTAGCTACGCGAGGTGCTTGAACCGCTTGTGTACAACTTAAGGTCGCAGGCAAACGGTGCGATACATGGGGCGAATGTACCAGCATTGCCAGGAGTGAACGCAAGGCCAGTACTCGTTTCGATGAGCGTTGAGCCCAGTCCCATACGACCGTTGATACTCACGGAGAAGTTGTTGTAAGTGGTTCCGCCCAACTTGAAACCGAACGGTAGTGTAAGAACGCTGGTCGCATTGTCGTCAATGTTACTTGACGAATATTTGGTCCATTGGCACACGGTTGCAGAAGAGGTTAGGGTCTTCCACTTGTCGCGGCTGGCACCTGTTGTCATGGTGTAGTCCACCACAGATTGTGCCATCGAAATCATGGGCAGCAAGGATGCTACCACAAGAAGTGTTGTTCTGTAAATCCTTTTCATTGGTGTTTATGAATTAATGTTGTTAAAGGTTATGCATGATGGTGTACCCTGCCGTGGTGAGACAGCAAGGCCAAGCTCCGCTTGATGCATGCACCAAACGGCAGATTTTGTTCTAAAACGAGGTTGAAAAAGAAGAAAAAAGGATGACTTATTGCTGTGTAACCACTCATCAAGCCAGCATTCGAATGGTCTGCTGTTCTGGTGGGGGGGGTGATAGCCAGTGGCTTAGAGTGATTAATACTCTGCATGAAAATCCCTTTTAATTGCGCAAAGATACGAAAATTATGCGAAGTGGATTGCTTACAGCCATCTTTGTGTGTGCGTTGCTATTGAGAAGGAGATAATAGCCAATATGGCTGAGGTGTACAATAGGATGCGGTTGTCCCGATAGTTTTTTGTGCAGAGTGAATAAATGTCAGTTGGTTCTGGCAATGACTACAACGCCGTGGTAGGTCTTGTCGCCTTGCGTGAGCAATACGACGTAGGAGCCTGCTTGCAAGTGGGAGAGGTCGATGCGTTGCGTATTGGTGGCAAAAGTAGAACGCATTTCATCCACAAGGAGCCCCTTGGTATTGTAGATCTGTAGAAGAACTTCGCCTGGACTGTCAACCTCGAAAGAGACCATGCCATCTAATGATGGATTGGGGAAGCAAGAGAGCAACAATGTGTCTTGAAAGGTGGGCACGGTGTAGACCAAACTGTCGCCATAACTACCCGACAGGCTGTTGACTCCTGAATTGGTGGGGTCGAGCCAGTCCTTGAGACGGCTGGATGCCGAACCGCCTCCTGTCCAAGAGTATGCAAGACGTCCGTAGTAGTCGTAGCTGTTAGGGCCCGATGCATTGGTGCAACTGCTTGTGCCCCCATAAAG
The DNA here is from genome assembly GCA_017449525.1 of Bacteroidales bacterium. Classification (GTDB taxonomy): domain Bacteria; phylum Bacteroidota; class Bacteroidia; order Bacteroidales; family P3; genus Colimorpha. The sequence continues at coordinate 144,238 of JAFTFL010000006.1, read as the reverse complement.
TTGACCTATTACCAAGCCGCTCTTATTGAACAAGGCCGAACCAGAGGAGCCGCCTTCCACAACACCCTGTCTGTTCCATTGTGCACGGTAGTAGGGCAGAAGACTCCCTTCACCAATGCGGACGGAGTAGGGAATGGATATTTTCTTGAGGTCTCCGCCAGGGTGATGAATACAGCATCCGATGGTTGGCTGCTGTACCTGTGAACGATCCCATCCTGCGTAGAAAGGCTCGTACTCGTCGGGTACCATCTGGTGCAAGCGCAACAGGAGAAAATCGGATCCACTACTGCGACTTTGCTTGGCCACAATGTCAGCACCCGTGATGGACTGGTCAATGCGTCCGTACGAGCCACTGCAGGTGGTCGACTCGTAGTTGAAGTAGAAGGTGAACCTCGTGATGGTGCCCGTGATATCCTGACAGTGATGGGCTGAGAGGACGTAGGGTGTCTTGTCGAGTGCTGTGTTGTTCATTAGGGTGCCACTGCACAGGTAGGTGCCCTGTGTGGTAGAGATGGTGATGCAGCACACTGCGTGTGATTGGTCGCGGTAGTTGTCTGCGGTAGCGCATGCTATGTTGATGTGGCAATTACCCTCAGAGTTTCCGATGGCTCCCTTGCGACTGGGTAACATGTCATCGCGCAGAAAGTCCTTGTAGCCATGGCACAACTCACTGATGAGTAGTTCACCGTTGTCGCTGCAAGACTGAGGGATATGGTATTCGATGTAGACGGTCTCACCTGGTATTGCTTGGGTGAAGAAGGTGCTGTCTGGTTTGACATCGTCGGATAGGTAGCGGCCAAGAACGAGGTACCCCGTGGCATCATAGAAGTACATCTCTGCTCCCTGGGGGAGGCGAAAGTGCGAAAAGAAAAGTGATACAAAACGGGCACCAGGTGATTGCACAGCGACGCGCCACACGCGAGAGCCGTCTTCCAGCGTGGTCCACCGACCGCAGTTGACAGGCGAGAGTTTGACCTTGCGTTGCACGCCGATGCGCATTGGTCCTCCACCAGCGGTTTCGTCCATGTCCTCCTGTAGACAAGTCTGGTTACTCAACGTGTCCAGTATGACATAGTCGACAGGTGCTTTACGCCCTTCAAAGTTGAACATGGGGCTACCTCCATGCCCTATTTGAGCCCAGAGGGTGAACGGACATGCACTGATGAGTGTTAGGCTTAGGAGAACTGCAAAGAAGTGTATAGAGGGGGATTGTTTTGCGGAAGTGTTGTGAATCTGCATGATGTAATGCTATATGGTGTACGATGTGAGGGTGCAAAAATACGAAAAAGCGGTGTCTTCTTGTGCGGTGTGGAACGGAATGCTGTATATTATATAAGGTGTAGCTGTGTGAGCGCATGGAGTATGCCCTCTTCGTCGGCAGTGAGGGTTACGAAGTCGGCCTGCTTTTTTACCTCGGAACTGGCATTGCCCATGGCAACACCGCACCCTACGTATTGCAACATCTCCACATCGTTAGCCCCATCACCAAAGGCCATGGTCTCCTCGGGTTTCAGGTCGAAGTGGTTCAACATGCACTCGATACCAGCGGCCTTGCTGCTGTTGGCTGGTATGACATCGGTGAAGGCGGCGTGCCACCGAGGCAGTCGGCAATTGGGCAATAGACTCAGCACGTCAGCATCTTGTTCACTGGGCATGAGGGCTATGAACTGGTATACCTCTTTGCCATGCATCGCCTTCAGAGGGAGTAGGGGAGGCATGGTGAAGTCAAGTTGATTGCGGAGGGCTTCAGCCTCGGGAGTAATGTGGTTGACGTACATGTCGTGTGCCGTGAAGCACATGGTCGACATGTGTTGTGCGTCAACATAATCGAGCCACCGTTCGGTATCTTCGGCTGCAATGGGGCAACGGAGTAGCACTTCATCACCACTGATACAATATCCACCGTTGACGGTAATATAGCCATCAAACGGGATTGGCATGTCGGGGATGAGCACCATGGGGCGACCAGAGGCAACGAACAGTAATACACCAGCTTTATGTAATTTGGTGAGCGCCTCAATGGTGCCAGGCATTAGGCGATGGGTCTTATAGCTCAGTAGAGTTCCGTCGATGTCGAAGAAGATGGCCTTTGTCATGGTTAGTCGTTGTTTGCGGTGTTTGTAGCACGCTTGTCGTGTTGCCACATCTGCCAACTATTGAATAGATTTTGCCACATTGAGTAAAGAGCCATGGCCACAGCACTGATGGGAGCACTGGTTGGATTGAGATACTCAATAGCAAGCCATATACCAAAACTGGTGTTTTTTTGTCCAAGCAGTTGGCCTCCTTCAATGCGCTTGTTGAACAATGAGCCCATCCACTTGCCTGCAGCGAATTGGAAAGCACAGATTAAGGCGCTGAGCAGAGCCATTAGCCATAGCATGGTGCCGTCGCGGTCGGGCATCTCCACTACGTCGTGGAACGTTTTTCCCAGAATAATTGTCAATGTAAGTGCCCACACGTAGAGTGATATGCTCTTGTATCGGCAGAAAAAATTGTTAATGCGTGGAAGAAAATGTTGAAGCAGCAGAGCCAAGATGAAGGGGAACACAATCTGTGGTACCACGCGGCAGAATATCTTCCAAAACGAGGCAACAAAGGGCAAGTCCTGATGCACTCCAATAAAGGAAAAGTAGATGGGAGCCAGTATGGCCACCATAAGATTGGCCAAGATAGTGTAGGTCGTTACGCATTCTCGATTGGCACCGAGGGCGCAAGCTACAACGACAACCGACGCTGCCACCGGCGTTAGTACGCATATCATCATACCCTCGCTGAGGGCGGGTGGTAGGGCGGTGAGCCGTAAGAGCAAGAAGAATGCAAAACTGATGCCAGCCTGGAACAGTAGCAGCCATAGGTGTAGCCACGAAGGGTGCATGCGGCGCACATCAATAGCTGTATAGTTGAGGAATAGCATGGTGAACACTAAGTAGGGCACAATGCCATAGAATAGACCGCACACATTGTTGAACAGCACGGCCAGCAGCATGGCAAGTGGGAGTACCAGGCTGCGGATATGACTTCGGATAGCCATGTGGCGGATTAGCGGGTGTGTTTGAGTAGTTGGGTGAATACCTTCTCCATGGAGTCTCCAGCCCTATTGGCGGCGACTATGACATCATTGCCATCATTGACCACACCGTTGCCCAAGTCGGCCGCACAGTTAGTGATGACGCTCATGCCGAATACTTCCATGCCGCAATGACGCGCCACAATGACTTCTGGCACCGTACTCATGCCCACCGCGTCGCCTCCAAGTAGGGTGTACATGCGGTACTCTGCTGGTGTTTCATATGTAGGGCCGGTCTCTGCCACATATACGCCTTCATGCAGGCCGATGCCCATCTCGCTGGCAATCTCCTGTGCGGCTTTGCGCAGTCGGGGGCTGTACACCTCGGTCATGTCAGGGAAGCGTGGACCCAATTCGTCAAGATTCTTTCCAATGAGGGGGTTGGGCATGAAGCTGATGTGGTCAGAGATTAGCATCAGATCACCTACCTTAAACTGGGGATTAAGTCCACCAGCTGCGTTCGACACCATAAGGGTGTGTACGCCCAAGCAGTGCAATACGCGTATAGGGAACGTAACCTCTTCCATGCTGTAGCCTTCGTAGTAGTGGAAGCGCCCCTGCATGGCTATCAATGGACACCCGTCCAGTTCGCCACAGATGAGGTTGCCTTTGTGGCCTATGGCGGTGGAAGTCTTGAAGTGTGGTATGGCACTATATGGTATTATGATGGGGTTTGCAAGGTGGTCTGCCAAACGGCCGAGCCCGCTACCCAGCACGATGGCTGTGCTGGGAATGTTGTTCAATTGGCTTGTAATGTAGGTGGATGCCTCGTGATATTGTTGTATGCGATTGTCCATAGATTGTCGATAGTTGATGTTTAGTGGTTGTTTTGTCGCAGTTGTTCAATGCGCTGATTGAGTATGGCCGCTTGTTCGTAGTCCTCATTCCTCTCGCATGTGAGGAGCAATTGCTCCAGCTCTTCGAGTGTGAGTGCTTCCAGAGGGTTCTGTTCGTCGTGGGCTGTCTGCACCGTTACCATACTCTGGCTTGGGAAGCCCACCTCTTTCAGTATTTCGCTGTTCATGAGTATGGGAATGCTTTGGTGCAGGGCAATGATGATGGCATCGCTCACGCGGCAGTCCAGTTCCTTGAGCACAAAACCGTCAGAGAGATGGAGTGTGGCATAGAAGATGCCCTCCACCATGTTGTCTATCGTAATCTTTTTGATGACAAGGTTAAAGCTCTCTATGATGTTGCACAACAATTCGTGGGTCTGAGGTCTGGCAGGCACGACTCCCTCCTTTTCGACCATGATGACGTTGGCCTCGTGTTCACCCAACATTACTGGTACGTCCAAGTTGGCACGCGGTTCATAGAGCATCATGACGCAGATGCCGTTGTCGGTATATCCGCTTCGAATTTCTATGGGGTAAACTTCGGTGTATTCCATGTTGATGAGGGGGTGTTGCTGTCGTTGCCGAGGGGCACGTCTCAGCAGCGCTTATACATTATATTATATAGCACTGCTCTCAGTTAGATATCGGGTTAGCTCGGCAGCAGCACGTGCGCGGTGGCTGATGCTGTTCTTTACTTCGGGGGGCATTTCGGCAAAGCTTACGGCAAAACGGTTGGGCATGAACAGGGGATCGTATCCGAATCCCTCGTTCCCATGTCGTTCGGTGAGGATGGTGCCGTCCACACGTCCTTCAAAATAGTGTGGCTTGCCTTGTTCTATGAGGCAGATGACGGTGCGAAAATGGGCGACACGATTGCTGTTGGACCCCATTTCGGCAAGGAGTTTGTTCATGTTGTCCTCGGGCGAGCAGTGTTCGCCTGCATAGCGAGCCGAGTACACCCCAGGTCTCCCACCGAGGCAGTCCACCTCCAATCCTGTGTCGTCTGCTATGCAGTCGCACCCCGTTCGTTCGTACACCCACTGGGCTTTCTGCAGCGCGTTGCCTTCAAGTGTGTCGGCCGTTTCGGGTATTTCGCCAGACAAACCCACATCGGCGAGACTTTTAAGCTCTACCACTCCGTTGAGCATGCTGCTAACTTCTTGTAGTTTGTGTGTGTTGTTGGTGGCGAATATCAACTTTCTCATGCTGCAAAGATACAAACCTTTTACCACGTGGACAAATGATACCCACCTGTGTTCCACTTGTGAACACCTCGCACCGTCGTGCTGTTTGCAGGTCGGCGTATCCTGTGCGCGATGCGCGGAGAAACCGCGTGTGGCGTTATTGAAAGATGAGGTAGCTCAAGTTGTCGGGGTGCAGCGTCTCAGCGGCGGTCTGCATGAGGTCATGGGGCGACACGTTGGCTATGTCGCGTTGCATCTCTTCCAGCGTATCAACGTGGTCGTAGCGCAGTAGGCTTTTTCCTATGGATTGCATCTCGTTCAGGCCTCCTTCGCTGCTGATGGCCATTTGGGTGCATAGTTGTTTGGCGGCTTTGCGCAGGGCTCGGTCATTGATGGGGGTAGTGCATATCTTTTTTAGCTCTCGTTGCAGCAGTTCTATGTAGCGGTCTGCAGCAGCCACTTCCACACCAGCGTAGATGGTAAACACCCCAGTATCGGTCAGTGGAGTGTACTGGCTTTCGATGGTGTAGCAGAAGCCGTGGCGTTCACGTATTGCGGTATTGAGCAGCGAGTTCATGGCTGGCCCTCCTACGATATTAGACAGCAGTGCCATAGTGGCGCGGCGTTGGTCATATAAATTATAAGAGGTGCAGCCCACCACGACATGAGCCTGGTGGGTGCGATGGTGCACGGTGCGTGAAAAGGTAGGGCGAGGGATTGGCTTTTCGCGTTGCAGGTCGACCGCCCGCTCCTTCTGGTCGGCAAAGTATTTGGTACAGAGTCGCACCACTTGCCGAAAGTCGTTCTTGCCCACTACTGCTATGGTGATGTTGCTTGGCACATAATAAGTTGCTACGAAGTCCAACAGCTGGGCTGTGTCGAAGCGGCGGATGTTGCGTTGCGAGCCCAGTATGTTGTGGGCAAGGGGGTGGTCTTCGTAGAGCAATTCCTCGAAGTCGTCGAATATCTGTTCTGCGGGATAGTCGCGGTAGGAGTTGATTTCCTCTATCACTACCTCACGCTCGCGCTCTATCTCGGCTTGTGGAAAGGTGGCGCAAAACAACAGGTCGGCAAAGAGTTCAATGCTGCGTTCCAGGTGTTCGCTCAGGGTGGAGGCATATACGCAGGTCTCCTCTTTGGTGGTGAAAGCATTGAGTTCGCCCCCAACCCCATCAATGCGGTTCTGGATGTGGTACGCCTTGCGGTGCGATGTCCCCTTGAAAAGGGTGTGTTCTATAAAGTGTGCCATGCCGTGGCGCGAGGGCTGTAGCTCGTCGCGCGAACCGACTCCGATATGAACTCCAGCATGCGTTACGGGTGAATTGTTCTGCAGATGGACTATTCGGATGCCGTTTGGCAGGGTGTGGTAGTTGTACATGATGGTTGTTTTCCTTGAGGGGTGGGTGTCGTATGGTCGCTGATGGATGGTGTTGCGGTTGGTGCATAGAGGCATGACAGTACGGCTACAAAGCAGCAGCCGGCCAGGGTCTCCAACGTGTCCTCGCTTAGGCAAGAGACAAGCACTATGGTTAGGTGTAGTGTGTAGAGCAGTGTCCATCGCGACCATGTTCGCAGCAGGGGTAGGCAGGCTACCAATAGAATTAAGCAGCCCAGCAGGCCGAACGATATGAGCAGTGTCAGATATTGGTTGTGAATGTGCTTGCTGGTATTGGTTAGTTCGGATTGTGTGCGGCTGAGCTCTTGGTGGCATAGGTCAACGGTGTTGGAACTGCCTACGCCTACCCAAGGGTGCTGCTCGAATACGTGCAGGGCGGCTTTCCACAATTCGAACCGTTGCAGCATGCTGAACCCTTTGACGGCACGCTGATGTTTATGGCTTTCGTGCTCGAAGAGGCTGACGTACACCATGCGCTTCAAACTGAATCGACGCAGGTACACTGGGTTGGCAATGCCGCGTTCGATGGCTGCCACGTCGCGTTCCGTTAGCTGTTGCATGCCGACACTGTCTTTGGTGGTGCCCATTGCGTTGAGGTACCGAATGAGGGTCGGGCGCACGGGGTAGCCGTTGCCGGTGAGATCGTCCATGCCGAGACTGCTGCGTTTGCCCCACTGGCTGCGCAGTTCCTCGTCGCACACATAGTCGTTGATATAGTTGCCGCTCTCAATGAGACCGTCGTGGGCGTAGGTGTAGGGATGGCCAGCGGCAGTGAACTCGGGCTGTGGTTGTTGCGTTAAGGGTATGGGGGTGTAGTAGCTATGGACGAAAAGGGCTATGCAGCCTATCAGAATCACTACGCCTGCACAGGCCGTGCAGATGGCGATGCGCAGTATGGCACTTTGGTGCCACTGCTTCCACCGCACGAGGGTGGCTACAGCCAAGAGGGCTGTCAGCACTGCTATGGAGGTGTAGGACTGCAGCACGAGTAGGAATGCAATGAACCATGCCACGAGCACACCCTTACCTATCAGTGCGGCGCGTTGATGTGGAGTGAACTTGGATAGAGTCGATTGCGTCAGACTACGTCCCATATCGACAAGGAGCAGTACAATTACAAAGCACACGTTGAGGGCAAAACGTATGTGCGATATGTAGGGCACCAGTTGGCGATATTCCAGGTTGGGTTGGGTAATGAGCCTTGCTATACTGATGCAGCTCACCACCAGCACTGTGCCAGCATACAGGGTGAGCAACTGCCGCCGCTCGCGCGTGGTAGGGGCGGGGCTGGAGAGCAGTACCAAGGGAATGACCAGTAAGGGCAGCTTGCGCCTGAGGTCGTCCAGTCCGTAGGCGATGTTGCCGCCTGAAATGAGCCACACTACGTGCAGCATTATCAAGGTGAAGTAGACCAAGAAAAGGGGACTGCGTCGCAGGGTCTGCACCTTTTGGCGCAGGCGACCTTCGATGAGCCAGTTCACGCCCAGAAAGACCCAAGCCATGTTCATTACGTAGTTTGACGTGGTCATGGCTATCAGCGCCACTGCAAGTAGCAGCAGAAAGATGCGGCGGTGAATCCGTTGACGTGGTGTGAGATCCGCTATGGATACAGGTGTGGGCACGACGGTATCGCAGTGCGTGGGCTGACGGGGTGAGGGGAGATTATTTGCTCAGCAGTTTTTTGTACTGGGCTGGGTCGTGCAGTATTTCGATGGCTTTCTCTACGTCGGGGTCTCCACGCAGTGAGCCTTCGATGCGTCCCCTCTCGTAGTAGTAGCGCGATAGTATTTCGCTCTTGAGCAGCGACGCAACTTCGGGGCGGAACTTGTCGAGGTCTCCCGCCTTGTCATCCCTAAAGCGTTGCTCCAGCGCGTCCAGGGTGGGGGCTATGGAGTCGAGGTAGTTTTCCTCTTTGGCCACTTTGCGTAGCTCCTTAAGCGCATGCTCCGTGGCGGTCGAGTAGTCCAGCTTTTGGGTGGAGAGATATTGTTTGAAGTCGTTGTAGATGTTGTCTGTGATTTCGAATTCCGAAGGCTTGGCGATCGACTCGTGTTCGCGGCGGAAGCGGGTGGCGTAGTCAAAGTAGTGCAGTTTGGCCACCAGTTCCATCGAGATACTTGACATGTATTGGTCCTTCATCTCTACGTCGGGCTCGATGCCGAAGCCGTCGTACACGGTGCGTCCATGACGTGTCTTGAAGGCGGTCTTGAGCGAGTCGGGTATTTTGGTGGCACGACCATTCTCGTCGCGGTGCGCATAGTCGAGGGCTTGAATACAGCGGCCGGAGGGTATGTAGTACTTCGACACGGTGATTTTCATCTGGGTGTTGTAGTTTTCAGGCAGGATGTTTTGCACAAGTCCCTTGCCGAACGAGCGGCTGCCCACAATGACGGCGCGGTCCAGGTCCTGCAGGCTGCCCGACACAATCTCGGAGGCCGAGGCGCTGTAGCCGTTGATGAGCACGACCAGGGGCAACTCGGTGTCGACTGGCTTGGTGGTGGTGAAGTGGCGCGTGTTGCGCGCTGCTATCTTGCCTTTCGTTTCGACGATGAGCTCGCCCTGTCGCACGAAGAGGTTGACGATGTCCACTGCCTCGTTGAGCAGTCCACCGCCGTTGCCACGCAGGTCAAGGATGAGGCCGCGCAGGTCGGGCTGCGTCTGCTTCAAGGACAAGAGGGCAGCGCGTATGTTCTTGGCAGCATCCTGGGTGAACTCGTTTAGTTTGATGTAGCCGATGTCGCTGCCGACGAGTCCATAGTATGGCACATTCTCCAGCTTGATAGCACGGCGCACGAGCGTACGCTCAAAGGTTTCGCCGTTGCGCTCCAGCTTGAGAGTGATGGGGGTGCCCGCCTGGCCGCGCAGTATCGAACTGACTTCGGCCGTGGTCTTTCCTTTGGCGCTCTCACCCCCGACGCTGATGATGCGGTCGCCCGCACGCAGTCCGGCTTGGTCCGCTGGGAGACCTTCGTAGGGAGACGAGATAAAGACGTCCTCTCCCTTTTGGTGGATGAGTGCACCTATGCCGCCATATTCGCCTAAGAGCTGCAGCTTCACATCCTCCATGTCTGATTCAGGATAGTAGTTGGTGTAGGGGTCGAGCGAAGACAGCATGGCATCGATGGCTGTCTTGACTACTTTGCCTGGCTCTATCTCGTCCACGTAGTGGGCGTTGACGTCTTTGAATATCTTGGCAAAGATTTCAAGATTCTTGGATATTTCGAAGCTCTTGTCGTTTTGAGCCGTAGAGGGGACGGTATGCAGCAGTAGGCCGGCTATTAGCAGTACCGGCAGGATGTGTGTGCGTTTCATTGCGGTGGATAGATAGGGGTTGAGTGATGGTTAGTTCTTGGCTTCAAGGATGGGAAGACAGGCCTCGGTGGGGATGTAGACCACCTTGTTGGTGGCCAAATTCTGCTGGCGTACCCATAGATATTGTATGTAGGTGGGGGTTAGCGAGCCGTTCTCTATGCGAATGGCCTCGGCAGCCCCTTTGGCGCGCTCTATTTCAGCTTGGGCATTGAGCTTTTCGGCCTCGAGGTTGGCTTTGGCTTCCTCGATGCGTATCTTCCTATTTTGTTCGGCTTGGGCAAATTCGGCCTTGCCTTTCATCTCTTGCCGCCACACGTTGTAGCGGGGTATGCCTATCATGAGCAGGACGATGAGTGCAAGGAGGCTGATGATGCTCACTACGATGATGCGCAGTTGCGAGGTGGGGGATGTGGTCATGGTGCTGTAGTTTTTGTGCTATGAGGCGGTCGCTTGGCGGCGCGCGCGAGCAGTGATTTAATGGGCGGATAACGTGGGGACAGGGGAAAAAGTATAAGGCCACGACGCGTTTTTCTCTTTTTGTTGAAGCTGTCGGCTGTGGTGAAGTCGGATTTTATGCGTACCTTTGCATCTGCAAATGCGTGCTTCGGCTGCCTTTTCGGGCTTGGGCTGGGTTGTGCAATTGGTCGTCTTTTCGTTGTTTTGGGGTGGTGCACGGACGCTTCGGGCGTACGGCATGTGGATGTGGTGCCGTACGGCAGGCGTGGGTCTTTAGTGCTATACGGGTGCTGCACATGTAGTTGTGCGGCAATTGCGCCGTACGGCATCAAGACGTATGTCGTGCGGCACAATTGCCCTATCCGTACGGCATCGGCCCGTGTGCTCTTGGCTGTGGGGGCTGCCAGTGCGCAGCGGCTGGCGGCAGTGCAGAGGGTGATGATTGGGTGGGGCGTACGATGCGGAGGTTTAGAGGGTCCTGTATTATTTGATGCGGCGTGCAATAATTTGCCACGGGATGCGTTTCCCAACGTGCGCATGCGCGCTGGGAGAGACCGCCGCTGCACAGGGAAAAGGCAATCATTTACATCAAAACAAATAGTCAGAATTACACTATGAGTATCATCAAACCCTTCAAAGGCTTTCGCCCGCCTGTCGACATAGTCGAGAAATTGGCTTCGCGTCCCTACGACGTACTCAACTCCGAAGAAGCTCGCAAAGAGTGTGAGGGCAACCCTTACAGCTTGTTGCATGTAACCAAGGCTGAGATAGATTTGCCCGCCGGCACTGATGAGCATTCGCCTGAGGTGTATTTGCAAGTGGTGAAAAACTACAATAGTTTCAAGGATTATGGTTGGCTTGTGAAGGACGAAGAGGAGAAGCTCTACGTCTACGCTCAAAGCATGAACCCCACCGATGCCAACGCACGCTGGCAGTATGGCATCGTGGCCTGCGCCAACAGCGAAGACTATGTGAATAAGGTTATCAAGAAGCATGAGCTCACGCGCAAGGACAAAGAGGAAGATCGCATGAAGCATGTGCGCATTACCAATGCGAATGTGGAGCCTGTGTTCTTCGCTTATCCCGCTGTGGCTCGTATAGATGAAATCGTGGCCTCAGTGACCGCACAGAAGCCTATCTACGACTTCGTGGCCAAAGAAGACGGCTTCGGCCATCGCTTCTGGGTGATCGACGACCGCAAACTCATCGACGAACTGGTGGAACTCTTTGACAAGAAGGTACCCGCTATGTACATTGCTGACGGCCACCACCGCTCGGCAGCTGCTGCCCTTGTTGGTCAGGAGAAGAAGGAGCATAACCCAGCACACACCGGCCGCGAGGAGTACAACTACTTCATGACCGTTATCTTTCCAGACAATCAGCTCAACGTGATTGACTACAACCGCGTGGTGAAAGACCTCAATGGCCTCAGTGGGAAAGAGTTCTTTGCCAAGTTGGCCGAGAATTTCGACATTGAGTGCATGTGCGACTGCACCAAGGATGGAGGCAAATGCGAGTGCGAGTTGCCCTGCCACTGCGAAAGCAACACCCCCTACAAGCCTGCTAAGTTGCACAACTTCTCGATGTATTTCGAGGGTGTGTGGTATAGTCTGACAGCCAAACCAGGCACCTACAACGACAATGATCCCATTGGAGTGCTTGACGTTACCATCCTCAGCAACCTCGTACTTGACAAAGTGCTTGGCATCAAAGACCTCCGTACCGACAAGCGTATTGACTTCGTAGGCGGTATTCGCGGTCTGGGTGAACTGAAGCGTCGCGTCGACAGCGGAGAGATGAAGGTCGCTTTCGCCCTGTATCCCGTCAGTATGAAGCAAATTATCGACATCGCAGACACGGGCAACATCATGCCTCCGAAGACCACATGGTTCGAGCCGAAGTTGCGCAGCGGTCTTGTGATTCATGAACTCTGCTAAACAGACAATTTTATCTTAGAATGAGTAGCGAAGCGGTGCAAGGCTCGTTGAGCTGTGCACCGCTTTGTCTTCCCGCCTACCAATTGCCCTGTGCGTGGAGTGGGGCAATGTGGTTCAGTTTGGGGACAATGGTTGTACTACGCGCGTGCGCGCGCACGAACCATTTTTATACAATACATACAGACACCATAAAAGTAAAAGCTGAATGAAAAAAAATACCATCAGACTACTGCTTTGCCTTTTCTGTGTGGCAGTGATGAGCATCACGGCCAACGCCCAGTACCGGCCGACCGCTACGCCTACGCTCGAAAACGCCAGGAGGGCACTTGACGCGCTGAACTACACGGAGTGCATCAGCATACTCGACCGGTGTCGTGCCGCAGGCAACTGGAGCAATGAGCACGCACTGCTTTACGAAGAAGCTACTTATGTGCGCGATGTGGACCAACTCATGTCGAACACGAATAACCTACAGAATGTGAGCACTGCCTCACAGGCACAGGTATGCGAGCAGTTCTTGCAGCGGAATGGGAGCGATGAGCAATATGCCGACAAAGTGAAGAGGTTGCTGGTCGATTACTATGTGAAGACAGGCAACCAGACCAAGGCATTGAACTACATGACTGAAGAGGAGTGGAATACGCGTCGTGCCCCCGTGGTTAAGCAGCAGACGAGCAGCGGCAGCTCCTGGAGCAGGAGTAGTACTGAGGTGGACTTCGGCTTCGGACTATCTTATGGTGGTTATTTGAACGACTTTCGTGGATTTAGTATTCCATTAAACCTACGCATTGGTGAGTATGATGACAACTTCAATGCCCTATTTGGTGTAACATTTCAACGGTTGAAGTCAGCGGGGTCGTCGCTCGACAGCATGCAGTATATCAACGTTGGGACGGGCTCTATTGAGACGTGTACCGATGGAAGCAATGGATTTAAACTCTACCAATTCAGTTTCTCGGCTGGTGGAAGGGTCAACGTGAGTTCTACGGGAAGCGATTTGGTGTACTTCCTTCAGGGCGATGTGTTAGCGAATCTCAACGTCGGCGGGCGTCTGACCGCACCCAAATGGACTGGAGGGGACGACATCTCTTTCAAGGTGGGCGATGGTCTTCGACCCCTTACGTTCGGAGTACAGGGCACCGTGGGTTTGGCCACGGAAAAAGTGGAAGCCTATATCGGGATACGCTACGATTTTTCATCTCCACTCGATGAGGAGTTCTTCAACAAGGAGTACTTCTTTGATGTATCTTCCACAAGTGATCAGACTCTGTACGAGCTGAGTAACACCGACAAACTGATTGAGGTGTTGGCCTCGGGTCGTGCAACTTTTTGGCGTGCGCAGAACTTGATGCATAGCTCTTCCCGTTTTGAGTCGCTGGTTACCACCAAGATAGGGCTATATGTAGGCCTGCGCATATACTTTTAAACCATAACGAAAAGATATCGTTATTAGAATGAAAAACCATGTTGTAAAGCTGCTTATTGGCCTCTGTTTCGTGGCTGTGATGGGCATTACGGCCAACGCCCAGAACCGGCCGACTGTTGCGCCTACGCTTGAAAACGCCAAGAGGGCGCTTGACGCGCAGAACTACACGGAATGTATCGGCATACTCGACCAGTGCCGTGCCGCAGGCAATTGGACCAGTGAGCACGCACTGCTTTACGACGATGCCACTTATTTGCGCGATGTGGATCAGCTCATATCGAGCACGAACAACCTGCAGAATGTGAGTACGGCCACGCAGGCACAGGTGTGCGAGAAGTTCTTGCAAAGGAATGGGGACGATGAGCAATACGCCGACAAGGTGAGGGCTTTGTTGGTCGATTACTATGTGAAGATTGGCAACCAAACCAAGGGTTTGAACTATATGACAGAGGAGGAATGGCAGAGTCGTCGCGCCGCCTATGTCAAGCAGGGAAAGAGCACCACCCCTGCCAAGACCAAGAGTAAGATACCAGTGCAGTTCGGTTTGGGGTTTGGATATAGTGGATATTTCAGTGAGTTGACTGGGGTTGAGATACCAATCAATCTACGCATAGGCAAGTTTAACAGTAACTTCAATGTGATGTTGGGTGCAGAGTTCCACTCTTATTCTACTGGTTATCTAAGCGACAGTCTGCAGTACATCGACCTCAACACAGGTGCGACGGAGTATACGACTCTGTATGGGAGCAATGCGCTGAAGGTCTACCAACTTAGCTTTTCGGTTGGTGGACGTCTGAACTTAGGATCTGAGCATGACGCTGTGGTGTTCTTCCTTCAAGGTGATGGCATTGCGAACTATAACTTCAATGGCCGTATGGAGATTCCAAAGAATAACGCAACGGACAAACTTACTTTCAAGGTGAACGAGGGACTTCGTCCTCTTACGTTTGGAGTGCATGGTTCTGTGGGATTGACCATGGAACACATGGATCTTTGGGTTGGAGTGCGCTGTGATTTCGCATCACCATTCCAAGAGGACTTCTTCGACAAGGAGTACATCTTTAATGTTTCAAACACCAGTGATGCCGTATTCTATGACTACGGCAGTGGCGACAAATTGGCTGAGGTGCAGTCTTCGGGCAATACAAGTCAATGGCGCGCTCAGAACTTGTTGCACAGTAGCACCCGTATAGAAGAGGTTGTTGCCAGTAAGTGGATGTTAACTGTAGGCGTGCGCATTTTTCTTTAGATTACAACAATTCATAGAACTAATACACAATAGGAATTATGCTTGATGACAACACCGCCGCTTTGGCAGCTGCAGCGGCACAAGAATCTGCTCCGCAGAACGTCATAGTGGGCGCAGAACTGACTAAAATCGACAGTGTCAGAACAGTGCTACATGACACGTTGACTAACATGGGTGGTAAAGACATAGTGGCAGCCCTCAAAGGCGAGAACACCATCCTACGCGACGCACTGAGTTCGCTCGTAGACCTCTCGGCACGCTTCGTTCCGAAGCTCATCGGAGCCATCCTTATCCTATGGGTGGGGCTGAAATTGATTAAGCTTCTCAAGCGTGGGTTGACGCGCTTGTTGACCAAACGTGAAGCGGAGGCATCCCTAAGCTCTTTTCTAACGTCGCTGGTGGACGTGCTCATGAAGGTACTGCTCGTTATCATGGCCATGGACATCATCGGCATCAAGGCCACCTCCTTCATCGCAATCATCGGTGCTATGGGCTTGGCCGTGGGCATGGCTCTGCAAGGCACCTTGCAAAACTTCGCTGGAGGAGTCATCATCCTACTCATGCGTCCATTCCGAGTTGGTGACTATATAGAATGCGGTATATACAAGGGCTACGTGAAGGAAATCCGTATCTTTCACACCATCATCCGTCCGTTCAATGGGCGAACCATCATTGTACCTAACAGTGAATTGGCAACGAAGTCTCTCATCAACCACACGCATGAGCCCATCATTCGTCTTGACATCGTGGCCAGCGTGGCCTACGGCACCGACTTGGATTATGCAAAGAACATACTCAAGGAGGTGGTCAATGCCGAGCCTCTTATCAATCGGGAGTTGAAGGAACCCACTATTGCAGTGAGCGACTTGGCCAACAGCTCCGTGGACATTAGCCTTTGGCTTTGGGTAAAAACTGAAGACTATTGGACCGTATGGCTGCGCATCCGAGAGAACATATACAAGGCCTTTGCCACTGCAGGCATTGAGATACCGTTTCCGCAGGTGCAGATTCATACGGATGCCCCCGTTCAGCAGCAGGCATCGACTACCGAGCCTCGTATTGTGGCATCGTTGCGCCCCAATCTTCCTCCCCTTGCCCAGGAAGAATAGATGGGTAGCAGAAAACCCGTTGGAAAACAGGCGTTTTGGGGAATTGAACCGTATTGAGGCATGCCTCGGATAGCGGGGAAATAGAGCAGATGCTGTATATAATATTATAGGTGTAGCATAAGAAGTCATGCTGCGGATAGTGGGGAAATAGGGCAGATGCTGCATATAATATTATAGGTGTAGCGTAAGAAGGCATGCCTCGGATAGCGGGGAAACAGGGCAGATGCTGTATATAAAGAATAGGTATAACGTATGAAGGTGCTTAGATGGATAGTGCTACCAATGGTGTGGTTGGCCTGCTGGCCAGCGACTGCGCAACTGGTGTTGTTGCCCCGTGATACCACATATCAGGTAATGGCCTCCCACTACCGTTACCAGCAGGGGGAACGAACTCGGCCCGCTCGTTCAGGATTGCACCGTCTGATAACCTACGACACCGTTAGTTTAGACACACTGTCTTTCAGTTCCAGCGCTTGTATATCGCTGCTAACTTGTGGGCCTGGCGACGAGTTCTACAGCACCTTTGGCCATACGGCTCTACGTGTTTACGACAGCCTGCGTGGCATAGATTTGGTGTACAACTACGGTACGTTCGATTTCGACCAACCCCATTTCTACCTACGCTTTGCGCAAGGACGCCTGCTTTACGCCTTGTCTTGCTCTTCCTATGAAGCGTTTGTTCACTCCTATGCTCAGGAGGGACGATGGGTGGTGGAACAGCGACTGAATGTGGATAGTAGTGCGTTGAGCGACATGGTGCACACCCTGTCGCATACGCTTCAGACAGATAGCCTGCGCCACTACCACTACGACTTCTTTATGGATAACTGTGCAACCCGGGTGAGAGACATCATGTGTCAAGCCATTCCTCTACAGGATAGCACCAGTTGCCATACCACTTTCCGCTCGCTACTCAGCAGCTATATGGCCGATAGCCTTGAGTGGTGGCAGTTGGGCATTGACATGGTGCTTGGTGCGCGCTGCGACCAAGAGGCCACAGGCGGCGAACGCATGTTCTTTCCTCGTGAGCTCATGGAACGGACAGCCGTTGTGGATAGTGGCCAGTTCGTCGGCAGTACGCATCAGCTGCTGAAGCATTGCCGTCAGCCGCTCGCGCCGAGTTGGCATCCTTGGCTTATTGCATGGCTGCTGTATCTGTTCGTGCTGGCCGCCTCCATTGCCGAGGTGTGGGCTGGATGGCGCATGGGCTGGATGGATGTGCTGTTGTTTCTGTTGGTGGGCATGGCTTCGCTGATTATCATTTTTCTCTGGTTCTTTAGCGACCATTACTGCACGAAGGCTAATTGGAACATCCTGTGGTGTAATCCGCTTGCCCTTTATTTTGCCTTCGCGCGTCGTCGTAGCAAACGCTGGCTGCTCATCGCGCAAGGGCTCGCCATGGCGGTGGTGGTCGTAGGATTCAATTGGCTCTTGCCGCAACACTTCAACCCTGCCGTGCTGCCGATAGTTCTGCTGTTGATGCTGCGCCTGTTCTGCTTCCGGTTCACCACACCGCGGCGACGCACATGATGGCGACCTCATTCATATCTCTATTTCAACGACATCATTTATTTACAATAACACAATGCGAAAAATCTTTCTTCTACTCGGACTGGCTGCCACTTGCCTCGGCGGTGCGTGGGCGCAGACTGACAACATTGCAAGACCAAAGTTCAGGGGGTGTCATCAGCTGAGCCGCTACGACTCCACCTTTGTGCGGATGGAGGAAAGTGGTTTGAGCCACGTCTATAACCACAGCCTGATTGAAATGCTCGACCGCACGGGTTGCCGCAATAACAACGTGGTGAAAATGGACTATGATCCGCAGTCTGCCTATGTGGAAATCCAGCAGGTGCTGGTGCATCGCCAGAACGGCGGTACGGACACTATCGTTGGCGGAAGCAACTCGCGCCCAGTATACGACTACATAGCCCCTGCTCGCATGATATACTGGGGTGCTTCGCAGAAGATGGTCGAGGTGGGCTACCTGGAACCTCATGACCAAATAGAGATCCGCACCTATCGCAAAGGTTTCACCTACGCACTCCTCGCCTCGGGCGACGACGATGCGCGCTACATTCCCCCCATGCGTGGTCATTTCTATGACATTGTCCCCTTTTGGAGCCTCGAGGGCATTGAGCTGAAGTGCTATTCGCTCAGCATTCCCAACAGCAAGAAGTTGCAGTACGAAGTGTATGGTGGTGAGTTGGAAGTGAGCAGCACTGCTGATGAGGGTGAGCGTACGCGCTACACCTTCGTCGGTCGCGACATAGAACCCATCCATCGGGAGCAGGGCATGGTGGCCGACAACGATGTGCAGTGCAAGTTGCTCCTTAGTACTGCCGCCGATTGGAAGGCCAAGTCGCGTTGGTTCTATCAAGTCAACGAGGACTATGGCAGCTTCAACTCCACACCCGAACTCGTGCAGAAAGTGCGCGAAATCCTCGCGGGTGCCACCTCCGAAATGGACACCATCAGCCGTCTTACCCACTGGGTGGCGGACAATATGCGTTACTGTGGTATCTCGATGGGCGAAGGCGAGGGCTACACGCTCCATAGTGCCAAGATGAATATGGCCGACATGTGCGGGGTCTGCAAAGATAAGGCTGGAATGCTGGTTGCAATGCTGCGGGCTGCTGGGTTCCGCGCCTACGCTGCCATGACCATGGCGGGTGAGCGCATAGACCGTACGCCTGCCGACCAGTTCAACCACAGCGTATGCGTTGTGCAGCACCGCGACGGGCGCTATGAACTACTGGATCCGACCTGGGTACCTGGTGTGCGCGAGCTATGGTCAAGTGCCGAACAGCAACAGGGCTACCTCATGGGGCTTCCCAACGGGGCAGACTTGATGTATACTCCCACGTCGCCAGCCGACAAGCACTACCTGCGCATCACGGGTACTTCGCGGATTAAGAAGGACGGCACTTTGGAAGGTACCTTCACGGTCACGGCCGAAGGACAGAGCGATGCTGCGGTGCGACGCGTCTTTAGTGCTCGGATGAGCGAGTGGCGCAACAACCTGGAGCGTGAGCTCCTTCGGGTGGCACCACAGGCCGAACTGCTCGGCGTGGAATACACCTCGCCCGACCACTACTTGGACCAGACTGTAAAGCTCACGTACCGCTACCGCATCCCTCATTTCGCTGTGGTTACGAAGGAAGAACTTATATTTACGCCCCTGTTGGCGCGCGACCTGTTTCGCAGTGCACAGCCCCATCTGAATTTCGACACCTCGATAGCCGAGCGCAAATACCCGTTCCACGACCGCTGTTCGCGACTGGTGGAGATAGAAGAGACCATAACCCTGCCAGCCAAGTACACGCGCATGCACTATTCTACCCAGGTGCGGGGCATCACGCACCCTGCTGTCAACTACGGCTGTGGTTTCGAACTTGACGGCAATGTGCTGCGCTTTGGCCAGAGTGCCATGTACAACAAGCGGGTGTACGATGCGGCCGATTGGCCTGCCTTCCGTATGGCCGTCAAGAACCAGCTGTCGATAGCTGGCACTCCTGTAATACTCACCAAATAACTCTTCTCATCATGCAAAAGTTCAATCATCCACTCCATAGCCGCACAGGCCTCCGCATTTCATGTGTTATACTCTTGATGGCTGCCTCGATAGGTGTCGGGGCGCAGGCTCAAGACCCCGATGCGGTGTACCGCCTGCTGCGGCGTACCTACAGTCAGGCTGCCGACGGCAGTATCGACGTGCGTGTGCGCAAAGAGCTCACGCTCTATCGCAACCGCGCCATCACTGCCTATGCCGACAAAGGGGAGACCTTCATCGTGTACAACCCTGCTTCGGAGCAGGTAACCATCAATGAGAGCTACACCGTGCGTGCCGACGGTAAGCATGTGCTCACGCCCGCCAATGCAGTGCTGCACCAGCTGCCCGCTGGCTGTGCTGACTGCGGACGCTACAACCACCTGCGCGAGTTGGCCATCATCCACACTGCCCTTGAGCCGAAGGCCACCATCGTGTTGGACTACACGCTCCATCACCAGGGTGAAGAACTGCTCGACGTGTTCGATTTGCAGCAAGACTGCCCAGTGGAGCGCTATGAGCTGGTGATAGGCAAGGGGTTTGAGTTTGCAACTAAGCACCCCAATCTCAAGCCCGACGCCGACGGACGTGTACTGCTGACGAACATCGAGCAACGACCTGCCGATGCCTATCGGCCCGAAAGCAGCTATCGTTGCGCTGTGCGCCGAGGTGGCAATGTGCCGATGCCCAGCTGCCACCAGCCCGTGTTGCTGGCTCAACCGCTGCTGGCCGAGCTGTTTGAGAATAGTGCAGAAGCCTATTTGGTCAAGATATACAACTACGTGATGGATGTGGTCCGCACCCAAACTATTGAGCCAACCAGGCTGAACTTCCAGGTCTCCACGGCCGATGCCACACTCTCTTCGGGTTGTGGCACTGCGCAGGACAAGGCGGTGCTGTTGGCCACGCTCATCAATCAGGCCGGCACACTGCTGCACGGCGAACAGGCAAAGGAGAACCTCTCTGCATACGTGGAGCAGATTGACCGCGACGACCTTTTTGCTTCGCAGGTGCCCACGGTTACGGCTACCGATGGTGCTGGACACACCTACGTATGCCGATTGGACAAGAAAGAACTGCTACGCACCGACGAGGCGCCGCACATCGAAACCATCGTCGGTGCGAAGGATCCCTATTACACCGAGGTGAAGAGTGGCACGTCGTGGAAAAAGATGAAGAAGATCGGTGACCAACATGCCGAACTCGCCGATGGATACAGTCATTGGCACTTGAACCGACTTGATCTGGCGCTGGTGGGATTAGATATGAAGCAGCTCGCTTCTGACCGCAAGACGCCACTCTACATTGCGTCGCGTCGAGAACTGACCGATACGATATCCTGCTCTGTAGAGGACAATGGACATCTGGTGGGTGCGCCAGTTTCTCTCAACCGGCAGGAGTCTGGCGTGGGGTCGGCCTACCTCAGCATCAGAGAAGAGGGTGGCCATATCAATGTGATGGCACGATTGGTAGTTGAGCCCGGCACCTATAAGGGCAAGGACTATCAGCGGCTGCGCAGTATGCTGGCCGAGTGGGTTGGCCAACTGGACATATACACGAAGCGCAAGTAGGGAAAAGAAATTCCACATGCACTGCAAGCCGTAGTGCGGCAGTACACAGTGGGTTAATGACAACAGGATTATGCAGCAAGTAGTTATCGTAACGGGTGCCTCGTCGGGCTTTGGCAAGGCCATAGCCGAACGGTTGGCCACGGCCGGCCACAGGGTGTACGGCTTGTGCCGGCGCGAGGTGGAGCATCCCACCGTGTCGTATCTGACGTGCGATGTGCGCTCTCCACAGGCGGTGCAGGCAGCCGTAGAGACTGTGATGCAGCGCGAGGGGCGTGTGGATGTGCTGGTGAACAATGCGGGCATGGGTATTGGGGGCGCCTTGGAATTGGCCACTCCCGAGGAGATTGACCTGCAGATGGGCACCAACTTCATGGGCTGTGTCAACATGTGTCAGGCTGTCCTGCCGTACATGCGCTCCCAAGGGCGGGGACGCATCGTGAACATCAGCTCGATAGGAGGCGTGATGGGGTTGCCCTATCAAGGCTTCTATTCGGCCTCCAAGTTTGCTGTGGAGGGCTTCAGCGAGGCTTTGGCTGCCGAAGTCAGAGGCTTCGGCATCAGTGTGAGCCTCGTGGAGCCGGGCGATTTTGCTACTGGGTTCACCGCCAGCCGTCGCAACTCGCAAGGCACGATGACTCATGAGGCCTATGCCGAAAGTTTCAAGCGTTCGCTCGGCTTGATTGAGCAGGAAGAAAACGGTGGGGGCAAGCCCGAGCAGGTGGCGTGCGTGGTGGAACGCATCGTGCGTAGTAGGCATCCGCGTATGCGATACGTGGTCTCCAACCTCGAGCAGTGGCTCTCCGTGGCCATCAAGCGCGTACTGCCTGGGCGTTGGTTTGTAGGTATTTTACGTTCCTATTACAAGGTGTAACGGATTGATGTGCAGGTAGCGGTGAGCCAGTAGCCCACGCCGCCTGCCACTTTTTTCTTGCGTTGTCGGTGCAAAGGTCGTACCTTTGCACCGACAAACGTGCTGGTGCAATCGGTACTGGCATGTGCGGACAGCAATTGTTTTCTTTAGGAGATTTTGGAAGGGCACAGATGGGCAAAAGGTAGGAAGCCCAGGTGTGTAGGCCTTTCTGTCGTACGGCGTAGATGCTTGCTTTCTGGAACGAGGGTGGGAATCATGTTGTTGTGCATGATTAAAGGCGTACGGCATCGGGCTCGATGCCGTACGCCTTCTCCGTGTGTGCCGTACGGCGTAGGTGCGGCACGCGTACGGCACGAGTGCTCGGGGGGCAAGAGTGGAACTTCCACCCTCATAGGTGAGGATGGGGTGAGGCGGGGGAGGGAAAGTGTCGGGTTGTGGTTCAGCCGATGTGGGGCAGTGCGTCGATGAGTGAGCGTGTGTAGGGCTGCTGCGGGTTGGCAAAGAGGCTGTCGGCTTCGCCCTGTTCGACAATGCGGCCGTTGCGCATCACCATGATGCGGTCGCTCACAAAGCGCACAACCGACAGGTCGTGCGAGATGAACACATAGGTGTAACCGAAGCTCTGCTTTAGCTCCGCAAGCAGGTTCAGGACCTGCGCCTGCACCGACACATCAAGTGCTGACACCGACTCGTCGCAGATAACGAGCCGTGGGTTCATAATCAGGGCGCGGGCTATGCACACCCGTTGGCGTTGGCCGCCTGAGAACTCGTGCGGATAGCGGTTGTACCATTCGGGGTCGAGACCAACGCGCTGCATGAGTTGCACCACGCGTGCGCGACCTTCGGCTTTCGACAGTTCGCGCTGGTGCACCGTCAGCGGCTCTCGAATGGTTTCGCCGATGGGCTTGCGCGGGTTGAGCGAAGAGTAGGGGTCTTGGAACACAATCTGCAGCGAGGGACGTAGCCGTCGGAAGGTGTGCTCCGACAGTTGGTCGATGGGGGTGCCGTCGAAGGTGATGGAGCCGCTGCGTGCTTCAATTAGTCGCAGCAGGGTGCGGCCGAGAGTGGTTTTGCCGCAACCTGATTCGCCCACTAATCCCAGCGTTTCGCCTGGAAAGACGTCGAAGCTGATGTCGTCAACGGCGGTGAAGCGGCGTGTGGGCCGGCCGAAAAGGTTGCGTTTCGCCACGTAATCCACACTCAGGTTGCGCACGCTCAGAAGTGGCTTTTGCTGCTGGAGGGCGTGCAGCCGCGCGGTGCGTTCGTCGTTTGTCTCGAGGGGAACTTCGGTGGAGGATGCCTCAGCGTTTCGCAGGAAGTCGTCGACGGTGGGTAGGCGGCGTGGACGGCTGTCGAGCGGCGGTCGACAGGCAATGAGCCCTTGGGTGTAGGCCTCGCGAGGAGCATGCAGTATGCTGCTGACCTCGCCCTGTTCGACAATGCGTCCGCGGTACATCACGGCCACCGTGTGCGCCACTTGCGAAATGACGCCCAAGTCGTGCGAAATGAAAATCATACTCATGCCGTAGCGCTCCTGCATCTGTTGCAGCAGTTCGAGAATGCTGCGCTGCACCGTAACGTCGAGTGCCGTCGTGGGCTCGTCAGCCACAATGAGGTCGGGGTGGCACATCAAGGCCATGGCTATCATTACCCGCTGCTTTTGGCCTCCGGACAGTTCGTGAGGGTAAGCCCTGTAGACACGCTCGGGATTGGGTAGCCGCACCTCGTCGAGCAGCGACAGCACACGGCTACGAACCTCCGACTGAGGCAGAGCACTGTGCAGCTGCAACATCTCAGCCACCTGTGCACCACAGCGTTGCACTGGGTTCAGACTGGTCATCGGCTCTTGAAATATCATGGAGATGTGTCTGCCTCGTACGTGCTGCATGTCTGCCTCGCTCAGCGTGAGCAAATCCGTCGTAGTCGGACGGTCGTCCGATTCGTTGTGCTTGCAGGTAAACAGTGCATGACCCGAGGTGATGCGCGTTTGCGCTTTGGGAAGTAGCCCCATCAGCGCCAGGGTGCTCACCGTCTTGCCAGAGCCTGACTCTCCCACGATACCGAGCGTTTTGCCGCGCTCCACTTCGAACGAAACACCTTGTACTGCAGGGTGGAAACCGTCGTCGCGACGAAACTC
Organism: Bacteroidales bacterium; assembly: GCA_017449525.1. GTDB lineage: Bacteria > Bacteroidota > Bacteroidia > Bacteroidales > P3 > Colimorpha. The sequence goes on along the minus strand of JAFTFL010000006.1, from coordinate 120,134 downwards.
TACCGTAAGGTCTGACACGCTGAGCAGAGGAGAAGTGGGCATGTTGATAAAGAGTGTATAACTTTGCAAAAGTACGTCCTTTGCGTCTTGGTAGAGCGAGTAACTTTGCAAAAAAATTGAACATTGCGTAGTTTACAATTACAACCTTTTAAAAAATCGAGTTGCTCATGAAGACACAATCCGAACAATTCATGGAGATGGAGGCCCGCTACGGTGCCCACAATTATCATCCACTGCCAGTCGTATTGGCAAAGGGAGAAGGCCCCTTTGTGTGGGACTGCGAGGGAAAACGCTACTTTGATTTCCTCTCGGCCTACAGTGCCGTGAACCAGGGACACTGCCATCCCAAAATCGTCAAAGTACTGTGCGACCAGGCACAGCAGTTGACACTCAGTAGCCGGGCGTTCTACAACAACTGTCTTGGCGAATGGGAGAAGTATGTAACCGAGTATTTTGGCTACGACAAGGTGTTGCCCATGAACAGTGGCGCCGAAGCAGATGAGACCGCCTTGAAGCTGGCTCGCCGCTGGGGAGTCATGAAGAAAGGCATCAAGAATGAAGAGGTGATGATTGTATGCTGTGAAGGAAACTTCCACGGCCGTACGATAACCATCATTACCATGAGCAACGACCCAGAGAGTTATGCAAACTATGGACCTATGACCCCTGGTTTCTTGCGCATACCCTACAACGATGCGGATGCACTGGAAAAAGTGCTTGAAGAGCATGGCAGTAGGGTGGCTGGCTTCCTACTCGAGCCCATCCAGGGTGAGGCCGGTGTATATGTGCCCGATGAGGGTTATCTGAAGAAGTGCTATGACATCTGCAAACGCCACAACGTGTTGTTCATGGCCGACGAAGTCCAGTGTGGTATAGCCCGTACCGGTAGGATGTTGGCATGCGACCACGAGGGCGTCCGCCCCGATATCCTTATCTTGGGCAAAGCCCTCGGTGGAGGAGTGGTTCCAGTCAGTTGTGTATTGGCCGATGACGACATCATGCTTAATATCAAACCTGGTGAGCATGGCTCCACTTTCGGTGGGAATCCTATAGCTGCAAAGGTGAGTATCGCCGCACTGCAAGTGGTGAAAGACGAGCACTTGATGGAGAATGCAGACCGTCTGGGCCGCATCTTCCGTGAGGAAATGGAACGGGTGAAGAGCCCCATGATAGAGAAGGTGAGGGGTAAAGGCTTGTTGAACGCGGTCATTATTCGTCCGAAGGATGGCAAGGAGGCTTGGGATGTGTGCCTCAAGATGCGCGACATGGGTGTATTGGCCAAACCGACCCACCAGCACATCATCCGCTTCGCACCACCACTGGTCATTACGGAAGAGCAGCTCCGAGAGGCCATCGCCATCATCAAGGATGCAATACTTTCGTTCGAATAGAGCAGATGACCTGTCTTGGACATCAAGAATAGAAAGGTGGATGCCGCCCCATACTGGAGGTGGCATCCACCTGCTTTTGTAGAAGGACGTGAACTACACCTTATATTATATATAGCAACGAATCGGCAGGTGCCACTGGACAGTGTGGCCTCTTGCCCATGTCAAGCTATGATCGACTCTGTACACATCTGCAGGATATGAAATACAGATTATTGATAGCGGCACTGCTGGTGCTGACGCAGACGATAGGGGCACAAGTAACCGTGGCGGACAGTAGTGCGCTTCGGCCTCCGATGAATCCAACTTTGCAGGCTGAGGACAACATCATCATACGCGAACGCATAGAGGAATGGCGCGACTTGAAGTTGGGGGTTCTTTTTCAATGGGGGCTGTATTCGCAGTGGGCGGTACCAGCCTCGTGGACGCTCTGTAGCGAGCCGTGGGTAGACCGTGGAGGCGTGGACTACATGGAGTATGTGCAGAGTTATCGCAAACTGAATACTACCTTTAAGGCAAAGAAGTTTGACCCTTCGCGCTGGGCTAAGAATGCTCGCGATGGAGGTGTGAAGTACGTCATCTTCACGGCAAAACACCACGATGGGTTCTGCCTGTTTGATTCGAAAGAGACAAACTACACCTGTACGGATAAGAGCTGTCCAAACTCCAAACACTCGGACCGTGATATTTCCCGCGCTGTGGTGGAGGCTTTCCGCTCCAAGGCTTTTTGGACTGGGTTCTACTTCTCGAAAGCAGATTGGCATCACCCCGACTATTGGGCGCCTGAATGGGCTACGCCCGACCGCAACGTCAACTACAATCCTGCAGAAGACCCGCAGCGCTGGCAACGCTACTGCACTTTTGTCAACAATCAGGTGCGCGAGCTGACACATAATTATGGAGGTATCGACATGCTGTGGTTGGGAGCTGAGTGGGTGCGACCAGAGTGGAGTGTTGACTCCAGCAATGTGGACATGCTGGGATGTAGAGGCTATGTGCAGGATGTCGATGTGCCGACATTGGCTCGTACCGCGCGTGAGAAGATTCCAGACTTGCTCATCTCCGACCAAAATGTTGGTGGTCGATATGAGAATTACCGCGTTGTCTATGATTTGCCCAACGAGGCCTATCCAGAGGAGGCTTGGGAATATGCCATGAGCGTGGGGGCTGACTTTGCCTACAGCAAAGAGGATAGATGCCACAGCCCTCGCGAACTGGTGCATACACTTGCACTTACCGTGGCTCGAGGTGGTAACTTGCTGCTTGGTTTGGGTCCAGACGAGAGCGGTCGATTACCTGAATGTGCGGTAAACTGTCTCAAGGAGTTGGGCGATTGGCTCAAAGTGAATGGAGATGCCATCTATGCAACACGCCCGGTACGTCCCTACACCCAAGACCATTGGTGCTTTACGCAAAGTAAGGACAAGCGCAAGACTTATGCCATTTATCTTGTGGATGAAGGAGAGTCTATTCCCGAGGTATTGTCGCTTCCCCACTTGCCCATTAGCCCATCTAAGGCTAAGATATTGGGAGGTGGGAAGGTGGACGTGCGCCCAGATGGTAGTGGATATAGCCTTTACATCCGCCCTGGCAAGAAGAAGGATTATGCAGTGGTGGTTGTTATGGAGTAGTGCGGCTTATGCGTAAGAAGTGAGGACATACAGAAAGAAGAGTCTTTAATCAAACAATAATAAACACAACACAAACATGGACACAATAGCAATTCTTACGGGTGGCGGCCCAGCGCCAGGAATGAATACAGTCATCGCCTCGGTGGCAAAAACCTTTCTGCGTGATGGCTACCGTGTTTTGGGTCTGCACGGTGGATACTCGGCCTTGTTTACCGATACCCCACGCATGCAGGAATTGGACTTCTTGACTGCCGACGAAATATTCAACAAGGGAGGCTCAATTCTCAAGATGAGTAGGTTCAAACCCACTGATGAAGATTTCGAGAAACGCTTCAACCTGCCGCTCTTTACCGAGAACAACATTAAGCTACTCGTAACGGTGGGAGGCGACGACACCGCCTCTACAGCCAATCGCATTGCAAAGTTCCTGGAGAGTAAGCACTACCCTATAGCCAATATACATGTGCCGAAGACGATAGACAACGACTTGCCCTTGCCCAACAGCAGTCCTACGTTTGGATACAATTCGGCCAAGTCGCAAGGCTGTATCATCGGCACGGCCGTAATGGAGGATGCGCGGACCAGCGAGAACTGGTTTGTGGTGAGTGCGATGGGACGCTCTGCAGGCCACCTGGCACTGGGCATTGCTGGAGCATGCCATTACCCTATGGTAATCATACCCGAGATGTTCAATCGCACGGGTATTACCTTTGACAAGATTATCAACTTAGTGGTGTCCAGTATAGTGAAACGCAAACTGATGGGTATCAACTACGGTGCTGCCATGATTTCGGAAGGCGTGTTTCACAGCCTCACTACCGAAGAACTGCAGAAGACTGGAGTCAACTTCAGTTACGATGCACACGGACACCCTGAACTCGGAAAGGTTTCGAAGGCGCATATCTTCAACACCATGTTGGAACGCAAACTTCAAGAACTTCACCTCGAAGTGAAAAGTCGTCCGGTGGAGATAGGCTACGAGATACGGTGCCATACTCCTATAGCATTTGATTTGACCTACTGCTCTCTGATGGGTATGGGTGTTCACAAACTTTTCAAAGAGGGTTGTACAGGTTGTATGGTGTACATCGACCACCAGGGCAACCTTGCACCGCTCTACTTAAAGGATATCCAGGACCCGACCACGGGTAAAATACTGCCGAGACTCGTAAACGTCAATTCTAATAAGGTTCAGTCGTACATAAATGACATTATGGACTACATTACCCCGGCGGATTATGAACGGGCTCAGCACTATTTGTCCAAGCCCGAGGAGTATGATTTCCGTCGGATCCTCTGCTGGGACTGACGCGGTCTGTTGCAGATTGACGAACAGTTAGATTGTCGATTTTGCAGGATCGTTTGCTCTTTTGCGCCAGTCCTCTCGGCAAAATGAAGAGCACGACGCACACGGCGGCACTTGGAAAGCTATATCCGAGTGCCGCCGCTGCTTTATACAAGCTGCCGTTACATTATATATAAGGTGTAGGAGCGAAACCTGTGATTCGAGGACCAAGTTGGTGGCAAAAGTGGGGAAGAATGGTCAATGAAAAAGTGTCGTAAAGCTCCTGCAGAGGTTGTTCTGTACGGGTATTGTACGCCCGTACAGGAAGTGCCTATGAGGACATTACGTCCTGCTCGCGCTCATGGGCGAGAAAAATCGTACTTTTGCAAACCAAGAATGCGGCATCCGCTCTATCGCCGGCAGTGGTTTCTTGTTCTACAGCAGCAACAACCACTGCGGGAGGAAAGTCCGGGCAACACAGAGTCGCCGTACTTCCTAACAGGAAGGGGCGTAGGAGGCAAGGCCTGCGCCACAGCGAGTGCCACAGAAAATATACCGCCTGTAAGCATGCAGGTAAGGGTGAAAACGCGAGGTAAGAGCTCACGACGTTTGGCAGTGATGCCAACGGTGGTAAACCTTATGGGTTGAAAGACCAAATATACCAGCAGTAGAGGGTTGACTCGCCCGTTGCTGGGGGGTAGGTCGATAGAGGTAGTCGGTGACGGCTGCCGTAGATTAATGATAGAGCGTGTCGCGAGGCACGACAGAACCCGGCTTACAGGATGTCGCATTCTTGTTTTATAAGGGGATAGAATAAAGTGCTGTACGATTGGGCACGAATAAGGGTAGAATAGGAAGGCATGAAGACAGAGGTAATACTGAGTCCGCTGCTCTATAAAGGAAGGATTCTGCAAGAGCATCACACCACGGTGGCCGTGGATGTGTTGCGTGCCACGACAGCGATATGCGCCGCCTTTCAGTCGGGTGCAGAAGAGGTTCTCCCACTGAATTCGGTCGATGATTTAGCGACATATCGGGCTCTTGGCTACACCGTGGCAGCCGAGCGCGAAGGGAAAAAACTGCCATATGCCTCGTTGGGTAACTCGCCCACCGAGTATCTCAAACTTCAATTACAAGGTCAGAAGTTGGCGTTTTCAACGACCAACGGAACGGTGGCCATCTTGCTGGGTCATGAGGCTGAACGGCTCTATGTCGGTGCTTTTGCAAATTTGGACTCTTTGGCCCAGAGGCTAACGGCCGAAGGTCGGGATGTGGTGGTGCTCTGCTCAGGTTGGAAAGGCGAACCTTGCTTGGAGGATACCTTGTTTGCAGGTGCCTTGGTAGAGCGGCTCAGTGCGGTGTCAATATCTTCATCCATGGAGATGGTGAATGACGCAGCTGCGATGGCTGTCGCTTTGTGGAGGTTGGCAAAGGCTGACCTCTACGGGTATTGTAGTAAGGCTACTCATGTTAAACGCTTGCAGCGTTTAAATTACGATTGCGATGTCCGTCTGGCTTTGCAACTCAACACTTGCAATGTGGTGCCCATGATGGACGGCGCTATCCGAACCTTACGACTATCATGATACGTTTTCTGTTGCCACTGTTGTTACTGAGTGTTGCGATTGGGCATCGGTTGGGTGCTCAAGAGGTTATTTTGCACAAGTGGGAAGTGCGCCACGTGGTAGCACCATCGGTGTGTATTGGTCTCGGCGTTTTGGCTACCTTTACCCCGACAATGGATAGCCTGAATACGAGAATGAGAAGCAATGTGCAACGGTGGCGCAACGAGAGTTTTATGGCAGGAAGGCGTATGAAGGTCGATAATGTGCTGCAATATGTACCAGTGGCAGCCGCTCTGGCCTTGAGCGTATGTGGTGTGGAAGGTCAACATACATTTCCTGCATTCGCGGCACGTGGCTCTATTGCCTATCTATCTATGGCCACCGTTACCCTCAGCGTGAAAACTATATCCCATGTGCGTCGTCCCGATGAGCGTAGTTCGAATTCTTTTATGTCCGGGCACACCGCCACCGCATTCACTGGTGCGGAACTCCTCAGGCTGGAGTACAGAGATGTCTCTCGCTGGATAGGAGTGGGTGGTTACGCTGTGGCTGCCGCAACAGGTATGCTACGCATCTATAACAACCGACACTGGATAGGCGATGTACTTGCTGGTGCGGGTGTGGGCATTCTTTCCGCACATTTTGCCTATTGGTTTGCCGACCGCGTGTTCAAACCTGGTACGGTTTTCGGTTCGAAAATTGCACATCATGACCCCTATCGCTCATATCCATACACCGTTTCCCTCTAAATTTGGACTGCCTCGGCAGAGCAACGTGGTGCAAGGACTCGAAGGCACCATCGTCTTCCAGCCTGAATATCGAGTAGCAGAGGCCTTGAGGGGTATAGACCAGTTTGACTATCTGTGGGTGCTGTGGCTCTTCTCAGCCAACAAGCATGGCGAATGGTCGCCGACCGTCCGCCCACCGCGATTGGGGGGCAATGCGCGGATGGGGGTGTTCGCTACTCGCTCTCCCTATCGACCCAATGCCATCGGTCTTTCGTCGGTTCGTCTTCTTTCTGTAGAGTGGCATTCTGCGCAAGGACCACTGCTTCACGTGGCTGGAGTGGACATGATGGACGGAACACCGATTGTCGACATCAAGCCTTATTTGCCTTATTCTGATGCACATGTCGATGCACGCAGCGGTTTTGCACCTGTGGCATCGGAGCACCTATTGCCCGTACATGTAGCTCCTGAGGTCAGGAATTGTTTTGATGACGAGCAGTGGCAGGTGTTGTGCGACCTGTTGGCTCAAGACCCCCGCCCGCAATACCATGCTGATGCAAGCCGTGTGTACGGCATGCAGTTCGGACGGTTCGATGTGCAGTTTGCCGTAGGTACCGACGGAGTACACGTACTTGCAGTTAAATAGTGTTAAGCCTGCAACACATGTTGAGGCTATGTAGTCTATGACTATGAATGAGGACTGACGAGAAAACATTGGTCGAAGCATGTGTGAAGCGAGATGAGAAGGCTTGTGCTGAGCTCTACAATCGCTACGCTCCAATGATGTTGGGCATCTGTATGCGTTATGCTCGATCCAAGGCCGAGGCACAAGATGTCCTGCACGACGGGTTCTTGAAGGTCTTCTCTTCCTTAGATAAGTTGCAGTCTTCAGAAGCCTTAGGCTCATGGATACGCACCATCATGGTGCGCACGGCCATCACTACGTTGCGTACCATTCACGACATGGACCCGCTCGACGAGTGCACCGAGGGGTGCTGTGAGCCATCGGTGGATTTCGACAACTTCAGCCTCGATGAAATACTGCATGCCATCCAATCCCTTCCGCCACGAGAGCGGCTGGTGTTCAACTTAAGGGAGATAGAGGGCTATGAGTATGCCGAAATCGCAGTGCAGCTGGGGGTGCAGCCGCAGAGCGTCCGCCCAATTCTGACGCATGCCAAGAAACATCTTGTTGACCAGTTGCGACCAATCTATGGAGGAACGAAACGAAAATAGCAGAAGAGACATATATTTACACAGGTATATCACAGAATAAAAACAAGACATAATATGGAACTGAAGGAAAGATTTGACCAGTATGAGCAACAACCCGATGCCACTGTGTGGAACAAGTTGAGCAAGAGTCTGGGACTGCACAAGCGTCCGCTTTGGCCGGGAGTGGCAGCCGTGGCCACGTTGGCGGTGGTCGGCGTGGTAGCGTTGGCGGCAGGCCCTCGTGAGGACTCTACACTGGCACTGCCGCAGAGTGAAACCGAATTGGCTGTGGTATCGACAGTCGCTTCTGCAGAGGTGGTGGCTATGAGCCCTACAGAGGGAAAGGCTGTGGCGCAGGTTGCGAAAGAGCCTGCCGAGCGCATCCTGTACACCGAGGAGCAGTCGTTGCAGTCGGCATTGCCACAGTCGCAAGGGGAAACTCGTCAGGCTGCCGTCAATGAGGTGATGGGTGCAAAGACGGATCATGAGGCAGAGGTGTCTAATCAGCCGCCGCAGCCTATACCCACGCCGCTTGCAGATGTGCAGGATGCGCCTACAGTAGCCGACGTGGAACCCCTGCCCCTCAGTGTGCCGACCGATACGGCACGTGCCAAGTCTGTTGTTCATACTAAGGCTTCCGAGTCCACATCGGGCGATATGCTGCTGTGGATTCCTAATGCCATAGCTCCTAATGATGACAATGAGAAGGTGCGCGAGTTCAAGGTGGTGCCTGCTTCGCCAGAGAAGATTGAGTCGTTCGAGATGTACATCTATTCGCGGCGAGGCAGCCAAGTCTTCCATACGAAGAATATCAACGAGGGCTGGGACGGAACGTTCAAAGGTTCAGAGCTCCCCGTGGGTACGTACGTGTACATCATCAAGTACACTGATGTGGACAAGGCGCAGCATTCCGCCAAAGGTGTCATTACGCTCGTGAAGTAATCCCCTTAGTGGCCTTGAGCCATCGAGCCAGTTGTAGCCGACAACGGGTAGGGCAGTAGCCCGACCGTTGTCGGCTTCTTGTTTTGCTGTCGGGGGTGGTTCAGTAGTGATACAGGTCGACGTAGATAGGAAGATGGTCGCTGATGCCGCCCTGGTAGTGCCATCCAGAATAAGTGCGGAAAGGCTTCTGCCCCATGTATCGAGGGTCGTCGGTAAGGCAGGCCTCGCCTCGATATACATGTGCTGCTCCGAGGCCGATGGGCGAAATGTCTTGTCGTAGCCAAGAGGAGACGATGAACTGGTCAATATATTGCCATGCACCGTGGTACTTATAGCTTCCTGTGTGCTCTTCGGCGCAAGCCATTAGGCTGACGAACCGTGTGCTATAATCCCTGCGGCTGCAGTCCGCCAAGTGAAGAGCCTTGCGCAAAGGCGCTTCATCGGGAGTGCTGTTGAAGTCGCCCATGGCCACTATGGGCGCTCTGGGAAAACTGTCGGCCGCTTGCATCATCGATTGGTAGAGCAAGTGTGCGGCTATGTTTCGCCTTCGTTGCCCCTCGGCACCGCCCAGTTTCGAAGGCAGATGCACGACGAATAGTTGCAGGGTGTCTCCTGCAGCAGTGGTGCCGCGGGTGTAGAGAATGTCTCGCGTGTGTATGCGTCTGGCCGAGTCGTCCACCACGGCTATGGCGCGTGCATGCAGCGGAGTGAATAGTGCGGGGCGATACAGCAAGGCCACATCAATGCCACGTGGATCGGGCGAGTCGTAGTGAATATATCGGTAGCCGTAGGCGCGCAGGGGCGTCGCTCTGCACAGTCTGCGTAGCACTACGCCGTTCTCCACTTCTGCCAACCCCACTATGGCAGGAGGCGCGGCATGCAGCAGTTGATCTGTCGCACTGAGACGGTCGCCGCCAATGGCAATCAGGACTTTGGCTACGTCGTTGCACTTCTTTTCGAATCGGCGCGTGGTCCATCGCCTCGTTCCCCGAGGGGTGAACTCGTCGTCGGCTGTGGTGCTGTCGTCTATGGCATCGAACAGATTTTCTACGTTCCAGAAAGCGATGCGCAGGGGCGCCGTGTGCTGCGCAGGCAGTAGGGCTGAGGTGCACAATGCGGTGGTCAGCAGCACTGTGCGGAGTAGTTGTGTTGACTTTAGGCTGTGTTGCAGCGGATGAGGTGGACGTATCAGCCCACGGAGTTTCTGCCGTGGGCATTCGGTGGGTGCCATCTGGTTGCGGAGAGCCCCGAGGAATGTCCGTAGTCGGTTGTGCTTAGTTGCCACGGGCATCGGGCAAGGCTTTCTGCATGGCATTAATCTCGTCGCGCAGTTTGGCAGCCAGCATGAAGTCCATCTGCTTGGCTGCTTGCTGCATTTTGCGCTGTGCTGCTTGGATGTCTTTGCGCAGTTGCGCCTTGGTGCGTTGGTCCAAGTGGGGTTCGGTAGTGGTGCCATAGACCGACGCCTGCTCCTCGGCACTTGTGGTGCGCAGGTCAGAGGGGGCGAAGTCGTATGGTTTGGGCTCAGCACGCTTGGCGGCGGCCGACGGTGAGGCCTCGTGCTCTTCGGCCGCGCGCTCTATGACCGAGGTCTGCCCCAGAATGGCGCTGGTGCTCTTCACTATCTGACGGGGCACAATACCGTGCTCCATATTATAGCGTATTTGTTTGTCGCGGTGGCGGTTGTTCTCATCTATGGCACGCTGCATGCTGGCGGTGATAGAGTCCCCGTAGAGAATGGCGCGGCTGTGCACATTGCGCGCAGCACGCCCAATGGTTTGGATGAGAGCCCGGTCGCTGCGTAGGAAACCCTCCTTGTCGGCATCCATGATGGCCACCAGTGATACTTCAGGGATGTCCAACCCCTCGCGCAGCAGGTTTACCCCGACCAAGACGTTGTAGACGCCCATGCGGAGGTCGCGGATTATTTCGACACGTTCCATTGTGTCGACGTCCGAGTGGATATAGGCCGTTTTGATGCCGAGTCCAAGCAGATAGCCCGTGAGCTCCTCGGCCATGCGTTTGGTGAGCGTTGTTACAAGGACGCGCTCTCCCTTGTCAACAGTGTTCTCTATCTCGTTCAGCAGGTCGTCCACCTGCGACGTGGCGGGGCGCACCTCCACCAGTGGGTCGAGCAGCCCAGTGGGGCGGATGACCTGCTCCACAACCACTCCTTCAGCTTCGGCCAACTCGTAGTCGGCTGGCGTGGCACTTATATAGATGGTCTGGTCGGTCAGTTGGTAGAACTCGTCGTACTTGAGCGGTCGGTTGTCGAGTGCGCTGGGTAGGCGGAATCCGTAGTCTACCAGGGCGGTTTTGCGGCTGCGGTCGCCACCGTACATGGCGTGTATCTGGGGAACGGTTACATGACTTTCATCTATCACCAGCAGGAAGTCGTCGGGAAAGTAGTCTATCAAGCAGAAGGGGCGGCTACCTGGTTCGCGTCCGTCGAAGTAGCGCGAGTAGTTCTCAATGCCACTGCAATAGCCTAACTCCTGTATCATTTCTACATCGTAGTTCACGCGCTCCTCCAGCCGCTTGGCTTCAAGACGCTTGCCCTCCTCGTAGAGTTGGTCGCGGCGCTCGTACATGTCGTGCTGAATACTGAGCAGCGCTTCGGCCATACGGTCTTTGGAGGTGAGAAAGTTGCTGGCAGGATAAAGGGTGGCCTCGCTAAGCCGTTCGATAGTGGTGCCTGCCACCGGGTCAAAACTCTCTATACGCTCTATCTCGTCGTCCCAAAACGCAATGCGATAGCAGAAGTCGCTGAACGACGGGTAGACATCGACCGTGTCGCCTTTGATGCGGAAGCGTCCGTTAACGAATTCAATCTCGTTGCGCACATACTGGGCATCGAGCAGGCGCGAAAGCAGCAGGTCGCGCTGCATGCGCTCGCCTACGCGCAGGTGGATGGTGCCTTTGGCGAACTCTTCGGGGTTGCCGATGCCGTAGATGCACGACACCGAGCTTACGACCACTACGTCGCGTCGGCCGGACAGCAGTGCCGAGGCAGCACGCAGCCGCAGCCGGTCCAGGTCGTCGTTGATGGCCAGGTCCTTCTCGATGTAGGTGTTGGTGGCTGGAATGTAGGCCTCAGGCTGATAGTAATCGTAGTAGGAGACGAAGTACTCCACCGCATTGTGCGGAAAGAATTGTTTGAATTCGCCGTACAGTTGAGCGGCCAACGTCTTGTTGTGGCTCAGCACCAGGGTCGGTCTGTTGACGCGTGCAATGACGTTGGCCACGGTGAATGTCTTGCCGCTGCCAGTTACACCCAGTAGCACCTGGGCTTTTGTGCCCTGCTGCAGGCCTGCCACAAGTTGCTCTATGGCTTGTGGTTGGTCACCAGTGGGGCTGAATTCGGACACTAAATCGAAGTTCATGTCGGGAGTAACTATATGTTCAGTTATAGTGTGCAAAATTACCTTTTTTTTGCGACATAGGGGGGCTTGGATGCAAGCGGTATGAGGGGCGGAATGGTGGTGCTGGTGCATTCGACGCGAGGTACAGGCGGTGGCACAATTTGCGGCTGTCATAAAAAATGTGTACCTTTGCACTCGCAATGCAGTAGAATGGAGTCACGTACACTCTATGTGGATGAGCCGTGAAAGTGTGTATTTCAACTTTCTTGTCATCAGACCGTAAGTAGTTCATGACTGCCGAGCAGGGGCGGATGTCGTACGGCATTCGCCCTTGTTTTGTTCTATAGAGATGGTGCACACGTAGTTATTTGGCAAAAATGCCGTACGGCATCTGGACGGATGTCGTACGGCTTGGTGCGCCGTGCTGTACGGCGTAGGAGCAAGAGCCCTACGACTGGCGGTGGGAATGATGTGGTAGAAGGGGAGATGTTGCCCTGCGGAGGGAACGAGCGGAACGGAGTGCTACAGCCCCTGCTGCTGTGCAATGAGCGAAATGGCTTCGATACCGTCGATGGCACTGCTCACAATGCCGCCAGCATAGCCAGCGCCCTCGCCGCAGGGGTACAGCCCAGGCAATTGCGGATGCTGCCCATCGGCCTGTCGCGGTATGCGCACTGGCGATGAGGTGCGGCTCTCCACAGCCAGCAGGTTGGCCTCGGAGGTGTAGAAGCCGCGCATCTTACGGCCGAACTGTCGCAGCCCTTCTTGCAAACTGCTGGTGATGAAGGGAGGCAGCTCCTCATGGAGCGGAGCCGACACTAAAGGGCCGATGTAGCCCGACGCGTTGAGGCTGCGCGATGTGCGCCCAGTGCAGAAGTCGGTGAGCCGTTGGGCGGGCGCGCTGATGGTGCCACCTGCAAGGCGGAACATGTGTTCCTCCACGGCTTGCTGCCACCTCATGAGGGAGAGCGCGTCGGTGGTCGGCACGTCGGAGGCCGACACCGTAACGGCAATGCCGCTGTTGGCGAGGGGCGAGCTGCGATGCGAATTACTCATGCCGTTCACCACCTGTTGGCCCTCAGCTGTGGCGGCCGGCACGATGACCCCACCTGGACACATGCAGAAGGAGAAGACACCGTGGCTGCCCACCTGTGTCTTCAGGCTGTAGGCGGCTGGCGGCAGTAGGGGCGAAGGGGAGGAGGTGTGGTACTGTATGCTGTTAATCAAGGGCTGCGGATGCTCCACCCGAACGCCCAACGCAAAGGGCTTGGCCTCGAGCAGCCATCCGTGAGAATGGAAGAGGTGGTAGATGTCGCGAGCGGAGTGGCCAGTGGCCAACAGGGTGGCCACGCCGTGATAGGTGCTGCCGTCGGCACAGCGCACGCCCTGCACCCGACCGCCCTCGACAATGAGGTCGACCACACGCGAGCGGAAGTGGTATTCTCCACCGTGCCCTTCAATGGTGGTGCGCATCTGAGCCATGATGCCACTGAGCTTGTCGGTGCCAATGTGAGCGTGAGTGTCGATCAAGATGTCGGGGTTGGCCCCGTGTTCCACAAACTTGCGAAGCACATTGCCCACGTCGCCGCGCTTGGTGGAGCGGGTGTAAAGCTTGCCATCGCTATAGGTGCCAGCTCCGCCCTCACCGAAGCACCAGTTGCTTTCGCTGTCTACGTGGCGCGATTGCCCAAGCTGTGCAATGTCGCGCCCACGTTCGTTGACGGGGCGTCCGCGCTCTATGATGACTGGACGCAGACCGACCTCGAGCGCGTGCAGCGCGGCAAACAGGCCAGCAGGCCCAGCACCCACAATGACCACCGGAGGAGCCTGGTGGCACATGCGGTAGGGCGAACGTACGGAAAACGAGGGCTGTGCCTCGCCACCCACATAGACTGAGGCCACCACGTGGTAGTGGATGCCACGCCGTGCATCAATGCTGCGACGTTGCACCTGTACGAGGTCTATCTCCTCGGCCTTCAAACTTAGCCGCCGAGCGATGGCCTGCAGGCGCAAAGATTCACTGTGGTAAACTTCGGGGCGTAGGTCAATCTCTATGGTGCGCGGCATGGCAGTAGGAGGATGGTGTAGGGGAAATAGGGCTGATGTTGAGTGGGCGGCTACCCTTCGAATGTGAAGCCAATGATGAAGGTGCGTGTGCGTAAGGCCTTGACCGAGCGGGTGTAGAGGTCGTCATCCTCCACGCGTAAATCGGGGATGCCGAACGACACCTTCAGCTCTATCGCGAACTTGACATACCTCATGTAGAAGTCAAAGCCTACTCCTGTCTGACAGCGGAAGTCGCTCGTCGCGAGGCGAACAATAGACTGGTTGTTGTTATTTTTGTTGTTACGCATTGAGGCGAAGTCGAAACCATAGCTGGCTCCGAGCGTTAGGTAGGGGCGCATGTTGCGCCAACGCATAGAGCGCAGCTTGAAGTCCAGTGGTATCTCGCCGTAGACAGACTCCACCTGGCGCATGTCCTCCACATTGCGATGTGTGGCAGCATACGCACTGTTCCAACTGTAGGAGAGTTGACGATTGATGATGGTGATGCCAGGCAGTAGGCGCACGTTGACAAAGTTGGTAAGCCTCAGGTCGCCGATGACGGCCACGTGGAAACCAGGGGTGTAGTAGGAGGTGGTGCCCTGCAACGCCCCCCTCACCTCATCGTCTTCGGTATAAATAAGGTCGAACTTGGACTGGGTATATCCTATCTGTATGCCGTAGTGGACTACGTGGCGGTCGAAACTGGCGAGGTTTACCACCTGCGATACTGCAGGGAAGCAACCCATCATGGCAATAGCCATGCATATAAAACGCGTTCTATGTGAACAGTTCTGCCGTTTCATCAAAATGGCAAGCATAACGGAGCACGCGCCCTTTTAGTATACATCCCTGCCTGTCTGGCGGTACGCCGCGGACCGGAAGGGTGCACACGCATTGTGCATGGTGCAGCACACCGTTAGAGAGCTGATATTTCGGAAAGCAGGCGCTCTTTGTCGATGGGGACGACTCCCACCTGTTCGCACACGATGCCCCCAGCCAGGTTGGCGTAGGTTACTATTTCCTCGAGCGAAAGGCCTGCGCTGAGCGCCAATGAGGCCACGCTGATAACGGTGTCGCCCGCTCCGGACACGTCGCTGACCGACCGCACACAGGCGGGTAGTAGCAGCGATTGCGGGACATCGCTGCGGAAGTCGCAGGCATAGATGCCCTTGTTTGAGAGCGTGATGAGCACGATGTCGATGTGCTGATGCTCGTGCAACGTGGTAGCGGCCTGGTCAAGGGTTTGACGAAGCACCTCAAAGTTGTCCTCGTCAAAGTCTAAGTTCAGCCCTTCGCGCATCTCGCGTAGGTTGGGCTTGAACAGGGTTACGCCGCGAAATTGGGAAAAGTTCCGATGCTTGGGGTCGACGGTGGTGATGATGTTGCCCTTGTTGGCAATAGAGGTAACGTGCTCTATAAGATGGGGAGTGAGGCAACCCTTGTCGTAGTCTTGGAATATGACTGCATCGACCTTGACATCCTTCATGATGCGGTCAATGCGTTTGAGCAGCCGTCCTTCGTCGTACTCATTCAAGGGGTGTGTGTCCTCTTCATCAATGCGCACAATGTGCATGTTGTTGCCTATGACGCGCGATTTAATAGTGGTGATGCGGTCGTCCGACTGGAGAAGCCCCCGCTTGTCCATGCCCTTGGAGTACATGATGCTTGCGAATTCGCGCCCGTGATCATCGTTGCCCAGCACGGAGCAGATGATGGGGTTCGCCCCGAGCGATAGAAGATTTAGGGCTACGTTGGCCGCCCCACCCAGCCGCTGCTCACGGCGTTCGATGGCCACTATTGGAACAGGAGCCTCTGGAGAGATGCGCGTAACGTTGCCCCACATATAGGCATCAATCATAACGTCGCCGACAATGAGGATGTTTTTGTTGGCAAAAGCCTGTGCTATTGCAGCAGAATTGTTGTTCATGAGAGCTCTGCGAATTTTGGGAGTGTGCGGAATCGATGTGAATGTTGGGACGGGAAAGGATAGTGTGGTGCAGGGGAATTAGGGAGTTGTAGTTCAATTGTTGGGCATTGTGAGCTCGCCGCGAAGCGATTGCTCCATCAGCTGGCGCACCAACTCTGGTCGGTCGGCATAGTTGCCCAGTAGATACATCATCTTGGTAACGGCCGCCTCAATGGTGATGTCATGACCACCAATGACGCCGATGCGGTCGAGGTCGAGGCTGGCAGCGTACTGTTTCAACTTTACTGCCCCAGCCTTGCACTGCGTTACATCAAGGATAACGATGCCACGCTGTTGGGCATCGTTCAACAGGTCGAGGAACCAAGGCTCCGTTGGCGCATTGCCTGAGCCGTAGGTTTCAAGGACAACGCCTTTAAGTCCTTCGGCTGAGAGCACGGCGCTCACCACCTCAGGGGTTATTCCAGGGAAGAGTTTGAGTACGGCAATGTGGGAATCGAACTCTTTCCTGACCAGCAGCGGATCGGTGGGCGTTGTCATGATGAGGTGCGGCTTAAAGGTAATGCTGATGCCAGCCTTGGCCAGCGAGGGATAGTTAAAGGAGGTGAAGGCATCAAAGTTTTCGGCGCTGACCTTGGTGCTGCGGTTCCCTCGGTACAATCTACTTTCGAAGAAGATGCAAACCTCTGGTACATGTACGTTTTGTTGAGCGGCTATTTCCAATGCGCAGATGATGTTCTCACGTCCGTCGCTGCGGAGCATGCCCAACGGCAGTTGTGAACCTGTTAGCACTATCGGCTTGGACAAGTTCTCAAACACAAAGCTCAGTGCCGAGGCGGTGTAGGCCATCGTGTCGGTGCCGTGCAGGACGACGAAGCCGGTGTAGTTGTCGTATTCACGTTCTATTATCTCGGCTATGTCGCGCCAGAACGAAGGCTTCATGTTCGAAGAGTCAATGATATTGCTCAACTGGCAGGAGTCTATCTCGTAGTTGGCTCGGTGAAGCAGGGGGACTGCGTCGTAGATGCGCTCCATGGCAAACGGGTGTAGTGAGCCGTTGGCGTCCTGCACCATGCCGATGGTTCCTCCGGTGTAGATGATGAGTATTTTGGAGTTCACGTTGTGTGTGGTTGTTGTGTCGGTACGACGGGGATGAGAGGTTGTTGTGTGGTGTCTCCTTCGGTGTCGAGTGTGCTGTGGTGCTGTCTGAACAAAGAAAGCCTCGCAAGGAGGCTTTCTTTGTCGTTGTCCAACCAGGATTCGAACCTAGACTGACAGAACCAAAATCTGGAGTGCTACCATTACACCATTGGACAATCTTCTCTCGAATTACGTTGCAAAGGTACGACGTTTTTGCTGTACGGCCAAATTTTTTTTGTTCGCCGCTGAGCTGTTATGTCTTAAGGTATTGACCATTAATCGTGTTTTGCAATGCCGAATGTTGCTGTGCGTGGCATTTTGCGTTGTGCAGTAAGAGAGGCTATGGCAGTGCTTTATTCTTTTTTGGGCAGTTTGATTGTGGGCAGTTCGATGGAGCGAAATGCCGACAATAGTCCAGGGCGTGAGGGTTCGTCTTTCCCGAAGAGGGCGTTGATGTCGTCCTTGTACTTGTTCATCAGAATAGCGCGTTTGAGCTTCAACGTCGGGGAGAGAAGGCCGTTGTCGGCCGTCCATTCCTCCTGCACAAGACGGAATCGCTTGATTTGTTCATGGGGTGCGAAGGTCTTGTTGTACTCGTCAATGACTTTTTGGTATTTGGTGCGCACTTCGGGCAGTTCGATGAGCTCGGCGTTGTCGCGGTAGTGCAGGTGGTGCTTGAGTGCCCAGTAGTGCAGGGTGTTGAAGTTGGGCGAGACGAGGGCTGCACACTGCTTCTCGTTTTCCCCTACGACCATGATTTGGTCGATGTACTCCGATTCGCGCATCCTGTTCTCTATTAGCTGCGGCGCTATGTATTTACCTGCACTCAGTTTGAAGATGTCCTTCTTGCGGTCAGTTATCTTGAGGTAGCGGTTGGCTACGAGGGTGCCTATGTCGCCAGTGTGGAACCAACCGTCGGGGTCTATGACTTGAGCCGTGTAGTCGGGGTCTTTGAAGTAGCCAAGCATTACGTGTGGGCCTCGCGTCAGTATTTCACCGTCGTCGTCAAACTTGACTTCCACGCCTTTCAGTATTGGTCCTACGGTGCCTATGCGCACGAGGCCGTCCTTGGGGTTGTTGACTGCTATGACGGGCGATGTTTCGCTGAGGCCGTAGCCTTCGTAGATGCGTATGCCTGCTGCGGCGAAGAGGCGCACCATGCGCTCTTGGATGGAACTGCCGCCAGTGATGACGGTGAGGCGGTGTCCCCCAAATTTCTCACGCCATTTTCTGTACACGGCGCGGTCATAGAATTGTTGCATCAGTTGGAATCCGATGTTGAACCGCTTGCGTGTGTAGTCATAGCGCATGCCGTGGCTGAAGGCGTGCTTGTATATCACTTTGCTGATGCCTTTGAGGTCTTTGCCTGCGGCGTAGAGTTTGTCGTAGAACATTTCCATGACGCGGGGCACTGCGCAGAAGCCGTCGCACCCTATCTCGTTCATGTTTTGTGCTATTGTGCCGAGGCCTTCAGCATAGTAGATACTGATGCCCAGGTACTGGTAGTGGTAGTTCATGCTGCGCTCATAGATGTGGTTGAGGGGCAAGAACGAGAGGAACCGGCACGTGTGGTCGCAGGGTTGCACCTGTGCGTGTGCCAAAAAGTTGCTGCACAGGTTGCGGTGGCTGAGCATTACGCCTTTGGGGTCGCCTGTCGTACCGCTGGTGTATATGAGGGTCGTCCAGTCGTCGGGTTGTATGTGCTCTTTCTGTTGCTCGATGAAGCCCATGTGCTTGTCGCGGCTTGCAATGCCGAGTTTCAGAATTTCCAGTATTCGACGCTCGCCGTCGATGGCGCTCATGGTGTATACATCGGGCTTTTGCTCCAGTTGGTCAATGGCGGGACGTATGTGCATCAGCAGCTTCTTGCTGCTCACCAGCACCAGCCGAGCCTCGCTGTGGCGCAGGATGTGCAGGTAGTTCGCGGTCGATAGGGTGGGATAGACTGGTACGTGGATGATGCCACTCATCGCAAGAGCCATGTCTACAAAGTTCCATTCGGGGCAATTGTGTGAGATGGTGATGACTCTATCGCCTGGCTTCAGACCCAGTTCCACAAAGCCGTAGGCCAAGAAGTGGGCGAATTTATAGTAGTCGTGTGAACTGTATTTCACCCATTCGCCAGCCACTTTGCCAGCCAGGATGTCGTCCTTAGGATAGTTCACCACAAGGTGATCCAGCAGGTCGAATGTTCTGCGTATTTCTATATTCATTGGTCGTGTGCCACCTGGGTGGCTTGAATAAAATATTTTGCAAAGATAGGATTTTTATTCCACACCGCTCGTTGTCCATGCGGCACGTGTACTACACGGGGGTGTAGTACATCTCTGTGGCGGCACACTGATGCCTCGGTTTGAGGGGTGGATGCTGTGCTGCATGGGCTCCTACGCCGTACGGCAATGAGGCCAATACCGTACGACACCGAGGGGAAGTGCTGTACGGCATGTGGCGGACTTAACAAGGTGAGGCATACGGATGTAGTTCTGCGGAGCATTGGCTACCGTACGGCAAAAGGGGCTATGCCGCAGGGCAGAAGCCTGCAGATTGGGGGTGAACGAGGGTGGCTGGGGCGGAGCACAGGGCGCACGAGGGAATGGCTGCACGCGTCGTCGCCGTAGGATAATTGGTGGTGCAAAGGTACGATTTTTTGTGTATCAGCGCAAGAGGTGGAGGCTTCAAAGAGTGGAATTCCGCTGCTGAAAAGGCCTGAGTGGGGATGCAACGGCTGAGCTCTGCAGGTGGTTGTCCATTTCTTAAACAAGTTGTATTCTGCTTGAACAGTCGAAAATATGTTGTATATTTGCACCTCCTTTTTCGCAGGGCGAAGGGGGGAATGAACGTAGTTAATAATAATGTATATACAATAATTATATGATGAAGATGAGAAGGCACATGTTGCCAATGATGCTCGTCGCCTTGACGGCAAGCCTGCTGGCTGGATGCTCAGGCAGTGGGAAAAACAACATTTCTATGTCGGGTGCTTTTGCGCTCTATCCACTGGGTGTGCAGTGGGCCAACGAGTACATGAGGTTGCACCCCGAGGTGCACATTGACGTGTCGGCTGGCGGAGCAGGCAAGGGCATGACCGACGTGCTGTCGGACATGGTGGACTTTGCTATGATGTCGCGCGAGGTGTATGAGGACGAATTTGCGAAGGATGCCAGGATTTACCCTGTGGCTCAAGATGCCGTGGTGTGCGATGTCAACAGCAGCAACCCACTGGCTATGGAGCTCGTGAAGAGGGGCATCACTCGCGACCTGTGCAAGCTTATATGGTCATCGCCCGAGGGTTTGACATGGGGATCCTTGCTTGGTACGGACGACCCCACACCGGTTCACGTCTACACCCGTTCGGATGCTTGTGGCGCAGCCGAGACCTGGGCCAACTTTTTCGACATGCGCCAGGAAGACTTGCAGGGCACTGCCGTCTTTGGCGACCCAGGTATAGCAGCCGCTGTGCAGAAGGACCCCAACGCTATTGGCTTTAACAACATAGCCTACGCCTACTCGGCCGAGACCCGTCTGCCCAACGAGGGACTGGCCATTGTGCCTATTGACGTGGACGAAAGCGGCACGGTGGAAGACCACGAGAACTTCTACGACAATCTGGACCGCCTGATGGACTCCATAGCGGCAGGCTGCTATCCCCAGCCCCCGTCGCGTACGCTCTATCTGGTGGTGAAGCAGGCTCCGCGCACCGCAGCCGACACCGATTTTCTGCGCTTCATCTTGACCGAAGGCCAGCAGCTCAACGTCAAGTCGGGCTACATTCCACTGAGCCAGAAAATGACCGCCTCGATAGTGGAGGAACTCACCCGCTAAATAAGGAACCCACCCCTAATCATTGAACGTAGTGGAACAAGACACACAACTCGTCTATCGCCCGATGATACACCGCAACCGCCGACGGGTGCGACGCGACAAGACCTCGGCCATCGTGATGATGGTCATGGTCATCGCCTCGTTTGCCTTTGTGGCAGCCATGGCAGTGGGGCTCTATCTGAAGGCGCAACCCCTGCTGTCGGACCACAGCATCTGGCAGCTCCTTACGGCTCGGGAGTGGAAGCCCTCGCAAAATGAATTTGGCTTCCTGCCCTTTGTGATGAGCACCCTGCTCGTTACGGCCATTGCACTTTTGCTGGCGTTGCCTTTGTCATTCTTCACGGCTGTGTACCTCACCGAGTATGCGCGGACTTGGGTCAAGAAGCTGGTCTACCCCGCTCTTGACATCTTGGCCTCGCTGCCGTCGGTCATCTACGGTGTGTGGGGCACCCTGCTCATCGTACCGCTCATATCGAAACACATTGCGCCCCACTTCGTGGAGTTCTCGTCGGGCTACACCCTGCTCGCTTCGGGATTGGTGTTGTGTGTGATGGTGTTGCCCCTCATGGTAAGTCTCTTTGTGGAGCTTTTCTCGGCGGTGCCCAACCAGCTGCGCGAGGCCTCGACCGCCATGGGTGCCACGCCGTGGCAGACCACCCGTAGGGTAGTTGTGCGCTCGTCCATCCCCGGCATGATAGCTGCCGTAGTGCTGGCTGTGTCGAAAGCAATGGGCGAAACCATTGCAGTGCTGATGGTGTGTGGCAACATGCCTCAGATACCGCACTCGGTCTTCGACGCCTGCTACCCACTGCCCGCCTTGTTGGCCAACAATTACGGTGAGATGCTCAGCGTGCCCCGTTACGAAGCAGCCCTGATGTTCTCGGCATTGATACTCTTCGTCGTGGTGCTGCTATTCAACCTCATTTCAAGAATCATACTCAATCGCGTCAAAGCAAAGGATTAAAGCCATGAAGTTGAAATCGAAATATGTGTCGGAGGTACTCGTCAGGGCGTTGATGATATTGTCGATTGTCGCAGTGGTGGCCTTCGTAATCAGTATTCTGTACATTATCTTCCACAAGGGCATACAGTCCATTACATGGGCAATGATAACCCAACTGCCCCAAGGCGGCTTCTTCATCAGCGGTGAGGGCGGATTTCTCAATGCCATCGTGGGCTCGCTCTACATCGTGCTGGCAGCCACCGTGCTGGGGCTGCTCATCAGCGTGCCGATAGTGGTGTATCTGAACATCTATCTAAAGAAAGACTCGCGCTTGGGCTACTTCTGCCGGCTCACCTTCGACGTGCTCTATGGCATACCCTCAATAGTCTACGGTGCTTTCGCCTTCATCATCATGATAGCCGTCGGTATGAAGCCGTCACTCCTCGCTGGTATAGTCGTAACCACGATGTTGATAATCCCCATCATGGTTCGCAGCATGGACGAGGTGGCACGCGAGTTTCCGCGCCGTCTGCTCGATGTAACCTACTCGATGGGTGCCACACGCTGGGAGGCTATGCGCGTAGTGCTGCGGCAAATCATGCCAGGGTTGACCACGGCTACACTGCTCTCTGTAGGCCGAGCCATCGGCGACACTGCAGCTGTCATGTTCACGGCAGGCTTCTCTGACTTCATACCGAAAACACTCGGACAGCAAACGGCTACGTTGCCCCTCTCCATCTTTAACTTGCTCACCATGCCTTCGGCTAAAGTGCAAGAAAAGGCCTACGCAGCCGCTCTCGTCCTGACGATTATAGTCCTCATCATTAGTCTGACGGGTCGCTACCTGTCCGGCAGAGTATCAAAAAACAAAATCTAAAGCACCCTATGGCGATGAAAGAGCGAACCGTTAAGAGAACGGCTCAACCATTGGTGGTCAAGAACCTCAACCTCTCAATAGGAGGGACCCCCATATTGAAGAACATCAACCTGGAGCTTCCTGCCCATAAGATAACATGTATTGTAGGCCCGTCTGGATGTGGGAAAAGTACACTGCTGAAGACCCTCAACCGTCTTACTGACATGACGGACGACGTGCACATTGAGGGAAGTGTCCTACTGGGCGACCAAGACATCATTAAGGCAAGCGGCGTAGAGCTCATCGAGCTACGCCGTCGTATCGGACTGGTGCCCCAGCAACCCACCCCACTACCCATGTCGATATACGACAACGTGGCCTACGGCAGACGTATACATAAGCTCAGCCGCGCAGGTAGACAAATGCACAAGTCGGTGTTGCGTTACCTCAATGCCGTTGGCCTCGTAACCGAAGTGAAAGGGAAACTGCACTCGTCAGCCTCGCGTTTGTCCATTGGGCAACAACAGCGGTTGTGTCTGGCTCGAAGTCTGGCCGTCGAACCAGAGTACATCTTGGCCGATGAAGCCACCAGTGCACTCGACCCCATAAGCAGCCGCACCGTGGAAGATCTCTTTGTGAAGCTGAAGGAAGACTATAGCATCATCATGGTTACGCACACACTGAGCCAGGCTCAGCGCATTGCAGACTACGTGGTCTTCATCTACATGGGAGAGGTGGTCGAAACTGGGACAGCCGACCAAGTGTTCAACCACCCACAGCACGAACTGACACAGAACTACCTAAAAGGAATATTCAGTTAAAACAACAATGTCAAACAATATCATCACCCACCTTCAAGAACTCGAAGCCGAGTCTATCTACATCTTGAGAGAGGTGGCCGCGCAGTTTGAGAAGCCTGTCATCTTGTTCTCAGGTGGCAAAGACTCAATAGTTATCACCTACCTCGCTTATAAAGCTTTCTTCCCAGCCAAGTTGCCGTTTCCTCTTCTCCACATCGACACGGGGCACAACTTCCAGGAGACCCTGGACTACAGAGATGCACTTGTGAAAAAACTTGGTGCACAACTGATAGTGGGTTCCGTTCAGGCCTCGATTGATGCCGGCCGTGTGAAGGAGGAAACAGGCTACAATGCCAGCCGCAACATGCTGCAGACGACGACGCTGCTTGATACGATAGAGCAGTACAAGTTCGACGCTGCCATAGGCGGCGCCCGTCGGGATGAGGAGAAAGCCCGTGCGAAAGAACGCATTTTCTCCCACCGCGACGAGTTTGGACAGTGGAACCCCAAGGATCAACGTCCAGAGCTTTGGAACATCTTCAATGCGAAAAAAGACATGGGAGAGCACTTCAGGGTGTTCCCCATCAGTAATTGGACGGAGATGGATGTGTGGCAGTACATCTATCAGGAGCAAATAGAGTTGCCCTCGTTGTACTACACCCACAAGCGTCGGGTCTTTCAGCGCGATGGCCAGTGGCTCGCAGCCGAGCCCTGCATGAAGCTCAAGCCGACGGAGACTGTGGTTGAAAAGGAGGTGCGTTGCCGTACGATTGGCGACATCACATGCACTGGCCTTACGCTCTCGAAGGCGCACACGTTGGAGGAGATTATTGCTGAGATTGCGGCTACCCGCGTAACTGAGCGCGGCGGCCGATCCGACGACAAACGCTCCGAAACCGCTATGGAAGACCGCAAAAAGGCTGGGTATTTTTAGTCGACCCTTGTGCGGGCATCGGCCTAAGGCGGCAGGTCGGCAGCTGAGGGGGGCGAGGAGTGAAGACGCTTGTCTCGCAGACCATCGGCTCAACGGCGGTGGCGCAGCAAGGTTGGATGCTTAGGGTAGACGGCAGGATTCCCAGAGATACATATATAATATAAGGTGTGGCATCGAATGGCACGGTCAACGAACCACGGCCACACCACCTACACAAGACACCAATGAACACTGAAGGATATTTAGACATGGAGCTGCTTCGCTTCACCACGGCAGGCAGCGTTGACGACGGAAAGAGCACGCTCATAGGGCGGCTGCTCTACGACAGCAAATCTATTTTCGAGGACCAACTGGAGGCCGTTGAAGAGGCCTCGCGTAGCCGAGGCAACGACGAGGTGAATTTGGCGCTGCTGACTGACGGCTTACGCGCCGAGCGCGAACAGGGTATCACCATTGACGTGGCCTACCGCTACTTTGCAACACCTAAGCGTAAGTTCATCATTGCCGACACTCCTGGCCATGTGCAGTACACTCGCAACATGGTTACTGGAGCCTCTACGGCCGACTTGGCCATTATCCTTGTCGATGCGCGCCACGGCATTATGGAGCAGACTATCCGCCATTCCTACGTGGCCTCGCTGCTGCGCATCCCCCAAGTAGTGGTGTGCGTGAACAAGATGGACTTGGTGGATTTCGCTCAGTCCACATTCGACAAGATATGTGAAGACTATCGCCAGATGTCGGCCCATTTAGATTTGGGTCAAGTAACCTTTGTGCCCATCTCAGCCAAGTTGGGCGACAATGTGGTCAACCCGTCCACCAATATGCCGTGGTACACTGGGCCTGCGTTGCTCACCTATCTGGAGACGGTGCCACTGCATCGGCAGCAGACGCAGCCGTTCCGCATGCCCGTGCAGTACGTCATCCGCCCCATCGGCGACCGCTATCCCGACTTCAGGGGCTACGCCGGACGCTTGGCTTGTGGGCAGGTGCGCAAGGGCGACTCTGTGCGAGTGTACCCTTCGGGCATGAGCAGCCGTGTGAAATCTGTGTGGCTGGCCGATCGCGAGCTATCGGAAGCCGTGGCACCTCAGTCCGTAACGATATGTCTGGAAGATGAGATTGACATCAGCCGCGGCAGCGTGCTGGTGGCCGACGCGTTGCCGTTGCCCATGGAGGAACAACTGATCAACGTGGAGGTGTGCTGGTTCATGAGCCCTGTGCTCCAGCCTGGCAAGAAATACATTGTGCGCCACGCCACCGCCGAGACCCAGGCTGTGGTGAAGGATATCGTATATAAGATAGACATCTCCACCCAGCAACGTGTGTCGGGAGTGGACCACTTGGAGATGAATGATATTGCGCGTGTGCGGCTGAAGACTGCACAACCCGTGGTTTTCGACTACTACAAAGACAACCGCACCATGGGAAGCCTGATATTCATTGACCCAGGAACGAACAATACGGTGGGCGTCGGCATGATTGTCCCAGCAGAGGACTGATGCCACATGCCCCTCAAAAGGAACATTGCATCATGACATCAAACACACTTTTGCCCCAAAGCGTTGAGGCGCGAAGGGCACTGGCCAACGAGCTGAACAGCCGTTTTGCCACCGCCGCCCCCGAGGAGGTGCTGGCCTATTTCCTTCAAGCTTACAAGGGACGCATCGCGCTGTCGTCGAGCCTGAGCTACGAGGACCAGACGTTGACCCACATGATTTGTGCCATCGACAAAACGACGCGCATCTTCACCCTCGACACGGGCCGCCTCTTTCCCGAAACCTATAACCTCATAGAGCGTACGAATGAGCGCTACGGCATCCACATCGAAGTGTTCTTTCCCGAGCACGAGCGAGTGCAACAGATGGTGCGCGAGCATGGCATCAACTTGTTCTACAAGAGCGTTGACCTGCGCCACCTGTGCTGCAACACGCGTAAAATAGAGCCGCTGAAGCGCGCCATGCAAGGACTTGACGTATGGATATGCGGTCTGCGCCGTTCGCAGTCCACCACGCGCACCGACATGCGCATGGTGGAATATGATGAGGCCGACGGTATGCTGAAGTTGAACCCCCTCATCGAGTGGAGTGAAGAACAACTGCTCCAATACGTGCGCAGCAATGCCGTTGCCTATAATCCTCTGCACAAAAGGGGTTATCCAAGCATAGGCTGCCAGCCCTGCACACGTGCTGTGGACCCAGGGGAGGATGTGCGCAGCGGTCGTTGGTGGTGGGAAGACCCCAACAAGCGCGAGTGCGGTCTGCATAGTCGTTAGGCCTTTGTTTCCTAAAGGGCAGGGTTGCATGTATTTGTGTTCGGCCTGCTGCCCACCTCATCACACCCTTCGAGCATCCCACGCCGCAGCGTGGGATGCTCTTCCTTTTTTGCAGGTAGCCGCGACGAGGAAGTGGGGTGGCTGCTGTGCGAGGGAGGCACCTATACCGTACGGCGCAGAGGTCTAGGTTGTACGCCTGAGGGGGTGGCTCCTGTACGACTTCTTTCCACTTCAACTGGATGTACCCCACACGGATGCATGAGAGGTGGCGCAGGTGCTGTATGGGGAAGTCTCGAATGCCGTACGACACAGCCTGCCAGGCTCTGTACGGAACTGGTTGATGGGGAGAACGAAAGGAAGGCGCGGTGGTCGGCGGGGGAGGTGCACCCCGTGTGGTGCGTAGCCGACGAGGCAAAGGTACACATTTTTCACGATGTGTTGGGCTGTGGGGCTCTATTTCGTTCGCTGCTAATGCGCAAAAAGAGGTGTAATAATGCGCTATAAGTGCTGCAAATCAAATGGGAAAGTTGGGAGGGAAAGCGTGCGGAACGGGGCAAAGGAGTGGGGACGGAAGAGGCACGGCACGGTGAGCGTGGAACGGAGGTGGGCGGAAACCACTAATTTTTCGTAACTTTGCAAGCAAATAAGCAAAACATAACAATAGAATAAACCAATGATAGCAAGAGAACTATTAGACCCGAAGAGCATCGTGGTATGCGGTGCATCGGGCGATGTGCATAAACCTGGTGGGAAAGTACTGAAAAACCTTTTGGCCAGTGGCTTCAAAGGCCAAGTCTATGCCGTCAACCCCAAAGAGACCGAAGTGCAGGGCGTGAAGTGCTACGCCAAAGTGGAAGACCTGCCCCAAGTGGACTGCGCTATTCTTGCCATTGCAGCCAAGTACTGTCCAGCCACGGTGGATGTGCTGGCTCACGACAAGGGCACGCGCGGCTTTATCATAGTCAGCGCAGGCTTCTCCGAGGAAAACGCTGAGGGGGCTGCGCTTGAAAAGCACATCGTCAACACCATCAACGAGGTGGGGGGCTCTCTAATCGGCCCGAACTGCACCGGCTTCCTCAACACCAACTACTGCGGTGCCTTTGACGCGCCCATCCCCACCCTTGATCCACACGGGGTAGACTTCGTGACGGGAAGTGGTGCCACCGCAGTGTTCATCAAAGAATACGGTATCACCAACGGTCTTACCTTCAACAGCGTTTGGGCTGTTGGCAACAGTGCCCAAATGGGAATAGAGGACGTGATGGAGCACTTGGACGAAACGTTCGACCCCGAACGCTCCAGCCGCGTTATCATGCTCTACATGGAAAAGATAGGCGATCCCCAACGACTGCTCAAGCACAGCCGCTCGCTCATCAACAAGGGTTGCCACATTGCCGCCATCAAGAGCGGCGGCAGTGCAGCCGGCAGCCGCGCAGCCAGTAGCCACACTGGCGCACTGGCAACGAATGATGCAGCCGTCGACGCCCTGTTCTGCAAAGCAGGCATCGTGCGTTGCCAAAACAGGCAGGAACTCACCACCGTGTGCGCTGTCTTCATGCACCCCGAGTTGAAAGGCAAGCGCTGCGCCGTCATCACCCACGCCGGCGGTCCTGCTGTTATGCTCACCGACGTACTCAGCAACGGCGGCATGGAAGTGCCCAGCTTGAAAGACCACCCCGCAAGCCCCGCCCTGCTCGCCAAGCTCTTCCCAGGCTCATCGGTAGGAAATCCCATCGATTTCCTTGCCACTGGCACGGCCGAACAGTTGGGCTACATCATCGACGCCGTAGAAAATGACTACACCGACATTGATTTCTCGGTGGTCATCTTCGGCTCTCCGGGACTCTTTAGCAATCGGGAAGTGTACGCCCTCCTTGATGAAAAGATGAAAACATGCAAGAAGCCCATCTTCCCCGTCCTGCCGAGCATCATCAACGTCAAGGACGAGATACAAGAATTCATCGACCGAGGTCGCATCAACTTCCCCGAAGAATGTGTACTCGGCAATGCACTCTGCAAGGTATATCACACCCCGAAACCACAGCCTGAGCACGTCGAGCTGCCCCAAATTGACGTAGACCGCATACGCCGCACCATCGACCGTTGCAAGGACGGCTACATGGACATAGCTGACTACAACGAACTGCTTGACGCTGCTGGCATCAGTCGCAAGAAGAGCGTGGAGGTAAGCAAGAAGGAAGATGCACTGGCCTTCGCACGCGAAGTCGGTTGTTCCAAAGACGTGCCCCTGGTGATGAAAGTAGTCGGTCCCCTTCACAAGAGCGACGTGGGCGGTGTAACCCTCGGAGTGAAAGACCTCAACACGGTGGCTCGCGAATTTGACCGCTTGATTGTCATTCCCGAAACCTACGCCGTGGAGATGTACCCCATGTTGGATGGCACCGATGTCTATATTGGTGCCATTCGCGACGCCAAGTTCGGTCATCAAGTATTCTTTGGACTCGGTGGCATCTTCATCGAAGTGCTGAAAGACGTGCAGTCGGCACTGGCACCCATCACGGCCGATGAGGCCAAGTCGATGCTTGCAAACCTTCGTGGCTACAAGATTTTGCAGGGCGTCCGTGGGCAAGAAGCCGTCAACCTCGACCTCTATGCCGACCAGATTGCACGCGTCAGCGCCCTGGTGCAGGCAGCACCCGAGATTGCAGAGATGGACTTGAACCCACTCCTCGGCAATCCACGTTATGTAACTGCCGTTGATGCCCGCATTCGACTGGAGAAGTAGCAACGCCTCGGTGCTTCACAGCACCAAACCGTAAGCACTTCACCACAGTCATTTTACCTCTTCAAGGTGAAAGGCACTACCCGCATAGGGCAGCCTTTCGCCTTGAACTGTGTAGTGTGCAATGATGAGATAAAATATGTATCATTGAGTTGAATGACGCACATTATTAAGTTGAGGGAATGCGCATTATTGAGTTGAATGACGTACATTATTAGGTTGGGGAATGCGCATCATTGAGTTGAATGACGCGTATTATTGCATCGGGAAATGTGTATTATTGAGTTGAATGACGCGCATTATTAAGTTGAGGAAATGCGCATTATTGAGTTGAATGACGCGCATTATTAAGTTTGGAAAATGCACATCGTTGAGTTGAATGACGTACATTATTGGGTTGGGAAATGCGCATTATTGAGTTGAATGACGCGCATTATAAGGTTGGGGAATGTGCATTATTGTAGTGGAGAATGAGTGAAAATACGGAGTAAAAAGAGGTGTTGTGCAGAGCGGAAGGAGGAATCGGTAGAGGACGAAAAGAGCGGGTCTCCCACTGGGGGAGACCCGCTCGCTTGTTCTATTGGCTGCTCTTTACTTAACGCCTTTCTTCACGTCGTTCATGAACGTTTTGGCGGGTTTGAAAGCGGGGATGTTGTGAGCTGGTATCATCAGCGAGGTGTTCTTCGTTATGTTGCGACCTATCTTGTCGGCGCGTCTCTTGATGATGAAGCTACCGAATCCGCGCAGATACACGTTTTCCCCATTGGTCATGGAGTCCTTCACCACGGTCATGAACTCTTCAACAATAGCCTGGATGGCGACCTTCTCAATGCCAGTTTTCTCGGCGATGCTCGATACGATTTCTGCTTTAGTCATCTCTTTGTTCTTTGAAGTTTAAAATTCGTTATCAAGTTGCAAAGGTAATAACTTTTTGGGAAATAGATGCGAAAATGTATGAAAAATAAACGATTGTTGTACTTTGGAACGGCGTAACATGCTGATATTTTCAGTGGTTTTTCAAGCAGTTAGGCCTGTTTTTTGCGCGGAGATAGGGCTTTTTCTCTTGCTATTTTCAGTTGCAGGTATGGGTATTCTTGGTTGAAATGGTTGTAGGCATCGGTTAGTTTTGTTGAGGTTGTGTATGTGAAGTAGTTCGTCAGCAGGTGCAGGTCGGCTGGAGGGATGATTTCTGTGGCGTTGAGCAGCCCGCTGGCCACAGCGTCGGATAGGTAGCCTTCGATGGTGGATAGGGCGAGGCCCATTGTGGAGGCTATGAGCTTGGGGTCGTGATGCTCTTGCCACAATTCGACCACTTGCTGCAGGCGCAGTGTGCGGAGCGATGTTTTCTTTTGGGGATCTACTTCGGGTTGCTTTGTGGGAGAGGTGTCGGTTGCGGTGTGCTCATTGGGCTGAGGGGTGGTGCTGCGTGGTGGGGTGTTGGCTTCGGGGGCGTGCGCGTTTGGGTGGCGCAGGTGGGCTTTTGCCGAGGTGTAGTTCACCACGTTGAAGCCGCCAGTGGCCATGGCACTGAGCAGCGTTTGCTTCTCGCCAAGCAGGGTTGCACACAGTTCTTTTGCGGCACGTTGCTGCTTGTTGCGTAGTTTGATGGGGGAGGGGGTGTTGAGTGCCGTGTGCAGCAGCCTTGATAGTTCGCCCCACTGCTGCTGAAAGTAGCCTATGCAGTCGCTCACCCGCTGGTTGCGGTGGGTGGTGAAATGGTTATGAGGCAGTTCGTGCTGAGCTGTCAGCAGCTTGCGCACAAAGCGTTCCTGTGTTTGCTGCAGGGCTGTCAGCAGTTCGAAGACGGGTTGAAACGGGTTCTCGCTGGCGGTGAGTGGGGCGGAGGAGCCGAGTAGTTGCTCAAGCGAACGCAGTGCAGCCTCGAAGGGACGCGTGTCGAGCAACTCGCGAAGCAGCACGGTGTAGTATTGTTCTTGGGCTTCGGTTTTCTGCTGTTGCAGCTCTTCCAATGAGGGAGTGCTTTGCGAAAAATCAGCTATTTCGCTGTCGATGAAGATGGCCTCTTGTGGCACGGGCGAAACGAGCGTAATACCCTGCAGTGTGCGGCAGCGGCTCAAGGCCACGTACACCTGGCCGCCAGCAAAAGCGTGTGCGGCATCAATCACCACGCGGTCGAAGGTGAGCCCCTGCGATTTGTGGATGGTGATAGCCCAAGCTGCGCGTAGGGGTAGTTGGGTGAAGCTGCCGATGACCGTGCTTTTCACCTCGCCGTTGGCAGCCATTTCGTAGCGGATGTTCTCCCATGTGATGGGTTGCACCGCCAGTTCGTCGCCTTTGAGGTTGTCCACCCGTACCTGTCCGTTGCCGCAGGCCGTTACCCGAGCCAGCATGCCGTTGTAGTAGCGTCCCGTGGGGTCGTTGCGGACAAACATCACTTGTGCACCCACTTTGAGGTGCAGTTCCTTATCGGTGGGAAAAGTGTTGGGGGCAAAGTCGCCTTCGACCGAGGCCCCGTAGCTGTATTCCCGACCGGGCAACAGGCGCATCATTTCGAGGTTGACAGCGTCGGCCTGTCGGTTGTGGGTCGTCAGTCGGATGGCCGTCTCGTCGGAGTGCTGCTTGTAGTGTGGCTGCAGTCGGCTGTTGAGGGTGCTGATGGTGTGGGGGGATAGGGTGCCGCTGCGCACCTCGTCCAGCAGTGCTACGAACTGGGCATCCTGCTGGCGAAACACTTCGCTCAGTTCCACCGTGGCGTAGCGCAGCTTCTGCAGCGCTTTGGAATGGAAAAAGGTGGGTGAGGGGTAAACGCGTTCTATGTAGGGACGCTCGCTGTCGGTTACGACGGGCGACAACTGGTGAATGTCGCCCACCATGAGCAACTGCAGCCCTCCAAAAGGCTGTGTGCTGCGGCGTACTTCGCGCAGCACCATGTCGACCGCATCCAGCAGGTCGGCTCGCACCATGGAGACCTCGTCGATGATGAGGAGTTCCAGCGAGCGGATGAGCTCCAACTTGGCCTTGCGCAGTGCGTGTCTGCGGTGCGATGCGCTGTATTCAGTAGTGAACTCTGGCACATCGGGCAGGTAGGGGCATAGGGGCAGCTGGAAGAAGGAGTGGATGGTCATGCCTCCGGCGTTGACGGCTGCAATGCCAGTGGGGGCCAGCACCACGTTGCGTTTGCCTGTGGTGGCCACGATGTGTTGCAGCAGAGTGGTCTTGCCTGTGCCAGCCTTGCCGGTGAGGAACACCGAAGTGTGGGTGGTTTCCACAAAGTCCACAGCCAACTGCGAGGCAGTGTTGAGCATTGTGCGGTCTGCCATGTGGGGAAAATGTCGTCGGCGAGCCTGCGGCTTAGGAAATGGGTACGCGGCGGTCCAAACCGAATGCAGCGGTCGACACCCTCAGCTGTGGTGGGAATTGCAGCCGTTTCCACTCGTTGGACTTGGTTTTGCGCACCACGGTTTCCACCAGTTCGCGGTCGAACCCTTCGGCCACTATCTCTTCGGCCGACAGGCCGCCCTCGATGTGCATCTCGAGTA
Source organism: Bacteroidales bacterium (assembly GCA_017449525.1). Taxonomy (GTDB): domain Bacteria; phylum Bacteroidota; class Bacteroidia; order Bacteroidales; family P3; genus Colimorpha. The sequence continues at coordinate 87,035 of JAFTFL010000006.1, read as the reverse complement.
TGGAGTCCAGCACTTCGTAGTCGGGCAGCGAGTCAGAGTCCTTCTGCCCTGGGCGCAACTCGGCCGAGGGAGCCTTGTCTATAGTGTGCTGGGGTATCAGTTCCCCGTTGCGGTTAATCCAGTTCGACAGCTCGTACACATCAGTCTTGTAGAGGTCGGCTATTACGCCGAGGGCGCCACAACTGTCGCCGTAGAGGGTGCCGTAGCCCATGGCGGCCTCGCTCTTGTTGGTGGTGTTGAGAGCCAATGCTCCGAACTTGTTGGCATAGCTCATCACGATGATGCCTCGTATGCGCGCCTGCATGTTCTCCTCGGTTACGTCTTCTGGACGGTCGCCAAAGAGCGGCTTCATGGTGCCGCGCAAAGTCTCGAACATGTCGGCTATCGGGACAATGTCGTACTTCATGCCGAGGTTGCGAGCCAAGTCCACTGCGTCTTGTACCGAATGGTCCGTAGAATACTGCGACGGCATGAGTAGGCCGTGCACATTGTCGGCGCCGAGGGCAGCCACCGCCAGTGCGGCAACAAGCGCCGAGTCGATGCCGCCCGACAATCCCAATACCGCACGCTTCAGCCCGTTTTTGGCAAAGTAGTCGCGCACTCCGGTTGTGAGGGCTTTGTATATCAGCTCCACTTGTTCGGGCTTGCTGTCGTTCGCGTCGGGCTCTATCAGCTGCAGGTCTACGCTGCGGCTCTGTTCTTCAAAGTAGGGCATCTGGCACAGCACCGTGCCTGCAGCCCCTAAGGCCAATGAGCCGCCCGCAAAGAGGTAGGAACCTTCGCCCCCCGTGCGGTTGACGTACACGGCAGAGGCGTTGAGCTTCTCCACCAGTTTCACCATCCGATAGCGGACGGAGTAGGGCTTGTCGGCTGCAAAGATGTTGCATGCGCAACACACCACAGCATCCACCCCTTGCAGCTCGGCGCTGCGCTCCAACTCCTTCATGTCCTCATAGAAGCCTATGGCAATCTCTTGGTCTTGGTAGCGCACCACCTGCACCCCATTGCCACGAGCAAAATAGCGGTGCTCGAGGTGCGAAAGATTCTTTTTCGTGATGGTGGCACGTATAGCTCCGTTGTGGACAAACACCAGCGCGTTGCAGAGGCCGCTGTCCTGCAGCTGAAGGGGCAACCCCACGATGAAGGCCTGATGCTCTGACTGCGCAATGAGTTGCTGAAGCACCTGTTGGGCACGCTTTTGCAGGTCCTCATAGGAGGCGGCTGCAAACAGTGGGTAGCCGCACAGGGTGCAGGCCGGAAAGATGGTCAGTAGTGCCTCGCGACTTTCGCGGGTATTCAGCTCTTCGGCTATCCAACGCCCATTGGCTTCGGGGTTGGCGCTCACGATGTCGTGCTGTACGATGCGGATGTTCATGGGGATGTTGTCTTGATATACCTTATAATATAGCGTTGTGTTGCGCCTTTGAGGTGCTGCTGCGGTGGGCAAGCGTCTGTTTTTCTTGACGCGTAGGGCTGCAGGCAGGTGGTCTCAAGGGTGTGCAAAGATACTCTTTTTTCGCCTATCGGCTTCGGGGGGCGAGCCGAGGAGGCGCGCGGTGGCGAGGAGAACGACGGGGAGGTGGGTGCTGTGCGGCATGAGGGTCAACGCTGTACGGCTTTGGTACCATCGCCGTACGGCATCGGCCCGCCTGCCGTACGGCATGAGAGTGGTGCAACCACGTGTGCTATATTCAGATAGCGCGCAGCGCACGCCTACACCGTACGGCACAAGCACCTCCTGCCGTACGGCAGTGCCTCCGAAGGCCCGTGGTTGAACAATGGTTGGGTGAGGAAAAAGAACCCCGCTGCCAGCTGCCTTTCTGCGCTACCACCAGCAGAGATTGACGGTGCAAAGATACGAACATTTCGGCACAGGTGGCTGTCTATCCGACCAAAAGAACTAAAATTTGGCTGTTTGGGCAGAAATTCGTAATTTCGTGTCGTGAAAGGAAACCTTGTATAATCATCAAATACATATAGACTATGACAATAAGAGAACTTGAACCGAAAGCGTTGTGGAACAACTTCTACGCCCTTACGCAACAGCCCCGCCCCTCTAAGCATGAGGAGAAGGTGCGCGCCATGCTCGTGCAATTTGCCAAAGAGCACAACCTCGAGTGCCGCGTGGACGAGGTGGGCAACATCATCATGAAGAAGGCTGCTACTCCAGGCATGGAGAACCGCCGCGGTGTGATATTGCAGGCTCATGTCGACATGGTTCCGCAGAAGAACAATGACAAGGTGCACGACTTCCTCAACGATCCGATAGAGACTCGTATTATAGACGGATGGGTGTGGGCCAACGGCACTACCCTCGGAGCCGATAACGGCATAGGCGCCGCCGCTGCAATGACGGTGCTGGCAGCCGACGACATACAGCATGGTCCCATCGAGGCCCTGTTCACGATTGACGAAGAGACCGGTATGACCGGAGCCTTCGGCCTGAAGCCAGGTCTCTTTGAGGGCGACTTGCTGCTCAATATGGACTCGGAGACCGAAGGCGAACTCTATGTGGGTTGCGCTGGTGGTGTGGATGCCACGATGCACATCGGCTACAACATGGAGGCCTGCCCGAAAGACTACGTAGCCTGCAGGCTCACCATCGGAGGCCTCAAGGGCGGACACAGTGGTATGGACATCAACCTGGGGCGTGGGAACGCCAACAAGCTCCTCTTCCGCCATCTGCGTTGGGTGGCCGAGTGTGGCATACGCCTCGTGGAGGTCGACGGCGGCTCCCTGCGCAATGCAATACCGCGTGAGGCAAGCGCTACGTTCGTGATGCCACGCGAGCACAAGGAGTGCATATTGGCCGAGTTCGACAAGGTGAGCGGATGGGTCAGCAAGGAGCTCTCCTCGGTAGAGCCCGACTACTGCATGAAGTACGAAGAGGTGGCACTGCCCGAACAAGTAATGACCGATGCCGATACGCAAAAGCTCATCAACGTGATGATGTGCGTGCCCAATGGCGTGGTGCGCATGAGCAGCGAGGTGGCAGGACTGGTGGAAACGTCGCTCAACGTGGCCCGCGTGCAGACTGAGAATGGCACCTTCACCCTTATGGCACTGCTGCGCAGCTCGGTCGACACGTCGAAGGAAGCCCTGGCAGAGCGTCTGGTATGCCTCGCAGAGTTGGCTGGTGGCAAGTGCGACTTGACGGGTGCTTATCCAGGATGGAAGCCCAATATGGCGTCGCCCCTGCTCAAGGCTATGCAAGAGACCTACAGCAAACTCTTCGGAACCGAGCCTAAGGTGATGGCTATCCATGCAGGTTTGGAGTGTGGTCTGTTGGGCGGTATCTACCCCAACTGGGATATGATTTCCTTTGGCCCGACCATCATGAGCCCTCATAGCCCGGCCGAGAGAGTCAACATTGAGAGCGTTCAGAAATTCTGGCAATATCTGCTGGAGACGTTGAAGGCTGTACCTACGAAATAACGACATTGAAGCGTGAGAGGTTGAGGTAGGAGGCTACTTCAACCTCTCTCTTTTTGCCCATACCGAAGCACCATGAGCACACCTCTGCTGAGCATCATCATCCCTCTCCACAATGGCGAGGCTACCATCGACCGCTGTCTGCAGTCGGTGGCTGAGGCGGCAGCAGGTGCTGAGGCCGAAGTGGTGGTGGTGGACGACGGTTCGACCGACAGCTCGCTGCTGCGGGTGCAGCAGTTTGCAGCCGCGCATCCCGACCTCACTATCCGCAGCGTGCACACCGCTCACCGCGGGGTTGCTGCGGCGCGCAATGAGGCACTGCGTGTGGCTGCAGGGCAGTACGTGTGGCCAGTGGATGCAGACGATAGGGTGGCACGCGGCTCGGTGCGGCAGTTGTGCTCGACCATCGCTGCGCTGCAGGCGGAACAACCCGACCTCATCAAGTTGGGCGCTATGGTACGTGGGGCGCAGGCCGAGTGCGACGTTTCGCATGGGCGTATGCTCGACTCGCCCTGGCCGCTACTCGACGCGCGCAACGGATGCTTAGACCACACCACTTATATATATAGGTGTGGTTTCGTGGTGGAGCAGGGACTCGGCTACCCAGAAGGAATGTCTCTCCTCGAGGACTCGGTGTGGGTGGCCGAAGTGCTGATGGCGGCAAGCCGAGTGCTGTATCTTCCGAATGCGCGGTGCTATGAACTTTCGCCTCGGCGGCATAGTGCGTGGCAGCGTGCTGAGCGGACACGTCATGTGGACGACGTTGTGGCTTTCTTCGCTGTCTTGAAGCGATTGTGCCTTTCGGCTCCCGACGCATGCCAGTGCGGTGCGCAGCGGCTCTACCTGCGCTATCGCTACCTGTATGCAAGGGTGCTGTCGGTGAAAGGCTGCGCGTGGAGCGATGTGGCTCGCCTGCGGAAAGCCTCGCGTCCCCCGTCTTCATTCTTTGATCAGCGCACGGGACTATCGGAACGACTGCTGCAAAACGGCGTATGCCATTGGATATTTACCCTTGCATGCCGCATGGCGCGCCCTGTGGTCGACCGCGTGCGCAGTTGGGGCTCAACAGAAAAGGAGGCGCGGCTGTGAACAGCAATAGCACCATGTGGTTGGCTGCCTATATGGGTGCTGCCTGTCTGGGACAGCCTCTGCCGGAGATGCGGCACACCGATGCTGAGTGGGATGCCTTGTGGCAGCAGGCCTTGCGCGAGCGGGTTGGTGCGCTGCTGTATGACGCGGTAAGTGCACTACCAACCGAGCGACGCCCACGGCGCGAGTTGCTATATCGCATGGCAGGCTATGCCGACCAGGTGGAACAACACCAACTTCGCCTGCGCGAAGCACGCACGCGGCTGACGGAACTAATGCCCTTGCTGGGCGACACGTCGGCCGTTGTTGAGGTGAAAGGTGCTGCATTGGCTGCACTTTATCCCAATCCGTTGCACAGAGAATGCTCCGATATAGACCTCTACGTGTGGTCGCAGTCAGAGGAGACGCACCATCGCACCGTTGCGGCATTGAATCAGTTGCCCACTGAAGTGGTGATGGACAGGCGTAATGCACGCCACACCGTGCTGCGGTGGCACGGCACGAGCACCGAACTGCACTGGTATCTGCTCTATAAGGATGCGGACAATGCCCTTCTGGAACAATACCTGCGGCAGTGTGGCACATTCGATGAGGTGGCGCACGCCCTGTTTCTTGCCGCACATACGGATTACCACGCCACCTTCTTCGACGAAGCCATACCGATGCGTGCGCTCTTGGATTGGGTGCTCCTCACAGGGCAGCCTGGTTTTGACCGAGAGAAACTCTTTCAGTTGTGCAGCTGCACCGAGGCTGGCCTATTCGCTGAGGCATTGAGTGCTTATTGTGATAAGCTGTTTCACACCAATATTTATGAGAAGTCCACCACGGCAGTGTCGGTGGTGGAGTGCTTTGCCGACATGTATCGCGACCCTCGTCCACGTGCCAGCCGTACGGCGCTCAGGGTGGCACGTCGGCTGTGCAAGTATGCAAGATTCAGACCGCAGTATCGACGGCTGTATGGGAAAGGCATGCTGCGCCGTTTTTATTGGAACAACCTAACCATCGCCCTGCGCCAACGTGTACAGGGACAAAGAATCTAACATAGTAATGAACCAGAATACCCTTCACAACAGGCTGACGGATTTTCTGCAACGACTGAAAAGCTACTTCAGTCTACATCAAGACAAGATGGACGAGCAGGCAACCATTGATGCCGTAAGTAGTGATGTCTCCTTCCGTGGAGCCAATCTCTATGTGCTCATCTTTGCCATATTCATTGCCTCGCTGGGGTTGAACGTCAACTCAACGGCAGTCATCATAGGTGCCATGCTGGTTTCGCCCTTAATGGGTCCAATAGTGGGCATGGGGTTGGCCATTGGCATAGGCAATATCGAACTGCTGAAACGTGCATTCAAGAACTTTTTGGTGGCTACGGTCATCAGTATTGTAACGGCTACCCTATACTTTTGGATATCGCCCCTCGGTGATGTGCAGAGTGAACTGTTGGCTCGCACCACACCTACCCTGTACGATGTGCTCATAGCGTTCTTCGGCGGATGTGCCGGTATCGTTGCCATTGCCTCTGGTGGCAAAGGGAATGTGATACCTGGAGTGGCCATTGCCACCGCTCTGATGCCACCGCTTTGCACGGCAGGCTTTGGGATAGCCACCGGCAACCTGTCCTTCTTCTTGGGTGCTTTCTATCTGTTCTGCATCAATACGGTGTTCATTGCCTTGGCTACTACCCTTGGGGTTAGGCTCATGGGCTTTCGTCGTACGGTGTCGCTGGACCAGAACAAAGCTCGCAAAGCCCATCGCATCATGGTGAGCATAGTGTTCATCATCTTGATTCCAGCCGTATTCATGACGGTGTCAATCGTAAGGGGCAGTATCTTCAACAACAACCTTACGTCGTTTATTAAGGAAGAGTTTGACTTGCCAGGCTCCCGTATTATAGAGCATGAGGTGAGCAAGGATGAGCACACTTTGCAACTGGTGTCGGTGGGTAACATCGTGGACGAGGAGACGATAGACCGTGCGCGCCACAATATGGAGCACTACGGGTTGGGGGCATACGAGCTGCGATTTATACAGCTCAACCTTGACGATAACGGCGTTGGGCAGAGCAGCAGAACCACCGGAGGTAGTGTGGCTCATTACCGTGATGCACTGCAGTTGCAGCAGCAACGGAGTGATTCGTTGCAGGCTGTGCTGCAGCCGTACAAGCAGGTGGCTGTTCTCGCTGTGCCAGTCGAGCGCGAGTTGCAGACGCTCTTTCCCGAGGTGTCAACGCTCGACATGGCTTATGTGTCGCGTGGTGTGGCCGACAGCATGCAGGGATATGTGGTGGCGGTTGTGGCTACCCAGCCAAAGGCGCTGAGCGCAAAGCAGCAGGCCTCGATGCACCAATGGCTTGCGCAGCGCCTCGAATGCGATAGTGTGCGTCTGGTGATGACGAACGGCGAGTAGGTGAAGGAATGAAGAATATGCAGTATGAAAGATAACAAGTCCGTATGTCGAGGTCAACTTATTCTGATACCAGTGGGCATCGGCAGCGAGTCGTTGAGCCAAGTGCTACCGACCTATAACAAGGAGTGGATTGACAGTTGCGCCGTTTTTGTGGTGGAAGAATTGCGTACGGCGCGCCGCTTTCTGCACGCCGTGGGCTATGCTCACGCCATAGAGCAGGCGCAGTTCTACGTGCTCAATGAGCACAGTCGGCCCGAAGACATCAAGGAGTGCTTCCGCGAGATTGAGGCAGGGCGCAACGTGGGCGTATTGTCCGAAGCAGGCCTGCCTTGTGTGGCCGACCCAGGGGCTGCGGTAGTACGCATGGCGCAGCGTCGGGGGGTGGAGGTGCGGCCTTTGGTAGGGCCTTCCTCGCTGATGCTGGCTCTTATGGCCTCGGGACTGGGTGGGCAGCAGTTTGCTTTTTGTGGCTATTTGCCTGTTGACAAGTCGCAACGCGCTGCGACCATTCGCACTTTAGAGAGCCGTGCACGCCGCGACGGCGTAACGCAACTTTTCATCGAAGCCCCCTATCGCAACAATCAGATGCTACAGAGTCTGAGCGAGACGTGCAGGGCCGATACGGCCATCTGCGTGGCGTGCGACCTCACGATGCCTTCGCAATACGTGCGCACGCTCACCGCCGAGCAGTGGCGAAGCGAACGGTTGCAGGTGAACTTGCATAAGCGCAATACCGTATTTTTAATTGGCTCGTAGACTGCATACAGCACGTTTGGCCTCCACTTGCCGAGCCAGAATCAATAGAACATGACAAGGATATGATGAAGAAAACAGAACTTTTTTCGCAATTAAGGTGCGCGATGGCTCTGCTCCTCGTGTGCTGCACGACGTGTGGTGCCGTTGCCCAAAAAGGGTCGATTTTGATGCTGCGCAGTTTGCGCGATAGTACTAAAAAGGTGCGGCATGAGGTGTTGTCGCCTTTGGATTTCGGGCTGAACGAGGCGCGCTCAGATACGGCGCGCTACCGCGTGTTGCTCCGCACCCACCAAGAGGCGGTGCGCCGCGGTGCCGACATCTCTTATGAAGGGGTGGGGCGCCTGTCGATTGAGTTGCCTCCCGATGCAGTCTCCATACCGTTGCCCCACCGCTGCGATTTTGCTGGCACACGGCTGCATGTGAGCAACGATGCCAAGAATATGACCCTTTTTGTGATGAGCAATGCGGCACAGGATGTGGAGGTCGATGCCTCACTGCTCGACGGTGGCGACTTCACCTCCGTTGAGCAACTCCGCCAGGGGTGGAAGCTACTGGTGCTTTCCGACAAGGAGCCGTGGGTGGCCGAGCGTATTGGCTACGGCTATGCTGCCATGCGCTCCGACGTGCTGCTACTGCATGATGGCCATGCCCTCAACAGCGCCGCCATGCCCTACGCCGCACCCCCTTCGCGCCCGACGACCAGAGTTGTGAGTGTCGACGACGACGACAAGTGGGTGCGCGACCTGGTGATAGACCGTGCCGAGGGTGCAGCATTTAAGACGAATTGTTTCTCCTTCAGTGGTGTGAATGGGCTGCGCCTGGAGCAGATCACTATTAATACACCCTACGACCCGAAGAAGTATGCTGACGCTGCCGTTCACTTTGGCACCTGCACCAATATAGAAGTGAACGATATGGTCATCAATGGCACCTACTCTCAACAACACGAGTATGGCTACGGCATCTCGATGAATAATACATGGAACGTGGTCTTCAATCGGCTGAAGGCAACAGGAGCTTGGGGGGTGTTCGGCACCAATAATATTAGTAACACTACGCTGAATCACTGCGATGTGAACCGTTTCGACATCCACTGTTATGGGCGCAATGCCTACTTCCGTGGGTGTACCTTCCGCGGACAGCACGTGCAGTATGGGTCGGGCTTTGGCGAGATAGTCTACGACAGTTGCACTTTTGAGCAGTGCCACCCTGTGTTTATCCGTCCGGAATACAACGCCTATACACCGATGGATGTAGTGCTGAGGCATTGCATTATCTATGCTACACCGCAGAAAGACTGCGTGCTGAAGGTGGGACGTCTTGACACGCCGCCCAACAGTCGCCCAGAGTTGACACAGAAGTGCTGGCCCAACGTGGTGATGGAAGATGTAACGGTGGTGCTGAGCCGCATTACACAGCGGTTCTATCTCTACAAGGTGGACGGCAGGGTGCGCAAGCAACCGCCTGTGGGTTACTTGAATCACATCCGCATCAAAGACCTGCATGTGCGCTACACCAGTCGCACACGCAAGCCCGACTTCTACTTGTGCAACAAGTCCGTGCGTGCAGCATCGGCTGTGGAATGTGAACTGAGCGGCCTCGACATGGTGCGCTCCAAGTTGGGCTACAACATTGAGCCGATAGCCGAATAGGGTAGGTTATTCTCCCTGCTGACGAGGTGCTGAAAAACGGCTGCCGACCGTAGACCATACCGTCTACGGTCGGCAGTCGGTGTTTTTGCAGTGCGCTGTCTGTGCTGCAGTATGTGCGACCTACGACTCCATGAGGTGGAGTTGCCAGCGCCATGCGTCGCGGGTCATGTCGTCAAGGCTTTGTTCTGCATGCCATCCAAGCTCGTGGTTGCTATACGATGTATCAGCCCATATCTTCTCAATGTCTCCTTCACGACGGTCGGCAATGCGGTAGTTAAGTTTGCGTCCACTCATCTTTTCGAAGCTTTGGATAACCTGCAACACGCTGAAACCGTTGCCTGTGCCGATATTGAATGTCTCGAAGTGAGCCTTCTGCTCGTTCTGCAGAAGGCGACGAAGCGCTGCTACATGGCTCTTAGCCAGGTCGACCACGTGGATGTAGTCGCGGATGCAGGTGCCGTCGGGCGTATTGTAGTCGTTGCCGAAGACGCTCAGCTGTTCGCGTATGCCTGCTGCGGTTTGGGTGATGAACGGCATAAGATTGTTGGGCACGCCGTTCGGCAGTTCGCCGATAAGTGCTGAGGGGTGAGCCCCAATCGGGTTGAAGTAGCGTAGTGCAATGGCGTGCACGAGGTCCTGTTTTGCACAGTCTTGCAGGATGTCCTCCACCATCTTTTTGGTGTTGCCGTAGGGGGCTAAGGCTGGTTTGAGTGGGGCAGTCTCGGTGATGGGCAACTGGTCGGGCTCGCCATATACGGTGCACGAACTGCTTTGCACAAAGTTTTTGATGCCTCGACGCTGCATTTCGTTCAGCACGTTGAGCACGATGCACAGGTTGTTGCGGTAGTACATGAGCGGTTTCTCCACGCTCTCGCCCACGGCCTTGTGTGCGGCAAAGTTGATGACACCCTCAATGTCGGGATGGCGCTCGAATAGGGCAGCGCATTCGGTCTGCACCGACAGGTCGACCTTCTCAAATAGGGGACGAATGGAGGTGATCTTCTCAATGTTGTCCACCACCCCTGCGTTGGTGTTTGACAGATTATCGGCAATCAGGACGGTGTAGCCCTGTTGCTGCAGTTCTACGGTGGTGTGCGATCCGATGAATCCTGCGCCACCAGTTACAAGTATCTTAGTCATAGTGTTTCCGTTGTGTTGATGATTGCTGTTTCGGCGGTGCGTCTGCACTGGGTACGGCCGTGCGCATCGCGGTGCTGTTTTTGTTGTGGCTAACGGACTAATATGCTCTTTATTGCATGAGGCACCCTTCTTTTAAGTCCATGTTTTGCTTGGCGCTAAGGGTGGACGATGCTACGCGGGTGCGCAAGGTGGTTTGCAGGATTGGCCGAAAGTGCGTACTTTTGCAGCGCGGATGCGGTTCGGAATGCCACCATGTTGGTGTTCGTCATTAGCTGTAGCAGCCGTGAGCACTCGGGGTGCCCCCTCCATAGAGAAGAGAGGTGGAAGAGTGCAGAGTTAGGCCTCCATGCCGTACAGCATGGAGGCCTCTTTTGTACAATATCGTTGGAAAACATCTTGTTGTGGAACGGTGCTGCTGTACGGCATGTGCTGCGCTGTCGTACGGCTTAGGGGTGGAAGAGTGCAGTGTTCCGACCTGGTGGTCTAAGGCCATCAGGGGGCAGATGGAGCGGCGGCGTTGGCCATCCTCGGGCGACAGGAATCGGGGCATTGAACGGTGGGATGGCAGGTGTTAGTCGGGGGTTGATAAATAGGCGTTGAAAAGGGGGGAATGTGTCCTGTTTTTTTTGTACTTTTGCAGTCTGAATATACATATAATTAATGTAGATATGAGCGACGAAACGACGAGAGCTACACAAAGTAGCTATAGCGCCAATAATATTACGGTCCTTGAGGGTTTGGAGGCAGTGCGTATGCGTCCGGCCATGTACATCGGCGACGTCAACTTCAGAGGCCTTCACCACCTGGTGTATGAGGTCGTGGATAACTCCATCGACGAAGCACTGGCAGGCTACTGCAACAAGATAGACGTGGCCATTACAGAAGACAACTCCATTATCGTGGAGGACAACGGGCGCGGTATCCCAGTCGATATGCACGAAAAGGAACACCGCAGTGCTTTGGAAGTGGTGATGACGGTGCTGCACGCTGGTGGCAAGTTCGACAAGGGTAGCTACAAGGTGAGTGGTGGCCTCCACGGCGTAGGCGTCAGCTGTGTCAACGCACTGAGCGACCGGATGACGGCTGAAGTATTTCGCGACGGCAAGATTTATCGTCAGCAGTATTCGAAGGGCATCCCGACCACACCGGTCGAGGTGGTCGGTCAGACCGAGAAAAGGGGGACGCGCATCACGTTCCACCCCGATGCCACCATCTTCACTACGACGGAATACGACTACGAGACGCTCACCGCACGTTTGCGCGAACTGGCCTACCTCAACAAGCGTATTGAACTCAACATCGAAGACCAGCGCAGCACCGACGACAACGGGCAGCACCCGGCTGAGAAGTTCTACTCTGAGAACGGTCTGCGCGACTTCATCCAATACCTTGATGAGAACCGCGAGAACCTCATGCCCGAGGCCATCTACATCGAAGGCGAAAGGCAAGGCATCCCTATTGAGATCGCCATGCAATACAACACCTCTTTCAGCGAGAACATCCACTCCTACGTCAACAACATCAATACCCACGAGGGTGGTACCCACCTCACTGGGTTCCGCAGCGGCCTGACGCGCACCCTGAAGAACTATGCCGACAAGAGCGGCATGCTCTCCAAGCTCAAGTTTGACATAGCGGGCGATGACTTCCGCGAGGGCTTGACAGCCGTGATTAGTGTGAAGGTTGCAGAACCGCAGTTTGAAGGTCAAACGAAGACCAAACTCGGCAACAACGAGGTGCGCGGCGCAGTGGACAGCGCAGTGAGCGAAATGCTGGAGAACTACCTGGAGGAACACCCCAAGGAAGCCAAGCAAATCGTTGACAAGGTTATCTTGGCCGCTACGGCTCGCCATGCGGCTCGCAAGGCTCGCGAAATGGTGCAGCGCGGCAACGTGTTTAGCAGCGCAGGGTTGCCAGGCAAGTTGGCAGACTGTCAGGACGGCGACCCCACGGTGTGCGAAATCTTTTTCGTTGAGGGCGACTCCGCAGGTGGAAGTGCTAAACAGGGCAGAGACCGCCGCTATCAGGCCATCCTACCGCTACGTGGTAAGATACTCAATGTGGAAAAAGCCATGCGCCACCGCGCCTTCGAGAGCGAAGAAATAAAGAATATATACACCGCTCTTGGGGTAACTATAGGTACTCCAGAAGACAGTCAGGCGCTCAACATGGAGAAATTGCGCTATCACAAGGTCATCATCATGACCGATGCCGATGTGGATGGCTCCCACATTGACACGCTGATGCTCACCTTTTTCTTCCGCTATATGCCAGAGCTCATAGAGAACGGCTATGTCTACTTGGCCACCCCGCCACTCTATTTAGTGCGCAAAGGGAAACGCAACGTCTACTGCTGGACTGAGGAAGACCGAGTCAATGCCATCAACGAGCTCGGTGCAGGAAAGGAGAAAGGGTTGCACGTGCAGCGCTACAAAGGTCTGGGTGAGATGAATCCTGAACAACTTTGGGAGACAACCATGGATCCTGAGAACCGTCAGTTGAGGCAGATTACGATAGAGAATGCAGCGTCGGCCGACCGCGTGTTCAGCATGCTCATGGGCGACGATGTACCGCCACGCCGCGAATTTATTGAGCGTAATGCTACTTACGCCACACTGGACTTGTAGTGCACAGTCAACGTCAGCACCACTTAGGCCGCAGGCAAGAGAGAGTATACACCTATTATATTATATACAACACAGCACACCGACATGGATAAAAGGAACCTTCTTCTGATTAGCAACAGCACGATGCGAGGCGAAGCATACCTCGGCTGGTGCAAGGACATGATAGCAGATTTTTGCCATCGCCACCACGTGAAGCGCGTTCTCTTCGTTCCCTATGCAGGAGTAAGCCTTGCTGAAGGAGGCCTGACGAAGAGCTATGATGCCTATGAACATAAAGTGGCTGCCGTCTACAAAGAGTTCGGCGTAAAACTCACCTCGGTTCATCACAAGGCTTTGCCCATCAATGCAGTGTACGACACGGACTGCGTGGCAGTGGGTGGAGGCAATACATTCCATCTGGTTCGGGAGTTGCAGCGCACGGGACTTATGCAAGCCATTAGGCAGCGCGCCTTTGACGGTATGCCCTACATGGGCTGGAGCGCCGGCAGTAATGTGGCAGGCCCCACGCTCTGCACTACCAACGACATGCCTATCGTGATGCCTGCATCGTTCGACTGTATGGGACTGGTGCCTTTCCAAATCAATCCTCACTACACCGACTTCTTCGATCCGAAGCATGGAGGGGAAACCCGTGATGACCGGCTCAAGGAATACATCATGGTGAATCCTAAGGCCACAGTGGCAGCCATTCGTGAGGCTACAGCACTGCTATTGGAAGAGGGCAACCTCAGACTTATTGGCAAGCCGAATAAGATGAAGGTGTTCAAGACCAAGATGGAAAATACCGTAGAACACGGGTTGGGCGATAACCTCAACTTCCTGTTGAAGGTATAACGACTGCAATTGCAACACAGCACAATCCGTCATGCAAGCCCGAACGCTCGGATGACGGATTGTTTTGTATAGGACTGTCTACAGACTAAAGAAAACTACAATATGGCCAAGTATATAGGGGCACATGTGAGTGCAAGTGGAGGGGTGTGTAATGCAATACTTCATGCTGAAAGCATAGGGGCGAACGCGTTTGCCCTGTTCACACGCAATCAGCGGAGCTGGGTGAGCAAGCCCCTCGGTGTCGACGAGATTAGTGCATTTCGTGAACTGCTTGTGGAGCGAGGTTTCGACGCTGCATACGTTTTACCCCACGACAGTTACCTGATTAATCTGGGCTCGCCCGACGAGGAAACACTCGCCAAGAGTAGAGCTGCCTTTCTTGATGAGATGATGCGCGCACAGCAATTGGGGTTGAAACTGATGAATTTTCATCCAGGTAGTCACCTGAACAAGGTGAGCGAAGAGCAGTGCTTGGACCAGATAGCTCAGGAAATAAATGCGGCCCTCAGTAGTACGGAGGGTGTAACGGCCGTCATTGAGAATACGGCAGGACAAGGTACCAATCTTGGGTGGCGGTTCGAGCATTTGGCTCGCATTATTGAGGGAATTGACGACAAGAGTAGAGTGGGAGTCTGCATAGACACCTGCCACACCCATGCTGCTGGCTATGATTTGGCTACGGAGATTGGATATCAGTATGCCATGGAGCAGTTTGAGCATGTGGTGGGACTGCACTATCTGAAAGCTGTTCACTTGAATGATAGCAAAAAGGGGTGTGGAAGTCATGTGGATAGGCACGAGTGTCTTGGACTTGGGACAATAGGGGAGGACTTCTTCCGTCGTTTTATGCACGATTCGCGCTTTGACGACATACCCATTATTCTTGAAACGCCTGACCCGATGAGGTGGGCAGAAGAAATAAGTTGGCTCCGCAGCCTGTAGTCCGAAACGGAACGATCAACCCTCCCTGCTCCAAAAACGCAAGGAGGGTTCTTCTTTGGTAATACTATTATTGTTGTTCACGATGTAATATTATTCCGTAATTTTGTATTGAATTGTTGCTAAGTGAATAAATGTTCGTATATTTGTATCGCGAACGACATATTGTCCAATATTTAAAACAATACACAACATGGAAAAGAATCAGACAATTGAGGCAATGCAAGCCATCGTAACGGATCTTACAGAAGGTGCTTTTGTGCATAAGGTACAAGGGAAAATGTTCTCGGCACAGGGTTTCGAGAAGTTGGGAAAGAAATTTGAAGACCATTATGCCGAAGAGATGGGATGGGTGGATAAAATCATGGAGCGCATGCTTGACTTGGGTGCACAGCCGCAGGTTCTCCCCACAAAGCAACGTGAGTTGATAGCCGACCCCAAAAGCTATTTGGAAGAAGACTTGCGTATACAACGTAGTGGGGTGGAACAGTTGAAAGCCATCATGCAATTGTTCTGCGGCGACCCAATTAGCTATGACATTCTGAAGGACTATCTGAAGGATGAAGAAGAAGACCTGTTCTGGACCGAAACGCAATTGGACCTGATAGAGAAGATTGGTATGCAGAATTGGCTTATCCGTCAGATGTAGTTTTCTGACGGTCGAGCTGCCAATTTCTTGTGGACATCATACATTATTGTTCAATATATAATAGGTAAGAGTATGGAATCAATCTATCAATTCAAGGCATTAGCCAGCAATGGTAAGGAGGTGGACTTCGCCCAGTTTGAGGGGAAAGTGCTACTCATCGTTAATACGGCCAGCAAGTGTGGTTTCACTCCCCAGTTTGAAGGACTGGAGAAATTGCATGAGAAGTATGGAGAACGGGGCTTGGTAGTTATCGGCTTCCCATGCAATCAATTTGCGCATCAGGATCCAGGTACAGATGGTGAGATAGAGTCTTTCTGCAAGGTGAACTACGGTGTAACGTTCCAGATTATGAAGAAGACTGACGTTAATGGCGACAACGCCAACCCCATCTTTAAGTATCTCAAAGGACGTACGGGTGGGTTGTTTGGAAGTAAGATTAAATGGAACTTCACCAAGTTCCTCATCTCACGAGATGGAAAGACCATTAAGCGTTATTCTCCTACGACCACGCCCGAGAAGTTGGAGAGTGCTATCGAAGCTATGCTGTAGTTCGTCATGTACGAAGGATTGAGGTTAGACAGTCAGCTTTGCTTTCGCTTGTATTCGCTTTCGCGATTGTTGACGCAGCGGTATCATTCGCTTCTTGAACCGCTGGGATTGACCTATCCGCAGTATTTGGTGATGATGGTACTGTGGGAACGAGACAATGTGTCGGTGAGTTACATAGCTCAACGACTGATGCTGGATACCAATACGCTCACGCCAATATTGCAACGTATGGAACGGAAAGGGTTGGTAGTGCGCACCATTGGAAAGGCCGATGGCCGACAGCGTATTGTGTCACTCACCAAGATTGGAAATGGTTTGGAGAAGCAGGCGAGTGATGTTCCCCGTTGCATGGCGGAGCAACTGCTCTCAGCTGGACTTGACCAAGCTGAAGCTATCGGACTGGTTCAATCGCTGGACAAGTTGATAGGTGTGCTACGGGAAGAGTAGATAGAAAGAGGACTGTACAAGTGAATGTGCAGCCCTCTTTTATTTAGGATTATTGGCCGCGAGGTATGGCACTGCGCAGCCGCAGGTATATATCGGCTGCTTTTTCCATGATGTCGACAGTGTCGAATGCCTCAATGAGGTCTGGGCCGATGGCGCATACTCCGTGTTTTGCCCAAAGGCAGATGTCGTGCTGTTTCAGAGCTTGGACAGTGCATTCGGCCAGTTGCAAGCTGCCCGGTTCGAGCACGGGAACCCAAGAGATTCCTTTAGGACAGAATAGACGGGCTTCGGGAAGCATGGAGTGAAGAATGTCGGTCAGCGAACTTTGAAGCTGCTCTTGCTCGGTAAGATGGCTGAGTGCGATGAGGTTGGTGGGGTGCGTGTGGAGTGAGGCGCGATAGCCTTTGCCGTTGCATACCATATCCTCATGTAGCATAAGATGGGCGGACAGTTCGCTGGTTGGCACAATGGATGATTTTGAAAGTATATGGTAATGTCTGCCGTCTGGACAGATCTCAATGATACAGCCTCCGGAGAGAGGCTCTTGTGCCAGCGTACGCATACGACACGATTTTCCTTTTACATAGAACAGCATGCCTGCAAGATGCGGTGAGGAGACGCCGCTATCAATCAACGGTGCATCCTCCAAGTTGTGGGCAATCGACGTGCTACTCTCCAATCGTAGCATGAGGTTTCCCCCATTGCGTTCGGCCCAGCCGCGTTGCCAAAGCAGGGAGGCTGCTTCGGCGCATTGGTCGAGTTGCTGTTGGGTGAGAGTGTCAATGTTTATCATGATTGAGGGAAGTGGTCTTGCGTTTGGATTTAGGAGTAAAGCAAATGAAAATGATTAGTCCCACAAGGAGCACCATAAGGATGGCGGCTGTGATGAGGGTTTGCCGCAGACCTAAAGGCGCATACCCCATGAGTAGTAATACGGGTGCACCAAAGAGTACAGCAGGTATGCTCTGCAGTACCAGATTGCGCGCAGCTGGTGTGGAAAACTGAGGGTCAACTTCCCGAAGCAATATCATGCCGTTTGAAGCCGTGCCTGTCAGCATGCCAAACATCGACAAGAAGCCTTCATCTGCATAGCCTTTGAAGAGAATGCGGCTGATATGATAAAGGAAAAGGAATGTAACTACTGCGCCAAGAATAGCCATCAAGAGGAGTGGAAGTAGTAATCCCTGAAGCCGTTCGAAGCAAATAGCGGCGGTTCCGGCTGTTATCATGATGTCGAAACACACGCCTGCTATACGGTCAAGCATGTGGTTGTTGATGTAGGTGCGATGAATGATACTGCGCTTTTGCAATTTCTCAAAAACAGAGCGAATTAGGACACCCAACAGGGTGGCCCATAAGAAATTGAAGCCCCAAACCAGAGGCTTTAGGGTGCGTTGGCCAAAGGTGTCGAGGTTACAATGCTCCACTGTGCTCATTAACATGTAGACTGCTGCATACATTGCGAAGACAAGGCACAATTGGATACTCAGTTTGTCAATGGATTCGCTATGGGGTATTTCATCAGGAGCTTCATAGTCGGCCAAAGTGTAGTGTGTAGTACTGTCGTTGCGCTGTAGCAATCTTCCTTTGCGACGCATAATGTTAAGGTATATCACCCCGACTACTGAACCAGCAACGAAACCAGTGGCAGCAAGAGTGAGGCCAAAATCGCTGCCCGCAAATACATAGCCCTGTTCGGCTGAACGCTCGGCAAAGAGGTTCCCCATGTTTAATGCCTGGCCAGGACCTTGCCCATAGGCCATTGGGAGTAAGAGACCAGACGCGTAGAAACAGTCGTCTTTCCACCAGAAGAACAGTGGAATACTGATGGCTAATCCACAGAGGCCTTGTACTAAATAAGTGGCGGCAGTGAGGGCTCCAGTGCGTGCAATAGTTGCGCTTTGGCGTGCTGTAGAACGGGTACTTTTCTTCAGGGCTAAGGCTCCAAATCCGAGTCCCAACGCATGGTAGGTGATGGTCTCCATGGCATGTTTGTCAACGAGTGGCGTATCGAGAGGTATGCAGTTGCCGATCAGTAGCAGAAGTCCGGCAATCAAAGCTGTCGGCACAAGGCTTCGGCGTAGCCACTCGAGCTTTCGCTGCAGCACAACGCTTAGCAAGAGTGCTACAGCAATGAGCATGAATGGCCTCAGTGCACTCCAGATTTCTATGGACGCAAAGGGAGATGACATATCAGCGTAGTGCTAATGGACGAGGGATGTATGTACAGCAGGGTCTTAATGGAACTGAGTTGGGTAAATGTCTGGGCAACTGCGCGTATTAGTACAGCGGGCAGAGGCGATGTTGAGGCCGAGCAATGTCTGAGCTATACCTCTTTGACGGAGGATAAGTACCAGCAACTGCGCACTGCTGAGACTGAACAACATCTGAGCTATACCTCTTTGAAAGAATCTATTTCGCGCCGGTCTCGCTTGGTGGGTCTTCCTGCACCGCGGTCGCGCTGTTCATATCCGTATTGCCGAATCATCTGCATGCGCTCATATTCTTCCTGGGGGGTAAGGTCAATAAGGTAGTTCTCTACCAATTTTGCACCCACTCGACTCACGGGTAATCCCTTCACTACTACTACTCTGTGTAACTGGTCGATGGATAGCTCGTAACGTTCACCAATGGCAACCTCGTGCGAGGCCTTAAGTGTGGCACCGTCGAGCTTGACCTTCCCTGCGTGACAGGCATCGGCTGCGAGACTGCGGGTTTTGTATAGTCGGACAGCCCAAAGCCATTTGTCTATTCTCATGGGATGTAAAATATATGTTGTGATAGGACTCTCTGTAAAGCGCGCGATTTGCTATTTGTTGCGGAAGTAGATGGTGATAGGCACCCCACAGAAGTCCCATAACTCTCGCATGCGGTTCTCTACAAAACGGCGGTAAGGATCGCGTATATATTGAGGAAGATTGCAGAAGAATACGAACTGAGGATAAGGTGAGGGTAGTTGTGTGATATATTTAATCTTGATGAATTTACCCTTGACTGCTGGGGGCGGGTTCTGCTCCTTCACAATGGGGAGTAGCTTTTCGTTGAGTTCGGAAGTTGGTATTTTTCTGCTACGACGCTCATATACCTGCTTTGCACATTCAAGTACTTTGAAGATGCGCTGCTTGTTGATGACTGAAGTAAAAATGATTGGCACATCATCGCCAGGAGCAATCCGTTCGCGGATAAGAGCTTCGAAATCTGCATGCGTATGATTGTCTTTCTCTATGAGATCCCACTTATTTACCGCAATGACAACGCCTTTATGGTTGCGCTGAATGAGACTAAGTATATTGAGGTCTTGTTGCTCTATGCCTTGTGATGCATCCAGCATCATGATACAAACATCGGAGTTCTCTATTGCTCTGATGGATCGTAACACGGAGTAGAACTCCAAGTCTTCACTTACCTTTTGCTTCTTACGCAGCCCGGCAGTATCCACAAAGTTGAAGTCAAAACCGAACATGTTGTAGTGCGTGTAGATGCTATCACGAGTGGTTCCAGCTATGGGTGTAACGATGTTGCGCTCTTGGTTGGTGATGGTGTTGATGAATGATGACTTGCCTACGTTGGGGCGGCCAACGAGTGTAATGCGTGGCAAGTTGTCATCCACGTGTTCTTCTCCTTCGTCGAAGTCGGCCACGACAGCATCAAGCAGTTCTCCAGTGCCGCTTCCCGAAATACCTGCAATAGGGTAGACTTCTCCAAGCCCAAGGCTGTAGAACTCTCCAATCTCGTTCATGCGTTGTGGTGTATCAACCTTGTTGACCACAAGCAGAACTTTTTTGGTGCAACGGCGCAACATTTGTGCCACGTCTTCGTCCATAGGAGTGAGGCCTTCTTTGGCGTCTACAAGGAAGAGTATCAGGTCGGCTTCGTCAATGGCCAACTGCACTTGTTTGCGAATCTCTTGCTCGAAAGCATCGTCGCCTCCCATCACGTAGCCTCCCGTGTCAATAACGGAAAAGTGCTTGCCATTCCAGTCCGAATGGCCGTATTGACGGTCGCGAGTAACACCACTTGTCTTGTCTACAATGGCCTTACGTTCCTCTATGAGGCGGTTGAACAGGGTTGATTTTCCGACGTTTGGACGTCCAACTATAGCAACAATGTTTCCCATGTTATAGTGTTAGAGTGTTGGTAGTATCGTATTATTTATGTGTAGTGGATAGTTTCAGTGCTTGGTTCACCTTGTTGGAGTCCTCGTCCACGCTGAGCAGTACCATCTCGGGCAATTTGTAGGTGGTGAGGCCTATGCAGTTCAATGCAGCATAGCCTTCGGTGAGATAGGCTACGCCATATACCGTTTCGCCTATCGAGAGCAGCCGTGGTGACCTGTAGGCAAACAGTCCATTCTCTACACGAAAGGAGGGGGACAACTGCAATGTGTCGCCTATGTTTTTCGGGCCAACAACGTCCAATATGTACATTGTCTGCAGGGCACTGCATAGGCCTGCTTCGGCTACGGTGGCCTTAAAATAGAACTCTTCATAGTTGCGTTTGCAACCATGAAGAAGTACTATGCAGTACGCTGCCAAGACCAGTGGCAGTAGGTGTGTACGACTGGAGTTCGTTTTCACTTGTTCTTTCCCTTTCTGCTGTCCAGTATTGCGTTCAAGCCAAAAGAGATGTTGAACGACTTCGCATCAACAAGGTACATGTTGGAGATGTAGTCAAGCAGTACGAACAGTTGCGCCTTTTTGAATAAGGAGAGGCTCACCCCGAATCCTGGATTGAACCAGTCGGTCTTGTTTCCATCGTTTACAATGGATGCACTCGCCATGCACTCTACCCAATTAAACAAGTTTACCTGTGCTAATAGCGTTGTGTTGCGACGCAGCACTGCTGACCTCACATTGGCATTGGGCGAGAGGCTGCGGTTGTATTCGCCATGGAACAGCGCTCCAACCTTAAGCATTTTGGTGATGTTCATCGTGGCTCCGAGGTTGAAACGTGTAGGCAATGTGGTCCAATAGTCTTCGCCATCGACGCGTTCCATCTGGGTGAGCGAGTTGATGGTGTCGGTCAGTCGGTTTATGGTCGCAGTATCCATCGTTCCTCCACTAATGAGAGCACTCAAGTCTAAGCCCGTGAAGGAGAGCGTTCCCGTACCGTCTTTGGGTACAATCTCTTTAACATTGACCCAGTGGATGCTGCCCAAGTCGAGTAGGGCTGCTGAAAATTCGAAGTTTTTCCATTCGTATTTGGCTCCCAAGTCGAGCGCCATGCCAAAGTTACGTCCCAGTATAAATTGTTTGATGTCTTTCGCCTGCAGGCTGGAGAGTGTGAAGTTGGGTAGCGAGGTGTGTAGGTTGTAGTACATGTCGGCCTTCAGTGTTTGCATGTCTTCCGATGTGTATAGGTCTAACCTGGTGTTCGCCGTGCTCACATCTGCAATACCGTTTATCAGTTTCAAGCGTGCTCCGACCGTCAAATCGCCGAACTTGTGTCCAACACCCAGCGCATACTCCGTATAGGCTTGCACATGTAGCAGGTCTCCGTCAACCAGCGAAAGTTCGTTGCCTGCGCCACGGTGATTGTAGTTTCCTTCGTTGAGGAAAGAAAATAAGCCGGTGGGGATACCAACTTTAACGCTTGTCTTTACCTCTGCCGACGCAGTAATAAAGGTGTTGCCAAAGCGGTGCCCGTAGCCAAATAGGTAGAAGTCGCCATTGTACATAATGTGGCTTTCTTGGGAGAGGACGTTCAGAATGGAGTCAACTCTTATATTGGTTTGACCCTTTGACGCATCGTAATAGAATATTTCGCTGTAGGATAGTGGAGCAGTGAAACTGATGTTGAAAGCGGTCAGAGCTACATAGTTTTTATCTCCTTTGGGGAAGAAGGCGGGGTTGAGCGTATTGTTTTGTGGTATGCGGTCTGCACTGTACATCACGTTGCTGTTCTGAGCCCACACATTTGCACCTAAGGTTAGCAGCATGAGTGCAAGTATGATTCTGTTTGTCTTCATCGATGCTCCGTATATATAATATAAGGTGTATGGCTATCGTCTCGTGGTCAATCCTTGTGCAGAGGCACGTCCAAATCGACAATGGGGCTAAGGCGAGCGTATGCTTTTGCCTTCAACCGATTGTCTGCACCCACGGTAACCTCGGGCTTGGCTGGTGGGGTATCCATGTTCTTAGAGGTGCGCAGTTTCGACGATAGCTGTATGTTGTAGCACTGTTTTAGTGCTTCCAGTTTCTCTCGGTTCAGCGGTATGGTCATGGTAGATGTCTGAGGAGCGACCACGGCGTAGTTGTTCAGTGAGCTGTTGTAGCCTATCTTGCCGCCCTGAAGTGTAAAGGCATCATCAATCAGGGCGCACAGCGTGTTCCCGTTTCTGTCTTGCATATTGCCCGAAAGGTCAAATTCAAAGGGCATGGAGTTCTCGAATTCGAGTATCAGTACTGAGGTGTCTATGGTCAGCTTCTCTAATGCATCGCTTGGGGACATCTCGAGGTTGAGGTTGTATGACAAATTGTTGATGTATGCGGTGATGGGGAAGTCAAGGCTTATGTGTGTAGTAACATCAAGGCTGTGAAAGCCGAGGTGAGACCCAATGTAGCTCATCAGCGGCAGGGTGAGTGAGTCGGAGGGGATGGATATGTTGACGCGTAGCGAGTAGCTCAGCCTATTGGGTTGAAGGTTTATGACGTCTTTAATATCGTTGTCTTTGAACAGAGGAATGTCGGTTCCATATTCAAAGTCATGCACAATAAAGTGGCTGTCGATGGCCACGACGGGGTGCATCGACCCGTATTTATCACGGCATAGTAGTCGGATGCTGTCGAAGTAAATCTCAGTGCCGGTGCGCTGCACCATGGCTACCGTGGTGGGGTCCATGTTGGCTCGTATATTTGCCAGCAGCGACGTGTAGAGGTTCTTTATCTTGATGTCCCCTGTATCTGGCAGGTTTTCGATGTTCTTGAATATGTCTATATTCAGGCTGCCCGATGCGGTGTAGTTGTAGCACTCGCGGTCTCCCTCAGCCTTTTTGCTGCTGTTTATATCAATGTGCGACACGATAGTCGAGTCAAACACCAGTGTTACCCAACCGTCTTCTGCCCTGATGTAGCCGTCGGACTGTTTGAACATTGTAAGCAGTCCTTGCATATCCACTTCGGCGTAGCCCAATGGGAGACCGTAAGTGGGGTTGAATGTGCCTGTGAGGTGCATGGGGTGGCGCAGTGCGTCAAAGTCTTTCAACCCGTCTTTCAGACAGGATGTGCAAAGACAGCACACCACAACAAGGGCTGATAAAATGATTTTTCGGCTCTTCATGATATAGGAAGGTGTTGCGTTATTACTCTGGTTGCTAATGTGTTTTTGGGGGTATTTGCCAAGTCTCTTGCTATGCAATATGAGAGGCAAATGTACACATTTTCTTTCTATTTTAACGGCTTCGCTGTTGTGCGAGTGTCTTTAAGGGGAACACTGTGCCACTGAATGGTGCAGGCATCGAGTGCCGCAGGTTTGGGGTGTGGAGAGGGCTTCGCTTATGGTCGAGGGTCGATGGTCGTGTATCGGAGGTCAAGACTATTCATGGCGTTGCTCCTCAGCCCATGCACATTGGGGTGGGTGAAGTGCAGGATTTGGTCGTAATATAGTATGATGACGGGAGCGTTGGCCATCATGAGGCTGTCCATTTGTCGGTAGGTAGTGGCACGTTGGCCGAAGTCGGTCTTGAGCAGGGCTCTGCGGTACAGTCGGTCTAAGGCTGGTATCTGAGTCCTGGTGTAGTTGGGGCCTGTGGGTGCGCTGTTAGGGCTGTAGAATAGCGACATGTAGTTTTCCGCGTCTGGGTAGTCGGCTATCCACGACCCACGAAACCAGCTGGTCTTCCCCTGCGCTATCTGTTCCCGTAGGGCAGCTGGTGGGTTTACGTCAATGCGCACTTCAATGCCGATGAGGGAGAGCTGCTGCTGTATGAATCGGCACAGGTCAAGGTAGCCAGCAGTGGTGCTCAGATGGATGGGGGGCAGTCCAGCTCCATTGGGGTAACCAGCTGCTGCAAGAAGGTCCTTGGCGTGTTCGGGATCATAGGTGTAGCCGTAGTCGGGGCTGCCTTGTTGCGAGGGGAGAAGTGAGGGGGGAATCATACCGCCTGTGCCGGGTTGTCCTACTCCGTTGCGCAGGTACTTCATCATTTTTGCGCGGTCAAATCCGCAGCTGATGGCCTGCCGGATGCGGCGGTCGGCGGTCGGTGCTGCAATGTCGGCCATGTTGAAGCCCAGGTACTCGGTGTTGAGGAAGTCCTGTGCCTGCATGACGATGCGGTGGGCATATTTCTCGCGCAACTGGCCGGTACGCGTGAGCAGCTCGTCCTTGTAGCTGGCATCTATCGAGTTGAGGAAATCCAGTTTGCCTTGTACAAATTGTAGGAAGGCGGTCTGCTTGTCGGCTATGAACGTGATGGCCACGGCGTCCAACCGTGGTAGGCGGGCCCCGTTGCTGTCGCGTTCAAAGTAGAGTGGATTGCGGCGCAACACCAGTTTGACGTTCTCTTTCCACAGCTGTAGCTGAAAGGGGCCAGTGCCGCAGGGGTGCTTGCGGAAGTCGGCTCCATAACGCTCCACCACTTCGCGTGGCACTACCGAACAGTAGGGCATGGCCAGCAGCGATAGGAAGTAGGGTAGGGGGGTGCGCAGTCGGATTAGGAGCGTGCTGTCGTCGGCCGCTGAGATTCCGTTGCTGTCCACTTGGCTTAGAACCCACATGCCCGGCGACGCCACGGCTGGGTCGTTCAGCCGCAGCAGGCTGTATGTGAAGTCGTGTGCCGTAACCCGTCGGGTGGAGTCGGGGGTGCCGAAGGCGGCATTGCGGTGGAACTGCACGTCGTTTCGCAGGTGGAACGTGTAGTGCAGTCCGTCGGCACTTATCTCCCAGCTCTTAGCTATGTGGGGTTGAGGGATTAGGTCGTTGTCTAAACGCACCAGTCCCCCAAAGAGTTGGGATGTCGCCCATATGAGAGCTTGGTCTTTGGCGAAGGCTGGGTCGAGTGTACCAATACCAGCGCACTCGTTGTACCGAAATATCATCTTGCCTTCGGCGTTGTCCGTTCGCCGACAGGCGGTGGAAAGTCCGACTATGAGCAGTGCGACGATGACGTATAATAATAGGTGTGGAGCTTTCTGCATAGTGGAGAAATGCGGCGTGAGGGCAGCGGCCGTTTGGGATAGGTCAGACGGTGATGAGTTTGCGTGCTGCTCGCCGTGCTTCGGCCACTATGAGGGCTTCATCCTTCACCTTGCGGTGCTCCATGACAACTTGTCCTCCTATGATGGTGGTGTCCACGCAGTCGGCATGGGCGGCATAGATAAGGTTGGACAGGCTGTTGTTGTTCGGCACGAAGGCCAGGTTGTCGAGGTCGGTTAGGAAGAGGTCGGCCTGCATGCCGGGTTCCAGTCTTCCGGTGTTCCACCCCAGGGCGGTGGCACCGCCTGCCGATGCAGTGCTCAGCACTTCGGCTGCGGGTAGTACAGTGGGGTCGGCACGCCAGCCTTTCTGCAGCAGGCTCATAGTCTTGCAGGCCTCTATCATGTCCAGATTGTTCGACGAGGAGCAACCGTCGGTGCCCAATGCTATGTTGGCTCCCGCCTGGCGCAGCTCGCTGTAGAGGAAGCGCGCCCCCGAGCCAAGCTTGAGGTTGGAGTTGGGGTTGTGCACCACGGTGCAGCGATGCGCGCCGAGCAGTCGCACGTCGTCATCGCTCAACCACAGGCCGTGAGCCACAATGAGGTGCTCGTCCAGCATGTCGAGGCTGTCCAGTAGTTGGATGGGGGAGCGCCCGTAGCGAAGCTGGCAGTCGTTGCACTCCTTTTGCGTTTCCGAGGCGTGGATGCTCAGTTGGGTGTGGTGTTCGCGGGCAAAGTCGCGCACCCATTGCAGCAGTTCGGTGGAGACGGTGTAGACCGAGTGGCAGGCGCAGTCCCATTGCACCTGTGGCCACTGGTTGCTGGCCATCAGCCTTTCGTAGTCGGCAAATTGCTGCTTGGCCTCCGCTGTCCTGCTGGGGTCGAAGAAGTCCATGGCGACCTGGGTTAATGCGGCCTTCATGCCACTGTCGGCTACAGCCTGTGCTGTGGCCGACAGGTGGAAGTACATGTCGTTGAAGGCGGTAGTTCCGCCCTTAATCATCTCAAGGCAGGCCAGCCGGGTGCCCCAGTACACGATGTCGTCGTCCAGATGTTGCTCGTTGGGCCATATCTTCTCTTCGAGCCATTGCTGCAAAGGCAGGTCGTCGCCATAGCCTCGAAAGAGGGTCATGGCGGCGTGGGTGTGGGTGTTGATGAGGCCTGGAAAGGCGGCCTTGTGGTGCCCGTCTATGTGGCGGCAGGTGCTGCTCGTGGCAGGCAGCGAGGCCGTGGCGGGCAGGATTTGTGCTATGGTGCTGCCCTCCACAAGGATGTGGACTGGCTGGTCGTCGAGCAAGACGTTGGAGATGATGAGCGTTGGATGAAGAGAACGCTGTTCCATGGGGGCGATGTGTTGAGTGTTGGAAATACAGATAATGGGCTATAGGCGTGTTTGCCACACGAAGTTGTCGGTGCCTGCTCCTACCTCAAAGTGGTAGCGCACAATGCCGAGGTCGAGTTTGGTGTAGGTGCTGACGAGGGTGAACTTGGTGTGTAGAGCCACGGTCTTGTTGTCGATGAGTTCGAACTCAAATTTCTGCATGTTCATGGCTGTGGGGGCAAGCAGGGCGGCCTTGAGGCCGTTCACGAACCAGTCGGGTAGGGGTTGGACGGCCGATTTGTAGAACTTCTCCATGGGCTTGGGGGCGTGGGCGCTGCCCTGTGTGGCTCCGTAGCCCAAAGCGATGACCCCCTTCAGCGTCTCACCGTCTTCCACAGTGTAGTGCGAGGGTTGTTTGCTGAAGGTCAGCCCCACCCAGCAACTGTTCAAGCCGAGGGTTTGAGCCAGTAGTACTATCTTTTCGCCGTAATAGCCGATGGCTTCATCGCTGCCCTTGGGGCCCACCAGAGCAATGTAGTTGCTGATGCCGCTGAATTTGCCGTATTTGGCCATACCTTCGGCAAAGGCTTTGGGTTCGTCAGTAACCAGTTGTAGCCTGAGGCGACCGGCCTCATTGGCTTCGGCAATGGCCTGGCGCAGCGTCTCTATGGTGGCTGGTTCAATAGGGCGGTCGGTGTACTGGCGCACGGAATGGCGCGCTTCGATGGCTTGTTGTAGGGTCATAGTGGTTGTGTAATTGGTTGTAATGATATGGGTTTTGTAACTTTGAGTTGTTGCGCCAAGCGCGTCAACCTGTGTGCAAAAGTACTACTTTTGTCAGGAATGCGGCCACTTGTTGGGTGCAAAAAGTGAGGCAGCGTGGTTGAGGATTGTAATAATTTATGTACCTTTGCAGTGTGCTTGACCGATGCGCTTGGGTGGAGGACGCGTTGATAAGATCCAAAACGTTTGGTCGGCGCAAAATATGACAAGGTTGGCCTTGAGCACGATAAGCCAACGACAACAGGGCGGAAGGTGTACGACATCTCTCCGCCTTCGCTGTTATAATGGCGCTAATCACATTCTTGTGTAGGCGTTGTGCCGTACGGCATCGTGGCGGATGTCGTACGGCGCAGTGTGCGGTGCTGTACGGCGTGGTTGCTTGCCGCGTACGGCACGATGGGCAGACACACCGCGCCGTGCGAACGTGGATTCGGCGGCTCTGCACAGCAGGCACTTCGCGGCCGTAGGCATCGCGCGTGGGGAAAAAGCGTACAAAGCCTATTGTCGTCAGAAAAAAATAGTACCTTTGCATCTTTCCACGCAGTTGGAGAAACATCGAAACACAGTTGAATAATAAAACAATAGACATACGATGAGAAAACTTGCTGTGGTCGCTTTCGGAGGCAACGCCCTCCTGCGTTCAGGCCAAAAGGGTACGTACGAAGAGCAGATGGCCAACATCGAGAAGACTTGTGAAAGCCTGTGCAACCTGTTCAAGCGTGGCTACAACGTCATCATTGGACATGGCAACGGCCCCCAGGTGGGCAATGTGATGCTGCAGCACGAAGCAGGCAAGAAGGAGTTTGGCCTGCCCGCTATGCCGATGGACTTCTGTGTGGCCGAGACGCAAGGTTCCATAGCCTACATGATTGAGGTGGCTCTGCGCAACGTCTTCGCTCGCAACGACATCTACCGCGATGTGGTTACCATCGTAACCCAAGTGGCTGTGAACAAGCTCGACCCGATGTTCGACAACCCCACCAAGCCCGTAGGACCCTACTACACCCAGGCAGAGGCCGAGAGGCTGCATGCCGAGACCGGCGCCATCTATCGCGAAGACCCTAAGGGTAACGGCTGGCGCAAGGTGGTGGCTTCACCCAAACCGAAGCGCATCAACAACATCAAGATAATAAAGCAGCTGGCCAAGGCCGGTAATGTGGTGGTTACTGTGGGCGGCGGCGGCATACCCGTGGTGGAGGAGAACGACTGCGTAAGCGGTGTGGAAGCTGTCATCGACAAGGACTTGGCTTCGGCTCTCTGTGCCATCCAGGTGGAGGCCGACGAGTTCTACATCCTCACCGATGTGCCCAAGGTCTACATCAACTACCGCAAACCCGACGAGAAAGCACTGGACACCATCACCGTGGACGAGGCTAAGGCCTATCTCGCGGCTGGCCAATTTGCCGAAGGCTCCATGGCACCCAAGGTGCGGGCGGGCATTATGTTCATTGAAAACGGAGGCAAGAGTTGCGTCATTACTGAGGCAGGACAGCTGGACAACCCCTATTGTGGCACCCGCATCGTGCGGTAGGCGGCCAAGATACTGTGCAACCCACAGGCGCACAGCACTGCACTCGGCACTGGAACGAAGAACAAATCAATAGTAAATAAATCAACATTTTTCAACACAATGGCTTACAATTTAAGGAACCGTAACTTTCTGAAGATTCTTGACTTCAGCCCAAAGGAACTCAACTATCTGCTCGACCTGGCCCGCGACCTCAAGCGCGCTAAGTATGCCGGCACTGAGCAACCCACCCTCACGGGCAAGAACATCGCGCTCATTTTCGAGAAGACCTCCACGCGTACCCGTTGCGCTTTCGAGGTGGCAGCCCACGATCAGGGTGCTCATGTAACATACCTGGGACCCACAGGCAGTCAGATAGGAGTGAAGGAAAGCATGGCCGACACGGCCCGCGTCCTGGGACGTATGTTCGACGGCATTGAGTACCGAGGCTTCGATCAGGCCACCGTAGAGGAATTGGCTCAGTATGCAGGTGTACCCGTGTGGAACGGCTTGACGGCCGAATCCCACCCGACGCAGATTCTGGCAGACTTCCTCACCATGCAGGAACATGTAGACAAGCCCCTCAGCCAGGTAACGTTTGCCTACGTGGGCGATGCACGCTACAACATGGGCAACAGTCTGATGGTAGGCGGTGCCAAGATGGGCATGGACGTGCGCATCGTTGCTCCCAAGGCGCTGCAGCCCGATGCCAAGCTGGTGAAGACCTGCAAGGAAATAGCCAAAGAGACCGGCGCTACCGTAACGGTAACCGACGACGTGAAGAAGGGTGTCAAAGGCTGCGACTTCCTCTACACTGATGTATGGGTCAGCATGGGCGAGCCCGACAGCGTGTGGAAAGAACGCATCAATATGCTGAAGCCCTATCAGGTTAATGCCGACATGATGAAGGCTACGGGCAATGCCAACTGCAAGTTCATGCACTGCCTCCCAGCCTACCACGACTTGAAGACTAAGGTAGGACGCGACGTGTACGAGAAGTTTGGCATGGACGGCGTTGAGGTTACCGAGGAGGTGTTCGAGAGCAAGAACAGCATTGTCTTTGACGAGGCCGAGAACCGAATGCACACTATCAAGGCAGTTATGGTTGCTACGTTGGGCAACTAAGACTTGCAACCCCCTTGCAACAAGCCCCGCGCATCAGAGCGTTGGGGCTTGTTCCTTTCGAGCGTTCGCCGCGCGGCATGCGGCGCAGAACACCTCGGAGGGTGTGCAGGAAGAGAAGGTTGGATGAACTCATCAGACTTGAACCTATAAATAAAGAGACATGAATAAAAAGAAACTTATCGGTTGGATAATCTCGGTTGTCCTCACCCTTGTGGCATGGTGTATGCCAGTGGAATCCTTCGGCATTCCTGGGCTTACCGTGGTGGAGAAGCGCGTCATAGCCATCTTCATCTTTGCAGCCTGCATGTGGATTTGCGAGGCTGTACCCATCTGGACCACTTCTGTACTTGTGATGGTGCTGATGCTGGTGGCCACCAGCGACAGTATGCTCACGCTGATGCGCCCCGACGGCATATTGCCCGACAACGCAATTAGCTACAAGGCTATCATGGCCGCTTTTGCCGACCCTACCGTTATGCTTTTCATGGGCGGCTTCGTGCTTGCCATCACGGCAGCCAAGTATAATTTCGATGCAGCCCTGGCGAAAGTGCTTATGAAGCCGTTCGGCAACAAGCCTCACATGGTAATGCTGGGCTTCATCATCATCACGGCTCTGTTCTCCATGTTCATGAGCAACACAGCTACTGCAGCTATGATGCTGGCCATCCTTACCCCAGTATTGGCCAAAATGCCCGTGGACGGCAAGGGTCGCATCGGTATGGCATTGTCTATTCCTGTAGCAGCCAACATAGGCGGTATGGGTACACCTATTGGAACCCCCCCCAACGCTGTGGCTGTGAAATACCTTAATGATATGCTCCCCGAGCCAGTAGGTTTTGGCTCCTGGATGCTCATTATGGTGCCTATCGTCCTGATTATCCTGTTTCTGTGTTGGGTGTACTTGTGCCGTGTGTTCCCCTTCCGCAAGGGCTTAACCCTTGAGGTGAACATCGAGGGCGAGTTTGATAAGAGCCCCAAGGCGTGGGTCGTCTACATCACTTTCATACTGACCATACTCCTCTGGGTAACGGGTAAACTGACTGGACTCAACGCCAACGTGGTGGCTCTGGTTCCGTTTGCCGTGTTCACCATTTGTGGAATCTTCGACAAGAAGGACTTGGCAAAGATAGATTGGGATGTGCTTTGGCTGGTGGCTGGTGGTTTTGCACTGGGCGTAGGCTTGGACAAGACAGGTTTGGCTCATCACTTGGTGGAGGCTATCCCATTCCACACATGGCCTGTGATGTTGGTCATGATAGGCTCAGGACTGCTCTGCATCTTGATGTCGACTTTCATGAGTAACAGTGCTACAGCAGCGTTGCTTATCCCCATTCTGGCCGCTGTCGGTACGGGTATGGAAGCTGAGTTGGGCCCCTTCGGTGGTGTACCCACTCTGCTCATCGGCTTGGCATTATCGGCTTCGCTGGCTATGGCGCTCCCCATCTCTACACCTCCCAATGCGCTGGCTTACGCCAAGGGCTTCATCAAGCAAGGCGACATGGCCAAAGTGGGCATCTTTGCCGGTATAGTTGGTATGGTGGTGGCCTATGTGGTGCTCATCTTTGCTGGTAAGGCAGGCCTGCTCGTAGGCTGATGAACCGCAGGGAACGGCAATAGTTTATTGCAATACATTTTATACAACGATGTACAAACGTAACATTCATTCTTTATGTGCAGTGGTGCTGGCACTCATGGTGGCAGCACCCACTGCCCTTTTTGCTCAAGGGCAGAAAGAAGAGAAAGAGGCCGCTAAGACAAGGCCTGTAACTGTGAAGCCCTACGGTTTTATTCGCAATTACTTTAACTATGACAGTCGGAAGACTTATACCGTGGTCGGAGGCGAGTACAACATGTTGCCGTATGACAACAAGTGGAACCAGGATAACTCCGAGGACTTGAACGCTGTGCCCCATGCACAGTTGGAGGCTTTGACAACGCGTATAGGTCTCAATCTGGACGGTCCCGAGGTGTTGGGCCTGCATAGTAGCGGAAAAATTGAAGCGGACTTCGGTGGATTTAGTACGAACAACATGGTGTTTCGCATCCGCCAAGCTTATGTGAAACTATCGAAAGCGAACTCTGCTACCCAGCTTTTCAAACACACGGCCAACACCACGAGCGAAATACTCGTTGGCCAGACATGGCACCCCCTTTCGGGTGAGATTATGCCCGAGGTGCTTGGTATGGCTGCAGGTGCACCGTTCCGTCCGCACAGCCGTACACCGCAGGTGCGTGTAATCAATTACATTGATCACGTGGGTTACACGGTGTCGCTACTCTACCAGTTGCAGTACATGAACAATGGCCCGACGAGTGCTACCAATCCCACAAGTACCGCGTCGCTCGACTTCTCGCGTAACGCTATTGTACCTGAAGTGTTCCTCGGCTTGAACTACAAGAATGACTACTTTTACACGCAACTGGGTTTTGACTTCCAGATGTTGCGCCCACGCACGCATGCTGATGTGGGTGGCATCACCAAGAAGGTGGATGAGAGCGTACTCTCCATGACCCCGACACTCTATGCCCAATTCGTCAAAGGGAAGGTGGCCATCAAGATGAGAACCTTACTTGCTGAAAATACGAGCCATCTCAACCAGCTTGTGGGCTATGGAGTGAGCGGCATAAACACGGATGGCTCTTGGGACTATGCTCCCCTGCGCGCGACCATCAGTTATCTGAACTTGGCCTATGGCAAGACGATACGTGGCAACCTGTTCTTGGGCTATATGAAGAACTTGGGTGCAGGCAACGACTTGTACAACTTTGGCACTGCGACCGACCCCAGTTACCTCATCTATGTGAAGGGTGGAAGCGACTTCACCAATTTGAACTCGGTGTGGCGTGTGTCGCCGTCGATTTCGTACAATATTAAGGCCTTCAATGTGGGCTTGGAGTACGAGTTGACAGGGGCGACCTATGGCGATCTCAACACCAATGGTTCTATCAATGTGGATAATGACAACCTCCACCAGGTGTTAAACCACCGTATTTGCGCGCTGGTTAAGTACAACTTCTAATAGGGTATGAGCCCCCTTTCTTGAAGAAGGGAAAGGGATGACCTCCGCCTATCTGAGCCACCAATCGTTCATGACGATTGGTGGCTTTGCTGTTATGTTGGAGGTAAAATGATACAACGGTGTTGCAGGAGCCGAAGAATAGTGAGATGCACTCTCTGGTTGTAGCAAATCATTACTTTAGGGTATTGTGTACAAGATTGAACGGCGGTAATTTTGCAATACAAAAGAGAAACTACAAACAGTATGCTACTATCAGAGATACAGAGCGGAGAGAAGGCTGTGGTGGTGAAGGTGTCGGGGCATGGAGCCTTTCGCAAGCGCATCATAGAGATGGGTTTTATTAGGGGTGTGGAAGTTGAGGTAGTGCTCAACGCCCCTTTGAAAGACCCGATTAAGTACAGGATTATGAACTTTGAAGTATCACTGCGGCGCAGCGATGCTTCAAAGGTGGAAGTGGTTAGTCTGGACGAGGCGGCTTCCGTGGTTGACGAGGTAAAGGGTGACTTAATGAACTCCATAGACGGCGACTCAGAAGCAGTGCGCAAAGCAAAGCGTGTGGCCGAACTGCGTGGCAAAGTTATCAATGTGGCTCTGGTCGGCAACCCCAATTGTGGAAAGACCAGCATCTTTAATGTTGCAGCACATGCCCATGAACGGGTGGGAAACTACAGTGGCGTAACGGTGGATGAGAAAGTCGGCACATTTGAACACAAGGGATACACCTTTAATCTTACTGACCTGCCAGGTACGTACAGTCTGAGTGCCTATTCGCCTGAAGAACTCTATGTGCGCAAGCACATCCTCGAGAAAATGCCTGACATCATTCTGAATGTGGTGGACGGCAGTAATCTCCAACGTAACCTGTACCTCACGACGCAACTTATTGATATGGACATCACGATGGTGATGGCCATGAATATGTACGATGAGTTACAAAAAAGCGGAGACCAGTTGGACAGGGAACAATTGTCGACGTTGCTCGGCATGCCGATAGTGCCAACTACAGGTCGTAGTGGTGATGGCATAGAGCGTTTGTTCGACACCATAATAGACGTATATGAAGGGCGCAACGACAAGGCGCGCCACATTCATGTCAATCATGGTACCGACCTTGAGCCATGTATAGCCAAGCTGCGCACCGAGCTATATGAGCACGGTTTCAGCGATGACATTTCGACGCGCTTTCTCAGTATTAAGATACTTGAGAATGATAAGCAACTGGAGGAGTATGTGGCGGCTCATGACCCAGATGGTAGTGTGCTGAAGATGAGAGACAGCATTGCTGAAGACTTCGGCAAGCGAGTTGGCCGTCGCCTGGTGGAAGAGGTGGAGGCAAGTGCTCCGCACCATGTGGCCTTCGATGAGAACCAACAGGATATAGAGAGTGCTATTACCGACGCAAAGTATGCCTATATTCGGGGTGCACTGGCCGAATGCTACAAGCGCAATGAGAAAACTACGCTCCACCGCATGACCGACCGTATTGATGCAGTGGTTACGCATCGGTGGCTTGGATATCCGGTGTTCATTCTCTTCATGTTCATCACCTTCTTCTGTACATTTGCCATAGGCCAATACCCGATGGATTGGATTGATACGCTCTTCAGTTGGCTGGGCGATGTGGTGGGGAACAGCATGCAAGAGGGACCGCTACGTTCACTGCTGGTCGACGGCATCATTACGGGTGTAGGCTCTGTCATAGTCTTCCTGCCGAACATCCTAATCCTTTATCTCTTTATCTCCTTTATGGAAGACAGTGGGTATATGGCGCGGGCGGCCTTCATCATGGACAAACTTATGCATCGCATGGGGCTCCATGGCAAAAGTTTTATACCCATGCTAATGGGCTTTGGATGCAACGTTCCTGCAATAATGTCGACCCGCACCATTGAGGATAGAAAGAGCAGGCTGCTCACCATGCTGGTCATTCCTATGATGAGTTGCTCGGCACGTATCCCGACATACGTAATTCTAATCAGCGCCTTCTTCAGTCGGCATGCAGCATTGGTGCTGACGGGGCTCTACGTATGCGGTATGGTGATGGCTGTGCTGATGGCAAAGTTGTTCAGTCGATTTGTGGTTAAGGGCGAGAGTTTACCGTTCGTGATGGAACTGCCACCCTACCGATTGCCAACGGCTAAGGCTGTGTTCCGCCACACTTGGGAGAAAGGGAAAGAATACCTTCATAAGATGGGTACTATTATTTTGGCCGCATCGGTCATCGTGTGGGCACTCGGTTATTTTCCGCATCACGACCGATATGCAACGGCTCATGAGCAGATGGAGCACTCTTACCTTGGTATGGTCGGGAAGAGTATTGAGCCCGTCATGCGTCCATGTGGCTTCGACTGGCAGCAAAGCGTGTCGCTTCTCGCTGGCGTAGCGGCCAAAGAGATTGTGGCAAGTACTATGGGAGTGCTCTATGCCTCGGCAGAAGAAGAGGCGGTGCTGGACGAGGTCGGTATGGATAGTGATGAAGGAAACTTGCGCATATCGCAACTTGTTCAAGGTAATATGACGCCCTTGTCAGCGGCAAGCATGCTAATATTCATCTTGCTCTACATGCCTTGTCTTAGTACTATTATTGCAATAAAGAACGAGAGTGGACGTTGGAAATGGGCACTTTTTACGGTGCTCTATACGATAGGCCTTGCTTGGCTGGCGTCCACAGTGTTCTTTCAACTAATGAGTCTTTGGTTATGATGCAGCGAATAATTGTAGCAGTTGTGCTTGTGGCAACGGTTGTCTACGTGGTGCGAGGCATAGTACGCGCAGTGCAAAACAAAAACACCTGTGGCTGTAGCTGCAGCCATTGTGCTGCGAAGAAGCAGTCCAAAGGAGGATGCGGTAAGTGTACGTGCAACCACACGCTTCCCGATATTCATGTGAAGTAGGCTGCAAGGTGTGCGGCCTATGGCATAGGGTACAATAGGAACGATATGATAGCAGTGCTACATTTCCTGGGAAGGAGATGTAGCACTGCTGTTCCGTAGAGCACTGTTAACCCTGACGCGCTACTTCTTGTTCTGTTTTCTATTGGGGTTGGCAGGAAACCAGCCTTTAGCCACGCGTTCGCACTGCTTGAACAGTTCGAGGATAGACCAAAAGCAGGAGAACCCTATCACGCCGAGAATGATGGATGGTATGGTGCTGGTTACGATGAGGGATAGTACCACGCTGCTTATTCCGCACAGGAGAAATATCCACCAGCAACTTACACCCAAGTAGTATTCAGCCTTGATTACAAGTGGATGGAATGCACCGATACACAGGAAGGTGGCTGCGCCTATCAAGAGTCCGTAGAAGTTCATGCTGTATCTTTCTGTTAAGATAACCTATTATTAGTTGTATGCGTGAATGCCACCAAGAATAAGGTTTACGCCGAAGTAGGTGATGAGTACGCTGAGGAATGCTGCAATGTTGTAGATGTGGAAGACCATGGGTTTGCGGAATACCCTGAACACGTCGCTGTACAATGGTATAGTGTATACCAGTAGGGTGATGAGTGCCCATACCTCCTTGGGGTCCCAAGCCCAATAGTTTCCCCAGGACACATTTGCCCATACGGCCCCAATGAAGATGCCTATAGATAGTAGGGCAACGGCTGGATAGAGCATGATTAAACTGATGGTACGCATGCGCTCCAGCTCTTCGGTTCCTCTGCCCAAGGCTCGCATCACAACGGCAGCCAGCCCATTCATAAGGGTAAAGAATACCAAGGCGTACGCTATCATGATAACTGTGACGTGAAGACTCAGCAGTGGAGAGGAGAGTACGGGCATTAACCGCGTTACCGGTGGATTTGCACCTCCCATCATGGCGACCAAAAGTACCAGGCCCGAAATGAGCATGCCGAAGGGAAGTGCCATGTCGTAGCGACGCTGTGCAATCAGTGTAACCACGCCGATGCACAGGCAGAGGAACACCATTGTGTCATAGCTTCCTGCAAGGGGAATGTGGGCTCCTGCAATCCAGCGTAGAATAAAGAGTGCAAGGGTGTA
The DNA here is from genome assembly GCA_017449525.1 of Bacteroidales bacterium. Classification (GTDB taxonomy): domain Bacteria; phylum Bacteroidota; class Bacteroidia; order Bacteroidales; family P3; genus Colimorpha. The sequence continues at coordinate 49,621 of JAFTFL010000006.1, read as the reverse complement.
GAGCGTGATGAAGACCATCCACAGCACAGCAATGGTGCGAACCATGCTGACTCCTCGTCCTTTACGTCCAACGGTGAATATAAAGAAGCCAAAAAAGAGCAGTCCCAAGGTGATTCCCGTCATGGACAGCCAGCGACCTGCCGACAAACGGTTGTACCACCGCTCGGCCTTGTACTGGCTTGGCGTTGGGAGCGATGCGCCTGCACGCTGTTCTTGATAGAGCTTGATTTTCTCGAACACATTCTCCAATGAACTATAGTCTCCTTGTAGAGCCAGTTCGGTGCAGTAGCTAAGCTGCTTGCGAATGAATGTGTATTCGTCGTCAGTGAGGGTTAGTGGCAGTTCATCGGTGTGAGAGTACCACTTGATGCTACCCATTGGGCCAGCAAGGGGGAAGATTTTGAGCAGTTGTCCCTTGGTAAGCATCCCGATGAGGTTGTACTTCTCATCGGCTGCACGATACTTCTTTCTCCTGGGGTCTCCTTTGGGCAGGGATGCAGTGATAGTCGTGAGCTTGTCTGCACCAGTTGGGTCAATGAAGTCGGCCATCCGGGCGTATTTTCCGTCAATGCCGAGTGCTTCCTGCACATAACTCCCTTTTATTTTGAGCATGGGTTCATCCTCCCACAGACCGTAGTAGAATAGCCATCCGCTGAACACCTGCTCGGCGGTGAGCCCTTGATAGGTGGCTTTCCCGCAGAGTTTTGTGGTGAAATCCTTTGCCAATGTCTGTAGTGGGCATACGCGACCTCGGTAGTTTACGTAGATTTGCCCCATTTTATCTGCTGTCTCTTTGGGTAGGGTTCTTACGGGGGCTGCCGAGACACCGACGGCCGTGAGTAATAGTAGCGCGATGACGGCAGTGCCACGTTTCAGGATGGGACTACGCAAAAGCTTGCGAAATGCACCTTGAGGCTCGGTAAGAAGCAGTATTAGCCCCAAGAGTAGAAGCACGTAGCCCGCGTAGGTAAGTGCAATGCCTGCGGGGTCGTGAGCTACCTGCAGCACCGAGTTGCCTTCGTCGTCGTAGTCGGCTTGATAGAAACGATAACCATGATGCTTGTAGATGTTGTTCATCGATATGGTGACAGTATCGGGAGCGTCGCTCACGGTCAGTACGCTCACGAAGTCCATGGGCGACATACTGCCTGGATATCTTGCAACATCAAAGCTTTGCAACTCTACGGTAAATGGCAACTGGCTGATGAGCGTGCTGTCGTTGTCGTCGGTGTAGGACGCCGTGGGTACACCAGGACTGAGCTTCATGGTGCCGTAGGTTCCTCCAATATGTGTAGTGAGGGATCCTGCAAGGATTACGACAAGGGCGGCATGGAGCGTCAGTATCGAGGGGCGTTTCCAAGACCTATTAATTATAATGACTGCAATGGCACTTGCTGCCAACAAGCCCCAAAGGGCTATAAACCACCACGAGTGGTACACCATGTCTTGTGCAACGGTAGCTCCGTGCAGTTTTTCTACCACAGTGCCTGTTGCCATGGCTGCTATGAGGAGTGCGGTGGTTGAGGAAAGGACGTGCTTCATGGCTTATAGGATTGTTTTGTATCTGATTTCGGTTGGTCGTGTACGAGTATTGTATTTCAACGGTTGTAGAGTACGGTGGGTGGACACTTTTATTGTGTATGGATCACGGTCAAAGTGGTAGAATTGCGGTTTTAAGGGGTATTATCTGTGGATTCTTTGCTGCAATGAAGAAGCGACTGCCTTTTGAAAACGTAGGCAGTCGCTTCTGTCTGTGTCGTGTTGCAACCTCTCGGCACTGGGTGCTAAAGGTTGTAACCGGTGATTTTAGATGGAGTTGATGAACTTTACCACAGCATCGCGGTCTGCTTTGTTCAGTTTGCGGAACTTCACGACCGATTCGTAAGCATCGCTCTGGCGGCTCCAACCGTGCCACATGATAGCCTCAATGACATTGCGGGCGCGGCAGTCGTGCAGACGTTCCGAAGCACCTGTGCAGATCTGCGAAAGACCACGTCCCCAAAGTGGGGTGGTGCGGCACCAGCCAGTGCGGATGTCGTTCTTCATGTACAGTTTGTGCTGCACAAAGTCGGAGTAGGGCCAAATCTTCTGGTTTGGGTAGCGCGGCAGTCGGCTGTCGCCATCCTGGTAGAAGCCTGTGGGGTCGGTGAAGTTGTCGTCGCCCGTGGTCCAACTTGGACGGTGGCAGTAAGCACAGCCCAGTTCGGTGAACAGTTTCTTGCCGCGTTGCACGTCGCTATCCGTCATGTTGCGAGCGGCAGGCACAGCCAAACCGCGGTGCCACACCATGAAGTTGTTGTAGTCATCACCACTCATTTCGATGGGCAACGTGTCGCAAGTAAGGTAGTTGTAGATGTCGCGTGCTGTGTCGCCCGTAGTGGTGAAGGTGGGACAATAGGTGCGCAGATAGTCATAGAAGCCTGCTTTGACATCTGCATCTTGTGAGGATACAGTGGCGTAGATAGTGCCGTTCAGATCCAGATAGTGGCTACGCTTCGTGGGGCGGATCACGTTGGTGATGTTCCAGATGGCATTAGCACCAGGAGCATCCTGCAGTGGTCCACGTGTTAGGGCATAAGTGTAGCGCTTGGGGTGCTTAGTCTTGCCGTAGTAGCCCGATGCTGCCCAGTCGTTGCCTGCCCACATTTCGGGGTTCAGTTGAACTCCTGCTGCGGCTTCCTTCTGGTATTGTGCTTTCAGTGAGTCGTCGGGTATGGCATCAATCAAGCCTGTACCGTAGATGCCAATAGTGCTCTCCAGACGAACCTTCACGTTGGCGTAGGGCACTGTGTTGCCGTCTTTGTCAATGAGGGGCACATAATAGGCTTCTTCAGGTATGGTTACCTCGGGGTAGGTGAGCTCGTAGGTCTCGCCGTCGTCGAACTTGTTGCCCCACTCATCGGTCTCGGTGAGCCATTGAATGTCAATGTTGCTGTCGTCGATAGGAGCTTTAAATGGAGCAACGGCGCGTGTCTGAGGCATACCTGCAAGTGAGTAAATGTAGCGGTCTTGAGGGTCGGTTACGACCAGTAGATAGCCGTTGCCCCAGTCGTCAGCATTGTAACGTTCCATTCGCTTGCCGTGGCCATAGCCAGGGTGGCATGCAATACAGGAGTTGCGTATATACACAGGCCCCAGTCCGTTGAACGGTTTGTTGGTCTGTGTGATGGGGCGTTCAAAGAAGTATTCTCCGTACTTAAATTCGTTCATCAGGCCGGCTATCTCCACTGCAGGGGTCGGGTCTTCAAAGGCCGAGGCCGACACGTTGAATGTTGTGCCCAACAGGCCGCCAGCGTACACTTCCTCGCTCAGTTGTTCTGGCGGGGTGGGGCCCTCTTTCTTGTCGTCATTGCAGGCAGTCGTAGCTCCGAGGAGCAACACTCCAGCCAGCAGTGCCGACAATTTCGCTGATTTGTTTTTCATGGTGTTGTATAAGGTGAAAGTTGGATTACAGCTTGCTTAACAAGGTGTACACCTCGCTCAGTATGTCGTCGATAGCGGCGCATGCGTCCATAGCCTCACCTGCGGTGGCCGAGGTGCGGTTGTTCACGAAGGGGTAGTCCATAGCGCCGATTTTGTCGATGGCGTTGTTGATGGCGGCCACTACCTTTGCGTCAAGGTCGGCATCTTTGCTCTTAATGAAGTTGTGGAGCGACTTGCTGTCGTCGCGCTGCCCCTCGATGCCGCCCATGTAGGAGTTCTGAATGCTGATGATGTTGTTCTTGAAGTCGGTGATGGAGTTCCAGCTGTAGGGGGACTCGATGTAGTGTATGTCCTCGTCGGATGTGCCTTGATGGGGCTTGCCAATCTTGGAGGTGCCAACTTCGTCTGCTATGGATTTGGAGCCATCTACTATGGCCATCAATCCGTTGGTCGCGCTCTGGTAGATGCTACCTGCTTTGCCTGCATTCTTCAGGTTGTCGCCATAGCTGTAGTCGCCACCGCCGACGGTGCAGTTCAATTCCAGATCTTCCACGCGAGCAACGTGCTCTTCGGGTGCTTTATCGCCTGCCCAACTCACCTCCAGTTGATAGCAGCAGTTGCGCAGGTCGCCGGCCACTGCCACAGCATACGTAAGGTGGTCGGTCGTAATCTCAGCTGCCGATTTGGGTTGGCCGTTCTTGAATAGGATGTATTCCAAACCGTGAAATCCCAAGAGGCTCGGTCCGAGGTTGCCTGCGGCCACGTCGCCATTGTCGCCTTCGAGTTGTGCCAGCATGTCGGGGCTGCTCATCAAGCTGTTGAATGCCGATTCGTCAAGGGGCCAAGAGTCGATGTGAGGGTCGATACCGAAGTCTGCGGCTGCACCAAATAGGAAGGCCTCGCTGCGTTCCCATGCCTCACGGGCTTCGAGGAACAGATTGGCGCAAGCCTTCACGTTGGCGTCGGTCTTCTGCTCTTTCAGCGTTTCGAGGGCGTCGACCAACTCCTGCGATTTGGCTGCCAGGGTCGTGTAGGTCGGGATGACTGTGTGGTCGACAAACTGCTCGGCAATGGCAGTCATGGTGGCATCATCCGTGCCTTCATTTTTGTCTTTTTCCTTGTTACACGATGTCATGAAACTTGCGGAGGCAAGTAGCATGGCTGCAAACATGAATTTTTTGTACTTCATAGTTCTGTTTGTTTTTTTTGATTAGATTATTTTGATGTAGTTACTCTTTCGGTATGGGTTGGGTCTGTCTACGGTGGTGTGGATGGTAGGTTTAAGGGTGTGGACGGTGTGCTACCGGTTGAACATGCCGCTCCAGGTGATACCTATGGCAACGAAGGGCTCATTATTATATTGTTCCTTGAACCAGCGGTAGCCACACTCGGCTTTTACCACTATTTGAGGCAGGGGGCGGTAATTGACCCCCAAGGTTATGCATTGGCGGTATGTCCACTCGATGTCCACCATGTCTTCGGCTGGCACGTAGGAGTCGTAGATGTCGTAGCGTCCGAATATGAAGAGTTTGCGTTCTGGATGTTGGGCTGCGTGCATCAAGTTGTAGCCTATCTCGGCACCAGCTGTGTAGGCGGCTTGGCCTACGCGCATGTGGGGGTAGGGAGACCCCGTGGAGTTGCTCAGGCGGGTGTTGTAGGCCGATATGAGCGTGGCATCCGACAGGTAGCCATAGTCGGCGTTGCCTCGAGCTACGAAGTTGGTTGTCTTGTAAAGGAAATCGAATGCGCCGATGGCCACTGTGCCCTTCACGTCGGCGTAGCGGGAACTGGTGCTGATGGCTATGTCGTTGTTGAACGTGTTGCCAATGTAGCCGCTGAGGCTGAGTCGCAGATTAGGGATGGAGGTGTTGTCTACGCGGGCGGCGATGGCCAGATTGTTGGCTGCGCGAAATTCGTACGCACTGGCGCTGGCCCCGTTTGCCCAGCCCGAAGTGTTGAACATCGTGGAGTTTAGGGCTGGCAGCAGCATGGCTTCGTATCGCCAGCCACCAGCCTGGCCCCACAGGCTGATGCCTGTCTCATGCCAGGTGCAGGGAAGTACGGTGTTTTCGCCCTCGGGACGGTACACACCGAAGAACTCCGTGGGCAGGTGGGCGTTATTGGTGGCACCCACAGGCACTACCATGTGTCCCATGCGCACGTGCAGCGCGTCGCTAAATTTGCGCTGCAACCAGAACTGCTCCAGTGCAACTTCGCCTCCGCGCTCTATCTCTTTCTCGTATTCTCCCGCTTCCTCGTCCTCCATTTCTACTGCGGCTTCCACTCCGCCATGCTCGAACTCTATCTCGGTGCCAAAACTCCATCCGTGTCCAAAGTCATAGCCCATCATGATGACGGCATGGGGCAGGTCTACCTGGCCGTGTCCTTTGTCGTCCTTGTGGCGGTCGGCGTGGCTGTAGCGGAACACGTCGGAACTGTATGCGTTGTAGCGGTAGACGGCTTCGCCATAGCCACCGATGGTGAGTCGGCTCGGTTGGGAAGTTTGTGTGGTGGTTGTGGTCGTGGTTTGCGACTTGGTTGCTAAATAGGCCTCCATTTTGCTGTCGAGGGAGGTTTCTTGAGCAAAAACATGACCACCAAGGAGTATCAATGTAGTAATGTAGAGTGTTGATTTATTGAGTTTCATGTTTTGTAGTTCTTTGCTACTTTCTTTCTGCAAAGGTACTTCTGTTTAACAGGGTGGGGGATGCTTAATGTTGGGTATTTTTGGTGGTAGGCTACTGATGGTAAGGTATGTTTGGCTCGAAAGGTAAGGTCGCGGAGGGGTGAGTGGGGGCAGGAAAAGTTCGGTATGAGAAGAGGGGCGCAGGCGGAATGGAGAAAAATGTGTACCTTTGCAAATGCTTCAGCAGTAGTAGTGGTGCGCGTTCGGATGTGCGGTGGGATAGATGGGAATAGTTGTGAGTAGTACGGAGTGCAGGAGGGGAGGTGGGCTGGAACACTACAGCACAGGGGGAGGATGCCGTACGGTATCCTCCCTTTCTTTGTGCTATCTGCGTGTATTCGTTGTTGTTATTTGGGCGTTGTGCTGTACGGCATCGGACGCGATGGTGTACGCTACAGAGGGCTGTGTCGCACGGCGTAGGTGTATCTTCCCTTGAGGGTGGGTGGCTACAAAGAAGCGCGCAGCCCGCCCGATGCTGCTACATCGGGCGGGCTGCGCTGGTGGATGAGTATCAATGCTGAGGGGACAGCGGTGCCGCGCACCCTCGGCGGTATGCTATTCGGCGAAGTGCTTATAGAAGAGAGGTATAGTCTCTATGCCCTTGAAGAACTGAGCCAGTGGGTAGTTTTCGTTGGGGGCATGGATGTCGTCAGAGGCGAGGCCGAAGCCCATCAGTATGCTCTTGAGCCCTAATATCTTCTCAAAGCCTGCTACAATCGGGATGCTTCCACCGCTACGCGTTGGGATAGGACGGCGTCCGTAGACCTCCTGCATGGCCTGTTCGGCAGCGCGGTAGGCTTTCATCTCAAGCGGTGCCACATAGGCTGCTCCGCCGTGGCAAGGCGTAACCTTCACGCTAACGTAGTCGGGTGCTGCTTGCTCGAAGTAGTTCTTGAACAGGAGACTGATTTTTTCGAAGTCCTGGTTGGCAACCAAACGCGTGCTGATTTTGGCGTAAGCCTTCGAGGGAAGAACCGTTTTGGTGCCCTCTCCGGTGTGTCCACCCCAGATGCCGCACACGTCAAGACAGGGGCGTATGCCGGTGCGTTCCTTGGTGGTGTAGCCCTTCTCGCCCTTGAGTGCCTTCACGCCCAGCTCGCGCTTGTAGGCCTCCTCGTCGAACGGGGCTTGCCCCATGAGGGCGCGCTCCTCGTCGGAGAGCACCAGTACGTCGTCGTAGAACCCCGGGATGGTGATGTGGTCGTCCTCATCGTGCAGGTCGGCTATCATCTTACAGAGCACGTTGATGGGGTTGGCGACAGCACCTCCGAAGATGCCGCTGTGCAGGTCGTGGTTGGCACCAGTAACCTCCACTTCCCAGTAGCACAGTCCGCGCAATCCGCTGGTGATGCTGGGCACATCTGGCGCAATCATCGAGGTGTCGCTGACCAAAATAATGTCGGCTTTGAGCAGCTCGCGGTGTTCTTCGCAAAAGCCATAGAGGCTACCGCTGCCGATTTCCTCCTCGCCTTCGAGCATGAACTTGACGTTGCACGGTAGTTGTCCGGTGCGCACCATGTACTCAAAAGCCTTGGCATGCATAAAGCTTTGCCCCTTATCGTCGTCGGCACCACGTGCCCAGATGTAGCCATCCTTCACTACAGGCTCAAAAGGCGAGGTGCGCCACAGTTCGAGAGGAGCCACAGGCATCACGTCGTAGTGGCCATACACCAGCACGGTGGGTTTCGAGGGGTCGATGGTCTTCTCGCCATATACCACAGGGTTGCCAGCGGTAGGCATAACTTCTGCGCGGTCTGCGCCGGCCTCAAGTAGCAACTCTCGCCACCGGTTGGCGCAGCGCACCATGTCGGGTTTGTGGTCGGCCTCAGAACTGATGGAGGGGATGCGGATGAGGCTGAAGAGCTCCTCGAGAAAGCGGTCCTGGTTCGCCTCGATGTACTGTTTAATATCTTTCATGGTTGTAAAAGTATTTGGTTTCTGATGAATGTCCTGTTGGGTGTTTTGGGGCAAGTAACGCGGTGTCGTTGGGAATTATTGCCCCGTACGGCAGGGGAGGAGAGGGTTTGCAACTGGGTTGCAAACTGGTGATGCAACGGGAAAGAGAGACTGTGTGGCAGGCTGTGCAGTGGGAAGCCGTAGTGCGCTGCTTTTGAAAAAAAACGAAAAAAAGCACGGCGCACAGCAATATGTTTCGTATCTTTGCAGCCAGTGAAAAGGATGAACCCCACACACGAATGTGCACACAATCACGCTGGATGTGGCGACGTTGCTCCGAAAGAGAACGCCACGAAAGTGTTTTTTTTGATGAAGCGGCTACTCGTTGGTCGCTTTTTTTGTGGCCCATCCCGTCCGACAGCCTGCTGCCGACGCCGAATAGAAGAACAACATATAATATAAGTATCAACCATGAGCAACCTAAAGGGGAGAAATCTAATCTCCATTACAGACTTCAGTCGCGATGAGTACATCCAGGTGCTTGACATCGCCGAAGAGTTCGAAAAGAACCCGAAGCAGCCCATCTTGAGCGATAAGGTAGTGGCAACACTCTTCTTCGAGCCTTCAACACGTACGCGCCTCAGCTTCGAGAGTGCAGCCAGTCAACTTGGCGCACGTGTCATTGGCTTCAGCGACCCAGGCGGAACCAGTGTGCAGAAAGGCGAGAGTTTGCACGACACCATCACGATGGTGAGCAGTTACAGCGACCTTATTGTGATGCGCAACCCCAAAGAGGGTAGCTCACGATATGCCAGCGAAGTGGCTTCGGTACCTGTAATCAATGCGGGCGACGGTGCCAACCAGCATCCGACGCAGTGTATGCTGGACCTCTACAGCATTCGCAAGACACAAGGAACGCTGGACAATCTAAACATCGCGATGGTAGGCGACTTGAAGTACGGCCGCACCGTCCATTCCCTGACCCAGGCCATGTGCAACTTTAATACAACGTTCCATTTGGTGTCGCCCGAAGAGCTTAAACTCCCAAGCTCGGTCAAGATAAGCATAAAGGATGCAGGCCTGAAGTACTACCAGTATACCGATCTTAAAGATGTGATTGGGACGGCCGACATTATATATATGACGCGCGTGCAGCGCGAGCGTTTCCCCGACCCGCTGGAGTATGAGCGTGTGAAGGACAGCTGCATTTTGACAGCCTCCATGCTGGAAGGATGCAAACCCAATATGCGCATACTGCATCCACTGCCCAGAGTGAACGAGATAACCGTGGACGTGGACAGCACGCCCTACGCATATTACTTCCAGCAAGCTCAGAATGGAGTGTACGTACGTCAGGCACTCATGGCTGCCATTCTCGGCGTGAGATAGGCAGAGGCCGAAGTGGATTATAACATACAACGCAACATTGTCAACACGAAGACAGTAAATAATATTGAACGATGGACAACAAGAAAGAACTCGTCGTGCCAGCAATACCGAACGGCACAGTGATTGACCACATACCGACCGCAGTAGTCTACCGCGTTATCAGCATCCTCGGTCTTGACCGTTACGAGGATGAGGTTCTTATAGGAAACTACTTGACCAGTAAGAAGTACGGCCGTAAGGGTATCGTTAAGGTAAAGAACAAATATTTTACGGCCGAACAACTCAGTGCCATTGCACTGCTTGCGCCAACGGCTACCGTTATCGCCATCAAGGACTACGAAGTGGTGAGCAAGGCTGCTGTGCAGGTGCCTGACCATGTGGACGACCTCATCAGATGTGTGAACCCGATGTGCATCACCAACCATGAGAAAATTCCCACAAGATTTGATGTGGTGGACAAGGATAATTTGAAGCTGCGTTGCCACTATTGTGAGAAGTACACCGAGAAGGATGCTATCCACTTTGTGGAACACAAGAACTGACAAGCCACGGGTCAACCATGAAACGTTATCTGATTTCGCTTCTAAGCATGACGCTGCTGATGGTGGTAGTGTCGTTTATACTGATGTGGGCAAAACCGGATTTCTTCTTGCCGATAATGCCAGTGGTGGCTCTCTTCTTGGCTGTAGTGTACGGTGTGCAACATGTGGTCATTAGGCGCAGTATGGATAGGGATGCGCGCAACTTTGTGCGTATTTATTTCGTTGCAACAACCATTGCGCTGATAGTGAACTTGGTGGTTATCATAGCATGGGCGTTGACGCATGTGTCCACAATGAAACCTTTCTTGGTGTGGTACTTTGTGTGCTATTTTGCCTTTCTTGTTTTTGAGACCGTCGTTCAGTTGTTGTTCGTCCGGGGCATCAGGCGATAGGTCCTTTCCCCGTGGCGACTGGCCAGATGGACGTAAGACCCGAACCTTTTATGTGCAGCCCCTTCTGTTGTTGAGTAGAAGGGGCTGCGTTTTTTGTGTGTAGAAGAATGAAGAGTGAACAGTGCAGACTGATGCTGTAATACACAAGGGAATGTGTGTAGAAATAATTCGGCGACGGGGCTGTGGACCAAAATAATTTGTGTAATTTTGCAATGTTTTAAAGGCTAAAGGGCTACACGGGTATGAGAAGACTACTGAGTTTTGCCGTTCTTTTTGCGTGCGTGCTGACAGTTGTGGCGCAAAAAAATATCACGATAAGGGGTACGACGGTCAATGCCGCAGGCAAGACAATAGAACTCTACAATTATTCAGACAAAATATCACAACGCGAAGTCCTGTTGGACCGTGTAACGATAGGCGATGACCAGACTTTTCAACTGCGGTGCTTTGCCAGATACCCGATGTTAGTGTTTGTTCAGATAGACAATTACTCACAGTCGTTCTATGTGGAGCCTGGCCGCGACTACAACATTTACCTCAACCGTTTTGACTGGAACCAGGACGAGGCGCGCAATGTGTATCTTGATCCAGTGGCGTTGCCAGTGGAGTTCATTGGGTTACCGAAGGATGATGTGAACTTCTTGATAGACAATCTTAATACGGTGGTGCAACGGTATGTGTCGAATCACATGGTGTATTTCGACCAACGTTTCCGTCCGCAGCGTCGCTATTTCGACAGTTTGCTGTTCGAAGTTGAGAAGCAATGTCCGGATGGTGATAACGAATTCTTTAATCGGTACAAGCGTTACTACTTGGCCGAGTTGAAACTGAATCTGAAGTTTGCATCCCCTAAGTCAATATATGACAGCTATATCCGCAACCAGCCTGTGCTGTGCTATGATGAGAACTATATGTCGCTCTTTACGGCGCTGTACAGCAATGCCATCAGCAAGGGAACTCGCAACATTAGTGTTTATCGGTTGGCACACTGGATATACAATCTCGATTACGAGCGATTTATAGATTCGCTGGGTACGGAACCTATGTTGCGCCACGAGCAGGTGCGCGAGTTGGCCGCGCTGTTGGCTTTAAAGGAGGCCTATCACAACTTCCACTACTACGACAGCAAGATGGTGTTGAAGATGATTGAGATGATTGGGGCGCGCACCAAGTTTGCTGACCACAAGCCCATAGCGCGCAATCTCGTAGAGAGTTTTCAGCGGACGGAGGCAGGCAGCGACGTGAAACTGTTTCTGTTGCCCGATGTGGATAAAAGACTGGTGTCGCTGGATGACTTTCGTGGAAAGTGGGTATACCTGTCGTTCGTGAGAGTCAGCGACCCGAACTCACAAGCCGAGGTGGCCACCCTGGCGCATTTCAAGGATAGCATTTATGCACACAATAATAATGTGGAGTTTGTAACCATAGCTTGCGACCGTGAGTTCCAGAAGATGTACCACTTCTTGAAGAACTCACGCAAAGGAGAACGCTACAATTGGACTTGGCTGCATTTTAATGGAAACTACGAGCTGCTGAACAATTTCCGGGTGTGTAGCTATCCCATCTTTGTGCTTATTAATCCAGAGGGCAAGTTGCAATACGACATCACGCCGTCGCCGAGCACGGGTTTCCTGCTATCCCCACCCTGGCAGCGCAAGGATCGGCCAGAGAATACTGATGGCTCTTTTTTCTTAACTCATTAATGTGGGTTATTGGGTGAGTAATGAGGTAAAGCAAACCGTGCGATGAAGCAGAGTGAAACGAGCAACGAAACAATATTAAACTATGTATACATCGATAGAAACGAAACTTCAGGATGCGATATCCTGTACATTGAATAAACTTTATGGCTTGAACGTCGAGCGCAAGGATGTGCAATTGCAAGCTACTAAGAAGGAGTTCGATGGCGACATGACCCTGGTGGTGTTTCCGTATGTGAAAGCGGCGCGCAAAAGTCCCGAGCAGTTAGCAAACGAACTGGGTGAGCATGTGCGGCAACAGGTGGTGGAGGTGGCTTCGTTCAATGTCATCAAGGGATTCCTTAACTTTGTGATAGCAGATAAGTACTGGACGGCGTTCCTCACCGAAGCAATGAGCCATGAGCATTTTGGCCTGAAAAGTGCTGACCCCAACGTCCTGCCTATCGTGGTGGAGTATTCTTCGCCCAACACCAATAAGCCGTTGCATCTTGGACATGTACGCAACAATCTGTTGGGTTGGTCGGTGTCGCAACTGCTGACGGCAGCTGGTGGAACGGTAAAGAAAGTGAACCTTGTCAACGACCGCGGCATACACATCTGCAAATCTATGTTGGCGTGGCTGCGTTTTGGCAATGGGGAGACACCAAAGTCTTCGGGCCTGAAGGGCGACCATTTGGTCGGGAAGTACTACGTTGAGTTCGATAAACATTATAAGCAGGAGGTAGCCGAGTTGATGGCGCAAGGACTGACGGAGGATGATGCCAAGAAGCAGGCTCCTCTAATGCAGGAGGCGCAGCGTATGCTCAAACGGTGGGAAGAGGGCGATGAGGAAGTCAGAGCGTTGTGGAAGAAGATGAATGGTTGGGTGTACGAAGGCTTCGACGCCACCTATCGGAAGATGGGTGTAGGCTTCGACAAGGTGTATTATGAGTCGGAAACCTACCTGCTGGGCAAGGAACTGGTGCAGCGCGGTCTCGATATGGGCGTTCTGTATCGCAAGGAGGATGGCTCGGTGTGGTGTGATTTGACCGACGATGGTTTGGATCAAAAGTTGTTGCTGCGCAGCGATGGTACTTCGGTCTACATGACGCAAGACCTCGGCACTGCACTGCTTCGCCACGGTGATTTTGGTGCTGAAAGGCTTATATATGTGGTAGGCAACGAGCAGGATTACCATTTTAAGGTGCTGAAGATAATATTGAAGCGCCTCGGTTTTGACTGGGCAGACAAGGTGTACCACTTGTCGTATGGCATGGTGGAACTGCCCAATGGTAAGATGAAGTCGCGTGAGGGTACGGTGGTGGATGCCGACGACTTGATTGCCGAAATGGAGCAAACGGCCGAAGCCATGAGTAAGGAGCATGGCAAGAATGATGAACTCAGTCCCGAGCAACAGCAAGAGTTGTACCACATGCTTGCGTTGGGCGCTCTGAAATACTTCATTCTAAAGGTTGACCCTGCCAAGAACATGTTGTTTAATCCGCAAGAAAGCATTGATTTCAACGGCAACACAGGTCCGTTTATTCAATATACCCATGCCCGCATCCGAAGCATTGTGCGCAAGGCAGAAAGCGAGTGCGGCATTACGCTCGAACAGCCCTGCCCCGATGTCTGTTTGGGCGAAAAGGAGCGCGAGGTCATCAAGACCATCCACGCGTTACCAGCTGTGATAGAGCAGGCTGCTGCCAACTACAGTCCCGCCATGATTGCCAACTATGCGTACGACTTGGCCAAGGCTTTCAATAGTTTCTATCAAGACACACCCATTCTGCGAGAGCAGGATGCGCAGTTGCAGACAGCGCGCGTGTTGCTGTGCGGCAAGGTGGCGCAGTGCCTACGCGATACGATGCGCATTCTCGGTATTGAAGTGCCAGAGCGCATGTAGTGTGCTCTGGTGAGTGACCTATATTATAATAGGTGTGTCTATATTATAATTATAGGTGTATCGCAAGGGAAGAAATGAGAGTCGCCCGAACATGATATGGCGGCGCCTTTTGGAAAATGTTATGGTGGAATGTGAATTTTTTGCAGCTCATGACGGCAATTGACGGTTTGTATGATTTGGACTGAACATATTCAAGTACCTCTCTATTTGTGTACCCATAGCGACCTGCTTTCGCTGTGGGGCGTGGCGCGCATGTTTCAAGATGCTGCCGATAACCACACCTCGGCGGAGCACATTGGCTATGCCGACCTACAGAAGGAGAACAAGGCGTGGGTGTTGAGCAGAATACACTACGAGGTGTATGCCGTGCCAGCCGCCTACGAGCAGGTGGTGGTGCAGACCTGGTCGAGGGGAACCGATGGGCTTTTTGCAGTGCGCGACACCACGCTTTCCGATGCCCATGGCCACGTCTTCGTGGCGGCCACTTCCTATTGGGTTATTATTGACATGGAGCGCAGACGGGTTTGTCGCATGCACGACAAGGTGTTGCACTACGACCACACGCCCCGGCAGGCCACGCCTGTGACAGCGCTGCCAAAACTTCCACTTCCCGAGGTGGAACAGACTGCGCTGGTGCGCACCTTTGTCGCCCCCTATTCGTCTATCGACCACACGCGGCATGTCAACAATGCCGAGTACATCCGCTGGGCGCTCGATGCCTACGCATCCTCTGCGCCAGAGGGGGGCGAGGTCGATAGGCTGACTGCTGCGCATAGCCTTGTGGAAGGCAGAGGGGCTTGGAGTTTTGATATTCATTATCTGCAAGAAACCCGCTATGCCGAGCAAGTCGAGCTGCGCGAATGTCGCGGCGATGATGCATATGACTTGGTAATGCAGACCCCGCGAGGCCTGTCCGCCGTGTGCCGGATAGCGCGTTTGTAGGTTCCACTTTCGACACCGCGATAGCTTCCAGAACCGTGTACCCTCACTACCTCTTTGGTGGTGAGGGTACGTTGTTTTTCTATTCCCTTAGTCCCAACGCGTTGCCTATGCAAACGATGTGCGTAGTTAAATTAAATAATCATCATCAATTGTCTAAATGATGATGAACAAATAGAATCATGCGTATAAAGTCCTTTATTTATACGGATGTCTTTTTATGATCACAGTAAAGGGGGCTAATAATTCGGTTGAGGTGATTGCTTTTCATTGCTCAAATTGTTGTTTTATGAAGATGGAGATTGGAGGGAAATAAGAAAGGGGAGTTGGTCAGAGCAAATTGGAGAGGGAAGGAGGCAAGATGTGAGGTGGGATGGAGCGCAAGGGAAAAGGATGGGGAGCAAGAGGGGATACGGAATGGTGTAGGTCGGTATATGAGGCTGAGGTAGCAGTTTGTAGGAGGGCGACTGCCATAAAAATGGGATGGACGGCTGCCCATATCTGGGAGCCGCCCACCTATTAGTCCCCAAGAGGGGAGGAGCTTTAGCTGGCTAATCGATTGCTTGACCTGCTATTGAGCCCTATCGGGTCGGAGTTGTGAGCTGATGGTATAGCCTGCGCGAGGCCGTTTCGGTTGTTCGGTGGCGTTGCGCACGATGAGCTGCCGGTCGCTGATGCCCAGTTCGGACATGTGCTGCTTAACCTTCTGGTTCAGCGCTTCGGTGCGCTCCAGTTGCGCTTCGTTTGCTGGAGATGGCAGTTGTTGCTCCAGGATGAGTAGCACCGAGGTGTCGCTCTGGAGCAGCTTGGCTAGTTGGTCCATTTGGTAGTATTGTTTCGAGGTGAACTCAGTTTGGGTGGAGTCCATGTCAATAAAGTCTAATTCGTCGCTCTTCATGCCGAGGCTGTTGCCGATGGCTCGAATGGGCGAGGTGGTTACTTTTACAAGGAGGTTGCGCAGGGTTTGCCACACGGCTTTCATGTAGGAGAACTTTGGGTCTCTCAGGTTTCCGCTGATGGGGAGGTCTATCACCACCCTGTCATCCTTGTCTTTCAGTACATAGAGGGCGGCTTTCAGCGGAATGTGCAGCGCTGAGTCGACATCCTTGCGCCGCTGGCCGACCTCGGGGCGGTACATGTCAATGTGGTTTTCGCTGTTGAGAAGGCTGTGTTGCACCACGGTTTGGCTGCTGAAAGAGAATGTGCCGTCTGTGAAAGGTTGCCCAAGATAGGCCACGCTGTAGGGCGATAGTTGTTGCAGTTTGAGGTTGCGGATGGCGAGGTCAATGTGTTGTGATTCCTTCCAGTTGTCAATACGTCCGCGCCAGTCGATTGTGGCGCGCCCATTGCCTGGCAGTGTAGCTTTGAAGTGCGCTGTATTCGTGGACGAAAGGGTTACATCGGTAGCCGACAACTCCATGTTGGTGATTGGGAAACGGAAGGGGTCTGGCAGCGTCAAGTCGTTGTAGGTGAAGGACGACTGCGTGAGCAGAAAACTCTTTATCAGTAGCTGCATGGGCTGTTTTGATGCTGAGTCGGCAGTCTGTGTTTCGATGGGGGTAGCCGTTGAGTCGGTGGCTTCAGCTGCCTCTTTGGGCACCGTGAGCCGTGCAAAGTTGCTACTGGAGACGGTCTGCGTATACACGGCATCGAGGCCCTCTATGCTGATTTTGCTTATGTTGAAGCGGTTGGTGCCGAGGTCGATGTCGTTGACGTCGACGTGGAGACGGGCCACACTTGCAAAGGGTTCGCGTTCGATGTCGTAGGCCGATAGGTCGACAATGGTGAGTGTGCCCTGCAGTGTCATGTTGAGCAGGTGACTCAGGTTTCCAGTGGCTTGGAATGACGCATCCAGTTTTCCCTTGAGCGCGCTGAGGCGGACAAAGTCGTCGCAATAGGGTTTGGCATTGGCCAAATCAAAAGAGGCAATGTTTAATCCCAAGTCAAAGTCGTTGCTCTCAATGTTGTAGTTCAGCTGAATGCCCAGTTCCCCACCGTCGGCCAGCGACAGATTGAGCCCCGCATTCGTCTTTTTACGACCGCTGAAATACACACCAGGCACCTCCAGATTGATGTCTTTCACATCCCATTTGCTGCCTCGCTGTACATCGTTGTACCGCAGTTTGCAGTGGCTTAGTCTGATGTTGTAGAACCCAAGATCCCACGGTTTGGACGCGGTAGTGTCCACCTCGGTTGTGTCGTCCGAACTGAAATGGTCGATGATGCTGGCGAAGTTGAACTGGTTTCCGTTCTGAATGATGGTGGCTTTTAAGCCACTGATCACCAAGTGGCGCACATTCAGCTCGCGGTGTAACAAGGCTCTGAGGCGCACCTTCACATCGAATGTGTCGATGGCCATGAACGGACTGGTGCCGTCATTCTCATAGATGGTCAGTTTGCACAGTTTCACTCGGCCACCCAGTGGGTTAATGCGGAGGCGTTGCAGCTCGGCACGTCGGCCGATGAGTTGCTCGCTGTGATGATTGATGTAGCTCTTGGCTACGGGCGAGGCAAGTAGTGTTACCAAAAGTAGCAGTGCAGTCAGCGAAAAGACAACGATAAGCAGTATTTTTATCACTTTGTTCATGGTGCAATCCGTATGGAGTGGTGGAAATAATCGTTTGTTGCGGTCTAATTTATCAAGTCGTTCTTGGGTTTTATAGTGATGCCTTGTTGTAGATAATGCTGCAAGCGCGCTCAATGATGTTGTCTATTCCCAGCGCCGCTTGCGTGGCATCCAAGTGAACCACCTCGTCGGGCGGTACGCCATTTTCGAAGTTCTCGCCCTCAGGACTGAGTGTGCGAGTGATGCTGAAGCGGTAATACCAGCCGTTTGGCAGTTGGCCGCCGTTGGGTAGCCCCAAACCGCCAGCGGTGGTATCGCCGATGAGCACGGCAGAAGACAAGCTACGCAGGCTCAATGCAAAGAAAGAAGTGGCCGAAAACGAGCCTCGGTCAATCAGAACCACCACGGGTTTGGCGTAGGGCTTGTAGGTGGTGTTATTGGGTGGTGCGTGGACAGCCTGCGGTGTCGAGAAGTCGTCGTGGTCGCGACCTCTCTTTATTTGAGTGGTGTATAGCAGTTCGCCATGTGTGGGCAGCATGGTCAGCCAGTTCCACACGTTCTGCACTTCGCCTCCACCGTTTTGCCGCACGTCTACTATCATACCTTGAGCCCTTGCGTAGCGTTGGGTTACGTAGGCTATCTGGCTGACCGATGCGGAGCCGCTGAATGAACTGTAGCGCACATAGAGAATGCTGTCGTGATGCAAGCCTGTGTAGCGCAAACCGCCTGTGGTGTGATAGTCATAGCCAAGATAATGCTCTGTAATCAGGTCGCTGTTGTAGTTGTGCCCCTCCTGCATACGCTGATATATACTGGGGCAATGCGACACATCGAAGCTACTAATCAGGTTGACGTGGCCGTCGTCCAGCGTATTTAGCATGGTCGACAGGCGAGCAAACAGTGCTTCCTTGCCCATCTTGTCGTTGATGTGGGGTGCTGTACTATCGTGCACGGCTTTCCAATCTACTTGTTTTACATCGAAGAAGGCGTACTGTTCATCCACTTTCTTCCATAGGTATTCGAACGTAGTACGAGGGGTCGCCTCCATGTCGTCCTCCATAAGGAGGTGTTCACACGAGCAGGTGCAGGCTGTGAGGACTACGAGAAGGATGCTGGATAGTGTCGGGCAGTGGCGCATTGTGGAGAAGGTGGTCTTTACAATTTGAACAGGAAGAATAGGTTGAACAGATGCAGGGCTTCGTCGTATCGCCAGTGGCCCGACGACCATGTGGTTGCAAAAGACCACTGATAGTTCAGTCCCACCCGATTGCCGTTGCGCAGCTGCAGGGCAGCTTCCATACTGCTGTTCAATAGGGGTAACAAGCAGGTGCGCCACTCGTAATTGGAGAGGATAGTGGTGTACAGGTCGTTCTCCTGTGTATAATTGTCAATGAAGGCGTAGCCTGGTCGGAGTGCTAACCCGACGGGTGCCCAGCCGACTTCGGCTGCCAGCATTGGGGTGCAACGCCCTCGACGCGTCGCAAAAAAATACTCGTAGCGGCCGCGCAGTTGCACCATTATCAGGTCTGAAACTCCCGCACTGGCGTTCTCATAGTTCAGATTAACCTTAACGCTGAGCCTGTTTTCCACCAGTCCTCCAACCCAAAGAGCCGCATTGTTCCAATGGGTTACCCTGTGGAGGTATCCAATATTGAAGCTGTGGTTAATGCCGAATGTGCTAAAGTTGAATCGAGGACGAACTGCATCTTCGTACACGCCACCCAGGATCGTGAAGTCCGAACACCATCGCCCCTTCTTGGTAACCAGTAGGGTGGTAAAAGTTGGTTGCAGCACAACTCCTTTGTATCTTACTGGCGATGTGCCCATATCACGAAAGGTGCCGAAGCCTATGGCGTTCTGCGCACCCAGCGTCCACCCACAGTGTGTGGCTCGCAAGCTTAGAGGTGGCAGGGCGGAAGTGTCGCTTTGGGCGTGTAGGATGTTCGGCACAGCACCGTCCCACAGCAACAAGAATATGACGATTACCCAATGGTATCGTATTCGCAATGGCGGTACGCTTTGGGGGGTACTTGCTGTGAAGCGTCTTGCCATGTGGTGTTTTTTGGGGTTAAAGGTGATGTGGGGAAGAAGCGTCTATTCGCGGTCGAAGGCGCGTAGCAGAAACTGATTGAGGGGCACGCTGGCACGCCACACCTTTAGTACTTCGTCAGCCAGATGCTCGCTCGACAACAGTTTCTCATCTAAGGTGTGCGATGTGCAATAGTCCTTATACTTCAACAGGTCTGCGTGCTCCCAGTCGGTAGGATACCCTTTGGGTACACGTGATAGCACCTTGCTCGTGAAAAAGGTGTTGCCAAAGTATCGCCTGTAGGATGGCTCTGCCATGATGGACAGAAACTCGTCGGTACTATAGAATATTTCTTGCCGAATGGCTGCCAAGTCTTCGGGGCTCGGCATGAAGATACCACCGCCTAAGTTGCAAGTGCCTTTCAGTCCGTAGGCTTCGTCGCAACCCAACTGAAAATAGTAGCCAGGCACTCCGCTATTCTTCTTGCCCCACGAGGCAAGAAAGCATGCCACATGAGTCTTGTAGGGCGTTTTGTCGTGCGAAAAGCGGGTGTCTCTGTAGATGCGGTACACGCAGTTCTTTGCTGTCAAGCCTCTCAAGGTGTCGTCCTGTGGCATCATTGCATCAAGAAGTCCCTGGGTAAATTCTTCGAAGCTTTGCTTTATTTCCAGCCATTGCTCCTTGTGTGCATTGAACCAGTCGCGGTTGTTGTTGCACGACAGTTGTTTCAGAAAAGGCAGTGTGTTGGGGTGGATAGATTTCGTTGTCATGTGTGGAAGGGTGGTGGAGTTGGGCTGTTTCAGCTGTGATGTGTCGTAAATAATAAGGAGCCGTTGGATATCGAGGCCAACGGCTCCTTACGTGATGTTGTCATGCGCAACGCTCTTGGTTTACCAAGCGAAGAGCGGACGGTGTTGCATCATCTCGTTCACCTGCCCGCGTGTGCGTGCTATCAGCGTTTCGTTGGTGGGGTCGCACAGTACGGCGTCAATCATATCTACTATGGTACGCATCTCGTCTTCCTTCACACCACGGGTGGTGATAGCGGGAGTTCCGACGCGCAAGCCACTTGTCTTGAAGGCGCTGCGGCTGTCGAAGGGCACCATGTTCTTATTGACGGTGATGTCGGCTGCAACGAGAGCATTCTCGGCTTCCTTGCCAGTCAGCTCGGGGAACTTGGTGCGGAGGTCTATCAGCATTAGGTGGTTGTCGGTACCGTCGCTGATGACCTTATAGCCCTTTTCAATGAAAGCCTGGCACATAGCCTTGGCGTTCTTCATCACCTGCTGTATGTATTGGTCGTAGTTGTCGGTCAGAGCTTCGCCCAGAGCCACTGCTTTAGCTGCAATGACGTGCTCCAGTGGGCCGCCCTGTGTGCCGGGGAATACGGCGCTGTCCAGTAGGGCACTCATTTTCTTAATTTCGCCCTTGGGGGTAGTCTTGCCGAACGGGTTGTCAAAATCTTCTCCCATCAATATCATACCGCCGCGTGGTCCGCGCAGGGTTTTGTGCGTGGTGGTAGTAACGATATGACAATACTTGACGGCATTGTTCAGATAGCCTTTAGCTATCAGACCCGACGGGTGGCTGATGTCGCCCATAAGGATAGCACCCACCTTGTCGGCGATTTGGCGCATGCGTGCCCAATCCCAGTCGCGGCTATAGGCCGAGGCACCACCGATGATGAGCTTGGGGTGTGTCTCAAGGGCGCGTTGTTCCATCTTGTCGTAGTCGATGGTACCAGTAGCCTCTTCCACACTGTAGTCTACTACGTTAAACATGATGCCGCTGAAGTTTACAGGGCTGCCGTGGCTGAGGTGTCCACCGTGATTGAGGTTCATACCCATGAAGGTATCACCAGCATTCAAGCAGGCCATGAACACGGCCATGTTGGCCTGTGCGCCGCTGTGGGGTTGCACATTGGCCCAAGCAGCGCCGTAAAGTTGCTTGGCACGCTCAATGGCGATGGTCTCGCTCTGGTCTACCACTTGGCATCCGCCGTAGTAGCGCTTGCCAGGGTAGCCCTCTGCATATTTATTGGTCATGACGGAGCCCATGGCTTCCATCACTTGGTCGCTGACGAAGTTTTCCGAGGCGATGAGCTCGATGCCTTTAGTCTGGCGTTCTCTTTCCTTCTGGATAAGGTCAAATATGGCTTGATCTCTTTGCATATTGTGTTGTATTGAAATGATTATTGATTTGTTCTGCGTAAGTTTACTTGTGGCGCACTATTACCGCCAGAGGGCTTCCACTTGAGCTACCATGGCCTCGGCTCCATCAAATATTTCACTGATGTGGGTGGCTGCCATGTAGGCGGGAGTGGTGAATAGGCGGTGCTCCAAGTCGGCGCATGCTTCGGTGGGTGTGCATGATTCCACGTGGCATCCGAGTGCGGCAGCTGTCAGTGCGGCCTGGTTTTGGGTGTCGCCCAGCGTGAGGTGCACACCGTAGCGTCCCAGCACTTTGGCTACTACCATGGGAGCAATGCACATGGCCATGATGGGTTTCTCGGCACGGTAGGTGGAGAGCAGTGCATCGGCTACGCCGTCAATGACGGTCATGTTTTTGCCATCGAACGCGTAGGTGCTGAGGTTGCGGGCTGCGCCCATGCCGCCTGGCAGGGCCAGCGCGTCGTAGTCGGTAGCGCTGTAGGCCTCTATTGGCAGCAGGTTGCCTCGGGCTATACGCGCGCTCTCTACAAAAATGTCGCGTCGTTCTATGTCCACTATGGTGCCGTCCTCCTCGGTGTCATCCACCTCAATGTGGGGCACTACCTCGAAGTAGCCTTCTGGTGCAAAACACTGGTATTGCCACCCACGGCGGTCTATGGCAAGCATTAAGGAGAGGGCCTCCTGCAGTTCGCTGCCGTCGCGGTTGCCACAGCCGGAGAGGATGATGGCTATCTTTTTCATGCGCTATATATAATATAAGGTGTAGGGAGAACTTTTCGGACGTGAGGTCTCGATGCGTTCTCCCTGTGGAAATGCGAGGTGTTATTTCCGGCACTCGTCCACCGACTCCTTGATGAGCTGGAAGGTGGCCTCTATGTCGTTGTCAAGACCCATGCTGAAGCGTATCAGGCCTTCGCTCATACCCATCTCTTTCTGGATGTCTTCGGGAACTTCGCTGGAGGTGCTCTTTCCACTGTTGCTGAACAAAGTGGTGAAGTATCCAAGCGAAACAGCAAGGTAGCCTACGCCCTTCTGCTGCATGATTTCCATGATGCGGTTGGCTGCTTCGGCCGTACCCATGTCGATGCTAATCATGCCACCATAGCCGTAGCCGGGGTTCATCATGCTGTTGAACAGTGCATAGTCCGGATGCTCGGGCAGGCCGGGATAGTTGTATTTGAAGCCCACTTCTTTGAATCGCTTTGCAAGATACATGGCGTTTTCTCCATGTTTCTGCATGCGGATATGCAGGGTGTGGAGGTTTTTGAGAATACTGCTTGAACGCATCGGGTCAAGGACAGGACCCAGCAGCATGCAGGTTCCGTTGTTGACGTCGATGAGGCTGTTGATGTAGTCGCCGCTGCCGCAGATGGCACCTGCCACGCAGTCGTTCTTACCGTTGATGAACTTGGTCATACTGTATACCACAACGTCGGCTCCCAGACGGTAGGGGCTGAATATCATGGGTGTGAAGGTGTTGTCCACTATCAGTTTGGCACCAATGGAGTGGGCGATAGTGCTGAGCTCCGGCACGTTTGCAATGCGAAGCAGCGGGTTGTTCATGGTCTCGGTGTAGAGCACTTTGGTGTTGGGGTGCTCGGCCACGGCTTTGCGCACTGCGTCGAGGTCTTGGAAGTTGACGAACGTGGTCTCTACGCCAAACTTAGTCAGATAATTGGCCATGAAGGCGAAGGTGCCACCGTAGGTCGTCATGGAGCTGATGATGTGGTCGCCGCTCTTCACTTCGTGCAACAGGGCGCAGGTGATGGCTGCCAGGCCAGAGCCAGTAACCCAAGCAGCCTCGGTGCCTTCCATAGCGGCCAGTGCTTGGCACAGTGCCATGTTCGACGGGTTCCAGTGGCGGCTGTAAAGGAAGTAGCCTTCAGTCTCACCGTGGAAAGTGTCGGTCATGAGGCGTGCCTCGGGGAATGTAAAGGTGGCGCTGTCGCTAATCGCTGGGTTCACTCCGCGGCTGGCGTCGCAGCTGTTAATGCGCTGAATGGCTGTTGCCGGATCGAATTTCTGCATGGTTATTGTTTAATTTGTTGTGATATTAATCTGTTACGTGTTGTGTATTCTCCCTAACGGGATGTGCAAAGATACATTTTTTTTCGCGATTGTGATGCACGATGCTGTACGGGTATTGCGCCAGATGTTTTTGCGCTGCGCCGTTGTGGCTGCTGTGTACGCGTGCGACAGGACTGCGGCAGATGGGGTAGGGGAGTGCAGTTTGCATTCTTTTTCGTAACTTTGCACAGTTTTTGGTGCTGGCCTTGCGACCTCATGACCAGCAGTTTCCGCAGGTGTTTTCTTTCACGTCAATCGTTCTGTCGCCCCTCGGTGTGGGGGTCGATGGCGTACGGCGTGTGGGGTCGGGGCTGTACGCCATCGACCTACGGCGAGGACTAAGGGGTTGAGATGTGCTACGTTATGTACGTAATGTGTTGTACGACATAAGGGGTGATGCCGTACGCCGAGCGAACGCCTCCCGTAGGGCATCGTCATGATTGTCGTAGGGGTGGAAAAGGCTGGGTGATGCAGTGGAAATGAAAGGGGAGAAGGAGTGCGGTAGGTGCAGTAGTATGCGTGTGTATTGCGTTCTGTAACAGTGGTGTGTATGATGCTGCGCGCTGTATCTTTGGATGTTCGTCGGCTCGAGGCGCTATTCTCTCGAAAGTTTTATGTACATTTGCAACCGCAAACAAGTTTTACAACATGGACTATAACTTCTTGAAATATGAAAAGCAAGGCGAAACGGGTATCATCACCATCGATTCGCCTGCTACACTGAATGCCCTCAACAGTACTATTCTTGATGAGTTGTGCGACGCCGTGTCCCACTTGGACAGCACGCTGCGTTGCCTCATCATCACCGGCGGTGGCTCTAAGGCCTTTGTGGCAGGAGCCGACATCAGCGAAATGGCTGGGCTCGACGAGAAGGCTGGAGCAGCCTTTGGCGCTAAGGGGGCGAAGGTTTTCCGCACCATCGAACGGTTGCCCATTCCGGTTATTGCAGCCGTCAACGGTTACGCCTTAGGCGGCGGATGCGAGCTGGCCATGGCCTGCGACATACGTATTTGCTCGTCCAATGCGCGCTTTGGTCAGCCCGAAGTCGGTCTGGGCATCATCCCAGGCTTCAGTGGCACCTACCGTCTACCCAAACTGGTGGGCATGGGCATGGCCAAGCAGCTCATCTACTCGGGCCAAGCCATCAAGGCCGACGAGGCGTTGCGCATCGGCCTGGTCAATGCGGTGTATGAACCCGAGGAGTTGATGCACAAAGCACTGGAACTGGCAGCCTCCATCTGCCGCAACGCACCGCTGGCTGTGCGCCATGCCAAGGATTGCATGGATGCAGAATTTGACTTGGAGGCCGACGAGGCTATTGCGTACGAGACGGTGCGCTTCGGCCGCTGCTTTGCCACTGCCGACCAGAAGGCTGGCATGCAGGCCTTCTTGACGAAGGGTAAAGCCGTGTTTGAAGGAAAATAGACCGCTGCAAGGAAATCATTTCAAAACTACATACACCATGAACATTTACGTTATCGGAACTGGCACCATGGCAAAGGGTATCGTGAAGGCCTTCGCCGCCAAGATGCCTGTAACAATGAAGAGCCGCACACAGGCCAGTCTGGACAAGGCTATGGCCTCCATTAGCAAGGGCTACACCAAACTGGTTGAGAAAGGCAAAATGACGCAGGCCGATGTCGACGCGCTGTTGGCCAACATCACCACCACTACGGATTACGACAACTTTGCCAACGCCGACCTCGTCATAGAGGCTGCTGTGGAGGACATGGAGCTTAAGAAAGAGGTGTTTGCTCAGCTCGACAAGATATGCAAACCCGAAGCTATTTTTGCTACCAACAGTTCGTCGCTCTCCATTACGGAGATCGCCGCCTGCACCTCGCGTCCAGCACAGTTCATCGGCATGCACTTCTTCAACCCAGCTGACCGTATGGCACTGGTAGAGGTTATCAAGGGGCAATTGACCTCGGATGACGTATGCCGCACCATCGTTGACCTGGCCACCTCCATTGGCAAGACCCCAGTAGAGGTGAATGAGGCTCCTGGTTTTGTGGTGAACCGCATCCTCATCCCGATGATTAATGAAGCTGTGGGTATCCTTGCCGACGGTATTGCAACGGCAGAGGACATTGACAAGTGCATGATGCTTGGCGCAAACCATCCGATGGGACCTCTCGCGCTGGCCGACCTCATTGGCAACGACGTGAACCTGGCCATCATGGAGGTTCTCTACAAGGAGTTTGGCGACCCGAAGTATCGTCCGCACCCGTTGCTGCGCAAAATGGTACGCGCTGGCCTGCTTGGTCGCAAGACTGGAGAAGGCTTCTACAAGTATTGATGCCACCGCGCCCTATGGGACACGTCGGCAGGACGGTAGCCCAAGGGGAGTATACAAGTACGGCGAGGCTGCCCCATGCGGGGCGGCCTCGCTTTCGCTATGCCGCAGGAGAGGTGTACATCTCCCCAGAGGCACTCGCGCCCTGCTGAACGCCAAACACCCCACGGGCAGTTCTGAAAAATATTAGTATCTTTGCACTCGATATGTCTGAACGCAACAGGAATAGAGGCCGCGGCCTAAGTCTTTGGAGAGAGCGCACTTCCATAGTGATAAGTATAGCCCTTGTGCTCATGGTATTTGGATTGTTGGTCTTTTTGGGCTACCATTCTTACCGTGTGGCACACGACATGCAGGAACGCATCACCTACAAAGTGGACCTGCAAGACGATGTGAGCGACAGTTTGGCTGTGGTGCTGAAGAGCGAGATAGAGCAGAGCGAGTATGTGAAGCATGTGGAGTACATCTCGAAGGACGATGCGGCAGAACTCTTTGCACAGGAACTCGGTGATGACTTCGTGGGCTTCATCGGCTACAATCCCCTCTATCCCTCACTGATGGTCAACTTCAAGTCGAGCGTGATGCCCGACCGCGACCAGCATGTGCTGCAGGCTTTCACTGAGCAGATGGCGCGCAAAGAGGGCGTTACGGGTGTAACCTACCAGCAGAATGTGGTGGATAGCCTCTACAATGTGTTCTATCAGAGTTTCTGGTTCTTGGTGGTCTTTGTGGGCTTGTTGCTGTTTGTATCAGTAGTGCTTATCAACAACACCATCAAGCTATCCCTCTACACGCACAGGCAGTCCATTGCCACTATGCGTATGGTGGGTGCCAAAACCAGCTTCATCGCAAGGCCATTCCTGTGGAGAAGCGTGCTCTATGGCTTTGTGGGTGCTGTGTGTGCGCTGTTGCTCTTGGGGGTGATGGTCGTGGTCTACGAGCGGCAGTACCATTTGGGATTGCTTCAGTCTGAGCACTACCTGCCCTATGCAGCCTTAGCAGTGTGTATCGTGCTGGCCGGCATCGTTGTGTCGTGGTTCGCCACGGCTATGGCAGTGCGCCGCAACGTAAGACACGCTGTGTTGTAACACCTCAGCGAGTATAATGCAAGTGCTTGAACAATTAAACGTAACCATGAAAAATAAGAAAGAGAACGCCGTTGGAACTTCCAGTGCGAAGCCTCAGGAAAAAGGCGACTTCAGTTTTGTATTTGGTAAACTGAACTACATACTGCTCATTGCAGGGGTGGTACTATTGGCTCTCGGCTACATCCTGCTGTGTGGCGGTGGGAGTGAAGACCCCAACGTGTTCAACGATGCTATGTTCGATACGCGCAGGCTGGTGGTTGCCCCGGTGTGCATTCTGGCTGGTTTTGTGGTGGAGATATTCGCCATCATGGTGAAACCGAAAGAGAAATAGTACGCTATGTCGTGGTTTGAAGCGCTCGTACTGGGGGTCGTTCAGGGGTTGACGGAGTATTTGCCCGTGAGTAGCAGTGGGCACCTCACCATAGGTGCAGCCCTATTTGGCATTGACGGCGAGCAGAACCTGACGTTCAACATTGTGGTGCATGTCGCTACGGTGCTGAGTACATGCACTATATTATGGAAGGAGATCGTGTGGTTGCTGCGCGACCTATTCAAACTGAAGTGGAACGACGGCACGCGCTACGTGGTCAATATCCTCGTGTCGATGATACCCGTGGCAGTGGTGGGCTTTTTCTTCAAAGAACAGGTGGAAGCGATATTTGAGCCTAATCTGACGGTGGTGGGATGCTGCTTGTTGGTTACGGCTGCCCTGCTGGCTTTCTCCTTTTTCGCACGGCCACGACAGCGAGAAGAGATGTCTCCCCTGCATGCTTTCGTGATAGGGTTGGCTCAAGCCGTAGCGGTACTGCCCGGGCTGTCGCGCTCCGGAAGCACCATTGCTACAGGACTTTTGCTCGGCAACAAAAAGGAAATGCTGGCTCAGTTCTCCTTCTTGATGGTCATTCCCCCTATTCTGGGAGAGGCACTGCTCGACGCAAGGAAGTTGTTTGGTGGTGCGGTCGATGTGGCAACCACAGGCGTTAATACGCTGCCACTGTTGATAGGATTTCTGGCTGCCTATGTGAGCGGCTGCTTGGCCTGCAAGTGGATGATAGGTATTGTGCGTCGAGGCAAACTGATATGGTTTGCATTGTACTGTGCCGTAGTTGCGCTGCTGTGCTTGGTGCTACCTGCTGTGCTTTGATATTGACCGCTGCAAGCAAACAGGGCTTTCTGCTATGACGATTACGAAGGCGGACATCGAGACTGGAGTGGTTATCCCAGTGGACAAACCGTTGCAGTGGAGTTCGTTTCAGGTTGTCAACAAGATAAAATGGCAACTTCGCCGTGCCTTTGGACTGAAAAAGCTCAAGATAGGGCATGCGGGTACGCTCGACCCGATGGCCTCAGGCCTACTGCTTGTGTGCGTGGGGCCAGCGACCAAGCGTATCGAAGAGTTGCAGCAAGGTATAAAAGCCTATGAGGCAACGGTTGTATTCGGTGCTACCACTCCCTGCTATGACTTGGAAAGGGCGGTGGATAGGTTCTACCCTATTGCCCATATCGACAAGGGCGTGGTGGAAGATGCGCTGGCGCAATTCTGTGGCACGATAACGCAAGTGCCGCCGATGTTCTCGGCTGTGAAAGTGGGCGGCGAACGTGCCTATGTGGCCGCCCGAGGCAGAGAAGCGGTGGAATTGAAGGCTCGGCAAGTTACGATAGAAGAATTGACAATGCGGTACTTCCGTGCAGGGAAGCCCGTTTGGCAGGAGCTCTCGTCGGGGACAGTATTCCGATCAATACAAGGTCCTGAGGCTTTAGGCTCGTTGAGCAGCGGCGAACGTAAGCAATCGCAAGAGCGCGAACTCTATCGCGCCCCTCAAGGGAGGGTGCCTGAGTGGCTTCCTCAAGCCGACCTCCATTGCGTATGTAGTAAAGGCACTTACATTCGGAGTTTGGCACGAGACCTGGGTGTAGCTGTGGGGTCTGGCGCATTCCTCTCGGCGTTGCGGCGCACCAGGGTCGGTTCGTTCACGGAGGATGATGCGATGCTGCTCTCGGAAATAGACTCCGCTATTGTTATATAATATAAGGTGTGTTGACATGACTATAGGTGCTGCGTTGAGCGAACTGGACGAACTGTTTCTCTCGGCCTACCAAGAGGACTACGACAATTGTGGATTACAGGTAGGAGATACCTCGTTGGAGTTGAAGTCTATCCTCATTTCGGTTGATGCTACTTGGGAGGTATTGCGTGAGGCAGAAGACCGAGGGTGCAACTTAATTGTGAGCCATCATCCACTCATTTTTGGCGGCACGAAGTGCATAAGCAATGTTACGGAGCAGGGACGCATCATTATGGAGGCAGTGCGTATGGGCATTGCCATTTATGCTGCGCACACTTGTCTGGACAATATGTTGTGGGGTGTCAGTGGGGAATTGGCTCGGCGGCTCGGGCTGCAAGATATAAAGGTGTTGCGGCCGATGTCGCAAACCCTAAGCAAATTGGTTATTTTTTGCCCTGTGAATTATGCTGAAACCGTTCGCTCAGCAGTATGCGAGGCGGGAGCAGGCACGATGAACGGCGTTGCACCGATGCACTGTGCGGGTTACGACCGATGCTCCTTTACGGCAGAAGGCACAGGCCGTTTTCGGGCTGGTGCCGACAGCCATCCGTTTTGTGGAACACCAGGAGAAGAACATGCAGAGGCCGAGGTTCGGATGGAGTTTTTGGTGGAGAAGCGGCTCTGCCGAAAGGTGGTCGCCGCACTCCTGAAGGCGCATCCCTATGAGGAACCAGCCTGGGACGTGTTACCACTTGAGAATAGCAACCCGTGGGTGGGAAGTGGAGCTGTCGGGAACCTGCCAGCACCTGTAGCAGAGGAGGACTTCATTGAATTGCTCAAAACAGTGAGTGGAACAGCGGTGGTACGTGCATCCAGTTTCACGGGACGAACCGTTCGGAAGGTGGCCTTATGTGGTGGTAGTGGTAGTTTCCTTATTGGTGATGCCCTGCGACAGCATGTCGACGTGTATATAACAGCTGACCTCAAATACCACGACTTTCAGCGTGCAGAAGGACGTCTAATGCTCCTTGATGTGGGACATTTTGAAAGCGAGCACTACGCCAAAGAGGTTCTACAACGTATCATTTCACAAAAAAATAGTAACTTTGCAACTTGTCTTTCGCAGGCCGACAGAGGGTATGTACAATATTTATAAGGTGTCATACGCTTCAATAGTCCAATGGCGAGAGAACCGAAATAAACAAAAATCAGTATTAACGATGCCAAAAAAGACAACATCCACCAAGGGTAAGGAAGTGGCCGAGCCAGTAGTTGCACAAGCAGATGTGCATCAGGTAGAGGTCGACAAAACGGTTGAAACTGGTCTGGTAGCCCTCTATGCGCTTCAGAGGGTGGACTCTGAAATTGATAAGATTAGAATTGTGCGTGGCGAACTCCCACAGGCCATTCAGGACTTGGAGGACGAGATAGCTGGCCTGGAGACGCGTATCTCAAATTACAGGAATGAGGAGGCTACGGCCAACGGCCGCATAGCCGAAGAGAAGAAGAACATAGCCGAATACAATGCACGTCGAGAGGTGTTGGCTGAACAGCAAAACAACGTGCGTAATAACAGGCAGTATGAGGACATCAACAAGGAAATGGAGTACAAAGAGCTGGAAATCCAGCTGAGCGAGCGGCACATTAAAGAGGCTAATGCACGCATCAAGGAACTCTGTCAGCACATTGAGGTGGCTCAACAACTGGAGAAGGATAAGCAGGAAGACTTGGAGGTGAAGCGCAGTGAACTGGATGGCATCATCAAAGAGACCGAGGAAGAAGAGGAAAGACTGCATGCAAAGTCGGTTGAGCAAGAGAAGTTGATAGACCCACGCTACTTGACTGCATACAAGCGCATCCGTTCGGCAGCTCGTAATGGACTGGCCGCTGTGAAGATTGACAGAGATGCTTGTGGTGGTTGCTTCAGCAAGATTCCTCCCCAGCGTCAGATGGAAATTAAGATGCATAAGAAAGTGATTGTGTGTGAGCACTGCGGTCGTATATTGGTGGATGACGACATCGCGGCTCGCGCAGAAGAGCAATTGAAGAAATAACGGATAACATTAGGTTGACAGTAACTGAAGTCGAACGCATGTTTGCTCAATGAGTGGACTGGGGTGGTTGGTACGCCATACTGAATAGTATTGGGGTGTGCCATAGTTCGAACAGTTCTGTGTCTTAGTTTTGTACAGTATGACTTATTATTTGGGAGC
This sequence comes from Bacteroidales bacterium, assembly GCA_017449525.1. Classification (GTDB taxonomy): domain Bacteria; phylum Bacteroidota; class Bacteroidia; order Bacteroidales; family P3; genus Colimorpha. Next base: position 18,333 of record JAFTFL010000006.1, on the reverse strand, counting down.
GGAACGTCTTACGCTCGACCGCATCAGTGAGATACTCAATGGTCGCATGACTTTGGCACTTAGCGAAGATGCCAAAGAACGCATAGTCCGTTGCCGTGAGTACTTGAATCGCAAGATGGAAACCCAGAAAGAACCAATCTATGGGGTAACCACTGGTTTTGGTTCGCTGTGCAACATCTCGATTAGCAAGGAACAACTCTCGCAGCTGCAGAAGAACTTGGTCATGTCTCACGCATGCGGTGTAGGAGAGGAAGTACCTCAAGAGATAGTGAGGCTGATGCTTCTTCTGAAGGCTCAGAACTTTTGTTTTGGATACAGCGGTGCGCAGTTGCGTACAGTGCAGCGTCTGATAGACTGCTATAATGAGGACGTGCTGCCAGTGGTGTACCAACAGGGTTCGCTTGGAGCCAGTGGCGATTTGTGTCCGTTGGCCAATTTGATGCTGCCAGCTGTGTTGGGCATGGGTGAAGTGTACTACAAAGGGCAACGCATGGATGTTGCAGCTGTGTACAAGGAGAAGGGCTGGCAACCTATAGAATTGCAAAGTAAAGAGGGGTTGGCATTGCTCAATGGAACCCAGTTTATGAGCAGTTACGCAGTATGGACGCTACTCAAAGCCCGTAGGCTGAGCCGCCAGGCCGACATGATATTGGCACTGAGTTTGGATGCGTTCGATGGCCGTATTGAGCCGTTCTACGAGTGCTTGCACTTGGTGCGTCCGCACAAAGGCCAACTGCAGACGGCCGAGGCCGTCCGCAAGTATACGGAGGGCAGTGAACTGATATCACGCCATAAGGAGCACGTACAAGACCCATATAGTTTCCGCTGTGCACCACAAGTGCACGGCGCTGCAAAGGATACAATAGCGTATGTAGAGTCGGTTGTTGAGACGGAGATAAACTCGACGACGGACAATCCTATTGTGCTTCCAGAAGAAGACCTTGTGATCAGTGGTGGTCATTTCCACGGTGAGCCGTTGGCGATGGTTTTGGACTTTCTTGCGATTGCATTGGCAGAGCTTGGTAGCATAAGCGAGCGGCGCACATATCAGCTGGTTGATGCCAAACGAGGCTTGCCCTCATTCCTCGTCGCTAAGCCAGGTTTGAATAGTGGATTTATGATTCCTCAGTATACGGCTGCCGCCATTGTTAGCCAAAGCAAGCAGTTGTGTACGCCTTGCAGTGTGGACAGCATACCGAGCAGCCAAAATCAAGAAGACCTTGTCAGTATGGGCGGTAATGCAGCAACTAAGTGTTTGCGAGTGGCCGATAATACGGAAAGGGTGTTGGCTATTGAGTTGTTCAATGCGGCGCAAGCACTCGAATTTCGTCGGCCGTTGCGCTCTTCGAACTTCATTGAATCTTTGGTGGCCGAATATCGTAGGCAGGTGAACTTTATAGACGAGGATGAGGTTATGTTCCGCCACATACACGCCAGTGTACGATTCTTACAAGAAATGCGTATTGATTGAAATGTTTCACGCTTGTATAAATAAAATAGGCAGTCAGCAATGACTGCCTATTTTATGTTTGTATTAAGGAGAAGAAACTTCGCCGAGTGAACCGGGGTGGAGGGCAGATGTTTGCAATAGTCAGTTCAGTTGAAGGGATGGTAGGTTATCAATAATTTGAAGGGTACGCAAACTGATATCTACCACATGTTGTAAGTAGGCTTTGACGTCGGATGCAGAAAATGTACCATCAATTTCGTAGCGTTCCACTACCCATTCTATAGCACTTTTGCCTCCCAACTGATATTCAAGAGTGCGTGCGGGGATGAGTAAATCTTCAAGTTCACTCCCGAAGTGGACGACGTTGTGCTCTCTCAAGGCACGAAGGTTTTTAGGCGCTTGTTTTTTTGTAGAAGAGGAAGATGACGCGTACTGTGCATTGAATAGCTCTGGGGAGTGAAATGAGAGATGCAGTTTCGCAAGTTTTCGACCCGCGGAGACAAACGATATGAAATCGTTGTGGTTGGGTAGCAGAGGTAGACGTGCTGGAACGCGATGCAAGTCGTTGCGGAAACACGATATGTAGTCTCGGCTATGGAGGAGTCCGTAGACGTAGAAAAAGATGTCATCTTTGGTGATAGACTGGCCATAGAGTTCTTGGGATTGTGCAAGAATAGAGTCGCTGATTGCATCATGTCGTACGGAGGAGGAGGGAAGGCGGTTGTGCCCTATATAATATATGTATAGAGGCAGGCAAATGGTGTCGCCGAGTAGATGCTTGTCAACAGGTCTGTCAGAAATTAGCACAGAGGGCTCCTTCTTTGAGCCTGCAGCCGAAATACAGATAATTAGATTGTGAGCACTTTCGGAGGGAAACAACAAGTCCCAACGACCTGGACGATTGAGGAGTTGACGGTCGTAAAGTAGCCATTGAGGGCAAAAAGGGCGATATAGGCAGCTGATAATTCGTGGTGTGTTGGCTTTCTGTGTGAACATTGAGGACTTTGCACGTGAAGAGTTGGTAATGATAGATTGTAATGTATTGTTGTCGAGGTTGTAGAATAAATCATCGTGCCCAGTGCTGATGCCGACTACGGAGTCTATGAAAAAGGATGTCTCGCTGTGATTTGATTGGGGAGGAGCTAAAGGGATAAACTTGTCAAACTGTATGCTGCGCTGATTAATCCAGTCGCCATGGGAGTTGGGATGAATGGTTGTCATGGGCATATCGACAATGGATTTAAAAGAGTTGACCAACTGCAGTTTCTCCTTACGACTGAGGTAATCGCCAATGTCGTGGTAGCGGATGATGGCTTTCCCAGTATGCGGTTGCTTGACAAGCACAGTTACACAGACTTGAGCCCTGCTGCCATCACCAAATATTTTACCACCCTCTTGCCTCGACCTCTCACCACTTGTGCGCTGATTGCCTCTCAGATTTAAAACATAGACGGCTGCATATTCTTGCTCAATGCGACGACGAAAGCCGTCGAAGGCGTTGTTGTCGAGCCATGCACCGTTGGAGACAAAGGCAACAATCCCATTTGCGCCGATACTGTCGGTCGCGAGTCGAAAGGCTTTGATGTAAGAGTCGTAGAGGGAACTTTTCAGTTTGGCTGTGCTCTGTTGCACGTAGTTGGACTCAATGGCTGATTCAAGATGTGGATATTTACCCCTGGGTACATGTCGACCAGCCGAGTAGGGCGGATTGCTCATGATAACCGTAATTAGTTTGGATTGCTGCGGTTGTTTTACTGTATATGCTACTTCACCAAGTGCGAAGGTGTCCGCTAATTGTAGTCCTGGTAAGGGGGTGTAGCTTATATTTCCTTGATGTTCGGCATAGACAAGCCCGAGATTTATTCGTGATATTAAACATGACAAAGGTACAATCTCAAAAGCAAATATGTCTTTCATGTATTTCCGTTGGATGTTTTCAGAACGAATAATGCCACATTGGAGTAAGCGCGCAATAAATATACCTGTACCAGTGAAGGGGTCGATAATCTTGATATGAGGATCGTTGATAGATGCATCAAAATGTTTGTATAGAACGTCCTCAACGCTCCTAACCACAAAGTCGACAACCTCAACGGGAGTGTAGACGATGCCCAGTTGCTCTTTTAGCTGTGGAGATGTGGCACTGATTATCTGGTTGCATAGTTCCATAATTACGCTTTGTCTGTGGGTGGAATCTATTACAGTAGAACTATGTAGATAATAGTAATCCAGCAGATCGGCGATGGCTTGGTTCGGTTCTTCGGTGGTTGTGCAGGCGAAGAGGTGCTGTATGACGGCATGTAAAGAGTGCCAGAACGGCTCTTTGGGTGTGATGTCAGAAGGGGGTAATAATGAATCAAAGAGGGGTTTTAATACTGAAATCTGCGACAGCAGTTCAATAGCCTGACTCTCGGAAAGCTCTGAGTGAAGAGCTTGCTGCATATCGAACTGGAACTTTGAAAAGCGCGTTGTGGCATCGGTATCGTGCTGTAGCAGTTCGACAATTAATGTTTTGCGCTGAGTAATGGAGGAGGCAATAGAGGACAGCGCCTTTGCTGGCCAGTGTTTGATGGTGGACGATGAACGCGTGGTAGACGAATCTACTGCGTACGCATTGGGGCTCATGAGCGACGAGCAACTTTGCACGTGGCTGACACCAACTGCCACAGTAAAACATGTTGTTTGTTATTTTGCAGAAAGAAAGCGCGGGTGTCCTGCTCTTTACTTATCCCGCGTACAAGGCTCTCGCATGCCTACCTACCGAGGATAAGCAATGCCGAAGCCCACGCTGTGCATTTGCGCAGCGTGGAATGATAAAATGCACGCTCGTAAATGCATCCCATGGACGTGCAGACATTGCTTTATCGTGCGGTAGGCTACTGAATGTGCGAGATTCTGTACGCCGCAGATAAAACGTGTAGCTCACGTCTATCTTTCTTCTTGTTATATCCTGCCTTTTCCCCACCCACCCAGTGTGGACTCCGAGTAAAAGACGGTGCAAAGTTACGCAAAAAATGCCAAGTTCCTGTTCATGCTCTTCATAGCTAGTTTTCTTTGTCGGATTCGGTTGTGTACAGTGTGTCGCATAAGGTGGTCGCCCTGCACTGTGTGGTGCTGTTCAAAAAAGGTGTTTCTTTATGGGTGATTTGCAAGAAAATGCGTACTTTTGCAGCCTCAATTGACAACCAATATATACAACTATCATCTTAAAACAGTAACACTATGAGTGGATTATTTGGAGTAGTATCGCAGAAAGAATGTGCAACGGACTTATTCTATGGGACGGACTATCATTCGCACCTTGGTACCCGTCGTGCTGGTATGAGCACGATGGATGGCGACCACATTCATCTCAATATTCACAATATTGAAAACAGCTACTTCCGCACCAAATTTAGTGCCGATGTACATGAAATGCTCGGCAATAAAGGTATTGGAGTGATTAGCGACACAGACCCTCAACCCATTGTGGTTAACTCTCACCTTGGTCGTTTTGCTGTAGTTACGGTTAGCAAGATTTTGAACCTGGAAGAACTTGAGCAGATGTGTTTGAGTAAGGGACAGCAGTTCACTGAATTGAGCATGGGTGGAACTAACCCTACGGAGTTGGTCGCTCTGCTGATTACGCAAGGACGTGATTTTGCAGATGGCATACGAAATGTGTATGAGAACGTCAAAGGGAGTGTGAGTATGCTTATACTTACGCCTCAAGGTATTATTGCGGCCCGTGATGCGCTTGGGCGGACACCTCTTGTAATTGGTCGACGTGGTACGGACTACGCAGTGGCATCGGAAAGTCATAGCTACATTAATTTGGATTACACGACTACTCGATTTGTTGGACCAGGCGAAGCTATTTTGATTTCTCACGATGGATTGCACCAATTGATTGCCCCGAATGAACGTATGCAGATATGTTCGTTCTTGTGGATTTATTACGGCTACCCATGTGTGGAATATGAAGGACGAAGTGCAGAAGAGGTTAGATATCAGTTAGGGTATGCGATGGGGCAGTCGGATAATGATGTACAACCTGACTTCGTAAGCGCAATACCAGATAGCGGTATTGGCATGGCACTTGGCTATGCAGAGGGACGTGGTGTGCCATACAAAAGGGGTGTTCTGAAATATACGCCGACCTGGTCTCGTAGTTTTATGCCAGTTAATCAAGAAGCTCGCAATCTTGTGGCAAAAATGAAATTGATACCAAGTAAGAAGGTTTTAGAGGGGAAAGAAGTGGTGTTTTGCGATGATAGTATAGTGAGAGGTACTCAACTTCGTGATAATGTGAAGATGTTGTATGATGCAGGTGCACGTCGAGTTCATGTACGTATTAGCTGTCCTCCACTATTGCATGGATGTCAGTTTCTCAATTTTTCGGCATCAAAAACGGATATGGAACTTATAGCTCGCCGGTGCATAGAGGAACTGGAAGGTGGTGAAATTCGTAATGTGCAAGACTATCAGGATGAGACAAGCACGAAATATGCGCGCATGGTGGAAATGATTCGCAAACATGTAGGTGTAGATAGTTTGCGCTTCAATAGTCTGCAGACGTTGTGCGATGCTATTGGAATGGATAAGGAGAAGGTTTGTACACATTGTTTTGACGGTTCGAGTTACACTATTTGAGTAAGAATTGATATTGCATTGAGAAAGGCAAAAGGGATATTTGCACTGATAGAGATTATTCTGACCCTAATGGCAGCCGGCACCAGTGTGTCGGCTGCTCCGTTGCGGTGTTCGGTGGAAGATCCAGTTGCGGAGGAACGGCAGTATGTAACGATACGGGTTGAGCATCTCGCTGCTAATTATGGAATTGACACGGCGTTGGTGGCGGATACAGTGACACTGCAAGCCTGGTTGGATGAAAGTGTAGGAGAGACACCAGCTCAGTTGTCTTCTAAGTGCAATCTGCTTAATATTAAAATACTCCGCATGACAAGTAGTCTACGGAACAATTACAAGATTACGGATAGTCTACTATGGATTGATAGTTCGACCGCTGCGATTGGAAGCGAAAGATTCCTCTCAACGCTTACTATGTGCAGTCATTTTTTGGTGAGACGTATGCAGTACTATGACCGAGAGGCACAACAGCAAATGATTGCTGAAATTAAGGCGGCAGAGGCAGCGGCGCGCAAGCGAGAGAAGAGGAGGCAGCAGGAAGCAGATTCAATACTTGCTGAAATGCAGAAAGAGTCGTTGAGACTTCATCTTCAGATTGCAGAGGAGTGTCAGGTTCAACCTAGTGATGATAAGGTGAGGCAGAAAGATATGAAGGATTTATTCTATTCGTATCTTACACTCTATAACAAATATCCGAACAGCGCTACATCTTCGACGACTACTATTGTACGGCAAGTACATCAGCTACATGAATTGCAGCACCATATATTAGATAGTATACTTGGTCCCTCTTCTTATCCCAAGCGCATTAATGATTTTCAAAAACAGCTACGAGTTAATAGTGGTAAGGAACATGTGGATGTTTATAAGGCCTACATGCGTGTCATTAAAACAATGCATGTGCCTATTAGCTTTGGCTCCATTGAGGAGTATCAACAACTTGCACGGAAGTACAGGATTGTAATAAGATTACAGAATCAGTATATTGAGACGATAACACTTCGCCAGCAAGTTGCTTCGAAAACGGCAGAAATACTTGCTCGGTGTCAAAAGCATAAGGATATTGCGTCCAGTTATAGAACAACGTTGTCGACAGTAAATCAAGTGCCCAATTACGCCAATATAGAGGAGGCAGTGCGATTTAACGACCGCATACGTGAATTTACCGAAGTCCAAAAGCGCTATGTGGAAAGTATTCAACACATAGAGCAAATATTGTCAGTTGCCCAGACTTTACAGGCTTCTATCCCTCGCTCGGCCTCTGATGTGGGCAAGGCGTATGTAGCCCTGCAGCAGGTAACCAATCTTGTGCCAGACTACACCTCAATAAAAGGTGCCGAGTTCTATGAGCAATATCTCAGTGATTTCGACAAGATGCAAGAGTTGTATCGGCTGATACTACGTCAACGGGATAGCATTGCGGCAAGAGAGAGTACGTTGCTGCATCACTCAACAACCCCCAAAGAACTGGTGGACGGCTACAAAGCCCTTCTCGCACAAACAATCATTACCCCTTCGTTTGCTACGATTGAGGATGGTGTGTCATTTTGTAAGGGGTTGCACCACTTTATAGACGTACAGACTGTATTTCTTGAATTTGCAAAACGTTCACAGGCGATTTTGGAAAACGACAATGCGTTGCGTCGACAAACAACAGAATTATCTCATACATATAAGGCTTATCAGCGTCTTCGAAAGGAGTATGATACGCCTATAGTCGTGGCCAATGAGGCCGATCTTGCTAAATTGGATAATCGATATTCGCGCATAGAAAAGCTACAGGCAGTGTTCTTGGTAAACATAGCAAGTGCAAACAGGACACTCACCAACAAACAACTTAATAAGGTGAAGGACGTGGATAAAATCAAATTAATCATGAACCTTTGATGCTGTGTTGTGCAGTATATTCTCAATGTGTGCAAAAAAAAACGTAACTTTGCACACGGAAACAATACAAGTAAGAGCGTATTCATGAATAGATCGGCGTGGGTTGTATTATTGTTTATTGCAATGGGTGTATCGTCTGTTGCTCAAACGCTTGCGATCAATACTTCAAATAAACTTTACGGATACAGGAACTCTGATGGGGGGTGGGAAATAGCCCCCCAGTATCAATATGCCTATCCCTTTGAAGGGCATTTTAAGCGTTTTGCCGTGGTAAAGCAGGATCGTTTTTGGGGATGTATTGATGTACGAGGACAGATGGTTGTACGCAATATTTTCCTGACAAAGGAGGAGGCTGAGGTCGCAGGCAAGGAGTGGGAGAAAGGGGAAGAACCAGGCAAGTGGGTGTATCCAGCGCAGAATCCTGCCAGTGAGAAATGGGGATTTGTAGATTATTATGGCAATTGGAAGTTTCAGCCTGTGTATGATGGTGCGAGTCGGTTTGAGGGGAAGGATCCAATGTCATTCGCTGCTGTAAAAATCAATGAGAGATGGGGCTGTATAGATGGTAAAGGGGTGATGGTTGTCGCTCCTGTTTTTATGCGGAGAGAGCATGCGACTAATGCAGGTTATCAGTGGATTAATGGTCGACATTATGATACATGGCTATATCCAACCCAGGACAAAAGCACCAAATTGTGGGGTTATGTGAATTACTTAGGACGCTGGACAATTCCTGCAGAATATGAAGATTATGATTACTTTGGAAGCGACAATAATTACGTATATGCACAGGTGAAGAAGGGAGGAAGATGGGGAACTATAGATCGTCATGGCAACGTCATATCCCATTGCATCTTCTTTACAAGAGAGGATGCGGACTACGCCCTGTTGCAGTTGGAGCATCAGCGACCACAAACGGATTGGCGCCTACCTGTGAGTGATCCAGAAACGAATAAATGGGGGTGGGTGGACTACACTGGAGAGTGGGTTATTGAACCTATTTACCAGGCAGCAACACATTTTACGAATGATACGGGTTTGTTTGCTACAGCAAAACTTGAAGGTTTGTGGGCAAGTATCGGGTCTGATGGTACACTTCTCTCACGAAATGTGTTTATCTTGAGTAGTGAGGCTTGGAAAGCTGGCTACGAATGGGATAACGAACAGGAATTAGGACATTGGTTATATCCAATACAGAACCCAGAAACGAAGTATTGGGGGTATGTCAATTTTAAAGGTGATTGGGTTATCCCGCCGCATTTTGAAGATGCAAAACTTTTTATCTATACTTGGAACAATCGTGCTGCTCCAGCCCAAATGGACGGCAAATGGGGCTGCATTGACCATACGGGACAATTTGTGGTGAAGAATATTTACGAATCTTCTTCAGAAGCGCAGACGGCTGGTCTCCGTTGGGCTCAAAAAACGAAATTCTAAACGCCTCCGACTTTTCTTCTACAATGGACTATCTCATAGAGCATGCTTATGTTGTAAACGAAGGTTCCGTATCACGACGGGATGTTCTGATTCGCAACGGCCGGTTTGCATCTGTGAAGGAGTATCCTAAGTTGTCAAACGTGGAGCGAATCGATGCATCTGGATATTATCTTCTTCCAGGTGTTATTGATACACACGTTCATTTCCGTGATGCAGGATGTGCAGAAAACGAGTCTGCTAATTTCGGTTCGGAGTCCCAAGCGGCTGTGGCTGGTGGTGTAACATCCGTCATAGATATGCCGAATACGAACCCTCAAACGACCAGTGTGGAGCGGCTTGTAGAGAAGGAACATCGAGCATCGGATTGTTCACGCTGCAACTATGGTTTTATGTTGGGGGTAACCAATGATAATGTGAAGAGCCTTCTCAATGTTGACCCTTTGAGATACGCTGCATTGAAGCTCTTCATGGGTTCCTCTACGGGTGGTATGCTTGTCAATGAACCTCAGCGATTAGATTTACTCTTTGAAAACACGGAGAAGTTGGTTGTGGCGCACTGTGAACATGAACAGTTGGTACAGACCAATCTTAAAAACTACCGCGCAACATTCGAAGGTACTGAACAGGAGACAGCTCGTTTGCACCCATACATAAGGAGTGCGGAAGCATGCTATATTGCCTCGCAATATGCGGCTCGCCGTGCTCAAAAGTATGGGAAAAGATTACATATTGCCCACATCAGTTCTGCTTCGGAGTTGCAATTGTTGTCGCAGGGAGCAATAACAGAGAAACTCATTACAGCCGAAGTTACGCCGAACCACTTGTGGTATGATGATCGAGACTATGCGACGTTTGGTAATATGATTAAGTGCAATCCTTCTATTAAGTCCAAGGAAGATCGAATGGCATTGTGGGATGGATTGTTCCGTGGCCAGATAGACACGATTGGCAGTGACCACGCTCCGCATCCGCTTGCAGCAAAGCAGGCATCCTATTTCAAGGCACCAAGCGGAATACCTTCCATTCAACACACACTTCGCATGATGATTGAACCTTATTTCAATCTGGACTCGGATCAAAGCGGTAATCAAGACTTACTGAATGCATGGCTTCCTTTGGTGGTATCAAAGATGTCTCACAACCCAGCTCTTTTGTTTGGAATAAAAGACCGGGGGTATATAAGGGAGGGGTATCACGCTGACTTGGTTCTTGTTCGGAAGTGTGAAGGAAGCATCGTAAATAATGACGATATCCTCTACCGTTGTGGCTGGAGCCCTTTGGTAGGTAGCAGTTTTCATTCCGAGGTTGTGGCTACATTTGTGAATGGAGAACCCGTGTATAGGGATGGGATTGTATCCAATGACGTTAGAGGGATGCAGCTTCAGTATGATAAATAATATTCCTCGAATTATAGATATACGGCATACGACCATTGCATAGCTGATGAATCTGAACAGAGTGACAGATGAAAAATAATAAAATGAAAAAGCAAAGAATCGTAGCTCTCATGGCAACGCTCCTGTTTATGGGTGGCGTCGTACAGGCGCAGGTTCACCGTAGTATAAAGGTAAACCAACTACCTTCGGCAGCACGAAACTATCTGAGAGATGGTTTGGGTAGTTTCGACGTAAAGCGGGTTGATATGGTTGTTGATAGTTTCAAAACGAGTTATGAAGTCTATTTAGTGGGTAACACAAAGGTCAATTTCAATCGAGACGGTGGGTGGAGAATTATAACAACCAGTACTTCTCTGCCCGAGGAGGCGTTTCCTGGTGAGATTTGGCAATATTTGAAGGAGAACTATTTTGGAAAACCAATTACTCGACTACAGCGATACGCCGATGGGTATCAAGTTACCGTCGATGGCAAGGACGAATCATTTGATTTACGAGGCAATCATAAGTGAATCTCTGCGCTGATGCGTGACGCCTACATCTTCCCAATAGGGCATTATGTTGGAAAACTAAAGTAATTAATCTCAATAAAAACATTAAAACTCACAAACAAAACAATGGAAAGAACAAAACTTGTAAGAATTAGTTCTATCACAAAGAAACTCGTGGTGGCGCTGTTGGGAGCATTTTTACTCCTATTTTTGCTGTTCCACATGTGTGCCAATTTGTGTGTGCTACGTGAAGACGATGGGGCTTGGTATAGTGCATTCTGTCACTTCATGGGGTCGAATATTTTTGTAAAAGTGGCGGAAGTAGTGTTGTTGGCAGTACTGCTGTTGCATATTGTTATTTCACTACTTCTCCAAGTAGGGAACCATAAGGCTCGTCCAGTCGGCTATCACGAGCGTAGCCGTACCCGTACAGCAAAAGGTTCCAAGTTGGCAATGTGGACAGGTATTTTGCTGCTCGCATTCCTCATAATGCACTTCTTCCAATTCTATTTTGTAAAGATTGGGTTGGTAGAGGGAAGTTACATGACGAAGGTTGAGAGTGTGTATACGGAACCAGTCGTTAGCCTGCAACAAGCACATCGTCAGTTATCAGTTTCGGCAGAGGAGTTCGTTTCTCGCTATGAGCAAGAACTTCCCAGCATGGCAGGCCAGTACAGTGAGGTTGACTACCAGCGCATGCAAGAAAACATTGCCGAGTTACGTCGTGTGGTACCCGTGGTATCATTGCTTGATTCGGCCATGAATGAGAAGACCATGATCACCAAGGATGGTAAGTGGCTTCGCCATTTGACTGTGCAGGATAAGGCTATGTTGAAGGCTGCCATTGATGATATTGATGTCGAACCGGACTTCTATTTCCAGGCTCGCAACCTGTTCAAGAACCCTATAATGGTTTGCCTCTACATCCTTGCATTCGTGGTGCTATGGCTCCACATGCGTCATGCCTTCGAATCGGCCTTCCAGACTCTTGGTCTGAACAACTACAAGTACAGTCGAGCCATCGAGGTTATTGGCATTATTTATGCTTGGCTGATTTGCTTGGGTTTTGCGGCTGTTCCAATCTATGTGCTACTCTTTGTGTAAAACTTGTGTGAGAAACTTTAGCACTCGATTGAGTAAAGAAAAATTGAAAATAGTATAGCATTCACATCAACTTCACTGTAAATACATGAATTTAGATTCCAAAATACCCGAAGGGCCTTTGTCTGAGAAATGGACGAAATACAAAGGTTCTCAAAAGTTAGTTAACCCTGCGAATAAGCGTAAACTCAATGTGATTGTAGTGGGCACAGGCTTGGCTGGTGCATCTGCAGCCGCTTCCCTCGGCGCATTGGGTTTCAAAGTGGATATCTTTTGCATTCAAGACTCCCCACGTCGTGCACACTCCATCGCAGCACAAGGCGGTATAAATGCGGCCAAGAACTATCAGAACGATGGTGATAGTGTGGGCCGTCTGTTCTATGATACCATTAAAGGTGGCGACTACCGTGCGCGCGAGGCCAATGTCTATCGTCTTGCAGAGGTGAGCAACAATATCATTGACCAGTGTGTGGCGCAAGGTGTTCCGTTTGCACGCGATTATAGCGGATTGCTCGACAACCGCTCGTTCGGTGGTGCACAGGTGAGCAGAACGTTCTATGCACGTGGTCAAACCGGACAGCAGCTTCTTCTCGGTGCCTATGGTGCCTTAAGTAGAGAGATAGCACGAGGTACAGTCCGGCTGCATGAACGTCATGAAATGGTCGAACTCGTTATCGTAGATGGTCGAGCTCGCGGTATTATTACACGTGATTTGGTTACGGGTAAGATCGAGCGGTGGGCAGCTCACGCTGTGGTGCTGGCAACAGGTGGTTATGGTAATGTCTACTACCTGTCCACCAACGCAATGAATAGTAATGGTAGTGCGGCCTGGATTTGCCACAAGAAAGGTGCTTACTTTGCAAATCCATGCTACGTGCAAATTCACCCGACATGTATTCCTGTGCATGGCGACTACCAGTCAAAGCTTACTCTGATGAGTGAAAGTTTGCGCAACGATGGTCGTATTTGGGTACCCAAGAAGAAAGAGGATGCTGAGGCTATTCGTCGCGGAGAGTTGAAGCCGACGGACATTGCCGAGGCAGACAGGGATTACTATCTGGAGCGTCGTTATCCTGCATTCGGCAATCTGGTGCCACGCGATGTTGCATCGCGTGCAGCAAAGGAGCGTTGCGATGCTGGCTTTGGTGTTGGAACCACAGGCTTGGCAGTCTACCTTGACTTTGCTGAAGCCATTCAGCGTCTGGGACGTGATGTGGTGGAGGCTCGTTATGGTAACCTCTTCCAGATGTATCAAAAGATTACGGATGAGAATCCCTATGAGACGCCCATGATGATTTACCCCGCAGTGCATTACACTATGGGTGGTCTTTGGGTGGACTATGAATTGCAGACAACCATCCCAGGACTCTTTGCGGCTGGTGAGGCTAATTTTAGTGACCATGGCGCTAACCGCCTCGGAGCATCTGCTCTGATGCAAGGTTTGGCAGATGGTTACTTTGTGTTGCCGTACACAATTCAGAACTACTTGTCCGACCAAATCTATGTGGGTAGCATAAGCGACCAAACGCCTGAGTTTGATGAAGCCGAGCGTGTGGCTCTCGAAAAGCAGCAGAAACTTCTCAATATCAATGGTACAAAGAGTGTAGATTACTTCCACAAGGCTCTTGGACACGTGATGTGGGAGTACGTAGGTATGGCACGTAACACCGAAAGTCTCAACAAGGCTCTTCAACTCATTGCTGAGGTGGAGGCTGAGTTCTGGAAGGATGTTCGAGTTCCAGGCACCATCGATTCGATGAATCCCGAACTGGAGAAAGCTTATCGTCTGGCAGACTATTTCGAGTTGGCCCGCCTTATTGCTACGGATGCCCTGCATCGCGAAGAATCTTGCGGTGGTCATTTCCGCACGGAACATCAGACCGAGGATGGCGAGACTATGCGCGATGACGAGCATTTTATGTACGTGGCGGCATGGGAGTACCAAGGTCATGATGCAAAGGAGACCATGCATAAAGAGGATCTCCACTACGAGTACATCAAGATTCAGAAACGTAACTATAAGTAATGAAAGGAGCGCAATGACAAGGCGAGGGTTGCGCCTTGAATAGGTAGCCCCTTACCCTGTTGATGCAAAGATAACAGAAGCAATATGAATTTCACACTTCATGTATGGCGTCAGGAGAACGCTCAAGCTCAAGGACGCTTTGAGACATATAAACTGAGCAACATATCGGCAGAGTGCTCCTTCCTGGAGATGCTGGATATCCTCAATAATCAATTGATAGACGACAACATCGCCCACCCAGTCTGTTTCGACAACGATTGCCGCGAAGGCATTTGCGGAATGTGTGGCCTATACATCAATGGTAGACCTCATGGCAATGATGATGGGGTAACAACCTGTCAGTTGCATATGCGCAAATTCAACGACGGTGATGAGATTTGGATTGAGCCGTGGCGAGCTAAGCCGTTCCCCGTGATACGCGACCTCGTGGTAGATCGCACTGCCTTCGATAAGATTATACAGTCGGGTGGCTACATTAGTGCTACGACGGGGGGGGTGCCAGATGCCAATAATATCCTCATTCCGAAGCATAAGTCTGACATGGCCATGGATGCAGCGGCCTGCATCGGCTGTGGTGCATGCGTTGCAGCGTGCAGGAATGCCAGTGCCATGCTGTTTGTGGGTGCCAAGGTTTCACATCTGGCTCTTCTTCCGCAGGGACATCCTGAAGCGCAGGACCGTGTGCGTAAGATGGTGTGCAAAATGGATGAGTTGGGCTTCGGCAATTGTACGAATACTTTTGCTTGTGAGGCTGAGTGTCCCAAGCAAATCAAGCGTCAAAACATTGCACGTCTCAACCGTCAGTGGATCGGCTCCCTGTTCGGTCGTGATCGTGTCAAGTAGATCTGACCTACAGCTTTTATATTTCGAGAGGTGTCCGCCAATGGTTGGACACCTCTCTTTTTTATTGCAATCTGTTCTTTTATGATGTAAGATTGTTCTTCACTTTGATGGAAGTTGTACAACTGTTGTAGAGAAGGCGTTCTAATATTAGTGGAATGGCGCGTAATAGTTCGTGGTAATTCGCACCACAACTTGTAGAGAGTAGAGGCACTGTTTGAGGAAAGTAGAGGTGCTGTTGGGGGTGAGCAGAGGTGTTGTTTAAGGGAAGCAGAGGTGCTATTTAAGGAGAATAGAGGTGTTGTTTAAGGGAAGCAGAGGTGCTATTTAAGGTGAGCAGAGGTGTTGTTTGAGGAAAGCAGAGGTGCTGTTTGAGGGGTGCAGAGGTGTTGTTTGAGGAAAGCAGAGGTGCTGTTTGAGGGGTGCAGAGGTGTTGTTTGAGGAAAGCAGAGGTGCTATTTGAGGGGAGTAGAGGTGCTATTTGAGGAGAGTAGAGGTGCTGTTGGAGGTGAGTAGAGGCACTGTTAGAGGAGAGTCGAGGTGCTGTTGGGGGTGAGTAGAGGCACTGTTAGAGGAGAGTCGAGGTGCTGTTGGGGGTGAGTAGAGGCACTGTTTGGGGAGAGTAGAGGTGCTATTTGAGGGGAGCAGAGGTGCTGTTTGAGGAGAGTAGAGGTGTTGTTTAAGGGAAGCAGAGGTGTCGTTTGCAGAAAACAGGGCTATGGTTTGTAAAAAGAAGAGGATTTGTTTGTCGATCAAAGAACGGCTGATTGTATGATAAAGTCCTACTTCATAGATAGATGAGTGCTGCTCTGGGTCGAACGGTGTGCTGCTTGAGGCTTGGAGGTCGCAAGGGCTGGGAGATGGGATTGGTGCACGTGGTGCGCACGTGTCCTATGAGGAGTATCGTGTACTCGCAGGGACTGTCAGAGCGAGAGTTTGGTCGCAGCCCTATAATGCTTGGGCGACATGCCTACGGAACGCTTGAAATAGCGTCCAAACAGCGACTGATTTTCAAAGTGTAGGCTGTCGCTTATCTGCTGTATGGTGAGTTTGGAAGTGGCCAGTTGTGCTTGGGCATCCAGTATTACATAGCGCTCAATCCATTCTCCAGCTGTGCGGTCGGTCAGCTGTTTTACCATGGTGGATATGTATTTGGGTGAAAGACACATCAGGTCGGCATAGTACTGCAGGTCGCGATGTTCCCTGTAGTTAGCCTCCACGAGCGATAGGAATCGGTTGACCAACATCTGGCGGTTGGGGCTGTCCTTTGTGGTCGAGGGTTCCCGATGGTGAATGAAGTAACCCATGCCGAGGAAGAAGGCTTTGGTTAGTAGCAGCAGGGCTTCTTCCCGATGAGGGTTGGAGGTGATGCTGATAAGCTTGCTGCACATATCGCAGTATAGGTTGATGGCATCGGCTCCTTGTTGGTCAAATTGGATGAAGGGGGCGTTGGATATCTCTTGCTGAAATGCAAACTCGTTATCCACTTGTAGTTGGGTAAGAAATCGAGTGGACATCATGATGTAGGTGCCAACAAAGTCGTCCGAAACGGCTGTAGCCTCCATGATGTGGTTGGGCAGTACAATGAGAAATGAGCCGCGGCCGATGTGGTAGGGGTGCAGGTTCACATTGCCCGAGGCATGCCCCTCCTTGCAGAAGATGGCTACCATGAAAGGCGATTTGTAGGGGTACTTCTTCTCAAATCGGAATGACGGATTTCTGATAATGGCTAAATCTTCGCCCAACGATGCATAGTTTTCTGATGTCTTTAGGTCGAGATGGTTCAGTACCGTTTCGATGGCAGAGGGCTCTTTCCCCATGGTTGTAGAACAACTTTTGGTTTAAAAGTGGACTAAATTGTGCAAATTGTCCTGTAATTAGTTGTTAAAACGAACTTCTGTATACTTTATTGTACATATTGTACAATGCTGTGCTTGTGGAAGTGTCTACTTTTGCATCACGAACAGCACGCTATTATGATGCTGTAGAAATTGGTAAAACTATATAAGGAGAATATGTTATGGAATCGTTGATGTATGTTGTTACAGGTGCCACGGGATTTTTGGGTGGCACGGTGTGTCGAAAACTTGTTGCCCAACAGCAGCGGGTGCGCACGCTGGTTCTTCCTGGAGATAAGGCTCGCAAGTTTATTCCTGAAGAAGTGGAGATTGTAGAGGGCGATTTGTGTGATGCAGCTGCTGTGGAGCACCTGTTGGATGTGGAAGGTCCAGTGGTCGTTATTCATTGTGCCAGTATCGTAACGGTCAATCCCGACTACAACCCTCGAGTGATGGCTGTCAATGTGGATGGTACTCGTAATGTGGTCAATGCTTGTCTTGCACATCAGGCCGGGCACAGGTTGGTCTATGTGAGTAGCACCGGCGCTATTCCCGAGCAACCCAAGGGTACACCAATTCGCGAGGTGACGCACTTCAGCGAAGGCGGTCTTGTTGACTGCTACAGCCGATCGAAGGCACTGGCTACCCAATTGGTGCTCGATGCGTGTGGGCGCGGACTTAATGCCTGTGTGGTTCATCCGACTGGCATCATGGGGCCTGGTGATGAGGCTGTGGGTACTACCACTCATACGTTTATCCAGATTATCAAGGGCGAGATGCCCATGGGCATAGACGGGTCGTTCAATTTGGCTGATGTACGCGACCTTGCCGACGGCGTGTTGGCAGCGGCATCCCATGGGCGGCAGGGTGAGTGCTATATATTAGGTAATGATGATATCTTGTTTCGCGACTTTGCCTCAGTCGTGGCTGCAGAAAGTGGCTGTAAGCCGATAGGCCGTTTCCTGTCGTGTCGTATGGCTCATGCTATTGCGTGGGTGGCTGAGCGGTGGGCAAAACTGACGCATAGTCAGCCCCTGATGACCACTTTCTCTGTTTATAATTTGGCACGCAACAACGTGTTTGACTCGTCGAAGGCGCAACGGGAACTGGGCTACCACACCCGTCCCTATAGTGAGACGATTGCCGACGAAGTGGCTTGGCTACGGCAGGTGCATCTGATATAGCCTGCTGTGGGATGAAACAGAGAGAGGGGCGAACGCGTGGCGTTCGCCCCGCTCTC
>JAFTFL010000005.1 GCA_017449525.1 Bacteroidales bacterium | reverse complement strand
TGTCTTCGGCGTTGCCCGCGGCTATGGTGATGTAGGCCTGCGTAGCATCCGTGCTATCAACTCGCACGAACGGCTCGAGACATATCGTGTCTGAGCAGGTCAGCCAACGCACGTTGTTGCGAACCGTGGCGGCCACAGCTGTGGTGGGGTTCTGCGGGTTGATGTCGGTAGTAGCGTAGGCGTAGAGCGCCTTGTTGGCAATGGTGTGGACGTTGAACGAGAACGAAGAGGTGTTCGATGCACCGCTGTTGTCGTCGATAGCCAGCACGAGGTTGCCCGTACCATTGTAAGAGAAGGTGCGGTCGAAGTAGAGCGTGTTCCATCCTTGCGCTGCCTCCAGCGGACCCGTATAGACAGCACTCAAACTGTCGAAGGGCACCCAGGTGGTGATGGTGGCGCGTGGCGAGTAGCCGAGGTAGATGGTAACGTTCTGCTTGGCAGTCATACGTTGCGAGTAGTTGTACTGGAAGGCAATACCACTAATCTCATGTGCACCGTTTAGCTCGTTGCTGCTGAACACCTGCTGCGTGTAACTGTAGGGCGAGCTCGTAGAAGAGTAGTTGGTCACGGGCAGATAAGCACTCGTGGTGGCTGGATTGCCAGTCGTGGTAGCCGACACCTCGTTCAACACAAGACCACAGGTGGTGGAGAACTCAGTGGTGGAGGTGTAGCCCGAACCCTGAGTAGCGCAGTTGGCAGTAACGCTGACAGTGTAATGGGTAGTGGGCTCGAGGTCGAAGAGGCGCAGACTCGGCTCGGTAGTGGTGTAACGGACGGAGGTGTTGTCTTCGGTGTTGGTCAGCACCACATCGTATGACGATGGGATGGTAGTGCCGCCGAGGATCGACCACATGATGTCGGCAGCGTGGGTGTAGGCCTGCACGCTGATGTTGCTGATGCGTGGGCACGGACGGTCTGCAATCACGGTAATGTCGTCGATGTAGAAGTAGTTCTGTGCACCCTTGCGAGCGCGGATGGCTATGTACTGGCCGTTGCCTGTATAACTACTCATCGGCACTTCGATGCGTTGCCATTGGCTGGTGGCTGAGAGGGTGCAGAGACGCACGCGTTCAAAGGTGTTGGTGTCGCGCGGGTTGGTCATCACACCCACATCCATCACGCCGTAGGTGGCAGTGCTGGAGGCCTTGTAGGCCCAGAAGCTCAGGATGAGGTTCTGAATGCTGTCCTCGAAGAGTGGCAATGCTGCATAGCTGGCCGAGGTGGTGTAGCCGTAGAAGTAGAGGCTGTTGCGGCCACTATGTGCATAGGTTGACGAAGCGTAGGGGTAGTTGGTGGTAACAGGAGCGGCAGAGCCGTTGTAGTAGAACTTGGTCCAGCACGGTGAGATGGGATAAGAAGACCCAGCTTGGTAGCTGTCGAAGTTCTCTTCATAAGGCAGATCTGCCGAAGCAATCACCGAGCACGACGTGGTGAACTGCATATTGCTACGCAGCAGTTCGCTGGTGTCGGTAGCACTACAGACGGCACGCACGTTGACGTAGTAGGTACGCTGCGGCTGTAGACCAGTGAAGGTGTGCTGCGGTACCGTATCTACATAACTCCAGGCCGTAGACAAAGAGCTGAGCGTATCGATGCTGACTATCCAATTCCGTGCGCTACTGTTGTCCCACTCTACGCGAGCCGTAACGTCGCGCACCATGGCCACATGAGCTCCCGATACACGAGGACATGCTGGCTTGAAGTCGACAGTGATGTCGTCGATATAGTAGTAGGATGTGTAGTGCGTGGTGTTGGCGGCATTACTCGAGTCGAGCAGGAAGGCTATGTAGCGGTGGGTAGCCGGCACATTGTTGAACTGCAGCTCATGGAAGGTATAGGTGTTGGTAGTGTTCGAACCGTTCTGCAACTCGATGAAGGTGCTAACGTCGGTTGGGTCGGACATTACGCCTACGTGTAGGCCACGGTAGTTTACGTTAGTAGCACGCGACCAGTAGGTCATCACCAGCGTGTCGAGCGGATAGCCCATCTCTGGCAGAGCCGTGTAGCATCTGTACGCAGAGGTAGAGTAGAGATAGAGGTTGAGCGAGCCGCCGTGGGGGCTTGTAGTGCTCGGTTGGGGATAGCTGGCTCGGTTGACAGCACCGCTGGAGCGAGTGATGTAGCCCTTCTGCCAGCAAGGTATCTGAGTAGTTCCGGAAGCGACGTAGCCCTCAAAGCCTTCGACGAACGGCAAGATGCGTAGCGGACCGCAATCGGTGCGGAACGTGAAGATGCGTGCATCGGAGGTGTCGCCCGAGATGCAGACACTGCGCAACTCAACGTAGTACATCATGCTGCCACTAAGACCAGAGAGTGCGAGTGTGTCGCGCGTAGGCGTATAGGTGGTAGCACCTGACATGTCGGCATTGCGAGACAGGCGCACAATCCATGAGGTTGCATTCCAGCTGTTCCATGCCAGTACGGCACTGCTGTCAGTAACATGGCGAGTGCTCATTGACAGGACTTGCGGACATTGCGGTATACGCTCCAGAACAATGTCATCAAGGTACACACTGTTGCCAATGGTGGTGTCGCAGAGGAAGGTTACGTAGCGGTGGGTAGCAGGTGCTCCGCCGAGCGAGAGTACATACTGCTCGTGCGCATTTACTGGGTTGTGAATGTTAATCAACTCGATGAATGTGCTCATGTCGTCTGGGGTGGAGGTGAGACCGACACGGATGTGCCCGTTGCTGGCACTGCTTGTCGAGTATGCCCAGAAGGAGAGCATCAGCGAGTCCATCTGCACATCGTAAGCCAGCGGACGCAGGCTCAGATATGAGAAATTGCTGGTGGAGGAGTAGAAGTAGAGCGACCGTGCACCCGAATGCATGTAGTTGGCCGTCGAAACGGGATAGGGGTAGCTGGTGCGACTCTTGGCATTACTACTCCGCGTAACGTTGGCCTTCGTCCAGCATGGGTCGAGCAGTGCTGTGGAGCTGGCGTTGTAGCTCTCGAATCCATCGGAGAGTGGCAGGTCGGCCATGTGAAGAGCACGGCAGGCTGCTGTGGTGAAGGACTCCGAGACCCAGTCGCTGGCATCGCCACCAGTGCAGATGCTGCGTAGACGGATGAAGTAGGTCTTAGCAGGTTGCAGCTGGCTCACGAAGAAGCTGTCGGTGGTCGGATGGTAGGTTGCAGCAGTGCTGAAGTCGTCAAGCGTATCAATCTGCAGGTCGCGAGAGGACGTGGTAGCGGCCTCGTTCCAGGTGATGACGGCCATGCTGTCCAGTGTAGCCACGCGCACGTCGGTCATCCAAGAACAAGACGACTTGCGACGAATGTTGATGTTGTCAACATACATATAGGACGCTACACCTGTCCCCGATGCGTTGACGGTGTCCATCTTGAGGGTGAAGTAGTGGTGCGTAGCAGGTACTCCCGACACGGGGATGCGGATCTCCTCCCAATCATTGACTACCGAAGGCTCAACGCTGGCAATGGGTACAAAGGTGCTGAGGCTGTCTGGATGCAGAGTAGCACCAAGCCATAGGCCGCGGTATGCCAAACTGTTCGTGCGTACCATCATGTTGAATTGGAGTGTGTCGAGAGGCAGGTCTATCGAGTCGAAGCTGATGTAGCTGTAGCCTGTAGACAGGCTTCCGAAATAGAGCGAGTTGCTACCCTCATACGAAGTGGTAGTGGTGTAAGGATAGTTGGTACGACTCACTACACCCGAAGAACGAGTTATGTAACCCTTGTGCCAGCAGGGATTCAAAGGGATAGTCGTTCCAGTTTGGAACTCATCGAAGCCTTCGAAGTAGGGCAGGTGCATCTCCTTGATGACTCCACACGGCATGGTGACCGATGTTGAGGTTGCAAAACTGCTGTCGCCTGCACCGCAGATGGTGCGCACCAAAATATTATAGGTGGCACTCGGGCGAGCATGGAGGATATGCAGTACCGTGTCGTGAGTAAATACACGGGTGGCGACCTCGTCGTTCACGTTGAAGTTGCGGTTGCAGTATTCTACAAAGTAGTTGCCACGGCGTGTAGAGTCGTGGATGACTAAGGTCAGTGTGTCGCCATGTCCAGTGGCGGTTACCGACGGAGTTGCACACGAGCTCAGACGCTCTACGCGCAGGTCGTCCAAATAGATGTACTGCGTCACGCTTAGGCTGGGGTGTTTTGCACGCAGGGCAATGAAGTTGCCTCTGCCATGGAATGCACGGAAGTCGGCCTGGAAGTTCTGCCAGGTGAGGTAGTCCTGTGTAATTGAGCAGGTCTTCACCAGCTGGAATGTCGAGGTGTCCTTCGGGTTGGTCATCACACCTACCTGCACATGGCCATAATTGGCAGATGTGCTACTCTTGAGGAGCTTGAAGGAGAGCGACAGCGCCTGCAATGAGTCTTCGAATAGCGGCAAAACTAAGTAACTGTAGAGTGTGTTGGAGCCCTGGTAGAAGTAGATTGACTTCGTTCCAGAGTAGGAGTAGGTAACCGACGCATAGGGGTAGTTCCGCGTATTGTGGTTGTTGGTGTACTCCTTGTAGTAGCAGGGGCGCAACGGAGCGTTCGAACTTGCTGTGTATTCCTCGAAGTCGTCCACATACGGTAGGTCTATGCTCGGGATGGGCATGCAGGCGGTGCTGGCCACTACCTCGCGATAGTAGGGACGTAGTGAGCCACAGTCTACGGCTACCCAGATGTGGTACTCCTTATTTGGCGCAAGGCCACTGAGTACTACTGAGCGACTGTTGACGGTGCGTATCACGCCGTCGCCGTTGCCAGGTGTGAACGAGGTGCTGTCATACTCCACGCGCCATGCGGTGGCGGCACTGTTGGTGTCGGTCCACGTTATCTTAAGGGCTTCTGCTCCGACGCTGTCCACAGTGAGGCTGGTGAGCAAACCGCAGTTGCGATACTGGTCAATGGTGAGGTTGTCCATGTAGACGTTGTTGGCAGTAGTTGCTGTTGGGTTGTAGGCGCGCAATGCCACGAAGGACTTGTTGCCAGTGTAGCCCGTAAGCGGCACATCGAAATGCTCCCAGGTGTTAATCTGTGATGCCTGCACGGTGGTAATCGGCGTGAAGTCGTGCGTGTCGGCAACGTTGTTGATGACACCCACCTGCATCCATCCACCAGTTGCTGCAGTTTTATACAGGTCGAAAGACACCATCAGGTTGTTGATGGGCAGTTGAGTCTGTGGCAGCACGAGGTAGGAGAAGTTAGCATTGGACAGTCCGCGGTTGGTGCTGTAGAAGTAGAGTGAGTTGGCACCCGACTGATGATAACTGGCACTCGGATAGGGGTAGCTGAGCTGGTTGGCATTCTGAGCAGTCATCTTGAAGTAGCAGGCATTGAGTCGAGCCGACGTTCCAGTTGAGTAGCTGTCGAAGTCGTCCGTGAAGGGCAGGTCGACCGTGTAGAGCAGGCACTTCGTAGTGAATGTAACCGTGCTGAACTCGCTGTATTCCCCACCGCAGTCCTGACGGATATAGGCTTTGTACTCGGTATTGGGCTGCAGGCCGAAGAGCTCTGCTGCATTGGTGTCGTTGATGTAGTACACATAGTTGCCAGAAGCACCAGGCACGAACATCGTATCGGCTGTGGGCGCCACCTCAACTTCGAAGTCGTGGTTCGACGTGTCGTGGATATCCCACTCCACAATGGCCGACTCTGCTTCAATAGAACGTGTACGCACATTGCTGACGGGCCAGCAAGAGGGTATCCTGTTTACGGTAACATCGTCCAAGTAGCCGTAAGAGGTTACAGAAGTAGCAGTACCCCAAGTATGGGTCGGTGTGTTCAGGCGGAATGTTATATAACGACCTATGCCTCGGTAAGAGGAGAAGTCTGCTTCAAAGTGCGTAGATACGCCCGACGTGGGCACATAGACCTGACGCACTACCTCGAACGTGCTGGTGTCGCGCGGATTACTCATCACGCCCACTTCCCAGTAGCCAGCGTAGCTGTTCGCATTTGTCTTGGATGCCCAGAAGTCCACCATGAGGTTCTGCAACGAGTCTGCTATCAGAGGTAGGCAGACGTAGCTGTAGTTGCAAGAAGTTGTAGATTGGGTACGGTAGAAGTAGAGGCTGATGTTACCCGAATGCGAATTGGCAGCATTTGTGTAGGGGTAGGGATAGCTCAGTTGGTTCCAGTTGTTAGTGTACATCTTGAACCAGCATGGGTTGATGCGAGTCGATGTCCCCGTGCCATAATGGTCGAAGTTATCGAAATAAGGCAGACTGTCGGCAGGTAGGGCTGCACAAGTAGCCGTAGTGAACGATACCTGAGAGGAAAAGTTGCTGCTGTCACCACCGTCGCACAGGCCACGCACTCTCATATAATAGGTGCTGGCTGGTACAACGGGCACCTGGATGGTGTCGTTCGTTACGCGCAGGCGTGTTGGGAAACTCGTCGTGGAGCCGAAGGCCACGGTGTCATACTCCACAACCCAAGCCGAAGCGTTGGTGTCGTCCCAAGTAACGTAGGCCACACTGTCGTAGGCTGCCAAGGCGCGCGGGTTGCGCGGTGTTTGGCAAGGTGTGTACTTACTCACCTCGATGTCATCCAAGCAAGCTGTCGATGCAAGATTGCATTGCGGGTAGTAGAAGGCGATGAAGCGTCCCATGCCGGTGTAGTTGTGGAACTCCACATGGTACTGGGTCCAAGAGCTGACTTGACTGGGTACGAAGCGTGCTACTTCTTCGAAGGTGCCGGGCTCCGATGGGTCTGACACGACCCCGACGCGCACCTCGTTGATGCTGTTCGTATTCGGTCGGTACATCCAGAAGTCGAGCATCAGGTCTTGCACTCGCGATTCGAAAGCGGGCAGAGCTACGTAGCTTCCCCAAGTGGTGCCAGCGTACATATACAGACTCATGCCGCCCGAGTGGTGCTGCGAGCTATAGGGATACGGGTAGCTATTGACTGTACGTCCTGGCATGTAGTACTTGGTCCAGCAGGGGTTGATGGGGTTGGCAGAGCCATTGGTGTAGCTGTCAAAGTTCTCCACATAGGGCAGTGAGGTGTCGGCTATGATGGCACATCTGGCTGAGGTAAAGCGCAGGATGTTGCAATCGGTGGTATCACCTGCGCCACAGATGGTGCGCACATAAGCGTAGTTCACCGAGCCAGGAACTAGTCCATTGAAGGTGTAGAAGGTGTCGGTGGTGTAGTGCACCTCCAGTCCAGAACCCGTACCAGGGGTGATAGGCTCATCGGACAACTCTACCACATAGCGCACGTTGTTGCCGCAACGTTGCCAGCTGATGGTAGCAGTTGTGTCGATAAGATTCACCAACTTCGCGCTGGGTATTTGGCAAGTGGGTGGCACGTCAACTTTTAGGTCGTCAACGTAGATAAAGTTGTTTCCATAGTCTTTACTCGTGCGAACGGCGAGGTAACGTCCATAGCGGTCGGCATCATGCAGTATGAAGGAGAAGTTCTCCCACGAGTTGATGTTGGTAACGTAGTAGTGCGCTATCGGATGGTAGGTCGAAGCGTCCATCGGGTTGGACATTACGCCTACGTCAAAGTGGCCGTAGGTAACGGTGGCCGATGTCTTCATGGCTTTGAGTGATACTTGCAGACCCTCAAGCGAGCGGTCGAGCAAGGGGCATATCAAGAAGCCCGAGGAAAAGGAGGCACCGTACATGTAGAGAGAACGGCTTCCCGTAGCATGCTGAGAAGTTTGGGCGTAGGGGTAAGAGCCGTAGTTGTTGTAGCCATAGTACTGATACAACTTGCGCCAGCCCGCTGGTGTCTCCACGGAGTAGGAACTGGTGTTCCACGTCTCGAAGCCCTGGGTGAGCGGTATGGACTGTGGTGCAGCCGAAGTGGTGAACCGCCCGTCGAAGGGCATACTGGTGTCTCCGTTGCTGCAGATGGTGAGTATCTGGTAGTAGTAGGTCGTGTTGGGCTGCAGTCCGCGTAGTGTTGCCCCTGTTGAGGTGGCGTTGACGGTAGTGCCGCTCATGAAGTCACCTTGGGGGTGTTTGTCTAAACTGTAGGTAACGATGTTGGTCGTGCCGTTTGCTGTGGCAGCCCATCTCAAGGTGGCCATAGTATCGGTCAGTATGTCGATGTTGACATCCTTGATACCACCGCAACTCGATTTGCGGTAGATAGCCACGTCGTCCACGAAGAATTGCACAGAACTGCTAATGGTGGAGCGAATGGCCAAATAGCGATTTGTTCCTGTGTAGGTGCTCAGGTCTATCTCGAAAGTTTGGAACTCGTAGGTGGCCGTGGGCTTCAAGGTTCCAATGGTTGCAAACGAACTGTATGCAGTGGGGGAGGATAATGCTCCGACTTGCATGGCGTATGAGCTGCTGGTAGATAGCACCTTGACGCGCAGTACGAGTCCCTGGAAGCTCTCCACCTGAGGCAATGCTACATAAGAATAGGTGTAGTTGTAGCTGTTGTTACTGGAGTTGCGGAACTGAACTGTCGGCATGAAGAGGGAGTTGGGAGCAGAGTATACGTAGTTATTGCTACTCTGTTGTATGTTGGTCAGACGAGGCAGTGAATCGCTTTTGAAGTTGCTGCGTCCGCTGTTGTACTGACCCTTAGCCCAGCAAGGATTGATGGGGCTATTGATTGCTGCACCAGTGTAACTGTCGAAGTCCTCGTAGTAGGGGGTCTCCTGCAGTGTTTGGCAACCCGTGTTGCCTGTGAAAGGCATACCAATGCTGGTGTCGTTGCCGCACACGGTGTAGATGTAGCCATAGAATGTGGTGCGTGGCTGTACGGCCAGTGTGGCGTTCAGCGACGTGGTGGTGGCTCGGTTGAGGCTCGTAGCACGCTGACCAGGGAAGTAGTGTGCAGCGGCCGTCTCAACGATGTAGGACGAGGCTCCCGTCACGGCAGGCCACGACACATTGATGCGTGTGCTACGAGACGATGTAGTCGTAACGGAGCTCACGGTGCCACAGCTGTTGCCACTTACTACCATGACATCGTCCACATAGGCGATGTTGGCCGTCGTCGTGTCGCACAGCAGTACGATGTAGCGACCTGTCCCCGTATAGCTTGAGAGCGACAGGTTCACGCCTTCCCACTGGTTGGTTGCGGTGGGATGGACGCGACCCACTACTGTGAATGTCGACGGGTCGGCAGGATTGACAGCTACGGCCACCTTCATGTTGCCACCGTTGGCAGATGTCTTCTTGAGGCTGAAGCCGATGGTCATGTCGCTGATATTGCCTGCTAACAGGGGCAGCACCAGATAGGAGTAGTTGGTGCTACTGCTGTAGAAATAGAGGCTGGCAGTACCGCTGTTGTGCTGCGAAGCATACGGATAGGGGTAGTTGTTGGCCACCTCCGCACCCGTGCTGCGCGTAACGTAACCCTTATACATGCAGGCTATGGAGTTGGTAGCTCCTGTGCCGTAGCTGTCGAAGTTGTTATAATAAGGTAGCGGTTGCGCTGTGCAAGCCGTGGTGAAGTCCACACTGACAGGCATTGTGGTGTCGCCTGCCCCACAGATGGTACGCACGCAGGCGTAGTAGTGGGTGTTGGGCGTCAGTGCCGAAAGGGTGATACTCGGAGTGGTGGAATAGCGGATGGAGCGGTTGCCCGAACCAGGGTTGAAGGACTCCGTGCTGTACTCCACGATGTAGGAGCCCCTGTTCATCGAGTCGCGCCATGCCAGTGAGGCCTGCACGTCGGACAACGCGGTAATGGCAAGATCGGTAGGATTCACGCAGTTGCTGCGTATGCCCACCATAATGTCGTCGATGTAGCTGTAGCTTGTTGCTGCCTCTTTGCTACGAATGACGATGAAGCGCTTGTCGGCAGGTGCACCTGTGAAGTCCACCACTTGCTCTTCCCACAGGTTGGCCTGGGTGTTGGTAAAGGTGTCGATAAGCTGGAACGATGCCCAGTTGGTAGGCGAGGACATGACGCCCACTTCCACACGGCCATAGGCATCGTTTACAGCAGCCTTGCGTAGTTGGAAGGTCATCTGCAGCGCGCTGACTGTGGTGTCGAAGTAGGGCAGGATGAGGTACGACCAGTTGGCAGCAGCACTATAGAGGTAGAGGCTCTTGGTGCCGCTGTTGGCCACCGTGGTATTTGCATAGGGGTAGCTACTGGCTATGTCTTGCCCGCTGGCTGTTGTTACGTAGCCTTTGCGCATGCAGATGCTCAGCGGTGAGGTTGATGCAGTGCCGTAGCTCTCAAAGTTCTCAATCCAGGGTAGTGTTGCAGGACTACACGAGGGGGTGAAAGTCAAGTCGGCGGCCAGCGTCGTATCGCTTGCGCCGCAGATGGCTCGTACGCGTGCATAATAGGTGCGGTTGGGCTGCAATCCGTTCAGCACGATGGTGGGAGTGCTGACATAGCGGGCATTGTGTAGTCCGTGGCCAGTGTAGAAAGGCAGGGTGTCGTACTCCACCACGTAGTTGGCTGCTGTGCCGTTCCACGTGAGGGTAGCAGAAGTGGGTGCTGCGTAGCTCATCAGCACGTCGGTCGGTGTGGCGCATGAGGAACGACGGTTCACCGTGATGTCGTCCACAAAGACTGTGCCGCTGGTGGTGCCACGCTGGCGCAGAATGATGTAGTTCATACCAGCAGGAGCGCGGTTGAACTTGTTGCTGGTAAAGCTTTCCCACACGTTGTAGGCCGTGCAGGTCAAGGTGTCGATGGGGAAGAATGCGGTGTCGGAAGGCGATGAGGCTACGCCGACCAGCAGTTGCCCGTTAGGCAAGGTGGCCGAGGTGCGTATCATCTTTAGACCGAGCACGAGTTGGTTCAGCGGTGCTTCAAACAACGGCAGAGCCAGCTGTGAATATATAGTACTCGTGGTGCTAAAGTACAGGCTGTTGTTGCCACTGTAACGCTGCCCCGAGTAGGGGTAGGGGAAGCTGTTGGGGTTGGTTACCCCAGTGGAAGCGGTGAAGTAGCCCTTCCTAAAGCATGGGCTCAGTTGTGTGTTGGCCCCAGCGGTGTAGCTGTCGAAGTTCTCTACCCACGGCAAGTCGGCTGTGGGGAATGGGGCACAACTGGTTCGGAACATAGGAGCGGCGGCTGCATAGGAGCTGTCGGTAGCCGAACAGAGTGTGGTAACTTGCACACTGTACTCTGTATTAGAGGCCAATGAGGTGAGGTTAAGCGTCGTGTCCGTCCCAACGTTGTAGAAGCGTCGCTGTCCAGTCTCGCCGTTGACGCAGCTCACATGGTAGGTGGCTCCCGCAGCGGAGGCGCGTCGCCAACTTACAGTGGCCGAGTTCTCGGTTACGTTGGACACGGCGATGCCTGCCACACGTTCACAACTGCGCGTGTTGGGCATAAACTCATAGTAGCGATAGTTGCCAGGCCATCCCGAGTACAGTGTCGTACTCACGGTTGTGCGGTGGGTGGCTGTGTGGGTGGTGGGGTCAATCTGGAAGATTGAGGAGGAGGAGAGACCTATGCCTGCTTGGTAGGTGTAGTTGGTCCAGGGTCTGGTGTTGTACTGGCGTAGGGCTACCATGCGGATGGTGTTCGACCCTTCCTCCAACTGGAACTGGTAGATGATAGAGTCACTACCCTCATTGGTGCCATAGCTCACGCCGTGGCGCAACTCGACGACCAATTTGCGGTTCGGTGCCGTTCCTATGGTGGCGTACTTGATGTAGTGGCTGTAGGTGTTACGAATAGCGACATCGCGTCCCCAGAGTACTATCTTAGGCGTGTTGTGCGTCATGTTGGTGGAGTTGAATGGGGTGCCGTAATAGCTGCCCTCAACGAGTGCACTCCCCAGACGCATATTGCCATTGGAGTTGATGGACCACTGGGTGTAGTTCGTTCCTGCAAGGTTGAACGTGAACCCAATGCTGTACAACTCGGTGCAGGCTGCATCGTCTGCATCGGACTGGGGGAACGTTACGCGTTGCGCATTGGCAGGGAGGGCGACCGCCTTCGCTGGGTCAATGCCAGTTACAAACACGTAGTTGCTGAGCGATTGCGCTCGCGTTACCCACGGTATCACAAGGATACTCATGAGCAACACTCGGGTTAGAAGTAACCTTTTTCTTTTCATGGTTGTGTTGTTTAGTTGTTTTGTTTATAATTGAATAAAAGTAAGTTCACTGTGATGCAGAGCAAAACCGATCCTAACAGCAGCAGGCTCCCCAGTGCGATAATTGCGCAGTGGGAACCCGTGTGTCGCTGAGGTCTGCAGTGTGGATGGTAGAGAAAACAACAAACGACCGTCCAGCATGGCTGGCGGCAGTGTTGGTGATGAGGGACACAGGTGCATCTGCAGAAAGGGGGCTGCGGCCGTGCCGAGGGGTGTCCTCGCAGGTCGTGCCAAAAAGGTATCGTAGGTCTTGCATAGGCGTTGTTGTTATTTTGTTGGTTGTGTTGTCGTTGTTGCAAATTTGAATGGTTGCAAGATAGGAGGGAGTCTCGTAGAGGCGAAAGTGCATTCGGTCGACAGCATGGCGAGTCCACAGGCGCTACGCCAGGCTGTTAGGAGACGTTAGGGGTGCAGATGCAGTCGTGTCAAAGAACTCGGTGTGCCCTCGCGGCAACTCTTTGCCGCTTTCGGTACACGAATAATGGGTGCAAAGGTACAGATTTTTTTCTCACAGAGTCAGTGCGAGCCACTTAAGGTGGCGTTATGGAACGATGAAGCGCGTTGAATTTTAGCGTCAAAACGCCATGTGTTAAAAAGTAGATGCGGTGCAAAAAGGGGGTGGAATAAGGTGCGGCACGAGTTGGCTGGCTGCACTTTTTTCTGGAATGGTGGTGTGGAGAAACCAAGAAGGCAAGGCTGGGCCGAGGACAACCTGTCCCGTGAGTTGGTGGTCGGGTTGCGAGGGTCGGTGTGAGGAATGGTGTTGAGATATGGGCAAAAAGTCGTATTTTTGCACAATCGTTAGACCCACTGCCATGGGTGAAACATACTGCGGCGTGCACCCCAATCGGGGTGCTCCAACCGAGATAGGGTGGAAGGGCTATGCGTGTCGAAGTGTACAACGAAGGGGGCAGATGCTGCACGGCATCTGCCCCCTTCGCTTTCATTTCGCTTGCGACACACTGGGTTATGTGGATAATATGCCGTACGGCATGAGGGTCGATGCCCTACGGCACAGGTGGCGGTCCTGTACGGCGTGGGAGGAACTTCCGTGCGCCATGCGCGGCAGCACCACAAGGACTGTCCGCGATGGCTTTGCGGAGCGGAGGACTGGGGAGCGGTCGGTGGATGGAAGGGTGCCGTGCGGGTGCAGGATGGTGTGGTGCAGCGAATTTTGCGTATCTTTGCAACGAGCAGTCTCTGTTTGGAGGGCTGCTAAATGTATTGTAAACCAGTAAAACAAAGATGATTATGAAGAGATTTTTTGCTTTGTGCGCAGCCCTGGTACTGATGGGCACCGCTATGTATGCACAGAATGTGCAGGAAACGACGGTGGAGATAGGTGAGAAGAAGTCGCCCGCCTTCACGGTGAGCCTACAGCAAGACGCCGACATGGTGCAGGGTGCACTGACGCAGATGCTGAAAGAGTCAAAGCTGAAAACGAAGAAGGTGGACGGCTATGTGGCTTGTATTGACCAAGTGGTGAGCGCCCTCTCTACTTCGTCGGTCAACTTCTACTCCAAAGTGGAGGAGCAAGGCCGCAAGAGCAACCGTACTACCACAGTAACCTTCTGCGTGATGGCCAACGACCTGACGTTGGACCAGACTGCACTTTCGCTCAGCACCCGTAAGTATTTGGAAGACTTTGTGGGCTACGTGGCTCGCTACGAAGCTCAGGGCAAGCTCTCGGCCGAGCAGGACAAATTGAAGAAGGCTCAGAAGGAGCAGAAGTCGGCTACCTCGGAGCTGGAGTCGTTAGACAAGAGCATAGCCGCTGATCAAAAGAAGATTGAGGAACGCAAGAGTGAGATAGAGAAGCTGCAGAAGAAGATTGCCGACTATGAAAAAGAGGTAGGCCAGCTCGAGTCGCGTGTGAACAAGAACAGTGGGCAGCGCGGCAAGTTGGAATCGAAAGTGGACGAGGCCAACCGTGCCGTGAAGGGCGTGGAGGACGAAGTGGAACGCTATCGCCAGCAACTACAGTAAGCCAACAAAACGTCGGCTGCACTGAAGCGCTACCGTGTGCGGTGCGCCGACGAACACTTATCAGCTCAGAAGCAGGCGGCGCCCAGAAAGGGAAAGTCGCCTGCACCTGTGGAAAGCAGAAACTATGAGAGCGCAGATTAAACGTCTGATGGGATGGGTGATGATGGAATTGCCCTCCATCTACAAAATGTTTGCCCTGCTGGTGGCATCGATGGTGATCTTGCTGATGTTCCCTGGCGAACCAGTGGCTACACGCTACAACTACTCGGTGGGCAGCATTTGGAACGGCGACGACCTGTATGCTCCCTTTGACTTTGCCGTGGTGAGCCGCGCCAGCGAACGCCAGTCGAGAGAAGAGCGTGCGCGCGCTGCCACCATTCTTTTTTATACGCCGGTGAACGACGCTGCGTCGCAAGCCGAGGAGGCGTTGCACCGCCTCTCTGTGCCACGAGAAGAGAAGTTGCGCCTACAAGAGGTGCTTCACGAGGTGTATCGCAAGGGCTACATGGAGCCTCCGCACGACTTCTCGCTCGGCGAGAGGCAGACCTTTGTGCTGATGGAGGGCAATGTGGGAGGCGAACGCGCCATCAGCGACTACTACACCCCAGCCTCGCTCTATGGGGTGGTGCAGCAGCGCTTCAGCAGCGACAGCGCTGCCCTCGTGGCCGAAAGGATGCTGAAAGACTCGGTGTTGAAGCCCAGTGTGGCCTATGACCCGCTGCGCACCGAACTGGAACTGGCCTCGCGCATGGCACAAACCGAGAGTTCGTCGCAGTATGTTGAGGCTGGCGAACTGGTGGTGGCGAAAGGAGAGCGCATTACGCCTGAGAAGGCAGACTTGATTCACAGCTTGGAACAAGAACAAGCTACGCGCTGGGGTGAACACTATAACCCCATGGGGCGTAATGTGGGACTGCTGGTGCTGTGCCTCATCGCCTTCGGTGCCCTATTCTTTTTTATGAAGAACACACAGCATGAAGTGCTGGAAGACACGCGCAAGTTCAACTTTCTTCTGGTGGTTATACTGCTCATGGCTGGTATTACCGCTATGCTGGTGCGCATGGAACCCTCGTGGGTGCTGCTGGCACCACTCTGCATCGCCCCGATACTGGTGCGCATATTCCTCGACATGCATGTGGCTCTCTATAGCCATCTGACCCTCATCATTATTCTGGGGAACTTGGTGCCCAACAGTTTTGAGTTTACCTTCTATCAACTTATAGCTGGCATCGTCTCGCTGATAGCAGTTCGTAACTTCGAGAAGCGAAGCAAATTCTTTGTGGTGGCACTGGTGCTCTTCCTTACCTATTCGGCCATCTACACCGCGGGTACTCTCAGTCAGGACACCAACCTGAGCAACCTGCAACTGCAGCGTTACGTCATGTTCTTCCTCAACGCCACGCTCACCCTACTTGCCTATCCCCTCATCTATATCTTTGAGAAGTTGTTTGGCCTCACTACAGATTTGACCCTGATGGAGATGACCAGCATCAATACACCTGTACTACGCGAACTTTCGCAGACTGCACCTGGCACCTTTCAGCACGCGCTGCAAGTGGCCAATATCAGCGAGAGCATCATCACCGAGATAGGTGGCAATGCGCTGCTGGCCCGTGTGGGAGGACTCTACCATGACATCGGCAAAATGGCCAATCCCCTATACTTTACGGAGAACCAGAATAACAACTTTAACCCGCATGACAACTTGGGTTACGAGGAAAGTGCACAGGTGATTATTGCACACGTGCACGATGGGGTGGATTTGGCACATCGGCATCACCTGCCCGAGTGTGTGATAGACTTCATCAGGACGCACCACGGCACTACCTATACCGGTTATTTCCACGCACGTTGGCGCCAGGAGCATCCCGATGGAGGCGATGACAGTGCCTTCTACTACCCCGGGCCGCGACCCTACACGCGCGAGATGGCCGTGGTGATGATTGTGGACTCGGTGGAGGCAGCCTGCAGGAGCCTCAAGTCGCATGGCAAGGAGGATGTGGAACAACTCGTAGACCGCATCATCGAAGGCAAAGTGAGAGAAAACCAGTTCTCCAACTGCAACATCACCTTCGCCGAACTGTCTGCCATTCGCAGCCAACTGAAGGAGAAAATGAAGAGTATATATCATGTGCGTGTCTCCTACCCCGTAGTGGCCAAACCTGTTGAAGAAACTACCTGACGCAATGCGGCACATGTTCATTTTCCCCAAACACTGAAAAATCTCTGCCCGACCGACAAGCTATTTTTACTCCAACCAAGACAGCATCCCAGTCGATACATAAGTAAAGCCCCATCGGAACAGGGCAACAGTAAAACCCGAACACAAACAAAGTTTCATCCATACAACGAATCCTATGAAAGACAAGCGTAAACAAGTGTGGATCCATGTGGGCATAATCGTTCTCTGTTTTGTAATAGCCTGCGCCTACTTCGCTCCAGCATTGAGCGGTCTTGTGATAAGGCAGGGCGATACCCAGAAAGCTGAGGCCATGGGCTACGAGCAAGAGAAGGTAGCCCAACAGACGGGCACCACACCCAATTGGAATAGCACCATGTTTAGCGGCATGCCAGGCTATCAGACCGCAATAGATCCGCAGCCCTCCCTCTTTCAAGCGATGAAGGTTTTGCTCATCATGCGCCCCCTTGGCCTGGAGCGTAACATCGGCATCCTTTTTCTGTACCTCATTGGGTTCTACGTGGCGCTGCTCGCTTTCGGGGTGGGGCCGTGGTTATCCCTGCTTGGAGCGTTGGCTTTTGGCTTGGGCAGCTACAATATTATTATAGTGGAGGCAGGTCATATCACTAAGGCGTGGGCTATTTCGATGATGGCTCCGATACTGGGTGCTATGGTGCTTACGTTGCGCGGTTTCAGAGATAGTCGTGGTGGCTCCCGCCGTTGGTGGCGTACCCCTGCTGTGGTGTGGGGCTTTGTGTTGTTCACCGTGGCTTTGGGACTTCAGATAACGTTCAACCACATTCAGATCACTTACTACACGATGATTGGTGCGGTGATACTGGGTATTACCTACCTCGTGTATGCGGCAAAGGAGCGGTGGATGCCTCAGTTTGCTGCCGCGGTGGGGGTGCTGCTGTTGGGCTGCGTGATGGCTTTCGGCAGCAATGTGCGCCACTTGCTGGTCAACGAGGAATATGGACGCTACACGATGCGTGGCGGCAGCGAGCTCACCGTAACCCCCAAAGACCTGTACCAAGATGAGGAGCCTCGTTCGATAGCGTCGACCACGTCGGGGCTCGACCGCGATTACGCCTTTGGCTGGAGCTACGGCATTGGTGAGACCTACACGCTGCTTGTGCCTGGGGCTATGGGCGGCGGCTCGGCAGAACAGGTGGGCGATGACTCTGAGAGTTACAAGGCTTTCCGTCAGCATCAAGCACCGTTGTACTGGGGCGACCAGCCGTTCACCTCGGGGCCTGTCTACTTCGGAGCTATCATCATTTTCCTCTTTGTGCTTGGTCTTTTTGTGGTACGCGGTCCAGAACGTTGGTGGCTGCTGGTGGCCACATTGCTGGCTATCGTTATGTCGTGGGGACGTAACCTGATGGGGTTGAACGAATGGCTCTTTAATACATTGCCCCTCTACAACAAGTTCAGAACCCCATCTATGACACTGGTGTTGGCCAATGTTACGATGGTGTT
The DNA here is from genome assembly GCA_017449525.1 of Bacteroidales bacterium. Classification (GTDB taxonomy): domain Bacteria; phylum Bacteroidota; class Bacteroidia; order Bacteroidales; family P3; genus Colimorpha. The sequence continues at coordinate 220,599 of JAFTFL010000005.1, read as the reverse complement.
GATGGCAGTGCTTGCACTGAAAGAGTTCTTTGCCCGCATGGGTGCCGAGGGGAAAGAGGGCAAGGAAGCACGCAAGAAACTGGTGCAGTCGCTCTTTTGGTCAGCAGGTATCACCGCAGGAGTCCTCGTCATCGGGCTGATAGCTTCGGGAAATTTCTCCTATAGCGGTGCAGCCGATGAGCAGATGGCGCAGCAATATGGTGCACAATGGCCTATGCTGCAGGATATTTTCATTAAGGACCGCAAGTCGCTATTCCGTTCCGACTCGCTGCGCTCGTTGCTGTTTGTGGCAGTAGCCGCCGTAGTGCTGTGGCTGTGCGCCACCGAGAAACTGAAGAAGGCAACGCCGGCCGTGCTGGCACTGGCTGTGCTGGTGCTCATCGACATGTGGGGCGTTGACCGTCGCTATCTGAACAACGACAACTTCACCGAGGCTCGCAAGTTGCAGTTATCCCCCGATGCATATGACTTCGACATCGACCGCACGGCGGCTCAATATGGAGACCATGACTATCGCGTGTTCAATCTTGCCGTGAACACGTTCAACGACTCCAAGCCTTGCGCCTTTCACCATCAGATAGGTGGCTACAGCGCCGCGAAGTTGCGTCGCTATCAGGACTTGATAGACTTCTACCTCAGTAGGCATATCAATCCTCAGGTGCTGAATATGCTCAATACGCGTTATTTCGTTGTGCCAGAGGGCGGACAGCAGGGCTATGCGGTTCAGCGCAATGTGGCTGCACTGGGCAATGCGTGGTTTGTGGACGAGTGCAAGTGGGTGGCCAATGCTAATGAAGAGATAATGGTTCTGAACGACTTTGACCCCGAGCACACGGCGGTGGTGGACCGTTCGCAGTGGGGCGACCAAGTGAAAGCCGACCACTTGGTGGCCGATAGTGCTGCAACCATAGTTCTTACGCCCACGACTCCCTACAATCCCGACTATCTGCGCTACGAGTCGCATCGTGCCAACGAAGGGTTGGCTGTCTTCTCTGAAATCTATTATGCTCCAGACTGGTTCGCCTATGTCGACGGCAAGCCCGCGCCCTATTTCCGTGCGAACTATGTGTTACGTGCTATGATGGTACCTGCTGGAGACCACGTGATAGAATTCCGCAATGAGGCGCCTCGGTTGCACAAGTTGAATCGCATCACGCTGCTGTGCTCTGTGCTTACGGGGCTGGTGCTGGCGGCTGCCCTCGTGCTGCTCTATGTGCCCAAGAGGGGTAAGGGTGAAGCAGAGGGAGCTACGGCATGACGACGGTAGCGCCGATAGTGAAGACTTGATGCCTTGCCGACCTTTCGACAGCAACCTGTTGAGACAAGGATAGAAAAAGCGAACGCCCGCAAGTTGCAACTTGTGGGCGTTCGCTTTATATATTATAGGTGTGCGGCTGTGCAATCAGCGCACTGTGAATTTGCGTGTCGCGCCGTTGAGCCGGTAGATGTAGATGCCTTTGGGCAAGTGTCCCACGTGGAACGAGTAGACGCCTGCGCCCTCAACACGTGTGCTGTGCACCTCGTGGCCAGTGACATCGACAATGCTGAGCAGTGCAGGTGCTGGCGTATTGTAAGAGATGTTGATGACTGACGAAGTTGGGTTGGGGTAGGCTGGCGTAGTGAATGGGTTCTCTACGACAGGGGTGGCCATGCGCCCGATGCTGTCGTCCGGAGGCTTGATGCCAATGACCGCACGGTGTTCAGATGTGAAGGTATAAGAGGAGGCTGTAAGGTTACTTGTGTACAGGTTGCAGAACACATCATTGTAGCCCCAACCCCAGTTGAAGCGCAGGTAGCCGTTCAATGAATTGTAGCCGTCGACCACAAAGGCATGGCGAGCGTCGCCGCCGCTGCTGTTTGGATCGTTACCAGCATAAAAGACGGGACGTCCATTCCGTATTTCGTTGACGATGGTGTCGACCCACAGTGTATCGCCAGCACGTGGGCGTACGCCGCTATTGGCAAAGGGAGCACTGCTTCTGCGGATGAGCTTGACGGTGTTGGCATCCATCTTGAAGGTGTTAATGAGTGCATTCTCTATATAGGTGTCCGTAGTGGAGCCGCTGCCACTCACTCCATATTTCATGCGGACGGCCACGCCTGCGTTGTAGCATAGCAAAGAGACGGCGTCGATGGCCTCTTGGGTGGCACCCTCGGACATGTCGTCCGACATGAGGTCATAGCGGTAGTGGCTGCGTCGAAGGTCTTCGCTGATGGTGCCCACGCCGTCGACAGTGTAGGTGATGGCGCGAGTGCCGCCACCCACTGTCGGGTATTTCCAATGGTAGAGAATCTGCGACAGGGCGGTGGCTACACAACCTACCACGCAGCGCTCGCCTTCGATGGTGGGGCACATGGCGTTGTAGGGATAGTTCTGACTCCACTGCACGTTGTTCAGCCGTATCACGCGCTTCGGTGTCCCGATGTAGGGCAGCCGTTGCTCTATCAGTTGGTTCCACTGCTCCTCTACTGCTGCGTCGGGGGTGAGGTCGTTGTTCTGGCTGTAGGCTATGGCTTGCACGTGCTCATTCATCATGTTCAGCATGGCAGGCGGAATGTTGTCGGTGCGGAAGTGTCTCTGCTCTGTCGAATAGGCTATCACTGGCGACACGCAGTCCGCCCCAGCCACTATGACAAAGCCCCCTTGAGGCACGTCGAACACGTATAGGGCTGCTACGTTGCGCTCTGGGTTGTTGAGCTGGTAGACCAGTTGCATCTCGGTGGGCGAGATGCCTTTCACGCCAGTTTGCGCTGCCATAAAGTACGCCCCCACGCGTTGGGCTGTCTTGACATCGATCTCGCGTGCGTGCGAGGGAATGATGGCGAATAGTGCGGCGACAAGTATGGCCGCTTTTAGTGTGGAATGTATTGCTTTTCGCATAGTTGGTTAGTTTACTTCAGTTTTCCAATGTTTGCAAAGGTACATAAAAACTTTGAATGCTCAGGACGGTTGGAACTGCTGTGCAACGGCTGCGGTCGGAGGCCTACGCTGTTTGGGCGGAAGTGCGCAGACTTCTGTTGCACTGCCGTAGGAGTGTTGCGCTGGGTGTCGTACGGCAGAAATGCAATGCAAGTACTTGTTTTGCTGATGATTAGTAGTGCGGAATGCGCCATGCCGTACGGCATGATGCCCGAAGACTGCGGTCTTCCGGTTCAATGCTGTGTGTGGCTTGAGGGAAAGGGGGCTACGGAAAGGAAGTTCGGCTTGCGGCGTGCAGTCGGGAAATCTACAGGAGCAAAACAATCGTTCGCCGCGTGAAGCTGGTTATATAACGTGGCACAGGTAGGCTTAGTATGCGGCAGGTCTGCCCCCGATGTGGTAGGCTTAGGCGTGTTTGTGCCGTAGGGGGTACGCTCTGTCGCTGTCTGTCGGCTGGGGAAATTGTGGATGAGGGTGAATGCTTTTGTTGTTTGGCATACAGCGCGATGGGCTACTCTGTCGAATATTGTTTTGTGCATTTTACGACAGCGTGCACCTTTGCGCTGCCAGACCGAGAGAGGGCTTGCACCAAGTGTCGACAGGGAGGGGTGGGAAGAGATGCAGGGGTAGGAACAGAGCGAACCAACTAAATACATATATTTTATGGTAAGAGTATCGAAAAACATGAAGCGCAACACCTACAAGGATGCGCAGCAGGAGCGGGTGGTCTATGCCACCGTTCAGACCGATGAAGAGATGAGTTTTGAGGCGTTTTGTCGCCACATGGCAACCCATGGTTCCAAGTACAGCGAAGGGGAAATCTATGCGGTTCTCAGCGAAGCCTGCAGCTGTGTGGAAGAGTTGCTGCTCGATGGCAAGCAAGTCAGCCTGGGATCGTGGGGCAAATTCAGCCCCAGCGTCAGTTCCCGTCCGGCCAGCAGTTACGCCGAATTCACGGCAGAAAACATCACCGTCGTGTCGGTGTTGTGGCGCAAAGGGAAACGCTTCCGCAACATGCGCAGCAGGGCTGACATCGACTTTGTGCCCACGCGCGAAGTGCAGGAGGTGGTGCGTAAGCAGTTGCGCAGTGGTGAGGGAAACGACGGACTGGTCGGTCGGCTGAGTGGAACGGTGCAAGATGTTGTGCCATAGTACTTCAGGGCGAAATTTTGCAAAGTTGCGCCTGCGGCCGAGTCGAAAACGGAAACAACGGTCCCGTTGCAACGCGCCCAGAAGGGAGGCTGAACCACGGGGCAATAAAAAGCGAACTTCGCTCAATATTGGTGAATAGTGTTGAGAATGAAGTATTGAGGTGCATGTAGGGTACGTGGACAAGAAAAAATATTTGCGTGTACCAGAGAAAAGTACTACCTTTGCAAAGATTTTTGCGCGGATATAGTGGCGTAAAAGTCCGAATCGTTTAAAAAACCATAGTTTAAAACGGCCAAGAAGAATAGTTATGAAGAAAGGTATTCACCCCGAGAACTACAGACTGGTAGTGTTCAAAGATATGTCAAACGACACAATGGTTCTTACCAAGAGTTGTGCCAACACAAAGGAAACTGTTGTCTACACCGACGGCAATGAGTATCCGGTCGTGAAACTTGAAATCTCCAACACTTCCCACCCCTACTTTACGGGCAAGTTGAAGTTGGTTGACACCGCAGGACGCGTCGACAAGTTCATGAGTAAGTACAAACGCTATGGCAAGAAAGCCGAGTAATTAGGAAGAGGAAATCATTGTAATTTGTTTTAGATTTGTTAGGAAAAGCTCTTGCAAAAGAGCTTTTTTTATTGCTGATGAAACAAAAAGCATCGGTACTCCGTATAAGAGCGCGTTGAAGGATATGCGCGGCCGCAGGCTACGCACCGAGAGCAGATGAAGAGCCCCCTGCGGGGCACTAACGCACAAAAAATAAGTATGGAACACCATAATATTGACGAATTGTTCGCAGGCGAAGTGGTCATCAACGAGGAGTTGCACACTACCTTTGGCGAACTGGACGAGGACGAAATCAGAGAACTGCAGGCCATGGAGGCCGACTCTATCGCCATTTTGCCCCTGCGTGGCATGGTGGTTTTCCCTGGTATGATTGTGCCCATCGTGGCCTCTCGACCCCAAGGACGCAAACTCCTCAAGGAGGCAGAGCGTAAGCACATGCTCATCGGCATCGTGGCGCAGCACAGCAACACCTCGGCCGACGTGGATCGTAGCGACCTATTCGACATGGGCTGTGTGTCGCGCGTGCACAAGCTTCTCACTCTGCCCGATGGACAGCATGTGGCTATGGTAGAAGGCATCAAGCGCATCGTCATCGGCGACATGGTGGAAGACTCGCCCTACATGCGGTGTCGCTTTACAGCTGCTCGTCCCGAAGACGCTTCGCGCCTGTCGCTCCGCGAAAACAAGGCCAAATTCAACGAGTTGTTTGAACTTGGCGAAGAGTTGCAGAAGGAAGAGAGCGACGTGATTTTCAAGATAGAATCACTGAAGAAGTTCCCCTCCAAAAGCATTGCCATCAACAACCTCATCGGCACTTCCAACATTGAAGTAGAGCAGAAGCAGGCCTTGCTTGAGCTGGACGACTATGTGGACCGCATGAACCTGCTCTTTGAGTATATGGCAGACCGTAAGAGAGAGTTGGGCATCCGCAAGGAAATACGCAGCAAGACGGACCAAGAGATGACGCGTCAGCAGCGTGAGTACTTCCTTAACCAGCAAATGCGTGTTATCCAAGACGAGCTTGGGGGCTCGCCCATCGATGTGGATGTCGAACACCTTTCGGCCAGAGCCGCAGAGAAGCAGTGGCCGGAAGAGGTGGCCGAAATATTCGGCAAGGAACTGGATAAACTGCGCCGCTATACGCCGCAGTCGCCCGAGTACTCGATACAGGTGAACTATCTTACACTACTGGTAGACTTACCCTGGAGTCATTGGTCGAAGGATAACCTCAAGATGGGACATGCACGCAAAGTGCTTGACCGCGACCACTATGGGCTGGATAAGGTGAAAGAGCGCATTGTTGAGTTTCTGGCAGTATTGCGCTTGACCGAAGGGCGTAAAGCACCTATTCTTTGTCTGGTCGGCCCTCCAGGTACAGGTAAAACATCATTGGGCAAATCCATTGCAGAAGCCATGGGCAGGAAGTACGTTCGGGTGGCTCTCGGCGGGCTGCATGATGAGTCCGAGATAAGGGGCCATCGCCGCACCTATGTAGGGGCTATGCCTGGACGCATTATTAGTGGACTGAAGCAGGCCGGCACCTCCAATCCTGTTTTCGTGCTGGATGAGATTGATAAGATACAAAGTAATTCGTTCAATGGCGACCCAATGTCGGCTCTTTTAGAAGTGCTCGATCCCGAACAGAATAGGGATTTTCACGACAACTACCTCGACATGGGCTACGACCTTTCGCACGTGATGTTCATAGCCACTGCGAATACACTGTCAACTATCCCGCCTGCCTTGCTTGACCGCATGGAGATAATAGAGCTGTCCGGTTACGTGATGGAGGAAAAACTCGAGATCGCACGTCGCCATCTCGTACCGCGTCAGCTAAAGGAGCATGGATTCAACGATGGTAAGCCCACGTTCCGCAAGCAGTTGCTGCAACGAATCATCAATGACTATACGCGCGAATCGGGAGTGCGACAACTTGAAAAGGCAATTGCCAAAGTGTTGCGCCATGTGGCTGTGGAGGTGGCATCGGACAAACCGCTGCCAGCAACGATAGAGGAGCAGAACCTCGCTGCCATGCTGGGACTGCCTATCCATCAGGACACCCACATAGCAAAAGAAAACCTTGTGGGCGTGGTAACTGGTTTGGCTTGGACATCGGTGGGTGGCGAGATATTGTTCATTGAGTCGTCGGTGTCCAAAGGCAATGGCACACTCACCATGACGGGAAATCTGGGCGAAGTGATGAAGGAATCGGCCACTCTCGCTTTCGAGTATATCAAATCCCATGCGGAACAACTGGGCATAGACCAGGAAATACTGGCCGGAAGCAACGTCCATATCCACGTTCCCGAAGGGGCTACGCCCAAGGATGGTCCATCGGCAGGCATTGCGCTCTTCGTCTCAATGGTGTCTTCGTTCACAGGAAGGAAGGTGCGTTCGGCGGTGGCTATGACAGGTGAGATAACGCTGCGGGGTGCCGTAACGCCGGTGGGAGGCCTGAAAGAAAAACTACTGGCGGCCAAACGTTGCGGCGTTACAAAGGTGATACTGTCCGCGGCCAATCGGCGTGATGTGGAGGATATCAACCAAGAGTACCTCCGTGGACTCACGTTCCACTATATAGAATACATGCCTCAGGCCTTAGAGTTGGCATTAACGGACTGAGTGGAGTGCGGAGTTTGAAGATAACAGAACCGACATGAGACGTGTAGGGTTGCTGTATGTGCTGGTCATGCTGATGGTGCTACCGTTGGCGGCGCAGCAGGAGCAAAACAGGGCGGGCATTCGTTATGCCGCGGTGGCTGGCATGCCAGCCACGCTTCAGCCTGCCAATCTTTCGGTGGTGGATGGTCGGCTGTATTTTCACGGAGTGGGAGGTATGTATTCTGCGGCAATTGGTGCTGGGTCGGCGGCCAATCCTGATATTGACGTAGACTTGCTGCGCACGGACGCACACATTGTATATATGGTGCGACATCCGAAAACGGGTCGACTTTGGTTCACTAAGTTGGACCGCAAAGGTCGGTCGCAGCTCTATGAGTGTGATTCGGCCGATAAAAATCCCAAGGCTGTACACTTCGCTAATTGGAAGCAGCCAGTGGAACATCCTACTTTCTCGTCATCTGGTGAGTTGATAGTTTTCTCCTCGGCTGAAAAGGGGGAGACAAGGAAGCGTGATTTATGGTATACGCAGTGGGGGAACGGCGGTTGGTCGGCTCCTCGGTCACTGGGGAAAAGTATCAGTACAGAAGGCGACGAATGCAACCCAGTAATGGTTGGCGATTATCTTGTATTTAGTTCGAATCGTAGAACATCGCAGTCGGATTCTTTGCAGGTGTATCGCATGTATGCCACGCGTCTGGTCTCATCACGCAGCGTTTTTGGTGATACGGTGGTACCGTTTCCGATTGGACGCAGTCCTGTGGTGGCGTTGGATGTGCCGTTTGAAGGTATGTCTGGTGGGGGAGAGGTGGCCGTGGATGACCAGCAGGGTATTGTGTTTTGGCTGGCAAAGAATGCGACAGAGCCCAACGGGGCGGTTGTCAATAGCTGGCAGGGTGGCCTTGAAATGATTTGCGTGCGAGGTCGGGTGGAGTTGGCTTCGAGCAGAGTGCCTGTAGTCGGGGCGCATGTGAGTGTCTGCGACATAGGACATTCTACAGGTGTCATGGCAGAGACGGAGACTGATAGTTTGGGGAACTACTACATGTATGTGAAGCCAGGTGCTGTATATAATATAAAGGTGGATGGCAGGAACTGTGTCTCGTTGGAGCAGCGCCTTGAGGCCAACAGGCGAAATGGAGAGGTGATGATTGAAAACAGAAGCTTGGACTTTACGCTGCAATCGTATGACTTGGGCAGAAGATATACGTATAGGTTCGACCGGAGAGATTCCAATTTGTTTGATGCGCCCTACTCGGTGGCCTTAAGAGAAAAGGGTGAAAAGGTGTTGGAGGAGTTGTTGCGGTTTCTTGAGGATAACCCTTACCTGTACATGAATATCTGTGTCGAGTCAGAGGTGGATTCTGACGACTACGCAACGCTACGTACTGATGCACGGTTGGATGCAATTCGCAAGTATGTTGAATCACATCTGCGTGATGGTAGAGTGGAAAACCATATCCGCTACAAAAAAGGTGTAGACTCTGGTGAGGATGCAACGACGAACAATGCGGTAGTGATATGGTTTGAAGATGAGAATAGAGGGCACTAAATCAGTGTGATATTCCAAATGATGAAGTGTGTTATATGCACGTGCCTTGAAAATGTCGTTCGGCGTTGAAGAGGTGAGGAATTATTTATGCTGGAGGAGGTATGGAATGCTTAAGTGGAATGGGGTTGAAACAGAGGAAGGTATTGCATTATAACGAAGAAAAATTTGGCTGTATCAGAATTATATTGTACTTTTGCACCTGCTTTAAAGGAAGTTGCTCGGGGCGTGGCGCAGTTGGCTAGCGCACTTGCATGGGGTGCAAGGGGTCGAAAGTTCGAGTCTTTTCGCCCCGACACAGACTTAGAAGGACAGAGATGATGCGGGTTTGCGTCGTCTCTGTTTTTCGTTAGAAGACAACGGAGAGAGGAGTTTAATTGAAGAGAATATGAACTAAAGTTATAGGGCAATGAACGGTATGGACATGGCAAATGACACGATGAGAGTGGTATCGGAGGTGCTCTACCCAAAATATTTACAGAGTAGAAAGGTCGTTACAGATAGTCGTCAAGTGGACGATGGATGCATCTTCTTTGCTTTCAAAGGCGAGAATGTGGACGGTAATGCTTTTGCAACGCAGGCAGTGGAACAAGGAGCAGCTTTGAGCGTTGTGGATGATGTGCGACTGGAGGGAATGAAAGGTTGTGTGGTAGTGCCAGATGTGTTGCAGGTGTTGCAAGCTTTGGCTCTGTATCATAGGCAGCATTTGGACATACCCGTTATTGGTATCACTGGTACGAATGGGAAGACGACTACCAAGGAGTTGGTGAATGCAGTGCTTGCTCGCAAATATCGAACTCATGCAACAAAGAATAATTACAACAACCACTTAGGAGTACCTCTCACTCTGCTTTCAATGCCAGCCGATACAGAAGTGGCTATAGTGGAGATGGGAGCCAATCATCCAGGTGAGATAGATGCTTTGTGCCGCATTGCACGACCTAACTACGGGTTGATCACGAATGTGGGCAGGGCACACCTGCAAGGCTTTGGTTCTTTTGAGGGAGTGGTGCAGACCAAGACAGAGATGTACAGGGCGTTGGCTGCGGTGCACGGCACCATATTCGTCAATGCCGATAATGAAATACTGATGCAACGTGCCACTGAGGTTGCTCAGATGACATCGGTGAAGTCTTTGCTGCCAGGCATTATAGAGACGGGCGATATGCTGGTCTCCCTTGATTCGGCCGAAGTGGCTGCTTCGGTTGTTACCTATGGAAGACAATCGGATGCGGATGTAAAGGGCTCGTTTGTCGGAACCAATCCGTACATGAAGTTTTATTTTGAAGATGGGGATGACGTATACACGGTGCAGTCTCGTTTGCTTGGAGCCTACAACTTTGACAATGCTATGGCTGCGGTATGTGTGGGCCGCCACTTCGGTGTCGACCTTTTTGATATAAAAGAAGCCATAGAACAATACGAGCCCAGCAACAACAGGTCGCAACTGGTGGAGACCAGTCGCAACAGGATTATCATGGATTGCTACAACGCAAATCCGTCGAGTATGCAAGCGGCTATAGAGAGTTTTTCACAACTCCCGTATGAAAGGAAGGTGGCCATGATGGGTGAAATGCGAGAACTTGGCAAGGATTCGACAAGTGCGCATCGCGATGTGGTGAAGATGTTGAATGCTATCGATGTGGAACAGATTGTGCTCGTCGGTGAAGAGTTTCGCACGTTGGCGAACGAATCGACGAAAGAAACGCTGTGGTTCGCCGATGTGGATGCAGCATGTCAGCATTTCACTCGCCACGAGTTGAGTGGAGCAACAGTTCTTTTGAAGGGTTCGAATGCAACGAAGATGTGGAAACTGAGAGAAGTGCTGTAGAGGCGGAAGAGAGGAAAAACGTATGGCAATAAAGCAGGCTGAATTCGTAGTCAGCAGCAGTAATTACAAGCAATGTCCAACGACAGGCTTGCCAGAGTTCGCCTTCATAGGAAGGTCGAACGTTGGGAAGTCTTCGTTAATCAATATGCTGACAAATCGTAAAGGGTTGGCCAAAACCAGTGTCCAGCCAGGGAAGACGCAACTGATAAACCACTTCATAGTAGATAGTAGTTGGTATTTAGTAGACCTGCCAGGCTACGGCTATGCACGTGTATCCAAAACGGCACGTGCAGGTTGGAGCAAGATGGTGGGCGACTATGTGCTGCGACGTGAGGAGTTGAGATGCACATTCGTGTTGGTAGATTCGCGCATTCCACCGCAACGCATCGACCTGGACTTCCTCTCTTTCTTAGGAAGAAGTGGTGTGCCAGTGTCGGTTGTCTTTACCAAAGCCGATAAGGAGACGCAGCGAGTGGTGTCGGCCAATGTGCAAGCATTCAAACAGCAGTTGCTGACTGAGTGGGAGGAACTGCCTGCAATGTTCCTCACCTCTTCGGCCACAGGACAGGGCCGTGAGAGTCTGTTGGCATACATAGACAGCATAAGACTTTTGGAACAATGATCAAATATCGTAGACTCATGGCAAAGTTGACTATTAAGTTCGCGCAAGGCATACTGCTTACAATTGCATTTATGTGTAGCACATTGAGTCTCCAGGCGCAGGATGTGTCAAAGTTGCAGAAGGCCGTGATGGAGGTAAAAGAAGAGAGGGGCATGAAGCACGCTTCACTCAGCGTAGCGGTGTACGACATGAAGAAGAAGTCTTCTCTATTCTCCTACGAAGCATCGCGTTCGCTGATGCCAGCCTCTCTTGTGAAGTTGTTTACTACGGCTGCAGGATTTGACCGTTTAGGGGGTGATTTTCGTTTCCGTACGTGCTTGGTGGTTACGGGTGAGGTTAGTGCGGATGGTGTGCTGCGGGGCGATGTGGTGATAGTGGGAGGCGGTGATCCCCTGTTGGGCTCGTACCGCTATCGGCAGACGCACCCCGATACGCTGTATGCTGCTTGGTGCACCGCCTTGCGCAAAGCGGGTGTTAATGAGGTGCAGGGACGCGTGTGCTATGATGCCTCCGTATTTGATAAGCAGCCACTATGCGACAATTGGGTGTGGGGCGACATTGGCAACTACTACGCATCTGGTGTGAGTGGACTGAACTTTCACGAGAACATGTACTTTGTGTACTTTACGCCGGGAACCAAAGTTGGATACCCTGCAACTGTGGCATCTACTTCGCCCACGGGATTATCTATTCTTCATCAGAATGAGGTGATGACTGGTCCAGAAAACTCGGGTGACGGGGTGATTGTGTATGGCGATCCTCATTCGTCGGTTCGGACATACCGTGGTACGGTGCCATTGGGTCGCAACAGATTTGCTATTCGTGCAGGCCTACCTAACCCTGGACTCGTATGTGCGGAACGATTTGCCACCTACTTAATTGAGCATGGAGTCAAGGTTAGTAAGTCTTCTGCCGAACGTATTTTAAAAAAAGGCGAGGGACGAGTACTGTCCGAGTACTACTCTATACCGTATTACATGATTGCGCAGTATGCCAATCTTACTTCGAATAATATGTATGCGGAGTGTATCCTGAAATATTTGGGTCATCAGGCTAAGTCGGTTGGAAGTTATGAGGCTGGTGTTTCTGTAGTGGAGAACTTTATGAAGGGCAGCGGTCTTGATATGGGTGGAGTACGTCTGGTCGACGGTAGTGGTCTGTCTCGTTGTGATGCAGCTACGGCTGATTTCGTGTGTCGTTTTCTTTGCAGTCTTCGAGCTAAGCCGTACTACACCGATTTTGTGGCCACGCTGGGTCGTGCAGGCGAAAGTGGAACAGTGGCATCGTTGCTCAAGAAGTTGCCACAAGGTATTGAAGTTCGGATGAAAAGTGGGTCGATGAGTGGCGTGTGTGCTTTTGCTGGTGTAGTAACTAACAAGAGTGGTGATGAGCGGTGCTTTGCTGTAATCTGCAACAATTTCGACGGCGCGCCATCGCAAATAAAGACCCGTCTGGAAAAAATCCTATACAGTATCGCCCAGTTGTAGGCGGTGCGCTTTTTGTGCTGACGGTTCGCTGGGTAATTCCCCTTTTATTCGTTTTGTCCCTCGAACAAGCACTCTTCGACAGATCGATTAATAGGTGCTGTTAGAGCGTGCCCCATCGCCGCGCGTGTTTGCGGTATGTCCAACGACAGTGTGGGTATGAGAAAAAAGGTGTACCTTTGTACTCCCTGTGCCATAGGGGCATATACCTTTAATATATATAGATTACATGCAGTTTACCCACCTTCACGTTCACTCTCATTTCTCTATTCTCGACGGCATGTCGAAGGTTCCAGACCTGATAAGTAAATGCAAACGCTGCGGTATGTATGCAATGGCATTGACTGACCATGGCAATATGTACGGCATCAAAGAATTGGTAGATTGCGCGAAGAAGGAGAATGGCAGGGTTAAGGATCGGATAAAGGAGCAACAACGTCTGATTAATGATACTTCGCTCTCAGACGAAGAGCATGCAGCGGCACAAAAGCAGATTGCGGAGTTGGAACAAACCTTCTTTAAGCCCATTATTGGAATAGAGGCCTACTGCGCTAAGATGAGCCGTTTCGAACGGGATGGACGTGGTTGGCACTTGATTCTCTTGGCTAAGAACAAAACGGGTTATCGCAACTTGTGCAAGTTGAGTTCTTATGCTTTCACCGAAGGTTTTTATTACACACCGCGCTTGGACCATGAACTGTTAGAACGGTATCATGAGGGGGTTATCTGCGCTTCGGCCTGTTTGGGCGGCGAGGTGCCTCAGAAGATTTTAAAGGGCGACCTATCGGGGGCAGAAGAATCCGTACTTTGGTTCAAAAGTGTATATGGTGATGACTACTACCTCGAATTGCAACGTCATCAAACTGACAAGCCCAATGCCGCAACCGACACCTACGAGAATCAGCAGGTGGTAAACAAGGTACTCGTAGAGTTGGCACGCAAGCATAACATCAAACTTATTGCTACAAACGATGTGCACTTTGTTGAGGAGGAGCACGGCGAAGCTCACGACAGACTTATATGTCTCAGTACGGGCAAGGACTACGATGACCCCACTCGCATGCACTACACGAAGCAGGAGTGGTTGAAAAGTCCTGCCGAAATGGCTGCCATCTTCAGCGATTTGCCCGAGGCTATTGCCAATACCCAAGAAGTGGTGGATAAGGTGGAGAACTACAGTATCGACTCCGACCCCATTATGCCCGTCTTTCCAATTCCTGCGGAATTTGGCACTGAGGAGGAGTACCGAAGCCGCATCCGTGTGCAGGAACTCTTTGATGAGTTCACGCGCAACGATGTGGGTGAAGTTGTGTTGAGTCAAGAAGAGGCCGAGAAAAAAATTCATAAACTCGGTGGCTATGATAAATTGTATCGTATTAAGTTTGAAGCCGACTACTTGGCAAAGCTCACCTATGATGGTGCTCATAAGCGCTATGGAGAGCAGCTCACGACTGAGCAGCAAGAACGCATCCGGTTCGAACTCCATACGATTAAGACGATGGGTTTTCCGGGCTACTTCTTGATTGTACAGGACTACATAAGGGCGGCTCGCGAGCAACTTGGCGTTTCGGTCGGTCCGGGACGTGGCTCGGCGGCCGGCTCAGTGGTGGCCTATTGCCTTTGGATAACCGACATCGACCCGCTGAAGTACGACTTGCTGTTCGAACGCTTTCTCAACCCAGACCGTATTTCACTACCCGATATTGACGTCGACTTCGACGATGCTGGCCGAGGCAAAGTGCTTGACTGGATTACCGATAAGTATGGCAAGGAGAAGGTGGCTCATATCATTACCTATGGTACAATGGCGGCCAAGTCGTCGTTGGCCGATGTGGGGCGTGTGCAGCGTGTGCCCCTTTCAGAGGTGAATCGCATCAAGTCTTATGTGCCCGACCGAAGCTTCCCAGACAGCGTTAAGGACGAAAAGGGTAAGTCGCCAAAGGTCAATCTGAAGAACTGTTATAAGTATGTGCCAGAGCTGCATGAAATCATGGAGGGCAGTGACGAGTCGCTGAAGTCCATGCTCACCTATGCCGAGGAACTTGAGGATACCAACCGGCAGACGGGCATCCATGCGTGCGGTGTCATTATAGGTGCAGATGATCTGACCAACTTTGCCCCGGTCTGCACCATTAAGGATAAAGAGACCGGACAGGACGTCCTCGTAACCCAATACGATGGGCATGTGGTCGAGTCCGTCGGGCTTATCAAGATGGACTTCCTTGGGTTGAAGAACCTTACCATTATAAAAGATTGCATCGAAACCATCAGAAAAACCACAGGTGATGAGGTGGACATTGACCACATCCCCATCGACGACGAGCTGACATACAAACTGTACTGTGAGGGAAACACGTTGGCTACTTTCCAGTTTGAGTCTGCAGGCATGCAGAAGTATCTCAAGGAACTGCAGCCTCATGTCTTTGAGGACCTGATAGCTATGAATGCACTCTACCGCCCGGGGCCCATGGACTATATTCCGCTTTTCATACGCCGTAAGCTCGGACAGGAGCCGATAGAGTACCCCATTCCCGAAATGGAAAAGTACCTCAAGGAGACCTATGGCGTAACGGTTTATCAAGAGCAGGTGATGCTCTTGTCGCGCCAACTTGCGGGCTTTACACGTGGCGAGAGCGACACATTGCGTAAGGCAATGGGGAAAAAACAGATCGAGAAAATGCTCGAACTGAAAGGCAAGTTTCTTGAGCAGGGTGCGGCCAATGGGCATGACCCCAAAGTCTTGGAACAGATATGGGCTGATTGGGAAAAGTTCGCTTCATACGCCTTCAACAAGTCGCATGCCACTTGCTATTCCTGGGTGGCGTATCAGACGGCCTACCTCAAGGCGCACTATCCTGCACAATATATGGCTGCGGTGCTGACCAGCAGCCTCAGTGAAATTACGCGTCTGACGCAGTTGCTCGAGGAGTGTCGCCGCATGAAGATTGACGTCCTTTCCCCTGATGTCAACGAGTCAGACCTTGAGTTCTCTGTCAATAAAAAAGGACAAATACGCTTCGGCCTTGCGGCTATTAAAGGTATGGGTGAAGCGGCTGCGCAAGTCATCATAAGTGAACGCGAAGAGCGAGGCCCCTACACCGACATCTTCGACCTACTGACCCGCATCAGCATGCGTTCTGTCAACCGCAAGAATCTCGAGGTGTTGGCCAAGTCAGGTGCTTTTGATTCGTTTGGGATGCACCGCGCCCAGTACTTCTTTAAAGAAATGGCGTCCGAGTCGTCTCCTACTTTCATTGAGCGGCTTACGCGCTGGGCAGTTCGCCAGGAGGAACAGTCTGCCATGTCGCAGATGTCAATATTCGATATGAGCGACGAGATTAAGGGCGAGGCTCATCCACAGGTGCCCGAGTGTGCTGAGTGGAGCAACTTAGAGAGGTGTCGCTATGAGAAGGAGGTGATAGGGTTCTATCTGAGTGGGCATCCTCTTGACGATTTCAAGGTGGAACTTAGTTCTTACACCAATGTCTCCATCAGCAGTTTGTCCAATCTCGAGAAGTATGTGGGCAGCAATGTTCGGTTTGGCGGTGTGGTTACTGCGGCTGTAACTGGAATGACCAAGCGCGGAAGCAGGATGTGCTCACTGACCATCGAGGACTACGATGGATCCATTGTGCTGAAACTCTACGACAACAACTATGTCAATTTCTCGGGCTATTGTGCGGAGGGGCTGTATCTGTGGGTGCAGGCCCTGGTGGAACAACGCGTGTTCCGCGATGAGAAGCAGCAGCTGCAGTCCCGTCCACCTGTGCTTACCGTGAAGAAAATGATGCTCCTCGGTTCGGTAATTGATGAGTTGACGAAGCGTGTGGAGTTCGACTTGAAGTTGTCCGACCTCAACGAGGAGGTATGCAAGGGTTTTGAGGCTTGCATGAAGAGTCGGAAGAAGGACGAGAATGTGAAGCCTGTCAAACTGGAGGCGCACGTAATTAATTCGGAGAAAGGCATTGTGCTGACCATGAAGTCGAGCACTGTTGTGGTGCAGCCGTCAGAG
Organism: Bacteroidales bacterium; assembly: GCA_017449525.1. Classification (GTDB taxonomy): domain Bacteria; phylum Bacteroidota; class Bacteroidia; order Bacteroidales; family P3; genus Colimorpha. The sequence continues at coordinate 203,839 of JAFTFL010000005.1, read as the reverse complement.
CTCGTCTCTGCGTTGCAGGCTATACCCGAGGTTTCCAATATCAAAGTAAAAGAGTTTGAATGATGCAGTTCAAGTGGCAGACTGCGGTTCGCGTTGAGCCGAGCCGTCGTCCCATTTCGCATGCCGATGCGATTTTGCTGATGGGCTCCTGCTTCACCGAGGCCATGTCGGGTCGGTTGGCCGACCGCTCCTTTAGTACGGTGGTGAATCCGCTGGGTATTGTCTACAACCCTATTTCTATGGCCGATGGACTGTGTCGGGTGCTTTCTGGTAGTCCTTTGGGCTACCAGGACTTGGTCTTTCAGGTCGATCTGTGGCACTCGTGGCAGCACCACAGCCGCTTCTCAAGGCCTTCTCGTCAAGCGTGTCTCGACGCGTGCAATGCGGCTCTCAACGAGGCGCACAACTACCTGTCGTCGGCCACCACACTCATCCTTACATTTGGTACTGCTCATGTGTATGAGCATGAAGACTACGGCTTAGTGGCGAATTGCCATAAGGTGCCAGCCTCGCAGTTCAGCAAACGGCGCCTCTCGGTGATGGAGATTGTCGACCGGTGGCGTGCCGTATTTGCTCTATTGCCTACCAGTGTGCGCCATGTGGTCCTTACGGTTAGCCCTGTGCGCCATTGGGCAGATGGGGCTCATTCCGACCGCTTGTCGAAGGCCACCCTGCTGCTGGCGGCCGAGCAATTGACGGGTGCGACCGACCAGTTGTTGGTGGAATACTTTCCTGCCTACGAACTGTTGCAGGATGAGTTGCGCGATTACCGCTTCTATGCGGATGATATGTTGCACCCATCCTCCCAAGCAGAGGAGTATATATGGAACCGTTTCTCAGAGAATTATATGACGGAACCGACGCGCCTTCTGTGCGACCGCGTGATGCAATTGCGCAGGTTGGAGCGGCACCGGCCGATGCAGGCTGATGCGCCCTCCATAGGGCGGTATCAGGCACAACTCGCCGCTCTTCGTACCGAGGTCGAGCAATTGCTGCGCGATGCGCGTGGTGCTGGTAGCGTGCAAGATTAGGCCTACAGAAATACTTCACTTGGCAATACCGCGTTATGGCGTGTGCAGTTGGCAACAGGTGGTGCGCTGCACACGTTTTTTTATTGTTACAAATATGAAGAAGGTAAACATAGCCCTGGTGATGGGCGGCTATTCGGGTGAGCATGACATCTCGATAGGAAGTGGTAAGCAGGTCTACGCATCGCTTGATAAGGAGAAGTACAACGTGTATCAGATTGTGGTGGAACGTGCAGGGTGGTATTGGCTCGATGGCGAGGCGCATCGCCCAGTCAATCGTGGCGACTTCACTATTGAAGATGGTGGCAAGCACATCAGCTTCGACCTCGCTTTCGTCATCATTCACGGCAATCCTGGTGAGAACGGGGTGCTCCAGGGCTACTTCGACATGCTTGGCATCCCATATACTACGTGTGGATTCTATACGTCAGCTCTCACATTCAACAAGGGTTACTGCAATCCGGTGGTGCGCAGTTTCGGTGTCGTCAGTGTGGCGCAGTCGCGCATCCTCTTCGAGGGACAGCCCGTCGATGCTGAGGCTGTGGTGGCCGAACTTGGACTTCCGCTGTTTGTGAAGCCGGCCTCGGGGGGCAGCAGTGTGGCAACGACGAAGGTGAAGAGCCTCGAAGCGTTGCGTCCAGCAGTAGAGGAAGCCTTGCAAGAGGACTCGGCTGTGATGATTGAGCAGTTCATCGAAGGGCGAGAATTTGACTGTGGTGTGCTACGCACGGAGCAGGGTCTGCAGGTGTTTCCTATTACGGAGATTATCCCCACGGGTGGACACGAGTTCTTCGATTATGCTGCAAAATACGAAGGTTTTTCCAACGAGATTACCCCAGCCGAAGTGGACGAGCGCATCAGCAGTCGCATTCAGCAGGTCTCGGCGCAGCTCTACGACTTGCTCAATTGCAAAGGACTGGTTCGGTTCGACTACATCTACCAAGTGCAGCGCGACGAACTGTTTTTCCTTGAAGTGAATACGATTCCAGGCCAGTCGGCCGAGAGCATCGTGCCTAAGCAGGCACGGGCGGTGGGCATCAGTCCCGCACAGCTCTACGACATGATTATAGAAAGCAGCCTTCCCCGTTGAGGAAGGCTGCTTCTTTTTTGCTTGTGAGCAGATGGTTCTCCTGTGGGCTTAGGCGCGCAGCCATCCCCACAACGTTTTCCAAGACACTTTGCTTCCATGCACCAGGATGCCCGCGCGGTATATCTTGGCTGCTATCCATGTGCATAGTGGGAATGCGGCTAATAGCAGCACGGCCGACAGCACCACCTGCCATATCGGTACGCCGAAGGGCAGACGCAGCATCATGGCTATGGGTGAGGTGAACGGTATGATGCTGAGCCATGTGGCCAATGTCCCCCCAGGCTCGTTCATCATCTGCGTAACCAGCAGAAAGGTCAGCAGCAGTGGCAATGTCAGCGGCAGGGTGAACTGCTGCGTGTCTGTCTCGTTGTCCGACGTGGCACCCACGGCGGCAAACAGTGTGGCGTAGAGCAGGTAGCCGATGAGGAAGTAAAAGAGGAAGCATACGGCCAGCAGACCAAAGTTGATAGAACTGAGTCCTTCAATGACCTCTTTCATAGGGAATTTCTCCTCAGATGCAGCGGCTGCCATCTGTTCTACGGCATCAGTACCTTTGGTGGCTATCTGCGTAATTTCCGTTGGTTTGGCGCGCTCAAAGAGGTCGCGGTTGGCCATTTGCACCGCACCGAGGCCAATGCCGCTCAGTGCTATCCAAAGCAGCATCTGCGTCAGTCCGACCATGGCGATGCCTATCACTTTGCCCATCATCAGTTGGAAGGGGCGCACGCTGCCCATGATGACCTCGACTATACGCGAGGTCTTTTCCTCCATGACCCCTCGCATCACCTGCGACCCAAACGAGAAGATGGTGATGAAAATCAGAAAGGCAAGTACCAGTCCGATGACTATCTTTATCTCCAGAAACCCCTCTCTGCCAGTCTCGATGTCCTGCGTGCGGAGGTGAATACGCGTATTGCTGATGAGTGCATAGTCATCCATCGATATGCCGTGCACGTCCAGCAGAATGTTGTTGCGTAGCAGGGTCTGGAGCTGATGGTCCACATCGTTCTGCACATTCATCGAGGGGGCGTCGCCGCGGTAGTAGAGGAAGGCATCGGTGGGTATAGTGGTCTCGCGTGTCGGAATGTACAGTACAGCCGACACCGAGTCGTCCTCTTGCAACCTGCGTCGTGCCTCGTCGAGCGAGGCCACGCTGTGGTAGTTGATGTCGTCCGTCGACTGAAAGCTGTCGGCAAAGATGTGTGTGTCGTCGGCCACCAGCACTACCGAGTGCTCCAGTGGCATTGTGGCCATGATGATGGGTATGGCGTAGATGCCTGCAAAGAGTAGGGGTACGATTAGGGTGAGAATCCAGAAGGAGACCTTCTTGACGCGTGTTAGGTATTCGCGTTGTATGATGAGCCAAATCTTCTTCATGATAGTTGGTTGATGGTTTCGATGAATATGTCGTTCATGGTGGGTAGCACCTCGTTAAAGGAGATGATGGAGGTCTGCGCTACGGCCAGTTGCAGCAGTTCGTTGGCGGTGCATCCCGTGGGTACGTCGACGGTGAAAGTGGTCTCGCCGTAGTCGGCATGTTCTACTTCGGTGTGGAAGCCCTCAGGCAGGTTGAGGGTGGCATCAGCACCCTCGGTGCAAATGCGGAAGCGCCCTCGGCGGTAGGATGTGCGAATGTCCCTTACCGAGCCAGAGAGTACCACGCGTGAGTGGTCGATGAGGGCAATGCGGTCGCATAGTTCTTCGACCGATGCCATGTTGTGGGTCGAGAGCAGGATAGTGGCACCGCGGTCGCGCAGCGCCAGGATTTCCTCCTTCAGCATCGTGGCGTTGACGGGGTCGAAGCCGCTGAAGGGTTCGTCGAAGATGAGTAGGCGGGGCTCGTGCAGCACCGTGGTGATGAACTGCACTTTCTGTTGCATGCCCTTCGACAGCTCCTCCACGCGCTTGTTCCACCAGCCGTCGATGCCCATGCGCTCAAACCAGCTGTGCAGCCGTCGGGTGGCGGTGGCCTTGTCCAATCCTTTTAGACAGGCCAAATACACGGCCTGTTCGCCCACTTTCATTTTTTTGTACAGCCCGCGCTCTTCGGGCAAGTAGCCTATCTGCTCCACGTCTTCGTCGGTGAGTGGGTGGCCGTCAATGCGCACCTCGCCTTCGTCAGGAATGAGGATGCGGTTGATGATGCGTATGAGGGTGGTTTTGCCGGCACCGTTGGGACCCAGCAGGCCGAAGATGCCGCCTTCGGCCACCTGGAGCGACACGTCGTTGAGGGCGACGTGCTTGCCGTAACTCTTCTTGATGTGGTCTATTTCTATCAGCATGGATGGTGCTATTGTGTGGCGATGGAGTGTGGGGTGATGGCCTCAGACCAGTAGTTGGTCCTGCTTGATTTTGGGCACAATGTGCACGCCCTCTTCGCGGTAGTAGCGCAGGTCGCTGCCTGCGTCCACAGGCTGCAGACGGAATGTCTCTGCGCTTTTGCCTATAGCGATGACCATGATGGGGGCGTACGGCAGTTGAAAGTGGGCTTGCACGTCGCTGGGGTTAAAGGCTTCAATAATCAGGCCGTTGAGCCCGATTTCAGTGGCGCGCAGCAGCATGCTCTGTGCGGCAATGCCGAGGTCGATGTCGACCATGCGGTTCTCGGCCGTGGTGCTCATCACCACGATGTAGGCGTTGGGCTCGGTGCCGGCCAGCGGCAGATGCCATTCGGGCAGGGCGGCTCCCATGCGCACCAGCGGCAGCATGGCGTCGGCATCCGCTCCGGTGAGCGTGCGGAAGCGCAGTACCTGCTGGTTGCGTGCCGAGGGCACTTTGCTGCACACTGCTACGATGTTGCGCAGCGTCTCTTCGCTTACCTGGTAGTTGCGGTTGAAGCCTCGGCAGCTGCGATTGCGGGTGAGCAGGTCGTCCAGTGTGTGCCCGACGTGTTTCACACGGGTCTTGCCCGAGTTGAATACTTCGTTATATCTGTTTTCTAAGTAGTTGTCTGCCATTGGTATCGCACGATTTATGGCGCAAAGATACTAAATTAATCTCCATTTCGCCACTGCCGTACGGCTTGTGGTGTCGTACGGCAGTGGCGAACGAATTTGTAGAGCGCGAGTAAATAAGAACTTAGAAAATAAATTTGGTGGTGTACGGAAAAGGTATTATCTTTGCAAACGGAAAGGAGAGAGGATCCGTTAGCTCAGTTGGTTCAGAGCGCTTGCTTCACACGCAAGAGGTCGAGAGTTCAAATCTCCCACGGATCACGGCAGAAGGGGGAACATCATAACGGATGTTCCCCCTTCTCTTGTTCAGTATCGGCTCGTGTGCCGTACGACATAGTGGGTTGGTTCTGTTTAGGTGTTTGATATTTAGTGCGGTTTTGCTAATTGGGTGCTGTACGGCACAGGGACGTTCCTCTGTACGGCGTAGGCATGGCTTCCGTACGGCATGGCCACGTCTGCTGCACGACGGGCTGCGAGAAGCTCCGCAAGGCTCGGCCGGCTGCACCCCCTGCAATAAAACGGCTGTTCAGGCGTTAGGAGTGGGCAAAAGTGCCGCAAGCAACCATCCCTCTGTGCAGTCGAAGAAATAGGCCGCCGGTGTGGAACATGATGCCTCTGACGGTTTGGAGGCGAGCTCAGCACCGGTGCTGCATGTGTAGCAGAAGGGTGCATGCAGCTGGTCTGCATAGGGGAGAGGCTATAGGCGCAGCTGTTGCATAAAACACGATCATGAGAAAAGGAATCATCTTACTTGCCATACTTTCAGCCTTATCCTCGGCTTTCGCCCAAGTGGACATGCACTGCCATGCCGTAACCGATGCGTATCGCTCCTTCATCACTGACCATGGAGCCGCTTTGGACGAAGGGTTACCGCTGCCGCAGTGGAGTGCCGAGGCGCAGGTGGCCTTCATGGATGCTGCTGGTATTGAGGTGGCGATGCTGACGATGCCAGCACCGCAACCCTACTTTGGCAACGAGGCAGAGGCCGCAGCTGCGTGCTGCAAGTATAACAATGCTTGTGCCGACCTGTCGGTGCACTACCCTGGAAGGTTTCGGTTCTGTGCAGCCCTGCCTCTGCCCGATGTGGAGGCGGCCATCCGCGAAGCGGTCTATGCCCTCGACACGTTGCACGCCGACAAGGAGGCCTATGAGCACCACCCGCAAACGCCCCACTTCAAGAATTATAAAGAACGCACGGCCAACATGGTGAAAAGTCTGCGACTGCCGGACACAAGCCCTGTGGCCGGCAGATTGAAATACTAACGACTATGAATGACGAACGAGACCAATATGTGGGCCAAGCTGTGGCGTATGAGGATGTGCTGCGCACGCGGCAACTGGTGGCCGAGCTCAACACTGGCTGGCACGACGAGGCGGAGGTGAGGGACTACCTCAGGCAAATTACCGGCAAGGCCGTTGCCGACACGGTGCGTGTGTTCACGCCCATCTACATCAACTACGGAGCTGGAGTGCAGTTTGGAGCCGACTGTTTCCTTAATTTCGGTTGTACACTCCTCGCGATTGGAGGCATCACCATTGGCGATGGTGTCTTTGTGGGCCCCCACTGTGTGCTGGCCACCGAGTACCACCCCGAAGAGCCGGCGCACAGGCACGACCTGCTCACCAAGCCCATCGTGATAGAACGGGGCGCGTGGCTGGGTGCCAATGTAACGGTGCTGGCAGGCGTGACCATAGGCCACGACGCCATAGTGGCGGCAGGCAGCGTGGTAACAAAAGATGTGGCACCAGGTGCTGTGGTGGGTGGCACACCCGCTAAGTTGATACGAATGATATCGCAGGACGCGGACGGAGGGAACCCTATACTAAAAGGGGATGCGCCGCGTTAAGAATGAGCAGTTGCACCACTAACACAAGAACAACCATGAACAGCGTAACGATCCTTTGGGCTGACGACGAGATAGACCTGCTGAAGCCCCACATCCTATTTCTTAAAGAGAAGGGCTACGAGGTGCTGCCCGTAACGTCGGGCGATGAAGCACTGGATATGCTCGAAGAGAACCACGTCGACATCGTGTTCCTCGATGAGAATATGCCGGGCATCAGTGGGCTTGACACGTTGGCCTCCATCAAGGAACGCTATCCCAACCTGCCAGTGGTGATGATTACCAAAAGTGAAGAGGAACACATCATGGACGAGGCGTTGGGTAGCAAGATTTCAGATTACCTCATCAAGCCGGTCAACCCGAACCAGATCCTGTTGACGGTAAAGAAGTTTACCGTGGCGGACCGACTGGTGGGAGAGAAGACCACCGTGGCCTATCAGCAACAGTTCCGCCGCATCGGCCTAAGGCTGCAGGACAACCTGTCGGCCGAAGAGTGGGTAGACCTCTATCGACAACTGGTATATTGGGACTTGGAGTTGGCGCGCGGCGACGATGAGACGACTAACGAAATCTTTCAGGCTCAGCATGACGAGGCGAACCGTCTGTTCTGTCGTTTCTATGAGCGCAACTATGTGGACTGGATCAACAGCAGGACGGAGAAACCACTGATGTCGTCCACCGTCCTTAGGGAACATCTGTTTCCGCTGTTGTCCGACGACAGGCCGACCTTTCTCATCGTGATAGACAACTTCCGCTACGACCAGTGGCGCTACATACAGCCCGCCATAGAGCAGCACTTGCGCATCGACAAGGACATCATATTCTACAGCGTGCTGCCCACTACGACCCAGTTTGCCCGCAACACGATGTTTGCAGGCTTGCTGCCTGCTGAGATTGAGCGCAAGTACCCCAACTACTGGGTGAACGAAGACGAGGAGGGCAATAAGAACCAGTACGAAAGCCAGCTGCTGGGCGAGAACCTGCGCCGCCACGGCATCAACATCAAGCACGGCTATTACAAAGTGCTGAATGCCCAGTATGGCAAGAAGTTGGTGGAGAATGTACCGTCGATGTTGTCGAATAAGTTGTGCGTGATGATTTACAACTTTGTGGACATGTTGAGCCATGCCCGTACCGAATCGAATATCGTACGCGAACTGGCCGAGGATGAGAAGGCCTACCGCTCGGTAACGCTGACATGGCTGGAGCATTCGCCCCTGATGGAGACCATTAAAGAGCTTTCGCAGCACGATGTGAACGTGGTGATAACGACCGACCACGGCTCGGTGAGGGTCAACAGGCCCGTACGCGTGAAGGGCGACCGCGACATATCGGTCAACTTGCGCTACAAGCAAGGCCGCCTGCTTGACTACAACCCCAAGGAGGTATTTGAGGTGAAGCAACCGCGCGACATTGCATTGCCACGGCGCTACGTAACGTCGCCCTACATCTTTGCCCGTGCTGGCGACTTCTTTGCCTATCCCAACAATTACAATCAGTACGTGCAGTACTACGCCAACACGTTCCAACACGGTGGCATCTCGATGGAAGAGGTGTTGATACCATTTATTGTGATGCGTAACAAATAATGACTCTTGGCCGCGCGGTCTCGTCCAGTAGGTCGCGCCGCACGGTAGGGACACGATGAGCGGCACGCTCTGCATCTGCAGGACGTGCCGCTCGCTGTCTTACAAGGAAGGAGTGGAATGGGGCGCGCGATGCACAAGTTGTGGCGCATAGCGCACAAGGAGCCATGTGCAAAGGAGGAGCGTCAGCACTTCAGCCACATTGACGGCTACCCAGATGCCGTCGGTGCCAATCAGCACAGGTAGTAGCCACACGCAGCCCAACTCGAAGAGTAGCGAGCGCGCAAAAGCGGCCACCGCACTGACTACGCCATTCTGTAGCCCTGTGAAGAGAGCCGAAGCAAACATGTTCCAGCCGCAGATAAGGAAGCAGGGCATGTAGAGGCGGATGGCGTGGGTGGTGAGGGCGGTGAGACTTGGGTCGTAGCCCACGAATAAGCGCGCAAGCGGCGCACTGAGCAGCTCGGCACTGACCGTCATTATCAACCCCGCAATGCCAATAAGGACAAGGGATTTGCGCAAGAGCGACCGCTGCTCATGAAGACTATCTGCACCGTAGTGGTAGCCAATGATGGGGGTGAGGGCGAGGTTGTAGCCTATGAAGATGGCGGCGTAGGCAAAGCAGATGTACATCAGGATGCCGTAGGCTGCCACCCCATCCTGTCCCAGCAAGCGCATGAGCTGCAAGTTGTAGCTCATGCTGACAATACTCATGGAAATGCCGCTGACGTACTCTGACAGGCCATTGGTACAGGCTTTGGCTATGTGGCTTCGATTGAACGGGCTGTGGCGCAACAGGTGCAGGCTACCTCGGTTGAGGGACTTGGAACTAAAGTAGACTACAGGGAAGATGCCTCCCACGGCTTGCGCAATGACGGTGGCCCAAGCCGCGCCGCTGACACCCAACTGCATGTGCCACACCAATAGGGCATCGAGTGCAATATTGATGATGCCGCAGGTGATGCTCATGGCGGTGCCCAGCTGGGGACGTTCGGCCGCCATGTAGAAGGATTGGAAGGCCATCTGTAGCACAAAGAAAGGCATGCCGAGCATGCAGATGCGGCCGTAGGCTGTGCAGTCGTCCATCATGTCGTTGTCGGCACCGAGCAGATGCGCTACGGAAGGGGTGAGGAAGTAAAAGAGGACTCCCAGCACCAGTCCCACGAGGATGGCAAAGCGCACGAGCATGGTAAAGATGCGGTCAGCCTCGTCTGCGTGGCCCTGCCCCTTGGTCTTGGCTACAAGGGCGGCACCACCGCTGCCCACCATCTCTCCAAAGGTGGCCAGCAACATGATGGCTGGCCAGATGAGGTTGACGGCGGCAAAGCCCGTCTTGCCTGCAAAGCGCGACACGAAGAAGCCGTCCACAATGCTGTAGACCGAGGTGATGAGCACCATGGCGATGCTCGGAAAAGAGGTGCGGATAAGAAGAGGATAGGTGTGGTGCTGCGCGAGTTCAACCTTCATAGAGACGGCGACAGATGGGGCTGCGGTCAGAACTTATAGTTGAGGCCTGCATTGACCATGATGGGAAGTTGATAGGTCTGTTGACCCGAGAGCCGCTCGACGTAGAAGATGTTGTTGCGGTTATAGACGTTGGTAATGCCAGCAGAAACCTCGAGCAGGCCGTTCTTGCCAATGGAGAACTTGCGTTTGGCACTGAGGTCGAGGCGGTGATACCACGGCATACGACCTGCATTGCGAGTGCCATAGTAGATGCCGTAAGTGCCATTGGTGCGCCAGTAGTCGGACGAGAAGTCCGTAAGGGGTAACCGCTCAAAGATGCCGAGGGTTTGGGTGTATGGAAAACCGCTGCCCAGGCTCCAGCGTCCGCTGAACTCCCACTGACGGTTGTCGCCGAGGGCGTAGGTCGCCATGAGGTTGACCGTGTGGCGGCGGTCGTAGTGGGTCCAATAAGTGGTCATGTCGTCTTTGCGCTGCACGAACCCTAAGGAATAGGTTGCCCACAAGTAGAGGCGCTCGGCGTCGTAGCAGAGGCTGAGGTCGAGACCAGTGGCGGTGCCACGCTCGATGATGAAGTCGTGCATGAATGATTGGGGTTTCTCGAAGATGCCGCCGGTGCGGTAGGCAGGGTCTGAAGCGTTGTAGAGGTGGTAGGCGTTCATGCCGAGGAGTTGGCTGAAGTACTTGAGGTACCACTCGGCGTTGAGGGTGAGGTGGGGAATGGCATCATATTCGGCACCGACTACGATGTGGGTGGCACGTTGCACACAAGACTCTACCTCCTGACCACGGTAGGAGGTGGTGCGGTCGAGATAACCAGAACCAGTGAGGAAGCCGTTGAAAAGGTTGACGATGTCGCCATCGGAACGGGCATCAAGTAGTATCTGACTGTAGAGGCCTCCAGCCAACTTGAATCGCAACTGGTCGGTAGCGCTATACTTGATGGCAATGCGCGGCTCGAGGCTGGGTTCAAAGAGAGAGGCATAGTAGGTGAAGCGCAGGCCTGGGTCGATGAGCCAACGACCAGAACTCATGTGGTAGGTGGCATAAGCGGCTATTTGCTCAGTGTGTTCGTTCTGGCTCTGCATGATGCCGTAGATGTTGGTGGACTGGAAGTCGGTGGCATAGGCTTCCATAGCGATGCCTGCCTTGAGCTTGCTGCGACCAATGAAATTGGTAACGGCCAGGTTCATGTTGAAGCTGCCGATGCTACTGTACTTGGGCTTGGCGGAGATGTCCTCAAGGGTGATTTGATAGTTGGAGTAGGCGAGGGTGCCTTCGAGAATGGAGGAACTACCCGGCATCAGAACGAAGTTGGCACCTGCTCCGACGTTGGTCCAGTGGTAGTCTGCTATGGCTTGGTAGTTGGGCACTCGGTCGTCGAACCGAAAGCCGAAGATGCTGGCCTTGCTACCCGTACCAGTATTGGCCGAGAGTTTGCCATAAAGGTCGAGAAAGTCGAAGGGGAGGCCTCCATCGACGTAGGGATAGATGACAGGGGCGGTGCGCGATAGGAGGGAACCTTTAGCAGTGAGCAAATAGGTTACGGAGGAGTGGTCGGTGTTGGTTTCCCTTTTGAAGGGACCCTCAAGGATGGCACCTGCACCAAAGGTGGTGAGGCTCAGTTTGCCGGTATGTCTACGCTTGTTACCATCGCGGGTGGTGATGTCCATGACTGAAGAGAGTCGGCCACCATATTCGGCTCCGAAGCCTCCAGTGTAGATGTCAGCGTTGTGGATGACGTCGGTCTCAAAGATAGAGTACAGGCCGATAGAGTGGAAGGGGTTGTAGATGACCATGCCGTCGAGGAGGCAGAGGTTCTGTATCATTGAGCCACCTCGTATGTAGAGTTGTCCGCCCTGGTCGCCTGTGGAACTGACACCAGGCAGCACCTGCATGTACTGGGCTATGTCTGCTTGGCCTCCTATAGAAGGCATTTGTAGGATTTGGGTGGGCTTTATCTTCTCCATGGAGACTTGGGCACTTTGCTTGCGCTCCTCCTTGCGTCCCGATTTTACCTCAACGGCTTTGATGGTTACGACTGATGGGTGGAGCTGTATGTTGAGACTGACGGTGCTGCGCCCGTCGGTGCGGACGCTGTCTTCGTAGTCTTGGTAACCGACGCAGCTGACGCGTAGCAGTTGCTGGCCTTTGGGTACGCGATTGATGATGAACAAGCCGTTGATGTCGCTAACGGCTCCCAGAGTGGTGCCTTGCAGAATGATGTTGGCAAAGGGGACGGCTTCTCCGTTCTTTTCGTCATAGACAACGCCTTTGATGGTGCTTTGGGCGAGGACGTTGGCCGATAGCAGTAGGCTGATGAGTATAAGGCTGAGGATGTGGCGGAGGAAGTGTAGGGGATGATGCATGGGGAGGTAGAGTGATATATAATAATAGGTGTGTGGAACGTGGTAGGGGTGGTACTATGTTGGGGTTAGTGGGTGATTTTGAAGATGAGTTCCTTGAGGAGTTGGCCGTCGGTAGTTGCGCCGTTGTTCTGCACGCCTTTGCTGCGCAGGTCGGCTTGGTGGAGATAGTGCACACAGGTGGCGAGGCGGCCGAGGGTGTAGTTTTGAGCCGCTACGGCGTAGTCGCGCAGGGCGAAACGTGAGACTCCCATGCGTTCAGGCAGGGTGGGGTCGGCTTTTTCGGGGGCTTGGATGTAAATCATAGTGGCTATGCAGAACTTGTAGAGCAGGGCTATAATGGGTTGTATGGGGTTGGATTTGGGGTTCTGTGCGAAACTCGCCACGATGCGAGCGCAGCGAGCGTGGTCGCGCCGTGCAATGGCGTTTTGGAGTTCGAAGACGTTGTACTCCTTGTTGATGCCGACATTCTGCTGGAGAATGTCCTCGGTGATAATACTGCCTGAGGGAAGGGTGATGTAGAGTTTGGCGAGTTCGCCAGCTATGTTCTGTAGGTTGTTACCGAGGTGCTCGGCCATGAGCAAGGCGGCGGGCTGGGTGATGCGATAGCCATGGTCCGTCACATGTTGTAGTACCCATTCAGGTACTTGACTTTCGCGTATGCGCGGTGCTTCGTAGACGGTGGCCGTGCGTGCCAAGTCTTTGTAGAACTTGGTGCGCTTGTCCATCGTTTTGTGGCGGTAGCAAATGACAAGAATGGTGGTAGGTGAGGGGTTGACAAGGTAGGCCGAGAGGGCTTCCCACTCTTTGGTGCGAGTCTTGTTCTGTGCCTCTTTGAGAATGACGACGCGGTGCGGCGAGAGCACGGGGCATTGGCGACAGGTGGCTACGACCTGCTCCATGGTGTAGTCCAGGCTGTAGAGTACGTTCAGGTCGAAATCGGTAGCATCGGTGCTAATGATGCGTGTCTCAAAGTAGTCGGAAAGGCGGTCAATGTAGTAGTCTTCTTCACCCATGAGGAGATAGACGGGGGTGGGGTGGCCGCTCTCTATGTCGCTGATGATTTGTTTTTCAGTGATTGCCATGTGGTGCAGGCGTTTGGCTAATGTAGTGCAAAGATACGCTTTTTGTGCGGTTTGGCATACGGGAGAGTCGTGAGACCTTTTAAAAAGTATGAAAGTTATGAATCTCTTGATATCGTCGACGAATACCCAAAAAATCATAAATAATTATTCTCGTATACTTGAATTGAAAAAGTCCGTGGTTAGCATATATGCACAACACAGCATAAGCCATGGATAACGATGACCGAAATTCGACGAGAAGAACAGGTGAAAGCAAAGCGACAATTATCTACAACGGCAGCAACATCCGTATGTTCTACGGCACGAACCCATGGAGCTACACGCGGTTGGGCAAGATTGACGGGCTGACGGAAAGTGAGTTGAGGACATTCCTCAAGGCTGGCGAGAGTAATATCAGCGTGACGCTGTCGGTGAGCGAACTTACGGGCATCAGCCGTGTGCAAGCTGACGAGAGTTCGTTAAGGGCTTATACGCTGCAAGGTACGGTGGCTAAGGTGGAGTAAGAGCAATCATTATTCAAAGCGGTAAAAAATAGCAAGATGAGAAAGATATTATTATTCGCAGCATTCATGGGCATGATGCTCGCGGGCTGCACGGACAAGAATCAAACTAAAACAGAACAGAATATGACAACACTGAATTTAACACAGAAGTGGGACAAGAAGTTTCCGAGGAGTGAAAAGGTGGAGCATCGGAAGGTAACGTTCCGCAACAGGTATGGTATCGAGCTGGCAGCGGATATGTACACGCCGAAAGGGGTCGAGGGTAGGTTGGCGGCCATCGCCGTCAGCGGTCCGTTTGGTGCCGTGAAGGAACAATCAAGCGGACTCTATGCGCAGCACATGGCGGAGCGAGGATTCCTGACCATCGCCTTCGACCCGTCGTTTACGGGCGAGAGCGGCGGTGAGCCCCGTCGCATGGCTTCCCCCGACATCAACACCGAGGATTTCCTCGCAGCTGTCGATTTTCTTTCCAACCTCGACAACGTTGACCCTGAGCGCATCGGCATCATCGGCATCTGCGGTTTCGGTGGCATGGCCGTCAACGCCGCTGCCATCAACCCGCGCATAAAAGCCACCGTCGCCGTTACGATGTATGACATGAGCAAAGTGAACGTGGAGGGCTATTTCAAGAGCGAGGACACGCAGGCTCAGCGCATGGAGAAGCGCCGCGCCATCGCCGCCAAGCGCACCGAGGACTACCGCACGGGTATCTACTGCCGGGCCGATGGCGTCATCGACCCACTGCCTGAAGACGTGCCGCAGTTCGTGAAAGATTACCATGCTTATTATAAGACCGCGAGAGGCTACCACGAGCGTAGCGGCAACTCTACCGACGGCTGGAACATCATCGGTACGCAGTCGTTCCTCAACCAGCCCCTACTCTGCTGGGCGCACGAGATTGAGAACCCCGTGCTGCTCATCCACGGTGAGAATGCCCACAGCCGATACTTCAGCGAGTACGCTTTCGAGCGCATGACGGGCAAATACGTTGAGGGGCAGAGCGCCAAGGAAGGCAACAAGGAACTCTACATCATCCCCGGTGCTTCACACATTGACCTCTATGATGACGAGGCCGGCATCGTTCCCTACGACAAGATGGCGGAGTTTTTTAAAGCTAACCTTAAGTGAAGATGAAAGGGTAATTTTTTTGCGAAACCGCAACAAGTTTCGCGGATTTTTTTCTAATAGTTCTTGATGTGCTGGCCCACCTGCAAGATGACGACCTGATCCCTATCTACGACCTAACATCCGACGAGATCAAAAGGGCCGAGGTGCAAAGTGCTGTCAAGGCGTATATCCACAGACACCAGTTGAATTAACCAGAGTAGGAATTCATGAATACGATTTTGAGAATCGCGTTTGCGATGTTTGCAGCCTTCTCCCTCGTCTCATGCCACTCAACAACATCGAAAGAGGCAGACCAGACAGGGATATCGACAGACATCACAGAGCAAACAATGTACCAGAACTTTGCAGAAGCCCATCGGCTTGACAGTATTGGTGACCATGCAGCCGCCTTTATGCTGCGTGAACACACATTGGCAGCATATCGTCCTAACACGATGGAATGTTTGCAATACAAGGGCATCCGTTGCAGTCTTGAAAACAAAGCCGACTCAGCCTGCATCTACTTTGCCCAGTGCGAAAAGATGTGTGACGGTGCCATCCGCGATTCCCTTGATATCAATGCAGTCACCATCAAAGCTTTTATTCTTATCTATACAGGCAAGCAGGATGAGGCTAAGGATTTCTTACAGCAGTTACGCCATCAACATCCTCACGAAACCTATTTGGAGCAACTTTACCGAGACTTCGATGTCATCAAAGAAACGGTATTGCTGTTCCAAAGTTTTAATGTTATATCTATTAATTCATAAATAAATGAAAGCAATGAAGATTATGAGAATCGTATTTTTGCTGTTTGCAACCCTCTCCCTCACCTCTTGCAGCAGCGACCCTGAATAGTCTGGCCCAGAGGCTTATGAAAAGACGGAGCAACTGTGGGCACAATACGAACCGTTCATCATTGGCTCTGGCACATTGAGAAAACAATAGAGAAGCAGCGGACATACGAGCAACTGACATTCAAAGCGGACGGGACGTTTTGCGGACGGCGCAAGTGGCAGTCGCGACAAGTCGGGCGAGCGCCTTTGGATCCTCCACCATCTACAGCATCTTGCTCGGCGAGGACATTCCACGGTTGGCGCGATACAATCTCCCCCCACAACCCCTACTTCGGGCGGCTCCGTGGCGCTGATTACGGCCATTTGAAGGAAGTGCTGGTGCAACTCCTTGTCAGCGGCTACCTCACCCGTCCAGCCGGAGCCTACATCACGATTAAGACAACCCCGAAATCTGAGGAGATACTCGTCCACGATGCCGTTTCCAAGATTAAACGACGGCAATAGAATCTGAAATCGAAGAACGCTTCCTACTCGGTGGTGCAAGGAGACGCTTGCCCAAGTATAATACAATACAGCAGAGTAGGGCACCGACTTATCAATTGATGGAGTTGAACATCTTACTATTCGTATTCTCTATAAATTCATAAATCTCATTCTTGTAAATCATTGATAATAAATATTAGTTTCTAAAAAGCAGTGTCATACTTTGAGGTGTGTTCATTGTTGTTTGAAGAAGATGTGATAACTTTGCAGTGGTTATAGAAGTAAAGTAACCATTAAGTAAGTATAACTAATAAAATATTGAAGAACAATGAAAAGAATGGATTGCAACTTTGCGCACAGCGCACAGGGAATGTTGAAACAGAGTGAGAAACCCACTGCCTGTGGTGCAGCCTGCGGTGCTGGCGATAAGCCCGCCGAGGAGAAGCCAACTGCCTGTGGTTCAGCATGTGGTGCTGGTGACAAACCTGCAGAGGAAAAACCTGCTGCTTGCGGTACAGCATGCGGTGCAGGTGACAAAGAAGAGAAACCCGCTGCTTGCGGTTCTGCTTGCGGAGCAGGTGACAAGTAATCACACGCATCCCAATGGACTACTTTGCATTCCAGTGGCACATAACTGACGAGTGCGACCAGCGTTGCAAGCACTGTTACATCTTTTCCGAGGGTCATCCTAAACTCATTGAGATGCCTTGGGAGAGACTGGTGGCAGTGTTTGCAAACGTGGAGCGCATGGCGGAGCGGATGCAGCGCACTCCTTATCTTTATATCACGGGTGGCGACCCCATTCTGCACTCGCGCTTCTGGGACTTTCTGGAACTGGTTCACTCGCGCGGCATTCCCTTTACGCTGATGGGCAATCCATTCCATCTGACGGACGCGGTGTGCCAGCGGATGAAGTCACTGGGATGCCGAAAGTACCAGTTGAGCCTCGACGGACTGCGCGAGACCCACGACAAGTTTCGCAAGCCCGGCTCCTTCGATGCCACGCTACGAGCCATCGAGACCATCCGCAAGAGCGAGATGCACTGTGCCATCATGTCAACCATTTCGGCAGCGAATATCGATGAGATACCGCAGTTGATTGATGTCATCGTGGAGCACAAGGCTGACATTTTTGCTTTCGGTCGCTATTGTCCGACGAGCGAAGACCGAGCACATCAAGAAACATGGCATGTGGAGCCGCTGCGCTACCGTCAGTTCTTGGAGGAGTGTTGGGCGAAGTTCGAGCAGTACAAGGACTCCGACACGACATTTAATCTGAAGGATCACCTCTGGACGCTCTTCCTCTACGAGAAGGGACTCTTCAAGATTCCTGAGGGACTCGACGAGGACACCATCTACGACGGCTGCAACTGCGGCAACTGCCACTTTACGATTTCTGCCGAAGGGCGTCTGATGGCCTGTCGTCGCTTTGAGAGCTATGTGGGTACGGTCGATGAAGAACTATTCGATGTCTTCCACGGGCCTAAGATGGATGGTTATCGCCAGCATGAACGTTTCGAGAAGTGCCGCCAGTGCGAACTGCTCCGTTTCTGTCGCGGCTGTCCCGCCGTCGCCTATGGATATACCAAGAATTTCTATGCCCCAGACCCTCAATGCTGGAAGGAAGTGAAAAATGAATAGTTATGGACGCAGAAACCTGTATCAAGAAACTTGGCTATGTCGGCATACTGACATTCGCCACCGTTGACAAGCGCGGCCTTCCACAGACCCGGAGCATCTCGGCTATTCACTATGAGCCGGATGCTATCTATTTCTACACTGCCCGTGGTAAGAACTTCTGTCAGCAACTGATGGACGACGGGCATGTACAGATTCATGCGCTGACGAAGTTCAAGGAGATGATTCGCCTCTCGGCTGTGGCAAAGCCTGTACCCGATGACGAACAGGAACACTGGAAGAACGTCATCTTCGAGGAACAGCCCTACTTGGTGAACGTCTATCCCGGCGACGCCCGCAGTATAGGCATCATCTTCGTCATCCGCGATGCCCAGATTGAGTATTTCAACCTCGGAGTGCGACCCATTGACCGTGCCTACTTTACGATGGGCCATGCAGAGCCTGAACGCAAAGGCTTCGAGATTACCGAACAATGCATCGGCTGTGGTACCTGCCAAGCCAATTGCCCACAAGCTTGTATCGAGGAGAGTGCCCCCTTCCATATCCAGCTTGAGCATTGTCTTCATTGCGGCAACTGCTTTGAAAATTGTCCGGCAGATGCCATCATCAGATTAGATTAAGCGATGAAAGCAATCGTATTAGAGAAGTGTTGCAAAGCAGAAGACTTGCATGTGAGCGAAATACCTATTCCAAAAGTACGGCCCGGATGGGTGCTGGTGAAGGTACATGCTGCGGGGCTTAACCATTCAGAAGCCCTGTTGAGAAAGTTCGAAGCCGACAACGATTACATCAATACCCCCATTATACCAGGCATTGAGTGTGTCGGTGAGGTGGCTGATCCGTCCGACTCCAGACTTGATAAGGGAGACAAGGTTGTTGCTCTCATGGGTGGTATGGGGCGCTCATTCAATGGTAGTTATGCCGAGTATGCCCTGCTGCCGTCGAAGAATGTGTTCAAGGTGGACTCTGCCCTCGATTGGCTTTCGCTTGCCGCTATCCCTGAAACCTACTACACGGCCTATGGCTCGCTGAAAGAATGTTTGCTGCTGAATGAAAATGACACCATGCTCGTCCGTGGAGCCACCAGTACAGTAGGCCAGGCTGCCATCCAACTGGCCAACGCCATCGGCGCCACCGTCATTGCCGCTGCTCGTCGCGAGTCGTCGTTTGAGGGGTTGAAAGCTATCGGTGCTGACTATTGTATCATTGACGATGAACGCATCAGTGAGCAACAATTACCTGTACGCCCCAACAAGGTCTTGGAACTGATTGGTCCTAAGACATTGCGCGACTCGTTGCTCACCGTGAGTCACTCTGGCTACGTCTGTAGCACGGGAATTCTCGGCAATGTTTTCACCGTTCAGCAGTTCGATCCCATCAAGTATATCCCCAATGGTGTGTTCCTCACGGGCTTCTTCTCTAACTTCCCCACGCAGGAAGCCATCGACGGCATCTTCTCGCTGATATCAAAAGCCGACATCAAGCCCTTATATAGCAAAGTTTTTTCGTTGGACGAAATCGTGGAAGCCCACACGCTTCTGGAAAAAGGTGGTGCAGGTGGCAAGATAATCCTGAAAATGTAAATCGTTATGAAAAAGGATCAAGTCCTCGACCCACTATTCCCAGAATGTCCCGTGCGCAATGTGCTGTCGCGCATCGGAGAAAAATGGTATGTCCTCGTGCTGCTCACCCTCGACGGCACAGGGCAACCCATGCGCTTCAAGACCATCGAAGCCGCTATCCCCGACATCTCGCAAAAAATGCTCACCCAAACTCTGCGCGACCTCGAAGCCGACGGCCTCGTGCTGCGCCACGCCTACGCTGAGGTTCCACCTCGCGTGGAGTATGAACTCACCGACAGATCCCGCTCGCTCCTGCCCTACATCCATAGCCTTGTGGGGTGGGCCTTGGATAACCTGAGTGACATTGTCAGAGATCGTAAGGCGTTTTCGGAAAAGGGATAATCTCCGTATAATGGTGATGTCCTTTGACGAGGTGTAAGGGCGATAGTTTACTGATAGAGCGGTGCTACTTCCTTATGGATATTCTCCGTGAATGGCAGATAATTGTTGATGTTTCCTGAGGCCACTTGCGGATAGTTACGGTTGAATCGGACAAGTGTGGTTTATGGAAATTGTGCAACCATGTACTCGAAGGGGAAACGGATGATGACAGGGGTATTGAAACCCATACGAACTCTAAGAGCAGTAGTCATTTGCTGTGTGTTTTTGTAAACTGTTAATAACGTTCAGTTTGTAGATGTCGATGTTCATTCTCAACGAAGGTATCATCTCAACGAAGATTTACAGATACGGGGATGCCGTTAGGAGTGTGTGGAATCAACTCTGTGGGAATGTGGCAATCCTTAATGGCAGGCAAGGCATGCTCTGCCCACGGCATAAAGTTGAACTCGAGTGTCTTTGCCTTTGTGCAGCGATGTTGTGCATCAAGCGAAATGATGCATGATTTGGCTTTTCTACTCACATTTTACACACGAAGACATGCAGATGTATTAATTCACTACAATCTATACAAATGTTTCTCAGTTGTGAGGAATGGATACATCAGACGTGATGAAACCTCTCCTCACAAACGCTCCCCATTGGGATGATCAGAATGCCGTTAGTGCGCTTGTATACACTAATGCCAAGCAGTTCTATAATGTCAAGGATGAGCCTCTACTTTTTTTCTTAGTAATCAAATATGCACCTATACTTGTAATCAAGTTGAGGAGATTGATATTGGTCAGGGAATTGACTTTTGCGAAGTGCACCATTTTATTTGCATCCTCGGCACCGAATAAAGGAGCGCTTATACGAGGTGTTTGCAGCCGTTGGAGCCTCGGCTCTTGGAGAAAAAGAGGTGAAACGTCTACTATTCGAGGAATTGTAGATTCGCAGGGTGTGGAAAGCTGAGTATGCATCCTCAGAAACAAAGAATGCGAGAGTGTTTCAATGCCTGCTTTGGGTTGCTTTAACCAAGATGAATGGAAGAAAAAGTATCATCAATGCAGCATGAAGAATGATCCAAGCAGGGAAAAGGACAGTGCCCACAAAAATTACACCAACACCAGCCATAACAAGAAAGGGCTTGATGAGGGCTGGTAAGATATGGGTGTAGTCCCTCGCGCTATCAAAAAACCATTGCATCTGTTCAACGTTGCTAAACCAGGCATAAGAAATAGTTTTGCCCATGCTGGTGGGGTATAGAACCGCTCCGCTAATATAGTTCTTCAAACTCATGAATGTACCCCATATAATGCCTACCAAACAAAAAGCAGCAAATATGGCGATAATGGATCCAACAACAGCCAATACCACTGACATAAAGAACATAGCCATAGCCATCCAAAAGCCATCACTAGTTCCGTCATCTTCTTGTATAATCCATCTTGACATAGTTGAATTTCCCTAACACGTGTCGGGTTTATCATCTCTGTGTTTATCCGAACCACAATAAACATTCCTGCAAACGAAGCGTGGCTCTGATACACCACGTCTTTTGATGGAGGTTGTAGGAAAGACCTTTGCGGAAGATGTAGCCGTAACAGTCCACGCTATATGTAGCGAGAACCATTACACTGCCTTGCCGCTGTGAGTTTCCTACATTCCCATCAACAAGAACGAGCATAACGCCTCGTGATTTCGACTGTCGAAATCGAGTGCAAAAGTACATATTTTTCTCCGTTTCAGATAAGATTATTTCAGATTCGGAGGAAAGAGACGAGAAGTACGGGCAATGTTCTTGTTGAAATAGCGTTAATGTGGAGTGATTTACCATAATGGCCACATAGAAGGTACATAATTGTCTGACAGAGGAAGTTTGCTTGTGAACTTGCTGAGCGTAGTATGACTCACGAGCCTAACGAGTGAATCCACAAAAAAGGAGCACCAAGAGAAAAATAAGGATTGAGTAATAAAAGCAACCATAAAATGACACACTACGAAAACAAATCAATGAAAGAGTTGCGTGCTGGTATGGGCGAGGGTCTTGTAGCGGCTGGCCGCAGAAATGAGAATGTCGTTGCGCTGAGCGCCGACGTGAAAGGCAGCGTCAAGATGGACGGCTTCGCCAAGGAGTTACCCGAACGCTTCATCCAGTGCGGCATCGCCGAGGCCAATATGGTCGGTATCGCCGCCGGCCTCTCGCTCTGCGGCAAGGTGCCCTTCATCGGCGGCTTCGCCGAGTTCGTTACAGGCCGTGTCTACGACCAGATTCGCCAGGTTGTGGCCTACAGCAACAAGAACGTCAAGATCTGTGGCTCGCACGCTGGCATCTCGCTCGGCGAGGACGGCGCGACGCACCAGACCATGGAAGACATCGCCCTCATGAAAGCCTTGCCGGGTATGACCGTGCTCGTGCCGTGCGACTTCAACCAGGCCAAGGCCGCTACGTTGGCTGCCGCCGAGCACGTCGGGCCCGTCTACCTGCGCCTTGGCCGCAGCAAGATGCCTTGTTTTACGCCCGAGGAGCAGACCTTCGAGATCGGCAAGGCCCAGCTGCTGAGCGAGGGTCGCGACGTTACGCTTTTCGCCTGTGGACACCTTGTGTGGGAAGCCCTGCAAGCCGCCGAGCAGTTGGAGAAAGAGGGCGTGAGTGCTGAGGTAATCAACATTCATACCATTAAACCGCTCGACGTGGAGGCCGTCGTGGCCAGCGCCCACAAGACCCGTGCCGTCGTTACCTGCGAGGAGCACCTCTTCAACGGCGGCCTCGGCGACAGCATCGCGCAAACCCTCGCCCTCCGCTGCCCCACGCCGATGGAGTACGTGGCCGTGGATGACCGCTTCGGCGAGAGCGGCACGCCCGACGAGATGCTCACCAACTACCACCTCCGCGCCGCGGACATCGTCGAGAAGGTGCACGCCGTGCTGAAACGCAAGTAATGCAATATCACGCTGTGGCTCAAGCATGTTTTGAGCCACGGCGTGGTGTCATAAAATTAGAATCGGCAATGAACTATTTTACTATGCAATCAATAGAATTGGCAAACCAACGCAACTATTTGGATTTGCTTTTTTCTGTATACCCATTGTCTCCAGACTCCATACGAGAAATCGACGAAGCAGTGTGGAATAGAATAGAAACATCTTACAATGGCAAAGACAACAAAGCATTGCTTCGTGCGCTATTGGAGTTAGATTTGTTCCCAATAAAGGACGGATATGTTCCCTATCTGCGGAGAGACAAGAGTGCCATAGATAGAAATCCTGACACTGTGAATCGCATTTGTGGAAGGATACATGAAATGTCAATTGCCCAACTATATGAGCGGTGTTCCCAACCCAAGGAAACCAACCGCCAAATGGGACCATTATTCAGGCGATGGGTGCAACAAGGTATATTAGGGATGGATATGGTCAGTATAGAAGATTTCTCCAAGGATATGAATAACGTTATTCTTGATGGAAGCGACAATGCATTGATGCAATTCGCGCAAGCAAACCTCGGTTATACAAGGGACAAGGGGATAGATTTCATCGCCTATAGAAACCAACAATACGTTATTGGAGAGGCGAAGTTTATTTCAGATGAAGGAGGACATCAAAACGACCAATTTCTTGATGCTATAACGACGGTTGAGGCGAAAGTAAATAAGAATGTGCACTGCATAGCTATTTTGGATGGGGTGCTATACATTCGTTCTCGCAAAAAGATGTATCGCAGAATAAGTGAAAGCAACATTCCCGTGATGAGCGCACTACTATTGCGCGATTTTCTTTATACGTTATAGCAATGAACAATACACTTATTCATAGTGAGAATATCAAAGCTCTCCATTATTTATTGGATAATATGCACATGGAGGGGAAAGTGGATCTTGTATACATCGATCCCCCATTTGCAACAGGTTCTGATTTCGTCGTAAGCGATGGCAGAGCATCAACAATCAGCAGTGCAAGACGTGGTGAGGTGGCCTATTCCGATAAGGTTACGGGGAAAGAATTTGTAGAAGAAATCCGTGAAAGATGTGTTCTGCTAAAAGAACTGCTTTCCGACAGGGGGTCAATCTATCTGCACACAGATTACAAAATAGGGCACTATTTAAAAGTGATGATGGACGAGGTGTTTGGCATCGAGAATTTCCGAAGCGACATTACCCGTATCAAATGTAATCCAAAGAATTTCGACCGCGTTGGCTATGGCAATATAAAAGACCTTATCCTATTTTATACAAAAACAGCTACTCCAATATGGAACGAACCCCGATGGGAATACTCCGAAAAAGATATTGAGAAATTATTCCCCAAAATAGACAAACAAGGACGTAGATACACCACCGTACCCATCCATGCTCCGGGAGAAAGTGCCAATCCACAGCCGTTTAAAGGCATTATGCCACCAAAGGGTAGGCATTGGCGCACGGAAGTGTCAATGTTGGAAGAGTTAGATCGCAATGGCCTCATTGAATGGTCGGCAAATGGCAATCCGAGAAAGATCAACTATGCTAACGAACAGGATGGGAAACGGGTCCAAGACGTGTGGTTAGATTATAAAGACCCTCAATATCCAACCTATCCAACAGAGAAGAATCAAGAGTTTATCGACATGATTATCCAAACCTCATCCAACGAGGATAGCATTGTGTTGGATTGTTATTGCGGCAGTGGAACTACCTTGAAGTCGGCGACAGACAATGGCCGTATTTGGATAGGAATTGACCGTTCGGAGGTGGCAATAAAAGCTACTAAAGAAAAACTTGGTCAGCAGAAAACCCTATTCTATTCTGGATATGAATATGTTGAGTTATAACCGACATCGTTGAGAAAGTCCATATAGTATTGACTCGGAAATGATACCAAGATGAACAAACCTTTTAAAAAGGACTGGATAAATAATCTGCTTTTCTTTGCCGTATTTGTTGCGACATACATCCTTATGTGCGCAATTTTCGGTCTTATAAATAGTTGGGGAAGCTCCATTATCGGAGCACTGGCTGGAGGTGTTGTCTTCATCGGAGTTCGAATTTTCTCAAATAACAAAAACAATGGATAGCTCCTTTTCTAACCAGCAGCGCTTCTGCCAGAGTTGCGGCATGCCCCTCAGCGAGGAGGTCGTGAGCGACAATCCAGACTACTGCCAGTACTGCTTCGCCGATGGCCACTTTACGCAGGAGTGCTCGATGGAGCAGATGGTCGACTTCTGCGTGCAGTACGTCAACGAGTTCAACAAAGACGCTGGGCTGCACCTCACTGCCGAAGAGTACCGCCAGGAGCTGCTACGCTACTTCCCCACGCTCAAGCGCTGGCAGAAGTAGCGCAGCAGCTCTTGCACCGTCGTGAGGCCACGGAACGGTTTATGTAATGCTCCTCGCATAAATGTGGAGAACATTGACAGCCAGGAAACGTCACCCTGCACTGCTGCACAACTACGAAACAGCCGTGCGATGCGTCCCGCTTTGGTGCGAAGTCGATGTTTCGGCCAAGTAATGCCGTTTGCAATGGCTTGAGGTCAATTTTTAGCACTGAAACACGGTTTCGCAATGATGCGATCCGAAATTACAAAAACGCAACAACAGATTGCACAGAGATAATAAAACAACATGGACAACCTTTGAAAAAGATTCAATATCGTATAAGTGTTGCGGGTGCTTGTTGTTCGATATTCTTCGAGAAATTCCTGTATTATCTACAATTGGTATGGGATTTTTTAAAGGCCGACATCGAGCTAAAGCCAGTACGTAATGTATTTGAATTACGATGGATGGTAGGCACTCTGGTGTATGCCATAGTAACCCAACGCTGGACTTACTTTTGGGTATCAATAGGTTATGGGGTTTGCCCATACAACGAGAATTATCGATTACATCATTACAGGAAAGCGTGTAGCGCAGGGGCAGAATCAGAAGATGATGAAAACGAATAATAGCATGAACATCTCAGTCTTTTGCAGGTCGTCGGGCCCGAACAATGAAAAGCATGCCGTTGCGGCGCGAGAACTAGGACGCGGATAGCCGAAGGTGGGCACACGCTGCTTTACGGAGGCAGCAACCGGGGTCTCATGGGCGAGGTGAGCGGTGCCGCGCTGGCTGGGAGTGTGGCCTGATGTGGCGAAGAAGGAAGTTAAGACTATAAATCAAAGTACGCGTTGTTTGTGGCAATGACGAACGTCTTTTTCAAATCGAGATAGGCTTCGCTTTTTTTTAGATAATAGTTGGATAGTATTTATGCTATATAGACCTACAAGGATACTATCTGGATGAACAGACATGAGCATGTTAGCGAGTAGACATATGTATGTCGGTGGATAGTCATTTGAATGTTGAGACGATGGCAGGCGTGATCAGCGGAATATAGGTGTGATAGTGTGGTAAAAGATGTTCGGTTGGAAGGCGACGTACGTCCATTAAAGGGAGAATGAGGAATGGAAAATAGTGCGTAGGAGTGGGGCGGCAAGGTAGATGATGGGGTTGGGAGAGGAACGAGGTGAGTGGACTGGGGGTGGTATTGTGGTTTACATGGTGTATCTTTTTGTGGGTTTCCCCTCCGAATGAATGATTATTTGTACCTTTGCACGTCGTTAGCACGATGCGTAAAGACACGAATGATGAAAAAATACCTCTATATCCTGTTGGGACTGGTAGCTGTAGGGCTGGGTGCGCTCGGTGTTGTGGTACCAGGATTGCCCACCACCCCTTTCCTATTGCTGGCCTCGTGGCTCTTCTACCGCAGTTCGCCGCGGTTGCAGCAGTGGCTTCTCGATTCATGGTTGGGTAAATACATCCGTAGCTACCACCGACGTGGCGGTATGACGGTGGCGCAGAAGGCTGGAGCCTCTGGCATGATGGTGGTTATGGTGCTGCTGTCTACGTGGGTATTCATCCCAGAGGGGTCGGTGGCGCGCATCATCGTCCCCATAGCTGGCGCTGTGGGATTGTTGGTAGTTATCTTTGCTGTGCCCAATGCGAAGAACGACGATTGACGGTTTGGGAAAACACATCATACAGAGTAATTATGGAAATCAAGGCAGTTAAATTTCGTCGCGACGGCTTCTACAGTCAGCCCTTCGTCTTTGGTGGCGAAGAGGGGATGGACCGTTTCGACCGCGCTGTGCGCTATCGTGGCAGCCTTCAAAATTATCTTATTGACACGGGTTCGGAAGTTATCTTGGTGGACACAGGGTTGCCAGCAGGCACTCCCGAAGAGGTGCCTACCGAGGAATCAATGCTCTACACGGGTAAGAATATTTGCACCTATGTGGAGGCACTGGCCTCGCTGGGGTATACGCCCGAGTTGGTAACCAAGATTCTCCTCACGCATCGCCACTCTGACCATAGCGGCGAGCTACGTTCGTTTCCCAACGCCCAGATATATGTCGGTGCCGACGAGCTGCAGGCCGACGAACTGCAAGGCTTAGCCAACCTCGTGCCCGTGCATTTCACTGACGGGCCGTACTTCAACTTTCCCGAAAGCCAGACCATAGTCCCTGGCATCCACTTCATCAAAGCAAAAGGCCATACCAATGGTAACAGCATCGTGGTAGTGGAAAACGAAGGCTTGTTCTACATGCTTCACGGCGACGTTACCTATGTTGACGAGGCTCTGTATGAGAACAAACTCTCCATCGTTTTCGACGACTCCGCCGCCGCTCGCGAAACCCTCGACCGCGTGCGTGAGTTTGTGCGCAGTCGCCCCACTGTATACTGTGGTACGCATACGCCACAGGGCTACGAAAACTTGGAAGCCAAGCGGGTGATGGATCTGGATCATCCCGTACCGACGTCGTTGGCCGCCGTCGACTTCTCAAACCAGCAGGCCTCGGGTCGATATGTATGCTCCGTGTGCGGCTATGTCTACGACCCTGCCGAACACGATGGAGTGGCATTCGAAGCATTACCCGCCGACTGGCGTTGCCCCCGTTGTAAACAGGGCAAAGAAAGGTTTAACAAAGCGTAAGGACGCACTCCTGCACGACCATGAAAGCACGTCGCCACATCGCCTCGAGCGTGTGGTGGCGTGCTTTTTGCAGGTAGAGGTGTCGTGAGAAGCGCAGATTCGTGCCTCCAAGTGGGAATTGTGTGCTGCAACAGGCTGGGAGATAGTTGGTACGCCCGATGGGGTTCGTTCGAGGGGTCGCTGCTGTAGGCGCGAATGCGAACTTTTGCAGCCCCCAAAGACAAAGGTGTGCTACTGATGAAGAACAAACTCATAGACACTCTCAAGTGGAAAATCCTAAGGCACTGTGCGAGGAAGTCCACCATTTGAAGCAGCAACTCTACGATGAGCAGATGCGTGCCGCCTTTTACGAGACAATGGTAGGGGTGGCCGAGAAGACGTTCAACATAGAAGTGCAAAACGCTGGCTCCAGACAGTCGAAAGGCTGCACAAAGCAAAAAGTATATGTAGTAAAGCAACTCTATGCACTGGCTGGTGAACAAGACAGACCTTTTATATGAGACGATGACGTACTGTTTTACTGTTTAGCAATAGAGCATTTTCAGTACAGTTCGTAATGGAGGTACAGGCAAAGCTCCTTGGGAATCGGAGCGGTATGCTGTGGCACATGTACCTCGGCCGCCTCAGCAAGGAATACTGCGTAGTAAGGGACGTGTTTCGGAGCATCCTACAAGAGCGCGGCTTAAACGTCGTGCAGCGATACCCTGCCCTCGAACAACAAACTTCCCAACACAACCTGCTGACGTATCAACCCGTCAACTTGCCTCAGCCGTAGGACCAAAGTCTGATAACCAAATTCAGTAAAGTACATGTGGACGACCGCCAGCCACCCCCAATGACACACACACCCGAAGATGGACATGCGCATGTCCATCTTCGGGTGTGCGTGTCATTTCTCGGATGCCTTACCGCGCCACGGTGAGTTTGCGGATGGCGGTTCCTTCGGAGGTGGTGATGCGCAGGAAGTACACGCCGACAGGGTAAGCTGATGTGTTGAGGCTTGTGGAGGGTGTGTGTGGTGTGCGTGCTTCGACTTGTCGACCTTCGATGTTGAAGACCTGCAGCGAAGTGATGGGCGAGTGGGTTACGACAAGGACGCGGTCGGAGGCTGGGTTGGGAAGAATGCTGATTGAGTGCGGATCGGCCTTGTCTGCTGCAGTTGGGGGCAGTCCTCGGGTGGGGCGGAATCGGATGCCGCTGCTCCACGCACTCCATGCGCCCGAGGGACAGAGGCCTCGCATGTAGAGCATTTGGTAGGTGGTGGTGTCGAGGTCGCTCAACACTTGGTGGGTGGAGGGGTTGTCGATGATGATGCCGCTGTCGGGCAGCGAGTCTGCGGGGCAGTAGCTCAACTGGTAGGCGGTGAAGTGCGATGGGTCGGGCGTGTATTGTACCATGATGCTGCGGTAGCCGAGGTTGGTCAGTTCGATGCCATTCATGCGATAGGGACACAGTGGGTCGAAGTGCGTAGTGTCGTAAGTCGTGGTGTCGGGTGGCCGATTGAAGGTGGTGTCAATGATGGGAAACGTCCAGAGATACATATTTCCACAAAGCAGGTCGTGGTGATCCCATTTCAGATATGCTGTGCTTTGGATAGGTGGATCAGGGGAAGCACGGCAGGTGTGGTCCACAGGATATGGAGTACGACTTGACAACGTATATTGTCTGATGTCGACGCCCTGATTGTAACCTTCAGGGAAAAAGGCTGTCGTTTGAAACTGTATTTGAGGCTTTGTAACATGAGGCCATGCTGAAGTACCGCCTTCAATGCAGATAGCTTCGTTGTTGAGATTGGTAAGACATACATAGAAAGAATCGTGAACAACTACAGGATGATCAAACATCACTTCCCGCATGTAAATGTATCGAGGAATGTGATCAGCGTCGCACCAATCAAACACACTCACAGGTGACGTCATGAACATGTGTTGGTAAATTTGTGCGGTGTCCCACTGGTCGAATATGCCATAGGATTGATCTGTCAGAGGCGTCATGCTACCCGCTTCGAGGATGGAGATATGCTCTGGAATGTAGTCGTTTTTTGTCCACGTGATGCCCTCCTCGGCCAGCCAGTCTTTGTTGTCTGCTTCTTTTTTATAGTAATTCACGAAATACGAAAACGCTACACCAACGATGCGGATGGTGTCATTGGGTTCAGTGATGAAACGCTTGGCTATTTCTAAGTGCGAATTAGTTTGTTGCGTGGCAGGAAAAGGATAGGGATAGTTCACGCTACTGTAATAACCCTCAAGATCGCCGACAACAGGGTGGGGAAGTCTCGCCAACGCCGTATTGTCTAACCATTGAGTACCGAAGTAGTAGTTGGTCGGCTTACGACTACTGTATTTAAGGGTGTCCCTTCGTTGCGCAGCAGCCGAATAGTTGCAGGTCAATATGCACAGTAGGACAATGATTGCGAGAAATGATGTGCGTTTCATGGTGTGATGATGGGTTGTGGGATTATTGATTCATTTTGCACTCTATCGTGGAAGGGCTCGTTTGGTAGATGAGTTGCTCCACAGGAATAAATTTGAATTGTTTTTTGTGCTTCAGGTTTGCCTCGTTTTGATGTAGTTTAGGAGTGAAGTTGAACGAGGTGTCTAAAGGAAGGTTTGGATAGGAATAGAGACAGTCCAAGGAGTTGTCCAGATCTACTGTGAGGCGCCACAGTTTGGTCGCTCCCTTTTCGAATCCAGCCACATGAAAGATGTTGCTTGTCGTTAAGGTGTGGACGGAGGTCATCATCATGTAGGAATTGTAATAGAAGTCAAAGGAGGCCGTGGCTCGATTAATGACGCTGATGGAACCTTCGTGGCTATTGGGGGTGGGAGCATTGCCAGTGGTTACGGCAATGAGCCTGTCGTATGATGGCACGTAATTCAATGATTCGATACGGCAGTCACCGATGTTATTGGGTGAAATAATGAAGTAGTTTTGAATGTCGCACATGCCCATGATGGGGTATGGAAAAGTAGTAATGGAGTCGCGCAGTTGGTGAACATCGAGCACTTGCAGGAGGAAACCGTCGTAGCTTGAAATGGGAAGGTTACCTGTATTGGCAAAGGATAGGATGGCAATCGTATCCTTGTTAAGGGCGCACATTTCGAAATGTTCATGAGGATAACTGACGTAGAAGGGTTGCCACGGCGACTGGAAGGTAACAATATCCAGCAGATTATGCCCAAGAACAGTACGATTAAGAGGAATTATCCCCAGGTCGTCAGAATCGTATATGGCTCCAATGACGATGTGGTTATCAGTAACGACAATGTCGCTCAGTTCGGAAATAATGGCGGTGGAATTCTGTTGGTTCAGTACCAGCGTGGTGGTTGCCCAATTGGTGTCAACACCCAAAGGCCCGCGAATCTCGGTTATGAATGGTTCGCCATTTCGGGTAGAACCGATAGCCACGAGGTCAATTTCGGTGGCGGTCTGCTCGTTGACGATGAACCGTTTTAGGGAAGAGACCTGCACATCATTGAAACTGGTGTACATGTTCCAAGGGGGAATGCCGTCGTAGAGTTGTTGAATGTCCACAAAGCCCACGAATCCTTGATTGGTGTCTTGTATTTCTCCGCAGAAGTACAGGTAAGGCTCGCATATCTGCATGTCGTGCACGATTACGTTTGTGGGCAACTCGGTGATAAACGATTCGTCGGGAAGTTGCACCACGAAGTAGCCGTGCCTACTCATGTTGACATAGGCGATGGAAATGTCCTCGGTGTACGCCCGTACGATGACGTGCTCAATAGGTTCATTCAGTTCGGTGAGCGTGGACAACTGCGCTTGCGCGGTGGGAGCAAGTAGGACAAGCAGTAGCCAAATAATTCTGTGATTCCTTTTCATGTGTGTATAATATTATATATGTTGTGGCAATGTGGTTTCGGGTGGGGTACGTTTGGAACCGAATAGCCTGCCGAAAAGGAAGAGTAGGAGGTGGGTAGTGTGGGGAAAGTGGGGCGTTCAGCGGTGGGTGGCAGGAGGTAGGGAGTAGATCATTGGCTATGTATTGGTACGTGTGTGGTTTTGTGTGTCGTGGGGTTGTACTATCTGCATTCGCGATGCAAAGTTACGAATAATTCTGAAAAAGATGTGCTATGGTCAGGAATATATTACTGTGTAGATATGCCGACTCGGAGCTGTTTACACCCTTTCTTGATATGTTTTGTTTGATTGTCAACTATGTAGATATGACGATTCCAAGTTGTGTATACATATTCCAAACCGGCTTTAGTCCGCTTGTTAACTGTGTAGACTGGACAATTGAAAACTGTACACACCGAAGTGAGGTGCGGCACGGAACAGCTTGCGCAATGGAGGAACAGAAAAGTAGAGCCCTGGCTGCCGTTTCTGGAAGCCAGGGCCAAACGGCTTTATTTGCTGCCGAGTTTGTCTTTGATATTTTGTGTCAGTGCGTCCTTGAGGACTACGATGTTCATCGCCTTGTGGCGCACAAAGGCTTTTGTTGCGTAGAACAGTTGCGGTAGGTGCTGTAGTCGCCTGCCACCAGATACTTCTTTACTGGCCGATGCTTACGTGGGTACTGCCACGTACGTTGCCAAGATTGCCGCCACCGTAGACGTTGCCTTTCACGTGAGTAGTACCCAGGATGGAGACTCTTGTATCACCGCCTACGGCACTTTCTTCCCCGCCTCCATATACATTTCCGTGCTTGGCGTCTGCTGCTCCGCTCTCGGGTCCGATATGGCTGTTGCCAGTAATGGTGAGGGTGGCGGTGCCAGTAATGCTGCCAAGGTTATCCATGTCTTCATTGGTAAGGATGTAGTGGTTGGCTTCGTCAAATACGGTACTGCCATCGGTGATGGGGGTATCAGTGTGTCGCCAGGTGTAGAGAATACCGTTTGAGGGGGTGCCGTTAATGGTCTTTACGCCTTTGGTGTAGGCGCCAGTCTCCTGGTTGTAGTAGGGCAGGGGATCGTACTGGCCAGTGGGGTATTCGGGCATCACAGGGCAGGAGGGAGCCTGAGCCGAGAAGCCAGCACCGTACACATTGCCGAGTACTGTGCATGACTTGAGGGTGGATGAGATGTTACCGTCCACCAGCCCGAGGTTGCCACCGCCGTAGAAGTTGTTTGTGATGGTGCAGTCCGTGAGACGCGACACAATGTTGTGGGTTACGGCCATCGAGAGCGAGGCATAGCGGATGCGGAAACGGCACACATTCTTGTCCCCGTCAAATGCGGGAGGGGCAAAGAGTTCGTATTCATAATCAACTGCTATGCCGTTGCAGTCTATCGACCCTTGCTGCGCCGCCTGCACATCGCCCGATGCGCCTTTGGCCATGCCGTTGTACTTAGAGCGGTACTCTCGCTTATAGTGCAACTGGATATAACCATTGTAGGGGTAGTTGAAGTTGCCATCAGGATCATGATCATAAAGACGGGGTACATTGTAGGCCGTACCACCATAGCCAGCACCAAAGAAAGTGCCGAAGGTACACTCAGAGGCTGTGGTGAACACCTGCTTACCCGATTGCATGTTGCCACACTTAGGTCCTCCGCAGAACACTCCGACATGGCTCTTGTTGATGTCTACGACAATGTTGCCGAGGATGGGCTTGTTTACGTTGATTCCGCCACCGTAGAAGTTGGCGATGTCGGCGCCGTAGATTTTCCAAACCACGTTGCCGCCTATGCCCTCCATGCCAGTGCCGGCCACCTCGCCAAAGTGTCCACCGCTGATGTAGCATTCTGCATTATCATTAGGTTGCGTGGTAACGGATGTGTTGAAGTAGCCAGTGAGGTAGAATTGCTCATAGTCGCCGCCCAGCACATTGACGGGTGTATGCTGGGTGTATGCACTGCTGTTGTTGTTACCGTGCGATCCGTTGTTGAACATGGCGAACCATGCGTTGCCTCCCACAATGAGGTAGGAGGTCTTAGTGGCGGCTCCTCCGCTGGGTTTCATTGATACAAACTGCTCATATATGCCCCCTTGAAGGATGACGGGCGATTCGGCCTTGCTGTTGTTGCCGTCGGCCTCAAACTCCACGAAGCGAACCAACGTGGTGTTGGTAATTTCAAACCAGCCCTTGGGGAAGAGAATGCCCCAACCCGACATGCGTTTACCACTGTTGGACTTTTGTGCCATACCGATTCCGATAGAGTTGATAAAGTCGATGCGAATAGGGTTGATGTTTTTGCGGATGCCGTTTTTGCAGATATGGGCGTAATCAGGCTCGTTATCGAAGTCAAGGTCGGCAGACATCAGGGTAAATGGCAGGTTTTCGTTGCCAAAGTTTTCCGATATTTGTCGGTAGTTGCCCACGAGCACAACCGCGTAGTCATAGACTGTGGCGCTGGTCTCACAGGCAAGTGCTGCAATGGCATCGGTATGTTTGGTATACACCTTTTGTAAATTGCCGTTGATGGTGTAGTCATAGCCGTTGCTGTAGCGGATGCCGGCAGGTGTGAGATCGGTTCGGCCTCCAAAGGAACCGTCGAAACTGGCATCCTCATAAGGGTCGGAGAGGTAGGTACACTTAGCCCAATAGGGCTCAATGGTAATAGCCGTTACCCCTTCTGGCACATCCCAGTAGCCTCCCTGATTGAACACACGTCCACTCACTTGGTAGAGGTCCTTGTCAATGCAATAGCGGTCGGCATAGTTGAGGGGCGTGGCGGTGATGTTGCCATCGTTGTCTACTGTGGCATCATTGCCGTGGTTGATGAACGCATTGTAGTGCTCCACCGAGCCGTCGGTGGTAATGCTCACAATCTTCCAGCCAGCCGCTACCCTGTTTTCGGTATAGTTTTTGGTGCCCACTTGGTTGTAGTAAGGCAGCTGCACTTTGCGATAGTTGTAGTTGTAGTGTGTCGTATCAATGTCGGTAATGTTGAGCGTGAGTTGGGATGTAGCCGTATTGATGACTGCATTAGTGGGAGCGGAGAAGAGCGCACCTGAGCCCATTTGGATGTTCACCGTGAGCTGTCCCAGTTTGCCTCCTGTGTTGCGGGGGGCATTCTCTGGGGCGTGCTCAGCATCTATATTGATAATAGAGGGATAGGCTCCGGGCTGCTTCAGTACGGGGCAGGTTTTGGGGTTGGTAATGGTGCGGTCGGCGGTTTCCAGTACCCACTTGGCCATAACCGTATGCTGTTTATCTACTTTGCCGGTGGCGTACCATCCAGCCAACTCACGGTTGGAGTTGAGTAGTAGGCGGTGAAACTCGAAGCGGTTTATATATCGTGCCTCTATCTCAAGGGCGCAGTTGTAGATCACCGTACCTTCGAGCTTGGTGGACTGGGTGAAGTAGTTGTAGTTGCTGAGATTTTTGTAGCTCTCTATCATCAGACCGCCATAGATAGGCGACACTCGTGTGCCTACAACCTTCTCGCCATAGTACATGCAGTTCATTACCATGGTACGTAGATCGCTTCTTGTGGACTTGAAGTTATTGTATCCCACAAGGCCGCCAACGTCTGTGCCGCCCGTGATAGAGGCATAGCTGAAGCTGTTGATGACGCGTGCACGGCCATCCAACAAGCCGACTATGCTGCCGCAATAGCCGCTACTGCCCACCTGGCCTGCAAGTACACCAATGTTGTAGATGCGGGCATTGTCGGTGGCGGTGCCCGCTACAACGCCCGTGGGCCCACTGTGGCTGGTGATGTTCACGTCGTCGAAGTTGATATTGCGAACCACTGCCGAGCCATTCAGTGTGGTGAAGAGAGGGGCAGAGAGACCTGAAATGGTGTGTCCGTCGCCATCCAGATAGCCGCTGAATGTGCTTACTGCGGGTACACCAGACGGGTTATCGACAGTAAGGCGATATATACCGTCCATAGAGGTGATTGCGCTTAGTGAAGAGATGGGTACAATGTCGCTGGGATTGGGCCATACTACTTCGGGATTGAGGTAGAGGTCTATCTCTATGGGAGTTTGCTTGGCTTCAGGAGAGGTTACCTTGGCCACCACCTTTACTTTGCCCACGGTGGCCACCGTGGGCAAAGATTCAATAACTGCGCTGAAATAGCTTTTGGATTCACCAGAGCTGGATAAAAAAGGGCTGGAGGTGTAGGCGTCAAGCCCCGTAATGGTCCAGTCGTAGACGATGTCCGTGTAGCTGCCAGTGTTGTAGATTTCAAGTTCTTTGTTGTTCTTCGGGGCATCCTTTATGCTAAGCCAGTGGTAGGACTGGGCGTTAAATTCATAGGTGCCTGGCTGTTTCACGGTGGCAACGGTGGCGCTGGTCTTTATTGCGTCAGGAATGTTGATTGTAAAGTTGTCCTGTAACCTATAACTGTCTTCCACCTCGTAGGGGTAGAACTTCCACTTGCGGTCGTTGGGTTTGAACAATGTGATTACACGGCTAATGTCGTCTGGACCAATGGCACTGTAAATGTCATTGGAATAGCTATCGCTTTTGTAAACGGAGAATTGTTTCTCGTAAGGGAAAATGCTGACCATGTTGTCGCCCCAAGTGTCGTCAGTCTTGTATTTGTATAGGCGAAACTTGTAGCGCGTGTCGGTGGGGGTGGTTCCTCCTATCACAACTGTGCCGTAGTCGCTGTTGGTATAGTCGTTTGCGTCATAGTAGATGTAGTGCCCAGTCTTTATGTTTTTGAACATGACGTATCCCTGTTCGTCGCACTCTATTGTCCAACTGATCTCGGTATTCTCGGGCCATGTGAGGCGTGCTTTAGAGCAGTAAGGGTTGACAGGCTGCCCTTCGGGTATGTTGTTGTCAAAGGGGAATCGGTAATTTGCATTGCTAAAGTTGAACAGTAGGTAGTGTACGTTGTCAGGGGTGATGGCGGGTGGCTGTAAGGTGAACGTGATTGCTTTGGCTACAGCAGTGGCGTGTGTACTGCGGGCAATGGGATCGGCTGGCAGCATGTTGCAAGTGGCGGTTACACTGATGTTACCTACAGTCTGTTTGTTGTAAATGATGTTATTGTCGATGTCCCAAGTGGTGCCTTTGTCGGCAGTACTGCTGCTGACGTATTCCAGTGTGGTATATACGCGGCGGTCGTGGCTGTTATGGCTTACGGTTGAACCGCCGTCGTTGACAAAGCTGTACTGTATCCTCTGTGTGAAGTAGTAATGCAGATAGGTAATCAGTTGCGGTGAGAGGAGGGTAAGGGCATCAGAGTTAGGCCCCGACCAACTCACTTCCTGTATGTTGACAGTGCAGGTACGGTAGGCATTGGCAGCAGCAGCGCTGAGTTTTACACCGCTGTCGTAGCCGAGGTAGAGGTTGCGGATGCCGTCGTTGATATAGAGGATTTTCTTTTGAGTGCCGCTCACGTCCTCGGTCATCCAGCGTGTGGTGGGTTCAACAGAGAGGTAGAGGGTGCGGTTGTTGGCCACGTTGAGGAAGTAGTATTCGTTCTGCAGGTAGCCTTCTTCGGTCAGCACCCATATACAGTTGCCTTTGTCAAAGAGGTTGCCAGACTGAAAGTTGCCGTCGTTGGAAAGGTTCACACTACCTCCTGCCACTTTCAGATAACCTGTGCCATTTTTGTGTAGCACGTAGTATCCTTTCGTGCGTGTGCTGAGGTCAACGGTCTTCGTTACTACAGTGGAGGTGATGCCGTCTTTTACGGCGCAGGCCTTGAAGGTGTTGAGTGCTGATGATGTTGGCGTAATGGCCGTGGTGTAGGCCTGCCGTGTGGAGGATGATGAGGGGTCGGTGCCATCTGTGGTGTAGTAGATGGTGGCTCCTGCGGTGATGCAGGAGAGGTTTACCTCCCCGTTGTAGGTGGACTGTGTAAAGACAGGGGGTGATACCTTGTTGGTTACCTGCACAAAGTTCCACTGGCTGTTCTTGTTGTCGCGACTGTTCTTAGTCTGCAATGCGCTGCCGTCCCTATTTAGGCTGATATTCGATTGATTGGGACTATTCTTTAGCTGTTTTGGAATGATGTTGTACGAGTTGGTGGCATCTTGGTTGGCGGTACGGACAACGATGAACTTGAATCCGTCGTCGGCCGATGGGGTGGCTGACGATGCAGTGAAGAACACGTTTTTTTCGTTTGGATTACCTCGGAAGTAGAGGTAGTCGCCAGTCTCGCCATTGCGGATATGGTAGTAGGTAACCCATGTGTCTGGGTCGGTGGCCTTCTCCAAGAGCCATTCCATGTTTGCGCCCGATGTCGCTGCCGTAGCCCTCTGGTTGGTTGCTGTGGCAGTGGGAGGACAGACGTAGTAGTTCTTGTCGTTCACATTCTGTATCTTCCAGTAGGTGGTGTTGGTGTTGTCGGAGGCGAAAGTGATGGTGGAGAGTGTTCGGGGATCGGTGGGCTTTGCTATTATTTTCCACCGTGAGCGTCCGTTAGCGTTGTCTGCATACAGTCCGAGATAGTCGGTGCTGTTGTCGCCTTTGCTCTTAAAGAGCATATTGTTGCTGCTCGAAGAGGGTACATACTGTACATATTGTTTCGAGATGATGAGGGTGTAATCCTCCTCTTCCCACAGACGGAACCTGTAGCGGGCAGGGGTAGTGCCCGCTTCGTTGAGAGGCTTCATCAAAATGGCATTGCCGCTGTTTCGCTCTACATGACAGTACATGTATTTTCCAGTGGACGGGTTATAGAGGTAGTAGTACTGCACTCCGCCTGAAAGTACGGCGGGCTTGAACATCCATTCCATCTTCTCATCGGGCACGTTAGAGGTGGTGGCGTAAAGGTCGGTGGTGCTGGTCTCGTCCAGAGGCGGTACGATGTAGTACGACTGGTTGGTGGTCTCGGTGGTCTTGATTAGAAAAGATTGGTTGGGGTTGTAGAGCCGTGCCTCTTGGGAGTTGTCATAACCACTCTTCACTGCTATAGCGCGTACCATAGTTACGCCAGCCTCTGGAATAGCGCTGCTGTAGGTTGGACTGGTGGCTGTCGGTGCGTCGCCATTGGTGGTGTAGTGTATGCTTACGCCGTCTCCGCTGAAAGGGTAGCTGATGCTGAATGAGCCAGCCTCGTGGGTGATGATTGGGGCAGCGCACGTCGGTGTGGCAGAGTAGAGGTAGAACTTTGCAGCCTTGTTTACGTCGGTCAAGCTCTCCCACAGCCCGAGGCAGCCCTCGCTATTGTTATTCCAGTAGTTGTCTTTATTGCTTGACGACACATCAAACCAAAAGCGCTTGTTTGTACCTCCATCGTAGTCTTTGGGTCGGAAACCGATACCATCATTCGATGAGTTTTGGGCAATGATGAAAAGCGTGGCATCGCTCGGCGTGTTGAAGTGTTCGAGGTGCAGCCGCAGTCGGTCGGGGTTACTGGCGTCGGCAATGTCATTAAAGGTGAGGTACAGGCCAGTATTGTTGTGAACAATGCGATAGTAGTTTTCGCTCCCTACTGTAACTTTTACAAGACGCCATATCGAGTTATAGTCCTTGTTTGTTTTATAGGTGGTAATATAGGGCTTGCTGTCATCCTCCGAGTAGTATCCTCCAATGGAGGGAACAAGGTAATAGCCGCTGTTGTTTCCGTTGGAGATATACCATGTGCCAGAGTAGTCGGTCTGCGCTTGAATATTTCCGATGGTCAGTATGGCAGAAAGGCACAAGATGAGCTTCAGTGAGCGGTTGTTAGCTCTTAGAGTGTTGTTGATATTTTTCATAGTGAGCGGTGATAGTTAGTGTGCCAAGCAGTATTTCGTGCTGATAGTTAATGTGGAATTCGCGTGGCGAGGGGAGTGTGGGTTGGGCATGGCTGCAACGCCGGAGGCACTACCTACGAGTCGGAGAAGTAGTGCGTTAAAATACGTCTGGCGCAGCAATGTGTGCATAGTCATAGTTGTTGTTTGTCCGTTTTTGTGAACGTTCGTTATTTCGATTATCTTCTTGTTGTGCATACTGCAACATGGGGGTGTACTCTCTGCGCCTGCACGTTTCCAAGAAACGGTGAGACGGAAAAGTACCGAAAGAACCTCAATACGCGTTTTTTACCCCTATGAATGATTGGTGTTTTTGTTATGATGCATTGTTGTTTAGTAGTTTGCGAAAGCGCTCTTGCGCACTTCAAATTGCAAAGGTACTCACTTTTTCGGCTGCATGGGTAGAAATGGGCGGGAGAATGTTTGCAGTTGCGTGTTAGCATGAGACTTGGCAGAGTTGCGGTGCGCGAAATGTGCTTTTTAAGAGAATGTTCCCTACGCGGGTACGTTGACTTTCCTGTGATGACGTAGGGGGTTGGTAGTAAGGAGTTCCTATTTGTTAACGAAGGGTGGGAGGAAGAATCATGATGTGTGGATGCCTGCTTGCCAGTGCTGCAGAGCTGCGCAGGCTGTTGTCCGATAAAAAGACGTATCTTTGCACCTCGGTTTGCGCCGAGTTGAGTCGGCAGATGCGAGGTGAGGAGAGGGAAATTGAGGGGCTGCGAGTCAAGGCGATGCATCTTCCTCGTCGAACTCCCCACAGTGTAGCGGCGCATGCAGGATATGTTGCTATGAATATTGAAGAGTACCGTGAATACTGCCTCGCGTTGGGCGAGGGAATCGAGGAGAAGTTTCCTTTCGTTAAATTTAAGAATGGCGAGGCGGTGCTGGTGTTTTACGTCTGCGGACACATGTTTTCTTTCTTTGACTGCAACGAGTTCTCGGTTGTGTCGCTCAAGTGTCAGCCTGAGCGCATTGTCGCGCTGCGCGAGCAGCATACGTGCATCGGCGACCCGATCAACGAGTCAAAGAAGCACTGGATAGGCATTGACCCGACGACGGCACCCGACGCGTTGCTCAAGGAGCTTACGCGCAACTCGTACGAAATGGTGCGCGCCAAGTACAACAAAAAGCGTTGCCCACATGCTCAGTGAGATAGTGGCCTGCGCTGCGGCGGTGCATGGCAATGTGCAGGAGCGGGAGGCCTTGTGCACCGAGTTGAGGAGTGGCGACAGGCAGGTGGCCTACCGTGCGGCGTGGGTGATGACGCACCTTAAGGGCGAGGATTTGGAATGGGTGGGCACGCACCGCGCCGAACTCGTTGGGCTGGCGGTCGGTACGCCCGACACGGCTATCCGCCGATTGCTTCTCACGGTGCTCTCGCATCTCGGCTGGACGGCCGAGGATGTAGACCCCCAGTTGATAGACTTTTTTTTTGCTCATGCGGCCGACCCCGAGGAGAGCGTCGGGGTGCGGTCGGTTTGTATGCGGCTGGCCTATATGCAGTGTCGTTTCCACCCCGAATTGGCTGAGGAACTGCGCCAAGTGCTGCTCATGATAGAGCCCTACGACCTGAAACCGGCCGTAAAACACGCCAGGCAAACAATACTGAGGCAACTTGGGCGTTCTCGGTAGGCCAAGTGCGGAGGCGTAGGCCTGTCCGCGGAGCGCGAAAGTGATGAACGCAGTAGAATTAAGAATACCATGCAGATAACCGTAGACGACTTTGACCGCGTAGAGGTGCGCGTAGGTACCATCATGGCGGTCGACATGAACAAGAAGGCGCGTAAGCCCGCATACAAACTGACCGTTGACCTCGGCGAGGAACTGGGCATCAAGACCTCGTCGGCACAGATTACCGACCTCTACACGGCCGAGCAACTGGTTGGACGTCAGGCTGTGTTTTGTGTCAACCTGGCTCCGATGCACATAGGGAGTGTGCGCAGCGAGGTGCGCATCCTCGGCGCCGACAGCTCTGAGGGGGTGGTGCTGTTGCACCCCGACCGTGAGGTGCAGAACGGAAGTGCAATATTTTAACAGTTCCGGACCATGTCATTCCTATCCCGTACGGCACGAGCCCTTAGGCCGTGCAGCCGAGCTTACGTTGCCGTACAGTATAGAGCCCCCTGCCGTACGGCAGCGCGACAAGGTGTCGTACGGCTTGTTAAGACATTGAGAACAGGTGTGTTATAAAATGAGTTGAATGGAATGGCTGTTGTGGTAGGGGCTCATCCTTCGGAATGAAGAGGCGACGGGCAGGATTCCGACGAGGCACCGCCGGATTGGTAGCAGCACAGGATAATATTTACAAGAACAGATAGCAATGCATTGAATATGAACATAGCAGTTTTTTGCGCATCTTCGCGCCCTACCGTCCCAACCTTTTTTCATGTTGCCGAACAACTGGGCATCGACATAGCCCAGCGAGGCCATACCCTCGTCTACGGGGGAAGCAATCTCGGGCTGATGGGCGCGGTGAGCACGGCTGCGCTGCAAGCTGGTGGGTCGGTAACGGCTGTCATACCCACCCTTTTCAGCGAAGAGGTGATTGCGTCGCAGGTGGTTACACAGCTGGTGCGCGTGTCGTCTATGGCGGAGCGCAAGGAATACATCATCGCCCACAGCGATGCCTTTATCGCCCTGCCTGGCGGCATAGGCACGCTGGACGAGATTACCGAGGTGATGGTAGCAAACCAGCTGCAGCACCTCGGCAAGCCCATGATACTGCTGAACGTTGACGGCTTCTACGACCCGTTCCTCGCCCAGCTGCATCTCATCCAGGACCGTGGCCTGCTCCGCACCGATTGCGGTCTCCGCATAGCCTCCACCGTCGACTCCTGCTGGAGCGCACTGGAGAAGGAAGGAGAGTGGATGAAGGAGGCGTAACGCCTTGAGCAGTGGCGGCCAGCGCCGACGCTTTCGACATAAAAAAAAGAAGGGCTGAACGATGAAAACCGCCCAGCCGTGCAGTACAGAACAGTAGGGAGAAGCCGCCGTTTCAGTGCGGATGAGATAACCACCAGCAACTCATTAGGAAACTGTACTGCAGGTTCCGAATGTCTGAATCGGGGTATATAGGGGCTTACGTCGTTGATTATTTCAGCTTCCAATAAGGAGCAGCGCCCTCTGCAACTGAGGGCAGGGGCGTTTCGTTGTCAACTACATAAGGATTGGGGCTGTGGATGCTATGCGCATAAAGGTGTTCGGGGGCGCGATCGGCTCCGTTCTTCCATTCCACGGTGTTGAATGGAAGAGAGAATTGTTTAAAGAAGGTCTTGTTGCGCATTGGCGAAGGGCTTCGCCGTTCCAAGTGTGCTCTAAGTCGGCATCGCGCACCTCTCCCTTGTTGAACCACAAGTGGAGTCGGTAGTTACCAAGATGTTCGGCCTTGGGTATTCCCCAGAAGGGCTCCATGCCAATTATCCTAAGGGCTCACTCTTTGAGGGATGAACGCCACTTGGGGGCGTTCCCCTATTCTCCATCAATGCGTCGCAGTACGAGTCCAACTATTCCAAGATAAGGCGGTTGGCTCGGCCAGACTTCACCCCTTTCATGGTTCCTGTCTCAAGGCCAATCACGGCTTTGTACTCTCCGTGATTGTATTATACATGAAAGTGTGGAGGCAGATGGTTGTGGCAGTTAAGAAAGATTGTTGCTCCGTAGAAGTTGTTTAGCTGAGGCGTAGGGGGGCATCAGTCGGCGGGGAAAGCTATTTCGCGTTCGATGACTTGGTAGGGGTTGTTGTTGCGGAAGATGGTTTGGCGCACCCAGTTGTCGTCTTCGTCGTACTCGTACACGTAGCTGTGCTTCCAGTTTAGGTGCTCGTCGTAGTTGAAGGAGGATACCTCGATGACGTTGTCGTGGTCGTCATAGTAGTAGGTGGTGAGGGCTACGAGGAATTCGTCGGCATCGTAGAAGCGCCACTCGATGCGGTTGCCTCGCTGGTCGTATTTGTAGAGGTAGCGCTGCTGCAGTTCGCCTTGAGCGTCGTAGAATTCGAGCTCGCTGTTGTTGCCCTGGGCATCGTATTTGTAGACGCGCTTTTCGGCTACGGTGCCGTTGGCATTGTAGCTTTGCTCTTCGACGAGGCGGTTGTTTTCGTAGCGGGAGCTTTCTTTTTTGCTCATGTGCTCGTGCATGTAGACGGTGCGCTCAGTGCGGTTGCCGTTGCGGTCGTTGAGATAGGCGGTGCGGCCTGTGAGTTGGCCTCCGCGGTTGTATTCGTTCCATCCGAGGGCGTAGCCGTTGACGTCGAAGTAGTAGGAGTAGTAGGTGTATTCACCGCCAGCGCGGCGTATTTTGTCTTGGAAGTTGCCACGCTTGTCGAAGGTGATGCTGTCGATGCAGATGAGTTGGCGGTCGCCTCCTTTGCCGTGGATGTTGTAGGTGTACTCGATGACGTAGAGGGCGTTGCCGTGGATGCCCATTTCGGTGCGCGAGTTTTTGCGTGTGCCGTTGGCGGCAAGGAGGGCGTTGGCGCCGACTATGGTCAGCATGAGGAGGAGGGTGAGTTGACGTTTCATGGTTGTGCTTTTCGTTTTTGGTGGCAGGTGCCGGTGTTGGTGCTGGTCTGTCTGGCTGTTCTACCTGGTTGTTGTGTGGGGTGGTAACGTTAATCGGCTGTGTCTATTGCCTCGGTTTGCAGTTTTTTCTTTTTGAGGAGGAATAGGAGGAGGGTGGCTGCGGTGATGAGGCCGC
Organism: Bacteroidales bacterium; assembly: GCA_017449525.1. Taxonomy (GTDB): domain Bacteria; phylum Bacteroidota; class Bacteroidia; order Bacteroidales; family P3; genus Colimorpha. The sequence continues at coordinate 159,687 of JAFTFL010000005.1, read as the reverse complement.
CGATGAGGTAGCCTATGGTGTGGGGTATGAGGGTGCCGAGGCCTTCTTTGTCGGCTACGAGGATGAAGCTGGTGGTTACCATGGTCATGAAGAGGGCTGGCAGGAGTGTGAGGGGGTAGGGTTTGCGGCGTTTGGTGAGGTAGACGGTGATGGCCCAAAGGGTGACGGTGGCCAGTACTTGGTTGGCCCAGGCGAAGTAGCGCCAGATGACGTCGAAGCCTTTGGGGTCGGCGAGGGAGTAGATGAGTAGGCCGGCGGCGGCTATGAAGATGGGGAGGGCTATGAGGAGTCGTTTGCCGATGGGTTTTTGGTCGATGTGCATGAAGTCGGCTACGATGAGGCGTGCCGAGCGCAGGGCGGTGTCGCCGCTGGTTACGGCGGCGCTGATGACGCCCAGCACGGTGATGACGGCCAGTACGGGGGTGAACCAGTGATCGGCTATGATGCCTACCATGGCGTTGCCGCTTTTGCCGGCGCAGAGTTCGGGGTGGTCGTGGAAGAAGTAGGTGGCGGCTGCGGCCCAGATGAGGGCTACGATGCCTTCGGTTGCCATGGCTCCGTAGAAGATGGGGCGGGCTTGGCGCTCGCTGACCATGCAGCGCGCCATGAGGGGCGATTGGGTGGCGTGAAAGCCGCTGATTGCGCCGCAGGCTATGCTGATGAACATCATGGGGAAGATGGGGTTGTGGGCGGCGTCGGGGTGGCGGTTCTCCATGCCGTCCCACAGTTCGGGCAGGTGCACTTCGGGGCGGACGATGAAGGCTACGACGATGGCTACTGCCATGGCCAGCAGGAGGAGGCCAAAGACGGGGTAGATTTTGCCGATGAGTTTGTCGATGGGCAGGAGGGTGGCGATGAGGTAGTAGGCAAAGATGATGATGACCCAGAGGTAGATGTTCCAATCGGGGGTGAAGTTTTGGTTGAGTAGTACGGCTGGGGTGTTGACGAAGACGGCACCGACGAGTATCATGAGCACTACGGTGAAGCCGCGCATGATTTGTTTGGCTCCGTTGCCGAGGTACATGCCGTGTATTTCGGGTAGTGAGCAGCCTTTGTGGCGCAGGGAGATGAAGCCGCTGATGAGGTCGTGGACGGCGCCGGCGAAGATGGTGCCGAAGACTATCCACAGGAAGGAGGCGGTGCCGAACTGGGCACCCATGATGGCGCCGCAGATGGGGCCTACGCCGGCTATGTTGAGGAATTGGATGAGGAATATTCGCCAGGGCTTCATGGGCACATAGTCTACGCCGTCGGCCATGGTGGTGGCGGGGGTTGGGCGTGCTGGGTCAACGCCTATGATGCGTTCGATGAGTTTGGAGTAGAGGGCGTAGCCTGCTATGAGGAGGCCGACAGATAGTAGGAATGTGGTCATGGTGTGGTGGTGTTGTGTGGTGGTGATGTTGTGTTGGTAGCCGGTGGCGGCGGCGGATGGGTCGTCGGGGCGGCTGGCCATGTGCAGTAACAGGCGGGTGGGTGTTTTATTGTGTGGGTGGGACGGCATTTGTGTGGGGCGTTTGGGGTGGATTGTGGTTTGGAGGGCTGCAAAAAAGTTGTATCTTTGCATGTCCGTTTGGGAGCGACTGCGGTCGCTTTGGCGGACGACGGTAATGCAAATCAGTTTTATACACGTATGAAGATAGAGTTTATGGGTGCGGCGCGCGAGGTTACGGGCAGTAAGCACCTCATTACGACCCGCAAGGGGACAAGGATTTTGCTCGATTGTGGTATGTATCAGGGTAAGGGGTTGGAGACGGATGCGATGAATCGCGATTTGGGCTTCGACCCGCGCGAGATTGATTTTCTCATCCTGTCGCATGCCCACATCGACCATTCGGGTTTGATACCTTATATATATAAGATGGGCTTCTCGGGTACGGTGCTGTGCACGCCGGCCACGCGCGACCTGTGCGCCATTATGTTGGCCGATGCGGGTCGCATTCAGGAGTCGGACACCCAGACGTTCAACAAGAAGCGCAAGGCGCAGGGGTTGGAGCCGGTGGAGCCGATATATACCCACTTGGAGGCCGAGGCCTGCATGGGGTGCTTCATCAGTGTGCCCTACCACAAGCCGTTTCGCATTGGCGATGAGGCCACGGTTACGTTCTACGATGCGGGCCACATCCTCGGCAGCGCCTGCGTGGTGCTGGAGGTGAAGGAGGGGCGCCGCACCGTTAAGCTGGGCTTTACGGGCGATGTGGGGCGCTACGATAAGCGCATTCTGCGCGACCCCGAGCCGTTCCCCCAGGTGGATTACCTGCTGACCGAGAGCACCTACGGCGACCGGCTCCACACCTCGCTGGGCGATGCCGAGCAGGAGCTGCTGATGGCGGTGCTCGACACCTGCACCAAGAAGCGCGGCAAGCTCATCATTCCCAGTTTTGCCATAGGCCGCGCGCAGGAGATAGTGTACGCGCTCAACCGGCTCAACGGCCGCGGCTTGCTGCCCGACATCGACTGCTTCGTCGACAGTCCGCTCAGCGTCAACGCCACCAACATCATGCGCCTCCACACCGAGTGCTTTAACCGCGAGATAGAGGAGTACATGAAGACCGACCCCGACCCGTTCGGCTTCGGGCGGCTGCAGTACATCCAATCGGTCGAAGCCTCCAAAGCCCTCAACGTGCGCAACAAGGCCTGCATCATCATCTCGGCCAGTGGCATGATGGAGGCCGGCCGAGTGAAGCACCACCTGGCCAACAGCATCGACAATCCGCGCACCACCATCCTCGTGGTCGGCTACTGCGAGCCCTCCACCCTCGGCGCCCGCATCGCGCGGGGCGACAAGAAGGTCTCCATCTTTGGCCACCCCTACGAGGTGCGCGCCGAGGTGCGCCGCATCGAGTCGCTCTCCGGCCACGCCGACTACAACGAGCTCCTGCGCTACCTCTCCTGTCAGGACCCCCGCCGGCTGAAAGGCCTCTTCATCGTCCACGGCCAAGCCGATGCCCAGGAGCACTTCCGCACCACCCTCACCGAGGCCGGCTACACGAACGTGCAAATACCAGCTTTACGCGACGCAGTAGAATTGTAAAAAAGTGTGAAACCCATGTCAGAATTTACGCCGCCAGACAACTTGTGGACCACGGTCGGTTTTTCAATCGACCGTGGTCGATTCAGCAATCGACCGCGGTCGATTTCGAAACTGACCGTGGTCGATTGAAAAACCGACCCTACAGGGCGGTCATAGAAACGAAGTAAAAACAGCTATCGAAAACGATTGCTAAAAACAGTTAACAAACATATGGCAACGAAGTTAAAAATCACGCGTGCTGTCAACGTCAATCCCAGCACCAAACAACGCGGCTTCTCAGCTCGCGTCATCACCAACGGCAAGGCCGGCTACGAGGAAATCGTAACCGAAGCCTGCCACAACACCACCCTCCACAAGGCCGAAGCCAAGGTGGCCCTCGAGCTGTGCATGGAAAGCGCAGCCCAAATGCTCAAGCAGGGCATGATAGTCGACCTCGGCCCCATCGGCAAACTCTACCCCTCGTGCAACAGCGGGTGGCATGAGCACGCCGAGGACCTGCAGCTGAGCGAGGTGCGCCCGGGGCTCTACTACCGTCCGGCCGACGACGTGCAGGGCGCCATTCGCAGCGCCACCCTGCAGTGGGCCAAAGCCGAAGAGACCGACGCCGCTATCGACGACGAGCCCCCAGCCGACGACCCCGCCACCCCCTCCTCGGGCAGCGGCACGGGCAGTGGCAGCGGCACCACCCCCGCCTCGGGCGACGACGAGCCCTAAAAGCACCGAGGGCTTCTTGCAGGGAAACAGGCCCTGGGGGTTCTTAAGGTCCTCGGGGTCCTTAAAATAATCCACCAGGCTCAATCCAATTCTACTGCGTGCAAAAAGCCCTGGCCGTGCGGCCAGGGCTTTTGCGTTCCTCTTGCTCCAAGTTGTTTTTCTCTTGCTTGAAGCCGAACTTCCTCGGGGGGAAAGCCTCGATTTCTCTTGTTCCAAGTTGTTTTTCTCTTGCTCGAAGCCGAGCTTCCTCGGGGGAAATGTCTCGCTTCCTCGGGCGGAAAGCCGTGCTTCCTCAGAACGACACATTCGTTTGCTGCCCCGACTCAATCTTCACACGCTGCTGGCGCACCGCGTCGTAGCGCGTAGCATTCTTCATGCGCAGCAGAATTAGGTATTCGCCCGGCATCAAGCTGATGCGTTCTGACGAGCGGCTCTCGTTGAGGTCGCACACGCGGCTCGTTCGCCCCTCGTCGATGCTCATAATCAGCCCCGATGCCCCCTCGCGCGGCTTGATGAGGTTCAGACAGCCCGCCGCCGGAATGGTCAGCTCGGTGGCCGCCGAGTTCTCTATCTGCACCCCCTCCATGTGGATGGGCGGCAGCGACAGCACGTCCACATCATACTCGCCCGCCAAATAGGTGGCCTCCTCGTCGGTCTGCTGCGTGTGGAGAATGGCCGCATCGCCGTGGCGGCGCACCACCACGGGGTAGGTGGCCACGGGCAGCGAGCTGCGCACCGTCTCGGGACGCACCCGCAGCGTGCCCTGCTCGATGGCCACACTCAGCTTGTTGGTGCGCATCGGGCGAAACTGTTGCGCCGTCAGGCGCACCGGCGGCCGCGTGCCGAACTCCACATCGTAGGACACCAGCGGGTCCACACTCAGCGTGTCGGGCGCAAAGCGGCCGTCGATAGTGTAGAGCACCGTGTGTTTGGGCAGCCCCGTGCGGCTGTCGTAGAGCGAAATGGGGATGGTCGTCTCGTACAGGTGGTGCGAACGGTCGTGCACATTGACCACCACGCGCGCCGTCTCCTCCGACAGATGGAAAATATTGTACAGCGCCTGCGTGTACTGCTCCTCGTTCGGCACCAGGGTGAACCGCCCCGCGCAGTCCAACCGCCCCTCAAAATTCTTGCGCTGGCCGATGCCGAGGATGAACGTCTGCACCACCACCCCGCTCAGCTGTACCTGCCGCGCCACGGCACAAATGTTGCCGTCGCGGTCGTCGATGCCGTCGGTGATGACCAGCAGCAGGTTGCGCGACGAGCCGGTGGCGGGAAAATCGTTGAGCGACTTGGTCAGCGCCGTCGCCATGGTGCATCCCCCGCGGGGCACAAGCGTCTTAATCTTGCTGCTGAGCTTGTAATAATTATTGCTGCCGAAGGGCACCTCCAGCTTGGTGCCGAAGGCATCCTTGTTCAGATGGCCAAACACGCGCAGCGCCACCTCGATGTTCTGCTGGCGCGCCACACTGTCGAGAAACTTCAGCAGCACCGTCTGCGTAACCTTTATCTTCGCATCGCTCTGCCAGCGGTCCCACATGCTGTTGCTGCAGTCCAAAATCACCAGCAGGCGCGTCTTCTCGGCGCCAGGCTGCTGCGCAAACGCCCCACTGGCCGTGATGGCCAGCAAAAAGAGAACGAGCAGGCGGGAAAGTCTTCGCATACGGTTGGGAAACTGACCGCGGCGCGTGCGCCGCGGCACCGGTTTAGAAATCGCCAATGGTCTCGGGCAGTTGCGCCAGCGCCTTTGGCAAATCGTCGGCACTCAGCACGCTGCCGTGATACTTGTTCGTGTCCTGCATGAAATCCACTCCGTAACCCATCTTCGTGTGGAGCAGCACCATGACCGGTCGGCCCTGGCCAGCCAGCTTCTTGGCTTGGCCCATGCCCTCGAGCACGCAGCCCATGTCGTTGCCCTGCAGGATGTCCACCACCGTCCACCCGAACGCCTCAAACTTGGCGCGCAGGTCGGCCAGGTCCATCACCTGCTGAGTGGAGCCATCGATTTGCTGGTGATTGTAATCCACCGTGCTTATCAGATTGTCCACCCCCTTGGCACCAGCAAACATGGCGGCCTCCCATATTTGGCCTTCCTGCAGCTCGCCGTCGCCGTGCATGGTGAACACCAAGTGGCTGTCGCCCGTCATCTTCTTGCCAAGCGCGGCGCCGATGCCAACGCTCATGCCCTGACCCAGCGAGCCGCTGGCCATGCGTATGCCCGGCAGGCTGTGTGCCGTAGAGGGGTGGCCTTGCAGCCGTGTGCCGAACTGGCGGAAGGTCGAAAGCTCGCTCACCGGGAAGAAGCCACGCCGCGCCATAGTGCTGTAGATGACGGGCGTAATGTGGCCTTGCGACACGAAGAGCATGTCCTCGCCGTCGCCACTCATGGTGAAACGTTGCGGGTCGAACTCCATGATGTTCCACTCCATGGCCACAAACCAGTCGGTCGTGCCCATCGAGCCGCCTGGGTGGCCGCTCTTAGCTGCTGTGGTCATGCGGAGTATGTCGCGGCGCACCTGTGTGGCCAATGCTTCCAGTTCTTGTATTGTCTTCATTGATGTGTAGATATTGTGGTTGATTGTTGTTTCGAAAATGCAGAGAGTTGCCGTAGCGGCCGTGGTGGGCTACAATTTGAACACGTACTGGCGGCCGTTCTGGTCGGTGCCGTAGAGCTCGTTGCCGTGGCGGGTAACGGTGATGGAGAGCGTATTCTCGTCCTGGTCGTGAATAGTGCCCCGACCCGTGTTGCCAGTCATGCGCACATGCCCCCACACCTCGCCTTGGGCACCGTGGGTGGAGACGTAGATGGTGCGGCTGCCTGCGGTGGTCGACGGCTGCGCCTGCGTTGTCGACGAGGACGACCCAGCAGCCGACGACTGCCCCTTGGGCGACACATCGTCCAGATCCTCGGGAATGGGCGCCTCGGCCAGCGAAGCGGGCAGCTGGTCGTAAGTAGGTAGGTTGGCTGAAGTGCTGCTGTCGGCCGCGGGGGAGGCTTCGGCGGCCTCGTGCTGTGCGCCTCCTGCGCAAGCGGTGAGGAGAATGAGCGCAGTGGTGGTGGCTATCCTGCTGATATGTAGTTTCATCGGTTGTAACGGTTGGCTGTTCACGGCCTGCAAAGATACGTAAAATATTGCTTAGGCGTACGCCTGCCGCTCCCACCGTCCGCCAACCGACCGCGAACATCGAGCCTGCCAACCGCGAACAGTTGGCTCTATGGCCGCGTCCACCGCGTCTGCCGCCCATGTCCACCGCGCCTGCCGCCCATGCGTAGCGAGTCCATCAACCATGTGGATTGAGCCTACCGACCATGTGCACCGCGTCTGCCGCCCATGCATATTGAGCCAACCGACCGCGAACAGTTGCGCCATTCGCCCCGTCTCGCAGGGCACCTCGCGCGGCAAAAGCAGTCGGCTGGCGCAGTCAACAACCGTTCTTTATATAATAAAAGGTGTAGGTAGTCGTTAATGGTCTGTTTTTTCAACACGACGACCCGGCAACGGCAAGTCAAGAGAACATAAGTACACGAATATGGATAAGAACTTTAGCAGCCAATACGACTTCGGATCCAGCATCAGGTTTCTGCGTCGTTGGGGCAAGTTGTTGACGGTGGTCTTCGTAGTAGCCGCCATTGTCTCCCTCATTGTTTCATTGCTCATCACCCCCTTGTTTAAGTCAACGGCCGTACTGATTCCGACCGCCTCCAATAGGCTTTCGAAGGCCATCCTCGCCGAGCGTTATAGCCATGACTTTATGGACTACGGCCACGCCGAAGACTGCGAGTACGCCATTCAGTTGCTCCTCTCACGAAGTATGGAGGAGGCCGTGTGCAAGAGATTTAATCTGATGACCCACTACGACATCGACACCAACTCCACCCTTAAAGAGACGAAGCTGCACTCGCGTTACGAGAAGCTCATCGGGGTGAAGCGCACCGAGTATATGGGTGTGCAGGTTACGGTCAAGGATTCAGACCCGGAGATGGCCGCCGCCATTACAAACTACATGCTGGAGTACTACGACACACTGTGCAACCGTGTGCATTACGACCGCGCCCGCGACGCAGCGGTCATCATGCAGAGCGTGGTCGACTCGCTCACCATTGAGGTCTACAAGCTGGAGGCCGACATGAAGGCCAACCCCTCGCATGCGCTCAGCGATGCCCAGCTGCACGAACAACTGTGTAGCGACCTGGCCACCATGCAGACGCGCCTCACTGAGACACGTGTTGACCTCAACAAGCAGGTGCACTACAAATATTGGGTGGACCGCGCCGTGGTGGCCGACAAGAAGGCTTACCCCAAACGCTCGCTTGTAACGCTTGGCGGAGCGTTTGGCACGTTGATAATGTGCGTGCTGCTTTTACTCCTTGTGGAGGCGGTGCGCCGCGAAAGAGTACAGCAGTCTCGGCCGTAGGACTTCACGATTTCTGCATGGCTGACGACAGCACTCGTTCCCACCGTTCCCTTTTGGTTGCCCTTGTGGCAACGGCTCTTTACTTAGCGACCAGCGCCCTGTGCATGCTGGCCGACAACTTCTACGTGCTACTGCTTCCGCTGGTGGCACTGTTGGTGCTTTTCTTTGTGTGTCGACTTGAGGTGGCACTGCTTTCGGTGGCTTTGCTCACCCCGTTCGCAGTGAATGCCGAGCTGATGCCTGGCATGCAACTGTCCATTCCCGTGGAGCCGATGATGATTCTCTTTAGCGCGGTGTTCCTGTTCCGAGTGCTGGTCGACAAGACCTACGACAGGCGCATCCTGCGCCATCCAGTGAGTATTGCCGTCGGGCTTTCGCTGGTGTGGTTTCTGGTGACGGCCTGCTTCTCGTCGATGCCTGGAGTGTCGCTCAAATACTTTGTGGTACGCCTGTGGTTTGTGTTGCCGTTCTACTATGCGGCCGTGCAGATCTTCTCCGATCTGCGTCGTCGGTGGCAGTTGGTGCTGTGCTACGCTGTGGGTTTGGTCTGCGTGGTGGTGATAGCCACGGCCAAGACAGTGGGCAACTTTAGCGACCTGCAGACGCTCCACCGCGTAATGCGTCCGTTCTACAATGACCACACGGCCTACGGTTGCGTACTGGCGCTTTTTGTGCCCGTGCTGACTCATTTTGCTCTGGCGCGGGGCAGGAGCATGGGGCTGCGCCTGCTCTCGGCGGTGTTGCTCACCGCAGTACTGGTCGGCTTGGCCTTCTCCTACTCACGTGCAGCCTGGATAAGTGTGGCGGGTGCGCTGTTGGTCTACGTGCTGGTGCGCCTTGGCATCAAGATGCGATGGATGCTGGCTGGATTCGTGCTGCTGTTGGGCTTGTTCTTCGTGCACCAAAGCGATGTCATCTACAAGCTTGGAAAGAACCAGCAGGACTCGGCCTACGACTTGTCGGGTCAACTGAAGTCTATATCCAACATCTCAACGGATGCCTCCAATTTGGAGCGGTTGAACCGATGGGCTTCTGCGTTCCGCATGTGGCGTGAGCACCCCGTGATGGGCTGCGGCCCCGGCACGTATCAGTTCCTCTACGGTAGTTATCAGCGCTCCTATCAGCTCTCTGTTATCAGTACCTATGCTGGCGATTTGGGCAATGCACACAGCGAATATATCGGGCCGCTGACCGAGCAAGGCGTTCCGGGCGTGGTGCTGGTGCTGTGTGTGTTCGGCTTCACTTTCGTTACGGGCGTGCGGGTGTATCGCACGGCGGCCAACCCCTTGGCGGGTCGGGCTGCACTGGCCTTTGCCGTCAGTCTGGTGACCTACTACATCCACGGTCTGTTCAACAACTTCTTGGATACCGATAAACTCTCCGTCCCGTTCTGGGCCATGACGGCTGCTGTGGTGGCAATCGACCTGTATACGCCCAAGCGCGACGAGGCTGCGGCCGAAGAGCCTTCGCCGTCGCACCCCGACGAGGAGGCCGCCTAAGCGGCAGCGCATGTTCACTTGTCCGGTTCTGTAATGAAGTTTTCCTACCTTATATATATAGTCTCTCTTGCGCTCCTTGTGGCACTCGCGCCTTGTGCGTGGGCTGATGAGTCGATGTGGTTGACCGGTCGGTCGGTGCGGATGGCGCAGTGTGATGCTTCGCATGGCACCCTCGACGAGTGGCTCACGTACTATAATGAAGAGCCCGAGCCGGTGCCAGACTCCTCCACGGTGGACCGACTGCTGGCCTACGCCCATCGGTTTCTCGGTACGCCCTATCGCTATGGGGGGCAGGGACCGAAGACGTTCGATTGCGCGGGCTTCACGCGGTATGTGTTCCGATTGTATGGTTTTTCGCTGCCGCCGAGTGCGGGTGGACAGTACCGCGTTGGGACACGCTTGCCGAAAGACAGCCTGCTACGCCCTGGCGACTTGGTGTTCTATGGCGACCGCCACAAGCACTCTTTTGTGGGGCACGTGGGGCTGGTGGTCAGCGTCGATTCGGCCACTGGCCGTTTCCGTTTCATCCACGCCTCAACCAGTCTGGGGGTGATAGTCTCCGCGTCGGGCGAGGCTTATTATGCGAAGCGATACATCGGTGCTTGTCGATTGCTGGCCGATGAGGCCTGGATGCCGGTGCGCTCTCCTGAGGCGCTTCGTGCCGACTCTGCGGCCAGGGCTGAGCAGCTGCAGCGCTTGGCCGATTCGGTGGCTGCGCGTGCGGCCGCACGCGCAGATTCAGTGCGCACGGCGCGCAACTCACGGCTGCGCTATCTCGATGCGCTCCACCGCCAGTCGCGTTCGCGCAAGGTGCCTCAACAGTGGCCAGAGTCGCCCGCTATGCCTGTGGACGAGACGTGGCGCAAGCCGCGCACTGAGGTGGGCGGCCAGTAGACAGAAGGCCTCATTGTGCTGAGTGGGTGGGGGTGTCGAGTTGCGCCTCCTGCACACGGATGCTCTCCATGTGTATCATTTCATAAAGGTTTTTGACGAACGACTCATCGAGTCCCAGTTCGCGAGCCTCGGCCATGCATTGCGATAGCTTGGTCTGCCACTGTTCGGGCTGATAGAGACTGCTCTTGCTGCGCTGCTTGAGGGTGGCTATGTGGCGTGCGGTGTCAAATCGGTCGGCGAGCAGGTGCAGCAGTTGGCTGTCGGTGAGGCGAATGTGCTCGCGAAGTAGTTGCATCTCTTCGCTGTTGGGCACAGGCTGAGTGCGCCTTGTGAGTTGCGACAGCATTGTCAGAAAGTTCGCGGGCGTCAACTGCTGGCAGGCATCGGTCAGTGCTTGCTCTGGATGGGGATGTACCTCTACCATGAGCCCTTCAAAGCCCAGGTTGAGAGCTGTTTGCGCAATGGATGGAACCAGCTGCGCTTGGCCAGCAATGTGGCTGGGGTCGCACAGCAGGGGCAATGTGGGACAGGCGCGGCGCAATTCCACAGGTATCTGCCACAGCGGCTCGTGGCGGTAGGGGGCTGCATGGGGGGTAACGAAGCCGCGATGCACTGCCGCGATGTCGCTGATGCCGACGGCTTGCAGCCGCTCAATGGCACCCATCCACAGGTTCACGTCTGGCACTGGTGGGTTTTTGACCATGATGGGCAGGTCGCTCCCCGATAGGGCGCGGCTCAGTTCGCTCATGGCGAAAGGGTTGCCTGCTGTGCGGGCACCTATCCACAGCGCGTCGATGCCGTAGCGTAGGGCCTTCTCCACATGGTCGGGTTGCGCCACTTCCACGGCGAAACGCATGTTGGGATGCTCACGCTTGATGCTACTAATCCAGCGTAGTGCCTCTTCGCCTACGCCCTCAAAGCCGCCCGGATGGGTGCGTGGCTTCCAGGCTCCGCAGCGCACCAGCGTTAACTGGGGGCATCCCTGCAGTGCGGTGGCAACCTCTTGCAGCTGCTCTCGGCTCTCGGCACTGCAAGGACCTGCTATGATTATCAGTTTGTTATTTTGTTTCGCCTGGTTGAACATTTGGCTGCAAAGTTACTCAAAACCTGCGGTGCGAGCAAACGCAGGGGGCATGCATGTTGCCCACAAGTAGTGGTGGCTCGCTGCGACTGTGGAGCACGAACGGTGGCAAAAGGGCAGCAGGGTGGTGCGGCGTGTGGGGAAAAAGTTGTACCTTTGCACCTTGATTGGACTTTGTGGCAGCGACTTTGGGCTGCGCGACCGTCCGCCTTCTTCCACTTCGTTTCCTTCATAATAATTAGGTGTGTGTTGGCACCGATGGCCAACAGCAGGGGCGGTTTTGCCGTACGGCTTGTGTGCTGATTGACGACGAACCGGTTGACAATGTTGTTGATGTGTTGCGCTGGTTCTGTACGGCATCTGCGCACCTGCCGTACGGCAAGGGTGCACTTCCCGTACGGCATCCTGCCATGTGTCGCACGGCATCCTGCCGTATGTCGCACGGCATCGATGTCCTCTGCTGCACGACCGTACCCGAGCGCCAACTCGGTGCTGTTGGCCCCAGCGCTGCTGTGGTAGCACTCTCGCAGTGCTGCAGTCGGGGCAATGCCGAGGGGCGGCAATTGCTCGGTTGCAGAAAAAAATGACTTTAGATTTGGTGGATTGAAATAGTTGTTGTACTTTTGTAGTGTAATAGTTCAATAGTACACAGTGTAAATATTGAGGAAAACAACAGTAAAACAGGAACTAAACCAGCATTGCTCCCGACAGGGAGGATGCCCAAAACAACAACCAAACCATGATTGAAATCCAGAACATGAGCTTTGCCTACAAAAGGAAAACGGTGTTTGACAACATCAGTTTGCGCCTTGAAACCGGAGGCATTTATGGCTTGCTCGGTGAGAACGGGGTGGGAAAGACCACCATGTTGCGCCTTGTCAGCGGGCTGCTTAGGCCGCAAGCCGGTACGTGCATCGTGGACGGCATGTTGAGTGCCGACCGTCACCCCGACCTGCTGCAGCGCATAGCCTTCTTGCCCGACGCAGTGTCCATTCCCGAGTCGGCCACTCCGCGCCGCTATATGCTCGACCTCGAACCGTTCTACCCTCGCGCCTCGTACGAAGAGTTTCAGCGTCTGATGGGTGAGCTGCAGGTGGAGCCAGACCGCAAGTTCAGCGAGATGAGCTTTGGACAGCAGAAGAAATCCCTTATTGCATGCATCTTGGCGCTGGGCACCGAGTATATTCTTCTCGATGAGCCCACCAATGGGTTGGACATACCCTCGAAGGCCGATTTCCGACGCATTTTGGCCGCACGCAGTGGCAAGGAGAGCACCATCGTCATCAGTACTCACCAGGTGAAAGATGTGGAGAACCTCATCAACCCCGTCATCATCATCACGGCGGGCGAGGTGTTGCTCAATGCCACCACCGACGAGGTGGCGCGTCGGCTCTTCTTCGAATACGGTGGACCTCAGCGCCCCGAAGCCCTCTACAGCGAGATGCAGCCGGCTGGTTGCCTCAACGTGTTGGAAAACATCACTGGGGAGGAAAGTCAAGTGAACATCGAAGCCCTGTTTAACGCGGTGCTGCGCAACGGGGCGCGTGTGCGCGAAATGTTTTCGAAATAGCAAGCGGAAAAGATGATGAATAACAACGGTTTCAGTCTGCACCGAGTGTGGCGATTGCAGCGCACAGTGGACAACGTGTTCACGCGCAGACGACTGCGCATGGTGCTACGGCTCACGCTGACAGCGGTGGCTATGGGCTGGTTGTGGTCCCTCATGAGCAGAGCAGCCGACCCCGACAGCACCCGCATGCTGATGCTTTCCATACAAATCGTGTTGTGCAGCGCTTGGCTATACTCCGCTCGCTACCAAACGATAGAGGGTATTTCGCATGGGTCGGTGGCCTACGTCCTGCTGCCTGCACGCACGTGGGAAAAACTGGTGAGTGTGTTGCTCAGTGGGCTGGTGGTAGTTCCGCTGTTGTCGGTGCTGGGCTATCTGCTGGTGGACAGCGTGGTGGCGCTGTGCGCCTCGCGGCCACTACTCTTGCTGCGGGATCACTTCCTCCTCGACTTGGGCGTGGGCTACGGTGTGGGCATGGTGCTCATCCTGCTGTTCATGCTCTATGAGTTTAGTCCCACACCTGCAAGAGTGATTTTGTGGGTTGTGGCGGCCGCGGTGCCGATGGTAGTCATTACTTTCACCAGCCTCATGCTGGAGACCACGCAGTTCATGTGGACGACGCCACTGGTGGCTCTGGCCGTATTGGCTTATGCCTTGTGGCGCGTGCTGGACGGGAAGGAACTGCAAGGCGGTAGAAGAGCATAGTCTGAGCAGAGAATGAATGCTATATGGATTGTAAGAAAAAAGAATCATTATGAATACGACGTTTCAATTTGAACGCTTCAAGAAAGTTGTGGTGCGCGATGCACGCCACCTGTGGCCGCAGTTCGGCCTCACTATGCTCATCGTGGTGTTGTTGCCTATGGCACTGTGGTTATTTGGTTTGGCTATAGGACACGACGTCTTTGGCAACACTTCGCCGGTGCTGCGCTGGGTGGAGATATACATTATTTGTTGCCTGGTGGCCATCCTGGCTCCCTCGCGCATGTATCGCACCTGCAACGTGCGCGGCGAGGGCATCCACTTTGCGATGCTGCCTGCTTCGCACCTCGAGAAGTTTTTGAGCATGGTGCTCTACAGTTTCATTATCTGCCCGTTGTTGGCGCTGGTTGCCAGCATCGTGGTGGACACTTTGCTGTGGATATTGCCAGTGGGCAGCTACAGCACGTCGCTGTTTGGAGTGCCCGATTGGTACGGCCTGTCCGAGACATGGAAGACATTGCGCGAGGAGGGGGTGGACGTAGACTCGTTGACCATTCACAGCCTACTCCTATTTGTGCTGAGCACACTCGCTTCGGTGTCTACCTTCTTCTTCACCAACACCATCTTTACCAAACACAAGGTGCTGAAGACCTTCCTGTGGGGGTGGTTGATAGGCTTTGTGCTCAACCTGTTCTTGATGCCCTTCATGTTGCACCACGGTGCATCGCTGGGCGACTGGATACTTCATCTGTCTGAACGTATGGATGAAGACCGTGTGGTACGTCTCCTAATGTGGGCTACCGAGTTGGGTTATCTGGTGTGGACTGTAGCTTGGCTTGTGTGGTCGTACGTCAGGTTGAAGAGAATGCCTTACTAACCACTTCGGTAAAATTCCCAAAACAGAACATTATGGAATTCAGAAAATCACGCCCCATATACCTGCAAATCGCCGACATGGTGTGCGAACAAGTGGTGTCGGGCAAGTTGGGGGCTGACGACCGAGTGCCGTCGGTGCGCGACTTGGGAGCCTCGATGGGGGTGAACCCCAACACGGTGATGCGCACCATGGAATACCTGCAGCGTGAGGAGATTGTCTATAGCCGCAGGGGAATGGGCTTCTTTGTGTCGGACGGTGCAAGCCAGCGTGTTCACGACTTGCAGCGACGTCGTTTTCTCGACGAAGAGTTGCCCCTCTTCGTGAGGCAAATGCGCACGCTCGGCCTCTCTTGGGCCGAGGTGGAAAAGGCTGGCGAGACTGTCGTTACCGACCTGGGGGCGCAGGAGGTCGACCCCGAGTCGCAAGTACCTTCGACCCACAAGCCAGCCGCAACCGAGCTACAGCCGTAGATGCATACGGCCTTCGTCGAGGAGACCGATGCATGCAGGTGTTGAAGCACGGACAGAATACTGCTGGCGCGAACGTTCTTTGCCGTAGGCGTTCATCCGCCTTACTGCTGATGTTCACTCGCGTTGCCGCTGATATTCATCCGCGTTGCCGCTGATGTTCACCCGCGTTACTGCTGATGTTCACTCACGTTGCCGCTGATATTCACGCTGGGAACTGATGGCTCACACGCGCAGAGTCGCTAATGCTCGCATTGGTTGTCGTTCCGGACTGAGTATGATGCCGTGGGCACTCAATCGTAGAGTTGCGGATGCACACAGAGGAAGCCCCATAGATGGCGGTCCACATATCGTAGTACACACGCACACTTCATAGTGCAGGCGGTACCCTTCATCAGAACAAGGAGAGGGTACCGCTTGTTGTTTGGTTCGCGGCATGCCGCTGGGGGCTCCGTTCAGATGCTCTCGTTCTTGGGTGGTAGAACCCGAGGAACGAAGTGCATCGTCCGTCAGTAGAAATGGAACGAGTTACCGTTGCGCTGGGCGAACGCGACCCCAGCCGTTGGGGTCATCGCGACGGGGGGTAGACGGCTCGGGCACCACCTCTATCTCCATGCCGCGCCTGTATTCCGAACCTCGTTCTGGGCGGCTACAGTTGCTGACGTTGCGCTGGATTTGTTCCACCTCATGTTCGGACAACTGCTGCCCGTCGTCGGCCACGAAGCGATGGACACTGTAGGGGAACACGTCGGCCAGCTCGCCCGAATAGTAGAAATCGAACCCCACCGCCCCAAATGTGTAAAGGCGGTCGTCGATACGGATATGGGAGCCACCGCACCGAGGGTTGGGCTTGGGGTGAGATTGCGAAAAGCCCACGTTGAAAAGTGTAAAGAGAATGTCGGGCCGGTTGCTGATGTCGTAGCCTGCACGCCTCCACTGCAGCATGGTCTGGTGCAGGATGCAACCCGTATAGATGTAGGAGTAGAGGTGGCTACGATAATCGACCAAGCGCCGATAGCGTTCGCCTGCGTGGTCTTCGGTCTCGAAGTCGAGCAGGTTTTCATAACGACGTCCCATGTAAAACTCAGAGGAACTATCCTTCAGGTGCTTCTCTACAGCGGCTGCAGTGAAGTCCTTGATGCCGTTTACCCCATAAGAAAACTGCGACTGCACTGAGAGCATTTTCACTGGGCCGAGGTATTGCTTGAACATTTCCCTTTTGGAATTGAACAGACGTATTTGTTCACCCACCAAGCAACCGACGATCATGCGGGGCTCGACCCCTGTAAGTCGGCCAGCTTCCCTAATGTCGGCGCTGTCCTTCACTATGGATTGCTTCAATGCGTCCCACTCCACCGTATTCATCCATGGTATGGCATTGGGGTTGTCGCGTTGTGCTTCCGCCTGCAGAGCCTTCTGAAGGTTGGCCGAAAATGTGGCATAATCGGCGTCCGACTCGGTGTAGACTGAGGCGGCTGCTATCATGCGGTCGACCACCATGGGGTTGTCGCTGTGCTGGGCAGCCCTGAGGATGAGCTGTGCATTGACAGGATAGAAGCGGCTGAAGGCGGCCAGCTTCACGTATTGTTCCATCCACTGCTGCTGTGCATGCTGTGGGGTAAGTGTCGAGTCGGCCAAGCCTTCCATCTCCGATACTGACATCAAGTAGCGGTAGTTCTCATCGACAGCTCCTTTGTTCTTTGTGAAGCCTAACTGGTAGAAAGCCCAGGCTCCGATGATGGCAGCCCCTGCCAGTGCAAAGGCATACACTACGATGTTGAATGCTATTCGCCACGGATTGCGCCGCACACGTGGCTCGTTGGTTTGTTCCATGTCGTGGTCCAACAGTATGTCTTCCCTTTGGTCGGCAGAATGTTTGCTGTATGTCCGTAACTATCTTGGTACAACTGTGGCAATGCGTGGACGCTGATGCCTTTTGACCGATTGCCCCTGGCTGGTAGAGTCTCCTCCCAAGTTCACCATGGAGTCAGTCCCACAGTAGCAGAACGTTTGCCGAAGTCCTTTCGTATATTTGGTCTTACACAGAGACAACCACCGGCCTTGTGATGAAGACTGGTGGTTGTCCGTAGTGATTGTTTTAGTCGTTGAAGTTCAGCTCTGTCATGCTAAAAGAGGAAGGCTTTGAGCGAGCGGCATCGAAGCCAGGTCGCGCAGCCATTCAACTTTTTCAAAGAGGGTAACATCCATCAGCACATAGACCAAGGCACCTGCCACGTAGCCTGCAAGGGCCAGCAGCGAAATCTTTTTGAGGTACCAGATAAAGTCTATCTTCTCCATGCCCATGACTGCAACGCCAGCAGCCGAACCGATGATGAGCAAACTTCCACCAGTACCAGCGCAGTAGGCGAGGAACTCCCAGAACGGGTGGTTGGTGGCAAACAGTGCACCATCACCGAGTGGGTACATACCCATAACGGCAGCCACTAAGGGAACGTTGTCCACCACCGACGAGAGGACTCCGATGATAGCACCAATGATGTAGAACCCTTCGCCCGTTACTACAGTGTGTCCTGTTACGGGGTCTACGGTAGTGGAGAGGAATGCGTTGTTCAAGCCTTCTGCAAGACCACCGAGTACGCCGCTAACTTTCAGGCAAGAGACTGCCATGAGGATGCCGAGGAAGAAGAGGATAGTGGGTGTGTCGATGTGCTCCAGAGTGGAAACGGCCGTGGGGAGGTTCACTCCGTCCTTTGAGTATCTACGGCTGATAATCTCGGTCGTAACCCAAAGAATCGAGAGGCCGAAGAGCATGCCGAGGTAGGGTGGTAGGTGGGTGATGGTTTTGAAGATGGGCACGAATACCAACGCGCAAACGCCCATGATAAGCACGAGTCGGCGGAAACGTTCTGGAACCTCGTGGCCGCTGGCGCTTTCTGTAGGACGTACAACGTCGCCCTTCAGGGTCAGACCCAGTATGAAGCAGGGTACCACGAGGCAAGCAAAACTGGCGAAGATGGTCTTGACCATGATGTTGACGGTCGTTACCTGTCCGCCAATCCACAGCATGATGGTCGTTACGTCGCCAATAGGACTCCAGGCGCCACCTGCGTTGGCTGCAAGGATGACCATGCCAGCGAACAGCCAGCGTTCTTTTTGGTCAGCAATGAGTTTACGAAGCAGTGCTACCATGACGATGGCGGTGGTCATGTTGTCCAGCAATGCACTTAGGAAGAAGGTGAGGATGCAAACGACCCACAGCAGTTTCTTCTTGTTGGTGGTAGTGATTTTATCGGTGATGATGCGGAAACCCTGATAGTCTTCTATCAGCGTTACAATAGTCATGGCACCCAGAAGGAAGAAGACTATCTCGGCTGTGTCTCCCAGATTTTCAATCAAGCTTTCGCTGACGAAGTGGCGATATCCCTCCATGCCCCCGTAGGTGGCGAGTATTTCGGGATTGCTCATGTTGAAGATGTTGAAGATGGCCCATGTTAGGACACCCAACATCAGAGCTGAAGCGGTTTTGTTGATTTTCAGCGGGTGCTCCAGCGCAATACAGGCGTACCCGAGAATAAATACGGTAACTAATACTACTACCATAGTGAAACTGTTTTAGAGTGATTGTTTTGGTTTATGAATATTGATTTTGTCGTCAGTTATACTTATTTGCGCCGTTGGCGTTCCAGTTCTTCGTTCATTTTCTGCATGCGCTCCATTTGTTGTTGGAAGCGCGACTTCTTCTGCGGCTTGTTCTTTTGATTGGCGTAGTAGGCTGCCATGCGTGCGCGAACGCGCTTCTCACTCGTGAACTTGCGTATGAGTACCATCTGCAGCATGGTGATGCTAAGTGAGCAGAAGTAATAGAGGTTCAGTCCGGCACTTTGGCTGTTGAACATGAACAGCATGAAGAAAGGCATAAAGTACATCATGAACTTCATCCCGGGCATATTGGCTTGAGCCTGCTGTCCGCGCATGGTATACCAAGTGTAGAAGAACTGCATGCCAAACATCAAGAGGCAGAACAACGAGATGTGGTCGCCGTAAAGCGGTATGTTGAAGCCAAAATCCAGTATGGAGTCATAGGTCGATAGGTCGCTGCACCAGAGGAAAGGTTGTTGGCGTAGCTCTATGGCAACGGGGTAGAACATGAACATGGCAGTTAGGACAGGCATCTGGATGAGCATCGGCAGGCAGCCCGCCATCGGGTTCATGCCGGCGGCTTTCTGCAGTTTGCTCATCTCTTGCTGCTTCTGCATCATCTGTTCTTGATTGGGGTATTTCTTGTTAATCGCTTCCATCTCGGGGCGCAGGATGCGCATGATGGCGCTGCTTTGATAACTCTTGAAGGTCAGAGGGAATAGGAGTAAACGCAACAGGATGGTGAAGACAATGATGATTACTCCATAGTTCCAGTTGAAACGTTCAAGGAAGTTGAATGTGGGGATGATGAATATGCGGCTTACGAATTTGGAGAAGACCCACCAACCCAGTGGGAGCATTTTCTCGAAGCCCTTGTGCATAGCGCGCAGGTCGCGGTACTTGGTGGGCCCATAGTAAAAGGCCATGTGCATGGCGGCGTTGCTGTTGTTGAAGGGCAGCCCAATGGTGCCGTTCATGTCGAGCAGGTAATCTTTGTTGGCGCTGAAGGCATCGGCATCGGTATGTGTGGCAAGGTCGGCGTTCTCAAACGGCACGCTGTCGGTCATGAGTATTGCGCAGAAGAACTGCTGCTTATAGGCTACCCACTCTACGGCGGTCTTCACCTGGTGCGATGCATCGCGACCCATGCGCAGGTTGTCCACTTTGTCGCTTGTGGGCTTGAAGTAGAGGTTGGTGTAGGACAGTTCGCGGTCTTTGTTGCGGTTGCGGCTGCCGCGGCTACCAGGGTCCACTTTTTCTTGCCGCTTCATGCGGTTGAACCACTCAAAGTCCAGATAGTGTGAGGTGTGGACAGTGTTCTGCAGGTTGTGAAATTCCACGTCGAAGCCCATCTCGTAGCTGTTGTGGTGGAAGGTGTAGGCAAATTCGAGATAGCTCGGCTCGCTGTTGGCTGCGTTGTCGTTTCCCGAGGTGGGCACGTAGGCACGCAGACTGAGGGTGAGGCTGTCGCCCTGGTTGAGGGTGTAACTGCTTGTGGGGTCGATGGGGTTGCCGTCAATGTAGGGAGCAAATACCAGCTCACGGGTGTTGACCACACGGTTGTCGGTAGTGGAGAACACGAGGTTCATGTTGCGCTCGCTTGGCGTGATGAGTTGCAGCGGTTTCCCTTCGTGGGTTTTGTATTTTGACAGGACTACGTCGCTCACTTGCGCACCCTGGTTGCTGACTTTTACCACCATGAGGCCGTTGTCGATGCAGAGGGTGCCGGTGTCGCCCGTAGTGGCTGCGTTGAACACGCCCAGGTTGGCCGTCTTCTTTCTGCCGAGCTGCTGTATGGCAGCTGTGTCGCCTTGGGCGGCTTTCTGTTCCAGTTCGAGTCGTATGGCGGCCTCTTCAGCGGCCAATGCCACTGAGTCGTTGTAGACTTGCACCAGTGAGTCATGTTTGGCTTGCATGGCGGCCAACTCCTCTTTTGAGGGGGAGACCCACCAAATGTAGCCCATGAAGATGGCGAATATGAGGACTAAGCCGATAATGGATTGCTTGTTCATCGCGTGTCGCTTCTTTGTAAATGTTTCCCTTTGTTCTTGATATGCTGCTCGAGGGCAGTTGAATGAAGTTTGCAAAGATAGTGAAATAATATGAAATAGTCGTTGTGGTGCGACTTTCATTTTGTGAGAGGATGTGTGGCGCGGTGCAGGCAGTGCTGGGCAAGTGGGCTGCTGGTGGGGGCGGAATGCTGTTGGATATAGGGGTCTATGCCGTACGACTGAGGCTTCCATGCCGTGCGGCATCGCGCTTTGTGCCGTACGGCTTGTGGGCTTTTTATCATGGTGAGCCGTAGTGAAATGTGTGGGGGATGGTGCATGCGCTGTACGGCAGGAACGCTGGGTGCCGTACGGCAGATGCCTCCAGGTCGAGGCCTGAGCAGTGCTTTGCGGAAAGGAAAAAGGGTGAGGAGTGAAAGGGGCAGATGGCTGGGTGCGGCCGAGCCTTTCGGTGTGCAAAGTTACGACTTTTTGCGCAATTGCAAAGGCCTTTTTGCCCCGTTTGCATGGGTTTCGGGTGCTGCACCGCTCGGGGCACTTTGGGGCTCGGTTCGGACGGTTTGGCTGCCTCGGTGAATTTTGCTACCTTTGCAGGTGGATGCCCTCCTCCAGAGCAGAGGGCAAGTTGTTGACAAGTACTACTATATTTCATCGCGTAGCGTTATGAATACCTATCAAGACAGTTCCGAACTTGGCTTTGGCGAGGCCATCAAACTCTCCACCCATCGGCTGTTTCAATTCGAAGGGCGTTCGCGTCGGTCTGAGTTTTGGTGGACTGTGCTGGTGGCCGAACTGCTGAGTTTTGTGCTCACTCCTTTTGCGGGATGGATAGTGCAGTTGCTGCTCATTCCGCTCACCTTTCGGCGTTTGCACGACACTGGCCGCAGCGGCTGGTGGTGGGCGCTGCGTTTTGTGCTCTCGGCTGTACTGATGGTGATGGTAGTGGTCGACGTGGTAACGGTTGTTGTCGGGGAGGGCAGCATCGACTTTGATTCGGCTACCTATTGGCTGCAGCTCGTGGGACGCTATGCGGTGTTTGGGCTTGTGGTGCTGGTCTATAGGGTGCTGTTCCTCGTCTTCCTGTGTCAGGATAGTAAGCCTGGACGCAACCGCTATGGCGACTCACCGAAGTATCCCGAACAGGTCGCGGTGTGAAGGCAGGGGATGCGCTGCAGCAATACGTATATATAGTGTATAGCTTCTGCCATATATGACGTTGGAGGATGTGGAACACATGGGGCAGTTGGGCACCGACTGCATAGCCACCATAGGCATGTTCGACGGGGTGCACCGCGGCCATTGCGTGGTGCTGGGCACCCTGCTGACCGAGGCCGAGAGGCGTGGGCTGCAGCCCGTGGTCATCACGTTCGACCGCCATCCGCGCCACGTCATTGAGGGAAACACCTCTCAGTTGTGCTTGCTCAGCACCCTCGAGGAACGGATCGCGCTGATAGAGCAGTGCGGGGTGCACCGTGTGGCCATGGTGCATTTCACCCGCGAGCTGGCAGCCTTGTCGGCCTGCGAGTTCTGCCGTCGGTTCCTCTCCCAAGGGGTTCGAGCCCTGCTGCTTGGTTACGACAACATGTTTGGCAGCAAGCAGCACAACGATTTTGAGGCATTGCCCGACGTGGCACGCACGATGCGGATGGAACTGCTCCGTGCCGCCCCCCTCGTGGTGGACGGGCTGGAGGTGAGCTCCACACGGGTGCGCAAGGCGTTGCAGCAGGGCGATGTGGAGGAGGCCGAGCGGTTGCTGGGTCGCCCCTACAGGCTGAGTGGCACGGTGGTGCATGGGCGCGAAGTGGGTCGCCGCATGGGATTTCCTACGGCCAATGTGGCCATCAGTGGTGACCATGTGCAGCTGCCTGCCGCAGGTGCTTACGTGGTAGGTGTGCGGCTGAACGGTGGCGAGCCCCTGGTCGGTATGGCGCACCTCGGCACGCTCCCCACCTTCGATATAGACTCGTTCGGCTTTGAAATACATCTCCTTGACTATGATTCCGACCTCTATGGGCAACAGCTGCAGGTGGACTTCCTCCACCGACTGCGCCCCGTGCAGCGTTTTGACTCCGAGCGCGAGTTGCATGCGCAGTTGCAGCAGGATGTGGCGCAAACACGTGCGATCGCAGCGCGCCGCGAGGGCGGAGCACTCCTACATTAGTTCCTGTAACCCCGAAATATCTCCCGTGCGATGAACCGACTGACGTTCCTCTTTCTGTTGCTCCTCAGCGTGCTGCCACTTGCGCTGCAGTCCCAGCCCGACAGGGTCTATACCAAACTGAGCGAAATAAAGCACCCCGAGCAGGTGTATCAGCTCAAGCTACGCTACAAGCGGCTGCACCGCGTGCCAGACGTGGTGTGGCAGTGCTCCAACCTGCGTTCGCTCGACCTCTCGCACAACCTTATCGATACGCTTTCACCCCAGATAGCGCAGCTCTCCCAACTTGAGGAACTGCACATGGGGCGCAACCGGCTAAGGGCGTTGCCTGCCGAACTGGGCGGACTGAAGCGACTGCGTGTGCTGAATCTCAGTCGCAACCCACTGCTCGACCTGCCTGCCGAGTTGGGCTCGCTCAGCAGTTTGGAACGATTGGTGATATGGTCTACCGGTGTCATCAGCCTGCCTCCCTCGTTTGTAGCACTCGACGGCACACTGAAGGAGGTGGACATGCGAGTGTGTCCGATGACGTACGACGACCAAGTGGCTATCGACGAACTACTGCCTTCGGTGCGGAAGCGTTGGGACCACGTCTGTAATTGCAAGTAGCCATGACATCCCACATGCAGCGTCAACTGACGGTGGCTGCCCTGCCTCTCAATATTGTAGCCAACAGTCCTGAACGCAACTACCAGCGAGTGGCCGACCTGTTGGCCTCGGAAGGTGCAGCTATGCAGCATGCCGACATCATTGTGGTGCCAGAGACCTTCACCACAGGCTTCACCGAGGCGATGGTCCGCTTAGCGGAGCCCACCGAGGGGGCGACGCTCGACTTTGCACGCGACATGGCACACCTGTATGGTGCCCTATTCGTGGGCTCATGGGCTGTGAGAGAAGGTGATGAGGTCTATAATCGAATGTATTGGGTGCGTCCCGACGGCACCTACGGCTACTACGACAAAGCGCATACCTTTCGCGTCAGTTTTGAGCACGACGTTGTGGCGCGCGGCGCGCGGCGCACTACCTTTGAGTGGCGCGGTTGGTGCATCAGGCCAGCGGTGTGCTACGACTTGCGTTTCCCCACGTGGCTTCGCAATGAGGTGTGTGCCGAGCGTGGGGCGGAAGAGTCGGCCTTCCTCGGATTGGACTACGACCTGCTGCTCCTAACGGCCAATTGGCCTGCTTCGCGCCAGTCGGCGTGGAACACCTTGCTCAAGGCTCGCGCAGTGGAGAACCTGAGCTATGTGCTGGGTGTCAATCGCTCGGGCGAGGATGAACATGGCTCGGCCCACAACGGCGATTGCCTGGTGGTCGACTACAAAGGAAACGAATTGACTACGACGCAGCCTGGGAAAGAGTGCCCTTTGGTGGCCACCCTCGAGGCAGAGCCGCTCCTGCAATTCCGCAAGCGGTGGCCTTTCTACTTAGACTTTGACCGCCAAGTGCCCCCAATAGAGGGTTGACGGCGGTACACCTATTCATACGGATTGCCTGCCGACGGGCGGTTACAGCCCATGCTGGCGGCGCATCTGCTCGCACTGCTCGCACAGTTCGTCATACCAGGCTTGGCCATACTTGCGCACGAGTGGCACTTCGAGGTAGTGGTAGAGCGGCTGCGAGGTGCTGCTCTCGGCATGGCAGGCCTCTCGGCAAACCTCCCATTGGTGGTAGTTCAGCGTCTGAAACTCTCCGTAGTCCTCGATGCGGATGGGGTAGAGGTGGCACGACAAAGGCTTAGGGAAGTCGATGATGCCCCGTCGGTGAGCGCACTCTATGGCGCAGAGTGCCGTGTCGCCCTGCCAGCAGACGAAGGCGCATTCCCGTCCGCTCACGAGCGTAGTGCAGGGCTCTCCCTCCTCGTCGGGCTGCCAAGTGCCATGCTCACGCACAGCGGCCTGTCCCTCGGCAGTCATGAAAGGAAGCACTTGTGGCAAAAGGCGGTCGAGCACGGGCAGTTCATCCTGGTCTAAAGGTGCCCCGGCATCGCCCTCCACGCAGCACTGCCCGTGGCAGCATTCCAGTCGGCATTCGAAGTTGCGGAGTGCGATGTCGTCGGAGATGATGCAGTTACCTACGATAATCATTGTGCGAAGGATTGAAGTACTTGGTTCATCTTTTGTGCCAACACGGCAGCCAACTTATAGCGCGACTCAACGGTCCAGCCCGCCACGTGGGGCGTCAAGACGGTGCGGTCGGACTGCACCAAGTATGCAAGCGCAGGGGGCATCGACTCGGCAGCAAGGCCGTCGCGCGACATGTCCTCGTATTCTATCACGTCGAGCCCGGCACCTATCACCTGCTGCGCCTCCATGGCGCGCACGAGAGCCGGTGTGTCGACCACGGCCCCCCTTGAGGTATTGAGCAGGAAGACTGGTTTGCGTAGGGCTTGGAAGAAGGCATCGTCCACCATGTGATAAGTCTCGTCGGTCAGCGGCACATGGAGACTTACCACGTCAGCCTCGGTCTGCAGCTCCTGCAGCGTGCATTCGGCCACTTCAGATGTAGCGAAACCGTGTTTGTACTTGTCGTATGCCATGATGCGGCACTCAAAGCCGCGCAGCCGCTGCGCAAAGGAAGCGCCCATGTTGCCGTAGCCAATGATGCCTACGGTTCTGCCCTTTAGCTCCACACCTCGGTTGGCCTCGCGTTGCCACAGACCACGCCTTACCTCGGCGTCGGCCCTGCGAATGTGGTCGAGCAGCGAAAGGAGTAGCCCTGTGGCATGTTCGCCCACGGCATCGCGGTTGCCCTCGGGCGAGTTCAAGCAGCGTACGCCATGCTGCTCGGCGTAGTCCACGTCAATGGTCTCCATGCCAGCGCCCACGCGGCCTATGCAGCGCAGGTGTAGGGCCTGGTCGAGAAAGCGGCGGTCTATGGGAATCTTGCTTCGAACTATGAGGGCATCATAGTCGGCTATGCAGGCCAGCAGGCTGTCGTAGGTGAGGTCGGTGTGGATGGTGCAGGTGTGCCCAGCCTCTTCCAGCAGTTGCTGCAGGATAGGGTGGGTCTTATCGGTGATAAGGACGCGCATGTGGTGTGGAGAAAATATAGAGATAGGGTAGGAAATGATTAGGGATTGTCAGTGCCGTTGATGTCGTAGTAGGAGGCCTCGATGCGGGTGCATGCACTGCCTCCGAGGATACCCACGCAGCCATCTTGCTTGATGTTGAAGTGCAATTGCACAGGTTCCGAAAAGAGTGAGGTTATGCTGCTTACATTGGCGGCTACGGTGCGCTCGTAGAGAAACTGGTCGCGCGTGAGGCTGTAGACCGACAGCACAAGGGGAATTTCGCGTGGGTCGTGGCCTTGGAATTCGTAATATTCAATGCTTAGACTGACTTTCATTTCGTGATTCTTGCCTGCGAAGGTCTGGTCAGTGAAGAATAATGTTTGGCCAAAGAACGAGCCGTCTTCTTCATCTATCATGTCTATCACCGACGGGAGTGTTCTGATAGCAGGGTCGGAACACTTGATGTTGGCGAGAGGTTCGTTTTGGCAGATGATGGTGTCGCGTTTGGGTTGCGGGTAATATATGGTCTGGTTGTGGCAAGCTGTATAGCCGACGGTTACTTTATAGTAATTTTCTTCCTTCGGGTCGGCGATGCGGAACCTAATGTCTACGTCGTAATCCTGTGGAGAAATTGTGGTATAGCCGTCATCGTCGTATCGGGTAACTGTGTCTTTGCTGGGGTCGTACTCCGACTCAATGCTGATGAGTTGCACTACGGGAGTGGTTGGGATGCGGGTTGAGGCCTGGATGGGTTCCTGCCCAGCAGTGGATATACGTAGCGCAATGGTGTCGCCCCCCTGGGGAACATCGCTGAAGTGATAGTAGCCAGACGTGTCGACGGTTGGTGTGCAGGGGGCACCGTTGAGCGATAGGGAAACCTGTGCGCCGGTGATGGGCTCGATGCCATCTCGCGAAAGGAAATAACGGCTCTTCGTAAGGCGAACGCAGAGTGCGGTGTCGGCTTGCGGCATGGCCGATACTACGGTAAGGGAGGCGGTTCGCTCCATGTCCATGTCGAGTGGCGTTTCGCAGGCGGCGAAGGTCAGGCAGGCAATGACCAAGATGGCGAAGGAGCAGAAATGGAAAAGACTGGGGGATGATGTCATGGCTTGATGTGTATTGGCAGTGATGATGTGCTTGGGATTTAAGGATGAAGAGGATTATTCGATGACACACTGGCGCGAGGTATTGCTGATGCCTCCTAAGAGACCCAACCACGAGTCGGTGTGGATGTTGCAATGCAGTTGTACGAGTTCTTCAAGCGGATTGTCGTGGTTACGGCTACGTTCAGCGTAGAGGGCACGTTCGTAGAGATATTGGTCTCTGGTTAGACTGCTCAGTACGAGGCGTATCAGTGCCTTTTTGTGGCGTGTGATGTACTTGTCGCATTGAATGGTACAACTGAACTGGTAGGATTTACCGTCAAAGGTAACGTCGTTGAAGTAGAGCTGGGGCTCGGTGCTGTAGCCTTCTTCCGACGAGGTGGGAACCTCGAAGCTGAGAACGGGTGCCGAGGTGGTGCCGTAGTTCACAAGTCTCGCAATAGAGTAGGAAGAGGTGTCGATGGTGCTGTCGGTGGTGGTGATGGTAGCCATACGAGCGGCTATGCGGTAGTAGTTTTGGCCTACGGGGTCGTTGAGACGGATGTTGAAGTGGTAGTAGTAATAGTATACGTTGCTGTCGACGGAGACGTTGGCGATTTCGAACGATGGTGCTTGAGGCTGGCGGCTACTGATGGTGAGTGGCGGGCAATCGGGGCTGGAGAGAAGGAGTTCGACGAGGTCGCCCCCCTGTGGTGTGCAGTTGAAGGTGTACTTTCCGTCGGCGGCGGAGGTGGCGGGATAGACAACTCCGTTGAGGCGGATGGTGGCCGACACGTCGTCGATGGGGCGTATTCTTTCGCGGCTAAGGAAGTGGCGACTTTTGGAAATTATGAGGGAGAGCTGGTGCCCACTGACAGGGGCACATGTAACCATGTTGTAGGTGGCTTTCAGGGAGTCGTCAACGGATATCTCCTTTTCACAGCTACACATTAGGGCAGCTGCCGCAACGACCAGCAGGCAAAGTAGGCGCGGTGTCTTCACGGGTGTGGTTACGGTCTTGGGGCGAGGTTAGAACTTAAATGTGTAGGACACCGAGGGAATGATGGGGAAGAGGGAGAGCTGCATGAGGGCCATGCGCGAACCAGAAAGACCCGACACCGTACGGGTGTAGACTATGTAGGGGTTCTTTCGGTTGTAGACATTATAGACGCTGATGTTCCATGTGCGTACGCCATGTTTCTTCTGCTTGTGGAAGTTCAGACCGATATCCATGCGGTGGTAGGATGGCATCCGAAAGTTGTTGCGGTGCTCGAAGTAGGGCGTCTCCTTGGTGCTGCTTGAACCTTCGGTCTCATCGAAGCCCCAATAGTCGTAGTAGCTCTGCACGGCTGGTGTCTCCACGTATTGGGTGGCAAGGGTGGCGGTGTTGCCCGAGCTGAAGACCCACGTGGCACTGACGTCGAAGTGGTCGCTCGGCTTGTAGCTGAGTACAATGGAAATGTCGTGCCGACGGTCGTACTTGGCAGGGAACGGTTTTCCATCGTTGATAGTCTGCCCCTCGCGGTCGAACTTGCGCATAGTCTTGCTGAGGGTGTAGCCCACCCAGCCGGTGAGATTGCCGAATTGCTTCTGCGCAAGGAACTCTACTCCATAGGCCCAGCCGCAACCCATTAGAACCTTGTCCTCCCATCCCGTGCTGTTTCCCCAGAAGGAGGCACCGTCGCGATATTCGAGCAGGTTGTCCATGTACTTGTAGTAACCCTCAATGCTGAAATCGATGGTCTGCTTGAAGTTGTAGAAAAGTCCTGCTGCCACTTGGTGAGCCTTCATAGGGGCGATGCGTTCGGTGACAGGCACCCAAAGGTCGGTGGGTAAACTGATGGAACTGTTGGAGAGTAGGTGCATGTATTGGTTCATGTAGGCGTAGCCTGCCTTGAGCGATAGGTCGTCGGTCAGCATCATGCGGCCGCTGAGACGAGGCTGAATGCTGGGGTAGAAAGTGTTCTGAACGATGAATCCACCCAAGTTGGCACCGTATGAGAGTTTGAAGGCATCGTTGATAGTCCAGTCGTCCTCGGCGTAGAGCGAGATGTCTGCGGCGTGGATGGTGCTCTGCCCCACGGTAGTGTCGAGTCGGTCGTCAGCACCGAAGTCAAAGTTCAGTTTTTGTACTTCGGGCGTGAAGATGTGATAGACGGCGGCTCCCCCGAACTTGACGGCATGCTGCTGATTGTAGTCGAGGTCGAAGTCAGCACGGGCTGTGATGTCGCGTATACCAGACTTGTAGGTCATGTTCAGCTCTTCGTATATATTATTAAAGGTGGATTCATATCCCAAGCCGATGTCGTTGCGGTAGCGGGTATAAGAGGCGGAGAGGTTCATGAATAGGCGTGGGTTGAGCTCGTAGTTCCACCTGAGGGCACCTACCATATTACCCCAGTTGTATTTCATCTTCATCCACTCCTGGTTGCCATTGTCGCTATAGCGGTCGCGCACCTTGATGTAGACTACATCATCGCCGCTGTAGAAGGTGGCAAAGAGTCGGCTGCGGTCGGAGAACTTGTGGGTGATTTTGGCATTGAGGTCATAGAAGTAGTAGCCTGCGTTGGCTGCCACACCTTCGGTAGAACTGACGGCCATAATGATGGGCTGTATCAGAGCGTCGAGGTAGGTGCGCCGCAACGAGAGGTTGAAGGTGGTTTTCTCCTTTACAATGGGGCCTTCGACATTGACTTTGGCAGCGATGAGACCAATGCTGCCAGTGCCATGAACTTTTTTGTCGTTGCCGTTGTTCGAAGTTACGTCGAGCACACTGCTCAAGCGCCCACCGTAATGGGCAGGGAAGCTTCCTTTGTAGAGGGTTACGTTTTTGATAGCATCGGAATTGAACGCAGAGAAAAAGCCTCCGAGGTGGTTGACGTTGTAGAGCGGCACTCCATCAATAAGGAACAGGTTCTCGTCTGGTCCGCCGCCACGCACGTAGATGCCCGATGTGCCCTCGCTGCCCGATTGCACCCCGGGTAGTAGTTGTACAGCTTTCAAGATATCGGCCTCACCGAAGAGGACGGGTACGGACTTGATTTGCTCCATAGGTATCTCTATGGCACTCATCTGAACCGACTTGTGCCCCGTGGGTTTATCACCTGTAACCACCACCTCTTTGAGGTTCTGATTGGGACTCATGGCGTAGTTCAACTCGTAATCGGATGAAAGGTATAGGCGCTCCAGATGGACGCTGTAGCCCACATAGGAGATGCGCAGGTGGATGCTGTCGGCAGGCAAGGTCAGCGAGAAACGCCCGTAGGCATTTGTTACGGTTCCTCGGCCGCTGCGCTGGTCGAGCACGGTGGCACCAATGAGGGTCTCGCCTGTGGCGCGGTCGGTAATGGTGCCTCGCAAGGTATGCGTTTGGCCGACAGCGTTCGGGGTGAAGGCCTGCATGGCTAAGAGTGTGGCCACAAAAAACAATAGGCGGCACTTCTTGAGAGGATGCCGCCGTGTGATGTTGTGGAGGTGTCGCATAGTAATATAGTTGCTATTGTGTCGATATACTAATTGATTCTGTTGTATAACGGTTGATGTACAATATTATTATAGGATAAAATTGCAACCGATGCCTCAATCAGGACGAGCGAAAGGTAGAGAGGCATCGGTTGTGCTTGATATGTGTTATAGGAGTAAGAGAGGAGAGTATCTCAACGGATGGAGAGGCGGCGTGGAACAGTGCCAGACGGTGTGTCAATGAGGAGGATGTAGAAGCCTGTTGGAATATTGGTGAGAGACACCGTGGCCGAAGGCCCGTTGACGTGCTGCGTGAGGACCAATCGTCCTTGGATGTCATAGAGCGAGAGTTTACGTATTTGGAACGAAGAGAACACTTGTACCCTATCGTGTGCAGGGTTAGGTTGTATAAAGGTGGTAGCCTCCAAGGCTTGTAGCACTGAGTTGTCGGCTTCCCATCCCGTACGGAACCACAAGCCATCGCTCCACTCAGTCCATTCGCCGTTGGCGCACTGAGCACGGACGTAGGCCACATACCAGTTGGTGTCGATGTCGCTGAGCGCCCACATGTAGCCGTTTGGCGTTATGAGGGTGCCATTGTTGGGATCAGTGCCGGGGCGACAATAAGAGAGTTGGTAAGAGGTGTGTGCGGAGTTATTGTTCCAGAGAATGGTAACCATGTTATTGCCGAGGTCGTAGAAGGTGAGTCCTGTTGGAATGGGGCATGGGTCAGGTTGCGGAGTGGTAGTATCGAATGGTATGTGGGGAGGCTCCTCTCCGCGGTTAAATGTGGTGTCGAAAATAGGAAACAGGGTGATGCCTCCGCGCCACTCTTCAAAGGAAACATCTTGCCATACTGTATCTAAGCAGAGACACGGGAACTCCAATTCATCCTCTTCGCCGCCTCTTTGGAGTGGATAATTACTCTCGGGGTTGTAGCATGGATCGACGACCGTATTTCGGCTCATGTGTTTGCACAGTTTTTGAATGGAGGTAAATTGATAGGGTTTTTTAAAGAGTCTATAGTCGGTTGACCCTACGCATGTCAAGGGATGCGCAATTCGGTAACTATAGTCACGTGGAACACGGAAGTCGTATGAATAAGTTGAACACTCGCCATCTGGTATACAATTAGTGTCAATATAGTAGTTGTTGTAGAATGACATGCCTACATAGAAAGGTCTGTCCATAACGAAGCTGGTGTCGAATAATACTTCGTACATAGGAAGGTATACGGAACTGTCGTAAAGAGCATAGGGGGTACTACCGTAGCTGACAATTTGCCAATCTCTATACTTGGCGTAATGTTTGGGCTGCAGGTTGTCCCATCTGCCGCGCGCCAGTTCGCGAGGTAAGCCGTTGCTGTCCTCTTCAAAAAGCATGAAGTATTCGGGTGAGCGGTGGGCAACATCAGGGTCTCTGGGAATGTGAACCATGTCTGGGAGATCAGAACGCATGGGCAATACGACGTTTCGAGATCCATAATATGCAGTATTGCTGTCAATCCATGTGGCTCCGACGATGCCAACTACCTTCAGTGGCCTTTCTATCATGACGCGGTAGCACCCGATGGGAGACTTATCTTCATATTGCACTCTGAATTGGCGTGGAATGCAATTAAGTCCATGAAACTTTCTTAGCATAAACCGTCCTGATATATATTTTTGATAGTACGCACTTTCGGATAGTATCTCCATGTGTTCGGGCTCCAGGTAGTAGAAGTAGTTGGATGGACCAAGGCCGGCAAAGAGGGTGTCTGGTGTTTGAGCTACGACCGAAGAATACAGGGATAGTATACTCAAAGAGATAAGGACAAGTGTATAGATACGTTTCATGACTTTAACTGTTTGTTGTGGTTTATAGGATAGATGGATTGTCGGTTATGGACATATGGAGTCA
Organism: Bacteroidales bacterium; assembly: GCA_017449525.1. Taxonomy (GTDB): domain Bacteria; phylum Bacteroidota; class Bacteroidia; order Bacteroidales; family P3; genus Colimorpha. The sequence goes on along the minus strand of JAFTFL010000005.1, from coordinate 127,216 downwards.
TTCTGTTTGATAACAGGTTCTAAGACGAATGGGAATGTGGCGGGGGCAAACCCATCGGAGAACTGCAGAGGAAGATATTCTGTTTTAAAAGCAGTGTTGCTGCGCGTGAAGAGTACATAGTCCACCTTGCCGAGGCACGTCGCCGAGCCGTGAGTTTGTGAAACCCAATAGCCCCAGTGTTTGGGTTGTTGGCTGCGACCTGCTGCGGAGAAATTATTGGCAAAGTTCGAATTGAGGGTGAAAGGAGTGGCAGCCAAACTGAACCAGTCGAACCCTTGCAGGTAGTAGGTCTGTAAGGAGAGGGAGTTGAGGTCAGCTACGTTGATGGTACTCATGGTGTCGAGCACATTGTCTCCAGTCTCAAGGATGAGGAGCCTGTTGCCGTATGCATCGTATGCCATGTCGTCAACGCCCGACAAGGCGACGGTTCGTGTTGAGGGGAAGTAGTATTGTCCTATGGAGTACTGAAGGTCGAGCTGCGAATCCCGTGCGAGTTGTTGGCTGACGGTGGAGTGGTAGTTAGAGATGTCGAATATCAGTATTTGGTAACCGTCGGCAATGTTGGTGGACATGTTGGTTGGCAGGGTTTGGAGGTAGAGCGAAGCAAAGGCGAGTTGGTTGGCTGGAAGTGGGCAGGCAGCGAAGCGATTGTTGAGGGGAGATTGTAAACTACCGTTATCCACAAGGCACCCCACGTAATGAGCTACGGATTCAGTGAGGTCTCCATTAGGGAATGCACGGAAGCACATGAAGCCATAGTTCGAGACACCCGTGGCGACGACGTAGTTGTCCGTGGTGGTGATATCACTATAGGTTATGGTTACACCGCTGCTGCTGGCGCCAGGGTCATCATGCACAACGGTGTAGTCCCAGTTGTAGAGATCGTCTGCAAAAGAGGAAAACTTTACGATATATTGTTCAGATGTATTGTCGGTGCCAATTGCGAACAGTTGGAGCAAATGTCCGTCATCGTATATGCACATGCGTGTGAAGTCGAGAGGGGGGGATACCAGATTATTTAGATCGTTTAGGTTGAGGGTTACCAACTCGGGTGTGGAGATGTTCGCTATGTCTGTGCAGTTGATGTAACCAAGTAAGGGTTGACTTCCACCGCCTTTTCCACAGAAGAAGGCAAGATCATTCCATACCTTGATGTCGTGGATTTCGTAGTCATTAAGGAAATAGTATGTGGGCGTAATGCTGTCGAACGGTGAGGCAATAACCAATCGGTTGTCGCCATTGAAGAAGCATAGCATGGTGGAATCGGTCAGTGGATGGACAATAGTGCGAGTGTCACCCGCAGAACCCGTTGATGACATCATGGAGGTCGTTTGCGCTTGCAGCGCGTGAAACGACAGGTATAGCACTAAGCTATAGACGGCCAGTCGCGTGGCAGGGGTGAGGATTTTGATGCTCATAGTATATATAAAATTTGTATCCAATGTTATATATGGTAGTGTAGCATTTCGATAAGCAAGCACGGCTGTACATTATCAAGTAGGAGCTGGACGAGTATGCAGGTGTCAGCATTGAGTTGATGAGAGTTGTCCTATGACAAGTTGGGGTAGTTGCGTAAGCGAGGGCAAAGGTACGCAGAATAGATTGAATGACCAAGTGTTTTGGAAGAAAATTTTTTGCAGAAGCATAGCGACTGGTTATGCCCAATGGCCACAGACTGCCTAATACAGCCTGTAACGTCAGTTGGCGTACGGGTGATATTTATGAATTGAAGGAGGTCTGTTAGGTTGTGGTGAGTGAAGGTACCTATGGTTCGTACGGTAAAAAAGTGTCCTTTTGCGAGTTTCGTGGTAAGATTCAGCGGCAACAGAATGTTGTTCGGGAGGACAGCATGGGTTGATACTGCACACTACAAAGGAGTTAGCTGCGTTATCTATGCCACACACGCATCACGATGTTGGACTTTTTGCAGCAGTGGGGAGCCCTTGGGCTCTTTTGGGGTGCCTTCTTGGCAGCCACAGTGGTACCGTTCTCTTCCGATGCGTTGTTTTGTGGTTTGGTGTTGGCTGGAGCCAATCCGATTGAATGTTTTGTGGCGGCTACACTGGGCAACTGGTTGGGTGGCCTCACCACGTTTGGCATTGGTTGGCTGGGTAAGTGGGAGTGGATTGAACGCTGGTTCCATGTGTCGCCCGAGAAGTTGCAACGCCAAAAACAGCGGGTGGACAAGTGGGGGCCTCCGTTGGCCCTCTTCACGTGGCTTCCCTTGCTGGGCGATGTGTTGGCGTTGGCACTGGGGTTCTATAAAGTGAAGCCTCTGCGCTGTGCGCTGTTCATGTTGGTGGGGAAAGGTGCTCGCTTCTTAGTTTGGCTGTTCCTTATGGGCAAGATGATGGGCTGAGCACTTTGTAGCAGAGGAGTGAAGACAAGTCTATTCGGTACGCGAGGCGTTGGCATAGCGGCGCCAACGGTCAATGACCTCTTGCATGTCGGTGGGTATGGGTGACTCGAAGCGCATGTGGGCATGCGTAATGGGGTGCTCGAAGCCCAAGACTCGTGCGTGCAGTGCTTGGCGTGGCAGGATGTTGAAGCAGTTCTCTACAAATTGACGGTATTTGCTGAAGGTGGTCCCTTTCAGTATCTGGTCGCCTCCGTAGGTGGCATCAGCGAAAAGGGGGTGCCCGATGTGGCGCATGTGGGCGCGTATCTGATGGGTGCGGCCTGTCTCCAGTACGCATTCCACCAGCGTGATGTACCCCAGCCGTTCCACTACGCTCCAGTGGGTGATGGCACGTTTCCCGACTGCGGGGTCGCTATAGACCGCCATGACGCGCCTATCCTTTGCTGACCGAGCCAAATTCCCATCAATAGTACCTGTATCTCCCTCCATGTCTCCCCACACCAGTGCGTTGTATCTACGGTCTATAGTGTGGTAGAAGAACTGGCGAGCCAGACCGGCTTGAGCCTCTTCATTCTTGGCTATCACCAGCAGACCGCTGGTATCCTTGTCTATACGATGCACAAGATAAGGCTGTGCAGGTTCACCGTTGCGGCAGGTGCAGCCTTGAAGGTGAAAGAGGAGGGCGTTGAGCAGCGTATGGCTGAAGTTACCGTAACCAGGGTGAACCACCATGCCTGCCGCCTTGTCCACCACCAGCAGGTCGTCGTCTTCATAAGCGATGCTGAGTGGCAACTCCTCGGGCAGCAACTCTATGTCGTGCGGCGGCTCGGGCAGGAGGATGCTTATTTCGTCCAATGGCTTTATCTTGTAGTTAGCCTTCGCTGGGCGTCCAGCCACGCGGATGCACTCTGCCTTCATGGCTGCCTGTATCTTGGTGCGCGACACGCCTTCGAGTCGAGCTGTCAGGTACTTATCCAGCCGTAGTGGGGCTTGTCCTTTGTCCACTACGATGTGGTGGTGCTCATACAGTTCTTCGCCTGATTCTTCGTTGTCAATGGTGGGGAGTTTTGGGGCGCTCATGGTTGACTATTGGTTGTTGGGTAGGACTGCTACCTGTAGAGAGAAGTAGATGATATGACGTGATTAGTGGCCAATTATGATGCGTTGATTCAAGGCTTTGCGGTCGGGCATCGCAAGGCGCAGCAAGTAAATCCCTACTGGCAGTTGACTCACGTCTAAGGTCTGTTGTGCTGGGACTGTGTGCACAATGTGCCCTTTGAGGTCGAACCAAATGGCCTGTGTGCCTGCTGGCAGTGGCTCTGAGGTGTGTAGGGTGATGTGGTCGGTAGCAGGGTTGGGGTATACGCTCCATGCGGGGAGTGGCTCGTCGTTGATGCCAAGTCGGTTGCCACTCCCAAAGCAGGGACGTATCATTACTGCACCTTTTAGGTAACTCTGCGCCCACGTGTTGGCTGCGATACTGGTATAGGTGTAGCGCGACGCATCATTGCTTCGGTCGAAGCCGAGATTCATGTAGGCCAGCGAAGTCTGTTGTATGATGCCGATGAAGACGGAGTCTCTTACGGCTAACGGACGTGAGAGGGGATAGCGCACGTAGTGGTTTAATGCCGTGTCGACTACGCGGTAGAGGGTCTCGTCGGCGTAGAGTTGTGCTCCTGGCCTTCCACCCACATTGGCCCACACCCCAATGCGAAACTGTATGCCGGTGTTTTCTTGCTCGCGCGTACTATTAATATATAGGTATACGTCCATCAGTGTGTCTGGGTGGTTCAGTGCGAAACTCATCGCAATCGAGCAAGGCCCCGAGTTCTTCACCCCATAGCCGTTCTCTGGCACTCCGTCGTCGTAGGCATAGTAGTCCGCAAAGGTGCAGGTCTGCACCAGTGTGTCATTCTCTGTGTGTATATCACCAGCTCCACCTACGCTCACCACGTGTCGCACCTCGTAGCTGGTGGAAGGCCAAGTGGGGGTAAAACTGAACCCTACCGAGGGCGTGGCGTGCATCGGGGCGGTTTGATAACTGCCTGTGGCAGGGAATGACGGTACGTTGTCATTGCCACCGTTGTACTGGTGCAGGATGTTGCCGTCCGAAGTGGCGGTTACGGTGTAGGCGTATGCAGCTGGCAACGCTTGCGAGTAGAGGTTGGTGATGGTCATCGGGATGGTGGGACGCATATCGCTTGGGGTGAACTGACGCGCCGGCATGGCGGTGTACCTCCTAAGCATGGAGGGGGCACGTTCTACAAAGGCCACATCGCGCGAGTAGCGGTCGTTGCGTGTTCTTCCTCGGTCTAACCGCACATAGTCTATATTCCATTGATCGCTGTTGCCCACCTCGCCGCGCAATGCGTTAGAGGAGAGGGAGCAGATGTTGCGGAAACGAAAGCGAAAACCGTGCTGAAAGAAGCGTCCGTCAGTAATAGGAATCAGCACTTGTTGCCACCGAGTGCCTGTCCGTGCTGTAAGGCTGTCTTCCGACACGCCTGCTGTTCCCCACACACCAATCCACAGGCTGTCCGCTTCGTCGTAAAACTCCACCAGTAGCGAGTCTTGTTCATCTGGCGCGTCGCCAGTGCGCTGCCAGGGCACACCCGCACCGCCTCCAGGTAAATAGTAGAAGCTGAGATACACCGAGTCTGCTGGCGTCAGCCGTTTGGTTACGGGTGAGAAGAGGGAGTCCAATCTGAGGGGGAGTGAGGCTAAGGTGTCGGCTCCAAAGAGGGCGGTCGAGGCGTTGGCGTGGAGCGTGCCGTCGGCTCGCAGTGCATCGAGCGTGGCCATGCCGACGGTAGGAGGTAGCGTGGCAAAGTCACGGTTGACGAATGCATCGCTCTCTGCCCAGCGTAGGAGAGAGGGTTGCCCTTCGTAGTTGGAAAAATCGTCGAAGAAAGGCAGCGTCAGTACGCGTTCATCCACCCCCTTTATGCGGTTGGTTGCAGCCTGGCTCTTCGTTCGGTATAGTGGCAATAGGCACTCCTGTGCCAACAGCGGTGTGCCAATCAGCAAAACCATCATCGGCAGTAGCAAAACCGTCCGAACGTGCTTTCGCAGGTTGCGCGCGCTTCGCTCAGCAGTAATGGGCGCTTCAGTGGGTTTTGTAGAGGACTGCGGTATGAGGAATCGTGGCATTCTCATGGTGGACATAAAGTGAAAGAGAGGAGGTTTGGATTACCACTCTATGGCATTACTCGTCGCTTCGGCTGTCGTGATTTTGGAGGAGTCCACTTTGTAGTCTTTAATAAGCTTGTCGACGTTTACCTGTTCTTTGTCCTTGTACCACAACTCCACCGTGGTGCCAAAAGCATAAGTGGATACGCCCGTATAGGGAGGTTCGTGTTGCACTACCACCGCAGTCTGTTGGTCTTTCACACCTCCGAAATGTTCGCGACCCACGTTGAGCGAGGCGGCTTGTAGCGCACGCCGTGCTTGCGACGGTGTTTTGCCCAGCACCATGGGCACCTTGGTCGTGCTGCCTTCGTCGCCAAGACCCACCGTCAAATCTATGTGGGCACCCAGTGGCACCTTGTCGCCTTTCTGCAGTGTTCTCCCTTTGTAGCTCTGTTCCAGCACTACGTTGCGGAACGGACTTTCCACAAACTTCAGCTTGCCGCATTCCAGTCCGTCGCTGGCCAACTGCGACAGGGCGTGGCGCAGGGTCGCATCGATGATGTTCGACACTGGTACTTCTTCTGGGCTATATGACGTAATGGTGATGTACACCTTGCGCCCCTTCTTCACCTTCGTACCCGCTTTGGGGTTCTGCGAAAGTATTTGGCCACCGGTCATTCCCTTGCGGTACACCGAGTCCACAATCTCATAGTTTAGTTCCAGCGGGTCATCGGCACTCAGCTCTTCGATGTTCAGCCCGGCCACTTCGGGCAGCTCGTATTCCTGTCCTTGTCGTGCGTATGTCTTCAGAAGGACGAAGATGACGATGATAATTGCCACGCTGACCAGTAGCATTAGCAGCAGGTTGGCTATCAAGGGGTGCTTCTGAAAGAATGATGATTGTGTCATGGTGAGGAAGATGTGTGCTTGGTGTTGGATGCTGCTATTCTACGGGCTCCCCCATGAGGGTTGCCGAGGTGCAGTCGGTTATCTTTACGTGAATGTATTGCCCAGGGTTGAAGTTGCGCCGTTCAAATACCACGACCTTGTTTTGGCTGTTGCGGCCAAACAGTTGTTTGGGACTTCGGTGCGACACTCCCTCCACCAGTACTTCGTAGGTGCGGCCTATCTCGGCACGGTTGTTCTCCAGTGCTATTTCGCCTTGCAGGGCGATGATTTCCTCTAACCGACGCGTTTTGATGTCGTCTGGCACGTCATCGGTCAGGAAGCGGGCGGCGTAGGTGTTAGGGCGCATGGAGTATTTGAACATATAGGCGTAATCGTAGCGCACGGTGCGAAACATTCTCAGGGTCTCCTGGTGGTCTTCTTCGGTCTCGCCGCAGAAGCCCGCGATGACGTCCGTCGTGATGGAACACTCGGGCAGGATGCGCCGTATGGCAGCTATGCGGTCCAGATACCATTCGGGTGTGTATTTACGGTTCATCTGTTTGAGCATGTGTGCACTGCCCGACTGCACGGGCAGATGGATGCACTTGCAGATGTTGTTGTGCTTGCGCATGACGTAGAGCAATTCGTCGCTCAAGTCTTTGGGGTGAGAGGTGGCAAATCGGACGCGCAGCAGGGGGCTTATCTGCGCCACACTGTCCATCAGATCAGCGAATGTCCAGGTGCGCTCTGCGCCTTCAAAGTGGTAGCTGTTGACGTTCTGGCCGAGCAGCGTTACTTCTCGGTAGCCTTGCTCAAAGAGGGAGCGTGCCTCACCGATGATGGTTTGTGCGTCTCTGCTACGCTCTCGACCTCTGGTGTATGGAACTACGCAGTAGGTGCAGAAGTTCTGGCAGCCGCGCATGATTGAGATGTAGGCCGAAATGCCTGCGTTGAGGCGCACGGGCTCGATGTCGGCATAGGTTTCTTCCGTGCTCAGTTCGGTGGCGGCTGCTTTGCTGCCCGAGACCACTTGCTTCATGATAGAGGGTAGTTGCCGGTAGGCATCGGGACCAACGACGAAGCTCACCACCTCTTCTTCCGTAAGGAGTTGGTCCTTGAGTCGCTCGGCCATGCAGCCGAGAATGCCGATGCGGAGGGTTGGCCTCCTGCGGCGTTCGCTCCGCAGCATGTCGAGACGGCGGCGTATGCGCTGCTCGGCTCCTTCACGAATGGCACAGGTGTTGATGAGAATGTAGTCGGCTTCCTCTGCCTCGGTCGTGATGTCGTAGCCCTCTTGTTGCAGGAGCGACATGACGACCTCGGTGTCTGCAAAGTTCATTTGGCAGCCGTAGGTCTCTATGTATACTTTGGATTTCAAGACTTGTGGTGTTATGAGTTGGGGGTGGGGTCGGACGGTGTGTTCCCAGTTGCTGTAGGGGTTGCCGTGTCGTGCCGATAGTCGCCTCGTGCCACCACGAGGTGGCGGCCTACGCTTTCTATACGGCGTTCGAGGCAACTGCGGCAGTGCGCCACGTCGTCGCCCAAACAGATTTTGTTGTCGTAGATGTTGTATTGTTTGCGGTTTTCCACTGGCGATAGGTTTGGCATCACTACGTTGGCACCTGCCCTGATGCCCTGCTCCCGCCCCAAAGGATGGAGCGAGCCAAGTGCGGTCGTTGCGGGAAGAAGCACGGTGGGGTGCAGCAGGCGTATGATGGCAAGGAGGCGTAGGGTCAACTCTACTTCGCCGTTAGGTTCGTTGGCGAAGGGCGTGTGCTGTGTGGCCACAAAGGGGCCGATGCCCACCATGTGGGGACGGAAGGAGGTGATGAACTGCAGGTCTTGCAGCAGCGTTGCGTCGGTTTGTCCAGGCGACCCGACCATGAAGCCACAGCCCACCTGATAGCCTATCTCTTTCAAGGTGTGCAGACACTGTATGCGGTGGGCGAAACTCATGTCCGACGGGTGCAGCTGCGCGTAGTGTGCTGCGTCGGCCGTTTCGTGGCGTAGCAGGTAGCGGTTGGCACCGCTGTCGAACAGACGCTGGTAACTTTCTCTGGAGCGTTCGCCCACCGACAGTGTGATGGCGCAATCTGCAAATTCGCTGCGGATGGAGGCTACGACTTGGCACAGTCGCTCGTCGGTCCACCACGCGTCTTCTCCACTCTGCAGCACAAAGGTCCGCATGCCAAACTGGTAGCCCAGCCTGCAGCAGGCCAGTATCTCCTCCAGTGTCATTCGGTATCGGGGCAACTCGCGGTGGCTACGCCGCAGTCCGCAGTAGAGGCAGTCGTTGCGACAGTAGCTGCTGAATTCTATCAGGCCGCGCATGAACACCTCGTTGCCGTACACGCGCTCGGTCTCGCTGCGAGAGGCGGCAAATAGTGCGTCGCGGAGCTGTGGTGAGTCGCTGTGCAGCAGGGTCGAGAGTAGGTCAAGGTCGATGCTGCGCGAGGCTATGAGTTGGTCAACTGCAGGGTGCATGCTTGAGTGCCGGTCTGTTTAGGGGTTTGTAACGTGTGGAACGGTTGTTTTATTGCGTGGTGTGTGTGGTCGAGAGCGGTGCTGCTCTGGGTGGTGGGCGGTGGTGCCGATAGGGTTCGTTTCACATGCCTCGCTCTGCCCAGTCGCCACGGTCCAAGCTGCGGTAGCCTATGGCTTCGGCTATGTGGTGTGCCTGAATGTGGTCGGACGCGTCGAGGTCGGCAATGGTGCGGCTCACTTTGAGAATGCGGTCGTAGGCGCGGGCCGAAAGGCTCAATCGCTCCATGGCTTGGCGTATGAGGGCTTGGCCAGCGTCGTCGAGGGTGCAGAACTGGCGCAGCATGCGTCCTGTCATTTGGGCATTGCAGTGCACGTCGGGATGCTCGCGGAGTCTGGCCTCCTGACGCCTGCGCGCTGCTACGACGCGTTCGCGGATGACGGCGCTGGGCTCTCCGGCACGGCTGTCGGCCAGCTCGGCAAAGGGGACAGGCGTTACTTCGATGTGCAGGTCTATGCGGTCGAGTAGGGGGCCGCTCACCTTGCTCATGTACTTGCGGGCGGCACCAGCCGGACAGGTGCAGGCTATGGTAGGGTGGTTGTAGTAGCCGCATGGGCAGGGGTTCATGGCCGCCACCAGCATGAAACCGGCTGGGTAGTCCACCGTCGTCTTGGCCCGCGATATAGTGATGTGGCGTTCCTCTATGGGCTGCCGGAGCACCTCGAGCACTTGACGTTTGAACTCGGGCAGTTCGTCGAGGAACAATACGCCGTTGTGCGCCAATGATATTTCGCCTGGCATTGGGTTGGTGCCGCCACCGACAAGTGCCACATCGCTGATGGTGTGGTGGGGGGCACGGAATGGGCGAGTGGCTATCAGGGAGGTGATGCCGCCGCCTTTGCCCGATACGGAATGTATCTGGGTGGTCTCGAGGGCTTCACTCAGTGAGAGTGGAGGAAGGATGGAGGGGAGCCTCTTGGCGAGCATTGATTTGCCGCTGCCTGGAGGTCCTATCAGAATGACGTTGTGGCCACCTGCTGCGGCTATTTCGAGGGCGCGCTTGACGTCCTCCTGCCCCTTAACGTCGGCAAAATCCAGGTCGTAGTGGTTCTCGTTGCGTGCAAATTCCTCACGGGTGTTGATGCTGACCACTGGCAGTGCGTCGTGTTTGCCCTGCAGGAAGTCCATGACATCCCTGATGTGGGAGGCGGCGCGCACTTCGAGGTTGTCCACGATGGCCGCCTCGCGAGCGCACTCGGTCGGTATGATGATGCCCCGCAGCTGCATGCGTCGTGCCATGATGGCCATAGGGAGCACGCCTCGTATGGGGCGCAGCGTCCCGTCCAAGGCCAGTTCGCCTGCCATGAGGTAGTGCGCGAAGTCGTCGGCTGGCAGTTCGCCGGCAGCAGCCATGATGGCCATGGCTATGGGCAGGTCGAGGTTGGTGCCTTCCTTGCGCATGTCTGCAGGAGCCAGGTTGACGACCACCTTCTTGCCGGGTATGTGGTGCCCGATTTGACTCAAGGCGGTCTCGATGCGCTGCTGACTTTCCTTTACAGCGTTGTCCGGCAGGCCAACCATGCAGAAGTTGACGCCTTTGTCTATGCTGACTTCCACAGTGATGTGTTGGCCGTAGATGCCTTGGGTAGTGGCTGAGTGGGCTTGGATGTACATGGGGTGGGGTGTGGCGCTATTGGTTTGACGTTTATTGCTGAAGGCGCAGCAGCACGTGGTGGTGTATGGTGTCGTACTGCCGCAGATGGTGCTGGTAGTAGTCCACGCTGCTGTCCCATTGCGTGGGGCGTATGCCGTGGCGCAGCAGCATGTCGGCCATGCCGCGCTGCAGCGTGCTATCGGGCACCGTGCGGTACTCCAGCCGCAGCCGTGAGTAGTAGCCCTCGGCAAGGTACGCTTCGGTAAGTACTTCCTCCATTTCTTTTTCGCTTAAGATGTTGGATGGTACGGGTTTGTGCATGCAGGCACAAAGCGTTAGGGTGCAGAGCAGTGCGCAACCCAGCGTGGCGGTGGTGCGTCGTTTCATGATGATGCAAAGATACGTTTTTTTTGTGGTCGGCCGTTGGCGCAGCAGGGGAGGGGGCTGTGGTGTCCTGCGGCGTATGGGCTTGTGCCGTACGGTAGGAGGGCAAATGCTGTACGGTGCCAGGACAGGGTGCTGTACGGCTTGGAACGGAGTTATCCTGCTGGGCGGTAATGATGTGGTGCGGCATGGTACTGTGGGCTGTACGGGACAAGGGGGCGGTGTCGTACGGCACAGGCTTTCGCGCTCTGGTGTGTGAGGCTTTGCCGGGAAGGAAAACAGGGGGAGGTTTGGTGGTGCAGGTGGCCTAACGGCTGGCCGAATTGGGCAGCGTGCATGCGGAGCATGGCAGCCGCCAATCGCGGTGCAAAGGTACGATTTATTTTCGAGATTGAGATATTGGGTGTGCTTCTTTGAGCCGCGGCATGTGCTGAAAAAGAGGTGTGTATGTTCTGCTTTGCCGTGGCGCACGCACGTTGTGTGGCATCATGACCTACAGATGGTGCGGCTCTGGCACTTGAGCTGGGTCGCAACAACCGTCAGGCTGTGTGGACTTTTGTTCGACCGTAGGTCTCGATGAGGTGGTGCGCAGCATGCGCCAGTTCTCTTCAATAGCGTCGGCTACCTTCTGCTCGCCCGAGTCGCTTATCCAAACTTTGGTCATGACACACAGTTGGCTGCGGTCAATGCCCGAGTGGGCAATGGAGCTGCCTGCACACCTTATATTATAGGATGCAAAACTGAGAAGCCACCTCGGATCGGCAGTGGTGCGGACGGACTGCAGTAGAAGTGGGAGGGTATGTGTTGTGTTTTGTAAGATATTGTACTGCAGTGTAATACCCCCCCCCATTTGCGCGGCGCGAGCCAAAGTGTAGTTGTTTAAGAAAAAGTATGTACTTTTGCACCCTCATTTTTGGACAAGTAATGAACGCGATATGCAGAAATTTAGGCCTTGTGGTGGGGCTGTTGTTGGTGCTGATGCAGGCAGGATGCCTAAAAGATGATGCCACGGTGATACTGCCCACGCCGCTCGACGCTATTCCCTCCAGCATACTGAGTGCGGAGCAGGTTGATAGTCTGCGGAGCCACATGGCCATCAATCTGGGTGCCGACCCGCCCCTGATGGTGGGTCAATTCAAAGCATCGCCGATGCAGCTGGCCTATGCGAGCGACCGCTACTACAATGTGAACATTTTCGACGTGTTCTTTGAGTGCGACAGCCAGAACTGCCGCAACTTGATAAGCTATCGCGAGTGGCAAAGCACGGCACGCCTGCGGTGTGTGGAGTCGTGCATCAACGGCACGGGCGACCGCTTTACTGTGGCTGGACTGGCCGAAATGAGCGACAGCACGGTGGGGTGGCGTTGCACACTGGCTCTCATCGTGTCCGGCCGCAAGGTGGATGGCGGTATAACCGACTTGGAATACGCCACGCTGATGAAGCAGAAGGAGGACCCCACCGACCTGCTGCTCGATGTGAATACGTTCAGAATATATAGGGATGGGGATGGCCTCGTGGAGGCTACTTCCTGGACGGGCGAACCGCCCATTGCTCCGGCCAGCACACTACGGCACGGCATGAAAGAACAGCAGCGCAGAGGAGGCAGCCGATGAGAAGATGGATGATGCTACTGCTGCTGATGGCAGGCACCACGTGCGGTATGGCGCAGTGGTTGCGCACACCCCAGCAGGTAGTTGCTTTGCGCGGCGGATTGAGTGGGAGCGATTTGGTCTTCTCGCACGAGGGTTACGACCTCTATGAGCACACGCCGCTGTTGCGCCCATGGGGCGGTGTGCTCTATCGCTACCGTGTGCGTGGCGCACTCTCGCTGCGAGCCGATGCACTGTGGACGCAACGTGGCAGCACCCTGCAGTGGTGCGATGTGGATTACGAGCTGCGTGTGCAGCAGGTTGAACTGCGTCCACTGCTGCAATGCAACATCGGACAGTCGGGACAGCAGCTCTCGCCCTATGTGGCTGCAGGGCTCTACTTTGCCCTGCCAACGGGAGGCACTATTGACTACACCTCGCAGCTGCATTCGCACCAACAGTATGACTTGACGCGCACCGCGTTGCGCCCCTTCGACTTGGGCGCATACGTGGGCTTGGGCCTTGAGTTGCCGTTCACCATCGGTTATCAGGATTTTCTCCTGCTGGCCGAGGTGGGCTATGCGACAGGGCTGATAAACAACTTCTCCCACAGCGAGCTCAACGGGGAGGCCGTGGTGATGAACCCCGAGTTTGACATCGACCGCCACCACGGCAGCCGACGCCACCGTGCGGTGGAGGCTTCGATAGGGTTGGCTCTGCCGCTCTACAAGGCCAAACCAAAGGTGGAGGACGAAGAAGAGCAGCTGCTCTACGACGCGGACTATGTGGCGGTGGACAGCTTGATGCAACGTAGCAAGTCGGGCTCGACACAAGGTGCGCGTAGGCCCCGCGGCTACAGCGATGCGGCACGTCCGTGGCAGGGCGGAGGATGCATCAGTGTGGAGGAGGCACTGCAGCGCGCTACACGTGGCATCAGCGTGGCGAACGAGTCGATATGTCCCTACGAAGTGCATTTTGCCTTCAATAGTTATGAGGTGAACCTCGGAGGGCGCGACCGGTTGAGGCGCACCGCTGAGCTGTTGCAGCGAGAGCCTTCGCTCGTAGTGGAGATAGACGGCCACACCGATGCCATTGGCTCAGACTCTTACAACGACCGCCTCTCGATACAGCGCGTCGGAGAGGTGTCGTACTACCTCTGCACCGTGTATGGCATTGACCCAAGCCGTGTCATCATTCACGGTTACGGCGAGCACCGGCCGGTGGCAAACAATGCGACCGACGACGGCCGCCGCCGCAACAGGCGTGTGGAAGTACGTATCTATGGAAAGTAAACCACTGACATCTATGAACCCATCATCACAACACATAGCAAGGAGGCTGCTGGTGGCTCTGATAGCGGTTGTCGCCCTGTGGGGCGCGGGCACCGCTGGAGCACAAGAGGCCATAGTGCCGGCAGCAGGCGAACTGAACGGGGCGCGCCACCACATATCCTTCACGATAGGGCAGACGGCCGACGCCACCGTGATAGACACCGCTCTGACGGTAAGCCGCCGCACCGCCACGGTGTCGGAGGGAGTGCAGCAGACCTACCTTTCGAGCGAACAACTGGACATACCCTCGGTAACGGCACTGTCGGTACACATCGACGTGTATCCCAACCCTACCATAGCAGAACTCAACATCCGCATCTGTGAAGCGTCAGCACCGCTGAACTACACCCTCTTTGACAACAGCGGACGCACGATGGCTACCGGTCGTATTGAAGAACATGCCACCCTCGACATGAGCCGCATGGCGGCAGGAGCGTACCTGCTGCAGGTCAGCTCGGCCGACGAAGGACAACAGAACACATACCGCATCATAAAAGGACATTGACAGCACAGCATCGCAACATGAAGAAACTATTCCTCACCATAGCATTACTGCTCGGCCTGGCCACCTTGTGGGCACAGGTGCCACAACAGTTCCACTATCAGGCCGTCGTGCGCGACAGTCGCAACGGACTGGTGCAGAACCGCACCGTAGCGGTGCGCCTCAGCATTCTACGGGGTAGCGCACAGGGTACCGCCGTATTCACGGAAGTGCGCACTGCGCAAACCAATGCGCAAGGCCTGGTAAGCATAGCCGTGGGCGACCTCACCAGCATTGACGACATTGACTGGGGCAACGGCCCCTACTTCCTCAAGGCGGAGGTGGACCCCGCAGGCGGAAGCGACTACACCATGCAGACAGTGCAGCAGATACTGAGCGTGCCCTACGCCCTTTACGCAGGCATAGCAGACAGCGTGCGTGGGCAACCCTTTGTGGAAAAGCAGGTGTTGACGATGGGGCATGACACGATATACCTCACTGGAGGCAGCTACGTGGTGCTACCACCCGACTTTAGCGGGGACTACAACGACTTGGTGGGTAAGCCCACGCGTGTATCGCAGTTTACCAACGATGCGGGCTACATCACCCGCGAAGCACAAGTGCTGCGCATCGGACACGATACGGTATACCTCACCGGAGGCAGCTACGTGAAGCTTCCTCCCCACTTCAGTGGGAACTACAATGACTTGACCAATAAGCCTACAGCCCTAAGCCAGTTTGTCAACGACGCTGGATTTCTTACCCGTGAGGTGCAGGCCCTCAGTGCCGGACACGACACGGTGTACCTCACCGGCGGCAGCTTCGTAGTTATTCCGCCGTACGTGGAAATGCAGAACTTTGCAGATGTGCTGGCCCTAAGCAATTCGGCCAACAACCGCCAGCTGAAGAACGTGCAGGACCCCACCGATCCGCAAGATGCCGTCACCAAAAGATATTTGGACTCGCTGTGGTCGATGTTGATCATCGACTCTGTTGCCGATTACGGTACCCACAATACGGTGGAAGTAGATGCGTGCGACGGTTACACGTGGCACGGCGTTACCTATACGGTTCCGGGTACTTATCTATATGACTACAGCAACGTGGGCGGCTTCTTTAGTACCGACACCTTGAAGCTCTCTGTCCGTGTAGGAACGTATAACAGCAGTACGGCTACGGGCTACGGGAGCTACGATTGGCACGGAAGAACCTATGCGTCTACGGGCACATACCTTTATTCATACCAGAACCTATACGGCTGCCCCAGCGTTGATACGCTACACCTTACTATCGTGGCCGGTGGTGGGTCGGACTGCACGGCCTTTAGGTCGGAGAGCGACACTGCTACGCTCATCGTGTGCGGACGCGTGAACTGGTACGGCACTACCATACGCGGCAACGGCACCTATGAGCACAGCTTAGGCAACGTGGGCGTGGGCGGTTGCGACAGCGTCGTAAGGGTGCGCGTTACCATACGCCCGATGTTCTTGTCGGATACCGCAGTGCGTACCACTTCAGCCTTTACGTGGCGCGGCCGTACCTACAACGACCAGGGCGACTACTCCGACACAATACATGCTACGGTGGGCTGCGACTCGGTGTGGAATCTCCATCTGATGATGGGTGGCGACTACGGCATCGGAGCGGCTCCAGGGTTGTACTCGGTGGATAATGGCGTACAGGTGCGCTTCGCACATGGTAATCTGCAATACCTCTCATCCATCAACTACTGGCAGTTTGCCGAAAGCCAATACGACATGTTGGGTTTGGCATGTATGGCTGGGTACTACCCCACGTGGAGCGATCTCTTTGGCTGGGGTACCAGCGGCTGGCATAATAGTGGTGATGCGCTCAACACAAACTACATGCCTTGGGCGCAAAGCAACCAAAGCGCCCCCGCAGGTTCACCTGCTTACTACCAGAACCAATACGGCTACGGCCCATCGTCGACGATGCCAGACACTAATCTAACGGGGTCGAGCCGCAACTACGATTGGGGTCAGTACAACCCGATTATCAATGGTGGTAATGGGGCAGGATTGTGGCGGTTGATGTCCGAGAGGGAGTGGGATTATCTGCTGCATCGTCGCAACAACGCGGCATACCTCACCTCGCTGGGCATCATCACCGATGTGCCCAGTGCCTCGGGTGGTACCCACAGTGTGATGGGCTACATTATACTTTGCGACAACTGGACGCGCCCAACAAGCCTTAACTTTACGCCCAATGCCACTTCGGTCTACGACAACCAGTACTCGATGGCCGAGTGGAAGGTACTGGAGGCCTCGGGTGCTGTATTCTTGCCTATGAAGGAAGACGGCATTGCCTTCTACTGGACAAGCACCTCGGGGGGCTCGGGCTCGGCCTACTGCCTCTCCATCTCCGAGAATGCACAAACCGTCGGTGCCTACAACCGTTCCAACCCCTATTGCGTACGATTGGTGCAGAACAATGTGGCCAGCGCACGCAATTGCATCTGTTCGTATTTTGATACCACCATCGTAAGCAACGACGTGTATTCGTGGCACGGCTACACCTACACCAAGAGTGGCGATTATATGGAAGCTATTGTGGCGCAGAACGGGTGCGACAGTATTATCTCGCTGTCGCTGCTCATCAACGAACCGGGCACGGTTGGAGGACTTTTCTCCGTAAGCAGTACCAAACAGGTGCTTTTCTCCAAAGGCAACCTGCAGTACAAGGCCAGCAACAACGTGTGGCGGTTCGGTAACGTGCAATATGATTATTGCGGTGAGGGCAATCGCAATGTCTCGTACCGCTACCGAGGTTGGATAGACCTCTTTCCGTGGGCTACCTCTGGTTATCATGACAGCATAGACCTCTACAACCGCTACTATCGTCCTTACGACGTGGGCGGCGATGCCCGTCGCTATGGCCCCTCGGTCAACGTGGCCGACTGGAATCTTGTCGGCATGTCGAAGGAGTACGACTGGGGAGTACACAACCCGATAGCCAACGGCGGCAATGTGCCAGGCCGCTGGCGTACCCTCTTGGCCACCGAGTGGGAATACCTGTTGTACTTGCGTCCTCATGCCGACAGCCTGTGGGCGCCTGGCACGGTCAATGGGGTGCGTGGCATCATCCTGTTGCCCGATTTGTGGACGCAACCTTCGGCTCTCTACTTTATGTCGATGGCCGACTTGCAATATGATGTTTCATTAGCTTCGATGTACGACAGCAACATCTACACCGTGGCCGATTGGAATCGAATGGAACAGGCTGGTGCAGTATTTCTTCCGGCGGGCGGCATCTCCTATGGTTATGAACCGCGCGACGTGATGTGGGCGTGCGCCTATTGGACTGCAAGCCTTCGCACCAACGGTGCTGACAACAACTGGACTTGGAATGCTCGCTCTATGCTTTTGGGCTGGATGGCCGAGATGTGGTGCGCCACTTGCGGCTTCCTTATGCCCGATTTGAGTGGGCTATATTACAGCGAGAAGAGCAATTGCATGTCTGTGCGATTAGTGAGGGATTATTGATGTCCAACAGCAACCGACGTTATGAAGCGACACTATAATATATATGTATGCTTGCTGATGCTGCTTGCCTCCGTGGCATCGTGGGCACAGCAGCCTTACGATGCACCGCGCTTGTTCAGCATCCAGGCCGTAGTTCGCCAAGCCAATGGGGAACTCTACCTCAATGGCGACGTGGCGATGCAGGTCAATATCCGGCGCGACGGCGAAGCAGGTGTCATCGTCTATAGCGAGACGCAGCAGCTCCGCACCAACAACTACGGCACCCTTTCTGCTACCATTGGCACCGCCTCGGCCATAGACCGCTTGGATTGGGGCAACCACGCCTACTTCATGGAACTGCAACTGACGCCCGACGGAGGCGAAACGCTGCGCACGGTGCAGCGCATGCAGAGTGTGCCCTACGCCCTGAATGTAGCCAAGACCGACAGTGTGCGCAACCGCTCCATGCGTGAACAGCAGGTGCTCACCATGCGTAGCGATACTGTGTTCCTGACTGGCGGCAGCTACGTGGTGCTACCAGCGCATTTCGACGGACTCTATAGTAGTTTGCGCAACGTGCCGAACGGCATCGGTTCCTTTGCCAACGATGCGGGATACCTCTCCCGTGAGGTGCAGGTGCTTTCGCTCCGCCACGACACGCTCTTTCTCACTGGGGGTAGCTTCGTCAAACTGCCAGCCGACTTCAGTGGAAACTACAACGATTTGACCAACAAGCCTACCGCCTTGAGCCGCTTCACCAACAATGTGGGCTATATTACCCGTGAGGTGCAGGTGCTCTCCCTTGGGCACGACACCATCTTCCTCACTGGCGGCAGTTTCGTAAAGATACCGCGTCTGCCCGAGTTGCAGAACTTTGCTGCGGTGTTGGCACTGGGCAATAGTGCCGCCGGCCGTCAGCTCAAGAACCTCAAAGACCCCACCGACTCGGCCGACGCCCTTACGTTCCACTACCTCGACTCTGCGCTCCGCTCCAAGAACATCGACATCCTCGACCGTGGCACCCACAACGTCTTTGTCCGCGAGGCTTGCGATGGCTACAACTGGCACGGCACGTGGGTAACGCAGAGCGGTGTCTACACCCATAGTTACTCCAACTCGCTGGGTTTTTACAGCGTGGACTCGCTGCTGCTGACGGTGCGCCACAGTTCGCATCGCACCGAGGATGTTGTTACCGTGGGCTCTTATCGATGGCATGGCACCACCTACACCCAAAGCGACCGCTATGTATATCACTATGTCAACGATGAGGGCTGCGAAAGCCACGACACCCTGAATCTACGCCTGCTCAGCGCCACGGAGTGCGAGCAGCACCGCTTGGCTGCCGACACGGCTGTCCTTGAGGCCTGCGGCACGGCGGTGTGGCACGGACGCCACATACAGATCTCGGGCGAGTACGAGCAAGCCCTCGGCCATATCTCTGTTTTCGGGTGCGACAGCGTGGTGCACGTAACGATACAGGTGCACCCCATGTTCAAGAGCGACACGGTGGTGCGTGCGCAGGGCAGTTTTGCTTGGCGTGGACACACCTACACCACCCAGGGCGACTATTACGACACCCTGCGCGTGGTCGGTGGGTGCGACTCGGTCTACGGCCTTCACCTCGTGGTGAACAGCCGCATGGGCATCGGTGCCTCTCGGGGAAACTTCTCAGTGGCACCGGGGTTGCAGGTCAACTTTGCTCGCGGCAATCTCCAATACCTGCCGAGCCAAAAGCTTTGGCGGTTCGCCCCCGAGCAGTACGAGATGCGCTATCTGCAAGACTTCACGGAGAACTACTCCGCTTGGTGCGACCGCTTCGGGTGGGGCACCAGCGGCTACCACGACCCTCAGGATTCGCTCAACACCTGCTATGAGCCGTGGCATACGTCCAACATTCTGGCGGCCGACACCACGGTGGCCTACCGCTACAATCGCTACGGCTACGGCCCCTCGACCGACCAGGCCGAACGCAACCTCACTGGCGCCAACGCTGCCTACGACTGGGGCATGTACAACAGCATCAGCAATGGTGGAGGCGAGGACAGCCTGTGGCGCGTGCTCTCGGCCGAGGAGTGGAACTACCTGCTCTATGGGCGACCCAATGCGGCCAACTTGCGCCTGTTGTGCATTATCGACAGTGTGGAAGACCCCATCGCTTGGAATGGCATAGGCTCGGTGTACGGCCTAATGATTTTACCGGACGATTGGGTGCAAACTCCCCAACTGTGGCTCCTCCTCGGCTCGCAGGCGTGCTACCAATTCGCGCTCCACGTTAGCGAGTGGAAAGAGGTGGAGGAAGCCGGTGCCGTGTTCTTGCCGTTAGGCAACGGCCACTACAACGAGGGTATGGCGTTCTACTGGAGCAGCACCGCAGGCGATGCGGGCTCGGCCTATTGCCTTGCGCTGGCCGACGATGCCCACATGGTGGCACCCTACAATCGTAGTAACGGCAATTTCGTGCGGCTGGTGCAGACTGCCACCTCGGGTTCCGAGGGCTGTCAGCCCACCACCTCCGACACTACGGTCGTTGCCGCTGGCCCCTATCGCTGGGGCGATAGTACCTACACGGTTACGGGCGACTACTACCGCACCATTCTCAATCGGGATGGGTGCGACTCCTTAATGACACTTTCGCTCATTGTGAACGAAAGCGGTGTGCTTCCTGGTCTCTTTTCGGTGGGCGACAGCACGAAGGTGGCCTTCTCCAAGGGCAACCTGCAGTACAAAGCCTCTGCCAATGTGTGGCGCCTCGCCCCGACACAGTATGATTACTGCAGCGGTGAGAACGAATGGAACGTTGCCTCTTACGACCATTGGACTGATTTATTTGGCTGGGCCACCTCGGGCTACCACGACTCGTCCGATGTGCTGAACCGCTACTACCGTCCGTGGGATTGGGGGGAGGCCCAGGGCTACGGCCCTTCGGTCAACATGCCTGACTGGAATCTCACAGGTACGTCGGCGCATTACGACTGGGGCGTGCATAACGCTATCGGTAACGGCGGGGGTGTGGCTGGTAGGTGGCGCACCCTCTCGTCGAGCGAGTGGCTGTATTTGCTGGCGTATCGTGCCGATGCATACGCTTTGAGTGGCATTGGCACGGTGTGCGGTGTGCGCGGCATTATTCTGCTGCCCGACAGTTGCCAATTGCCGACTGGACTGACTTTTACACCTGGCTATCTCTCTCCAGAACGTCCTCGCGACAGCTACCTGTACAACGTCTACTCCCCCGCACAATGGCGACAAATGGAGCAAGTTGGTGCAGTGTTTCTGCCTGCAGCCGGCATCTTGGCGGGCTTTAATGTGCTGGATATCTCGTGGGGCGCATACTACTGGACATCGAGTGGCAATGCGGTGGGCTATAATGACAGTTGGACGTCGTCGGCGCAACTCTTGATGGTTGGCATTTTTGCCCAACTCTGGAATAACGAGTGGTTCTATGGACCGATGATGAATTCGTTCAGCAAGCAGTACCGTTGTGCGGTGCGCTTGGTGCAAGACCGCCCGTAGGAGAGGTGGCTGCTGCGGAAGGAAAAAGCGTCTGTACTGGTGTGTTTTGGCATGTGGCAGTGCAGATGTCGGCAATTCTTCGTACCTTTGCACCACGAGAGGCCGTCGCGGTTTGTGCTCGGGTTGTTGTACCGAGGGGGCATGGCGGCTACAGCCTGTTGTTTTTCGCTCAAGTGCTCTTTAGGGATGCCCTCCTTTAGGGGTGCATCCCCAGGTGCTGTACGGTAGGAATGATGCTGTCGTGCGACTTGGTGATTGGTTGTTCTTAACTTGTTTGATTTCACAACGCTGTGTGCTGTAGATGCTGTACGGCAGGGTGGTCTGCACCGTACGCTGTGGAGTCCTGTGCCGTACGGCGTAGGGGGCAAAGGCTGTACGCCGTCGGCGCGGGGGAATGCGGAGGTTTTGCTGTTTCGTTCTGCTGCGAATGGGGGCGAACGACTTGGAGTGCCGCAGGGTGTGCCGAGGGGGATTGACAGCTTTTTCGTATCTTTGATGCTTCACTGCCCTAATGACAGTGGAAAGTATGGCGTTGAGAATGTGTCGTCAAAGAGGATATCACGTTGCGCTTACCTGCTGCATTTTGCTGGTGGGACTGTTGCTGTTGGTCGCTTCCTGCGCTAAGCAGGGATTCCCAGGCGGTGGGCCTCGCGATGTGGCACCGCCCATGCCGCTGCAGTTTGCACCACAGGTGGCGACGACCCATTTCGCAGAAAAGGGGTTCACCATCGAGTTCGACGAGTATTTCACCCTAAAGGATGCCGACCGCAACGTGTTGGTGTCGCCCCCTTTGTCCTCAAAGCCGCGCTATACGACCCGTGGGCGTAAGCTGCTGGTGCGGTGGGATGACACGCTGCGCAGCGAGACGACCTACCTCTTCCAGTTTAGGGATGTCATAGCCGACTACAACGAGGGCAACCTCTTGCCTGCGCTGGACTACGTGTTCTGCACTGGGGCCAATCTCGACACGCTGACGTTGACGGGGCGTGTGGTCGATGCATTTACGGGCGAACCTTCAAAAGAAAAACTGAGCGTCATGCTGTTCGACTCGCTGCCCACGCTGGACGACACGACGGCAGAGGCGCGCTACGTGTCGCGCTGCGACGCGGACGGTGCGTATGCTTTCCGCTACGTGCGGGAGGGTCGCTACGTGGTGGTGGCGGTGGACGATGCCAACCGCAACGGCCGTCCCGACCTGGGCGAGACGGTGGCATTCGACACGACGTACTACGTTCCGCAGGCCGCCACCGACAGCGCTGCGCTGGAGGCCCGTCGGGTGCGGCTGTGCACCTGGTCCACCAAAGCTGAGAAGCAACGGGTGGCAGGGGCCGACTTTGTGCGCCAGGGCTATGCAGTGGTGGCCACCGTCAGTCCCATGGAAGCACCTACAGTGCAGTTGAACAACGAGGCTTGTACCTGGCTGCTCAGTGCCCAACGTGATACGCTGCGCATTTGGCTCCACAGCCGCGAGGTCGACTCGCTGGTGGTGATGCTGCACGACACCACTGGTCTTGCCGACACGCTGCGGTTGCGCTTCCGCGCGCCGGCCGCTGCTTCGGCATCGTCGAGCCACTTCGGAGTGCGTTCGGCTGCGCCGAAGACCGCGACCCTCATCAGCAGCAATGCGCGGCCTCAATTCCCTTACTACGACACATTGTGGCTGCAGTTCACTAATCCCATTGCCCATGTGGCCGAGGGGGTGGACACTATGATGACGCTGCTCAAGATGAGCGACACGTCGGCTGTGGCCGTTGGCCTGCAGTGGGACACCGCTACGATGCTCAGGGCACGCGTAGTGGCTGATATGAGGGCAGGCGAGGACTACAAACTGACCGTGGCCGCAGGGGCTTTTGCCGACCTGTGGGGGAACTCGAACGACAGCCTCATCGCCTCGTTGGCCCTGACGGCACAGGAGGCCTACGGCTCGGTAGCGATAGAGGTGGACATGCAGCAGTGGCAACGCGACGGGCGTGCACTGCAATGTATTGTGCTGCTGACCGACGAAAAGGGCAAGACGCTGCGCAGCCAGCTGCTGCAGCACAAGGGGCGCGTACACTTCCCCCATCTGGAACCAGCCAAATACGGTGTTCGAGTGGTGGAGGATTCCGACGGAGACGGCCACTGGACAGCAGGCGATTTTGACCTGCGCCGTCAGCCCGAAGCCACGTTCCGCTTCGACAAGATGCTTGATGTGCGTGCTAACTGGGATTTCGAAGAGCAGTGGACTGTGCCCAATGCTCCGCATACTAACGCTCCGTAAACCTGCATGCAAAAGAAACTTCTCTCCGGACTGCTGTGGGTGCTGCTGCTGAACCTGCTCGTCAAGCCGTTGTGGATATTCGGCATCGAGGTAGGGGTGCAGAACGCGGTGGGTGCGGAGGAATATGGCTTCTACTTCGCTGCGTTCAATCTTGCCTATATATTCAACATACTGCTCGACCTCGGCATCACCAACTTCAACACGCGGAGCGTGGCGCAGCAGCCTGGTAGGGTGATGCAGCGCATGAGGCGCATGCTGCCCTTGAAACTGGTGCTGCTGGGGGTGTATCTGGTGGTAACGTTGGTCGTGGGACTGCTGCTGCCCGATGCCGATGCAAGAGGCATGAGACTGCTGGTGTGGATTTGCATCAACCAGTTTCTGAGCTCGATGCTCATCTACCTAAGGTCTAATTTCGAAGGGCTGCTGATGTTTCGCGCCGACAGTGTGCTGTCGGTAGTGGACAGGGTGCTGATGATTATCATTTGCGGAGGCCTGCTGCTCCACGCCCGCGGAGCCGATGTGGGGTTCAGAGTGGAGTGGTTTGTGGGTGCCCAGACAGCGGCCTACCTGCTGGCAGTGGGGACGGCCTGGGTCATGTTGCGAAGCAAGGTGGGGCGTATCGGCTTGGAGTGGTCGGGTCGCGCCGCAGCGACGGTGCTCCGCAAGAGTATGCCGTACGCCGTGTTGGTGCTGCTGATGGCAGCCTATAATCGGGTGGATGCCGTGATGTTGCGCGCCATGTTGCCCAACGGCAACTACGAGTCGGGCATCTATGCTGCTGCCTTCCGCATGCTCGACGCGTTGACCATGGTGGCCTATTTAGTGTCGGTGCCGCTGCTGCCCGTGTTTGCCCGCATGACTGCCGCCGAGGAGTGTGGCGAGGACGATCGAGGGGAGTTGGGCGACACGGTGTGGTTGGTGTTTGAAATGTTGTTGGTCTATGCCGTGGTGGCCGTACTGACTTGTGTGGGGGCCGCTGGCAAGCTGATGCAGCTGTTCTACGGCAACGGGAGCATGAGCGCACTGTGTGGCGGCAATGGTGAAGGGGAGTTGGTGCAGGTGTTCTCGATATTGACCTGCTGCCTGTTGCCCATCTGCTTCACCTACGTATTCGGCACGCTGCTCACCGCGGGAGGACAACTGCGGAGGCTGAACGTGCTGGCGGCCATTTCGCTGGTTATTAGTGTCGGCCTCAATGCACTGCTCATTCCCCGATGGGGCTGTAGGGGCAGCGCAGTGGCAGGCTTGGTGGCACAAGGTTTCATGGCGGTGGCGCAATTGGTGGTGGCGATGAGGCTGTATGCTGTGCGCCCAGTTGGACGCGTGGTGTGGCGCATGGCGGCCTATGTGGTGCTGTGTGTGGGAGGCTTGCTGGCAGTGCAGGTCTGCTGGCCCGCAGGGAACTTGGGCGTGTGGTGCTGCTACGCGCTGGGCGCAGTCCTGCTGGCTGTGGCCATGAGACTTATAGATTTTAAACGAATAGCGAAGATCATGATGGGGGGCAATGCAGGGCAACCGAATGCTGCCACTGGAGTCGCCCATCGAAAGTAATACAAAAACCGTTATAACAAATGAAGACTGCTTATTTATTCCCCGGACAGGGAGCCCAGTTTGTGGGCATGGGTAAAGAGCTCTACGATGCTCAACCTGAATGCAGAAACCTTTTTGAACGAGCCAATGAACTGCTCGGTTTTCGGATAACAGACTTGATGTTTGCCGGTACGGCCGAAGACCTGAAGCAGACTAAGGTAACGCAACCGGCTATTTTCTTGCACAGCACTATTCTGGCAGCAGGACTGGGCGACAGATTTAAGCCCGACATGGTGGCGGGCCACTCGCTGGGCGAATTCTCTGCACTCGTGGCGGCTGGGGCTATGTCGTTCGAGGACGGACTGCGACTGGTGTCGGCTCGCGCCAACGCGATGCAACGGGCTTGCGAGATGCAACCCTCGACGATGGCTGCCGTGCTGAAGCTCGATGACGCTGTGGTGGAACAGATTTGTGCCTCCATCACGGACGAAGTGGTGGTGCCGGCCAACTACAACAGCCCCGGACAAGTAGTTATCAGCGGTACGGTGGCAGGTGTGGAACGTGCGTGCGAACTGGTGAAGGAGGCTAAGGGTCGCGCAGTGCCACTGGCAGTGGGCGGCGCATTCCACTCGCCCCTCATGGAGCCCGCCAGGGTAGAACTGCAGGCCGCCATAGAGGCTACTCCTATTCAGGCACCTATCTGCCCAGTGTATCAGAATGTGTGCGCCGAACCCGTTACAGACCCCGCCACTATCAAGCAGAATCTCATTAAGCAACTGACGGCACCTGTGCGCTGGACAGAAACCATCCGCCACATGGCCGAAGCGGGTGCAAACACCTTTGTGGAGGTGGGCCCCGGCAGTGTGCAACAAGGCTTGGTGCGCAAGATTTGCCCTGACGCTGTGGCAGAGGCTGCCGCACTCTAATTGGTCAGTGAGTGCCAATGGACACTTCTGCAGATGTGAATTGGCACAACTGCAGATGAGCGTTGGCTTAACAGCAGATGTGAATTGGCACAACAATAAAAAATCCTCCCCCGTTGTGGATAATGTCCATCGCGGAGGAGGATTTTTATGTAATGCTGTGCGGTAGTGGGGTTAGTATGCTGCTCGGTCGGGCTTCTGAGACCAGACATGCAGTGGCTCTTCGGCCTCGGCATGGGGCAGATGCTCTGTAGGGACGCGGCGTTCGGAGATAGGTAAATCTATCTCGTGATAGATGAAGTCGTCGTCGAACCCCGCACGGGCAGCGTCCTCGCGCGTTGAGGCAAAGACGATGCGGCTGAGGTGCGCCCAGTAGATAGCCCCGAGGCACATGGGGCAAGGTTCACATGTTGTGTAGATGGTGCAGCCCTCTAAGCAGTGCGATGCCGTTGCTTTGCAGGCCTCGCGGATGCAGCTCACCTCGGCGTGGGCGGTGGGGTCGCAGCTGGGTACTACGCTGTTGGAGCACGCAGCTAGTACGGTATCGCCCCGAGCAATGACGGCTCCAAAGGGGCCTCCGCCAGATTCAATGCTTTTCTTGGCCAACTGCGCCGCCAAGCGCAGCATGCGGCGGTCGCGTTCGCGCACAGCGGCATCGGCCTGCTGCTCCATCGTGGGTTGATTCTGCTCTGTGGGTGTCGTCATACTATATTGGTTCTAAATGTTAGCGGCTTCTGAACGCGGTTTGAACTGTTTTATTGCAGCGCGTACGCAGGTACTGTCGGGCACCGAGCTCGACAAAGTGGGGAAGAAGCGACAATAAAAAGCGGCTGTAGCCGTTTCCTACACCGCGTCTATACGGAGGCGCCCTACACATTATATATTAATATGGAGATAGAACAGCGACTGACCACACTGGTCTTTGATAAGAGCGACCTGAAACAAACGGTCTATCAGGCAACGAAAAACACATTCGAACAGTTCCGCCAAACGGCAAAGGACGTGGTGGCACAGTTCACCGACACTGCACACCGAGATCACAGGCAGGTGCATTTCGACTACACTGACCGAGGGGATTTTGAGTTCGAGATTAAGTTTGCAGGCGACATCCTGTTGTTTGCCATGCATACCAATGTATTTGAATTCTCGCGTGACCACGAGGTGATGAAGTCTACTTATATACGGGAGAACCCTCAACGCTCTTATTGTGGTGTCATCCACATCTACAACTTCCTCTCAGATTCTTTTCTCTACCACCGCGATAACGACTTGGGATACTTGATTGGACGCGTGTTTGTTAATATGGATAAGCACTACTTTATAGAGGGCAAACGCGAACTGGGTATGCTATACAATAACTTTGGTAGTTCGCTTATTTCCAACGAGTCAGTGCAAAGTATCGTACTGTCGGCTATCGAGTACACCACGAATTTTGACCTTTTGACCCCGCCTTACGACGAAGTGAAGGTTGTGTCGGTGGGCGAAATGCGTAGTCAAATGGATCAAAAGTCCTTGGTTACAGGCAAACGTGTAGGGTTTAAGTTCCAGGCAGATACAGAGTGATAAGACCTGATAGTGTTCAAGATTTGAAAGAAAAGATTTGTGTGTACAAAAAAATGTGCATATCTTTGCAAGCCGAAACACGAGTGAGTACGTTTTGAAATACTACAAAGAATAATGATGCTCCGATCGTCTAGTTGGCCCAGGACGTGAGATTTTCATTCTCAAAATCGCGGGTTCGAATCCCGCTCGGAGTACAAGAAAAGATACAACAAATAAGAGAAAATGGCACATCACAAGTCTGCAAAGAAGAGAATACGCAGTAATGAAGCAAAGAGGATAGAGAACCGCTACTACGCAAAGACCATGCGTAATGCGCTCAGAGATTTTCGTGCATTGACCGATAAAGCCGTGGCTGTTGAACAATTGCCCAAAATGAATTCCATCATAGACAAGTTGGCTAAGCGCTCGGTTATCCACAAGAACAAGGCTGCTAACCTCAAGTCTAAGATTGCCCTTAAAGTGAATGCTATGTAATATAGCACTTGAGAGAGGAAGTTTTAATAATTGTACAAAAATGGATTACACCTACGGTACATTAAACGCAGGTGTAATCTGTTTTATACAGTACCGCACAAAGGGGTGTTGTTTGTTCAATAAAGGGATTATATGTGTATAGGGACGCCCCATAGTATATAAATACGGTAATCTTCGGATGCCCGTTGTGATCCCCATGCTGAAGTGGTCAGTAATTGGGGATTATGAGTGGTGAGGACATGAATAAAAAGTAGATTATATGACCTAACACGATAACATTGTAAAGACATATACCGAGCCAGACGCTCTCAATATCTCCTATCGGAAAAGCTGGTAACTTTCACTTGGGGAGGGAATGGGAAGCGGAGGGTTCACGCCTTGCGGCGTGGATTGTTTCGCATACTTGTTTACCCCAAAGGTATCACCAGCACCTCCGATAGAAACGAGTACACTAACACGAAAACAGTTCGCGCCCTTCTTTTTTCTATGGGCGGTTGTATGAAAAGGCGGTTGTATGAAAAGTAGATTATATGACATAACACGATAACTTTGATGCAAGAAATGCGTACTATGAGGTGAAACATTTTGAGGACGACTGCAAGATTTCGGGGCGCAAAGACAATTATAAAGGTGCAAAGACAATGAAAGGAACTAAGACAATTATAAAGCTGAACACAACATCACCGATAAGAGCAGGACAAACTAACACGAAGGAGAGTAGTATCAACCAGCATGACAAGGGTAAGTTAAGCAACCACCAGTAAGGATAGCATAAGCAGCCACCAGTAAGGATAGAATAGCGAAAGCTAACATCGATAAAGACAACGTAGCACAAACGGTAAAGACAATGTAGCACACAAACAACAAACACACACAAGATATGATGAAGAAACAGGTAATCCTTGCGCTGATGACGGTCGCAACCTTCGGCCTTGCGGCGCAAACTCATATCAATCGCATGACAAGGGTAAGTTAAGCAGCCACCAGTAGGGATAGCATAAGCAGCCACCAGTAAGGATAGAATAGCATAAGCAGCCACCAGTAAGGATGGAATAGCATAAGCAGCCACCAGGAGGGATAGGATGGCATAAGCAACCACCAGTAGGGATAGAATAGCATAAACAGCCACCAGTAGGGATAGTATAGCATAAGCTAACATCAGCAAAGACAATGTAGCACACACAAACAAACACACACACAAGATATGATGAAGAAACAGGTAATCCTTGCGCTGATGATGGTCGCAGCCTTTGGCCTTGCGGCGCAAACTCATGTTCTCACCGCCACTTTGCGCGATGCGACTACCTCTGAGCCGGTGGCATTTGCCAATTGTGCATTGCTCCGTGCGACAGATAGCACTTTGGTGACGGGATATACATCCTACATGGACGGTACTGTGCGTATGTCGGTGGCTGATACAGGCACGTATCTGCTGCGTGTAACGGCCGTTGGGTATGAGAACTGCTGGCAATCCCTGTGGCTCACAGGGGATACTGCGCTGGGGGTGCTCGCCCTCAGGCGTAGCGCTACCACCCTCGAGCACGTCAACGTTACCGCTACGCGCCCCCTCTATTCCGCCGACGGCGAGAAGGTCTTCTACCATGTGGAGGACGACCCCAGCGTGCAGACCGGCTCGATGGCCGACGCGCTGCAGAATGCTCCTGGTGTGGAGGTGGATGCCGAGGGCAACATCACCCTGCGTGGCAGCAGCGATGTAACCGTATGGCTCAACGACCGCCCATCGAACCTCAGCGGCGAAGCTCTGAAGCAGTATATCAAGGCGCTACCAGCCAGCAGCGTGAGCCGCATCGAGGTGCTGAGCAACCCCTCGGCACGCTACGGCTCCACGGGGGCTATCATTAACATCATCACCAGCCAGCGCGTGCAACTCAACCACCTGCTCAGCCTCGGTCTTAACGGCAGCACCATGCCCTATCTGCAACCGTGGCTCTCCTACATCTGGGCCAACGAGAAGGTGAGCGTCAACGCTTGGGCCAGTGGTAATATCAGCGACATCGACATCAACGTTGAGAACCACGAGCGACTTTTTGCCGACGATGGCTCGCTCTCCACCGACTATTCCTACCACGGCAAGGAGCGGCAAGGTAACCACCAGGGCAACATCGGCGCACAGGTAACTGTGCAGATGGACAGCCTCACGAACCTCACCGCTTGGGCAGGCCTCTATGGTGGGGATAGTAAACACAACAGCCGCTACGACATCATGCGCCAAGAGTATATCTACAGCCCTGGCGACTACAGTTACCATAGCCACATCAACAATCCAGGCCATTTCACGGGCCTCTACTACGGAGCCTACCTCGCTCGCCAGCTGGACACCCTCGGGGGGCGCCTTAGCCTCAACGTGAGCGGGCAGTACAACGCGCAGGGCTTCGCCCAAGAGAAGGAACGCCGCTACACCGTGCAATCGCAGCTGAATGTCCACCATCTGCGCGACTACACCTCCAGCAGTTGCTGGAACAATATCGACCTCGACTATGTGAAGCCCTACAGCCCCACGGGACAGGTGGAGGCGGGTCTCGGTGCGGTGCTGGGGCGCAACAACGACTATACCCTTTGGGATACCCTCGATTTCGCCACCGACCTCTTTGTCCGCGACCTGGGCCGCACCTTCACCAGCCGCACTGTGGACAACGAGCTAAGCGCCTACCTCGCTGTGCAGCAGAAGGTGGGCCAGCGCCTTACCCTCAAAGGCGGCGCACGGGTGTACCGCAAGTGGAAGCAGGCCACCTTCACCGACCTCCCCGTCGTGACCACCGACTACGATGTGGACAAGGCCTTCTGGGACTGCATCCCCTCGCTGCATGCCTCCTACAGCGCGGGCGGCGGCCACTCGTTCACCCTCAGCTACACGCGCCGCTTCATGTCGCCTGGTGCTGCGCTGTGGACCACCTTCGAGGAGTTGAAGGAGGAGAGCTTCGGCGTGGGCAATCCCGATCTGCGCTTCAGCCACACGCACAACCTCGAGGGCGGCTGGACGAAGTACAGCCTCTGGGGCAGCATCGGCCTAACGGGCTACCTCCGCGCCAATACCGACGAGATGCAGAGCCTCTCCGATGTGGCCTACCACCCCTTCTTCGGCCGCATCGTGCAGTACAGCCAGCAGCGCAACATCGGCAGCAGCCGCACCCTTGGCGCCGAGGCCAACATCACCTATCGCCCTCGGCCGTTTATGAATATCCGCCTCTATGCGGGTGTGTACGATTACGCCTACGACATGGAGTTCCGCACCGGCGAGTGGGACAAGCGGCACCTGCCCACCTTCTCCGGACGGCTCAACGTGTGGGCCAAGCTGTGGAACACGCTGCAGGTCTACGCCAATGCGCACTACACCACCGCCACCCTTTCGCTGCTCAGCGAAAGCAAGCCCTCCTTCCAGCTCGATCTTGGCGCGAGCGCCGACCTCCTGCACAGCCGCCTCTCGCTCCTGCTCGATGTGCACGACCTCCTCGCCACCGCCCAAACCGGCGAGAGTTCCCTCAATCCCTACTACCGCACCGACTACCGCTACACCTGGGGCAGCTGCGCCATCTCCCTCGGCCTCACCTACCGCTTCGGCAAGACCGAGCTGAAGGCCCGTGCCAGAGAGGGGGTGAGCGCTCCGACGATATAGGGGAGTGCCCCGCCCCATGACGAAAGGGAGTGCTCCGACGATATGGGGAGTGCTCCGCCTCATGACGAAAGGGAGCGGCCGCCCCGTGGGGTGGCCGCTCCCTTTCTATCATGATGATTAGCTTCCTTGGTGGGAGGGTTTTGGTTTGGAAGGCGAGGGGTCAGGGCTCGTCGTCGCCCGTGCCGCTGCCCGAGCTGCTGCCTCCGTTGCCCGAGGGGGAGGAGCTGCTGCCCGAGGAGGGAGCTTCGGCGGTGCTCTTTTTGCTCCGCGAGGGCTTGTCGTAGATTTCCCAGGTGAGGTTGTCGGCAATGAGGGCGCGGCGCACGATGCGGCCTTTGCCGATGGCTTGGGTGGTGCGTTCGGGGGTGAACTGCACGCGCACGTCGCGGATGAGGCTCTCGCCGGCCTCCTCCTCGCTATCGGCCATGCCGGCCGACACCTTGTAGCGGAACGTGCCGATGCCTTCCAGTTTGACGGAGCGTCCGTTCTTGAGGTTGAGGGTCATGATTTTGGGCAGCGATAGCAGCACGGCCATCACGTCGGAGGCCGATGCGGTGGTGCTGTCGGCGATGTACTCGCACAGTTCTTTGGTCGAAACGGGGTTGCCCTGCGTTACGGTTGTAACCGACCATTTTTCTTGGCCTTGCCACTTGCGTTTGATTTTCTTGATAAATGCCATTGTGTGAATTGTTTAGGTTGTGAATAATCGGATTGTTCTCAGGTGTCTTTTGTCAAGGTCTCAGCTTTACGTTGTCAAGGTCTCAGCTTTACATTGTCAAGGTCTCAGCTTGCAGTTGTCAAGGTCTCAGCTTTACATTATCAAGGTCTCAGCTTGCAGAGGAGGGTTTTGGTGGTGGATTTTGTCAGTGTCGTAGGCGTAATACGACCGTCGAAATCTGCTGCAAAGGTAAGTGATTATTTTGAATCGGAGGGATTTTATTTTTCAACGTCGCGGTGGGCAGGCCGAGAGGTGCGGAGCGAATCATGCCGTTTGCACCGAGCGGGTGGGGCTCCCAACGGGTTTGCGGGAGGGCGCGGGCGGTGGCTCGGCGATGCGCGGTGGGCGCAGGGGGGGGTGGCACGGTCGTGAAAAAGGGGTGAGAGGGGCGCGGTGGGCGCAGGAGGATGACACGGTCGTAAAAAAAGGTGCGAAAGGGGCGTGGTGGACAGGGGGCGCGCCGTGTGGGCTGGGCCTATGCCGACAGGTGATGTTTTAAGCTTTTTCGGAACGCTTTGGGGCTGTAGCCGGTGAGCCGTTTGAAGTAGGTGCCAAAGTGGCTTTGAGTGCTGAAGTGCAACTCGTCGGCTATCTGGCCTACGGTGAGGGTGCTGTGCTCCAACTGCTGCTTGGCCCACCGCACCACGTGGAGCTCTACCCAGTAGGAGGCTGGCTTGCCTGTGGTGCGACTGATGGTGGCAGAGAGGTGCCCCTGGCTGATGCACAGCGCGCTTGCGTAGTGGCCCAGGTCGCGGTGCAGCTTGAAATCGCGGTGCAGCAGTTGCAGGAACTGTTCGGTCATCGACTCGCCTGTGGTGTCGCGCAACGTGTTGGTGTTGCGGTGCAGGTAGTAGCCGAAAGTGTAGTAGAACAGCTCTACAGCCAGCTCCACACTCCGAAAACGGTACGGGTTGTCGGCTGCATCGATGAT
The DNA here is from genome assembly GCA_017449525.1 of Bacteroidales bacterium. Classification (GTDB taxonomy): domain Bacteria; phylum Bacteroidota; class Bacteroidia; order Bacteroidales; family P3; genus Colimorpha. The sequence goes on along the minus strand of JAFTFL010000005.1, from coordinate 93,893 downwards.
GCCGCGCAGCATGTCGTACATCAGCAGTATGGAGGTGTACGTCTGGCTGTCGATGTCCGATACCGGCCTGCGACGCACGGCGAGGTTGCTGCTGAGTATATTGCCCAGGTCGAGCCTATTGGTGAACTCGATGTTCATGCCTATGGTGCGTGCGGCGAAGTCGTCCGACAGGTGCTGCAGCACAAAGCCGTCGCTCAGCATGCACACGGCCACCTGTCCCGTGGCGCACCGGCAGCTTTTGCCTCCGACCTGCATCTCGGCATATCCCGCAGTGGGTATCATCAGAATCACCCAGTTAGGCTGCTTCAATATGCCCATATTGGACTGCAATATGCTACGGTTCGTATTCAGCTGCTCCTCGTCCATTAAGAATACACAGTCCTCGTAGACACTCAACTGCAGTTCTTTGCTCGACTCTTCCTTCCTCTCCATACGTGGCTTGGTGTTGCTTGGTTTTGCTCGGTTTCACTTGGTGCGCTTGGTTTCACTTGGTGCGCATGAAAGGCGCCCCAAAATACGCCCCCAATACGGCTCGGCGCACCGATTTATTGTTCTCTTTGTTCTGTTTTTTGTTCTCCTCGGCTTGCTTTTCGGCGGTTCTATTCGAAAGGCAGTACTTTTGCAAAAATCGAATCGAGCAGGGCACGACACCTCGCTATCCGTAGGCCTGTTCACACCCGAAAATAGTAGTAGTTATGAAGAGAAACATCCGTGCAACCCTCGCCGCCCTCGGCCTCATCTTTTGGGTCGCCAGCAGTGCTGCGCAGGCGCAAGGCGTAACAGCCGTGAGCGGCACGGTGGTGGATGCCAAAAGCGGCGAGCCGCTGCCGTTTGTTACAGTCTATTGGGTGGGCACGCAGGAGGGCGTCTCGACCGACTTTGATGGCCACTTCGAGCTCTCCAATACGCGCGGCTTTGCCACCGTGGCGGTGCGCTTCACTGGCTACAAGTCGCAAATCATCAGCCTAAAGAGCGGCACTACCCAAAAGGATGTGGTGGTAAAGATGGAGGGCGACGTGTACAAGTTGGACGGCGTTACCATTAGTGGCAAGCGTGAACGCTACGTCCGCAAGGGCAATCCAGCAGTGGAACTCATCCGCCACGTCATAGCCCACAAGGGGGAGCACCGTGCCGAGAGTGAGGAGGGCTACGGGGTGGATGTGTACGAGAAGCTGACGATGGCCATAGACCGTGTGGAGGTGGATTACGACAAAAGTCGTTTGCTGAGCAAGTTCCGCTTCGTGGAGAAGTATATCGACACCACCCAGTTCGACGGTTCGCCGCTGCTGACTATCTCCCTCCGCGAAACTCGAGCCAAAGAGTACTACCGTAGCCCCAGCGACAGCCGTCGCCGCTACGTTACCGCACGTCGCATGCAGGGTCTGGACGCCCTGCTTGACAAGGAGGGCCTGGCCACCAATATTGATGCCATGTTTACGCGCGTCAACATCTTCGACAACAGCGTGGATTTGATGCTCAACCGCTTCGTCAGTCCGCTCAGTTCCTCGCTGGCGGTGAGCTACTACCACTACTACATTATGGACACCATTCTTGTGGACGGCGACAGCTGCATAGAGCTGGCCTTTGCACCCGTCAACCCCGAGAGTTTTGGCTTCACGGGCTACCTCTACATCATGGCCGATAGCAGTTATGCGCTGCGTAAATTCAGCATCAACACGCCCCCCACCATCAATATGAACTTTGTTCGAGACCTCAGTATCGAGCAACAATTCCGACGGTTGGAGAACGGATTGTGGGCGGCCGACGAGCAGCATATCTACACGCGCTTCTACCTTGTCGAGGGGTGGCGCGAACTCTACGCACATCAAACCACTCGGTTTGGAGACTACGATTTCGCGGCTACTCCGCCTGACACACTCTTCTCCACCTTGAGCGGAACGGAAGTGGTGGCTGGCGATGCGTGCAAGCACAGCGCAGCGGAATGGATGGGGATGCGCAGCCTGCCACTACAAGGCAAAGAGGCAGTGTTCGACAGTCTGTTGGTCGAGTTGCGCCGTGTGCCTGAGTTCAACCGCATCATCAAGTTGGCCGAAGTGCTCGGGTCTGGCTATATAGCTACCGAGCCCGACCGCGCCAAGAGCCGCCTCGATGTGGGGCCTATTTACAATATGGTGAGCTACAACAGCCTTGAAGGGCTGCGCCTGCGCGTGGGTGGCATGACCACCACCAACCTTCGTGCCCTGGTGGATACGGCCGACGCATCTGCTGGTGCCCACTGGTTTGCCAACGGCTATGCGGCCTACGGTCTTCGCGACCAGCGCATGAAGTACAACGGCACACTCATCTACTCCTTTGTCGACAAGCAGTACCATCCTTATGAATCACTTCGCCATGCCCTCTACCTCTCGCACAGCTACGATGTGGAGGTGCCAGGTATGGACTACACCCTACTCGACCGCGACCACATCCTCATGTCGTTCTCCAAAGCAGGAGCAGTGAGCCGCATGCAGTATGTGCGCCGCGCGAAACTGCGCTATGAGCATGAGTATGCCAACCGCATGTGCTTTGAGGCATGGGCGCAGTACGAGAACAACGAGGCAGCGGCCGACTTGCGCTACTACCGCTATCGCGCCGACGGCTCCACCTTGTCGGTACGCTACTTCAACGATGCCAGTCTGGGCCTTCAACTGCGCTATGCTCCTGGGTCGCCGCTCTACAACAACCGCCTCGGGCAGGAATCCCCCTTCAACCTGGCCAAAGATGCCCCCGTGTTCCGTCTGCAACATGTGGTCGGACTGATGGAGGGACGCTTTTGGTACAACCGTACCGACATCAGCGCCGAGAAGCGCATCTGGCTCTCGGTTGCAGGCCATGTGGATGCGCAGGTGAAGACTGGCGTGGTGTGGAACCGTGTGCCCTACCCCAAACTCTATTCGCCCCCTGCCACCACCTCGCTGCTGCTGACGCCTGGCACGTTCAGCCTCATGCAGCCCATGGAGTTCATTATGGACCAATATATCTCACTCCATGCCACCTACTACATGAAGGGGCTTATCCTCAATCGCATCCCCAGCGTCAAGCGGCTTGGCCTACGCGAGGTGCTTTCCTTCTCGGGCGTCTACGGCGGACTTTCGGCCAAGAACATGCCCACAGGCCAGGAGGGAATGTACCAGTTGCCCGACGGCTGTTTGCCTATGGGGAGTACGCCCTATATGGAGGCTTCGGTAGGCATAGAGAACATATTTAAGTTCATTCGTATAGACTACGTACGCCGTCTTTCCTACCTCGACAGTTTGGCTGCGGCACAGAAGCACGGCGTGCGGTTCACTTTCCGTCTAACCTTATAACCACATCAGCACATGAAAAGAATACTCACGATAGTACCGTTGCTGCTACTCACCCTCGCCGCTGCAGGCCAAAAGGCAGAAGACCATCCCCAGTCTGTTGTCAACTGGGGCATCAAGGCACAGGCCAATCTGTCTGCGTTTCGCATCAAGAACATACCCACTATGCCCGACCTCCGCACGCGGTTCGAGCCAGGGGCAGAACTGGGAGGCTACTTGGACTTCAATATCACGCGTCGTTTTTACATTCAGTTTGGGCTGATGGGTAGCTACGAGCAGTGCGAAGTGGACTTTGGCAACCGTGCCACGACCATGCAGAGTGTTGCGTTGGAGGTTCCCATCTATGCGCTTTGGCGTTGGGGTAATGAGCAGAAGGGCTGGTTCAGTATGGGTGTAGGATCTTACACCGAGTTTGTGCTGTCGGGCGACATCGACGGCTCCAATCCCTATCGGCATGTCATCACCGACCAGACGACTGGCGACTCCTCTATCGTAACTGGCGACAACCTCTCTGGCCTTGCCTTCATGGTTGGCTACGAGTTGCCCTGCGGCTTGCAGCTGAATGCTTCGTACCACTACGGCCTCTCCGACCTGCTTCTCTTCGAGCACGACAGCCGCACCACCTATCAGCGCCCCCACAAGTTCACCCTCGGCCTTGGCTGGCGCTTCTAAAGCCTTGTTGCCAAGGGGGAGTGCTACAGCGCCCCGTGGAGATAGTCTATGACAAAACTGCGGTAGACAACCTCGATGCGGGCGCTGATGAGGTCGAGCTCGGCGGATAGTTTTGTGTTGGCCGCATCGAGCATGTCAACCAGCAGTGCGAGGTCGTTGTGGTAACGGTCGGCCACCAGGGTATAATTCTGTGCAGCCAGTTCCATGTTTTTCCGTTTTGAGGATAGATTGAGCACCGCTTCGTTGTGTCGGAGGATGGCGGCTTGGGTGGCTTGTTTCGTATGTTGCTCGGTGGTTTGCAGTTCGAGACGAGTCTGCTCCTCTTTCTTGAGGAGCGACTGCACCGTGTGGTGCTCTTTCCATAAGGACGAGAGGTTGTAGTTTACTGCAATACCGACGAACCAGTAGTTGTAGTTGATGTTGTAGGGGGTGATGTCGATGGTTACAGGTCCAGACAGTTGGTCCTGTGCTACTATGGCCACGTACGGCAGCATTGCAGCATGGCTCTTGGTTCGTTCCAGCCCTGCCATCTCGGCTCGGGCTTCGGCCGTTTGCACCGACAAGGGGGTGCTGTGTTCCAGGGAGTGAACGCTGTGCAGGAAGCTGCTGTCGGGTTCTATCAGCAGGTGTGGGGGCAGGTTGGCTGTGGTGGTTATCTGGTCGCGCAGGATGGCGATGTCGTTCTCTACTCGGGTGCGTTGCATTCGGAGGTTGGATAGTTGGAGTTCGTACCGAGTGAGGTCGTTCCTCAGGGCAGTGCCCTGCCTCTGGCGCACCTGTACGTCGGCAATCAACCGCTTGGTCAGCGCAATATTGCTGTCGTAGACCTGAAGTTGTAGTACGGCGCGATACAAGTCCATGTACAACCCTGTGAGTTGTAAACGTATGTCTTGCCGTCCCTGTTCATAGGCCAGTTCCTGCAGGTGCAGGCCCAAGGCCGCTTGCTGCCGTGAGGTTCGGGGTGCTCCGCCTGCGTAGATGATCTGCCTCGCATCGATGCCGAAGCGTGTGCTGAAGTGTGGCATCGGCACGGTGAAGCGGTAGCTGCTGTCGCGCCCCCATCCGTAGCCGTTGCCTAAGTAGCCCACAGAGGCATTGAGGCGTACATCGGGAAGCAGGGTGCCCTTCCGAGTGGCCTCCAGTTCTTGTTGTCCGGCGGCAATGCCGCTGCGGGCGGCTTTCAGAGTGGTGCTTGCAGTGTCGGCATGCGACAGCAGTTCGTTTAAGCTCATTGTCTGCACTTGTGCTTGAGCTGTCGCGAGAAGGCAGGTCAGCAGGACAGCCACAAAGGGGGCTCCATATCTTTTCATGTGGTGTGATGTTCAATTAAAGCGTGTATCTTCCTCAACGTAGGGAGGGTGATGTAGCGTTTGTTTTCAAATCGTGAGGCGAGGATGATGATGAGTGTGAGAAGTCCTATCAGTACGGCAAAGGCGTAGAGGTTACGCAGACTTACCATTACGGCGGCAGGATGAGAGCCGGTGAGGGGCATGTGATAGGCTGTCTGGGCATGCAGCAGGTGGCTGAAGAGTGCAGCCCCGATGGGTGAGGCAATACCCGTGCGCACCAGTCCCAGCACCGTGAGCATCATGAAGCGGTGCTCAAAGGGGGTGTTGCTCTCCACATAGGTGGTTAGCACTACGAAGATGAGCGCATGCCCTACGCCGCTGAAGAAGCAGGGCAGCGCCAAGGCGATGAGCGGCGTGGTGGATGATATGAGAAAGCGCATGGCTGCCACGTACATTGTGGTAATCAGCATGCTGAGGAAAGTGAGTTGCTTGTAGTTCCATCCCATACCGGTAAGCCCCCATTTCCCGATGTAGCAGCCTGCCACGACCCCAGCCAAGATGGCCCAGTTCAGCCCCACGCTGCTGATGGCTTCGTAGTGCAGGATGTAGCCCGTGAGTACGTTTTGTAATACAGACTGACTACTAAGGAGTATGCCGCTGACAAAGAACAAGACCATGATGGGCCACAGCCTTCGGTAGCCGAAACAGTGGGGGGCGATGAAGGGCTCTTCAATGCGGTGCATGCGGCGCAGGTTCAGCCCGAGCGCCACAATTGACATGGCGAGGCAAGCCACCAGTGAAGGCGAGTGCATCCACTCCAAGGTCTCACCGTACACAAAAACAGCCGTCAGCCCAATGAGGAAGAGGCTCCACAACGCCATCCCTATCCAGTCGATGCCGCGCAGCGGTACTGGAGCTTTGAAGCGGAAGTCCTGCATCAAAAGCCATGCGGAGAGTATTACCAGCAAGTGTACGCCTATGAGGGCGTAAGTGATGTGGTGCCAGGTGTAGTGATAGCAGATCCAGGTGCTGGCCAGTCCGCCCAGTTCCACTCCGCCGAAGACGGCGAGAAACACCACTGTGAGGAATGGAGCCAAATGCATGTTGGGGCTGATGATTTGCATCATAGAGGACATGCACTCAAACGTTCCCCATACCTTGAAGATGCCGAACAGAAAGCATATCACCACCAGCAGTGGTAGCAGGTGAATATGCTCGGCCAGCAGGCTCAGAGCGATGATGGAGGAGGAGGAGATGAGTAGGATTTGTCTTGTGGTGAAGCGGAACTTGAGGCGGAAGAGCAGTGGGAAGGTAACGGTGATGCCCAGTATACAGGCAAACCCGCACATCATCACATCGTCCGTGCGAAGCCCAGTGTCGCTGATTACCTCTCCAGCAATATTCATATAGAGTGGATTAGAACACTGGTATATGAAGGGCAACACCAGCAATAGTGGGAAGCGAAGCCATGCCGCCACCCAGTCCTTGAACATAGGCAGTTGGCTCATTGCACCACCTTCACTTCGACGTTCATTCCCGACTTGAGCTGCGAGAGGATGCTGGTGTCATTCTCCTCGGAAAAGAGTGCTATGTGGACGGGGATGAGTTGTTCTACCTTGACGAAGTTGCCTGTCGAGTTGTCCTGAGGGGCACTGGCAAACTGCGCTCCTGTGGCATCGGCCACTGCTGCAACTCGGCCTTTGAGCCGCTGGCCTCCCAGCGCATCCACCTTCACTACCACAGCATTCCCCACTGCAATATGCTTCAACTGCCGCTCGCGAAAGTTGGCTTCCACCCAGCAGTCGGAGTCGCTGACGAGAGTTAGCAGCTGGTGTCCGGCGTGCACCAGTTCGCCCTGTTGCACTTCTTTTCGGCCAGTGGTGCCCGTGCAGGGAGCCGTGATGACAGTGTAGCTCAAGTTGAGACGCGCTTGGTTAAGAGCGGCTTCGGCCACGTTAATGGCGGCCGTGTTCTGGTCAAGTCGCTGCGTTTGCTCGCGCTGCACCAGTCGAGTGCTCTGCTGTTGGCGAGACAGTCGGTCGTAGCGTGTTTTGAGTGTGAGATAACGTGTCTCGACGCTTTCAAACTGCTGCTGCGTTACCGATTCCCTTGCCAGCAGATTCTTGTAGCGTGTGTATTCCTTTTCGGCGTTCTGCACCTGAAGACGCACTTCGTCCAGTTCGGCATCGCTTACGGCTAAGTTGTTCTGTGTGGTACGAATAGTGGTGCCTTGCGCTGTCTTTGCGGCCAGTGCGTTTTGGTAGTTGGCTTCGGCTTGTGCCACCTGTAGTTTGTACTGTGCATCTTCGATGATGACGAGGGTGTCGCCCTGTTTCACATGTTGAAACTCTTCGAAGAACACACCCTCGGCAAAGCCTTGTACACGGCTGTTGATGCTCACGATGTCGCGCCTTACCTGTGCATTGTTGGTCCACCCATTGGGGTGCACGAAGAAGGATAGAATCCATACGATGCCTGCAACGATCATGGCCACCACTATGATGTTGACGGCAAGGGTTCTTCGTTGACGGTGGCTAATCTTTGTGGCATGCTGCTCCTCTGTAGGGGCACTTTGTTTGTTGTCCATAGTAGGTCAATTGGTTGTTTTATCCAGTTTTTAGTCCTGTCTATCTGACTCCCTAACTGACCCTGAAACAGAGTATTATACGTATCGGCAGATTATACGATAAACGAGTGCAAAGGTACTCGTTTTGCTCCGAATAGAGACACGATTCCTTGAAGATTTTTTTGTAGCTATTGCAGATGATGTTCTGATATACAGCAGTGTGGCGCGCTGCACCGCAGCGTTGCTGTGCCGCAAGCGTGTGGGCCGGTGGTCGAATGGCGGTTGCGGAGAAATCGTGTGTCCTCGGCGCTTGAGGTGGTGCTATTTCAGAGGCTTTAGCACGATGTTGCCCAGCGAGGCTTTGAGGACGGCCTGTGCGGCAAAGCGGTGGACATCGGTGGGCAGGATGTGGCTGCTGTCGCCCCACCCGAGGAGGGGTAGTTGCTGATACTCGCGGCTGCGGTCGGGCAGGGCGGTGTGGGGCGGAAAGGAGGGCGACTTGTCCATCTTCACTTTGGTGCGACCCGCTGCGGAAATCTCGTAGTGGGTGCAGATGTCGTTGCTGACCAGCCGAAAGCGGCCAGTGCTGTCGCTGTAGGTGTTCATGCCGATGCTCCAGTCGGCGTTCCATCCGCGCACCACGGCTCCTTCTATGGGCTCCCCTCGGGAGTCTACCACGCGCCCCACCACGGCCACGTTCTGGTAGGCCAGCATGTTGTAGTAGTTGGCTGGGGGGGCGGAACGGTGCTCAGCCTGAGCTGATGACGGCCTGTGCAGCTTCTGTACGATGCTGGCGGCAGGTTTGCGGTTGCCCTGTGCATCGCGCAGCCCGGTGTATTGCGCTTCGAAGTTCACGCCTGTGGGGCAGTCTTGGAACTCCCACCAACCGTAGCCGATGGCTCCCTGTTGCAGGGCGTAGCCGTAGGTCTCGGCCATGAAGGCGGCTTGCGCAGCGTAGGGCACCCTGTCGTCGTCGGCAGGTAGCCCCGTTTCGCCTACCATCCAGGGTTTGCGGCAGTAGTGGGCATACCACCACATCTCACTCTGTACGCGCAGGGGGTGATAGGTATGCATCTCGATGAAGTCGACGGCCAGCATCGATGGGTCCCACTCGAAGACCTCAATGGGTTCGGCTGTGGCAATGGTGAAGAGCTGGTGGGGGGCGTTGTGCCGCACCAGTTGCTGCCAACTGCGCGACAGGGCTATGGCCTCCTGCTTGTCGCGTTTGTCCACTGGGTCGAAGTAGAGGGGCTCATTCATCAGGTCGTAAGCCCACAGGGCAGGCAAGTCGGATAGGTGCTGCATCAGGCCGGCGGCATAGGTGCGCCAGTAGTCATCAAAGGGGGGCTTGACAAGCAGCATGACGCGCAGCCCTGCGCTGTCGGCGCGCTGCACTAAGCGGCGTGTGGCGGCAAACATGGCGGAGGTGTCCTCCTGCTCGTCCAGCACGTCGAGGCACACGCGCACCGCGTTGAAGCCCCATGCAGCTATGGTGTCGAAGTGGGAGCCTACGTCGCTGCCCGTATACCAGGGCGCCGGCACCACCTCGCCCTCGGCGTAAAAGGCTTTGTAGTTGAGCATGACGGGGAACCACGGTGTGCCGTTGAGGGTAAAACCGTTGCTGTCGATGCCCACATAGTCCGGTGCAGGAATGGGTCGGGTGAGGGGCGGCAAGGTGTCCCGACGTCCACAGCAACAGGCTGTCAGAACCAGCAGGATGAGGAGTAGGTGGCGTGATTTCATGGTGCAAAGATACCACTTTACTTTGGCTTGCTGCCGAACGTGGGTGCACACAGTGCCTGTGCGAGGCTGTGGCGGCCAGCCCTGCGGCAGGAGGGCGCACGCCGTACGGCACTGAGTGCAAGGCTGTACGACACCTGCCTCGTGTGCCGTACGGCTTTGGAGGATCTTAACTTGTTGTGTGGTGGGACGGAAGAGGCAAAGCTGCCTCCACGCCCTGCGGCAGGAGGTGCTGTACTGTACGGCAGCAGCCTCGAGGCACAGCCGTGCGACGAGTTTCGACGAGGGACACAGAACGGTGGGGGAGAGGTGCAAAACCAGCGGTTTTCAGCGTGCAAAGGTAGTAAAAAAATGGAATATGGCGTGTGTCTCGTTGAGCCCCACGGGGCGGAGCGGCGGAGAATAGATTTTTTTCTGTACATTTGCATCAACAAAGTGGCTCGAAGTTTGGCACGCGAACGAGCGGAAACGAGTTGTGGGGCTGAGCAGTAGGGAGGTGAAGAGTGGAGCGCAGGAGGATTGGCCAAACGGAATAGCCAGCAGGTTTATGAACGGTATGTATCGCAAGCTGATAAGTGAAAAGGCGGGGGCTCCGACGGTGCGGAGGTTGGTGGTGTGGACGGTGATGACGGTGCTGCTGCTGTCGTGCCACGCGCTAATGGCGCAGAGCGAGGGCGACAGCCTCGGCACGAAGCAGGGGGTGGTGCGCAATGTGGATGTGCCCCACGACACTGCCACGAGTCGCCTGTTGCTCGAACGGGCTCAGCAAGCCTACAGCAAAGGGAATTTGGTCGAGGCGGAGCAATGGCTCAACGCGTGCAGACTGAGCGGTTACCCCTTCACAACAGCCCACGTGGCGCTCTGGGCCGAAGTGGACAAGATGAAACTGCTTAACGCCATCTATGACTCGACCGATGCCTACGCCGCCATCGGGTCGGACACGGTGGCCGAGATGTGTAGCGACTTCGTGGGTAGGTATCCTGCCGATCGCGACGCAGAGCGGCTGCGCAATATGCTGTACTACTACTATATCGAGCAAGGTGAGTTGCAGAAGGCCGAGCTCTACGCCAACGACGTGCAACTTGCCAACATGCCTGAGATGTCCGCCTACGAGCCGTGGGCGCGACGCGAGCCGCTGTTCCGCCGCCATGCCATCGGTGTGGGCTTCGACTTGGTGGGCTGGAACTCCCAAGTCTCGTTCGGCATGCCAGTGCTGTATCGTGCGGGCAGCTGTGGCCAGCGGTTCAACCTGTTGGCGGGTGTACGAATAGGATTGCACACCACCGATACGGTATTGACCTACAACAACAGCATCTGGATGGACACGGCAGGACGCTACGACGGCACCCCGTGGTACGGCATGTCGAATACGGTGGCACACACCGAACTTTCACTCCTCCTCGGAGGCCGTTGCAATTTCCTGCGAGACGACGACCTCAGCCTTTATGCCGAGCTGGACGGACTGCTGCATTTCAATGTGAAAGGCCGCGTGAAAGCACCCTCCTCGGTCGACGACGACCACGTGGTGCGCCTACCCTTTGCCGACGGATTTCGCAAGGTAAGTCTGGGCCTGCAGTTGTCCGTAGGCATGTCGGGCGATTGGCTTGAAATGTACATCACGGGGCGTTTCAACCTCACGCTGCCCTATAACGAGCGCGCCTTTGACCGGCTGTACCTCTTCGACGCTTGCCCCGACATTACCGACGCCACACTCTACGACGTTACCACCATGAACGACGACCAACTAAGACGCACTATTGCTGACCGCATTCCTGCCAACCACCAGGGAGACTACCGCATACAGAACCTGCTTCACAGCTGCAACGAATTTGCCGACATACTGAAGGAGCGTTTCTACTTAGGTATGGGAATGACGGTGTTCCTGTCGGTTGGTAAATGACGATGGAACCGAACGCAGCGAGCACCCCGACAGCGCGGGTAAATGAGATTATCAGTACGAACATTAAACGGATAAACAACAAAGATACATGAGATACGAAGTCGATTTTTTAGTGGTAGGCTCAGGAGTGGCAGGCCTCAGTTTTGCGCTTAAGGTGGCCAAGTACGGCAGCGTGTGCATCCTTACCAAAGCAGAAGCCTCCGAAGGCTCAACGAAATATGCCCAGGGCGGCATAGCGGCTGTGATGTATGACTCGGACAGTTTCGACAAGCATATCGAGGACACCCTCATAGCAGGCGACGGCATCTGCAACCGCGAGGTGGTAGAGATGACCATCCGCGAAGCCCCCGAGCGCATCACCGAACTGGTGCAGTACGGTGTGAACTTCGACAAGCAGCGCGGAGGCAAATTCGACCTGCATCGCGAGGGCGGCCATTCGGAATTTCGCATCCTGCACCACAAGGACAACACGGGTGAAGAGATAGAGCGCGGCCTGTTGCAAGCGGTGCATGACCATCCCAACATTGAGCTCAAGGAGCACCAGTATGCGATAGACATCATCACGCAGCACCACTTAGGCCAACGTGTAACGAAGCACACCCCTGGGGTGGAGTGCTACGGAGTGTATGCCCTCAATGGGGATACGAAGCAGATAGACACCTACCTGTCGAAGGTTACGATACTGGCCACGGGCGGCATCGGTAATGTGTATACCACTACGACCAACCCCATTACAGCCACGGGCGACGGGGTGGCTATGGTGCACCGTGCGCGCGGCGTGCTGCGCGACATGGAGTTTGTGCAGTTCCACCCGACCAGCCTCTACAATCCCAACGAGCGCCCCGCTTTCCTCATCACCGAGGCAATGCGCGGTGCTGGCGCAGTGCTGAAGGATTTGAACGGACAGGAATTCATGCAGAAGTACGACGCTCGGCTGTCGTTGGCTCCACGCGACATCGTGGCACGCGCCATTGACAACGAGATGAAGCTCGCCGGCGTGGACCATCTGTATCTGGATGCGCGCCCCATCGGGAAAAAGGAACTGATGAACGGGTTCCCCACCATCTATGCCAAATGTCTTGAGTTGGGTATTAACATAGCCAAGGATATGATTCCCATTCGTCCGGCGGCTCACTATCAGTGCGGTGGGATAGTGGTCGACACCCACGGGGAAACCTCTATCAAAAATCTATATGCTGCTGGCGAATGTTCTTGCACCGGGCTGCACGGAGGCAACCGCTTGGCAAGTAACTCACTGCTGGAGGCCGTGGTGTATGCTCACAACGCTGCCACAGATGCCATAGAACGAGTGAATTCGATAGCGCACTGCGTTGCCGTGCCTGATTGGGATGCCAAGGGTATGGTGCTCAACGAGGAAATGGTGCTCATCACGCAGACCCGTAAGGAGTTGCAGGAGATTATGTCGAATTATGTCGGCATCGTGCGCTCTGACCTCCGTTTGCAGCGCGCCTTTGACCGCATGAACCTCATCTATCGTGAAACAGAGGATCTGTATAACCGGTCGGTCATGACGGAGGAATTGTCCGAACTGCGCAACTTGATAGCCTGCGCATACCTGATTACGAAGCAGGCCATGGCCCGTCGTGAGAACCGTGGGCTACACTACAGCATAGACCTGCTGAACAACAAATGACAGTCCTGCACTGGCGGGAATTTTCGCCAGCGCGAAAGGGAATGAAATTGCCTGCACGGGCGCGAACTTATACGACACCCGTGCAGGCTTTTCTGTTTGTGTGGTGGGAGAAGGCGGAACGCGGCAGGGGAAGTTTCTCCAGCGTATTATATAATATGGTTCGCGCGTGCGCGCGAAAATAAGTAAGGTGTAGAAGGAGGAGTACTCGGAGGGAATATGTAGTACAGCAGGACTTCAAAATGGTGGATGAAAGGGTATAAAAAAGGAGGCTCTACTATCTGTAACACTGCCTTCAACGCATTCGGATGCGACACTTGTGGATAAAGAAACCAATGTGCAACTACCTGAAAACGGAACTTGTAAGTGTTATATATTGCTGCCTCGGGTGGAAAAATAGTCGGACTGAACTGTAGAATGGAAGATTTTTGCTAACTTTGCGTGCTGTTTCCGTATGGAGGAGTAGGGTGGGCTGAGCGGCACATGGACGGAGCAGTCAACGCAAAGAACATTAATGTACCATAATACTTTTATACTATGACAACGCTATTTGTTATGTTACAAGCTGTGGCCAACGTATCGATTGGGTACTTGGGAGCAGCAATTGGTGCTGGCTTGGCCGCCATTGGAGCAGGTATCGGCATCGGAAAGATCGGGCAAGGAGCAATGGAAGGCATTGCGCGTCAGCCCGAGTCCGCTGGACGAATCAGCTCTACGATGATCATCGCAGCCGCTTTGGTTGAGGGTGTTGCCCTGTTTGCTGCAGTGATCTGTCTGTTGGTTGCTCTGAAGTAGCAGTACCAAATGAACTTGTCATCGGGAGGATCGGCTGCGGTCGAGCCTCCCGAGTGGCGAGGAGCAAACGTTTGAAAACAGTGGCAGACTTGACTTCAGAGTCAACTGCAACGCAATGATAAAGCCATGAACAATCCGCTTATTAACCCAGGAATAGGAGTGTTTTTTTGGATGCTCCTGTCGTTTGGTATCCTTGTCTTCATCCTCTTGAAGTTTGGATGGCCCGTCATCCTAAAGAGCTTGAAAGAGCGTGAGACTGCTATCTCGGAGTCGCTGCACGCTGCGGACAAAGCTCGGCAAGAGATGGCTAAGCTCAAAAGTGATAATGAGCAGTTGCTGCGTGACGCAAGGAAGGAGCGCGACGAGATCTTGCGCGCAGCGCGCCTTGCCAAAGAGAATATCATTGAGGAGGCCAAGGTGAAGGCTCAGCAGGAAGCTGAACGCATACGCGAAAACAATGCGGCAGCACTGGAATACCAGAAGATGGAGGCCATGCACGACCTAAAGAATCAGATTGCCAACCTCTCGATAGAGATAGCGGAAAAGCTCATTATGAGCAACCTCAGTGATGCAAAAGAGGCCAACGCACTCATACAGCGTGAGCTCGACAAGATGAGTCTGAAATAACAACCCTCCTTGAGGTAAAACGAAGCACTCCTACTATGAACGAATACAGAGTGAACCTCAACTATGCCAAGGCTCTGATGCTGGTAGCTTCGGACACAGACAGTGTGGACACAGTCTGTGCGGACATGCGATTGGTGTATGAGGTGTGCGCTGAGAATCGAGAACTTGTGGTGGTACTTGTGAACCCCTGCGTGAAGGAGTCTGCCAAGTTGGCCATCGTTGGCGATATCTTTGGCTCTCATGTGTCGCAGCTTTCGCTGGCGTTCATGAACTTCTTGATTCGGAAGAAGCGCACCGTCAACTTGAAGGGCATAGCCCGTACATTTATTGAACTTTATCGTGAACAGCGCGGCATAGAATTGTGCGAAATAGTAACGGCAAAGGAGGTGCAACCCGAACTGCTTGACGAGGTGCGTCAGGCCGTGGGACAGTACACAGGCAAAGATGTGGAACTGGTCTCGAGGGTCGATAACAGAATGCTGGGTGGCTACAGGCTGATGTTCAACAACAACATGTATGATGCACGTCTGCGCACCAAGATAAGGAAATTGCGCATTGCATTCAGCGAAAATATATACGAAAGTAAACTTTAATATACCTTATAACCAATGGCTGAAATTAAACCCGCAGAGGTATCGGCGATACTGAAGAAGCAGTTGGCCGATGTGAATCTCGAAGTTTCGCTTGAGGAGGTCGGCACGGTGCTGACCGTTGGCGACGGCATTGCGCGTGTCTATGGACTGAACAATGCACAGTCGGGCGAGTTGGTTGAGTTTGAAACTGGCGAGCAGGGCATCGTGCAGAACTTGGAGGAGGACAATGTTGGTGTCGTGATGCTGGCAGAGTCCAACACAATCAACGAAGGGGACATCGTGAAGCGCACGAAGCGTATAGCCTCAGTGAAAGTGGGCGAAAACTTGGTGGGTCGCGTCATTAATACCATAGGACAGCCTATTGACGGCAAAGGGCCTATAGAGGGCGAGTTGTACGACATGCCCCTCGAAAGAAAAGCACCTGGAGTGATTTTCCGCCAGCCTGTGGAGCAGCCGCTGCAGACGGGCATCAAGGCTATTGACTCGATGATTCCCATAGGCCGTGGGCAACGTGAGCTCATCATCGGAGACCGTCAGACGGGCAAGACAGCTATCGCAATTGATACTATCATCAACCAAAAGAGTTTTTACGATGCAGGCGACCCTGTATACTGTATATATGTGGCATGCGGACAGAAGGGCTCGACGGTGGCCAACCTGGTGAAGAACCTGGAGCAGAAAGGGGCAATGGCCTACACCATTGTGGTGGCAGCCACCGCTTCCGACCCAGCTGCCATGCAGTTCTATGCGCCTTTTGCCGGTGCAGCCATAGGGGAGTACTTCCGCGACACAGGTCGTAATGCACTGGTGATCTACGACGACTTGAGCAAGCAAGCAGTGGCCTACCGCGAAGTGTCGTTGCTGCTGCGTCGTCCGCCTGGACGCGAGGCATACCCTGGCGACGTGTTCTACCTGCACTCGAGACTACTGGAACGTGCTGCTCGCATCATACAAAATGATGAGATTGCTGCTCGCATGAATGACCTGCCCACTTCGCTGCAGGGTAAGGTGAAGGGCGGCGGTTCGCTGACAGCCCTACCCATTATTGAGACGCAGGCGGGCGACGTGTCGGCCTATATCCCGACGAATGTGATTTCCATCACTGACGGACAGATATTCCTTGAGACCAACCTCTTCAATTCAGGCGTACGCCCAGCTATCAATGTGGGCATCTCTGTGTCGCGTGTGGGCGGTAAGGCACAGATTAAGTCAATGAAGAAGATTTCGGGTACTCTCAAACTGGACCAGGCTCAATATCGTGAGTTGGAAGCCTTCTCCAAGTTCGGCTCCGACCTCGATGCCGCTACGCAGTCGGTGCTCGACAAAGGGGCACGCAACGTGGAAATCCTCAAGCAGCCGCAGTATAGCCCAATGCCCGTGGAGGAACAGATAGCAATTATCTATTGCGGAACCAACGGCTTGCTCCAAAAGGTGCCTGTAGCCTCGGTGCGCAACTTCGAGACCGAGTTCCTCTTCCATCTACGGGAGAACCATAAGGAGTTGCTCGCTCACTTGCGTGAAGGCAAACTGATAGACGAGGACTTGACAACGCTGCGAGCAGTGGCAGAGGAGTTGTCAGCAAAGTATGCAGTGAAGAAGTAATCCAAACGGCGAAGGGTGCGGGGGGCCATATTGTCCCGCACCTTATTATATAAGGTAGAATACTTCGATACATATTGTAGAATTGCTTCGCTCACACAGGAGGGGTCGATGAGGCATTCTGAGGGAGAGCGAGGCCGCAAGGCAAGAGAATATGGCCAATTTGAAAGAAGTGCGCACCCGTATAGCGTCGGTGAGTAGCACCCAGCAGATAACGTCTGCCATGAAGATGGTGTCGGCTGCCAAGTTTCGCAGAGCGCAGAATGCTATCTTAGGCATGAGGCCTTATGCCAACATGCTGTCGGAAATAATCTCCCAGATAGATGTGGAAGACGGTGTGCAGACAGCTTACCACGAGGTGCGACACTTGCAGCGCGTGCTGATTATTGTGGTAACCTCCAATAAGGGGCTGTGCGGTGCTTTCAACTCCAACGTGGTGAAGGAGGCTACTGCCCGTTTGCAATATTACCGCGACGAGAAGCACTGTGGGCAAGTTGACCTATGGACAATTGGCAAACGCGGAACGGAGGCTTTCTCGAAGCAGAAGGGCTTGGTGAAAGAGAGCTTTGACGAAATGCTCGACAATCCCACGTTCGAAGCCGTGACAGCCATCAGCGAGAAGGCCATGAGTGCATTCTGCAACAAGGAATACGATTGTGTAGAGATTGTTTACAACCAGTTCAAGAACTCGCTTACTCAAATACTGAGTACCGAACAGTTCTTGCCTGTAAAGACCGAAGTCTCGCGGCCGACGGCTTCGGGTAGTCGCAATGATTATCTCTTTGAGCCCGACAAAGAATCGATACTCCAAGAGATGATTCCCCTAACCCTAAGGTCGCAGTTCTACCGAGTGGTGCTCGATTCGTTGGCTGCCGAACACGGTGCACGCATGAACGCAATGCAAAAGGCTACCGACAACGCCAGCGAACTTCTCAAAGAACTACGCCTTACCTACAACAAGGCACGTCAATCAGCCATTACAAACGAGATTATAGAGATAGTTAGCGGTTCGGAAGCCCTCAAGGGATAGTAGGGGCGCATTGCCAAGATCCAAGTGGCGAGAAGTTAACACCGAACCCTAAGACCATGCTGCCAGTAGAGAGTAACTTTAAGTAGTGTAAGATGAACGTATTACCCCCCCCCGAGACATCTAAGGCGCTTCACTGCGGCACACCGGTGCAGCATGTAGCAAAGCGTTTTTTCGGCCGTTGTATCTGCGGAAAGCAGGTGCTGGCAATCATAACAACACTTCTATGGCTGGGTGCAGCGGCACTGCATGCCGCACCAGTTGATGCCAACAGGGCTGCAATAGTAGCGCACAACTATTGGCGTTGGCTCAATGCGGGCAATCCTACGGAGGAACTGGGCGAATTGGTGCCCGTGGCCGATAGTCTTCGTTTCTCCACCCTCTATCTCTTTACCCATAGTAGTGGTAGGGGATTTGTAGTGGTGGCTGCAGACGATGTGGCATGGCCCGTCTTGGCCTATTCGGTATCGGATCCAGCACCATCAACCCACATGCACGTCAGCGTGCGCGAATGGTTGCAGATGTATGATGAGCAAATTAGCTCTGCTCAGCAGCAAGGGCAGAAGGCTTCCGATGCTGTGCGCGCTCAGTGGGAACTTTTAGAGAGTGGAGAGCCAAGCGAAGAACTCCTCACCAGTGTTGCTCCACTGCTCACAACCCAATGGGATCAAGACGGCTACTACAATATGTTCTGTCCTACGGTGGGGAACGAGCCGACCTACACAGGATGCATAGCAACTGCTATGGCGCAAGTCATGAAGTATTGGAACCATCCCCGTTCTGGTCGTGGTTGGAAGTCGCATCCCTTCTACGGGGGGCAGCGCATTAGCTTTGACTCGGCCATCTACAGGTGGCACGACATGCCGGCACGGTTATCCTCAATACCCCATACAGCTACCGCTCAGGATAGTGCCGTTGCTTTGTTGATGTTCCATTGTGGTGTGGCGGTCGAGATGAGTTATGGCACAAATGTAAGTGGCGCGATGTCGTCGGCATACGGTGGGTCTGGCCCTTGTCAAGAAAACGCCCTTAAACAATACTTTGGCTATGCCCAGTCGCTCTATAGTGTGTCGCGTAGTGCAGTCTCCGAGCAAGAATGGTTGTCGGTCATCAGACGCGAAATTGATGAGGGACGCCCTGTGTTGCACTCGGGTGCCAGCTCCTCGACAGGACATGCCTTTGTGTGTGATGGCTACGACAACGCATCGCGTCTTCACATCAATTGGGGCTGGAGTGGTTCGTACGACGGCTATTTTGCCAACAACGCCTTCAATCCATCTGGTGGCGGCAGTGGTAGTAACAGTGAAAATAGTTACAACCAAGTGCAGGACATCCTTGTGGGCATCCGTCCAGAATGGGATGCGGTGCCTACGTGGCAGGACTCTTTTGAGAACGAACTTGCCTATTGGACTGTGGCAAGTTCGGCAAATGGCCGTTGGACTGCAGTGCGCAACGCCTCGCAAGCCCACTCGGGTGCCGTTAGCGCCCAGTCGCAATCCAGTTCAACATCCCCCGACAACTGGCTGATAAGTCCCCTCATCCACTGTCCAGTCAACGACACGGTAACCTTCACCTACTACATAGGAGTCCTCTCGGCAGCCACCATGTCGGAGCAGTACACCTTATATATTAGTACTACGGGCAACCGCATGGCCGACTTCACGACGCCCCTCTTCTCTGAGACACTATCGGCAAGTGGCTACGTAGAGCGTTCCGTCAAGTTGCGCAACTATGTTGGCCAAGATGTCTTTCTGGCCATTCGCCACCACGGCAGTAGCGGACAGTCGGGCTTGTGCATTGACGATGCAAGTTTTGCAATCCACCCATCATTGGAGGCGAGCTACAACATCACTGCGTTCCCCGACGTGGCCTCCCATGGTTCAGTGTCTGGAGTTTCCCCCTATGCTGTCAGAGAAGCCACCCTCAGTGCTGAGCCAGCAGAGGGCTACCGCTTCGAGCGGTGGAGTGACGGTTCGCGATGGTCTCCCCGTTGGTTGCAGGCGCGAGGCAACAAGACTTTGACAGCCTACTTTGTCCCCATCAGGCAAGGCGACACGTTGAGTAGAACCAATGGGTCATACACCAACCGCTATCGATATGGCACTTCTGCTTTTGGCTATACCACAAACATAAGCTGGAGTGTAACGTTTCCCAAGTCCGTATTGAACCACCGCGACAGACTGACGGCCGTGGAATACTTCCCCTTGATGGCAGGTTCTTATGGGATTACTATCACCAATGGCGACAGCATCCAGTATACTTGTACTGCGCAACCTACCCAAGTGGGCAGGTGGTGCACATACTACATCGATACTGCACTGTATATAGATACTGCTGCCGACTTATATGTACGTATTAGCAGCCGTAGGGCACCCATCTTTGTGGGCGAGTATCCCATACGTGCTATTCTCAATGGGCGCGTCCGCTATGCGGGCTGGCATGAAGTGGCGGTGTTATCCAACAATGCCTCCATGGGCAGCGTGTCGGGCGAAGGGTTCTACCCCCACGACACCGTCGCTCGCTTAGTGGCTACCCCAGCGTCAGGCTTTTATTTCCGTGGGTGGAGCGATGGCGACACCAACAACCCGAGGTTGGCCACCATTAGGCAAGATACCTCGTTTACTGCTGTGTTCTCCGACCTCGCTCCGTGGTATCATGAGCTGACGGTGATGAGTAGCGACCTTGCCTACGGCACGGCGACAGGTGGAGGCTACTACACCTCCGACTCTGCGGCCGTGCTGACTGCTACGGCCATCGGTGGTGCCCACTTCTCGCGTTGGAGCGATGGCAACACCGACAACCCACGCCGCCTCTTCGTTACGCACGACATGACATTGACTGCCATCTTTGCATCACCACAGGCTATTTATGTGCAGGTGCGCACCAACGACTCTACGTTGGGTGTGGTATCGGGCGAAGGCTGGTATGATGAGGGGGACTACTTCTATATAGATGCCTATGCCACATCCAAAGGCCGTTTCACCCGCTGGGTTGACAGCTCTTCCGATGGCTATTGCTACGTGAACCTGTGTCATCGCGAAATTTACTTGCCTATGACAGGCTATGGTACGCCCTGGGGCGACACCACTTTCACCGCAGTATTCGAGCCCCACAACCTGTTGTCGGACACCTTGAGTTATATAGACATCAACTGGGATGGCACTTGGCCGTGCAACGCTTCCTTCAGTCATCAGTATGACACCACGTGGTGGGCTGTGAAGTACGATACTGCGATGCTTCGGGGGCGGACGCAGCTCCAGTCTATCTTGATGTTTGCTGGGCGCGTAACCAATGGGCAGTTCACATTGCACGTTTATCAGGGTGGCGACGAGGCTCCAGGCACACTACTCCACAGCCAGCCCTTCTCAGCCAGTTCTTCCAATGGTTGGCGGAATATACCCCTTACTCCTGTACTGACTGTCGACACCCTCCAGCCGCTATGGATAGTGATAAGTGCTACGGGCGATGCGCAGGACGAGCTCAGGTGCGAACGTTACATGGGTAGCACTGGCAGTGCCTACCTCTACTTCCCAGGCATCGGGTGGAGAATCAATTCTATCATGGGAACGGACTACGTGAATGGATATTATCTACAAGAATTTGACCCATCGCTGAACTCTATCTATGGCAGTTGGGCTATTCATGCTGTTATGCCGCCGAGGCGCGTGCCAGCCACGATTGCTGGCCTGTCGGCCGACCCGTCGCACGGATCCGTAACAGGTGGCGGTACGTATGGTATAGGTGCTTGGGCTACGCTTACAGCTGTTCCGCAGACGGGCTACCGATTCAGTAGTTGGCACGACGGCAACACGAGTAACCCACGCTCGGTCCTCGTTACGGGCAACGCTACCTACACGGCTAACTTTGTGGCCACCTACTTCACCTGCACGGTCCGCTCGGCAAGTTTGGTGCAGGGCACAGTGGTGGGTGGTGGCACCTATCAAGAGGGCTCCAACGTTACTATCACGGCCACCCCTAAGGTGGGCTACCGTTTCTCTCAATGGGATGACCAGTATGGCAACCAGTTCTACAATGCCTCGCTCTCTTTCTCCATTTGGGAGAACATGTCCTTCATAGCACGCTTCGAACCTGCAACATACACCCTGACGCTCCTCTCTAACGGTGGTGGACGCGTAGAGGGGGCAGGTGTTTACCCGGCCAATACCTCGGTGGACATCGCTGCGTACCCATCTGCTGGCTACAGGTTCGTGAACTGGAGCGATGGCAGTGTGCAAGCCCGTCGTTCCATCGTGTTGAGTTCCGATTTCACACTGACAGCCAATTTTGAGCGTGATGGTTCCATAGTCCATCTTGAAGTGCGTAGCCAAGACACCACTAAGGGTACCGTCAGTGGTAGTGGTCAGTATGCCGCTGGCAGCACTGTGTCGATTACGGCCTATCCCAAACCGGGCTATGCCTTCTCCCGTTGGATGAGCAACGAGGTGCCCAGTAGCCGTAGCAACCCCTATTCCGTTGAACTGAATAGCGACGTTACTATTACAGCCCTCTTCACGGCCTACAATGGCATCGAGCAAGGCGAGGTCTCGGCGGTTCAGGTGGGTGCGAATGGTCGTCAAATAGTCATCGAAGGTGCGTCGAACCAAGCTGTGCAGGTGTACGACATGTTGGGGCGCAGTGTGTATTCTTCGCCTCGCAATAGGTTGTCCAAACTCACGCTACCCGTACCTCATGTGGGAGTCTACATGGTGCAAGTTGGTGCGTTGCCTGCATTTCGTGTGGTGATTATGGAGTGAAAGCGTGGGCTGCACCAGCTGTTGCGTTGCAGCGGCGTAGCCCAACATGGAGTGCGCGGTACGTGTATGCACCGTATTAAACAGCACTGCTGACACAGGAACTCCTGCGTCAGCAGTGCTGTTTTTGTGCTAAGCCAATCCTTCTGTTGCCCGTTGGCTTCACCGGTGCATCGGTGGTCCTTGGGTTCAGCAGACGGGCAGATGGCGCATTCTTCCTACCGCCCAGTTGCTACGATGCGCAGCGTGTGGCGTTGGCCAATGCGCACCATGTACACGCCTGCGCTGGGTAGTTTCATGGGAGTGCAGCTTCCATTTCGCAGGTCGCTCTGTGCCACGCACCGCCCCAGCATGTCGTACACCCTGATGTTCTCGTCGGTCGACCCTTGTAGTGTGAGCAGCAAGCCGTTGAGCTGATAGGTGAAGTTGCTGGACGATTCCTCTATTCCTGAAATCTCGGCGAACGTGGCCTCAACGGTCATGTCGCTTTCGGCCACGAATTGCAACATGGGTTCGGTGGTGTAGGCTGACGTGTCGCGTTGGCCTATCGATGTGATGTGCCACGAGATGAATCGGCTTCCGTTTGCAGGAGTGGCCATCAGAACCACGGTGTCCCCCACCGCGTAGCGGCCTGTACCACTCACCGTGCCGTGGCCTGTTGCCACGCTCGTGTGGATGTCCACACTGTCGGCATTGCGAGCAAAGAGGGCAGTATAGGTGGCATTGGTGCGTATGGTAATAGTGCGTGCCGAGTCGGGCCATTCGTCATGCCACTGCACGAAGTGGTATCCCGGGTTGGCAATGGCGGTGAGGAGTATGTGCGACCCGTAGGCGTAGCGTCCGCTGCCCTCCACGTGTCCCATCGCAGGATCTGCACTTTGGGCGGTGATGCTGAAGGTGTCTGGCACAAAGGTCGCGCTGAGTACCACATTGGCCGTGGCGGCAAACCGTTGCGGGTTACGGGTCGTGCCGTCCGACCATTGTGCGAAGCGATAGCCCGCATTGGCCACCGCGCGCATTGTAACGAGTTCGCCGTAAGCGTAGCGGCCGCTGCCGTTCACAATGCCCATCGCGGTGTCGGCACTGGTGCCCACTATGGTAAAGGTGTCAATGTCGAAGTGGGCGGTGTAGGAGGCATTGGCGGTAATGCAGATGCGCCGCACGCGCATCGTGTCCCCGTCGTTCCACTGCACGAAGTGGCATCCTGTGGCTGGCGTGGCCACCAGTGTGGCCGAGTCGCCGTATAGGTAGTTGCCACCGCCTGATACCGTACCGCGTGTGTTGTCGGCTGAGGCAACGTTGAGCGTATAGATGTTGCGTGCAAAGTGTGCCGTCAAGGTGAGGTTCGAGGTAACGCGTACGGTGCGCGACTGGCTCTGGTTGCCGTCGCTCCACTGCACAAAGCGGTGCCCCGTCTTGGGTCGTGCCTGTATGGCTACGTTGGTGCCGAGCAGGTAGTTGCCTGTTCCAGTGGTGGTGCCCATCGTGGTATCGGCACTCAGCACGGTGAGGTTGAAGCGCTGGGGTACTCCACTTGGCATAATGGCGCGTATCATGACTGAGTAGGGGCGATTCGAGAGTTCCATCGGATGCCACGAACTGCCCGATTCCGAATAGTAGCCCTGGTCGGCGTTGCCTGCGTTGATGGAGACGGCCGCGGGGTAGTTCACCCCGATATTGTGGAAGCCCACCCACAGCGAGCGTGCTTGGTTTATAGTCAATGCGCTGTCCAATACCACGGTGTGCCATTGGCCACTGCTGCTGAAGGAGGTGTCCTGGGTGTAGATGACGTATTCGGGTGCCGTTTCGCCCCCTTCGAATACATAGAGGGTGTAGTTGCCTGCCGACGAGGTGTACAGCTGTACGGCGGAGAGCAGGCTGTGCTGTGTTAGCAACTCGGAGGGTAACCGCATGGCCCAGTAGAACGAACGTTCGGTCGAGCCGTAGCCTATTGAGGTGGCCTGCACCCCATTGTCGTAGTAGAGTGTATCACCTTGCAGCGGTTCGAACTGTGCTAAGTAGGTGAGCGGGGTGCTGACGTTGACAATGAGTGGGTTGGCGGTGCTGCCGTCCGTCCAGCCCACAAATCGGCACCCAGCGGCGGCCGAGGCGCGCAGTGTGTCATTGCTGCCTGGTTCGTAGTAGCCGCTGCCGCTGACGGTGCCACGACCCGTAGTGGTGGGTCGAGCGGCTATATAGATGGCGGCCGTGGTGGCAAAGGTGGCTGTATAGGTGCAGTTGTAGCTGATGCGTAGGGTGCGAGTGCGATTGGTGTCGCCATCTTGCCACTGGGCAAAGCGGTAGCCCGCAGCCGGCGTGGCACTGAAGGTGACGGTGCTGCCGTGGGGATAGAAGCCGCTGCCGCTGACGGTGCCACGGCTGCTGTCTGCCGAAACCACGCGCAGAGAGTTGAATCCCACGGGCACATAATAACCGTCCATGACCACATTGATGGGCCACGAGAAGCCCGTTGCCGAGAACCAGTGAGTGCCGTCCTCTGAATACCAGCTGCCGTCCTCGTTGCCTCCGTAGGCCACCGCCTTTGCGGCGTAGGCTATGCCACGGGTGTGGAATACCACCCAGAGCGACTGGGTGGTGTCCAAAAGTTGTATGGTGTCCAACACGATGCCGTGCCACACGTTTGCCTCGTCGAGGGTGGTGTCCTGCCGGTAGAGCAGGGTGGTGGGGGCGGAGGCGGTGCCGCGGTAGATGAGCAGTTCGTGAAGGCCAGTGCGTCCGCTGTTTATCATCACTTGGGTGAGGTGCTGGTGACCGCGTTGCATGTCGGGCGTCAGCCGCATGCCGAAATAAGTGTCGCCACCATTGCTTCTGCCGTAGGTGTAGCCAGTGGCCGTACTGTTGTGGTAGTAGAGAGTGTCGCCCTGCACGGGTTCGAAGAGGGCTGTGTAGCTCTCGTTGGCTGCTATACGCACGGTGCGAGGGTTGAAGTAGCAGCCGTCGTTCCAGCGGACGAAGCGGTAGCCCTCATTGGCTGTGGCCGTGAGGTCCACCTCGGTACCAGCGGTGTCGGTGGTAGTGCCTATTACGTGGCCGTGGGCTGCGTTGGAGGTTAGCCCACTGATGGTGTAGGTGGCGGTGTTGGCCGTGCTGATGCTGACGTCGTCGAGGCAGAGGCCCGAGTGTCCGCCTGCGCCGTGGTGGCGGAAGGCTATGTAGATGTCCTGTCCCGCGTAGGCGGCCAGACTGACGCTGCGTTGCGTGTAGGCGGCCGAGGTGAGGGTGCCGTTATAGAGCGTGGTGGTGAAGGTGGAGGGCTGAGGCGAGGTGCTGACAAGGACTGAATATTGCTCGGCGTAGTTGCTGCCTGCTGCTGCGTCATACCAACGCAGGGTGGCTGGCTGTGCCGAGGCTGGCAGGTGGATGCGCGGGCTGATGAGCCAGCTGTCGGGTGCGGCACTGCTGCCGTCGCTGCTGGTGGAGTGCGACAGGGCGCAACGACTCGAGTTGCGGCCTATGCCGGTGCGGCCTGCTTCGGTGTTGAGTTGCCAGCCCAGCGCTGAGTTGGTTGAGAGGTTGACGGTCGTCCAGTAGGCCAAGCTCGGCTGCTCGAAGTTGTCGCTCCAGGGCAACGCGCGGTCCCATTCGGGCTCTATGCCGATGGTGATGGTTTGGTTGGTGTTGTAGGCGTTTTCTGCATTGGCTCCCACGCCGCCCCCTTCGGGGTAGAGCGCGTTGTTGGCGAAGTAGCCGTCGTAGTTGCCGCCCCATCCCCAGTTGAAGTGCAGGCGGTCTTGGCTGTCGTAGCCGTCGGCCACGAAGGCATGTCCTCCGGAAGCGCTCGAGCCAGAGTGCAACACCGGGCGTCCGGCGTCAATCTCGGCCTTCATCAGCCCTACCCATTGTGCTTCGGTGTAGCTCATGCGCGACAGGCCTTTCAGTGTGCGCTTGTAGCCGAAGTAGTGCCTCAGCGCCTCCTCGGCACTGGAGCGCAGGGTGCCTATGGCTATGGTTTGGGATCCGCTCGATGAAGGACCGTAGTTCATGTTGACTGCCACTCCGCAGTGGTACGAAAGCAGTGCCACGGCCGTATCCTCTGTGGGTGTGGCAGTGTGTTGGCCACCCACGACGAGCGCGTTGGGCATGTGCGCCCAGTCGTAGACTGTGGATCCGAAGTTGGCGGCCAACTGGCCATAGGTGGCATGCCAGTAACTATTGCTGTCGTAGCCCACGCGGGGGTGCTGCCAATAGCGCATGATTTGCGCCATGGCGGTGGCTACGCAGCCTACGGGTGCATAGGTGTAGCGCGACTCGTCGTATGGGCAAAGCATGTTGTAGTAGGGGCTCTGATTCCACGTGGTGGTCAGCAGCGGCGCTACGGTCGTAAGGGGGTCGGCTGGCCCTACCTCGCCCTCGCGCTGTTCCCACTCCTGCAGGGTGCGCTCCGACGCGGGGAGGCCGAGTCGCTCGCACAGGGCTATCTGCGCTTCGTAGAGGTCGAGCCACTCGCGCACGCTGATGGGGAGCGAGTCGGACAGTGTGGGACTGGTGGCCGAATAGGCCAGCACTGGGCGCGCACAATCACTGCCGGACACCACTACGAAGCCGCTGCCACTGCTGTGGATGAAGAGGTAGAGGTGCTCGTACGAGCCGACGGAGCTGATGTCTTGCAGTGTGGCGTTGCTTTTGCCCTCGGTGAGCGACAGCCAGAAAGCGGTGGCTACGCGCCGAGCCCGTTCGGGCGATATGGGGTTGCTCACAGCCACCGTGAGGGTGGCGCAGAGCAGCAAACACATGATGGTGAGTCTTTTCATGGGTGATGGGATGTAGGTGATGTGTTTTTTCTTTAGTTGTACTTGTGTGTAATAGGGCTGCTACCAAACTGCTGTAGGCCTGCGGCGAGGAGGACGATGCAGCACATCGGGATGTCCTATTAGCGCGTGCAAAGGTACATATTTCTTTTCGGATGTAGGCACTTGGCTGATGGGGAGGTGCATGGGTGTGTGGCGGTGCGGTACGGGGTGGCGTGCGGTTTCTACCCCGATGGCGTACGGGTGGGGCCTGGATGCTGTACGACACAGGTTGTGGTGCTGTACGGCATATTGCCGCCGTATCAACATGAGAAAGAGTGCGGTAGTTGGAATGTGCCCGTTGTGCCGTACGACACAACGGGCATATGCGCAAGGACAGGAACATTGATGCACAGCTGCGCGGCGATGCGGGCTCGGGAATGAGGGAAAGGGTGGGGAAGGGGTGAAACGAGGTGTTTCAGCGTGCAAAGATAGCAAGATTTTGGGACATGTGTGGCAGGGTGTAGCGCGTCGCGTGCAAGATTGTGGACTGGGCGGTACAATATCCTGCCTTGCACGGCGTTCATGAGTGGCAAGAATGCCTGCGGGAAGCCCTCTTTTGCGCTGAGCAACGTGCGATACGCGGGGCAGGCGCAGGGCAAAAGTCCCAGGCAGGATAGTGCAACGACGAATAACAGAATATTAGTCAACCAGTACGAGACGATGAACAATACTTCCACTACAGGGCGTAGGCAGTATGCACTGCCCATCGCTGTGATGTTTCTGCTGTTCTTCAGCATAGCGTTTGTAACCAACTTCGCTGGCTCGATGGGGGTCATAGTGAAGAGTCAGTTTCATGCTACCAACGCGCTTTCGCAGCTTGGTACGCTGGCCAACTTCATAGCCTACGCCTGCTTAGGCATACCGGCAGGCATGCTGCTGTCGCGCCGCGGCTACAAGCGCACGTCGCTGCTGGCCGTGGTGGTGGGCTTCGTGGGTGTGGGCATCCAGTTCCTTTCGGGCTATGTGGGCTCGTTCGGCGTCTATGTGGCTGGTGCCCTGGTGGCGGGTTGTTCCATGTGCATGCTCAACACCGTGGTCAACCCCATGTTGAACACGCTTGGCGGTGGGGGTAACCGTGGCAACCAGTTGATACAATGGGGCGGGACGTGCAGCTCCATAGGCGGCACCCTCTCGCCTGTGCTGCTGGGCTACTTGATTGGCGGCAGCGTGGCCGAAGCGTCGGTGGCCGATGTCGCCCCAGCGATGATGATTGCCCTCGGCGTTTTTGCCCTCGCCTTCGTGGTGCTGATGTGCACCCCCATACCAGAACCTCACTTGCAAGCCGCTGCGCAAACGGACGGAGCGCGTGCTGACGCATCCCCTGTTGCCCGTCGCAGTCCCTTCTCGTTCCGTCATTTCACGCTGGGCGCGGTGGCCATCTTCTTCTATGTGGGCGTGGAGGTTGGAGTTCCCAATACGGCGCAGCTCTATATGACCTCTGCTGCGGCGGAGGGCGGCCTGGCGTTGAGTCCCGCTGTGGCAGGCTGGGTGGTAGGCCTCTACTGGTTCTTGATGATGTGTGGCCGTATGCTGGGAGGGCTGCTGGGCGGCCGTGTTTCCAGCCGTAGCATGCTGGCCTTTACCTCGGCGTTGGCCGTGGTGCTGTTGCTGCTGTTTATGTTGTTGCCCTCCGATGCAATACTGCAACTGGGTGTGGGCAAGCTGAGTGGAACTGCCGTTCCGATGAAGGTGATGCTGGTCTCGCTCGTAGGCCTGTGCACCAGCGTGATGTGGGGTGCCATCTTCAACCTCTCTACCGAAGGATTGGGTCGCCACACGGCTTTAGCCTCGGGTATCTTTATGTCGCTGGTCTGCGGCGGAGGCATCCTGCCTTTTGTGCAGAACTGGGTAACCGACGCTGCCGGCTTCTTGGTGAGCTATCTCGTGCCCCTCATAGGCCTGCTCTACCTACTGTTCTACGCCCTGCGAGGCTGCAGGAAAGAGGATAATATAGCGCAAATAAACAATAATTAGTTGTGATACATTTGTATAGTTACAGCTGATTGCAACCCCTGCGGCCGTAGCACTGCTTGCCGCTTGTGGTAAGCAGGAACTTGTTACAGAGAACGAATGGGAGGGAATGTATTCTATGAAACCGGACTTTTTAGTTCATGGTCCTGAGGTTTTTATGAGAAGAACCTTTCGTCGTACGATGTGGTGATATGCTTCCACGGCCGCGACATGGTGGAGCATCGTCGCCACATATCAAAGGGTAAGGGGTGGAGCTATGGGTGGTTCCACTCCTGTTATTATGACGATTAGGAATAGTACAGGTTCTACCCAGTGGAGTTTTACGGCGCAGTGGAGTTTGCGTTCGACGGGGGAACGAGTGGTGCAGTCTGTGTTGCACCCTGTGTAGCAGAAAGAGAGCGGTACTCGTACGGATGTCAAACAAAATGTGTATCTTTGCAACTTGTCGTTGCAAGGGTATGGGCTTACTAACATGTTGTGTGCGACGATAAAAGATGAATAATAATAAGTTTAACCCGGCTGAGTAAGCAGCCACAACAACCAACCATTCCACATTTATGGACTACAAAAATGTGCAACCTTTGGCAGACTTTGACTGGGATGCCATAGAGGACAAAAAGGCAAAAGACATCAAAGAGAACGACCAATCACAGGCGCATGAGGCCTATGAGAAAACGTTCAACCAGTTCACCGAACAAGAGGTTATAGAGGGTACGATCGTCTCTCTCTCCGACCGCGAAGCAGTGGTGAACATCGGATTCAAGTCGGACGGCATCATTCCTTCGTCCGAGCTCCGCTACAACCCCGACTTTAAGGTGGGCGACAAGATAGAGGTGTACGTGGAAAGTCAAGAAGACGCCAACGGTCAGCTGCTGCTCTCTCACAAGAAGGCTCGCATACTGAAGTCGTGGGAGCGCGTCAACGAGGCATACGAAAAACAAGAAATCATCACTGGCTATGTGAAGAGCCGCACCAAGGGTGGTCTCATTGTAACGGTGTTCGACAACATTGAGGCCTTCCTCCCCGGTTCTCAAATCGATGTGAAGCCCATCCGCGACTACGACGTGTTTGTCGACAAGAACATGGAGTTCAAGGTTGTGAAGATTAACCACGAGTATAAGAACGTCGTGGTGTCGCACAAGGCACTGATTGAGGATGAAATTGAAGCTCAGAAGGCTGAAATTATCTCGCATCTCGAGAAGGGTCAAGTACTTGAGGGTGTGGTGAAGAACATCACTCCTTACGGAGTATTCGTTGACCTCGGCGGTGTGGACGGTTTGATTCACATCACCGACCTGAGCTGGGGCCGCGTTTCGCACCCAGAAGAGGTGGTTCACCTTGACGACAAAATCAATGTCGTTATTCTTGACTTCGACGAGGCACGCCGTCGTATTGCCCTCGGACTGAAGCAGCTTACACCGCATCCGTGGGATGCACTTGACCCCAACCTCAAGGAGGGCGACCACATTAAGGGTAAAGTGGTTGTGATAGCCGACTACGGTGCATTCGTAGAGGTAGTGCCCGGCGTTGAAGGTTTGATTCACGTGTCGGAGATGAGTTGGAGTCAGCATCTGCGTAGCGCACAGGACTTCCTGAAGGTCGGCGAAGAAGTGGAAGCAGTCGTGCTCAATCTCAACCGCGAAGACCGGAAGATGAGCCTCGGCATCAAACAACTGATGCCCGACCCATGGCTCTCTATTGCCGAGCGATACCCAGTGGGCAGCAAGCACAGCGCCACCGTGCGTAACTTCACCAACTTTGGCATCTTCGTAGAGTTGGAGGAAGGTGTGGATGGCCTTATCCACATTAGCGACCTCAGCTGGAGCAAGAAGATTAAGCACCCCGCCGAGTTTACGAAAATTGGCGACAAGATCGACGTTGTCGTGCTGGAAGTGGATGCAGAAAACCGTCGCCTCAGTTTGGGACACAAGCAGCTTGAGGAGAACCCGTGGGATGTGTATGAAGGACTGTTCTTCGTAGGCTCAGTGCATCAGGGTACGATAACCTCCATCAATGAGAAGGGCGCCACAGTGGCTCTGCCCTATGATGTGGAGGCTTTCGCTCCGACACGCCACCTCGAGAAAGAGGATAAGAGCAAGGTGAAGGTGGGCGATACCCTTGACTTCAAGGTAATCGAGTTCTCGAAAGAGAGCAAGCGCATCCTCGTTTCGCATACACTTATCTTTAAGGACATCAACGCCGGCGGTAGCCGCAGCGATGAGGGAGCCAAGAAAGAAAGAAATACGGCCAAGACTGTAAAGCGCATGAGCGAAACGCTTGAGAAGACTACGCTTGGAGATCTTGACGTTCTGGCCAACTTGAAAGAGGAACTTGACAAGCAGGCTGGCAGCGAAGAGCCTGCAACGCAGGAGTAACTTGCGCTAAGCATAGCAGTCCGTAGACTGCTGCCACGATAGCCGTGAGCAGGTGTACAGTAGGGACTGAATGATACGGAAAGGGTGTGTGTCGCCGACACGCACCCTTTCTTACATGTTGATGCAGATGGTCTGAATGCATGGATAGCGTGCGTGTCCTCCTGCAATAAGCGTCTTTTAATACTATTTAATAAATAATTCTGTACTGCGGTGCAACAAAAAGGGGTGTTTCTGCGTCTATAAGACAACTCGCGGAGGAGTATATATATAGTACGCGCGCGTACATTATTATATATACCACACTGAGAGAAATGATAGACAAAGGACAGAGAAACGAATAGAACAGAAGACAAATATGAAGGTACAAGTGTTTAAGCGAATTGTTGTTGCCCTGCTTGCAGTGTTGGCTGTGCAGGGGGTGCAGGCACAAGGTTGCGACGGATTGAAGAATCCGCAGAATTTCAACAAGTGGAAAGGTCTGATAGGTATCCGCCCCTCAGGTATTAGCGGCTGGGACGCCCAGCACAGGACGTTCAATATCTATAATACGGCGGCCAGTTCTACTGCGATATCATCGTCGGAAATGGCTACTGCCATCACTACAGGCTCGGGAAACAATTGTGGACAGGGTAGTGCTCCAGATAATAATCACAACCGCTTTAATATCATTACCCAACGTGGAGGAGATGCCAATACAGGCGGTGCGTTGAACCGAATGCCCGACGACTCGACCGTTACCAGTGTGATTCGCGTGGGCGATATGTACTCCACGAGTGGCCAGAGCGCAGAGGCTTTGTACTATGAGATGGAAGTAGACGCCAATAATGCGTTGGTTGTGATAGACTATGCTTGTGTGATGGAAGCTCCTACCCACGGGGCTACGGGTAATCCAGAGTTTATCATCCGCGTGTGCGAGCAGACAGACCGCCGCACCGACACATGGGCCGAGGTGCCTATCTCGGACAGTCTATTTTACATTGTTCAGGCACCGGACGGTTTGGACAACTTGCCCGAAGGGTGGTCTGGCTACACGTCGGGAAACTGCAAGTTCGTCTACAAGCCGTGGACCAGAGTGAGTGTAAACCTATACAACTACTTGTACAGGAAGGTTCGTATTGAGATATACATTGCAGACTGCAGTGCGCAGTTCCACGGTTCGTACGCCTATATCTCGGGACGTTGCGGTCCAGTGTTCTTGGAACCTCGTGGATGTGCAGCAGGTGAAAACACAGAGGTGGCTACCGTTACTGCTTCGGAAGGTATGGCTGAGTACCGCTGGTTCAAGAGCAATATTGGACCGACCACGTCGGAAGACAAAAGGAATTACACGCGTTTGGACCGCGAGTCGTCAAGACAGTTGGCAGTGGACTTCGCCGACTTTATCCTCACCGACAATGCTACGGGTCGACGCGATACACTGACTGAGCAAACATTCATGTGCGAGATGATCTCCTACATGGACCCCTCCAAGCCAGTCTCCTCATCTCTGATAGCAACGGTCGGCAACAAAAAGCCAACGCTTATGTGCGACTCGCTGCTCTATTGCGACGGTTCTATCTGGCTGCATGACCGCAGTGTTACCAGATTTACCGATACCCCGCTGGACGAGGTGGATACGAATGCCAGCCGATGGGTCTTCTATGACAATGCACGTGCAGTAGGTCAGCCCCTCGATACACTGTATGGTGGCTCGGTGCGTTTCACCTTTCAGAATTCTGGTGCGCACAGCGTGAAGCTCTGTACCTTTGCACACGATGCTACATGCTTCAATGAGAAACTCATCCCCATCCGTTCTTTGGCACCACCAGTGCCACGCATAGGATTGGGAGAGATAGACCTCTGCGCCAACGATACCATTGTGGTAAGCGACCGCACGGAGCGTGCTACCTATCACCGTTGGCACATCAGAAACACGCAGATGGACACCACTTTTGAACAGGCTGGTACGGCCTTCCGCTGGGTGTTTCCTGAGACGACGCACATCACATTGCTGACCCACTCGGCAGTGCACGCATTGCGCGACACCAACGGGGACGGTTTGGCTGACCAGGTGTTCTGCAACTCGACGCTCGACACGGTGGTGCTTGTGGAAGACTATCCTGTGTTGACCGTTAGAGGCGATACGGTGGTGTGCAACGGTGACCGCTCGGCTATCACAGTGTCGGCCGACTTGAATGGTTGCTCCTTCGACTGGTTTGAGGTGCCTCATGGCTCTACTCCATTTCTGCAGAATTCCAGTAGCCTTGAGACTACGCTCAATAGAGACAAGTCCTACTATGTGAAGGCCACCAGTAGGTTCGGCTGCGAGACGTGGGATAGCGTGCGTCTGTATTTGGTGCGTCCATCCATTGCTTGCAATGTCGATAAGATTTGCTACGGCGACTCGGTGATGCTTTGGGCAGGAAAGGCGGCAACGTACGATTGGACCGCCGACCCAGATGACGACATTAGCTTCATAGGACAAGAACATAAGGATACCATCGTGGTCTACCCGGAGCACTCTACTACCTACTATGTAGTGGGACGCGGTACCAACGGCTGCGGTGCTACCCCACTGAGCCAACGTATCACAGTGTACCCCTACCCGGTGCTTGGTGTTCAACTCACTCCGGGTTACATCGACTCGGAAAATCCCGCTGTGCTCTTCACCGATGTGTCGGAAAATGCCACAGCTACGGAATGGGATTTCGGCAACGGACAGCGTTCTTCTATACGATCGGTGGTACACAACTTCACCGACCTTAGCCAGGATTCCATACTGATAAAGATGCGCTCGTTCAATGCACTGGGGTGTTATGAGGACACTTCATTCTACTTGCCCGTTGGCATCTTCACCGTATGGTTCCCGAATGCGTTCACTCCGCGGTTGGAGACCAACAATATCTTCAAGGTTCATACGGCTAATACCCTGGTGGACTACGAGCTTTATGTGTTCGACCGCGCCGGAAATCAACTATTCCATACCAATGACGTAGAAGAGGGATGGGACGGTACCTCCAATGGACACGAATGCCCACAGGGTAGTTATGTGTACATTGCGAACTACCGTCGCGAGGGCGTTGAACGACTGATGCGCAAGAAAGGTACTATTACACTCCTTAAGTAAAACAGACAGCAATGGTAAGCATATTCAGATTCTCTTCGATGAGGGTTGTGCTGGCAACATTCATGCTGGCAACGTCGCTCACGGCAATGTCGCAGGAGGCGTGCCGTGGCCTCAAAAACCCTGTGAATTTTACCAGTACGGGTGGCGCACAAAGCACGCGCTGGACTGGCTACACAGGCAGTAAGGATGCTCGTGAGAGCACGTGTAGCGTTCTCGGTATGACCTATGACTTCGACAACCCCATAGCTGCTGCTGACCTCGCTACGCAGTCGTCCGGTTCCTCCTGTTCGTCGCCTTCGGGTGGTGTATCGGCCGACATCAACGGAACCCCTGACCAAATGCGACGCTTTGTCATCAAGGGTGCGGGAATGGATGGGTTGACCTACAATCGGCTTTCCTATTTGCCGCCAGATTCGTCTTTTACCAGCTCCATCCGCTTGGGTAATCACTGCGGCGGAACCCACGAGGCTGAGATGTTGACTTATGAGTTTACAGTGAGTAAGGACAATGCGTTGTTGACCATTTGGTATGCCCTCTCGCTGCAAAATGGACAGCATCCTACAAAAGACAATCCCGAGTTCGTGATTCAGATAGAGGAAAACATAGGGACAGCCACCAGCCCTGTGTGGCAACGTATCGGTGGCGACACGTTGTGCTACACGCGTGCTACGCCTGCAGGATCTGGTGCGGATGTGTCGCCTTTCTTCGTGGGAAGTTCGGGTGTGCATGACCAGGGTGCTACGTATGGTGCCAATATCTACTTGCCGTGGAACAAGGTGGTTGTAAATGTGTATAACTATCTTTACCACAAACTTCGCATTAAAATTGCAGCAGGCGATTGCTCAATGTCCGCACATTATGGCTATTGCTACATCGCTGGTGAATGCGCTCCCTTTGAGTTGGACGCAGGTGGTTGTGCAGCTGGTCTGCAGACACGCGTCTCCACCATTGCTGCTCCCAAAGGTCTGATGGCTTATAAATGGTACAAGAGCCGTATCGGTTCGTCTGCGACGGACGATATGCGCAACTACGACCTCATCGACGGAGCCAACGACTCGATTCTCGATGTCGAAGCCGAGCACTTCACACTGGCTGATGGAACGGTTACGGACGAGAACAAGTTCATGTGCCGCATGACTTCAGCCATGAACCCCAACATCCCCTTCGAGTCCTATCTTACCACAACAGTGAAGAACCGAAAGCCAACGATTATAGTGGACTCCAGCATGTCTTGCGATGGTGCAGTCCGTCTGATAGACCGTAGTATCTCGTTGAAGCCAGACACACCGCTTGATGAGGTGGATACTATGCATACAAGATGGGCATACTACAGCTCGACGCGCGCCATTGGCGATCCCGATACGGTCATCATCGGCCCCCGAGCAACCTATTCTTATGGTAGCCGCGGCGCGCACTGCGTCAGTGTACGTATCACGACTTTCGACACAACGTGCTGGAATGAGAAGGTGATCCCTGTTCGCGCCTTAGGCATACCGAACCCTGTCATCAGCATACCGCGTAATAACCTCTGCAAGCACGATGAGATACTTCTTTCCGACCGCACTACGCCCACATCTTCTTGGCGTCGGTGGAGTGTTCACTACCCCGACGGGCGGGTAGACACTTCGTATGTGTCGGGCGCAGGCTTCGTCTACACCTACGACACCACTGTCAATGTGCAGCTCCTTACCCGCAATGGCGATTATTATCTCAAGGATACCAATGCCGACGGTATTGCAGACCAGATATGGTGCGAGAACAGTGTGTTTGAAGAAATCCGTGTTGGCGAATACCCTACTCCTACGCTGACAGGCGACACGTTGGTGTGTTTCGGCACCCGCGCCGAACTCACGGCCTCTTCTAATCTCAATGACTCCGAGGTGGCTTGGTACCGCTCATACCTCGGCACAACACCGTTTGTTACAGGTGAGACTATGACCGACCAGCCTGCGGCCAACGTGCGTTACTATGCCAAGATTACGAGTCCATACGGTTGCGAGTCGTGGGACAGCATCGGCATTGTGATGGTAGACCCCAAGATATTCGCCAACAAGACGCAGATGTGCGAAGGGGAAAAGTTGACTGTCTATGGTATTGATGCGGCGCGGTTCACCTGGAGTGCTATGCCCGATGACCCATCGTTGATAGGCCAAGAGAACAACGATACGATAATAGTATCACCGTCGAAAACCACCACCTATACGATGTTGGGACATGGCACGAACGGTTGCACCGCTTCGCCACTCACGGCATCCATACGGATTCACCCCTATCCTATACCGAAGTTCGAAATGTCGCCCTACTTCATCGATTCGGAGGAACCGACAGTGCTCTTCAAGGATGTGTCGCCCAACTCTACCTCTTCGGAATGGGATTTCGGCGATGGCAACCCAGTGCACCAACGCCAAGTGGAACATTTGTTCACCGACCTGTCGCAGGATTCCATTGAAATTTCGCTTCGCACCTTCAATGCATTGGAGTGCTACAACGACACCTCTTTCTGGGTTCCTGTCAGTCTGTTCGCAGTGTGGTTCCCCAACGCGTTCACTCCGGATGAGACATCTAACCGCACGTTCAAGCTCTTTACCCATAACGATCTTGAATACTTCAGCATCTACATCTATTCGCGTGATGGCAGTCTGGTCTTCTCTTCGACCGACCAGAATTTTGAGTGGGATGGCACCTACCGTGGACACTCCTGCCCAGAGGGCGTCTACCCATTCGTCAGTTCCTATCGCCGTCCTGGTACGGTGGATATAGTAACGCGTCGTGGCAGTGTTGTCATTGTACGTTAGCAGTGCTGAATTTTAAATCGAGTGCAGGCCAAGCGGGCGAGTTTTCCACTTGCCCGCTTGGCCTCTTTTTGTAGTTAAGGAGTGCCGATAGATAAGATACGGAGTGCGTATAAACAAGATAAGGTGTGCCAGTAGAGAAGGCAATGTATATTGGTAGATAAGAAGAAGTGCGTCGACTGAGAAGGTATCGTATATTGGAGGATAAGAGGAAGTGTGTTGACTGAGAAGGTGTCGTATATTGGTAGATAAGAAGAAGTGCGTTGACTGAGAAGGTATCGTATATTGGTAGATAAGAGGAAGTGCGTCGATTGAGAAGGTGCCGTATATTGGTGGATAAGAGGAAGTGTGTTGACAGAGAAGACAATGTATATTGATAGACAAAAGAAAGTGTGTTGACAGAGAAGGTGACGTATGCTGATTGGATTAGACAAGGTGTACTGGTTGAAAAGAACGCATGATGCAACGCAGTATTGATGACATTCTACGAACCTACTGGGGATACGACTCGTTCCGCCCACTTCAGCGCGATATTATAGAGTCGGTGATGCGGGGCGACGACACTGTAGCCCTTCTTCCTACAGGGGGAGGCAAGTCCCTCTGTTTTCAAGTGCCAGCGTTGGCCTTGAGTGGGCTATGTGTGGTTGTGTCGCCGCTCATCTCATTGATGCGAGACCAGGTGGAGCGCTTGCGCTCATTGGGCATCAAGGCTGACTGCTTGGAGAGTGGCATGGGTGCTATGGAACGTGAAACGGTCTACAATCACATCCTGCATCAGACTTGTAAGTTCCTCTATATTGCTCCCGAACGGCTTCGAAGCCGCACTTTTATGGAGCATATCAAGCAGGCGAAGGTATCGCTCATCGCCGTTGATGAAGCCCACTGTATCTCGCAGTGGGGGCATGACTTCCGTCCTGCATACTTGGATATTGTGCGTCTGCGCGCCTGTCATCTTAAAGCCCCTGTTGTGGCTCTTACAGCCACGGCAACTCCAGCCGTAGTCAACGACATTTGCGACTCTCTTTCGCTTCGGGGGCGGCATGTATTTCAAAGTAGCTTCGAACGCCGGAACCTCTCCTACATGGTCTTGCATGAAAATGACAAGGTGGGGCGCCTGTTGCGAGTATGTAGTAGGGTGCCTGGCAGTGGCATCGTGTATGTGCGCAATAGACGCACTACCGAAGAGATTGCGGCACTGCTTCGCAGCGCTGGAGTCAGCGCGTGTGTGTACCATGCAGGTATGGATGCCCGCGGTCGCCGTGCCAGTCAGCGCGACTGGATGCAGGGTTTGGCACGTGTGGTCGTGGCTACCAATGCGTTCGGCATGGGCATCGACAAAGCTGATGTGCGTTTTGTTGTGCATTGGGACATCCCCCTCTGTCCCGAGGAATACTTTCAAGAGTCAGGTCGGGCAGGACGCGATGGCGAGAAGGCCTATGCGGTGCTGCTCCGCAATGACAGTGATGTGGAACGACTGCATCGTCGGCACGAACAGTCTTATCCTCCATTGGATTATATCAAGAACGTTTACCGTGCTGTCGGCAACTTCTACCGCATACCTATAGGTTCTGGTCAGGACATGTCGTTTGATTTCAAGTCGGAGGCCATTTGTGAAGCCTATAACTTCGACCGCGCTGTCTTCTTCAATGCCATGCGTTACCTGCAGCGAGAGGGCTTGGTTGATTTCCCCCCTATCGAACTCTCCGTGTCGCGTCTGCGTTTGCTTGTCGATCGCGAGGAACTATATCGGGTGCAGATGAAGTACCGCCAGCTTAGCGAGGTTATTGTGGTCTTGTTGCGTCTCTATGGTGGACTCTTCACGGACTATGGCTTCATCGACGAGCGCAAGATTGCGAAGCAGTGCCACACCGACGAAGCTACTGTCAAACACCTGCTCCAGCGTCTTGAGGCTTTGCAAGTACTCTCGTATCGTCCCAAGAGTAGTGTGCAGCAGATTGTCTTCCTCTGCAATCGGGTGTCGGCCGATGATGTCTACCTCACCGAATCAAATTATGCAGGGCAGAAACAGCAGGCTACCCATCGTATGCACGCAATGGAACGTTACGCAACGAGTAGCGACACGTGCCGCATGGTGATGCTGTTGGACTATTTCGGAGAACAGTCTACGCCCTGCGGACGTTGTGATGTATGCTTGACGGGCAGCGGACATGAGCCTGCCGATGTACGGCTGCGTGTCATCGAGTTGCTGTCTCGCTCGCCTCTTTCTGTGAAAGAATTGGCGGGGAAGCTCCCCACTGTCAGTTCCGACGACCTTGTGGCGGCGGTGCGCAGCCTGCTCGACCATAGGCAACTTGTTATGGATAATCAAGGTCTGCTCCATATCCCTATGGAGTAAAGTGTGCGGAAAGGAGAACACTTCCGCCTTCGGTTTCATCCTATTTGTTTTAGTGGTTCTATGCTGAAAGCGTAGGAAGTAGAACCAATATTCGTTTCGCTTTCTACAGGACGCGGTAGGTGTGCTCTCGTGTTTGCCGGGCAATAGCCATTCGTTTCCCGTTCGGCTTTGACTTGGACTCTATAGTAGTTCGGTAATGGCTTGGTAGAGGTGCGCCATGGGCAGCCCCATCACATTGTAGTAACAGCCCTCGATGCGCTCCACTGCCACGTATCCAATCCAATCCTGTATGCCGTAGGAACCAGCCTTGTCGCTGTAGCTGTTCTGGTCGAGGTAGTATTCTATGGTAATTTTGTCCAACTTCTTGAACTGCACTTTGCTCATCTCGGTAAACTGCTGTTGGCGGTGCTGCGTGCGGAGGCAAACACCTGTATATACAAGGTGTGTCCGCGCCGAGAGCATCTGTAGCATGGCGCGTGCCTCGTCGCGCGAGGCTGGTTTGCCCAGCACCTTGTTGTCCAGCACTACCACAGTGTCGGCAGTGATGAGTATCTCGTTGGGTTGCAATGGGGCGGTGTAGGCGTTGGCCTTGAGTTGGGCTATGTGCTGAGCTACCTCGTTGCTGGCCACGTGGTCATGCAGTCGCTCGTCGGCGACAATGTCGATACATCTGACGGGAAATCCCAGTTTGCCGATAAGTTCACGACGGCGTGGCGACTTAGAGGCCAACAGTAGGGTGTAGTTGTCCGAAGGCGTGTGCATTGTGGGACGTGTCGGGTTCTACGTGATGTGTTTCGTGGGAGATGCTGAGAATTATCGGGTTCGGTTGCTGTTGCGGGCAGGTGTGTTGGTGTTGTACTCCACGGAGAGCATCTTGCCTTTGTCGAACTGAGCCACGCCTGCTTCGTTGCCGCGGTCGTCGTAGATGATCCACTTTCCCTGCTTCTCGCCGTCCACAAACATGCCCTTCTCTTCGGGCTTGCCTGCACTATTATAGCGTTCGTACTTGCCGTTCCAGATGCCGTCTTTGTAGCTTGCGACGCTCTCTATCTTGCCGTTGGGGAAATAGTGTATCTCTTGACCGTCCTTGACATCGTCCACGTAGGTCATGACGTAGCGGGGGCGTCCGTCATCGTAGTAGCCCTTCCACACGCCCTGCTTCATTCCCTTCTTGAATGTGCCCACATAGTCAATACTGCCACTCTCATACCATGCAGTCCATTCTCCAGTCTCTTTGCCCAGTTCGTATTTGCCTTGGTGCAGTTTGTTACCACGCTCGTACCAGGTTGTCCACACCCCTTCGCGAGCGCCCTTGCTGTATTTTCCCTCGCGCCAGCGTTCCCCAGTCTCGTAGTAGTAGGTCCACGTTCCCGTTTCCTCGCCGTTCTCGTAGTGCCCTCTGATGCCCAGTTTGCCGTTGGTGCGCCAGTAGAACAGCCATTCGCCCACCTGTTGTCCCTCCTTGAGAGCGCCTTTCATATCGACAGTACCCTTGGCGGTCCACCAGATGGCCTCGCCGTCCAGTTCACCATTCTTGTAGGTGCCTTTGAACTTCAGCTGTCCGTTTTCGTGCCATTCGCGTGCGGCACCTTGACGCTTGCCTCCCTCGTATATGGCTTCTTCTTTGGGCTTTCCGTTTTCGTACCACGACTTGTATGTGCCCTGTTTCACCCCATTGACTACGGGCACTTCGCTCTCGGTGTTGCCATTGTGGTACCAAGTGCGTGTGGTGCCACTGGTGTAGCACTCCTCGGCACGGCGTGTGCCGTCGTCAAAGTAGATTTTCCAGATGCCAGTCTTTTGGCCTTTATTGTCGTAGGTGCCGCGTTGGTACACCTTTCCGTTAGGGTGCCACCATGTCCAAGCACCCGTGCGAACGCTGTCGTCGTTCATCATGCCTTCCACGGCAGTGCGTCGATGGGTATCGTCGTAGTACTTGCGGAATTGTATTTGTGCAAAGCTGCTCGCTGGCAGCAGTGCGAGGACGAGTGTGCACGCGATAGTCCAGTGTTTCATCGTCTGTGGTTTTTGAGGAAATCGAACGGTAGTGGTTATTTCTCGGAGTAGATGAGTACTACTCTTATAGGATTACTTGCGGTGGCCGTTGGGTCGTAGCCGTTAGTGGCTACATGTTTTGGGGTGATGATGCGGCTGTCCACGATGATGTTGGTGCCGTAGTCGTGGCCGTTGCGTAGCAGCTGCTGGATGTGGCGCGTGATGCGCATACGATACCTCTTCTTGGTCTTGTCATACGTACCATCATATCCTCCGCCCACGTAGGTATCGGCTATGTCGGCAATATAAGAGGTGGTGCCGTTGACGTTGCGACGCAGAGCGAGCAGACGTGTCGGTATGATGTTGGTGTCGGCATCGGGAGCAGGCAGCAGCAACTCGGCGCGATGAATGGTGGCGTATGGGTGCTTAGTCCGAAATGTGTCGAGATAGGCGTTGAAGTCCAGTCGGGCATAGGTTCCTGCCAGTGGGTCCATATAAATGGTGGAACTCCCATCCAGCGAGTCTTTGAGGTTGGTGTTGAAGCGCGACAGGGCTCCCGTGTAGTTGTGTGTGTAGTGCGTGAAGTGAGCGTTCAGCACGCCGATGCTGAGCGTGCGTATCAGGTTGCGTTCCTCGCCTGCGTTGGTATAGTGGTAGTACACCTCTATTTTGGATGCCGAGGCAGCCATGTTGAGTGTAACCATCAAGGGGTTGCCGTCGTCCACAAGCGATACGCGTAGGCCTTTGAACACCTCCCGAAATTCGGAGGAGGTGTAGCTATGGCCTTCCAGCAGGGCGTGTAGCGAGGGGTCGAGACGCAGACTTAGGCGGTTGGTGTCGCTGTGAGCCAGTGTTATCGTGCTGTCAAACAGGGGGGAACCTTCGGCGCGCAGGGTGTCGAAGTAGTAGTATGAGGTGTCGCTCAGTACGGGTTCAGCCAGTTGGTGCACACGGATGTGAAGCGGATAACTGCTGGCTGTTGAAGGGTAGATGGTTTGAGCATACAATCCCAATACGATAGAGTCGATGGTGCAGTATTGGTCGAATTCCAACCCGTTGTTGTCGCCCGTGGTAACTTGCAGATAGGCGGTTGCCTCGGTGCGGCCGAATGTGGGGTCGTCCATTTGCCCCACGAGCACGTAGCTGTTGCCCGAGGTGATGAGACTGTCCGTGTGCAGGGTCTGAGCCTTGACGAGGAAAGTGTCTCTGATGCCGTCGAACAGGGTAGAGGGGTC
This sequence comes from Bacteroidales bacterium, assembly GCA_017449525.1. Taxonomy (GTDB): domain Bacteria; phylum Bacteroidota; class Bacteroidia; order Bacteroidales; family P3; genus Colimorpha. Next base: position 50,737 of record JAFTFL010000005.1, on the reverse strand, counting down.
TTGCAGCCCCATGCCGAGGGTGGTGTCGTCGTCGTGGCAGGAACAAAGAGGCCAGCAGAGCAGCGCCACTGCCAGCAGACTTAAATGCAGATGATGCTTCATGGTTTCCAATGCTTGCCGAGGCCAGTCTGGGCGGTCTCGCAGGGGGTGTGATTAGTTGTTGATGTTGGAGCCGATGATGGAGTCGTACAATTTGTTGATGCGGGCAAAGTGAGCAGTGCGGTCTTCGTTGTACTCTGCGAAGTGGCGCTTCTTCTCGCGGGCGAAGGCCACCAGTTCGGGGTCGGCATTGGGGTCGGTAACGACCACCCCCGATGCATAGGTGATGGCGGCGCGCATCAGACTGTCGTAGTCCAGTCCTTCGTACATGCGCAGGTCTTTGGCAGTGGCCCCGTCGGCTTTCAGTTTGCGCTCCATCTCGTCGCAGAAGCGTCCGTCGAAGCGGTCGGCTCCGAGGTTGAACACGGTTTTGGTGCCAGAGAAGAAAGCGTTCTCCTTGTTGATGCGCCGCAGGTAGAACGGTATCATGCTGGTGAACCAGCCAGTGAAGTGGATGAGGTGTGGCTGCCAGGCCAGCTTGCGCACCGCTTCGAGTGTGCCCCGTCCAAAGAAGAGCATGCGCTCATCGTTGCTTTGCAGAAATTGGCCATTGTCGTCGAACAGGCCACCGGATTTTGTGAAATATTCTTCGTTGTCAATGAAGTACACCTGCATGCGTGCTGCTGGGATAGAGCCAACTTTGATAATGAGTTGGTGGTCGCAGTTGTTCACGATGAGGTTCATGCCCGACAGGCGGATGACCTCGTGCAGCTGGTGCTTGCGGTCGTTGATGGCGCTGAATCGGGGCATGAACACGCGTGTCTCGCGTCCCTGTTCCTGGATATACTGCGGTAAATAGCGTCCGATTTGAGCTCCGATGGTGTCGTCTGTGAATGGTGTAATCTCTTGGCTAACAAATAATATTCTGCCTCGTGCCATTGTGAATGTTGTATATTTAATCCTTGTGCAAAGTTACGAAAAATAATCCAATTGTCGGCACTTTGAGGGCTGTGGCAGAGCAGTGTCGGAGGGTGTGGATCAGCGTAATGGGGTGGGCGGTGTGGAAGTTTGCTTCATTTGGCGTATCTTTGCACCGTCTTTGGCCGAAGGGAAGCGGCTCGCATGGAGGTCGGTTTCTGGGTTCATTCTTCACTCTTTTTACTTCATTAAGGTATGGGCGTGTGCCCAGTAGCCGTGCGGCATTGTGTCGGCTTTTGTACGGAGTAGAATTAGGCTCTGTTGTAGGGTGCTGAACTATGCCTTGTTGTGGCGTATTTAGGCCGTACGGCATCGGGATGTGTTCTGTTCAGGTATTGTCCTGTGGTCGTACGGCACGGGGTGATATGTCGTGCGGTCTCATGCCGCTTGTTGAAGCACAAGGAGTAACACTTTTTTGAGCTATAGGCGTTCTATTCAAAATAATTAATGTAATTTTGCAACTCGTCTTTCATTAAATATCAAGCGTGTAAGTAGTTTGCTTTAAGCGATATGGATGCAGCCCACAAGAACCCTCCGTTGACCGAAGTTGAGCAGTCGTTTTTGCGTCGTGCCGAGCAGTATTGTAGTGCGGAGGAGCGTTGCCTCACTGCTGTACGGGGAAAACTCGTAGGCTGGGGGGCAACCGAGCACTCGGTCAACAGGATTTGTGTCAGCCTGTTGGAGCAAGGCTTCGTGGACGACCAGCGTTATGCCAACATGTACTGCGAGTCGAAGGTCCGCACCCAAGGCTGGGGACGCATCAAGATAGCATACCAACTGCGCACCAAGTCGCTGCACAGTGCCGTTATCGACAAGGCTTTGTCGAACATAGACAAGGAGCTCTACACGAACAATCTGCGGAAAGCGGCTCGCGACAAATGGGGAGAGTTGCCCCACGACGACTACGCACGCAGCCGCAACAAAGTGATAGCCCACCTCTCCAGTAGGGGATACACCCTCGGGGAGATCATGAGCGAGATAGACAGTATTGTGGAGCCGAGCCAAGAGTCGCAGCAGTGGCTGGCCGAGGTCGATGCGTAGCCGATAGGATAATTGTAAAACAAAGATAAACACACACATCAACTGACAATGAAAAAAACGTTCGTAATGATGGCCGCTCTGCTTGCAGGCGGCGTGATGATGGCCGCCACGGCTGATACCCTCGGAGTGGCGCAGGTGGTCTCCATGGCCGACGATGCACCCGATGCTCCCAAGCCGGCAGGCAAGTGGACAACGCTCAGCACTCCCGCTTTGAAGATTAGCGAACACATGTATCAGAACTGGTCGTCATCTGGTAATTCTCAGATTGACATCACTGGAACCTTCTTCGGTAACTACAAGTACAGCCACCCACGCTTCGTGTGGGACAACATAGTGGATTTGGCCTACGGCTATGCATGGCAAGACCTTGACAACAGCAAGAACGACTCGCTTGGCCGCTTTGAGACCCATCGCAAGAGTACAGATAAGATTGATCTCACCTCGGCCATCTCCTGGAAAGCCTATAAGGATTGGGGAGCCAGCTTCACGGCCAACTTCAAGTCGCAGTTCGGCAATGGCTACGAATATGACGGCATCGGACAGTCGGCCAATGCGACACTCGTCTCCTCGTTCTTGGCTCCGGGCTATCTGACCACGGCACTTTCGTTCGAACACAAGCGCGAAAACTGGACGGTCTCCCTCTCTTTCCTCACCGGCAAGACAACGTTCGTATGCAACGACTCGTTGATTCAGAACGACCGTACCTATGGTGTGATACAAAAGGACACTGCGTACAAAACCAACCACAACTACACCCACGCCTACTTTGCACTTGGTTCGTATGTGAAGGCCATGTACCTCAAGAAGGACATTCTCCCGAATCTCGACCTTTACGCCCGTGCGGAACTCTTCTATGACTACAAGAAGTCGAAGAATATGGCCTGGAGCGACCACATGTCCGACGGTTCGTCTAAGTATACGCTGTCCGACGACGAAGAGTGGGCCGACCTTGAGAAATTCGGGTGGCTCAAGAAGCGCGCCTTCGAGACCGACCTTGATTTCGAGCTGAAGCTGGACTACCGCTTCTCAAAGAATATCTCAGTGAACTTTGCCTTGAACATGAAGTGGGATACCGACTTCTCCGGTATGGGAACGATAGGACACTGGCAGCTCTACCAGATGGCAGGCCTGCAGGTTTTCTTCAACTGGAAAACGCCTAAGGCAAACTAAACCCTACACAATATAAAGAGGTGCTCCCTGTGGTTCGAACCGCAGGGAGCACCTCTGTTTTAGGGGGAGCCGTTGAGGGATGGAAACCATGCCCTTCGGCAAAGGAGGTTATCGCTCTTGGAAATTGAATATCATGTGGTCGAACGGGTGGAGCCCCAGCAGTTGCTCGGCCGAGTTGCGGTTGATGGCTATCTCTAACAGTCCAGTGGCGGAGACGGTGAGCACCGCAGAGGCTAAAGAGCCGCTGTCGTCGTAGGACGAGGCGATGCGACTGAGCCCGTCGCGCGTGTGGTCAGACATCTGCATGGTGAATGGGCGTCCGGCGCGGACGCGTTCGAACTCGGCGTGGGTAATGTCAAGATAAGCGTTGCCGTAGGAATCGATGTAGGCTATGTGAGCTATCAGCCGGCTACCCTGGTCCACATAGTTGAGCGGTGTGCTGGGACGCAGTGTGCTGACCACGGTGCCGAGCTCTTCGAGTGGAGTGCCGTGGGCGAGCATGGAGGCCACCTGGCAGAACAGGTTGTAGGCGGCAAAATTGTAGTAGTCCGAATCCTGCATCACATCTAAGCGAACCACACGGTTGCACTCTTTACCGAACACGGCGTACGGCAGGCCGTTGTCGGTACAAATGAAGAACTGCTCGTTGTGTTCGACAACGACGAAAGCCTGTTGGGCAGTCTCCACGGAGTTGATGTCAATAATATGTATGGTGCCAGCAGGAAAATGCAGACAGCCGTTGCGCACTACGAAGGTGGCCATGGGAATGTTGTGCGGCTCCAGTTCGAGGGTGATGTCGACAATGCGCGCATTGGGCACCATGCTGAGTAGTCGTCCTTTCACCATGCCGGCGAAAAAGTCTTTCGTGCCCCAATCGGTGGTGAGCGTGATAATCGGCGAGTCGATAGGTCGGTCCATAGGATGATGTGTAATCAGTTGCTACATAAACGCAGCATGTTCAGTTTTATTTTTACTGCGCTGCCGAACAGGCCGAGCAAGTAACCTGCATGGACAAATGAAGTTGTGTTGCGCTGTGCGTAGTGGTTGGGCTGTACGGCAGGGTGGGAGAGGCGCAACGATTAAAAATATCAAAAAAAAGGACGCATGTGGTCGGGCTGTGCGAAATAATATGTACTTTTGCATCGGAAACAGCGTAATACAAACCGTCTAAAAACCTACAACAATGAAGAGAATGTTTTTGTTAGCCCTGGTAGCTGTGATGTCGATAGGCGCAGCAAACGCACAAGATAAGGGCGGAAATCAACCTCGTACAGATGGGCCGGTTATCAACTTCGCTAAGCTGACCCACAACTATGACACCATAGCAAGGAATTCTGCCGGTACGTGCTCGTTCAAGTTTACCAACGATGGCAATGAACCTATCATTCTGAGCAACGTGAGAGCCAGTTGTGGCTGCACCGTTCCGACGTGGCCCAAAGAACCCATTATGCCGGGCCAGACGGGTGTTATTGACGTGAAGTACAACACCTCGAATCCAGGAAGAATAGACAAGTACATCACTGTTACGTCCAACGCGGTGAACAATAATCAGATAAGGCTGCGTATTATAGGTTTTGTGGCTGACAAGTGATGATGGGCTGTGAGCACATGGGTAAGGGCAGTGGTCTTCCGCAGGCTGCTGCCTTTCGTTTTTTCAGCAGAAGCCTCAGTGCAGAACTATCGGAACGAGTGCACCGCAAGGTTGAAGTGACTGTTTGCAAGGACGGTCTCCTCGGCGGTGCACGGCAATAAAAAGAGGTGTCGCACCGTTAGGACGGCACCTCTACATGAGAAGAATACATTATAATACTACATAGCAAAATGCCAAAGATTTCTACAAAAGGAACAGAGCTGCCGCAGTCAGCCATCAGAAAACTGGTTCCCTATTCCGACGCCGCAAAGCAGCGCGGCATACACGTGTACCACCTCAATATTGGTCAACCTGACATTGAGACCCCAAAGGGTGCGCTCAAGACGCTGGCAGAGACGAAAATCGATGTGCTGGCCTATAGTCATTCGGCTGGCAACATGAGCTACCGCAAGAAACTTTGTGAATACTATCATCGCAATGGTATTGAGGTAACGCCCGAGCAAATCATCGTTACCACTGGTGGTAGCGAGGCGTTGCAGTTTGCTTTCACTGTGTGCTTGAACCCCGGTGATGAGATTCTTATTCCCGAACCCTACTACACCAACTACAATACGTTCGCCAAACTGTGTGACGCTACGATTAAGACCATACCGTCCGACATTCGTGGTGGTTTTGCCCTGCCTCCGATTGAGGACTTTGAAAAGGCTATTACACCACGTACTCGCGCCATCATGATTTGCAACCCCAACAACCCGACGGGATACCTCTATACGAAAGAAGAACTGTTGAAGGTGGCAGAGTTGGTGAAGAAGCATGATCTGTTTCTCTTTGCAGACGAGGTGTACCGTGAGTTTTGCTACGACGGACATAGTCATTTCAGCGTAATGCAGCTCGAAGGCTTGGAGAAAGATGTGGTGCTATTTGATTCGGTCAGCAAGCGCTACAGTGCCTGCGGTGCTCGTATCGGATGCTTGGTTACGCGCAACGAGGAGGTGTACTCCATAGCGATGCGTTTGGCTCAGGCTCGTCTGTCGCCTCCCAGCTTCGGCCAGATATTTGGTGAAGCCGCTGTTGACACGCCCCAAGAATACTTTGATGCTGTAAGCAAGGAGTATGTGGCACGCCGTAATGTTATCGTGGAAGGCATCAACAAGATACCTGGATGCTTCTGCCCGAATCCGAAGGGAGCTTTCTATACCGTAGTGGAACTGCCGGTGGACGATAGCGACAAATTCTGCCAGTGGCTTCTGACGGATTTCAACTACAACGGCGAGACCCTGATGATGGCTCCCGCTACAGGTTTTTATGCTGATCCCGAGAAGGGGCGCCACCAAGCCCGTATCACCTATTGCCTCTGTATTGAAGACCTGAAGCATGCGGTGAAGTGCTTGGAAGAAGCTCTGAAAGTTTATCCAGGTCGCATCTAACTGCTGGGGACTTTTAGGCGGAAGCCTGCATACACCTATAATATATAAGAGCCCATCATCCAGATGGGCTCTTTGTTCGGTGAACGGAAACAATGTAGGACAGTGAAGAGTAGAACGCACCCCATTTTTAACCGCACCCAACTGCTGGTGGGCGATGAGGCCATGGAAAAGTTGGCTTCGAGCCGAGTAATCGTGTTTGGTGTCGGTGGAGTGGGAAGTTGGTGTGCAGAGAGTTTAGTGCGTAGCGGTGTTGGCAGTTTGACACTGGTGGACAGCGATCGAGTGTGTGTTACCAACGTCAACCGACAGCTGATGGCAACGAGTAGCACTGTGGGACAGGTGAAGGTGGATGCGCTGCGCGCACGCCTGCTGGACATCAATCCACGCGCAGACATATTGGCGGTGCAAGATATTTACAGCCCAGAGACAGCAGAGGGGTTTCGGATAGAGAACTACGACTATGTGGTGGATGCGATAGATAGCCTTTCGAACAAGGCGGCTTTGATACTTCATGCCACGTCATTGCCTGTTCGCTTCGTGTCTTCGATGGGGGCGGCACTCAAGATGGATCCCACTCAGATACGGGTGGGGGAGTTTTGGAGCGTACAGGGTTGCCCTTTGGCTCGTGCGCTGCGGCAACGTTTCAAACGACTACATCAGTTCCCCAAGCGTAAGTTTCGCTGCATTTATTCGCCCGAGTTGTTGAGCAATCTCGGACAAGCTTCCACCTGCGGCACTGATGCATGCGTATGCCCAAAGGGGGAACACGGCCCGGGAAGACAAGACCTGCTGAATCATGAGTGGTGCACCTCGAAGGCTCAAATCAACGGTACGATGGCACACATCACTGCTATTTTTGGCTTCATGATGGCTGGCCTCATTGTACAAGACCTATGCTCGGTTGCGCACAGTCGAACGGAAGACCCCAAGATGTAGAACCAAAATTGATGTATGTAGGAAGTGTATTACCACTGTAAGGGCTCTGAAACGAAATTTTTATCGTTCAGAATCGACTTAATACCCCCCCGTATAAGGTGCTGATATGCAGTGTAGTAGAAAACGAGCAGTACTGCTTTTGTACTTTCGTACAGGGCTGAATATTAGGATTTGGCAGAAAATGTGTAAATTTGCATATTGAAAACAATGTACAATCATCATGTGTGGCATAGTTGGATACATAGGCAATAAGGAAGCTTACCCTATTTTGATAAAAGGTCTTCACCGGTTGGAGTACAGAGGATATGATAGTGCAGGAGTGGCATTAATCAACCGTCGTGGTGAACTCTCTGTGTATAAATCGAAAGGCAAGGTGTCCGCATTGGAACACAGCGTAGACGGCAAAGATACCACAGGTAGTATTGGTATTGCTCATACGCGGTGGGCTACGCATGGCGAGCCCAATGAGGTGAATGCCCATCCACACTACTCCATGTCGAAGCAATTGGCACTGGTTCACAATGGTATTATAGAGAACTACAAGGCTTTGCGTGCCGAGATGGAAAAGAATGGTGTTGTGTTTTGTAGCGACACTGATACGGAAGTCTTGGTACAACTCATCGAATATGTGCAGCATCGCCATGAGTGTGGTCTTTTTGAGGCAGTGCAGCTGGCTCTGAAGAGCGTTGTTGGTGCCTATGCTATTGCAGTGCTTGACAAGGCTCATCCCGAACAACTGATATGTGCTCGCAAAGGGAGTCCGCTCATCATAGGCCTCGGCACCAGCGACCAGGGTGCTCATGAGTTCTATTTGGGTAGCGACGCGACACCTATAATTGAGTACACCGACAAAGTGATATACCTGCAGGATGAAGAAGTAGCCTGCATGGATGGAAGTGGTGCGCTGGAGATTGTCAACCTGGCAAACGTGCGCCAAACGCCTCAGACGGTTACGCTGCAGATGAGTCTGGACGAACTGGAAAAAGGTGGCTATCCTCACTTTATGCTGAAGGAAATATATGAGCAGCCATCGGCCATGCGTACCTGCATACGAGGTAGGTTGGACATTGTGGACAAAGATGTGCTACTCAGTGGTATTATTGATAATAAGGAAAAGTTTCTCAATGCACGGCGAATAATTATCTGTGCTTGTGGGACTTCATGGCACTCAGCCCTCATTGGTAAATATTTCATTGAGGAGGCTGCTCAGATACCTGTCGAAGTGGAATATGCCTCGGAGTTCCGATATCGAAACCCTGTTATCTACTCTGATGATGTAGTAATCGCGGTGAGTCAGAGCGGAGAGACTGCTGACACCTTGGCCGCTATCCAGCTTGCAAAGAATCGGGGCGCATTCCTGTATGGCATTTGCAATGTGATAGGTTCATCGATAGCGCGCGCCACCGACTCGGGAACCTATCTGCATGTGGGTCCCGAGATAGGAGTGGCCTCAACAAAGGCCTTCACGGGACAGGTTATTACACTGTTTCTGCTTGGACTGGCCATTGCAAAAGAGAAGCATACGTTGAGCGATGAAATGTTCCACATGCTGGTGGATGAGTTGCAACGTATTCCGGATAAGATGCAGTGGACGCTCGACCATAATCCCAATATTGACCAGTTTGCGCAGATGTTCACCTACTGCAAGAACTTTATCTATCTTGGACGAGGATACAACTATCCTGTGGCATTGGAAGGCGCGCTCAAGTTGAAAGAGATTAGTTATATACATGCTGAGGGCTATCCTGCAGCAGAGATGAAGCATGGCCCCATCGCGTTGATAGATGAGGAAATGCCAGTTGTGGTGATTGCGCCCAAGCGCGGCATGTATGATAAAGTGGTCAGCAATATTCAAGAGATAAAGTCGCGTCATGGTAAAATCATCGCCGTAGTAACCGAAGGTGACAATACGGTGAGCCAGATGGCAGACTACACGTTTGTAATTCCCGATACGCGCGACTGCTATGTGCCCTTACTGGCGATTCTGCCATTACAGCTGCTGTCGTACTACGTGGCCTGCGCCAAAGGTCGCAACGTTGACCAACCCAGAAACTTGGCTAAGAGCGTTACGGTGGAGTAGGCGTGTTGGCTTATTGGCTTGAATAGCGTATTACGGGAATCGCCTTTGCTTAGAATTATAAAGGCATTTCTCAAGAAGTATAGAAAGAAAAGATTGAGGATGTAGGGTGAAGGTGATCAGAATACAAAAAGAGAGGGGCGACACTCATCGTAGTGTCGCCCCTCTCTTTTTATATTTTGCGTAGTTGGGGAAATCAGACGTTCATGTACTGGAATCTACTCGGGAATTGCTGTCAATTAAAGCAAGAACTGAGGCTCGATGGTGTGTCCGTCCTTCTCCCAAATTTCGTCAATAGCACGACTCCTTATTTCTCTTCGACGAAGGGTTGCTCGTAGGTGCAGGTGTATCCACCGTCTGCTTCTTTTTCTACGTAGAATTTGAAGAACAGCGTATCGGGATCGTGAATGGCGGGGTTGCTATACGCATTCACGTTGTGGCTGCCCCAAACCTTGAGAACATAGCCGTGTTCCAGTGTGGTATTCACGGCATCACTGAAGTCTGCTGCCGATGGGTACTTAGTAATCTTGTCCAAATTGCGCACTTTACCATAGTCAGCTATCTTGGCAGCGTTGTTGCAACGCATAGTGCCGCTGGGCAGTTTGTCAGTGGGAACGACAGTTACGCCATCAGCGATGAATCGGTTGTTTTTGAGCGACAACTTGAATGCTACACCGTAAGCGGCCGATGTGTCGTGGGCTAGACTTGGACCGAACTCGAAGGGAGTATTCTCGGTAATGGTGAATCTGGGAGTTGTGTCATCCTCTTCCTTTTTGCAGGAGGTGAAGCACATTCCAACAGCAAGTGCAAGCACGGCTGTCATGAAGCAAAGTCTTTTCATGGTATTGGATTTGTTTGGTAAATGATATGTGCAAAGGTACGAATAATTCTCTACTTGGACGTACGTTGCGATGGAAAAAGTGTCAAGGTACTGGGTCGTAGCCTGAGCCGCCCCAAGGATGGCAGCGTAGTATTCTTTTTATTGCCAATAGACTACCACGCAGTGGGCCATGCTTAGTAATGGCCTCCTTTGCGTATTGGGAGCACGTTGGGACATACCTGCATGCAGGTGGGAGAAGGGGTGAAATACAGTTCTGGTAAAACTTTATTCCTCCCAGCAACACGAGTGTAAATAGTCGCTTCATGACTCGGTGTCCTGCTGGATTTGAGTTACAATGGTCTCAAGCAGGAGAGAAAATTTTGCAGAGAACCGAGTGTGAGGAAGAATGCTCTTATGAATATGATAGATGGAAAGTGCCACTGTTTTCCCTGTGGGAACAGCGGCATGCAGCACCTGTTTTTCCAATCGGTAGCACTCTCGCATTTTTCTTTTTGCACGGTTGCGGTCTACGGCGTGGTGCAGATATCGCTTGGGTGCTCCAATCAGTACGACAGCACGCTGGTCGGTGGGTTGTTTCATCCACATCCAGCGTGCTGTAAAAGGGAATACCGTTATGCGGTGGCCTTCGTGGAACAAGTCCTCTATAGTGGTACGGCTGCAGAGCCGTTCGGCCTTACGAAAGGTGGCCATATTTCGAAGGCTATTGTGCGGCATTTGCCAGTGCTTCCAGCTCTTTTTTGCGGAGTCGTTCGGCTTTACGCTCAGCAGCTTTTGCCTTCTTAGCCTCCATTAGTTGCTTGTATTTTGCTTTGTTGGTGATGACCGACTTAGGACGTTTGCTGGTCGTGGACGACGAAGTCGTTGTTTTGGCTGTGCGCGAGCGAGTCGAACTGCTTTTGGTAGAAATAGTTGTTTCCTGGCCGCGTCCGAGTATATAGTTCTCAATAGCCATTGCCATGGACGGCGATGTCTTAGTGGGAGCTGCTATGGTGGGTTTCAGACCTGCTGCGTGCAGGGCAGAATGTGTTGTGGAGCCGAAAGCGGCTATTGGCACAGGATTTTCTTTGAAGTGGGGGAAGTTCTGTATCAATGCCCTCACGCCGATGGGTGAGAACACTGCTATCATATCAAATTCGCTGAGGTTGAATTGGGTCAAGTCCTTCGGGACAGAACGGTACATAGGCGCTTTCTTGTACTTGAACTTGGCCTTGTCCAGCATCTTGGTATATTCAGTCTGTTTCTCGTCCGAGCATGGAAAGAGAAACTTCTCGTCGCGGTGCTTGGACATGACTTCTATAAGGTCTGCAAAGAATTGGTTGCCGAAGAATATCTTACGTTTTCTATATTGTATGTAGTTCTGCAGATAGAATGCGATGGCTTCTGTCGTGCAGAAGTATTTCATCTCTTCCGAAATGTTCTCGCGCAGTTCCTTAGCAAGACGGAAGAAATGGTCTACAGCATGTTTGCTATTAAAGATGACTGCTGTGTATTCGCTCGGATGAATTCTGCTCTTACGAAATTCGGTAGCGGTGATTCCGACCACGTCGAAGAACTTGTAAAATGTAAGGTCGAGGTTGTGTACTTCCACTAATTTGCGGTAAGGGGAGGTCTCAATATCGGCCGGTTGCGGTTGAGAGATGAGGATTTTGTGGATTTTCATTGGGTTGTTTCTTGTAGTGCTACAGTGTTGTGCTACATGTTGTTGATGAGTTTCCACGCAACCAGTATTGGTACGATTTCAACGGTGCAAAGATAATAAAAAAGATAGACACGTGCGGTCTTGGCCTGGCGTGTAATAATCGACAAACCTCTGATTATGCGCACTCCAAAAAGTGAGGCGATGATGACGCACATGGCCATGATTAAGGAGTGTTGTATGGCAGGATTGAAATAAGCTATGAGTAGCAGTGGAATGAGAGTACAGCCTGCCGTCAGTTGGTATAGGCAGGAGCTGGCGTTGTAGGTCATGACTGAGGGGGTGTCCTCTAGCACAGCTCCCAGGGCGTAGATAGTGCCACGTTTGATAAATATAAAGAGAGTGAGTGCTGTGAAGCAGAGTGCAAAGCCCCATGCACTATGGTTCCACGCTTCAATGTCTAATAGATAATCGGCTACGAGCATGATGAGCATGGATAGCGAGCCTGCGTATATAAGGCTCATAGGCATAATGTTCGAGGGGCGGGTGATGTTGTAGTTGCGATATAGGAAGGCCAGGCCGCGGCTACTTACGGTGGCGTACAAAAGGTCTTTTACTTTAAAGCGGAAGGTGTTTACGTATAGTGTAACGAGGCCGATAATCAGCACAAGGATTCCGAATGCCCAGTCAGAGGATGGCTTGTGGCTGAGGTCTTGAATCTCAGTGTGTGTGGGCTGTAGGGTGTGGTTGGTGAAGAGGCTCTGTCTCACTGTTGGTGTGGGTGGCACGTATGCTGCAAAGACCGAGTCGAGCGATAGCGGTGTCCATTCTTCGTGCAGGTGGGCTGTGTCGGCTTCGGCAGAGAGGAACAGAGGTACCGATACTGTTGTGTCGTAGGTGGATGAGTGTGCTAAAGTGGTGCTGTCAGGTTGGTACATGAGTGTGAATCTATCGGGCTATGACAAGCCGTTGAGTGACAGTGGTGCCATCGGGAGTACTATATAATATAAGGTATAAGCCTTCAGGTAGATGTCGAATGTCGAGAGGGGTAGCAGAGGTAGGCGATAGGGTGAAGTGTGTCAGTCGTTGGCCTTGCATGCTGTAGAGGTACAACTGTAGGGGTGAGGTACTTCGATTGGTAATAGTGCAAAGTTGCGAGGCTGGGTTAGGAGCGATGACAAGGGGGAATGATTCTTCAGGTATGGATGGTTGCGACAGAGGGGTCGGGTTGCTGTCAATCTCCACGTTGACATGTGAAACTCTTAGGCAGCACAGGGGTAGAACAACATCGTCTATCCATGCGGTTGTACTACAGGCTGTGTCGGTTTGCAGTCGGCGGTGGTACCAATTGATGCTGTGCCGACCTGCTGAAAGTCGCACTTTGTATTGTTTCCAGGGGTGGGTTCGACTCCAGGCACCTCTCTCCGCATCGTCCACTTCAAGGTGCATTGCATCATAGGCGTTGCAGCCTTCGGTACGAAGCCAAAAGGAGAGGCTGTCGTCTGCCGAACACTCCATGTCAAGGCTGAGACAGCTCTGTTGGCTAAGCCGAAGGCTTGCCGACCTCGTCGACTGCTGTCCGCTGTGCGCAGTGTTGAGGTCAATTATCCATGGCGTTGAGGTTGAAACTGTCCATGGCAGACCGCTTAGCGCGCTGTTCTCGAAGGTTTCAGTGGCTCCGCGTGGCACAAACAGCAGTGTGTCTTTTATGTCTCGGTTGCCTATCGCTACGTGTAGCACAATGACATCCAGTTCGTCCTGCATGATGTCGAAGTGTATTGTGTCGCTCTCCTCTGGACGCAGTGCTCTGCAGCCTGCGCGACTGCTAAGCATGGTTGCTCCACTTGCGGCCTCACAAACAACCGTGTCGGCTGGCATTAGTGCGCTTCCAATGTTACGCACTATTAGTTGTACCGTCATCGGCTCGTGCTGCAGCATTTGTCTTAGGGGGCGCCCGTTGGTAGTCAGTCGTGCAGAGCAAACTTCAGGATTTGCACGTGGCATGGACAAAGGGAGCGTGAGTTGAGTATGCAGACGTGTACCTTCGTGGGCTGTTATGTGGACGGGTAGATAACTGTCGGTGTGGTTGTGTGGAATTGGAATGGAGGTGGTTAGCAATGTGTCGGCTTGCGGTGATAGGCTTTCGATGCGCATGGCGATACTCGGTTGCATTGGGCCATCCACCGTCAGTATGATGTCTATATGGTGGGCTGTGGCGTGGCCATTGTTGTACCATCTCATGTGCAAACGCACACTGTCGGTAGGAAGCTGCGAGTCTGTGGTGTCGCTGTCCCAAGATAAAAGAGTAAGGTGGGAATGTGTGTCTACCTGTGGCGTGGTGTAGATGGTCATCGGTTTGTACTCCAGACGTGTGGAGGTGATGAGTAGCGCGGTGCTGTCTAAAGGTTGGTCGAGGGTTAGTTGGGCAAGGCCAGTGCTGTCGGCTATGGCACAACCTATAAGTACGCTGTTTTGCACCGCAGCCACGCGTCCACCAGCCACTGTGCGTGCGCGTAGTAGGGTCTGTCCCACGACTGCTGAATCCAACAGGTTCAGTACCCCCTGCTTGGGCGTACCTATGTACGGCCTTAGTGCTGGGTCGCCCATTACGTTATAGTTCTCCCAGTAGTAGTCTGCAAATGCAGAGCCGTAGGTGGTTACAGCAGTGTTGCCTGCTTTCATCATCTCGCCCAGTGTCTGTACGGAGAACTGTGTGTTGGCCTCAGGAGGGCAGGGCAGGAGTGATGCCAGCGCACTCTGGCTTTCCTCTGTGGGCAGCGGCTCATTGGGTAGCCAACCGAGGCTCCACAGGTGGTCTTCATACCACAATGTTTCGTGCAGCGCGCCCAAGTTGCCTACAATGCCGCCGTTAGGCATCTTGAGTAGTGCGGAGGCCATGCCTGCTGTGGTGAAATTCGACACGTCGCAGCAGTTGTTGACCATTACCGCAGGTCGCCCATGTGTGTCAACCACTTCGGCTACATTCAAGGTGGGCCATTGCCACGAGGTGGACAAACAGTGGCCCGTGAAGTTGATAAGACCTGCACCTTGGCGCAGCTGCTGTACAATATCGCTGGCCAGGCTGTCCGAGTCGGGGTTGCGATAGCACAGAGTGTCTATGTGGGGACTGTGGCATTTGGCCATTTGGGCGAGCTGCTGAATCTGGCTATTGGTTGTCAGGGGGGCTGGGTAGCGTGCTTCGCGGCCTGCCACCAGCAAGATCCGGTTGAGATAGGATGTGTCAGACAGCGTCCCCTGCTCGTAGGCCAGTGTCTTGTGAATGATGTGGGTGAGGGTGAGGGTGTCATCGACGGGTATGCGCCCCACGATGACTTCAGGGAATGCATCCCCAGTGTATTCGGCGTAGTACAGGTCGGTTACGTGAGCCCCCAGGCTCTGCACCTGTTGAAGTCCGGCAAAGGGCGGAATAATATTGGCATCGCCCACCAATAGTAGGTACTTGGGCACAGGCAACCCATTGGAGGTTTGCTGCCAGCGTTGGCGCAGCTGTTGGCGCAGTACGTCGCGGTCCACATTGTCCACCCACAGGGGTTCTGCGATGTAACCCTCCTGCTGTTTCCAATCCATGAATGGTCGCAGCGTGTTGCGAAAGGCTGGTGGTGCCACGATGAGGTAGGCCTGCCTGTCGTTTAGGGTGCTTTTCTTGCTGCGGTTTTTCGGAGCGATAGTAATACTTCCAGCCACGTACAGACAATTCATAACTGCACCTGTGTTGCTGTCAACGACCTGAAGGGCAACGGTCAACTGCATCACCTTCTGTTGTCCCATGTGCCCGAGAGTGGTGAGTAGTACGGGCTGCGAGGAGGGGTGAACTGTTGGCTCTTCTGTTGTGATGTGTTGTCTTTGTCCGTGGTGATGGCGACGCAGGGGGGAGGGATCTGCTGTAGAAGGAAATGGGGCAAGGACGAGACTGTCCACCACGACGGTGAACTCCTCGTCGGCATCTGCAATGAAAACCCTGCTGCGCGGAACATTGCAGATGGTGGTAGTCGTGCTCTCGTCTGTCAGATGGGCTGCTGCAGGGACATCGGGAGACAGGGCGCGAAAGGTGTAGTGCCAAGCATCACTACGCTCAAAAAGTAGTGTACCAGATTGGGCTGCGGCTGTACCGCCGAGGCAGAGCGCTATCTGCAGTACCATCAAGAATGACAGCATGCGGGTTGTCTTGTGTGGAGCAGGCAGTGCGCCAATGCGGTGTGATAGATCAGACATGCGAGCATAATAACGTAGAGGTACCCAAAATCGTACGTGTGCGCACTTGTTTACATGCCGTACGGCACCAGCGGCCCCACAAATTGGGTACAGCAACGTAATATTATCTGTACTTTTGAGTTATTGCAACCGCTGTTGCAAAAAATGGAATAGACCTCCTGTCTTTGCGCAGCACTGCAGTACGAGAAAATATTATAGTAAGCTACAAAATATATGTACAGAACGAACACTTGTGGAGAACTGCGCATAGCCCATGTGGGTCAAGAGGTAACTCTCTGTGGCTGGGTGCAGCGCAGCCGCGACTTAGGCGGTATGACTTTTATTGACCTGCGCGACCGCTACGGCATCACGCAACTTGCTTTCAACATGGACACCAATGCAGCGCTGTGCGAGCAGGCACGCCGCTTGGGACGTGAGTACGTGGTGCAGGCTGTGGGTCGCGTCATTGAACGTTCCAGCAAGAATGCCAAGTTGCCTACGGGCGATGTCGAGATAGAGGTGAGTAGTCTCAAGGTGCTCAGTGCGGCTCAGACCCCACCCTTTACCATTGAGGATATTAGTGATGGCGGAGACGACCTGCGCATGAAGTACCGTTATCTCGACCTGCGTCGCAACCCTGTGCGTCGCAACTTGGAACTCCGACACCACATGGCGCAGCTCATACGCAATTATCTTAGTCGCCTCGACTTCTTGGAGATTGAGACACCTTTCCTAATCAAGTCGACTCCCGAGGGTGCGCGCGACTTTGTGGTACCGTCGCGTATGAACCCAGGTGAGTTTTACGCCCTGCCCCAAAGTCCTCAACAGTACAAGCAGCTACTCATGGTGGCTGGCATGGACAAGTACTTCCAGATTGTGCGTTGTTTCCGTGATGAGGACCTCCGAGCCGACCGTCAACCAGAGTTCACGCAGGTGGACTGCGAGATGTCATTTGTGGAGCAGGAGGATGTGCTCGACACGTTCGAAGGGCTGATAAAGCACTTGTTCGAAGAATTAAAACAGGTGAAGTTCGAGCCGTTTATGCGCATGTCGTGGCACGATGCCATGCGGTTCTATGGTAGCGACAAGCCAGATTTGCGCTTCGGCATGCAGTTCGTCGAACTCAACGATGTGGTGAAGGGACATGGCTTCTCGCTGTTCGACGCAGCAGAACTGGTGGTGGGTATCTGTGCAGAGGGTTGTGCGGAATACACGCGCAAGCAGCTTGATGAGCTCACCGAATTTGTGAAGCGGCCTCAGGTGGGTGCAGGTGGCATGGTCTACATCAAGTACAATGCCGATGGCTCCTTCAAGTCGTCGGTCGACAAGTTCTACTCTGCCGAGGTGTTGCAGCAAGTGGCCGCACGCTTTGGCGCTAAGCCCGGCGACCTGATGCTCTTGCTTGCTGGCCCCGCAATGAAGACCCGCAAGCAGTTGTGTGAACTGCGTCTGGAGATGGGGCGCCGTCTCGGGCTGCGTCGTCCCGACTGCTTTGCCTCGCTTTGGGTAGTGGATTTCCCCTTGCTCGAATGGGATGAAGAGACGCAACGCTACTATGCCATGCATCACCCCTTTACAGCTCCGAAGCCGGAGGACGAGGCGTTGTTGGATGACCCGGCTCGCTGGGGCGACATCCGTGCCAATGCCTACGACATGGTTATCAACGGTGTGGAAGTAGGTGGCGGCTCGGTGCGTATTCACGAGAGCGGACTGCAGAACCGCATGTTCCACACGTTGGGCTTCACCGACGAGCAGGCTGCGGCTCAGTTTGGTTTTCTGATGAATGCTTTCTCCTACGGTGCACCGCCTCACGCAGGTCTGGCCTTTGGTTTCGACCGTTTGTGCTCTCTCTTTGGAGGTGCAGACAGCATACGCGATTTTATCGCCTTCCCGAAGAACAATTCTGGACGCGATGTGATGAGCGGCAGCCCGTCGCCCATTGCGCAGGAGCAGCTTGATGAGTTGCAACTCGATGTGCGTCCTACTGCTGCGGGCAAGTAGGCTACTGTACCTGTACCTGCGGTGCAATACGAAGCAGAGGTGGTTGTGTATCAATATGCACAGCCACCTCTGTCTGTCTTCTGCAGGATAACTGTTGCCTACGACCTTGTGTCGAGGGTGGCTGGTTGCAGGGGTGTCGAGGGGCAATGTGTAGGGCGAATAAAAAGAAAGAGAGGAGAGACGTGTCCTGTGGGACTTGAGTCTCTCCTCTCTTTCAGTGTTTGCTGCTTGCGCAGAGGCTTAGGCTTCGGTGTTCTTTTCGATTGCTAATTTGCCTCTGTAGTACCCGCATTCGGGGCATACGTGGTGGTACATAATCTTTGTACCACAGTTGCTGCAAGTAGTCAGCTGAGCCGTTTCAAGGCTGTCATGCGTTCTTCTCTTGGCCGTTCTGGTCTTCGAGAATCTGTGTTTTGGATGTGGCATAATACTATTATTTTTTTGTTTTACTTATTTTCCGTTCCGTGCATAAGTTGGCGCAAGGTGTCCCACCGGGGGTCTGCTGTCGCAGAGTCCGAAGGGGCTTCTTCTTCGTTACGCTTTAGGTAGTCGATGATGAAGGGGTTGCAGAGCGAACGCCCTTGCTCATCGTCGGCGTGCACATGGTGCATGGGTATGGCTACTACTACGAATTCGTACATCCACTGTGCCACGTCCACCTCATAAGCGGTGGTGGGCAGAATGATAAGGTCTTCGTTGTCGCTTTCCTCGTCGTCGCTCTGTTTGATGCAGATGGTTTGTGAGCCACTCACTGGTATATCCATCTCTTCCAAGCAGCGGTCGCAGGTGGTGCCTACTGTGCCTTCGAAGTCGAAGCGCAGCAGCATGGCGGTTTCTTTCTTCTCCAATGTGAGGTCGAAATGTACGTTTCCATGGGTCAAACTCTCATTTTCGAACGTTTTGAAGAAAGCGTCTCCTACATCGTAGTGGTAGGTATAAGTGCCGTATTTCAAAGAACTAAAGCGAATCTTCGTCGTTGCGTCGGTATTCATTTCCTACTCGTAATGAATTTGCAAAAGTACGACTATTTCTCTGTTCTTCCAAATTTTTGGCGAGAAAGTTGCTCTTTTTGTTGCTCAAAAGCGTGGGGTGGCAGGTTGGTATGGACGGTGGAGGTGAGAAATGTGGGGTAGAGGAGGAATGGTCAGTGCTGTTGGGGGGAGGGGGCTACGCCGTACGGAAAAGGGGATTATGCCGTGCAGAGCGAAGACCGATGCCGTACGACAATGCGCCGAGGTAACGTGGTGTGTATCACGAATAATGCAGGAATAGTAACGCTGGGCTGTACGTCGTTAGCCTTATGGCAGTACGGTTTTGTGCCTCAGGGTGAGGGTGTGGGCGGTGAGGAAGAGAAGGATGGTGGGAGCAACAAGTGTGGAACAGTGAGGGAACACGACCTGTCTTTTGACTTTGCAAAGGTAACACTTTTCGGCCGAGTGGGCAAGGGTTGGGTGAGGAAAAGGGCTTGTGGGGGCGCTTGTCCGTTGAGCTGCAGGTGGGTGAGTAGGACTGACGAAGGTTGCGGCCAATCAGTTGGCTCGCAGCATGGCTATCACAATGTATACGGAAAAACCTATAAGGAAGAGACCCACGCCTTTGTTGAAGAAATTCAGCACACGTGGCGTGAGGAAGCGTTGCAACATGGAGGCTCCCTTGCATTTGGCCACATCGAGAAGGAGTGTGGTGCAGAGCACTCCGATAAAGAACAGATAAAGCCTGGACTGCTCAATGCCCAGGGTGCCGCCCGCTATGGTGATGATGGATAGCCAGTAGAGCCAAATGAAGGGGTTGCAGAAGTTGATGAAGAAGCCTCGTGCATAGACTGCTATTGGGTTGGGATTTGCCACGAAAAAAGCCCCGTTGTCGTTCCCCTCCGCTGCATGAGCCTTGCGGGTGAAGGTGAATACACCGAGCGCCAGCAGTACTGCACCTCCAATGGAGGCCACCCACGGATTGTGGAGTATCGTCTCTACATCCACACCGCGGAGTACTGTCAGCAGCAGGGTTACATTTACAATATCGTTGGCGTTGACTCCAAAGACAAAAGGCAACGTGCTGCGATAGCCATAATGAATACTGTTTTGCAACAACGAAAAAAACGCTGGGCCAAAACTGAAGCACAGCGAAATTACGCATCCGGCGGCAATTCCAATCAACAATTCCATTGTGTCCGGTCGTTGTTTGATGGTGCAAAAATACTCATTTTTTCGCAGTTGCCCACATGGACATGGCAATTGGCTGACAGCAACGGTCCTCGTATTTCGCCTTTAATATATTTTTAGTATCTTTGCACTTGAATTTTGTTTGTCGCAGGTAGGGTGTGCGTTCGGCGTTGCGCCATGCCCATTTAGAAAGGACTGCACCTCGGCAGCAGAAGCGCGAAGTGGCACGAAACACAATAGTAATATATAATGTATAATAGTACCATGAACCCACTACAAAACTACGAGGCCAGCAAAAAGGCCATTGGCTATGTGGACCGCAAGGATGCGACGCAGGCCGATTACGACCGCATCGGTTTCATGTCGGGACTGGAAGTGCATCAGCAACTCGCTACGCGCGAAAAGCTGTTCTGCCACTGCCCAGCAGGCCATTTCCAAAAGGAGGACGAATATGACGCAGAGCTTTTGAGGCACATGCGCCCCACCTTGTCGGAGATGGGCGGTTATGATGGCACCGCTCTCATGGAGTTCAAGACACGGAAGAACATTGTCTATCGAGTGGCACACGAAACGGCTTGTACCTACGAAATCGACGATACGCCTCCGTTCCCTCTGAACCCGGAGGCTTTGCAGTATGCACTCGAGATTGCTTTGGCCTCGAAGCTCAACATAGTGGGTGAGGTGCACGTAACGCGCAAGCAGTATCTTGATGGCTCAATTCCCACCGGCTTCCAGCGCACGGCCATACTCGGAGTGGAGGGCGAACTGAACACTGTTACCGGCAAGCCAGTTCGGCTCATCCAGCTCAGCATTGAGGAAGATGCCTGCCGCGAGGTGAGCGACGTGGGTCATACCCGCATCTACCGTACCGACCGCCTCGGCATGCCCCTCATCGAGACTGTAACCTATCCCGACTTCCGCAACCCCGAGGAGGTGCGTGAAGCTGGTGAGGCTATACGCTTCCTCAACCGTAGTACCGGACGGGTGCGCACGGGTATCGGAGCAGGCCGTCAGGATGTCAACGTGAGTTGCACTGGAGGTACGCGTATAGAGGTGAAAGGGGTGAGCCATGTGAAGTGGATACCTGACGTAACCCACTTCGAGTGCTTCCGCCAATGGGCTCTGCTGGCTATCCGCGACAAGCTGCTCTCCCGCTGCACTGCCGACCAGTGGCAGATGGGTGCACAGCGTTTGAATCCGAAGGATTACAACTTCTACTTCACCCCCATTACCGATGCCCTCAGCGAGGGACAACAGTTGTGGGCAGTCAACCTACCCCACTTCCGTGGACTCTTGTCTCATTTCACCCAACCTGGCCGCCCGTTCTATGACGAGTTTGTCAGCCGACTGAAAGTTATCGCTTGCCTTGAGCGTCCGAACATGGCCACAAGTGAAGACCTGGAAGACGTGGTCAGTTACAACACGTTTGAAAAGGTGGCTCGTCTGCTCAACGCAGGGGAAGACGACGCGCAAATCCTCTTCTGGGCGCCCGAAGCTGATGTGGAGGAGGCTCTCAACGTAATACGTGAGCGTGCCATGATGACCTTTGAAGGGGTTCCGAAAGAGACACGTAAGGTGATGCCCGACCACACCTCGATATTCGAACGTGTGCTACCAGGTGCCGACCGTATGTACCCCGATACCGACTCGGCTCCAATTCCGCTTAGCAACGAGTACATCGACGAGTTGCGTACCCATGTGCCGGAGAATATTGCTGACCGCTACGCAAAGATGAAGGCTTGGGGTGTGCCGTCGGACTGCTATGACTACATATTTACCTACAATCATTTCCCGATTATGGAGCAGATGGTGAACGAACTTGGGGTGAGCGGTAAACTGGCTGGTACATTCTTCGGTCATACCTTGAAGCATCTGCACGGCATCTATGGCGAGTTGCCGTTCTGTCATTGCCGCGTGGTAGAGCTGTTCCGCTATCTCAAGGAGCAGGGGTTGGACTATGCTGTGGCTAAGTATATGGTGGAGGTGCTGTTCGAAGACCCAGAGGCAACCCCAGAGGAGACACTGTTGGCACTGGGGTTTGAACGTATGGACGAGAACGAGTTGCGGCAAGTGGCCGCTGAGTTGCAGGCCGAACCTTTTACACCAAATCGCAAGAACACCAACGACCGCGACCGCGTGAACAGTCTGATGGGACGCATGTATTATATGGCTTTGGGCAACATGCCGATGGCTAAATTGGCTGAGATGCTGCGATAAGGACTGCACACGTTCGGCATAAGAACAATATATCATTACCAACAATCCGAATAACACATCATGGACGATAATAAAGAATTCCAAGGATATAAAGGTCGTGCATTGGAGATATTGAAGCGTTACGACGTGCACGTATGGGACAAGGCCGAGGTGGAAACCACGCGCGGGCACTTCAGTGGCAAGATTCTGCCGCGCGCCGAAAATACGGATGACCTACATATTGTGATGAAAGTCGTAACAGGTTACAATATCGGCATCGACATTTCCACAATCACTTCCATGCAAGGGGAGCGTGACCCGCAGCCCAACTTTAAGGTTCCGGAGAAGGAGTTCCCCTATACTCCTGGTCTGCCCCACGTGAAGTTGCTCGGTACGGGAGGCACGATAGCCTCTCGCCTCGACTACCGCACGGGTGCGGTTATTCCTGCTTTCTCGCCCGGAGAGCTCTTTGGAGCTGTGCCCGAGTTGGCCGACATCTGCAATCTGGAGACCGAGAAGGTGTTTGCAGTGTTTAGCGAGAACATGTCGCCTAAGGAGTACTTGGCTTTGGCCAACAAGATTGGTGACGAGGTGCGCAAGGGTATAGATGGTATCGTAATTGGCCACGGTACCGACACATTGGCGCACACGGCTACAGCACTTACCTACATGTGTCAGAACTTGCCGATGCCAGTGGTGCTGGTGGGGTCGCAGCGAAGTAGCGACCGACCGAGCAGCGATGCAGCACTCAATCTGATGCATGCCATGACGGCTGCTGGCCATGGCGATATTGCAGAGGTGATGGTGTGCATGTTTGGCCCGACGAGCGACGAGTATGGCTTCCTGCACCGAGGTACCCGTGTGCGCAAGATGCACAGCAGTTATCGTTCTACCTTCCGCACCATAGGCGATACCCCCCTTGCTACCATCAGCCGTAAGGAGGGTGTCCGCCCGATAAAGGAACAGTACAATGCGCGCCGCCACGGCAAGGAGCGTGAAGTGGAAGTGATAACGACGCTCGATGCCTACAAAGCCAGCGTGGCAGCTGCGAAACCCAACGTTACGCGCATTGTGCCAGTGTTTGATGACCGTGTGGCTATACTCTACTACTATCCGGGCATGAAGCCAGATGTGCTGGATGCTTTGATTGATAGGGGTTACAAGGGTATAGTGTGGAATGGCACGGGGTTGGGACATGTGAACAGAGGTATGTTTGATGCTATTCAGAGGGCTACAGATGCTGGTATTCATCAATACATGAGTGTACAGACTATCTGGGGGTATACCCACATGTTTGTCTACGATACAGGTCGCGATCTCATGGCTCGTGGTATTATCCCCGCAGCTAACATGTTGGCCGAATCGGCCTATATCAAGCTGGGGTGGGCACTTGGTCTCAGTCATGACCGTGAGGAAGTTCGCAAGTTGATGCTCACTCCGATCAACGATGAGTTGACTCCGCGCGAACCTATTGACGGCTATTTGGTCTATCAGGGCGGTGTGCCAGAGGTGGAAGAGTTTGTGCATAAGGTGCACAAGTAGTAGCTGATGTTGCATTCGGACGCAGGTGTACTTGTGCCAGTGCGACAGCTATTATGTATAAAGAGGGAGCCTCGCGATAGCGAGGCTCCCTCTTTATACAGCGTATGACTTGTATTCAAGTTTCTGTTCTCACCTTTGGCAAGGCCTCTTGTGGATGTGGTGTATATATTATAGGTGTGCGGTGCGTCTATCGCTCGAAGCGGAAGTTGCGCAATGTGCGCAACAGGGCAGCGTGACAATTGCTACTTAAAAGGATGCCGTGCTTGCTATCAATGATGATGTCGGCGGGTGAGAGTGAGGTACACTTAGGCAGTTCTGCATTGGGAATCTTCTGCAGGCGACACACTTTTCGAATGGCGGTGTTGAGGGTGCGGTGCAGCACGACGACGGTGCGCCGCTGTTGGTTTTCTAATGATGTGAGTGTGGTGTCGGCTAATGGTGGCAGAAGAAGCAGGACGGCGTGTCCACCCCAACCTTCGATGGCCTGTAGGGCGTGGGTGATGGCGGAGCGGAAAGAACGCACCACTGTGCGTGGACGCTTCTGGGGTAGGACGAAGGCGGAAGGATCGAGGATGATGGTGTCGCCAGGCTGAACGCCGTTCGGTAGGCGGTAGTCGCGCCAAGCGTGTGTACCCTCGCCCAACCGTACAAGGTGGGTGCCTTCGCACACGAGTTCGTAGTGGGTAGGGAAGTATTCTGTTGGCTGCGGCGCCGCCTCGGTGGTGTTGTCGCCTTGCTGCGATGCGCTTAGCCTTATATCGTACTGCTGCGAGGATGTTGACCTGCTCTCCGAATGGAGTAGATTTTGGTTGGTGTTGCCGAGGGCGCTTTTCTCGTTTTCCATACGTGTTTGCGCTTTCTTCATAGGTTGATTGCTTTCAAAGACGTTGCAAAGCTAAGCACAAGTTTTGGAATGTGGTTGCTTATGTGCTCTCGGTAGGAAGAAAGGAATAAAACGCCTTTTTTAGGGATGAAATTCGAAATATAGGGATGAATTGCAGAAATAATCAACAATATCCCATGCGATTCGGGATGGAAATCGGAATAATGAAAGTTCTAAAGGGAGGTAAAATAGGTATTTTTTTACTTCTCTTTAGAGGACTCTTTTGAGCGGAGATGGTTGAGGCCATGCTGCGCCTTCCTTGAAAAGTGCAGCATTTTGTTAGAAGACGCGCGACAGACCCACGGTGAACTTATTGACGCTCGTGGCGTATCCCTCGAAGGTGGGATGGCGGGTGAGGCCAGTCTGCAATGAGGCGTGTAGCATAACGCCTTTGAGGTGTAGTGTTACGCCGTATTCATAGGCGAGGTTGAAGCGTTTGAGGTAGTTTGTGCCGAAGAGGTTTTTGTTGGGTTCAGAGAATGAGTCTTTGGAAAAGTAGAGTTGGTTGAACAGCGTCACGTCAGCCACTAAGCCGCCGTAGAGTTGAAGCCCAGAGTGCTTGCCGAAGGGAATGGTGAATGTCAGGTCGAGCGGTACCGATAGGCTACCCTCGAAGTAACGGTCGTAGTAGTCATTGCTGGGTACCGAGTCCCAAGAGCAGAAGTACATTTCGTAAAACAGGCCTGTGTGGATGCCGAACAGACCCATATCCCAACTCTCTGACGGAAAGATGTCGATTCCAATACGAAAGCCGCGCATGGCTTCTTCATCTACAAAATAGTCTACATCTATAGGTTGGTCTAAGTCGCCACCCGACACGTGTAGTGCTCGCTCAGCGTACGATGCCGATAAGCCGAACACAGGCGAAATGTAGTAGTAGGGCCAGCGTTTCCATTTGGGTACGGTCTGTTTTGTAGAGACGCTACTGTGTGTGGTGGTCGTACCGCTGCGAGTCTGATTTGTATAGGAAGAAGTATAATTTTGTGAGGGTGCTTTTGACGATGAGCTATTGGTCGTGGTAGTAGTCTTTGTAGGTTGCACATTCCCACTGCGTGCAGAACGCACCGGACGCACCGAACGCACACCTATGCGTTCGAGGGCCACATCATACACACTATCCTCATCGAATTCGAAGAGCCACGCGACCGAAGGATGGCTCTCCTCATAGAGCGAGGCCGACCAGTAGTAGCCCTTCGTGCCCGCCCATTTGGACCAAGGGCCAATGGGATAGCCCGCGGCGGGAAGGAAGATACTCTTGCCATTGCGGCCTATGAACTTATAGCCATTGACGCCGTTCTGCATGGTCCATATGGCGTCGGTGTTATCCCACAGTTCTTGCCATTCAGCCCAGGTAGGCATGCGGGCACCATTACCGAGTTGTTGAGTGGCTGCATCATCGACCGACTGTAGGGTCAGCAGTCGGTCGGTGAACCCGTTGTTGCCATGAGCTGCATCATTACAGTATTTGGTGAGCCTATTTTTGTCACCATTAGCATGGCGATAGGCGTCCCAGGAGCGGTCCTGTATCCTAGGTTTTGTCTCGCCCCAGGCGTAGTAGTCGCCATACTCCTCGGGCTTGCTGGCTCCGAGGTTGCACGAGGCCCACAGTAGCCCGCTGGGCAGCCCCAGGTCCACCCACTCGACGGCACTGCTGGCAGTGTCACCAGCGCCACTGCCGCTACCAACGATCGCCTCCTTGCCGAAAGCTTCTAAGCCGGCGCACATCAGGGCCATCACAGCCATCAGCATCAGTCTCTGTTTTCTCATAGTAATAATATGTATTAGGTTTATTTACAAATGTCGCATCCAACTTCCCTCGCTCTCCCCTGTAGGCGGGCCTAAGGCAAGTCCTCAGTTCGCATTGCGCACCGGACACACCGACAACCCGCCCATGCGGTAGGCGGTATATACGCTATAGTAGTCCTCATTATTGAAGTTGAACTAGGGGAGACTCTCGTCGAGGTAGAATATCAGCGAGCTGAAAATCTCGTTGCGAAGGGCCAGGAAGTCGTCGCACGACATGTTCGTGGGGGGGGGAGTAGTGGAGATTTTATGGTGTGAGAGGGTTGTGGGTTGCATTGCAGTTGTGTGATGTGTTGTTTGTGCTCTTGATGCGAAAGAGCGCAGCACTTGTGCAACAGGGGGCTGCGCTCGGTGTGTAATGCCTGACGTGGCGAGGCGGTTATGCGTTGGGCACTTCGTGGCCGTGGGCGGTGAGCAGGAGTTCCATCATCTTGATGGCACTGATGCTGATGACGGTGCCAGGACCGAAGATGGCTGCTGCGCCCGCTTGGAACAGGAAGTCGTAGTCCTGCGGTGGTATCACGCCGCCGACAACGACCATGATGTCGTCGCGCCCCAGCTTGTCAAGTTCTTCAATTACCTGTGGCACCAACGTCTTGTGGCCAGCGGCAAGCGAACTGACGCCGAGTATGTGTACGTCGTTCTCAACGGCTTGTTTGGCAGCTTCGGCGGGCGTTTGGAAGAGGGGACCCATATCAACATCGAAGCCCAAGTCGGCGTAGCCCGTGGCCACCACTTTGGCACCGCGGTCATGTCCGTCTTGTCCCATTTTGGCTACCATGATGCGAGGCCTGCGACCTTCGAGTTTTGCGAACAGGTCGGTGAGGGCTTGGGCGTGCTTGAAGTCGTCGCTTTGTTTGGTGTTGCTACTATACACGTTGCTGATGAGGTTAATCTTGGCTTTGTATCGTCCGTATACTTTTTCGAGGGCAAAGCTGATTTCGCCGAGCGAAGCACGCTTCCGAGCGGCATCAATGGAGAGTTCCAGTAGGTTGCCCTGTTTGGTTTCGGCACATTCAGTCAGTCGGTCAAGGGCGGCTTGAACCTCGTCGCTGTTGCGCTCGGCGCGGAGTTTAGCCAGACGGGCTATCTGGGCATTGCGCACAGCGGTATTGTCCACCTCAAGCGTGTCGATAGGGTCTTCGTGATCGAGGCGGTACTTGTTGATGCCCACTATGGTGTCAACGCCGCTGTCAATGCGGCTCTGTTTTCGCGCCGAGGCTTCCTCAATGCGCATCTTGGGTACACCGCTCTCAATGGCCTTGGCCATGCCACCCAGTTTTTCCACCTCTTGGATGTGGGCCCACGCACGGTGAGCCAGTTCGTGGGTGAGAGTCTCGACGTAGTAACTGCCGGCCCACGGGTCGACTACGCGGCAGATATTGGTTTCCTCCTGAATGTATATCTGAGTGTTGCGCGCTATACGAGCACTGAAGTCGGTGGGCAGAGCTATGGCTTCGTCAAGGGCGTTGGTATGCAAACTCTGTGTGTGGCCGAGGGCTGCCCCCATGGCCTCGATGCAGGTACGCCCCACATTGTTGAAGGGGTCCTGCTCGGTGAGGCTCCACCCCGATGTTTGGCAGTGGGTGCGTAGGGCGAGCGACTTGGGATTCTTGGGACTAAACTGATTGACGATTTTTGCCCACAGCATGCGAGCGGCACGCATCTTGGCAATTTCCATGAAGTGGTTCATGCCGATACCCCAGAAAAAGGAGAGGCGCGGTGCGAAGTCGTCGACACTCATGCCTGCACCGATGCCTGCGCGCAGGTATTCCAGTCCGTCGGCCAGTGTGTAGGCTAACTCGATATCAGCTGTAGCTCCAGCCTCCTGCATGTGGTAGCCCGAAATGGAGATGCTGTTGAACTTGGGCATGTGCTTCGATGTATACTCAAAGATGTCGGCAATGATCTTCATCGAAGGCAACGGTGGATATATATAGGTGTTGCGCACCATGAACTCCTTGAGGATGTCGTTCTGAATGGTACCACTTAGTTGCTCCTGGCTGACGCCCTGTTCTTCAGCGGCGATGATGTAGAATGCCAGTACGGGCAGCACGGCTCCGTTCATAGTCATGGAGACCGACATCTTGTCAAGTGGTATCTGGTCGAAGAGTATTTTCATGTCAAGGATGCTGTCCACAGCTACACCTGCCTTGCCTACGTCACCAACTACGCGTTCGTGGTCTGAGTCGTAGCCGCGGTGGGTGGCCAGGTCGAATGCCACCGAGAGGCCTTTTTGTCCAGCCGCGATATTGCGACGGTAAAAGGCGTTGCTCTCCTCGGCGGTGGAGAATCCTGCGTACTGACGGATGGTCCACGGTCGCATGACGTACATCGTGCTGTATGGACCTCGCAGGAACGGGGCAATTCCAGCTGCGTAGTTCAAGTGCTCCATGTTAGATAGGTCGTTAGCTCCGTACACGGGCTTGACATCTATCTGCTCAGGCGTTTTCCAATTCTTTTCAATGTGATGTTCTGTTTCCCACTGTGCGAAACTCTGTTGGTTTTCGCTGCGGGCTCGAATGTTGACATTCTTGAAGTCTGGTCTCATTATCAACAATATATTATCCTATGGGATA
Organism: Bacteroidales bacterium; assembly: GCA_017449525.1. GTDB lineage: Bacteria > Bacteroidota > Bacteroidia > Bacteroidales > P3 > Colimorpha. Next base: position 21,623 of record JAFTFL010000005.1, on the reverse strand, counting down.
GGCTTAAGCGTGTGCAAAGGTATGCAATTATTTTGAATTGTGCGTTGTACGCTATGTTTTGGTAGTTAGGTGAGGTGGAGTAGGGACAGATGTGCAGTGCGTGTGTGGGCGTGTTGACGTGTTCATTTCTGGGGGGGCGAGCAAAGAGAAAAGGACGTTCTGCGGTGTGCGTGAACGCCCTTTTTACGATGGGTGAACGAATTGGCGATTAGGCCAATTCGCGAAATGCGTCAGTCAGCCTATTGTGCTTGCGCATCGTCGTTGTTGTGCGCTGTGGTGCTCTCTTTGATGTCGCGCAAGCGGCTCCCGATGCGGCGCAGGCCAGTGTATGCCACCAGGCGTACAACGCCGTTGGCGAAGATGCCAAGTCCCAATAGTATGCCGAGTAATACGCCTGTTCCGACTGGTTTGGCCAAAGCAAGCACTCCCAGCAGGACGCTGCATACGCCCAGTAGTAGCATGACCCACCATTGGGCATAGTTCGACCGCTTGTAGTCGAACGAAAGCACGCTTAGTGATATGCCTTCAAACATAACCCACATGGCGAACATGACTACCAGCGTGCCTGCGGCCAGCATGCTGTTACACAAAAACAGCAGTCCGATGACAATCTGGAATATAGCCAGCAGGGTGGTGGAACCAGCGTTGGGCAGATAGCGTTGTGCCTTCAGACCGAATAGCAGCGAAAAGCAGCCCGACAGCATGATGAGCAGCCCAATGAGCCATGCCATAGAGACAAAACTCTCTCCTGGGTTTATCATGCAGATGACACCCAGTACTATCAGTAGCAGGGAAGTTAGGAACAGATAGCTATTGACGCGTCTCATCCTTCGATTTCTTTGCGAACTTTCTTGAATGCCTCAATGCACTTGTCGAGGTGCTCATGTTCGTGTGCCGCGCTGATTTGGACGCGGATGCGAGCCTGCCCCTTCGGCACTACTGGATAGTAGAAGCCTGTTACGAAGATGCCTTCCTCCTGCATCTTGGCGGCGTATTGCTGGCTCTTGGCGGCGTCGTAAATCATAACGGCGCAGATTGCGCTCTCCGACGGTTTGCAGTCAAAGCCTTCCTCCTTCATTCGGCGCAGGAAGTAATCCGTGTTCTCATGCAGTTTGTCCTGTAGGGCGTTGGTCTCACTCATTAGCTCGAACATGCGGATGCCTGCTGCTACGAGGCCGGGAGCCATTGAGTTCGAGAAGAGGTATGGACGGCTACGCTGGCGCAACATGTCGATGATTTCCTTGCGTCCAGTGGTGAAGCCACCCATGGCACCGCCGAAAGCTTTGCCCAGTGTTCCAGTCAAGATTTCTATCTGTCCGCGCAGGTTGTAGCGCTCGGTTACACCGCGTCCAGTCTTGCCGACCACACCAGCCGAGTGGCTTTCGTCCACCATGACCATGGCATCGTACTTCTGTGCGAGGTCGTAAATCTTGTCAAGTGGGCACACGTTGCCGTCCATGCTGAACACGCCGTCCGTAACAATCAAGCGGAAGCGGCAGTTCTGAGCTGCCTGCAGTTGCTTTTCGAGGTCGTCCATGTCGGCGTTGGCGTAGCGAAAGCGTTGTGCTTTGCAGAGACGCACGCCGTCGATGATGCTGGCGTGGTTCAATGCATCGCTGATGATGGCGTCTTGGTCGGTCAGCAGGGGTTCAAATACACCGCCGTTGGCATCGAAGCAGGCAGCGTAGAGGATGGTGTCTTCAGTGCCAAAGAACTCGCTGATCTTCTGTTCCAACTGCTTGTGCAAGTCTTGGCAACCACATATGAAGCGCACCGATGCCATGCCGTATCCACGGGCGTCCATGCCTTTCTTGGCGGCCTCTATCAGTTGTGGATTGTCGGCAAGACCGAGGTAGTTGTTGGCGCAGAAGTTCAAACACTTCTTACCTTTTACCATAATCTCGGCACCCTGAGCCGATTCGATGATGCGTTCGCGCTTGTACAGACCAGCTGCTTCGATGTCAGCCAGTTCTTTCTGAAGGTGTTCTTGAAACTTTGTGTACATTGTTACAATTGTTTATTGGAACTAATATTGTTGTCAATAGGGTCGCAAAGTTACACATTTTTTCTGTTTCAGGTGCATCTTTTGTGCCTCTTTGCACAGACTTGTCCGCTGGTGCAGATCATGGGAGGGCTTTGCGCAGCATGAACAGCTACTTTGGCACGCATGACCAAGCCATTTTATGCTTGCACGTTCGAATACAGAGCCTGACACATCGTCGTAGCCCCCCCTTGTTGATAATCGCATGCTTTTTTGCCAATCGGTTTTTATTTTGCAGGCATACGCTTCTGCATATATTGGAAATTGATGTAACCTCTTTGGCAGACTATCTATGTTTATCCAGATAGTATCTGGGTACGTTGGGATAGTATCTGGTCGTATTCCATCAACCAAAGTCCAACGCTCTGATGCATCTGCTACAACATATAGAATAACGGGATGGGATTTTTAAGAATTAGAGATTCTATTAACTGATGTTTTCTTATTATCACATCCTTCCCTGCATTGAAAAACAGGATCAACCCTGATGGTTTATTGTTCAAGTTTCCTCATCAAATCTGTAAAGTTAATAATTTTGTATTGATTGTTATTTTATTTGGATCAAACGTATCCAAGTCGGGATCTTCTTGTTTGTATTCGGCTCCTAACAATTTTGATTTATTAGTCTTTCTTCTAATGATATGTCAATTGTCTATTTGTTGTTTGATATTTTTCGATAGATGAAACGAAGCATTATAGCATAGTTTATTATTTCCATTCTCATCCCATCTCAGTATGATGAGTGGCTGATTATTGTCAATTAGATACAATGTATTTCCATCTTCGTTATAAAAGATATTCGGATGATCTGAATATGGATTTGATTCTTTTATTGCATTGAATTTATTATTTGGAAGTTGTAGAGCCCTCTCGACCTCCACAACTTGAATTTGAGCAAATGGTTTACATCTCGCTCAACTTTTTGTAGCCCTCATAGCGCAGTTTAGCGTTGTATTCGGTAGCGACAATCTCCTCAATGCGGCGACGAATGGTAGCCATGTACTCGTAGTGTGCTGCATTGGTTGCACGGCTGATACTGACGGTGTCGATTTGCTGTGGGATTTTCATAATCGGTATGTTTAATGTTGATGATGCTATACATTTAATGTATATTTACATTTAGGATAATTTGAACAGCCAATGAATTGCCCATATCTACCTTCTCGAACAACCAATTGCCCATGACAGCGAGGACAGATGCCATTAGCAGTCAAGCGTTCCTTTTCTGCTATTTGTTCCCGTACCTCGTAAATATGCTCACGACGACGATTTTTGTCGACTACAAGAGAACTTGTGAGCGTTGCAGCCATTTGTGCAACTTGGGCCTCGTCGAACATAACAATTTTATGCTCGTCAATCACACGATGTAGTTGGCTCAAGTAAATAACAGGACAATCTGCTGAACAATGCACAGTCGCACTGCCTGCAAAAACGACAATCGGAATAACTTTTTCGCGATTGATGCGGAGAATATTGCAAATCGCCCCTACATGTGAAGAGTTTTGACGTATAGGATTATAAAGTTGGTATTTGTGTCCGTATATATTTTGTGTCCAGTATTCAGCTTCTTCAGCTCCATACACCCAACCTTTGTAGTTTTTGGTCTCTATAACGAAAATGCCATATCGCGAAATGACAATGTGGTCAATCTGCACAGACCTGCCTCTATTACGAAGGTAAACGTCATTGAAAACTCGGTACTCTTCGGGCAATCTCGACAATCGTCGTGCCACCCTGTCCTCTGCATAGGCACCTTTCCCCATAATAGCCGTACGTAGAGCACGGGCGATGAGGAAAAGCATCGCGACAAAGAACAGGATTGAAACAACGATTTCCATTGGTGAAGACTACTTGTGATAACTTATTCTTCTGCGGATTCTATCATCATTTCATACATCATCTGAACATTCTCGTAATCTCCATCGTTGGTGTTGTAAGCAGCAAGTATCTCGTCCATTTCGGGGCTAAGGATGAAGATGCTTTCGCCAATTAAAGTCTGACCTGCGTTGTTTTGCGCGCGATAACTATGTGTAACTTTCCATCCAATATAGTTTCTTCCTTGCTCGGCGATGCCTTTCAGCTCATCTCCCAGTTTTTCGCCTTTCCTTTGAAGACTCTCCATTTTTGCAACGCACTTATCATACTCCTCTTTCGCTTCGTTATATTCATTTCTTGAGAAGGTACTATAAGAATTACTCCAAATCGCCATTGACGATTTGGCATGCTTCATTTCTCTATCACAACTCTCCATTTCTAGACCAAGCTTGTATAGTTTAAGCGTTTTCTCAAAGAAATCAGGGTCATCCAATGGAGCAAAGGCACTATCAACAGCTGTTCCTATCAGGTCATAGGAATTTGGGTGATAAAGTGAACTCTTGACGGCCTTTTCCACAATTGAGGAGGCTTTCTTTTCTGGTGTAATAGTGCAGCCTACAAATGCGAGAGCGGCAAATCCGATAAACAATGCTTTCTTCATATTCTATATATTTTATCTGTTCAACTTTTTGAAGTCTGGAAGACCTCTTGATCTTCCAGGCTTGGTTTGGGGATGGTTTACATCTCGCTCAGTTTCTTGTAGCCCTCGTAGCGCAGTTTGGCGTTGTTCACTGCATTTAATTTTATTTCAGCGGTGCTCACAGCCTTTGGCAGCGCTTGAAGAAATGCAAAACCATTAAAGTTCCGAAAGCTTCTTATATCCTTCATAACGGAGTTTTGCATTTCTTTCGGTGGCGACGAAGAGTTCTTTGGCTTCCTGTGGGCACCCCAAAGGGGATCCGAACACCTTATTATCAAAAAATAAATACAGTGAGGAAGGTCTTTATCAGCGAGTTGCTCACTTTGGTTGATTTGATTTTAATGGAGTTCGCAGCCTTTCGACAGTAGCGCACCTCGCCCATTATGAAGTCGCGGATTTTAATTATACGGTTGACGATTTCAGCGCAGGTGGTGCCATAGGTGTAATCCATCATACTTACTAGTTTATTTAGAATCTTTACATCAATAGTATTTATCAACGCTTCGCTGCTTTGAAATTCAATACCACGTATCAATAGCCGCTATTAACTGCTGATATTGAAATGTCCAGAATTTACTCGTATTTAGAAATCAATTTTCCAGATGGCTTTTGCACAATCTGCCATTTGTTTCTGCCTCTGGTTAATGGTGTCCCCGTTCCATTCGTGGTATAATGATGGAATTATCCGTGTGGTTTCAAACGCTGATTGTGCATACACATCGCATTTTTCGAGATATGGCTTGTTCTCTAAATCTCTATTGTAATTCTTTTCAAGCAGGCACAGGTTGCCGATTCTATATATTAACGAATCGAAGTCATAGTTGTCATCGCCCCATTCCAAACCCGGATTTTGTGGCAAAATATGCTCTAATGTATCGGTCTCACTTGAAAGAGATATATCTCTTGTTCCACCTTTGAAACGCTCGTATTTTCCCAAAATGTATTTGACAACCTTGTTGTTTCGAGTATTAGGAGAAAATGCCTTATGACTGAAGACTGTCACAAATTCGTTGTCATCAACATAAATATCTTGCATTTGTTTTCTATTGTATATGGAAGTGTTGTAAATCTGAGTCGCTATAGTATTGTACACCTTCTCTATGTCATTAGGATTCTTTCCGCAAATGACATTGTAACGAAAACCAACAGTTATTACATCAGACAGGAGCCGCATAAAGTCGTTTCTCACAAGATGCTTATATGCAGTCATTAATAATGAATAAGGTTGCTTCATGTTGAACAGATTCAGCAACTCTATATTGTCCGTTATTTCTCTACGACCTTGCCAAAGTTCGTCATTGGCATTCCTTAAAGCCATATAGATGTCGCTGTACTCCATCATCTCATTTACAAGGGCAAAGACCTCTTCGGCTGTCTTGATTTTACCACGAATGGCTTTGAACAGTTCATTGGCACGAACAGTCTTATTCTTGGAATTCCAATAATAGCGAATGAAGTCCGGCAATTTCTCTGCTTGAATATTTTGGGTCAAGTTTGACCATTTCTCTTCAAGGGTGGTAATTCTGTCAGGAAATTGGACGGAATTATCTACAAGTGAAAACAAATAATTCTTTAATAAGTCTGCAGACGATAGTTGCACACCGCGGGCATTTAAAGTCTCAAATACCCGAAATGCATTCATTTCGTCATCCACTCGGATAATTGTAAAATAGAGATGGTCAACAATATATGTTATTAGTTCAGCGTATTCTGAACCTGATTTATATAAACCAGTCATTTGTCGGTCATACCATTCGAAGCATTTCCTCATTAGTTTCTCTGTGTACGACGTGTTTCTAACTCTCATCTCGCCGAGTTTGACAATATACTCCCTATAGTATGCATCATTATTACGGTTTAATACCAATATATTGTCATATTCCAGTGATATAGGATCCAAGTTGCCAATATATGTATTTTGTAAGGTTTTTACTCGCTGTTCATTATCGTCAACGTCAACACCATTAACAATTAATTTCTGGATGGCTTTTATGGCCGCAAGTATGATGAATGTGATTGTAGTGAAGCGTTGCTGGCCGTCTATAATAAATCGATCCTTACCTTTGGTTGTTTGCAGGACAAGATAGCCCATATAATGATCAGATTGTTCAGCAATCATATTTCGAATATCTTGCCAAAGGTCATCCCACTGCTCTACATCCCAAGAGTAGTCTCTTTGGAATTTAGGAATTATATACTTGCCCCCATTGCGGATAAGGGAGCTGAAATGGTTTGTTGTCGAGTCCTGAATACCTATCATAATTAATTATATATTCTTGTTTATACTACGATAGTAGTGATTGTTCTGATTTTCGTATGTGTGCTTGTAATTTAGGGATTGTTGGAGACATTGGGAGTATTTGAAGTCGATGGCGATTTCCATTGCTTTCTTTGCATCTTCAGGGAAGCCCATAAACAATATCTTCGCCCTGTTCTTGGCCTGGGCCTTCTCGCATTCCACTCCGCGATGGATGTCCTCATCGGAAATCGGATAGTACTGACCTCAACGCATGGCACTCAAAAAGTTGCACAAACGAGAATAACTGTCGGATGTACTCCCTGCGATGAAGCCGTTCTGGAATAGTTCGAATATGTCTTTGTCGTTCATTTCTGCCTAATTCTATGTACTATATACGTGAATTATTATTTTTTTTTCAAAAAAAACGATGGTTGCGGGAGTTTATTGCCTCGTGGCGGAAGAAAATGTTGGGGCGAGGCAATAAAAGCGGGAGGGATGCGTTATTAGGGCAGTATAAACTTCAAAAGAAACGCTTATGCCGCTGCTGTTTATATTCTTCGGGCTGAGATTCCAGTTCTTCTCCAACGACCACGAACCGATACACGTCCACGTCGTGGCTGGCAAGGGCAAGACGGCTCACAAGGCCAAGTTTAACGTATTGCCCGAAATCCTGCTGGTGGAAAACGACGGCCTCAAGGCCAACGAGCTCAAGATGGCCGAGATGGTTATCGAGGAAAACCGCGAAATCATCATCCAGCAGTGGCATACGTTTTTCGGTAAATAAAGAAAGGAAGGGCTCGATATGACAATGAACGTAAACAAAGTGTGGGTCGACAGCGACTACGTGCATATACTGACCGATGGCGGGCAGGAGCTTCGCGAGCGCATCGACGACTATCCACGGCTGCGGCAGGCTTCTGCCGAGGCATTGCAGGACTACGAAACTGACCGCTATGGCATCAGCTGGCGTACGCTTGACGAGGATTTGTGCTTCGAGTACTTCGTGCCAATATCATAACACCTGCCGATATGCTCCGCAACGCTCATAACTCGCTAATTATTACCCCCCCCACACACAACGAAAGAGCATCTAAATTCGTAGGGGTCAATTCCTCGCTTTGTTCATTTCACTCCTCCGTCTGCCACGCCTTGCGCGGTGGATGGTTGTGCTTTACCCCAAAATATTGCTTCTGCTTATGGAATTTTTGTTTTTTCTTGTAATAACCTGTATTTTTATTATCGTATGCGTTATCGTTGGCAAAATGAAAGTTGCTAAACGAGAACGGTTGATGAGACGTGTTAATGAACTCAAAAGCACTTATCCTCTTGTTTTCGCTGATTTTGTCAGGAAACATAGCATCAATGTCAGTTCTGCAAAGAATGATAGATTGGATTATATCGTTAGTTGTGGCTACAATTGGCCGCAAGAAGAACGGAAATTAAAGACTATTGAAGATAGGAAAAAGGCGATTGAGAAGTCATACACTAATATTATTGCTGCTTTCCCTAACGGATTAAAAAAATGGAACTCGCTTCACCCACACTCCGCAAAAGAAAACATTGTATCCAACGAGCATCAAATACGCGATTACGAGAAGTTCTTTCTTGAAGCACAAGAATACAATACCTGGGAGAGGGAGCAGGAAAAATACAGAAATTTATGTTATGATTTGCAGAAGAAAATATTGCCAAATGAAGGACGTTACTACTATAAAATTCCATTTCAAAAGAAAAATGATGAAGGGAAATTCATTGATGGAAATTTCGGAGTTTGGCAGATTTTTTTTGCTTCATATTGTTTGGAAAGCGAACTAGACTATACAGGGCTTAAATACATTAAAGAAGAAACATCTAAAATTGGTGCATTCAAGCAAAAGAATAGATTCTTTATCGAGCCAGTGTACAAAAGATTGAATGATTTCCTCCTCGAGTTATCTCGCCAACAACCAATTTCCGTATACCTGTGTGCTAATAATAAGGAATGGAGAAAAGAGGGGTTATTTTATCATTATTTCGTACGGTCTTTATTTGCGGATTTACCCGACGATATCGAAGTGGTAGAAACCGTATCTGACTCTTTATTGTTTGATGACGAAATTGACTATGACTATTATCCTGCGGTCAAGAATCGCCATATTGTTATTATCGAAATGCAGACTGAAAATGACCACTTAAAAGAAGTTTGCAAAAAAATAATCGATAAGAATAAAGATAAACGGCTTCTTATTACATATATAAGTTTTCTAAAAGGCTATGACAGGGAGGAGATGATAAAACTAATTGACAACGAAAAGAAAAAGAAAGAAAAAGAAGCCTTACGGAAACAAAGAGAAAAAGAAGACGAGATTATTTCCATATGCGCCCAATATGGTGTTAATGGATTATTCCATATGACCCATGTTAGCAATCTTAATTCCATTCTTCAAAATGGATTGATGTCGCATACAAAAGCAAGAAAGGACGGCTTTATGAAAGTTAACATAGCTAATAACGATGTTAATGACAGAAGAGCTCATCCCGAACCAATTCATAATAAACCCATACATGATTATGCGCCACTATATTTTAACCCACGTAACCCGATGCTATATGTTAGAAAGGATCAACAAGAGAATATTGTTTTAATCGAGTTTTCTCCAACGGTATTTCTAAAAGATGGTGTCGTATTCTCCGATGGTAATGCAGCAGTCCATACAACAGCGACCTATAATAGTAAAACAAAGTTTTATTCAGACTTAACAGATTTGGACAAACTGAATTGGTGCTGTATCAATGACGATTACTGGAGCGATTACGAGGATGGCAAAAGAATCAAATGTGCAGAAGTACTGGTTCCTAATGTAATAGAGAAAAGTTATATAACGCGAATTCATTATTTGAAAGAAATTCCCCAGTTAAAAGACTTGTCGGAAAAATATGGAATAGAACTAAAGTTTAATCCAGAACTATATTTCTAATCAGCAAAATAAAAAAATATATAAAACGTTATTGCAATATGATAAAGGTAATTACAGGAAACATTTTCACTTCAAAGTGTCAAACCATAGTCAACACGATAAACTGTGTCGGGGCTATGGGTAAGGGGGTTGCTTTTGAGTACAAGCTTCGATATCCGGAAATGTGTGAGAAATATGTTGAATTATGCAAGGAACATCTCATTACGATTGGAAAGCTATGGCTATATAAGGCTCAAGACAGATGGATTCTTAACTTCCCGACCAAGTTTCACTGGAAATATCCAAGCAAGGAGGAGTATCTGTTGAAAGGTCTTCGCAAATTTGTTGAAACTTACCAAGAGAAGCAGATAACCTCTATAGCATTTCCCTTGCTTGGAGCGAGTAACGGTGGTTTAAGCGAAGAGATTTCAATGGCATTGATGAAAGAGTATCTTTCAAAATGCGATGACATAGATATTGAAATATACAAGTATGACCCCAATGTCAATGATGACTTGTATTTGGATTTCAAAAAATTCTGGCTCAGCCATTCGGATGACACTCTTTCAAAATCGAGTGGCATGAGGCCTCAATATGTTAGGCTGATTAGGGATACTCTGAATCGCAAAGATGTACATGCGATGAATCAATTATTGAGGACTCGCGGAATAGGAGAAGATACATTGGAAAAGGCATTCCGAACAGCCAGAAGACTGTCTACACAATCATCATTACAATTATAAGTACCTTATGGTCATACAAAATTCCATCAATCAAGTTTGAAAACGGCTGAAATGAATCAATACAACCCCAATTGATTTTGAAAACGGGCGAAATGACACATTACTACGTCGAGCAAAGTTTGCAATGACTGGAATGCCCCATCACAAAGAAAACAAATTTTGAAATTATCAACCCAATAAACCCATACAACAATGAACATCCCCATCCAAATTGACACTGTCAGTATCGCGAGGGCGACCAACGCGGCACACTATGAATACCTCGCTACGGTGATGCGGCGCGTGGAGGAGATTCCAATAGAGAACGACCTTTGGCGCAAGGCCGTGGACGAGTTCCGTCGCGCTTTCACCGACGAGGACAAGGCTTTCAAGAAATACTCTGCGAGCCTCAAGACCGCCCCGCTGCGCGACGCCGACGCCGAGCGCGACCGCCTCTACGCCTCGCTGCGCGATGCCGTCAAGGCCTTCGCCAAGTTCCCCATCGCCGAGATGTCGCAGGCCGCTGAGCCGCTGTTGCGCATCATCAAGAACTATCGCATCAACACCGCCGAGAAGCCGAAGACCTTGTGAAGCGTATGGACGAGGGTCTCGAATACTTCCGCAAACACGCGATGAACACCTCTGGCGGCAAGCGCCAGCCATCCGAAGCCGACACGGACGCGCACGCCGAGGTCGCCGAGGGATGAAAAATCCGCCTTTCAGCGTTGCAGAGAGTTGCCTCGATACCGAAAACAGGCTTTGCGGGTGTTGCAAAGCCTGCTTTTGTTCCAAAAAGCGGCCTCGCAGGGCTGCAAAACCGATTTTCGGTTTCAATAGAGCCTTCCGCAGGTTTGTAAAGGCGTTTTTGAGAGCTCCGACAGGGTCTTGCAACGTTGCGGAAGGGCATTAGACAAGAAAAGCGAGACTTTGCAGCCTCGCTTTTCCGTGTTTTAGTGTGTTGATGCGGGATTACATCTCGCTCAGTTTCTTATATCCCTCGTAGCGCAGTTTGGCGTTGCGCTCCGTGGCGACGAAGAGTTCTTCGGCCTCCTGCGGGAAGGTCTTCATCAGCGAGTTGTAGCGCACCTCGCCTATGATGGGAGCTGCGGAAGTTGAGCGCAATGTCAAACTTGCTTGAACATTGCCGAAATATAGCAGTGCAGGCGTAGCCAAGTCGCGAAACTTGCTCCAGTCAGACTCCTTGCTATCGAGGTGGAAGCCATTCTTGCCTTCTTCCTCCTCGGCGGGGTTGCTCATATCATTTGTTTTTAATTTCATAGGAGTTCGCAGCCTTCGGCACACGTCCTCGCCGCTGGCCAGTACGTAGTCCAAGCCGCCAAATTCGATGTCGTAGTCCCAGCCGTCATCGCCGAAAACCCACTGATTTTTCTTGACGATATAGCTTTTAAGGGCGCGGAACAGGTTGCAGATGTCGCACTTGCAGGCTTCCAGCTGTGTATATTTGTAGGTTTATATGTTGTCGTGGTATGAAACATTATGTTTCGTTTTCCGAAATCACGTATGTCATGGTGGCGATGACGCTGCTATTTATTCCAGAAGCCTAGAATAATAGTATCGCCTATTCTCTTTATACTGTAGTTAAATTGGTAGTAATTCTTTGCTTTTACAAGAATCAAGTCTTTTACATACAACTCATAATCATATTTTCTCACCATGCTGTCTAATTCGTGATACGATAAAATATCACCATCTGAATTTCTTACAAATGAATAAATAAAGCTTGTGTCTGTTTCTTCAATATCTATCAGTTTTGAGGATATACTATCTCTTATTTGTAAACGCTGAATAATAGCATCTTTTTCAGATATTTGTCTTGAATAAGTATTGTTCTCAAACAATAAGTAACAAATAGCAATGATTGAAAGCAACGTGAAAAACGCAAGAAAACATTTATGTTTTATTAAACCGGTAATGGAATTATTTTGATTCATTGCGTTTCTCCTTTTCGTTAATTAATGCCTCTTGAAGGTTATATATTTGATTTCTGAGTTCGTGAGTTTCTTGCTCGTGTTTTTCTCTATTATCTATAATCAGATTATTTAGCCGTGTAAGTTCATCGTTGTAGTGTATTTTTGAAAGAGAATTCTCAAAATAACATCCAGCACCAAAGCCCATTCCGAAAATAGTGAATGCCGAAATAACAATTCCCCATGTAGAAGAGATTAACTCTCGGATAGATTTGTCAACTCTCTTTTTTGAAGTCATATAACAATACTTACACGTAATGAATAGTAGACCTATTTTTCTCCTCGTCTAAAAACGACATTCTTAACAATATTGTCTTTTTTTTCGACATGCAATTTATTCTCCATGCACATTCTTTGATGTAAAATAAACACCTTGTGCAGATAAGTTTTCGTTGGTATTTGCAACATCTTCTATGATTTGCGTTGTTGTTTCCTGAATAAAACTGTTTGTCATCATGCTTATAATTCGTATTTTCATATGCTAAATATTGCCACGTTCATGAGCGAGAGAGTGTTGAGGTGCGGAAAAGTGGTCGCGCTCGTGAGCGAACGTTCCGTTTGATGCCGAAATTGACCACGCTCGTGAGCGAGAGTGCGCCCTAAAGCCAAAATCGACTGCGCTCGTGAGCGTGATGTTGTTGGCGTTCAATTTCATGATTGCGCTCATGTGCAAGGTTGTATTAGGTGTTTGCTTTGCCTGTTTGCGATTCTTCTTGCTCAACAAATCTTTCAATAGCAGATGCCACATACCTTGCGAGATTAACAGGAACGGCATTCCCTATCATCTGCTCAACGTCAGTTTTATTGCCTGCAAATTGAAATTCTGCAGGGAACGTTTGCACAAGACTACGCTCTTTTGTAGTCAAAGGTCGTATACCGTCTTTGCTTTGTACGGGGTCGTTGTGGTGTATCTCATAGCCGTCGGGCATTGGCCGGTTTACTCCGCGCACTGTGGGACTTGGTTCGTCTATACTGAATATCCCCCGACGGGCATAACTACGAGGATGGCGATAATAATACTCGATACCCAGTGTGTCGCCAAAGTATTCTCGCATAGTCATAGGTTTATCTGATAGATTTGCCTCGAAAAAAGCATCCATAAAACCGTCTTTCTCGCCAAGTTTTCCCACCATAAAGAAACGCTTGCGTTTTTGCGGAACTCCACAATAACTGGCATCCATTATACGGTACGAAAGACCATAACCTGCTTCTCGAAATATTTGCATGGCCGATGTCAGCTTGTTGGTTTTTACAATACGGTCAACATTTTCCATTACGAACATAGTCGGTCTTACGCTACTTACGATTTCGGCATAATGCACGGTAAGATCTCCGCGTCCATTGTTTTCGTCGCGTTTTCCTGCCGAGGAAAAATCTTGACAAGGAGGCCCCCCAATAATCATGTCTGGGGAATATGAAGCAACCATTTCGGCGCAATACTCCACATCGGTCAAGTCAAGCTGTCGTGCGGGGTGTTTGAAATTGAGGTTATATACGTTTAAGGCTTCATTCCATTTGTCGAATGCTGCCACGACGTTGAACCCTGCCTTCTCAAATCCAAGACTCAATCCCCCGCAACCACAGAATAAATCCACAACTTTCATAAGGCTCAATCGAATATATCAGGACTATTTACAAGAACTGCATCAAAGCGTCGCTCGGGACTCAAAAGGTCTTGCCCACCGCCAAGAATAATATTCTTTATCTCGTATTTTGAAATTCTGGGATGCAGTACGATGTCGCTTTTGAGGAATTGGCGCGATTTGGCACCAGGTAGGGCAAAGGCTTTGTCGTTGGCAAGGTTGTAGGATTGCAGACGGATGATTCGCTTGTAGTCGAAAGTGTCATAAGTTACATAGTCAAGCAACATCTTGTATATCCAAATAATCGTGCGATGGAAGCGGTTAATCCGCTTAATGTCTGACGAATCCTCTGTGCAGCACATTTGGATGATGGCAAGATTTGACCAAACAAAAACATCAAGGCAGTCCTCTTTGAGGCGCATCTTGTTGCCCTCGGTTTTCCAAACAGGTTGGATGATAAGAGGCTTTTGTTTATTGTGCATATCAGAGGCCACCGCGAGTACAGCGTCTAGAATCTTGGTATAGTGAGCCATCACCTCATCAATCTCTTCCCAATGATTTATTTGCGGCACTTGGCGAAGCAGCACTCGCAAACGCTCTTTTCCTTTGGTTGTGCAATAGTTGGCACAGATGCTGCAAACAAGGAAACAGATGGTGGGCGGTCGCATTACAATTTCCGTACCCCACTCCGATTCGGGCTGCGACTTGGTTGTGTTGTCGGGTAGGGCTGTCAATTTCACCTCCAATCCTGAAAGCACTTCGCTTGTTTCGTTGTTCATCATCACGAGGTCGATATGTTCGCGCTCGCCCTGATAAAACTTTTCATAAGGAGCGAAACCAGCCTCGTAGTTGTAGTATGCGTTGTCGCCCAACGGGTCGATGCCGAACAACTCCGCGCTCCCAATGGAACTATGGACAATCTTATTGTCTTTCGTGGTTTTGATGTATATAGGGGCAATGCCTTTGGAATACATATACGCAACTAATGAGGCAGGGAATGAACTGTTAAACTGGTTCTTTCCCCAGCACTCGGCCTTTGTGTAGTCGCGGCTTGAATGCTTTTGGCCGAAAAGCGCAGGTTGTATATCGGTCTTGCTCATCATGAGTTATTATGGGCGGGTTATGTCATCAAAGTTGCTGTCGGCGGCGGCATCGGCGTGTCCGTCGGTGATGGAAACCACATCTTCGTTGTTGGTCGGGTTCGGTGTTGGCTCGTCTTCTTTTTTGCGGTGGGCAGGTGCCATTGCGTAGCGGCGGAAATAGTCAAGGTCTTCGGCGATGCGCTTCACGAGGTCGGCGGCTTCGCGGCGGTCGGGGTTCATGGCTGCATAGGCGTTGGTGTAGAAAACAACGGCAGCGTAGGCATTGTCGGTGGCGGCACGAGCGGTTTTCAACTCACCCATCACTCGGGCGGTACGCTCGTCGTTGCGCGAAGCAAGCAGTTGCCGGACGGTGTTGTTGCTTTCCCTTAGCTGATTGGCAAGTGTGTCAAGTCCGAGTTTGCGCAACTGTGTGCTGTATTGCAAAAGGTCTTGCAGCATGTTCTCGATGTTTCCGCTCTCTTTCATGTAGTTTTCCGAAGTGTCAATCTTGTAGTTGCGGATAACTTTCATCAGAGGCTCGGCTTGTTGTGCGGTTTCGGCAATGGGGAACTTGGCGAAAGCCTTTATCGCATCGCGGAGAGACGAGTACTGACGGTCGCGCTCGGCATCGGCATCGCGAATAGCAGTCGTGTGGTCGCTGGCGCGGTACTGCTTGAATGCTTTGTCCTCGATTTCGAATGCTTGCCGAAATTCCTCCGTGGCACGTTTCCAAATCTCGCTCTCTAGTGGGATTTCATCGATACGGCGGCGTATGGTAGCCATGTACTCGTAGTGTGCTGCATTGGCTGCACGACTGAT
This sequence comes from Bacteroidales bacterium, assembly GCA_017449525.1. Classification (GTDB taxonomy): domain Bacteria; phylum Bacteroidota; class Bacteroidia; order Bacteroidales; family P3; genus Colimorpha. The sequence continues at coordinate 5,698 of JAFTFL010000005.1, read as the reverse complement.
ACTGACGGTGTCGATTTGCTGTGGGATTTTCATAATCGATATGTTTTATGTTATTTCAAAATGGTAAATCTCCATATGGTTCGCACTCTTCGCATGCAAACAGGGTTTGCTGTTGGTCTTCGGCTTTTGCAATATCTTTTATCTTTGCTCTATACTCTCCAAATACTTTAGCGTTATCAATCTCTTGTCGACGATGCTTGCTTATCTCTGCGAATTCTTTTTCTTTCTCGACTCCAAGGAAACGGCGTCCGATGAGATTCGCTGCAATACCAGTAGTAGATGATCCTGCAAATGGGTCAAGTACCCAAGCACCTTTATCTGTCGAAGCGAGCATTATTCGTGTAAGTAGCGAGAGAGGTTTTTGCGTTGGGTGCTTGCCGCACGATTTCTCCCATGGTGCAATAGCTGGCAGTCGCCATACATCAGTCATCTGCTTTTCATCGTTGAGGTGCTTCATCAACTCATAGTTAAAATGATGAGGCATTTTGGCACTCTTACGCGCCCAAATGACAAACTCCGTGGAATAGGTAAAATATCGGCAAGAGATGTTTGGTGGCGGATTGGTCTTTACCCAAGTTACGACGTTAAGGATTTTGAAGCCTAGTACTGTCAAACAATTTGCGACAGAGAAAATATTGTGATATGTGCCGCTTATCCATATCGTGCCATCTTCTTTTAATTTGTCTCGGCAAAGGCCAATCCATTGCTTGTTGAAGTTGTCAATGTCTTGTTGCGAACCACCACGATCCCACTCGCCTTTGTTCACGCTGACAATCTTGCCTGACTGTACAGAGATGCCATCATTGGAAAGAAAATAGGGAGGGTCTGCGAAAACCATGTCGAACTTGAAATCGAATTGAGAAAGCAACTCAAAACAATCGCCGTTCAACAAAGTGAAATCGCGGTTCGCGGATCGATAGTAGGGTTTTATTGTGTTCATTTCTTTGTTTTTGGTACGGGTAATCCAAGTTCCTGTAACGGAATGTAATTATAGTAGTAGCGACAGCCAACACTAATAATGTAGTCGCGCACATCCTTGTACTGGTCTTGCTTGAACCAGTCGTCGAGGATGTAAACATACTCAACTTTGTAGTTCAATTCCGAGAACAATTTGATGTACTGCTTCTTCTTGAAATCGCATGTCTGCAATTTTTCATCAACGCTACCGGCGACCTGTTGGTGTTTTACCTCAATGATAAAAACAGTGTTGTTAATGATGACATAGATGCAATCATCGGGCAGCAACTTTTTGGAAAGGTGCTTTGTCCAGTCAACGCCATTCTCTTCAAGATATTTGTATAACTTGTGTTTCTTGAATAAACGAGCGATGAGTTTGCCGCGATAGTATACTTTGCTATCGTCAACAGAATAGTCTTCCTGATTATTGAGGAATGTTGCGAGGTCGACTTTGCCCTCGTAAATCAATCCAGTTATGGTGTTGCCTCCACCTTTGCCTCCTGCTATCATATCGTATATATATTATTTGTCACATATCTTGAAGTCTGGAAGGCCTCTCAACTTTCCAGACTTGGTTGGAGATTGGTTACATCTCCGAGAGTTTCTTGTAACCCTCGTAGCGCAGCTTGGCGTTGCGTTCTGTGGCGACGAAGAGTTCTTCGGCCTCTTGCGGGAAGGTCTTCATCAGCGAGTTGTAGCGCACCTCGCCCATAATGAAGTCGCGGAACTTGCTCCAGTCGGGCTCCTTCGAGTCGAGGTGGAAGCCGTTCTTGCCTTCATCCTCTTCGGCGGGGTTGAAGTGCCAGAGGTGCCAGTAGCCGCACTCGACGGCCAGCTTCTCCTCGTTCTGCGTGCGACCCATACCAATCTTGATGCCGTGGTTGATGCAGGGAGCATAGCAGATGATGAGCGACGGACCGTGATAAGCCTCGGCCTCCTTAATGACTTTGAAGTACTGTGCCTGGCTTGCGCCCATAGCCACCTGCGCCACATAGACGTAGCCGTAACTCTTGGCAATCATGCCGAGGTCTTTCTTGCGAATCTTCTTGCCGCTGGTGGCAAACTTGGCCACAGCACCTGCCGGAGTGGCTTTCGAGCTCTGTCCGCCAGTGTTGGAGTACACCTCGGTGTCCACCACCACCACGTTCACGTCTTCGCCGCTGGCCAGCACGTGGTCCAGACCGCCGAATCCGATGTCGTAGCCCCAGCCGTCGCCGCCGAATATCCACTGGCTGCGCTTGGCGAGGTATTGCTTGTTGGCAAGCAGTTCGCTCTCCAGCTCGCAGCCATGGCACGGGCAGATTGGGCTGCCGGCAGCCTTGGCTTCTTTGGCCTCCTTCAACTTCTGGGCAGCAACTTCTGCACCATAGAGTTCCTTACCCTTGCCCTGCCAAAATTCGATAGCGCCATCGATGGGCAGAATAGCTTTCTCAAGGGCAGCAATGAACTCGTCGGTGGCTTTGCGGTTGGCGATGGTGTCGTCGAAGGTGTCGAGCCACTTCTGCGTGGCTTCGCGCATCCAGTCGTAGACGGTTACTCCGACCAGTTCCTCTGCTTTGCGCTTCAGGCTCTCGCGCATCTGGCGTGTTGCGGTAGCCATACCGAGGCCGAACTCGGCGTTGTCCTCGAAGAGGGAGTTTGCCCATGCGGGACCAAAACCGCTGCGATAGTTGCGGCAATATGGCGTGGCAGGAGCCGAGCCGCCATATATGCTGGAGCAACCCGTGGCGTTGGCCACCATCATCTGCTCGCCGAAGAGCTGGGTGATGCACTTGAGGTAAGGCGTCTCGCCGCAACCGGCACAGGCACCGCTGAACTCGAACAGCGGTTGTGCAAACTGGCTATTCTTCACCGAGGCAAACTTGTCGATGAGGTTGTCCTTATAGGATACTTTCTTCTGTGCGTAGGTCCAGTTGGCAGCCTCGCCGAGCTGGCTCTCGAAGGGCTTCATCACGAGGGCTTTCTCCTTGGCGGGGCAGAGGTCGGCGCAGTTGCCGCAACCTGTGCAGTCCATCACGCTCACCTGCATACGGAAGTGCATACCGGCCAGCTCCTTCGGCATCTTCACGTCGGCGGTCTTCATGCCTTCGGGTGCGTTCTTCAGTTCCTCGTCGGTCATCACGCAGGGGCGGATGGCGGCGTGGGGACACACCAGCGAGCACTGGTTGCACTGTATGCAGTTCTTCTCGTTCCACTCGGGAACCACCGTGGCCACGCCGCGTTTCTCGTACTCGGTGGTGCCGGCAGGGAAGGTGCCGTCCTCGTAACCCACGAAGGCCGACACGGGCAGGTCGTTGCCACACTGTGCCACCATCGGGCGCATCACCTTGGCGATGAACTCGGGGTCACCCTCGTGTTTCTCCACCTGGAACTCGGTGCCGCAAGGCAGGTTTGCCCACTCGGCAGGGATTTCCACTTTCGTAATCTCGCCACCGCGGTCTACGGCGGCGTAGTTCTTGTTCACCACGTCCTCACCCTTGCGGCCGTAGCTCTTGACGATGAATTTCTTCATCTGCTCCACGGCGAGGTCGTAAGGTATCACCTCGCTGATCTTGAAGAAGGCACTCTGCAAGATGGTGTTGGTACGGTTGCCAAGGCCGATTTCGGCGGCAATCTTGGTGGCGTCGATGATGTACATCGTGATGTGGTGCAGTGCGAGGTACTTCTTCACGAAGTCGGGCAGCTGTGCCTTGGTCTCCTCCACAGTCCACGGACTGTTGTAGAGGAACGTGCCGTTGTCTTTCAAGCCACGCAGACAGTCATATTTGCGCAGATAGCTCGGCACATGCACGGCCACGAAGTCGGGAGTACCCACCAGGTAAGGTGCGGGCAGGGGATTGTCACCAAAGCGCAGGTGCGAGCAGGTGTAGCCACCGCTCTTCTTCGAGTCGTAGTCGAAGTAGGCCTGGCTGTACTTGTTGGTGTTGTCGCCGATAATCTTGATGCTGTTCTTGTTGGCACCCACCGTGCCGTCGGCACCGAGGCCGTAGAAGCGAGCCTCGAATGTACCCTTGGGCAGGATGGAGATTTCGGGCAGAACGGGCAGCGAACGGCAGGTTACGTCGTCCACAATGCCGATGGTGAATTGGTTCTTCTTCTCGCCCTCGAGGTTGTTGAAGACGGAGATAATCTGTGCCGGTGTGGTGTCTTTGCTCGACAGGCCGTAGCGACCGCCGATGATGCACACATCCTTGCAACCCTTGAAGGCCTCGACCACGTCCATATACAGAGGGTCTCCGTTGGCGCCGGGTTCTTTGGTGCGGTCAAGCACGCAGATGTTCTTCGCGCTCGTGGGCATCACGGCCATCAGGTGCTTCACGCTGAAGGGGCGATAGAGGTGCACGGTAACGACGCCGGTCTTCTTGCCCTGGGCGTTCAGGTAGTCCACCACGGTCTTGATGGTCTCGGTAACCGAGCCCATAGCTACGATGACGTTCTCGGCATCCTGTGCGCCGTAGTAGGTGAAGGGGGCGTAGTGGCGACCGGTCAGCTTGCTGATCTCTTCCATGTAGTGAGCCACGATGTCGGGCAGAGCGTCGTAGTACTTGTTCTGCAGCTCGCGGGTCTGGAAGTAGACGTCGCTGTTCTGTGCCGTGCCGCGCGTAACGCTATGTTCGGGGTTGAGGGCGTTCTCGCGGAAAGCTTTCAGGGCTTTCTGGTCCATCAGCGGACGCAGTTCTTCCATATCCCACGCCTCGATCTTCTGAATCTCGTGGCTGGTGCGGAAGCCGTCGAAGAAGTTGAGGAAAGGCACGCGGCCGGTCAGGGCGGCGAGGTGAGCCACAGGGGCGAGGTCCATCACCTCCTGCACCGAACTCTCGGCCAGCAGGGCGAAGCCCGTCTGGCGGGCACTCATCACGTCGGCGTGGTCGCCGAAGATGGAGAGGGCCTGTGCAGCCAAGGCGCGGGCCGACACGTGGAACACGCCCGGCAGCAGTTCGCCGGCAATCTTGTACATGTTCGGAATCATCAGCAACAAACCCTGCGAGGCGGTGTAAGTGGTGGTCAGTGCACCGGCCTGCAGCGAGCCGTGCACGGCACCGGCGGCACCGGCTTCGCTCTGCATCTCGACGACCTTCACGGTCTCGCCGAAGAGGTTCTTGCGCCCTGCGGCGGCCCATTCGTCGATATACTCGGCCATCGGGCTGCTCGGGGTGATGGGATAGATGGCGGCCACCTCGCTGAACATATAGGCCACATGGGCCGCAGCGCAGTTACCGTCGCATGTCATAAACTTTTTTTCTTTTGCCATAATTACTTAAATGTTTAAGGATTAATATTTATGTTGATAATTTGCAATGTACTCAGAAAATATATTCTTTGTCTTTCATTTTTTTGTATACAAGTTTCCCCTGTTTGTCAATATAACCCCAAGTCACGTCATTATATTTTACAAAAGGACTATCTTCACAAATTGTTTCACTAAACTTTATTTTTGCAAACCCATTATAAAAGCCAGATGGTTCAATACTAAATTGATGGTTGATAATAAATTGACCCTTTTTGTCGATAAACCCCCATTCACCATCAATTTCCACAGCTACTAATCCTTCGGAAAAGTGAGAAGCGTTGTCATATTGTGGATTGATGACTATTTCCCCTTTCTTATTGATGTAACCATATTGACTACCGACTCTAACGCAAGCTAAACCTTCTGAAAAATTACGCGCAACATCGAATTGTGGATTAATAATGTATTCGCCATTTTTATTGATATATCCGAATACTCCATCAGCTATTC